>CAXBLT010000006.1:0-181333 GCA_963976795.1 uncultured Gammaproteobacteria bacterium
AGAAAGCTGAGGCCGAGGCTAGAGAACGTGCTGAACTCGAGGCTAAAGAGAAAGCTGAGGCCGAGGCTAGAGAACGTGCTGAACTCGAGGCTAAAGAGAAAGCTGAGGCCGAGGCTAGAGAACGTGCTGAACTCGAGGCTAAAGAGAAAGCTGAGGCCGAGGCTAGAGAACGTGCTGAACTCGAGGCTAAAGAGAAAGCTGAGGCCGAGGCTAGAGAACGTGCTGAACTCGAGGCTAAAGAGAAAGCTGAGGCCGAGGCTAGAGAACGTGCTGAACTCGAGGCTAAGTTCGCTATTGAAGCAAAAGAAAAATTGGAGGCTGAACTAAAAGCGATTACTACAGCTAAAGAAAAAGCGGAAGCTGAAATGAAAGCAGCTAAAGAAGCAAAAGAAAAATTGGAGAACGAACTAAAAGTAATTTCAGGAAACAACAAACCGGAACAAATCAACAATGAGTCTACAGCCAATAATAATCAAACTGAAAATAAAACAGAAAATGAAGTAGAAACTACTATTCCTGTCAGTACATCAACTCAGGAAACCGAAGAACAAATTAAAAAGTTAATCGATGAAAAACGTATAGTCCAAACTTATCAACCTGTAATGGCAATGTTTGATGATGAAGATTCAAGCATAGAATTGTACAAAACCGGGCTTCAAGCGATTATAGAAGAAGATAACGAACTAAATAAAGTTCTCTCTGATATATCCATCTTCTCTATCCCTCTACAACAAATAATAAATGAATGGATTTTAAGGCAAGTATTTTTACGGATCACCGAAACTGGAAAAGCTGAGTGTAAAAATCATTTTCTAGTCCGTGTTACTGAAGCCTGGTTTTCGGATATATCACTATTTAATTGGCTGCAAAAAATATTATCTCAAACAAAAAAGTATGCTCCTGGGAAATCAATAATTCTTGATATACCGATCGATATTTTTAACAAACATCAAAAACGTGCAAAGCCATTAATTAATACATTGCATAAATCATATAATTTTCGCATAGCCCTCTCAAATATCGTGTCACTTGATATGCTTTCATCTGATTGCCAGTCGACTTCATCTAAAATACTGATTCTAGGCGTTGACACATTGCAACAATTAACTTCAACGCTAGGGCCTGAAGAGCTAACGCAGAAAAATGACAGTGATGAAGAAGACCGTGACAAACAAAATTTACTTCAGTATTTAAAAGCAAATGGAGTTCATATCATTACAACAGATATTGAAGACGCCACTCTACTCACTGATGCGATTACTAATGGAACTGACTATGCTATAGGCAACTTTATAGGTGAAGTTCAAACCAGTCTGATTGACTCTGGCACGGTCGAGTCATTTGATCTTACTTAACATGAAAACCTGCGGTTTACTTGTACTCCTGCTATTTTTATATACACCATTATGCCAGGCAGACTTTAAAGAAGGTGGACAAGCTTATCTCCGCGGTGATTATGAAACAGCGGCAAAAGAGTTTGTCCCCTTGGCCGAACGTGGTGACCATCGTGCAATGTATGCACTCGGTTCTATGTATGCATCAGGACAAGGTGTAGAAAAAAATTTAAAAAAATCATTTGAGCTATTTTCCGAAGCGGCTAAAAATGGTAGAGCTGACGCGATGTATAAGTTGGGTCTGATGTATGAACAAGGTCAAGGTATTTCACAAAATTTAAAAAAAGCCGCGCGTTATTACCAAAAGTCAGCCAAAAAGGGCTATCCATTAGGTCAGTATCGATTCGGTTTACTCTACATGAATGGTGTTGGCGTAAAACAAAACTCGATAAATGCTTATGCATGGCTAGTAATCGCCGGTCATTATTTTATTTATGACACTTTCAGTCCTGATGACAAAAACAATCAGCGCAATAAACAAAGTCAATTATTACTATACCAGCAGCAAGAAAAAGACAGGGTATTTGGTGATATAACAAAACACCTACAACAAATTAAAAGCAATATGGATGCTGTAGATATAGAAAAAATCAGGGAAAAAGTTATTCGCTTGAGTAAATACAGAAAAAAATATCACCCAGATCAAGTTAAAAATATAAAGTTAGAATCAAATATTGAAAGTCTGTTCTTGCCAGATACTTTATATTAGGTGGTAGTTATTCGAAGCTTTAATTTATCTTCGAACTAATAATTGAATTAAAATATCTATTAAAATCAGCACTGTTACCTGTAATTTTTCTAGATCTGCGTTGACTGAACCACTTCCCCGAGTATAATCGAAATCGGCCAAGAAGTGATTTTGTTAATGTTTACCGTGAAGGCGTTCTATATTTTATCTCGTCATGCATTTCGGAAGCAGTAGCTGTCTCTCGGCAAATCCGCCTTTGTATGGCAATTATTAATTTTTTAATAGGTAATAGATATGTCTGATTTAGTAACCGGTAAAGTAAAGTTTTTTAATGACTCAAAAGGATTTGGTTTTATTGAACAAGAACAAGGCCCTGATGTATTTGTACATTTCAGTGCAATTAATGGTTCTGGCTTCAAAACTCTTGCTGAAGGACAACAAGTACAGTTTACTGTTACTGCCGGTCAAAAAGGCCCCCAAGCTGAGAACGTTACACCTGTCTAAAGTACGCAAGAATTAGCTGTGATATCCGCTGATATCGCAGTAGTATTTTAAAGGTTTTTGCTTTAATTTCTCGCATTGTATATGCGAGAAGCATGTTAGTGTTGCAAAAATCAAGTGTAAAAGTCGGCTAAAACGATTATGTGCTACCAGTTTTTTCCATATTTCTGGAAAGACGAATAACCATAGTTGCAATAATAATTACAGCTATTATCAATATTGCCCATAGTGCAATTCTTTGCCATGGCAATCTCTTCTTTATAATTAATGCCGGTTCCCCCTTAAGAATTATTTCCTTGCCAATTTTAGCGAGGCCAACCATTTGACTGCTTAGATTCTGATTGATAATGCTCATTAATTTAGACGAAATATTATTGCGAGTATTGCTATTTGCATTACCAAAAGCCAAAACATAGGGGGCACTACCTCTAGCTAAAAAATATAGATAATTTGGCCGCCATGCATATTTAAATATAGGCTCAATATTGCCTACGCCATCTGTTGATTGGTGCCTAATTTGCCAATAACGGTCGTTAGTTAAATTAACAGTTACCGGGTTGCTAGTAAGTTCTAACTCTTCAAAATATAGTTTGTAAAAAACACCATTATAACGTCTTTTCCAAGGTGAATTCTCACTTACACGCGATTCAATAATGACATCTATCAACGTATTGTCTTTTGGGAATTCAATATTAATCTGTTCAACATTAAAGACACCTCCTGTGTCAAATTCATAAATGGCCTCATCAATGTTTTTATTGATTAGCCTTGATGTCGACCAAAATTGATTCTCTGACAGATACCCATCTTTGAAATTAGCCTTCACTGATGTAATTGCCGACGGAACTACATCATTGAACCAGGTAAAGCGAATATATTTGATGTTTTTATGAGGTAATTTGACGCGTGTATTCTTTAAAGCATACTGCCCATACTTAAGCTCAGTTAAAGTAGCTTGGGGAACAAGTGATAGCCATTGATTCAAATCATTACTGTAATCAAGTCTAAATACCTTTGTGTAACCAGACTCATGACCATTAAGTTTAAAGTCAAGAGAGTCAATTGGCGTATTGATGTGACTTACATCAATTAAATAATGTTTAACGGTCTCTTGATTTAATTCTCTGGTTTTTCCTTCAGCCTGAATACGAACAACCTTCCCTTCATTTGTGACTGTAATATCCAAAGCATTACTCGTCAGATTAATATCCTCTGTAGCTATAGGAAAATAAGGCAGTTCAAGCGATTCAATCTTTTCTCCTGTTTTTCTTTTTGACTGTTGGATTACGTGAGGAACAGGCTCATTATCTTGATTAAAAACCCTGACATCACTTAAGTCTTTTTCAGTTGCCGTTTTGTAGACTGTTTCGGGCAATGCAACCTTGTAGATAGCAATCTGCTGTTCTGTTTTTAGTTCAAAACCTCTTGCATATTCATGCATGGACTCCTGTTCAACAGCAAATACATTTCCTGCACATATGCTGAATACCATTAGCGCATATTTCATATCATACAATTGCCTTCTTTTTTGGTGGTATTGGCGAGAAATAACCTATTGCCAGTACCAGCACTCCTACTGTCAAGAATGAAACAATGCGTGCAATACCACCACTATCTGCCAAATCAATTAAAAACAATTTAATTACCACAATACCCAAGAGGCTAGCTCCAACAAACCAGGTTTCTCTGAATTGTCTCCTTGTTCCTAACCACATAATAATGAAAGCCAATAACGTCCAGACGATAGATATACTTGCCTGAAAAACCTCAGATCTAAACATGGTATATTCATCAAAACGTACTCCTGCGTAAAAATGCACGGTATGAGCAACTACTGAAGTTATATACACAAATGTAACCAGCGCGACCAGGTTGAAGGCAAATGATAGGTTTAAACTATTAATCCTTGGTATTTTTTCCTGTTTTATTAAAAACAACCAATTCAAAGTAATAATTATGCTAAACAGTTGAACTAACTCAAGAGGATTAACTATGGGTAAATATGGTAACGGTTTTGGATCCGCTAGATTATGACAAGAAAATATAACCCATATACCAAGATAAACTACGATCGGTAATAATCCCTTACCAACATAACTCTGTGGATAATCCATTACCGGCCAAGACACACGGTCTCGCAAATACATCATCAGCATGACACCGAAGGCAGGAATCAGTCCCCAAATAATTTCTTCCCATAAACGATGGTCTGGTAATAAATAATTAACAAAATCAGAAATAATCCAGGTACAAATAAATACATAAAGATATATTGAAAAGGAATGCCACAGCGCAAGTATCTTTTTATTCCACACCCATTCACTGCGGTACAAAATGAGCATTTGGATAGTAAACGCTGCTATCCAACTAACATATCCATAATGGCTTAAAGGATTTCTTGAAGGCGCATCAACAAATTGAATAAAGGCAACAAGGTACATTATAGGCAGAAGTAAAACTGGCGGTAATTCTGCGTCTTTCCAATGAACAGTGCGTACCACTAAAGAAAGTGTGAGCATGCTAATTGTGATAAAAAACAATATTGCATTGATCTCATACTGTGACATTACATGATTATCAATTTCATTAACACCTGAACAAAACCACCATAACAAGGACCATATTAACAACATCCAATGAACAAATCGTTCACCTTGTTTTAATTGTTCTCTGTGTTTATAAAACAAGAAGGCACTATATAACCCGCCTAAACTTAACAAAAACGCCCCCATATAAGTGCTATTGACTATGGGCAATGAATCATACTCTGCCGTATTAGACACAAGAAAAATAAACCCGCCACCGAATTGTAATAAGATACCAAAAACTCTAGGTAATAATCGTTTTTGCCGTATACCGACCCAACTAATACCCGCACCTTCAAGTGCCCATGCTGCTGCAGTCCAATTACCATCAAGTGCAAATGGAATAGCTATGCTGCCGAAGATAACACCAAGTGCCAAAAATGATTCCGTTAATAAACGCATACCTTCGATTTGTTTATTCCATAACCACCTTGCCAAGATTATATAGAGTGAACTGATACCTAACGCAGAAAAAGCCTGTCCAAACTCATAATCATGGACTAATAAACTTTGTAAAGTGAAGCCCACCAGAGGCACACCAAAGACTAATGAACCATCGACCAGTCCTTTTAGATGAGGTGGTTGTTTATGTGCAAATAGAATTGCTATAACCACATAAAACAAGAAGAAGATAATCAGGAAAGGTTCCGTTGTATTAAAATATTCTGGATGATATGAATCATGTCCCCATAAAGATGCAATCACAAAGGTAAAGACAAAACCTAGCCAATTTAGAATGCGCCAAGTCTTAAACCAGGCAATTCCAAAAATGCCTGCATTAAGAACGGCATAATATGAAAATAAAGCAATATGACTACCACCACCACTAGTAGTTAATACAGGGGCAAGAAACCCACCAATTGTCGCCAGACAGGCGAGTGAGCGTGAACTTTGTAATACTGCTAATAAACAGGAAAATACAACAAGAGTAAGCATCACAGCAAAAGTTAAACCTAAGGGCAATACGGTATAGAGTTTTGCCGCAGAAAACACTGTTAGATAGAGCACCCCTACTGCACCGCCTTGCAATACTAGAGCATATTGAGCTTTTGTGTTCCGTAACCGCCAACCAAAGATCAACATTCCTATCGCACTAATTGAAATAGCAATAAGTCTAAGTTCAATCGGAAATGCATTTCGTTGTGCAGCATATTTAAGCAAAAATGCAACACCGAAAAATAAAATTATGACGCCTACTTTTACAACAACATTACCAGTAGTGAAAAACTGTCGAATGACAGAAATCATCTTACCAAATGGGTTTTGTGTATCAGAGACAACTGCAGAAGCAGTTTTCCATGAAAGCGTAGAGGTTATTTCTAGTTCTGGTTTTGTTTCTTCTTTATCAATTTTATAAGCTGAATTGATTTGAGTGACTTCTTCCGGATCAACAGCCTCTTCCTCAATTGAGATTTCTTCGATATCGACATTGTCTATCTGAATTCCATCTGAAGTCGTCTCATCAGACATGAGGTTACTGTCGATCAGATTTGACTGGATTACAGATACTTTATCTTCAAGGATGCGAAGAATCTTTTTTAGCTCTATTACATAAGCAAACAATAAGCCTATCGTAGCGCCAAAAATGAACCCTGTAAGCGAATCGATTAGTGCGCCAATATATCCACCGATAATACTGAAAATAAACTTCATAATTAACATTCAATCACAATATTGAATTATTTTAATAATACCGCATGAATGGTAGAAAAGGTTAATTCTCCCGTATAAAAATACGCTGTTTTACAATAAAAATAGTTATAATGCAGACAAATCACAATACAACGTTACCAGGGAGTATTAATCAGTGGAGTTTTTAATAGAATACGGCATGTTTTTAGCCAAATTCCTTACAGTAGTATTAATTTTGCTATTTGCCATTGGTGCAATAATTTTTATTGTTTCACGTGCCAAAGGTGATAATGAACATCTCAATATAAAAAATATTAATGACAAATATGAAACCATGAGTTTCATGCTCAATTCACAGGTGTTAGATAAAAAAGAGTTTAAAAAGTATCTGAAAAAACAGAAACAAAATCTTAAAGAAAAAGATAAAGCCCCAAGTGATGAAAGAAAAAAGATCTTTGTGCTGGATTTCAAAGGAGATATAAAAGCCAGCACTGTCTCATCTCTAAGAGAAGAAATAACGGCTATATTAACGATTGCTGATAAAAAAGATGAGATTGTTGTTGTCCTTGAAAGTGGCGGTGGAACAGTTCATGGCTATGGCTTGGGTGCATCACAACTCAGGCGTGTCCGCGATAAAGGAATCATGCTCACGGTTGCCGTTGATAAAGTTGCTGCCAGCGGGGGTTATATGATGGCATGTGTTGCCGAGAAAATTATTGCTGCACCTTTTGCAATTATTGGCTCAATAGGTGTTCTGGCCCAGATCCCGAATTTTCATAAATTACTAAAAAAGCTGGATATTGATTTTGAACAGATAACTGCCGGTGACTACAAAAGAACCTTGACGATGTTTGGTAAGAACACAGACGAAGACAGAGAGAAGTTTAAAGCAGAATTGGAAGATACCCATCATCTTTTCAAGGAGTTCGTCAAAGACAATAGAGAACAAGTAGATATTCACAAGATTGCAACCGGAGAACATTGGTACGGAAAGAGAGCAATAGAGCTTAACCTAGTCGATGAATTAATAACCAGCGATGATTATTTATCCAGCGCAGCAAACACTGCCGACATATTTGAAATAAAGTATGAACGTAAAAAGCCAGTCACTGAAAAACTAATTTCATTTGGTGCGAATATACTCGACTCAATTGATGGACGGTAAACCATGTCCCATCCTTAAAGAATACTTTTTAGCTCTTCTGCTATTAATTTAATGCCCTGTTCAACTATGCTTTCTTCCATTGAATAAGTGATACGAATACACTGGCGCATATGTTCCCAGTCTTCTTCCAATCCAGGAAAGAAATATGAGCCTGAAATAACGATAACACCTTTTTCTTTTAAACGTTCATATAATACATCAGAGCTTATTGGTAAACTCGGTAACCACAGCCATAGAAAGATTGCCCCTTCTGGTTTATGTATATAATAATCCAGTCCATCAAGTTCCCTATGAATAAGCTCAACAGCATGTGCAACTTTGGCCTGATAATAAGGTTTTATTTGAAGCGCGGATAACCTTAATATTTCGCCACTACTAATAAGATCCTTTGTTATCATTGCGCCGACATTAGCCGTGGCAAGATTGATTACTGCATTCATATTTCGGATTGAATTTATAACTGGCTCATCAGCTATAACTATGCCAGTACGTGTACCAGGCAATCCCACTTTCGATAAGCTCATGCAGTAAATAACATTTTCATTCCATACGGGATTCGTTTTGGTAAAAATTATATTTGGGAAAGGTTCCCCATATGCATTATCAATGATTAGTGGTATATCATGCGTCTCAGCCAGAGACAAAAGCCGGGACACCTCATCGTCTGTCAACACATTCCCAGTTGGATTGGTTGGTCGTGACACACACATTGCTGCAGTATTTTTACGTATAACCATTTCATCGAAATTAACGTGATATTTGAAAAAATGATTGTCCTGTTTTTCAATCAGCGGTCGGTAGGAATAGAACAAATCATCGCTTAAGCCAACATCAGAATAACCAATATATTCTGGCGTTATAGGCAAAAGAATTTGTTTATGAGTTCCATCTTCATCTTCGCCTCCTAACATATTAAATAAAAAGAAAAATGCAGACTGACTACCAACTGTTAAAGCAACATTCTCAGCCTTAATGCCCCATTGATACTGTTTATTCATTAACTCAACTACGGCATTAATAAATTCTTGATTCCCCTGCGGCAATTCGTAATTCCCTACGGCATGTGAAAATAAGACCGGGTTATCAATCAATCTGTGTAGTGAATCTCTAAGGTATTGTTGAACTCCTGGGATATGACTCGGATTACCGCCACCCAACATAAATGCATCAGTATTACCAGACATAGCATTACCCAGATCATCCATAAGCTTAACAATGCCAGAATGACTACTGAAACGTGATGCAAATTTAGAAAATTTCATGGGGAAATTGAGTCCGGATTATCATCATCATCGTACTTTACTTTTTGCTATCTTACTGCCAACTAATATTAAACGAATAGCTCGCTCTGCTGCGTTTGCTATATATAATCTAGAATTATTCATCGCTTCATCTAAAGGCATCTCACGCGCGTATGCACTCTCTAAACCAGCAATACCATATGCAAAGACACCACGGGCATCATTGCTAAGGCCACCGCCGATAGCAATTGTAGGTACCTGATGCTTTCGAGCAGCCTTGGCGACACCGGAAGGTGTCTTGCCAAATGCGGTCTGGGAATCCACACTACCTTCACCAGTAATAACCAGATCAGCATCTTTAATGTATTGCGTAAAATTTGTTGCTTCTAGCACGATATCGATACCGCTTTTCATTTTTGCTCGGGTAAATGCAATGAGGCCTGCACCTAAACCTCCAGCAGCACCAGCGCCTTTTACGTTAATAATGTCTTTTTTCAAATCTGATTTAATAACCTTACTTAGATGTTTTAAGTTGGCATTCAGTATTTTAACCATTGCTGGCGTAGCACCTTTCTGTGGACCAAAAACATTTGATGCACCCTCCTTACCACATAGTGGGTTATTGACATCGCTCGCTACGACAATTTTTATTTTTTTGATTACCGGCTCCAGACCTTTCATATCAATACTGGTAATCTTATCGAGCATACCACCAGCACCAAATTCAGTAATTTCCTTTCCACGTTTATTCATGAATTGAACACCTAAAGCTTGTGCCATACCGACACCGCCATCATTAGTAGCTGAGCCACCGATGCCAATAATTATTTTCGTCGCACCACGTTTGACAGCATCCAGAATAAGTTCACCCGTACCAAATGTCGTTGTCTTAAGCGGGTTCAATTCTTTGCCACTAACAAGCGGCAACCCGGAAGCTGCTGCCATTTCAATGACCGCAGTTTCACCATCAGCTAACATACCATATCGTGCTGAAACAGTATGACCTGTTGGCCCGGTAACACGTTTACGAATAAATGTTCCACCGGTCGCATCAACTAATGATTGCACTGTTCCTTCCCCACCATCGGCCATTGGAACCTTGATACATTTTGCTTTGGGCAAGACTCTTTTCACGCCTTTTTCTAGTGCAGTGGCAACTTGTAACGAAGTTAAGTTCCCTTTAAAGGAATCAGGTGCAAGAATAATTTTCATAAAAGCGTCCCCTGGCAAAGATATAAAAGGAATTTTGTAATTATAGTGCGTGTATACGAGGTATTTTGGCCTGACTTAACGCTTTAAGCGCGATAGTTTAAGGTATTTATATAACATTAAGAATAACTTTTCATCGTTAGTCTCCAGCGAGCATCTCAAGTACGGCTATTAAACCTGTCGTGATTCGAGCCATCGACTCATAATCAAGCCTGTCAGGCATATCGCTGACATTATGATATCCATCATATCGATAGGCAGCCGTATCTGTAATCATAAATGCAGGGTAGTTGTATCGCCAAAATGCAGCCTGGTCGGATCTCCTCACATCAGGGATTAACATCACAGGAGCAGTGAGTCCTTCAGATGGAAATGTCATCGCGTCTCGAAAAACACCTATGCTCTTTTTCAACAAATTACGTGAACTGAAATTACTAACAAAAGCGATGAAATTTGCTTTGTTTGGGTAGAACCAATTTAACGGTGTGGGATAAGATTGACTATCAACCTCGTCTGAAAAATAACCTAGCATCTCTAAAGACAACATAGCAATTATCTCATCCTTTCGCCTATATGACCGCTTGGCGTGAAACAAACCACCCATGTTAGATGTAAGGAAATGAGGGTTTTCTTCATTGGCAAAGGCAACGAATCGTATTGTTCTAGCAAATTGTCTTGTTTTTAATTGCCGTGCTATTTCAAGCATTACAGCAACACCCGAAGCATTGTCATCCGCACCAGGTGAGCCTAAAACAGTATCGTAATGCGCTCCTATTACTATTATTTCCTCGGGCAAACTTACTCCATAATGTTCAGCAATAATATTTCTGTATTGTAACTTATCACCCAACTCTTCTTCATAAGGCACTAACCCTGATTCTTGAAACGCTTCTACTATAAAATCTGCTGCATTATTATACGCTTTAGGAACTCCGTAATTGCGCTCACCGATTTCACCCGCCAGTTTCAGTACATGTTGTTTTAATCGCAATGACAATTCAGTTTGCGACTCTGTCAACGGCCGCAAATTCGATGACATTGATTTTCCAGGCATCTTCACACACATAATCAATACAACTAAACTAAATAAAACGAACAGAAAAACTACTTGTATTGTTCTGGATACTTTTTTCATTATATTACTAGTCTTGCCAATTGTTATTTGATACACAAAATATAAGGGCTGAATGCTCTCCTTGAACCTGATCTTTTTTCAGGAGAACTGAAAACCCTTGTATTTTAGCCATCCAGCAGAACATAGCCATATTGATACAGAGCTATTACACTATGTCTTCATGAACTTCATCTGCATGAAGGTATCACAATACAAAAATACAATATAAATAGTTCAACGGGGATTAACCATAATGAATTACCTTAAGCTAAGCATCTTAAGCATATTACTTATTCCGGCATTGGTATTTGCCCATGGACCAGCAAGACAAAAAGTACTTGTAACAATGGAAGTCCATGCTTCACCAGAAGCAGTATGGGCTATCGTAAGTGATTTCTGCTCTATCACAAAGTGGAATTCAATGGTTACAAGCTGTATCGCAAGTCAGGGTTCAGAAAAAGGCTCAGTTCGAACTATTGAATATGATACAGGTGAAAAAGTAACCGAGAAATTATACAAGAACGATGCAGAAAACATGAAAATGTTATATGCAATGGAACAATTAGAAAAAGGTCGCATAATGAAAGAATTGCCGATTGCGACATTGAGCACCACCATTTCTATCACTCCAGTTGATAATGGGGCAAGTTCTTTAGTCCAGATGAAAGGTGCTTTTTATCGTGCCTTCCCTGGTCCTACCCCACCTGAAGGCCAAACTGATACAGCTGCCATCACTGCGGTGACGACCCTTTATGAGACTGGTTTAGAAGGCATTAAAACTGCTGCTGGAAAGTAATTATATCAATGAGAGACTAAGACCATTCGGGATTAAAGCAGCATGAGTACAATCACAACGATATTGTTAGTACTACTGTTAAGTTGGGTTTGCACCCTGCAAGCCCAACCCTATGCCTACATCACAAATCAAGGAAGTGACTCTGTTTCTGTTATCGACACAGAAATAAATAAGGTTATCAAAACGATTAAAGTTGGTAGCAGTCCTGCCGGCGTTGTTGTTAGCAATGATGGCAAACGAGTCTACATCAGCAACCCTAAGAGTCATGATATCTCTGTTATCAACACAGAATCTCTCTCCGTTATAGAAACAGTTAACGTGGGTGGTGGGCCATTGGCTATTGCAATTAGCCCTGATGACAAATCGGTATATGTTGCAGACTGGTATGAAGATAATGTTTACGTTATTGACACAAATACCTTATCAGTAAAAACAAGAATCAATGCCGGTGACTCCCCTTCAGGACTCACAGCAGACCCTGACGGATTATTTTTATACGTCGCCAACCGCGATGACAATACCATTATGATCATTAATCTGATTGACAATAATATTGTTAACACAATAAAAGTAGGCCGCGCACCCTTTGGTATAACGCTCGACCCGGAAAGAAAAGAACTATATAGCGCTAATGTGCAATCTGGTGATATTAGCGTGGTGGACTTACAACAACAAAAAACAATTCAACATATAAAAGTGGGCGATTTTCCTTACGCCATTGCAATAGATAAAAAAAATAATCGATTATTTGTGACTAATCAACGTTCAAACTCGGTGTCAGTTATTGACAGAAGCATCATGACAAGCACGCATCAGATTGAGGTCGGGGAATATCCGGAAGGTATCGGCCTGCACCCAGACTCAGATAGACTGTATGTTGCTAATTGGTTTGATAACATGATCTCCGTAATCAACATCGATACACTAGAAGTGATTGACGAAATAGCAACTGAAGATGGTTGTCGAGCCTATGGACAATTCATCTCCAAAAATTAACAATTACTTGCTAATATAGATTACTTATATAACAGGATCATTGATAAAATATTTCATTCTATACATCAATATCCGCTCTATGATTGATTATCGAACAAACACTATTTTGGAGAGAAATAATGACACTCGAAGTTTTTTGGGGTAGCGGAAGTCCTTACGCCTGGCGAGTTTTATTAGCACTCGAAGCAAAACAAATTGAGTATGAAAGTAAGCGCTTGAATTTCACAGACGAAGAACTGAAATCAGATGAATACCTGGCCATTAGCCCACGAGGTAAAGTACCTGCTATCCGGGATGGTTCTGTAACAGTGCATGAATCGGTTGCCATAATACGCTACCTGGAAGATTTAAAACCAGAGCCTGCCTTATTCGGCAACGACCCGGTAGAGCGCAGTAAAATTTGGTGCGCCATCATGGAAATCCTGAACTATATAGAACCCAATATCCTAGATTATGCCAGAACCATATTTTTTGGAGAGTTGGCGGATAAAAAGCAAATTGCTATCACAGCAAGAGAAACCATTGAAAAAGAATTAACTAGATTGAATGCCAGTTTAGAAAACAACGATTATCTTACTTCCGATAAACTGTCAGCTGCGGACCTTGTTTTATATCCAGTAATACCCTTTCTATCCAGGGCAGCGACGAAAGACAATACTGAAGAAGTAAGTGGCAATTTAAGATCGATTGATGATAACTATCCTGCCATTGGCGCATGGTGTAAAAAAATTGAATCTATTCCAGGTTACGAAAAAACATATCCGCCGCACTGGAAAGAATAAGTAAGAAACTAATATTTTTTTATTTCATCGATAATCTCATTCTGATCAGGAATAAAATGTCTATCACGCTCGCCTTTGATGTCTATGGGACCTTACTTGATATATATGGCGCAAATGAAGAATTAAAAAAGATTGTTGGTGATAAAAGTCTGGCCTTCTCTCACACATGGCGCGATAAACAACTGGAATATACTTTTCGTAGAGCGTTAATGAATAAGTATGAAGTTTTTTCAGTCTGCGTCAGTGAAGCACTGGACTACACTTGTATGTACTATAAAACGCCCCTTACAAGAGAAGAAAAACAGAAGCTACTTCATGCTTACCGCGCACTACCCCCATTTAATGATGTCATTAGCTCTATAAAACAACTCAATGACTTCGGCTATAGGTTATTTGCATTTTCAAATGGGAGCATAGACATGATAGAGGAATTATTAACCACAGCTGGTATAAAAGAATATTTCCTCGGCATAGTTAGCGTCGATGGCGTTAAGTCATATAAACCTGACCCGGCCGTATACCAACATTTTTTAAACGAGACCGCAGCTGATACTGACAAGGCATGGCTTGTATCAAGTAACCCTTTCGATGTCATGGGTGCTATTTCTGCCGGCATGAAAGCCGCATGGGTCGATCGGTTTGAAAATAAGGTTTTTGACCCATGGGGAATTGAGCCAACGTTAATAGTTAAAAACCTTTATGAATTAAAAGAACAAGTTAATAAGTATCACAGCGATCTACAATAATTCTGTATGCAGCTAAACTACCTCGCAGGATTAAATTCAACCTTGCTCTAATAAATTCCTGAGGTCAATCACAGCAGAGTTAGCGCGTGATATATAAGATGCCATGACCAATGAGTGATTCGCAAGGAAACCAAAACCGGTCCCATTCATGATCATCGGGCTCCAGACCCTATCCTGAGTACCTTCTAGTTCGCGAATTATCTGGCGAAGGCTCACTAATGCATTTTTCTTTTGTAATACATCATGTAAATCATACTCAATAGCATGCATGAAATGAATTAAAGCCCAGCAAGTCCCTCGGGCTTCATAAAAAGTATCATCTATCTCCAACCACGGTGTTTTTACCTCCACCAAATCTGGCTTAATAGTAGATTGCGTAGCTTCAGCATCACCTTCGAGATCGGTGTTTACCCTTGCCTGCCCGACACTGGCACTTAAACGTTGCGACAAACTACCTAGGCGTTTCTCAATAATAGCTAACCAATCCCGTAAATTATCAGCCCGAGCAAAAAACTGCGCGTCTTGCTCGTTTGGGTCCGCTAAGCGGGCCAAATAATTATTCAGCGCATCAATTCCTTTTTTATATTCTCGTTCCGTCGAGGGTAAAACCCATGATTCAGAATCAAAATGGAATTGCGGATCAGCAATCATCAAGTCTTTGTCTTCTACTGACTGTGTCTGTGAACGACTAAAATCATTACGCATTGATCTCGCCAAATCACGTATCTGTGTTAAAACACCAAACTCCCAAGACGGTATATTATCCATGAAGACACTGGGAGGCATGATGTCATTACTAAGGTAACCACCGCGTTTAGAGAACAACGTTTCAGCAACTTCGATCATCGTTGCGGTTGTCACAAAACCTGTTACATAATCTGTACTGCCCTGATTTCGATATTGGCTTTGCTGCTGTACATCGAACACATCTGGCTCAGTGTCCCAATAGAACATCAAAACAAGCATCATCAAGATAATGACGCCGAGGATGCCTAGTGCTGGTTTGCTTTTATCTTTTGATATATGCATGCGATTTATCTAGCTATTTTACAATTACATTGGGATTAACTTCTAATATTCAAGTCCATTCAGTGCATTATTGGGAAGAAGAAACTGTATTTCTCCACTTCGTTGCAAATAGTCTACAATGAAAATTTAAATAATCATTTCAATAATCGTGACAAATTGTAAGCTGCTATTGTTATTGGGCATCGTAATCGGGCCACCCTCTATTGCCTATGACAATACTACTGCCATTGAAGCCTATGAGTCTGGCGATTATCAAACCGCACATGAACAATTCACCTTATTGGCTGGTAAAGATGATGCTGAAGCTCAGTATCATCTCGCATTCATGTATTACGGCGGTGAAGGTGTCAAACAAGATGACACGCAAGCCATCTTTTGGTTTGGACAAGCTGCAAAACTGGGGCACGCATCGTCACAAGATAAACTTGCCTATATGTATTTAAATGGCCGCGGAGTCGACGCTAATCATGTACAAGCCTACGCTTGGTATACTCTGGCAGCAAGAAATGGCGTCTTTCTCGCAAAGAACATCTCAGAAAACCTGATCAAACAAATGGATCCAATCGAACGCACGCACGCAGAACTATTGAGCAGGGAGTACTTAGAACAGTATCAATGATAAATTTTTCGCACGGCCTGCCGCTATAGTCTTAGAACACTACTGAAATGGCAAACAAGCATGTTAAATTTAAAAACTATATCATTGATATCTTTATTGTTATTGAGCATTCAAGCTAATGCATTAAACTTGGCGGGGGCTGAACAACCATTTACAGAGGGGCTCTACGATAATAGGACGTGTAACGACCTATACATGCAAGCCTCTGCTCTCGAACAAAAGACCTTTCATTACAAAACAAATTACTACAGTGACAAACGCGTTGCGAGTTATGCATTGGCAGTAGTCTCTCCTACACTCTATTTCTTTGCCTATGCGCCTTATCAAAATCACCTAAATCAAACTCGTTCTAAAGCAGCTACTAGCGAAATTGAGCTTGTACGTTTGCGCTTGGCAGAAAAGCGTTGTTTTGAACAGCGTTAAATCTGGATAAGTTTTACCTAAAAAATCGACTTCTTTCTGAATAGTGAATATTTAATTGAGTATTCACTATTTACGATCTATTATTCTCTCTCTATGAAAAATACTGCCCTACAGATAGATAAAGTTAATCCTGCCGATATCATTCTTGAAGCCGCAGTAAATCGTTTTAGTGAATATGGTTATAATAAGACAACCATGGCTGAAATCGCTAAAGATGCAGGTATGTCGGCAGCAAATATCTATCGTTATTATAAAAATAAAGAAGAAATAGCTGCCACTTGTGCTAAAGACTGCATGTATGAACGACTTGATATCCTTAAATCTGTCGTACGAGATGCCAGTTTAACTGCTGCACAAAAGCTGGAAAAATATGTTCTCGGAACACTCAATTCTTCGCAAGAAATGCTGCTTGAGAACAAAAAGATAGATGAAGTAGTAATAGAGATAACAAAAAATAGAGCTGACTTGGTTCATAGCAAAATAAACAACGAGAATGCACTCATAGCGGAAATAATTGCATACGGAAACCAAACTGGGGAATTTAACGTCGATGATGTTATAGATACAGCTGCAGCGATCCACTCAATGCTAGTACTATTTGATGTGCCAATGTTTGTACACTTTTTCACAAAGGAAGAGTTTGAGAAAAAGGCCTTATCAGCTGTAAAACTATTAATAACTGGACTTAAAAAACGATAAAAAATCATTCCCTAAAGTGAATATTTCACAAAATATTTATTATTAACGGATTAAAACTGAGGGACAAGTATGAACTGGATTGAAACATCTTACCCGAAATGGGTTTTACAACACCGCTGGTATATCATTTTTTTCAGTCTGGTCTTTGTGACACTTGCTGCCAGCGGCGGGCGCTTAATCAACTTCACAACCAGTTACCGAGTATTCTTCAGTGAGGACAACCCACAATTATTAGCATTTGAAGCGCTCGAAAACACGTATACCAGAAATGACAATGTACTGATCGTGTTCGAGCCTAATGATGGCAATGTCTTTAGTCACGAGGTACTTAAGCTGATTGAAGAAACAACAGAAAAAGCCTGGCAAATACCCTACTCCAATCGTGTCGATTCAATATCAAATTTTCAACACACAGAGGCAGAAGAAGATGACTTGATAGTCCGTGATTTGGTCATAAACGCAGAGGAATTATCAGAGCAAGAACTAGATAAAATTAGAGATATCGCGATAGCAGAACCTTTACTCATCAACAGGCTCATCTCTGATAGCGGTCATGTCACCGCAATCAATGTTACTGTGCAATTACCTCGAATTAATGAAATGGTCGAGACGCCGGAAGTCGTCACCTATGTCAGAAACCTTGCCGATGAGATACGTCTAACACACCCGAATGTGAATGTTTATCTCACCGGCATGATAATGATGAATAATTCATTTTCAGAATCTTCCAAAAATGATATGGCATCATTAGTCCCGATCAGCTTTGGCGTCATGTTATTGTTGCTAGCGTTATTGGTAGGTGGGTTTACCGGCACCTTTGCAACATTGCTAGTCATCATGTTCTCGATCCTCTCAGCTATGGGTCTTGGCGCATATTTTGGGATGCCGTTGTCCCCTCCTTCGGCAAGTGCACCAACGATTATCCTCACTGTCGCTATTGCCAACTGCGTCCATATCCTCGTTACGTTTATCCATAGTATGAAACACGGTTTATTAAAGAATGATGCCTTGCTTGAAAGTCTGCGTTTAAACCTTCAGCCCGTTTTCCTCGCCAGTGTTACAACGGCTTTGGGATTCATCACAATGAATTTTTCTGATGTGCCACCATTTAGACATCTAGGTAACTTCGTTGCACTAGGTGTATTGGTATCATTTGTTTTATCCGTCTCTTTGCTTCCAGCCCTAATCTCGCTGCTCCCGGTAAATATTAAAGAAGAGAAAGCAGACGATAACAGGCTCATGGCAAAGTTTTCTGAGTTTGTTATCGCAAAGAAAAACAGCCTATTCTGGGGCATGATGGGGCTAATTATATTATTAGTCGCCGCATTACCTCGTAATGAGTTGAATGATATCTTCGTTCATTATTTTGATGAGTCTGTATCGTTTAGAACGGACTCAGATTTCACAACAGAGAACCTCACCGGTCTATATAATATTGAATACTCGCTTACCGCGTCTGAAACGGGGGGGATCAGTGAGCCAGAGTTTCTCAATGAGATCGAGGCATTCGCAAACTGGTATCGCGAACAACCAGAAACATTACATGTTAATATCTATACCGATATAGCAAAACGACTTAATAAAAACATGCACGCGGATGATGCTTCATTTTATAAAATCCCGGACGAACGAAATCTAGCCGCGCAATATTTGTTGCTCTATGAGATGTCACTACCCTACGGGCTTGATCTAAACAACCAGATTAATGTCGACAAATCCGCAACGCGTATGACGGCGACACTTAAAACTATATCGTCAAACAACTTACTCGACATTGAAGAACGTGCCCAAAAATGGTTGCACGAAAATACAACACATATCGCTCAAGCAGATGGTAGTGGTACATCAATCATGTTTGCCAATATTGGCAAGAGAAATATTGTCAGCATGCTAATTGGGACAACGATTGCATTAATTTTAATCTCAATTGTTTTAATCTTCGCACTACGCTCAGTCAAAATTGGCTTTGTCAGCTTAATTCCTAACTTAGTCCCTGCGGCGATGGGCTTCGGTCTTTGGGGTTTAACCGTTGGTGAAATCGGCTTATCATTGTCTGTTGTGACCAGCATGAGCCTCGGCATTGTAGTCGACGATACTGTGCATTTCCTGAGCAAATACTTACGTGCCCGACGTGAGAAAGGACTCAACTCTGAAGATGCGGTGCGTTATGCATTTAGAACTGTAGGCCGTGCATTACTTATCACATCGATAATTCTGATTGCCGGTTTTTTAATTCTGTCAACATCCAGCTTCGAACTAAATTCAGGCATGGGCCTCTTAACAGCAATTGTCATTGCCTTTGCAATATTTGCTGACTTCCTGTTTCTGCCAGCCATATTAATGAAAATTGAAGGAAAAACTGATGAAAAAAATATTGATACTACCGATACTGTTAACACTGCTGCTTAATTCAGCCTATGCTGAAACTCCTGAAGAAAAAGGCTTAGCTATCGTACAAGAAGCAGACCAACGTGATAGTGGTTGGACAGATCAAGTAGCCGATATGAGTATGACCCTAAAAAATAAACAAGGTGACTCAAGCAACCGCGTCATGCGCATCACGACGTTTGAAGTGCCTGGTGATGGAGATAAAAGTTTAATCACATTTGATGCACCCAAGGATATAAAAGGTACCGCTTTTCTTAGCCATACACATTCATTAACACCCGATGACCAGTGGTTGTACTTACCCGCATTAAAACGTGTTAAACGGATTTCATCTTCTAATAAATCAGGTCCATTTGTTGGCAGTGAATATGCTTATGAAGATCTATCTTCACAAGAAGTAGAAAAATATAAATATAAATGGTTACGCGATGAAACCCTGAATGGTCGAGAGTGCTTTGTCATTGAACGTTTCCCACAATACGAACACTCCGGCTATACCCGTCAAATTGTCTGGTTGGATAAAGAGATGTATCAACCACTTCAACTCGAATTCTTCGATAGAAAAAATTCACAATTAAAAACATTACAATTTCTCGATTACAAACAATATCTTGATCAATATTGGCGTCCCGATAGTATGCAAATGACTAACCACCAAACCAGTAAGAGTACAACCCTGAGCTGGACTGATTACAAATTCAAAAACGGCTTAAGTGATAGAGACTTTGACAAAAATACACTCAAGCGCGCTAGGTAGGAATAGTACAAACAGGGAGATTGATAAGCAGAAATAGAATGAGAACATTTAAACAATATTTATTTCTATTTTTAATCACGTTTGCAAGTGCTGCATCTTATGCAGGTGAATGGAGTGGTTTTGCCGGGTTAGAACTCAGAGGTTTTAACCAAACAGCACAAGACACACGTCAAGACCACGACACCAATTTTTCATTCGTCTTTGAACCCGAGTACTTCCATGAATGGGATGATGGCGATCAAAGTATCGCCTTTGTGCCTTATGTTCGTATTGATGAACATGATAACGAACGAACACATCTTGATATTCGGGAATTAACTTATTTAAAAGTTTCCGAACGTTGGGAATTACGGCTCGGCATACGCAAAGTATTTTGGGGCGTCACTGAATTTCAACATTTAGTTGATATCATTAATCAAACTGATCTGGTTGAAAATCTCGATACCGAAGATAAATTGGGACAACCAATGATAAACCTCGCACTGATCAATGATTGGGGCACAGTCGATCTATTTGTCATGCCCTATTTCCGTGAGCGTAACTTCCCAGGCACGTCAGCCAGATTAAGATCGATCCCTGAAACGCGACAAGACCGTTCACAGTTTGAATCTGCTGCAAAAGAAAAGCATATCGATCTTGCCGCTCGTTACTCACACTACATTGGTGACTGGGATATTGGCTTGTCACATTTTTATGGAACCAGTCGAGACCCGCGTTTGCTCTTCAGTACTGATAGTGGCGGCAATCCTTTCTTAATTCCTTTCTATGACATCATCAATCAAACATCAGCAGATATCCAAACAACCAAAGGCAATATGCTGTGGAAGTTTGAAGCCTTGCATCGCAGTGGCCAAGGCACGACCTATAATGCACTTGCAGCTGGATTTGAATACACCTTTGTCGGCATTATGGATACCGCTCTCGACCTGGGCGTGCTCAGTGAATATCACTATGATGACCGCGATGGATTATCTACGAGTATATATGAAGACGATATTGCTATCGGCGCCCGTCTCGCGTTCAATGACGTTCAATCCAGTGAAGCGCTTATTGGACTTGTATGGGACAGAGACAACGGCGGTAAATTTTTCAATATCGAGGCTAGTAGGCGACTCGGAGATAGTTGGTTACTCGAACTACAAGGCCGGTTTTTCTTGAATCAGAAACGCAATGATCTGGCATTTTCCGTCAGCCGGGATGACTACACCGAATTATTCCTAAGCTATAACTTCTAGTTTTAGAAGCATAATCCAAGTCGGGTAATATTAGTTTTTTATAGCGATAGTTTTGACTAATAAAACATCACTAATCAAGCAAACAATTCTTTCAGATCAACACTTGAGCGTTTGCAGATCGAACGATAGTTTTTTGTTAGCCATTCATTGCTTGATGTATAACCACGAGAACAAAGGTCTTCTATCAATCTTGAATCTGCCGAGTAACGTGTGGAAGCATCTAGTTTTTCAAAAGAACTATCTTCAATAATATGGACATTCAAGCGACTCATCTTTTTTTCAAGACTCCCAGACATCATCCAGTCCTTTTTAATTTGCTCTTTGGATAATGCTATTGCTCTCATCTCACGTAAGAACGTATTAGTGAACATTAGTTCATGACTGCGCTTTTGTATCTCTTCCGCTGTTTTCGGGATCGATTCGCGTAACAAGGGCTGCAACATAACGACAATGACATCAGGGTATTCACTGTTAAATACCAGAGGGAATAATGGCGGGTTTCCTGAAAAAGCTCCATCCCAATAAGGCTCCCCATCGATCTCAATGGCATGATGAAATGCAGGCAAGCATGCAGATGCCAATAACACATCCGCGGTAATTTCCGCATTGGTAAAAACCCGCATCTTACCGGTTTTGACGGCGGTCGCACCAATATATAACTTGATGGGGCATTTATTTCGGATTAGTTCAAAATCAATCTGCTCATTTAAAATATCTCTTAAAGGGTTAAGGTTAAACGGATTTAATTGATAAGGTGAAAAGGTTTGCGTTAATGAGAGATACGTGTCCATTGAACCAGATGAATCAAATCCAGCGGCCTTCTTCCACATGGCTACAGGGTTAGATTCAAACAAATCAGAATACTTAGCCGATACAGCTTGCCAAAATGACGTCAGGCTACGCTTGGCTTCTTCCACGTCGCCATTGAGCAGCCCCGAAGCAAGGATGCAGGCGTTCATTGCTCCAGAGCTAACACCTGAAACAGCTTCTATGTCCAAACGCGTATCTTCAAGCAAGCTATTCAACACGCCCCAGGTAAAAGCGCCATGAGAACCACCACCCTGCAAGGCTAAATTAACAGACTTTAAACCATATTTACTCATAAAAAACCAGATCTTACAGATATTGTTGCGTTGCAACAATATAAGCCTATCCGGTAACGAAAAGCAATGATTAAATTGTGAGCAAAGTCGCAATTAGAAAAAGAAAAGAAGTGTGTCAGGTCTCCATTTACACATCTGACAGTCTCACAATTCGACTTACAGTCGTGTGGCTTATAGCAAAGCTTTCACCTATCTCAGCTTGGGTATAATGCCCGCTTTTGCAGGCCATAATAATACAATCAACACGTTGTATGTATTTTTGCGCGTAGCAATACAGCGGCCGCTTCACAAAGGATAGCTGCGCCTTTGGGATTCCTCTCCTTGAGAAATCATAGTGCGCCCTCAAATTCTATCCGTAATGGCCTACCCATTGCCGTCCTCCCTGACAGTTTGTTTATCTTACTAATAGCTATACATCTATAATGTGTAAATGGAGTCCTGATAACCTTCTCTCACCCTTCTCTTTATTCCTAAATCACTATAATCTGTGAACATACACCCATTTAGTAAAAGTTTATCCCATTAGCTGACAATATTTAACGAGGTGAAATCATGTTGGTTTTTAATTTAAAAGGTATTTTATTAATAGCTTCACTTATCATTGCAATTCCCACATCAGCTGCGGACTGTTTTAGCGACTCACCTAGTAAGAAAAATGGCACGCTAGGTGAGATAGAAGCTCACATAAGTAAATTATCTGCATCTCAAACTAAAGACATAAATAATTTATTCAATTCGTTTAGAGGAAAATGGAACGGGATTGCAGAATACCTTTCTTGCCAAGGTAATAAAGCATCACCCAAGAAAGGCTACGCTTCTTTTAATCTTAAAGGAAAAGTAGAAGCTAAAAAAAATAATTTGCGAATAAATGCAGAGCTAAAAGCACTTGAATCTAACCGTACAAAACCAATCAATTTAAGAATATCTATTGCTGATCAATTTTTAAGACATAATAGTGAAAGTAAAAAGGGTGACATAGAAATTATATCTATAAAGAAAAATTTAATTCACTATTTAAAAAAATACCGGGGCACAGCCGGATCAGCAGAGACTATTGAAGAACAAGTTGTCATATTACGTAAAGTAAAATCTGAATATGTACTCGAACAACGTCACTATAAAGCAGGAGAAATGTTTGGAAAAGAAGTGTGGGTATTTAGAAAATAAACCACTCGGGATAAGCGAAGATAAGCGTGTCAGGTCTCCATTTGCACATCTGCTAGTCTCGTAATCCAGCTTACAGTCGTGTGGCTTATACTTAAAGTATTCGCCTGTCTCAGCTTGGGTATAATGCCCATTCTTGTAGGCCATAATAATGCAGTTATCAGGGAATAATGAAATGTGACAGATTTATTTTTATAACTAAGTATTAATTAAATCTGTCCCCTTTAATTTTATAAAGCGATTGTAATGTAGACCCGTTTCCTCATCATAGTACTGGCTGGGAAGTATTTTGAATTAAAAACAGATATTCACGACCCTATAATAAATATAAATCTTATAAGTTCTTTAAATCTTCAGGTAATAATTGTCGGTAATGCATAATAGCAAGTACATCAATCTGTTTGTCTTTAATACAGTAGATTATCCGGTAAGGCCGTTCCAGTACTTCACGAATGTCATCTTGTTTATACTCAGGGACGTGTCGTCCAGTTAAAGGGTAATCACTGATTTGTTGAGAGCGAATTAATATTCGGCGTATTTCAGTTTTTGCTGCTTTAGGATCATCGTTTGATATGTAATCTTCAATACTTTTTAATCTCAATTTGGCGCGGTCAGTCCAATGTACTTTCATCCATCCACGCCAAATTCTTTCATGACATCTTCAACTGGGGTCGTACGCCCTGCATTACTATCGTTCAATCCTTTTTCAATTTCTTTACGAACGGCCATTTCATACATAATATCATCCCAGTCAGCATTATCAGGAAGTTGATCAATTAGTTGATGTGCGGCTTGTTTAATAGATTGTGGAGTTATACTCATAGGAACCTCTTGTGTTTATTGAGTTATCTATTAAGTGCCATTTTATCATTCTTTTATTAAGAATACCGATAATTAACGTGATTGAAAAAGAAGAAAAAACTGATTTCAGTATAATTTAGGCTTATGTAACATTCTGTTTCTATATGGGTTTATTAAGATAATGCTGCCAAACACCATTACCTCGGAATTCAAAAGACTTCCCGGCCAGTACTATGATGAGGAAACGGGGTTACATTACAATTACTTCAGATATTACGATCCTTCATTAGGTAGGTACATAACAAGTGATCCTGCCGGGTTACAGAGTGGTTTGAACACATATGGGTATGTTCTTGCTAATCCACTGATCTATTTTGACTTTTATGGATTGGTAAATCAAAGTCGTCAAGCGAGAGGTCTGAATGCTCGAGGTCCAGGAGGAAGAGCTGGCGTATTTGGGTGCTTAATCGGATGTGCAAGCTTTACAGAAGGAGACGCTGATGCTCAAGTATCAGTTTCTGCAAGCTTAGGCGGAGGTTTTATGCTCTGTAGTAGTCCTGAAGAAACCAATTCTTGTGAGGTTGAGCCAGTTGATGAAGAAAGAGATTGTGGTTTGTTTGATCCAAACTGTGATAATAATGTACAACCTAGTGCATCTATAACTCGAGGAGGGATTGGTGCTGGCCTTATTAGAAATGATGATGGAAGCTTTTGTATCTTAATTGGGCCGTTTGTAAGCTTTCCAATCATTAGCCCATCAATAGATGTGGGAGATTATTCGGAATGACCTTAGTTAAGTTGTTTGCAATATTGGCGTTAATAAGCTCAGTTATTTATATGATTTTATGCTTATCCGCATATAAATATAGGTCTAAAGATAAAGATGTTGATACAGGTTGGGCTCTTTCTCCGATTTGGGCTTTATTTCCGTCATCATACGATGAGAAAGGAAGAAAAATATGTGTTCAAGGAAAAATATTCTTTTGGATATCTATGTCTTTAGGAATTATATGGTTAGTCCTTGAAAATCTGTAAATAAGCTTAAATTTATAAAATAAAAGCCCCATAAGGATTTAATATTATTGCCTGGGATTTCTGTTGAAACGATCTCAACATGCAGTGAGCACCCCTTCTAGCACCTTCCTAGTCACTCATGGGCGTTAAAAGTACTGTGATCGAAGGCCTTCAATCGCTTAATTTCTTTCAATGAGAGAAGGACAAGATCATCGCGTCCATGATATGTAATTATAATAGGGGCTTTATGTGCCTCAACGCTATATCGGTCAAACTCTTTCAATAATTCTGATGAGCTTATTCTATTCACATTCGCCTCCACTATTCAGCATCGATTGGATGCCTGATGGATAATAATATCGATAAATTGCTTTTCTGAACAGGAGTCCTTCATAGGACTTTTTTTGAATGTTAGGTGGTGATAATCGGAAAGCTTATGTGAACCGCTACCATACCTCTTTCCCGACAGGTGGCCCCCAGTCGGTTTCTTTATGACGGTTTTCCGGGGCGATTTTGGCGAGAAGTTCATCCAACTCATAATGTAGTTTAGGCTTATCGTCTAATTTTTTATTTTCTTTCTTGCTATCTATCATATAGATAAAGTTACATCTTCCACTGATAAAAACAATGGTCTGCCTCCTGTTATTTATGTGTCTGTGTTAAAACTAGCCCTCAAGTTGCATATTCCATTCAAGAGTTCAACGGTTCCGAAAAACCGTTTCAAGCATTCAGCTCATTGCAACTTAATCCACAGTCAAAAATAAAGCTCCGTGAGGGTCTTTTGTTAATTAATTAAATTTTATTGAGATTCAGAACTATTCCTTTCTTTTGATGCCTACAATAAAAGGCCAAATTAAAAATGGAATAGTTAGTAAAATTAAACTAAAAGATTCTGTAAGAAAAAAATTAATTCCACTTAATATGAACACGGCAATAAGCGGTAGCAAATAGAACGCCCATGCTTTTTTATTCATAAATGTAATTACAAATGAAATTCCAGATAAGACTCCTAATATTAATGGGCTGAGCAAGGTAGGAAATATTAATGAAAACCTATTTGTGAAATCACTTTCTATAGCCTCTATAAAACCAGCCATAGAATTAGGTAAATATAATACTTTTATCACCATTATCCATACACCTAAAATAACCACCGTATTTGCTAATAAACATAATTTCGCACTAGAAATGTTTTGTATTTTCATTGAAGAGCTCATTCGCAAGAATCACAATTTGCAGTACCAATCGCGCCTCCGATCTCAGTAGCTGATCCTCTTACCGGGTCGGAAAAAAAGCTTACTAAATTCAAGAATGGCCCAATAGAAGTTAGACATTGAAAGAATTTATTTCGATCTTCAGAAAGAAGAGTTCTATAATCAGGGTATTTCTCCTGACAATTACAAATAATATCATCAACGATATTGAAAGTAAGTATCACACCGCCAACTATAAGTATGAAAGAAACTATAGTTGCCTCTCCATTTGGGTCTATATTACCTACTGGGTTTTGTAATGCATAACCATAGGTATTTACTCCTCCACTCAAACCAAGCGGGTCACTGGTAATATACCTTCCAATACTCGGGTCATAATAACGCATCATATTGTAATGCTGCCCGGTTTCCTCATCATAGTACTGGCCGGGAAGTCTTTTGACATCATCACAGAATCAACTTACATATAATCATCATGATTATTTAATATTATGGCATCTTCTATTAAATAATATGCATAGATTTTAAATTATTTAACTTGCCCTCTATGCATCAAGTTCTATTCATACACAACCCATAGAGGTGTCATTATGAATAGATATAAGCACACAGAGATCTTACAAAAAAGTGGACTCAATCACTATCTGGAAGACTATTTAACAACAATGTTGGTGGTTGGTCGTTCTGAACACACACATCGGCGACATCAATCAGCACTACGCGCTTTTATTGTCTGGTGTGAAACACATAATATTCACCAATTACATGATGTATCCAGGTCGACATTGAAAACCTATCGAAAATACCTGTTCGATTATCAACCATCACATGGTACGCCTTTATCAAAAGGGTCACTTAACTCCAAGCTAACACCAGTAAAGAAGTTCATGCAATGGTGTACTAAAGAGCAATTTATTGCAGAAGATATAGCGCACGATTTTGATATACCTCGAAAGCCAAGAGGTATACCTACAAAAATATTAATGCATCAACTTATCGAGCATATTCTTCAACAACCCAATACAAACACACGAGAAGGAATTCGGGACCGAACTATACTGGAGGTACTTTACTCCACTGCAATCAGACGTTCAGAAATTACCTACTTAAGATGTCAGGACATTGATTTTGATCGTCACACGATAAAGATAAATGAATCTAAAAACGGGCAAGACAGATTTGTTCCTATTTGCAGTCGCGCTATTAAATGGGTGAGTAGATATTTGAAAAATGTACGGCCTCATCTTGTTAAACAACCCAATGATGAAATTGTATTTTTATCAAACGAAGGTGGCGTTTTTCAACCTGGTACCTTGGCAGCACGGGTAAAAAAATATATCAAATCCGCCGGTATTAATACCCGGGGCTCATGTCATCTATTCCGGCATTCAGTCGCAACGCAAATGTTGGAAAATGGAGCCGATATACGGTATATCCAGGCTCTACTGGGACACGTGGATCTGAATACTACTGAGATTTACACTCGGGTAGCGATCAAAAAACTGAAAGAAGTCCATGAAAAGACCCATCCGATGACGAGGTGTTAATGGTATCCTTTCTATAATCCATTTCAGGGCTGTCTTCTGGCAGCCCTTTTTAGGGTAAAATATAATAAATTAACTATACATTTATAATAAATTTGCTATGCTTAAATCAATGAAGCCATTAATTTTCGTTGGCCGTTCACAAGATGATATACGAGAATTTGGCAAAAAAGCTTCCGTCTCCATTGGTACCGAATTACTCGCTGTGCAAATGGGTGCTGAACCGACAGATTGGAAACCGATGAAAACCATTGGTGCTGGTGTGAAAGAAATGAGGACCCATGATGGGAAAGAAATTAGGACAATCTATATTGCTAAATTTAGTGAAGCTGTTTATGTCTTGCATTCATTTGTGAAAAAAACGCAGACAACACCTAAAAAGGATATTCAGATTACAAAAGAGCGACTGAGTTACGTTAATCAGCAACGAAAGAAAAGTAGTAGTAAGAAACCGAAAAGTAAGACATAGGTAAAGACGATGAATATGACAAAATCAAGTGGTAACGTCTTTGAAGACTTGGGCTTTGAGAAAGAAGAAGCGACGAATTTATTAATTCGTGCTGAGTTAATTATTCAAATTGGTGAAATCATTAATAAACGCGGATTGAAACAATCTGATGCGGCAAAATTGCTAGGCGTCAAACAACCTGACATCAGTGCCATTATGAAACGTAAGGTTGAGAAGTTCACAATTGATAGACTTGTAAACTTTTTATCCTGTCTTAATCAGGAAGTAATGGTTAAGACAAAACCTCGACGCGGTAAAAATAAACAAAATACTGTCTCAGCCCACGCATAAACTAATTTATTATGGCAAGGATTGCTTATAAACAAGGGATGCATTAGCGGAATAGGGCCTTAAGTTCTAATTATCGTAAAAGAAAATCACCCCGTAAGCATTGGGGATATAGACTAAATTCAATCAAAAGACTTCCCGGCCAGTACTATGATGAGGAAACGGGACTACATTACAATATGATGCGTTATTATGATCCTTCAGTAGGAAGATATATTACTTCGGATCGTATCGGGATATTAGGAGGGTTAAATACTTACGCATATGTTGGGAACAACCCAACCGTTTACTTTGACCCTGATGGGCAAGCTAGGAGAAGAAAGGATGGAGACCCTGATGTAAGAAATATGTGTAGTTATTACAATAAAGTATGTAGTGCTACAGGTGGAAAATGTAACTATCCTTGTAAGACAGCGCCATTTCTTTGTAATAACCCTGATGTTTTGCCTTTGTTATGGGTTGGAGTTTCAAGTGGACAAATTTCTTGCATAAGAAAATGTTTAATTGAAGAAGATAAAAAGGAACGTAATAAGTCACCAGAGTGTACAGGAGATGATTGCCTTGCCAATGAATCAATAGATGATTACCATCGTACTTGCTATCAAAAATGTGGTGTTGCAACTTGGCGTTACCCAGGGCTAACACCATTTGGTATAGATATTGGCGCAGGCAATTAATAAAATATAGACGGAATTTATATTACTATGATCAGTAGAATAATCACTGGATTTTTAATTGCACCATTAACAGTGCCGATATCTTTTTCCATAGTTGGTTTTCTGGCACGGGGGAACTTTGAATCTCACACTTTTATTGGTTCATTTTTAGCTGTTGGGATATATGCTTACATATTCTCTCTTGTTTTGGGAATACCAACTTTATTGATATTAATGAAGATGAATAAACTACAGTTAATTCATTTCATAATTGCTGGCCTTCTTTTAAGTGTCACACCTTGTTTATTTTTCTACTTTGTTTTTGGATTAGTTAAGATAAACTTTTATATACAATGTGTTATATCAACGCTTTTATCGGTAGTGGTATTTTGGACGATAATATTCAAGTTATTTAAGAATGAGCCTCAGTTGACGAATTAATGGAACTCGGACTTATTGAACGAAGCCCCTCACGGGACTTTTTGCTAAAAGGGCTCTGACCTATTTAATTCTTTAATCCATTTCAAGGCCAATATCTAAGGCATATTGCTAACACCCCGACCAAAAGAGATAAAGGCAAGAGATCACAAAAAAATATTTCTATAGGTCTTAATTGAAATTTATGATTTAAATTAAAGGTTTGAGAAAATTCAGCTATAAACCTATGTCTCATTTTATGTAAGTAAAAACTAAGACCGATTAAAAACATCCAAAATAGATAATCAATCCAAAAATTAAATCCTGCATAGTTTCCTGCCGCAAGGTATTCTTCTGGACTTAGCCCTGATAGTTTGTAATAAAAGATAGAAAATAAAAGCATATCAACTATTACCAACACATAAATAATCCAACGAAAAATGATTTTAAAATTCATATTTATTCACATTGTTTTTCTTCATTATCATTACAATTCGGTGCACCAGGATTCAACTGACAAAACAGTTCTTGTATTTGATTGTCAATAGGATCAGGGCTTCCTAACCCAGGAAGTGGTTCATTATTTCCTGATGGTTCTGCGGGGTTAGGGGAGGCTTCTGCATCACCCACAACTGGAAGTCCACCAGCTGCAGCGCCAGTTAATCCAGCAATTATACGGGCTAATGTAGCCGAAGCTGTTGCTGCAGCACCAGCAGCGCCAAATAAACCTATTGCACAACCTGCAACTACTCCTTCAATTGTTCCGTTACCTGTAGCAACCGCGAAAAGTGGTCCAATTGCACCTGCACCACAAAAACCTGCTGCTACTAAAGGGGGAACTAAACCCTTCGGATCAATATTAACAAGAGGGGTCTGCAAAGCATACCCATAGGTATTGAAACCACCCAATAACCCAATCGGGTCACTAGTTATGTAACGTCCTAACGTGGGATCATAGTATCTAAAATAATTGTAATGTAGTCCCGTTTCCTCATCATAGTACTGGCCGGGAAAACGTAAGTTGTTAGTAATCAACTCCGTCGTCATCGCCGCTTCACCAAAAGGACTATAATCCGCCTTCCACACAATCGCTTGAGTCGCATCAGTCATTTGTTGCGGCGTCCCCAAATGGTCGGTGTGAATGAAATTAAGCGTTCCACTCGTTACAATGCTCACCGGTTGTCCATCGATGTAAATGTACTCTACTTGTGTCGTACCCGTTGCATCCGTCTCCGCAATCAACTGGCCACCTTGGTCATAATGGTAGTAAGTAATGCTAGCACCGTCTTTCTTAACGCGCTCGCCTCGACCATTGTAGGTATAGGTTGCTAAGGTACTGCCACCCACATTGCTGGTCTTTAATCGATTGTTGTCACCGAAGGTAAAGATGTTAGTCGTGTTACTGGTCGTGTTACTGGTCGTATTACCATTGGCATCGTATGTGTAATCCGTTACCCCACCATTCACCGTTTGTTCAAGGTGATGTGAATTAACGTCATAGGTATAAGTCTCGGCAACGGCATCAATCGTTTCGCTCAATCGATTACTAATCGCATCGTAAGCATAATCGATATCGCCATAATTGCTGGTGGCATCGCTTAAACGATTGAGCGCGTCATAAGCCAATGTCTGTGACTTTGCGATATCAACAAGATTATTAATATCGGTAATGTTATTTGCGCTGTCGTAGGTATAAGCCATATCTTGATGTGCTACACCGTTCATGGTCAAGATTTGTCTTAACCGGTAATCCAAATCATAGCTCCTGCTCTGCACCAGGTTATTGCCGTAGATCATACCGCTCATCGGGCCAAATGGCTGATAGGTCATCGTACTACTTACGGTTTCTGTGGTGCCTTGTGTCGTGGCGACACTGGCAACTTGCCCTAATACATTGCGTGTCATAGCAACCGTTCGTCCACTTGGATAGGTCATTTGGATGAGTTGGTCTGCACCGTTGTAAGCATAACTTGTCGTGTAAGCGATACTGTCCATGTATGAATTAATGTCAGGTCTCCATTTGCACATCTGCTAGTCTCGTAATCCAGCTTACAGTCGTGTGGCTTATACTTAAAGTATTCGCCTGTCTCAGCTTGGGTATAATGCCCATTCTTGTAGGCCATAATAATGCAGTTATCAGGGAATAACAGTGGTGATTCAGGCCACAGTTTTTACTTGTCGAATAAATGGATATTAGAAAACCGTAGTCTGGTCTTGCCCGTCTGGATTAACCGCGATTATTAAAAGCTAATCAAAAAATAGTGTATACATTACTGTATTTCTATCCTCGTCACCCAAAACTACATACGCTATAATCCGCCGTCCATCATAAACCTTTAATAGCTACTAATATTGTAGTATTTTTTGTATATACCCTATCGCAGACCTAAAAAATTATTTTTAATGGAGCAAACAATTTTGAGCGCAAAACTTCCTATACCATCCGCTGTATGCACTGTATGTCATACCTATACCAGAAACGCGAGCATGATTAACTATACTTGTGGCATCATGATTGATGGCAAAAGATGCAAAGGCGCATGGCAGGGGGCATTAAATGCAGAAGATTGGGAGGAATGTCAAACTTGCCATGCGACTAATAGCAATTGTGATGTATGCAACGGTGAAGGCTGGATATATATAAAGAAGTAATCAGCCTAAATGGTATAACTAAAGCTATGATAAAGAACGTACTCGGCACTATGTTGGAACCCTGCTGTGATGAACTGGATACCGGTTATTTTCGCAATGGTAAGTGTGAGACTTGCGACGACGATGTCGGCATGCATACCGTCTGTGCCGAAATGTCTGATCGCTTTCTGGAATTTTCCAAGAAAAATGGTAATGACTTATCCTCCCCTGTAGAAGCATATGATTTCCCCGGCCTTAAAGCGGGTGATAGATGGTGCATTTGTCTGCCACGATGGATCGAGGCACTAGAAGAAGGAGTGGCACCTAAAATTCTTTTACGCTCTACCGATTCTTCCGTCTTGGAGTACGTGTCATTGGAAGTATTGGAAAAATATGCCATTAGGGATGACTAAATAAATTAAAGCCACATGCTCTACATTGTCCTAATTACTACGTTAGCTGTGGCCTTGACAATTGGTCTGCACTATTCTGCCTTGGTAAGTACAACAAAATTGTTGAGCCATTTCCATGGCGCCCATCCCGCGAGTATTGTCCTCGCCTTGTTTCTCGCAGTTTTAGCACATCTTTTAGAAATATTTATCTTCGCCATCGCATGGCAAGTAATGTATTCCATGGAATTTATCATTTTCTCAGTTGAGTCGCCCTCGTTTCTGGACATTGTCTACTTTTCTGGGACAACATATACCACGATCGGTTATGGAGATATTGTAGTAACAGGAAGTGGCCGCATTATGGCAGTAGTTGAAGGCGTCATGGGCCTAGTGCTTATTGCCTGGACAGCCTCGTTCACCTATTTTGAAATGAATCGTAAGTGGCTTAAAAACACTTAATCCTAATTAAACTATCAATGCTTTATCTTTAGTTTTACTTAACCAAAGACTACCCAACACAGCAATAGCCAAATTAAATAACAAACCTATCAAGCCGGGATGAAATCCATAAATTTTTCCGTTCTGCACAAAATCAAAACCGCCAAAGGCTAAATAGAGCGACAAGGTCACGCCAAAAACGATTCCTATAAACGTGGGCAGCGCTTGCATGCCACGCCAGTGAATACTCAACATAAATGCGGGCACAAGTTGAATCAGAATATCAAACTTCCTATCCAATAACTTTATTAACGACGCTTTATCACTGAGGTAGATAGCTAGCCACACCAAAAATATTATCAAACACCAGGAAAACATTTTCCCCATAAAGGTTAGTCGAGCTTCACTGGCATTTGAGTCTATAAACCGTCCATAGATATCTTTACTTAACATTGACGAAATAGATAATAATGCCGAGTCTGCCGTAGACATCATCGCCGCCAGTATTGCCGCATAGAGAATGACAACAAGCCAGTAACCTAGCATTGAATTTTGTTGAATCATCGACATGATAATACCCAGGACACGATCGGTGTCAGTGCCTAGTAGCCCGGGAACATAGGCAATGGCATAGATGCCGGTAATGACGGCAATTAATGATGAAAACAAGGGTGCAAAGGCCATTAGTGCAAGCCCTTGTCTTAATACTTTTTCAGATCGAGCGGCGTAGATCCGTTGAATGACTTGCGGATAGAGCGTCGAGCCTAGGCCAATAATTATTATATAACTGAGCCACTCCCGAAGTCGGTTGGCATCAGGCACATTGACCTTTGTAATTTCAGGCGACCGTCGAATTATATCGGTAGCGAGAGAAATGGGTCCAAATTGTTTGTATAACATGAAGACTAAAAGACTAAAGCCTATCATTAACACCAACCCTTGAATCACATCTGTCCAGGCAATTGCGCGAATACCGCCCAACGTGCCATACATCACCATAATTAATGTTAATAAGATAACGCCTTGTCGATAGGCTGTATCAGGATCAACAGATGATAAGCCTTGCATAGCACGCCCCATCGCCATCAGTTGCGCCAGTAGATAATTACTTAATACAATCACAAGAATTATCGTTGCAATCACATTAATCCAATTTGAATTAAAACGATGCTGAAGGTAGTCAGTCGGCGTGATGAAATCATACTTTTTTGCATAGGCATAAAGTCTTGGCGCATAGATTAACAAGCAGGCCACCACTGCCGTCATAAAATGAATACACATTATCCATGCGAAACCAATTCGATAGGCCTTACCGGAATAACCAAATAAAGTATTACCACTGTATTGTGTCGCGTATAAGGTAAGGAAAATGACGACTAGCCCAAAGCCGTTACCAGCAAGGTAGAAATCTTTTAAGGTATTTTCTCGCCTCGCGCGATAACCGATAAAACCAACTAGTATTAAAGAGCAGAGATAAGTACTGATAAATATCCAGGCGGTTTGGTCAAAGACCTGATTATTCATCTGATCTTACATCCGTATTCCAGGGGTAGCGTAATAATAAAAATGCGGTAAATAAGGATGCACAAATAGAAACCGCAATCGCGATAACAACCCAGAGAGGCAAACCCAACACGAATGAAGTTGATTTTTCTAACCAGTACCAAGGTATTCCAATAGCTATCAATATAAAATAAACAGCGCAAATCCAATAAGGGCGTTTCATAATAAGCGCGAAAAATTTATTTTATTTTTTCTTTTAGGTTAAGGTATTCGGGCAATCCGAGAATCTCTTTCACCTCATCAAAACCGACCATCTTATCTTCAAGACTTTTTGTCTGTCCTTCACGTTTAAAAACCGTGGCCATTTCACGCATACAATGCGCTGTCATTAAAACAGAATCTATCGGCGCAACAACTATTTTAAACCCCATCTGTTCAAGCTCTTCTGTACTTAATATGGGTGTCTTACCTAACGCCAGCATATTGACTAGCTTCGGATATTCAACACGCTTACAAATTTCTTCTAATTCATTGATCGATAAGGGTGCTTCTATAAAGGCAACATCGGCACCGGCATCGCAATAACGATTAATACGGTTAATCGCATCATCAAGTCCATCTGTTTCTCTAGAATCTGTGCGTGCAATAAAAATAAAATCAGGATTTTGCCGCGCTGCGACTGCTGCTTTGAATTTCATAAGCATTTCATCGGCAGGGATTACCTCTTTGCCACCGAAATGCCCGCAACGTTTTGGGAAGACTTGATCTTCCAGGATAATACCCGCTGCACCTGAACCTTCGAACTCATTTACACAGCGCATTACATTATGTAAATCGCCATGCCCGGTATCAGCATCAGCAATAACAGGAATTGATACGCGATGTGCCATGCGCCGTGTCGCATCAACCATCTCCGACATGCCAAGAAAATTTAAATCAGGTAACCCATAAAGACTCGCGCTCGTCCCAAAACCACCTATGAAAACTGAGTCAAAACCACACTGCTCCACCATGACCGCAGTTAAGACATCATGTGCACCTAGCGTACTTATCACTCCGGGCCTTTTTAATAATTTACGCATTTGTGCTGCCGGGCTTGATATTGCTGTCATTAAACTGCTCTCCCAATAAAATTAATGTAGGATTAGACTATAGGTATCAAGTATAAATTGTACTACAGCGTTAAAAAGGTTTGAGCATCATTATTTTAATCATTGGAGAGGCGATATGGCAGAAGGTAATAATGGCAGTGTACTGATGGGCATGATTTGGATGTTCATTATCTCTCTTCTTTTGTTTTGGTTGCCCGGCTTAGGTTCATTGATCGCAGGAATTGTCGGTGGCAAACAAGCTGGTGGTGTACTCGCGGGCTTAATGGCAGCATTATTGCCAGGTCTTCTTGTCGCAATAGGCTTGTTCTTTGCTGGCACGATGCTAACAACCTTGCCTGTTATTGGCGCTACGCTCGCTGGTTTAGGGTTGTTACTCTATGTACTCTACATACCCCCATTAATTATTGGTGCATTAATTGGTGGGCTCCTTGCCTGATCAAAAGTTGACTGAGATCAACACAGGTTTCATAAGTTCTCCTAAAATGATCCATGTAGATATTTATTTTTAAAGAGAAGCCCATGTTCGAACTCGCAGAAATAGGACACATACTGAGCAAAGCAGAATATAAAAAGCGTGTTCCAATGATTTCGAAGAAGAACTCTTTGAAGCTGAAACATTGATAATAAAATACTGGCTACATATTGCTCAAGATGATCAAGAACGTCTTTTTAAAGAACGTGAAAACATTAGTTACAAAAAACACAAGATAACTCAAAGAATGCCTCAGTAATAAATGGAACCTCTATCTCTGTGATTACTCACAATAACCCTGCTCATATACTAAATATTTCTAATATTATAAATATGCATCACATCATGTAAACTGATAAAGGGCGAGATCCATCATTATTGTGAAATGTTTTATACAATTTCGAAAAAATATATTTGTCATTATTAAGTGAATACCATGAAAACTTTTTTTGCACCTACATTTTTTCTTGTTATCGCCATATGTTATTTAATATTTTCATATAGCCATACATTTGCTCATTTCGGAGGTGACAATGCTTTTTACTTTATGATGATGAAATCGTTTTCTCCTTTTACTGGAGCAAACGATATAGAACAATATTTCTCCATCAATAGCCAATATCCTCCCTTATACCCTCTTTTAGCATCTTACCTTGGAGGATCAATCAATATTGCCTATGCGCATTTAATCACTACCCTTTTCCTTCTTTTCTCATACCCGCTTATAATTGGAATACTGAAGACTGAAGGACTGCCTACTTTTGCTGCAAACTTGGCTGCCATTTTATTTTTTTTACTCCCGGGGACTTATTTACACACTCTTTCTTTAAATAGTGAAAACTTATATATTCTTACATCATTAATATTAATATATTCGTGCATAAAGTTTGAAAAGAAAGAAAATGCTAAACATTTCATAGTTATTATAATATCTGTAGCTGCTACTTGCCTCACAAGAACAGCGGGCTACTCTTTGATGATTGCAACGATTATCTATTTGCTTATTCATAACAGAAAATACTGTCTATATTTCTCAATTATTTTTTCACCTGTTTTACTATGGCAACTATTAAAAGAAACCAACAATAATGCTTCGTATAGCCGTTCCTTTTTTGAATCATATTCACAATTAAATTATTTAGAATTAACATCTTCATTGAAACATCAGTTTTTTTCACTCGTTCAAGGATGGAACACAAATTTCACCTATAGCTTGACCATAAATTATATAATAATCGCATTTGGAATAATTTGTCTCGCGGGTGCCACTCAACGACTCCTGAATAAAAAACTAGATGCTATATATGTTTTTATTTATTTATTAATGGTTGTGGTTTGGCCATTTCCAGCAGAAGCAACCAGGCTAATTTTCGCATTATTACCAGTCATGCTAATCCAAGGAATTCTTTTTACTAATGATATTTCTGTTGCTATATATAAAAAGAAAGCTTCGCTGTTCGTATGCGCCACTCTCTCACTTCTTTACATTATTGTTGCTCCCGACCTCATATTAAATATTAAAAGATACAATACTAAGACACCTCCAGGCCTCGAACCTTATGTGCATACCAATGCATGGTTTCTTCCAAATAAAAAAAATGCCAGTGACCAAATAGCGTTAATGGATTCTGTAATTTATGCCATGCAAGAATTGAATCAATTTATACCAGAAGGACAGTGTGTATATAGCATCAAACCGCCCATTATTTCCTTATACGCGAATAGGATATCTAAAAGAGTGCCAGAGCATATATTCCAGACAAATAAAACATCTGATTTTAAAAAACATATCGATTGTGAGTATTTTTTTATGATTTCTTATACTAGTCCAAGCTTTCCTCAAACACTGTATCCATTGGAATTAATAAAGTCCGAAATAAGCATAATTAAATTATATTTCTTAGATGAAAATAACAGTAAGTTAGCTGCACTCCTCGGCAAAGTTGATAAATCATTGTGAGCAGATATTAAATCTAATTAATTAGTTGTTGGAGAAACTAATTACTAAAAATATTTGGCGAAATTGATATCTCAGGTTTGCTTTCTATTCATAAACTGGTGATTCGATAAAAACTGCGGAAAAGTCTTATTTTTCTTTCAAATCCACGATATATAGTGTTTTTAACCTGGTTTTCCACTACAATTAGTGGAAATATGAAATCACAACGGTTATTCCGCGAAATTACAATTGCAACAAATACTTACGAAAATCAACTCGCGAAATAATAAGGGCTCGAATTAATGCCTCGAATCCTGCCAGTCGCCCTACTCTCTCTTTTATGTATCAACGCTGTTAACGCTGATCTTTATAGTGCTAGTAACGCCCTATCCCGTGGTGATTATGAAACAGCTGTCGCAGAATTCACAAAATTAGCTGAAAAAGGTGATGACAAAGCCCAGGCAAATCTGGGCTATATGTACTATGCCGGGGAAGGTGTTCCTCAGGATTATGAACAAGCCGTCTATTGGTATCGAAAGGCCGGGGTACAAGGCAACAAAGATGCTCAATATAATCTTGCCGTATCTTATGCCTTTGGTGAAGGCGTAGCCCAGGACTTAACCGAATCTGCAATCTGGTATCGTCGGGCAGGTGAACAAGGTCATGTCGTCTCTCAATACAGCCTCGGCATCTCCTATGCTTATGGTGAAGGCGTACCGCAAGATCAAGCAGAAGCGGCTCGATGGTTTACTAAAGCAGCAAACCAGGGTTATGCCCGGGCTCAAGTTCAGTTGGGTAGCATGCATCATACTGGTGAAGGCGTAGCCCAGGATTATTCTGAAGCAGTACGCTGGTATCGCATGGCTGCAGATCGCGGTGATGCAACAGCGCAATATAATCTTGGTACCATGTATCGTTCAGGTAAAGGTGTTGAACAAAACTATGCGCAAGCAAAACGTTGGTTCAGACAATCCGCAGATCAAGGTTATGCTGCTGCACAAAATGAATTAGCCAGCCTTGAACGTTCTGCTGGGGCTAATGTTGCAACACGAACGGTTCAGACAAAACCTGAAATTTATCCTACCGAATCGATTGAACCGATAGTCAAAGAAAAACTTCCCGAAACGCCAACACTCGAACCAATAGCAGATGCTAAGCCTGTCAAGGAAGAAGAGCTTCCAGCGGCTGAGTCAGTCACACCAACTCTTGAAACAAAACAAATAAATGAGGCAGTAAGTAGTGATAAACAAGTTAAAAAACCGCTTTTTAGCGTAGACAAGAAAGACTTATTAACGCTTGATAGTTCACAACTGGATATTGCTGAACCGATCATTGCGCCTGAAGCAACAGTTGCGTCTGATCCCGACCTCGAAGAGGAAGTCGCCACAGAAGTTGAGACTCTAGCCGAAGAAGAAGTAACTGAAATCGTTTCAGTAGAAGAGGTTTCTGTCGATGTTGTCGAAGCTGAAGCTGACAAACCCATAGTCTCTGTAATGCATAGCGCCATGGGACTACCTCAACCTGAACCAACTCAAGAAATAGAAGAAGGCGAACCTTCTGAAAACTTATTTACAGCGATTGGGAATTTATTTTCCAATGATGACGGTACTAAGGTTGAAGAGATTGAACCAAGCTCAGAGACAATAGAACCTATTGCATCTATTGCTGAAGACGAACCTGCTACCGAATTGATAGAACCAGCATCAGTGACAGAAAAGTATGTTGCTGCAGAAGACCCAACTCTTCTCGTAGAACAGGCTGTCAATACCGAAGAGCTTGCCGAAGCCGAAACTGCCGTAGATGAATATATCGCCGCTGAAGACTCTACCCTGCTGATAGAACAAGCTGCCGATACCGAAGAGCTTGCTGAAACCGAAACTGCCGCAGATAAATATATCGCCGCAGAAGACCCTACCCTGCTAACAGAACCTGTCGATAGCAAACAAGATGAAGAAAATGCAAAACCATCTGGCGGTTTCTTCTCTGCGGTTGGTAAATTCTTCTCTGGCGAAGAGAAACAAGCCGAGCCTGAAGTCATCGAAGCAGAAAGCCAGATAGAAGAAGATGTATTAATTGCAAAACTTGATGCGCCAACATCCGTAGTTGAAGAGATTGAGCTTGCACAAGACGTAGAGGAGGATTTATCACAATATAGTGTCGATGCAGGACGACGCGCACTGTCATACAACGATTACAAAGAGGCAGAGAAGCAGTTTAGGCCATTAGCAGAGGCCGGAGATAGTGAAGCCCAATCTCATCTTGGCTCACTTTACTATGTTGGTAATGGTGTTGAACAAAACTTTATCAGCGCTTTCTTGTGGTACAAAAAAGCAGCAGACCAAGGCCATATGGACGCGCAATATAGTATCGGAAATATGTACCTCCTTGGCGAAGGTATCGAACAAAATAATGAAGAAGCCGCTAGATGGTACTCATTAGCTAGTGACCAAGGCCACAGTGCGGCGACTAGTAATCTCAATAATCTACAAAAACTAGAGGCAATAACACGCCAGGGAAACCTGGAAAGATATGTTGAAATTGATGCGATCGAAGAAGCGTCGAAGGGTGAACAAGTTATAGAAGAAGTAGCAGTGGAAAGCATTGCGGCTGAAAGCAATGTCACTGAATCAAGCATTGAACAAAGCGATCAGGCAGGAATCACAGACGCATTACCCATTAAAGAAGAATATACCACTGAATCCGATCCAACCTTGCTGACAGAGTCCGATACTCTCAATAAAGTTGAAGAAGAATCCGAATCTTCTGGCGGCTTCTTTTCTGCAATAGGTAGCTTTTTCTCGGGTAATGAAAAACAAGCCGAAAAGAAAGTAACCGAAGAAGAAACCCAGAGTGAAGAAGAAATAATAGTTGCAAAGATTGAGCAACCAGTACCTGCTCTCGAAGAAATTAAACTGACTCAAAATGCTGAAGATGATTTATCACAATACAGTATTGATGCAGGTCGGCAGGCGTTAATAAATGGTGATTTTGATTCTGCGGCCAAACAATTCAAACCATTGGCAGAGGCCGGAGACAGTGAAGCACAATCGCATCTCGGTTCACTCTACTATGTCGGCAAAGGTGTTGAACAAAACATTGATAACTCTTTTAAATGGTATAAAAAAGCGGCCGACCAAGGCAATATCGATGCACAGTACAGTCTTGGCAACATGTACCTACTCGGTGAAAGTGTTGAACAAAATAACGAAGAAGCCGCTAAATGGTATACGTTAGCAAGTGAACAAGGACATGTCGCAGCGACTAACAACCTTAATAATCTACGGAAACTCGACGCATTAAACCGTGAGAAGAAGCTAGAACAACAAGAACATGACTATGAAGATAATGCCATTGAGTCGATAACAACCGTAAAAAGTTACGCTGCGGGTGATGCACCTTCTACTGAATCACTACAGCCATATCCAAACACCGAACCATCAGAAGTAATTGCCCATATTGAAACGTCGGCTAATCTTGAAGCTGACATCGAAGAATCAGCGGCAGCGGATATCGAAGAGCCAACTGAAATAGTCAACGTGGAGACGAACCCAGAACCCGAACCTGTTTCTGAAAACTCTGCATTTTTTGAGAGTCTATTTGGCAAGAGTGAACCTGAGTCAACAGTATTAAAAGAGGCGGAGAATATTAACCTTGATGTGAAACCTGTTGAAGAAACAGTAACGGAAACTGCTGTCTCGCAAATAGATAACGACATAGATGAAACAACCGCTGCTGTAACTGAAGAAGCACAAATAACAGAGACGCCTGAAGAATCTGAGGGACTATTGGGTTTCTTTGGAAAGATGTTCTCTTCAGATGAAGAAAAAGAAATTGTTGATGAGGCTACAGACGAAATTGAAATAGCTCAAGATTTAGTTGCCGTTGAACCTGTGCTTGATGAAGTTATAGTCGAAGATGGTGAAGCAAACATCATTGAAAACACTACAGAAGAAGAAATTGTCGTTGAACTCGATCCAAAAACGGAACTAGAAAAATTACGCCCATTAGCAACTCAAGGGGATCATAATGCGCAATATAAGTTGGGCTCACTTTATTATTCTGGCGAAGGAGTAAAACAAGATTTTTCTCAATCTGCTCTATGGTATAGACGTGCAGCTCAACAAGGCAATGTCGATGCTCAATATAGTCTGGGGAATATGTATCTAATGGGTGAAGGTATTGAGCAAGATGACAATCAGGCAGCCCATTGGTATTCCTTGGCAGCCGATCAAGGCCACACGTCAGCAAGTCATAATCTTGCAAATTTACAAAAAGCACTCCGACCAACTGAACCATTGGAGATTGAGTCAAACACGGTTGATGATGAAGCTATAGCAAACATCGAAATCAATAAAGACGATGCTTCTGATGAATTAATTATAGATGAAACAGGTAAGGCTGATTATGAAGAGGGCCTAGCCTATGCATTTGGTGATGGCGTACCACAGAATGATCGCAATGCATTCAATTTGTTCTTTTCTGCGGCTGTAAAAGGCTATGCATTGGCACAATATAAAGTAGGCGTTGCTTATGCTTATGGTGAAGGTGTACGTCAGGATAATAGACAAGCTGCCGAATGGTACCAAAAAGCAGCCGAACAAGGTTATACCATTGCCCAAAGAAACTTGGCAATGATGTACCTTGATGGCACTGGTATTCAACAAGACAAAGTACAAGCACTGGCGTGGTATAAAGTTGTCGCTAGTCAGGGAAATGTAATGGATATACGTCGCCGAGACATGCTGGAAAAAGAACTCTCCGAAAATGAATTAGCCCGGTCTCAAGAACTATCAAATCAAATATCTGACCGGCTAAGTAATAATACCTCCCTATAATTTTACAACTCTCGTTTTATTTAGTTTCATCGTTACTTTTTTCTGGCATTATTGAACATTATATCGTTCATCTATTGTTTCTATGATTGACCAAAACATTAAAAATGTTATTGAAGTTAAAGGCTTGGACACATGGTACGGGTCCAAGCAAATCCTTTCTAATATCTCACTACATGTTGAACGCAAGGAAATCATGGTCATTATGGGACATAGTGGCTCTGGTAAAAGCACCCTCTTACGACACATGATCGGGCTGAATAACCCTGCATCAGGCTCCATAAAATTATTAGGCAAGGAAGTAACAGATTTAAACCGTAATGGCCTATACGAATTACGAAAACATATTGGTGTTGCCTTTCAAAATGGAGCTTTGTTTAGCTCAATGACATTACAGGAAAATGTCGAGCTGCCTTTACATGAACATACTAAGCTCGATCACAACACAATCCGTATAATGTCACGACTTAAACTTGAGTTAATGAACTTGAGTGATAGTGAGGATTTAATGCCTGCAGAACTATCCGGAGGCATGTTGAAACGTGCTGGCTTGGCCAGAGCAGTCATAATGGACCCGGAAATACTCTTTTTTGATGAGCCTTCCGCTGGCCTCGACCCGGTAACCTCTGCTGAGCTAGATGAATTAATATTGCAATTACGTGATGCACTCAATATGACTGTCATCGTGGTGACACATGAATTAGAAAGTGCATTCAAGATAGCCGATAGAATTACTGTCATAGATAATGGCCAACAAATCATTACTGGCGACAAAGAAACCATCAAAAGGTCCAAAGATCCCAGGATCATCAGTATGCTCGAACGCAGGGCCATGCATGATAATATTAATGCGGATGATTACCTGAATAAATTGACCAGAAATTGATTATCTATGAGCACAAATAGACCACAAACAGTTTCATCGATTGAATCTGCCTTGATACGACTTGGTATTGCTGGAATATTTTTGTTTGAAGCAACGCTGACAATAGTGTTGCCTCCCTATTCTCTGAAATCATTAATAAAACAAATCGCTTTTATAGGTGCTAGATCATTATTAGTTATTGTTGTTGCAGGGTTATTTGTCGGCATGGTTATCGCTCTTCAATTTTATGACACATTAGTACGTTTTGGCTCGGTGAGTTTACTTGGTTCAGCGGTAGGCTTGAGTTTAATTCGCGAACTCGGTCCGGTACTGACGGCATTGATGGTTATCGGAAGATCGGGGTCTGCAATGTGTGCTGAAATAGGAATCATGCGCGTTGATAACCAGATAGATGCACTGGAATGTATGGCGATAGATCCTTATCGGTATCTTTTTGCACCTCGAATTCTCGCTGGTATTATTTGTGTTCCCATATTAACGGCAATATTTATTTTGGTAGGCATTTTTGGTGGCTACTTTGTCGGCGTTGTCTTATTTGATGTCAGCCCAGGCTCTTATTTTCAAGGCATGTCAGATACAGTACTAAACCGTGACCTCTTTATGGGGTTTTCTAAATCACTAGTATTTGGGTTACTTATTGTATGGATAGCCTGTGATAAGGGTTTTAATCTACACCTTGATAAATACGGCGCCTATGGTTCGGAAGGTGTTAGTCGTATAACAACTGAAGCTGTCGTACTATCGTCTATGGCTGTCCTTTTTAGTGATTATTTACTCAGTGCCTTGATACTGTAAACTGCGCTTATGAATAAGAAACAACATACGGAATTACTTGTAGGCATTTTTTTGCTTGCTGGAATTATTGCTATATCCTTCCTTGCCTTACGTATGGGAGACATCGGCCTGTTTGATAACGATGAGTATATTATTAAAGCTCGTTTTACTTCGGCCTCGGGTTTAAAAGCAGGTGCATACGTAGAAGTTGCCGGCGTCACGGTAGGTAAAGTTAAACAAGTTGTTTTTAATCCTGAGACCTATCTAGCCGACGTCGATATCAGTTTACAACGTAATGTGAATGTACCGGAAGATTCAATCGCATCAATACGCACCTCAGGGATTATAGGTGATAAATTCATCAAGATCTCAGCTGGTGGCAGCGACATCCATCTTGAAGCTGGAATGGAGATACTCGAAACAGAACCTTCAATAAACCTGGAAGAGTTAATCAGCAAATATATTTTCGAATCTGATAATTAATATTTAGCTATCTTCATTAATCTTCATAGTAGATGGCTCTGCTTTTTGAGAGGCCTTATACTTATTTATTCTGGTTTGTATATCAGTTAATAATCCATCCATTCCATCGTTCTTTACGATAGCAGCAAAGGTACTTCGGTAATTACTAACCAGGCTGACACCTTCAATGACTACATCATAGGCAAACCAGTTACCATCATTATTCTTAAGCTTATAATTTACTGGTATTTCTGAGTTATCCGTGATGATTAGGGTTTCTACAACAGCACGTTTACCGCGAATTGTTTCTCCAACATAATCTACTTTCTGATTCGTATAGGCTTCAATTTTTGTCCTATAGGTATCCTCAAGATATTGAGAAAAGAAAACCACAAATTGCTGGCGTTCTTCTGGGGTCGCTTTCTTCCAGTTTGTCGCTAAAACGCTTTGTGACATACTCCGAAAATCAAAGCTGTCATTGATAACCAGACCAATTCTTGACCACCTTTCTTCTTTACCAAGAGATTTATCTTTTAAAACTGTAATAACCTTTTCGACAGAGTCTTTTACGCGATCGGTAGGAGTAGAAAATTGTTCTGCAGTGACTACTACTGAAAATAGGCTGAGGAGAAAATAAAGTGCGTATTTTTTTATCATTTTTTAATTATTACCGCATTCCTTGTTGATATTCGTATCGTACCTTTTTAACTGATTAGGATCCAAAAATAATGTCATCATCCTACGACACAATATTATGTGTATTTACTGTTTCTGTACCACTATATCAGCTTTTTCCACCTTCCAATGGCATTCATAATCAATGCTATCTTATTGATTTTATTTATATTTGTGTTTATATAGTGTGACGTAATTCTCAGAACCTTATAAAGATATCTCTTATGATCTGTTTTCGGTATCTGAGTTGCACTATAAAAATAATTACAAAATAATTTAGGGATCTTCGATTATGAATGTATATCAATGCTGGTATCTTGGCCTAAATGGCTATTGTTGTCGTAACCATAATTCAAAATGGATATTCGTCCCTGCATTGGGGCAGAGTGATAGACGCATCCATAAGCACCTTTCATTGAACGATCTGGTATTTGATAACCCATTTGCAAAACAGTATGAATTGAAAATTGAAGGACAGCTTCAAAAGGTTCAATCTAGCCCGTTTCATTTTCTTAAGTCGCTTATTCTCATTGGGAAAAAGCCAAGCACCGTCGGCGGAATGTTATTCGCACCTATTTAGCGCACTAAAGACTGTTGAGGTTTAACTCTGCAATCTTTAAATTCATTCTTAATTTTGAATTATTCACGTAGACTGAACTAACTCAAATCATCTCCTCTAAGTCTTGATATGGATAAGAAAAAATTAGCGCTGGCCGTACTCTTCCTTGCTGCTATTACTTTATTCTTTATATTTGATCTTGGTCAGTACCTCAACCTGACATATATAAAATCACAACAACAAGTAATTAATGATTATTATGCACTGAGTCCTGTAAAGACTGGATTGATCTTCTTTATAAGTTACATACTCATCACTGGCGTTTCGCTGCCAGGCGCAGGCATTATGACATTGGCTGGAGGCGCAATCTTTGGTGTTGTTTGGGGAACAATACTCGTGTCCTTTGGTTCAGTCTTCGGCGCAACTGTCGCATTCTTGATCGCTCGCTACCTATTCCATGATTATGTACAAAAACATTTTGGGAAATATCTAACACGGATAAATCGTGGCGTTGAGAAAGAAGGTGATTTATATCTTTTCACTATCAGGATAGTTCCAATCTTTCCTTTCTTTATTGTTAATACATTAATGGCACTGACACCTATTAAGACGCTCAATTTTGCACTTGTAAGCCAGATAGGTATGTTATTACCGACAATTATCTTTGTGAATGCAGGGACGCAATTGGCACGTATTGAATCACCCGGAGATGTTTTATCTTTAGAGTTACTATTTTCATTTGTACTGTTAGGTATCTTCCCTTTTGCCGCCAAGAAAATTCTGTTTTATATCAGACAAAAGCAACATAAGAGTTTAGATATTGTGGAAGCAGAACCAGAGAATGATGGCTGATAAACCCAAACAATTTGATCGTAATTTGATCGTAATTGGGGGTGGGTCAGCTGGACTAGTTGCCGCCTTAATTGCTGCCGCTGTTAATGCAAAAGTCACATTGATAGAAAAGCACAAGATGGGAGGGGACTGTTTAAATACAGGTTGTGTCCCTTCCAAGGCATTAATTAAATCTGCCAAGGTGGCATCATTAATTAAACGTTCCCGTGAATTTGGTATTAATGTGGTGGATTCGAGTATCGACTTTTCTGCTGTAATGGAACGTGTCCAATCAGTTATTTCTAAAATAGAACCTCATGATTCCGTAACACGTTTTGAAGGTCTGGGCGTAGAATGTATTGAGGGGGAAGCTAGAATAACATCACCCTGGTCGGTGGAGATAAACGGCAAAATACTAAGCACTCGTAGCATTATCATTGCTACAGGCGCCCGACCATTTGTACCCTCAATTAAAGGTCTCGAACAACTTGATTACCTAACTTCTGATAATCTTTGGGATATTCGTGAATTACCCAAACGTCTGATCGTACTAGGTGGCGGACCTATCGGATGCGAGTTGGCACAGGCCTTTACACGCTTAGGTAGTCAAGTTACGCAAGTTGAAATGCTACCGCGGATTATGATGCGAGAAGACGACGAAATTGCCAGGATAATAAACAAACGATTTCAAGATGAAGGCATCGATGTTCGAACTAATTATACCGCACAAGAAGTGGTCATAAAAAATAATCAGAAATTCCTTATATGCGAACACAACAATAATGCTGTCGAGATAGCATTTGATGAAATCCTTGTTGCAGTCGGTCGTGCTGCAAATACAAGTGGTTTTGGATTAGAAGAGCTTGGTGTTGAATTGAATTCAAACAAAACAATCCGTGTTAATGAGAAGTTACAAACTTCTATACCAAATATATATGCCTGCGGTGATGTTGCCGGTCCCTACCAATTTACTCATACCGCTTCACACCAAGCCTGGTATGCCACAGTCAATGCACTTTTTGGAAAATTTAAGTCTTTCAAAGTTGATTATTCCGTCATCCCCTGGGCAACTTTTACAGATCCTGAAGTCGCACGTGTTGGTTTGAATGAACAAGAAGCAAAAGAGAAAGGGATATCATATGACGCAACATCCTATGATATTGATGATCTAGATCGCGCCATCACAGAAGGCGAAGATCATGGTGTTGTTAAAGTTCTTACTGTACCAGGTAAAGATAAAATATTAGGAGTAACTATCATTGGCGATCATGCCGGTGAATTGATCACTGAATATATTAGTGCCATGAAGCATGGCTTCGGGATGAACAAGATATTGGGTACGATTCATATCTACCCAACGCTCTCAGAAGCGAATAAATTTGCAGCAGGTGCGTGGAAAAAAGCCCATGCACCAAAAACCCTATTAAAACTGGTTGAAAAATATCACCGTTGGATGCGCAACTAGACCCTAAATAACAAAGTCGCGAATTACATCTACTTTTGACCTACCCGTTCCAGCTTCCATCTCATCCGGGATATCTTTCCCAATAATAACCGCCTCACGCTTAGCAATCTGCTCAAACCAGCGCGTTAAATGCGGCAAGTCCTCTATAGATAGACCAGACCATTTATGACCGCTAATCCAGGGCCACGTAGCCATATCAGCAATGGAATAATCACCTGCAAGATATTCATTGTCTGAGAGTCGTTTATTTAATACTTCGTACAAGCGCATGCATTCTTTGTGATAGCGATCAATCGCATAAGGTATCTTCTCAGGCGCATATCGATGAAATACATTTGCCTGCCCCTGCATAGGCCCTACTGCGCCCATTTGGAACATAAGCCACTGCATGACCAGAGATCGCCCTTTTATATCCTGTGGCATGAATTGTCCCGTTTTTTCAGCGAGATAGACTAATATTGCCCCGGATTCAAACACAACAAAATCCTCACAATCACGATCGACTATTGTTGGAATCCGGCCATTTGGATTTAATTTAAGATACCAGTCTTCTTTTTGTTCTTTGGCGCCCAAATCAATACGATGTGTTGTATATTCCAGCGCCATTTCTTCCAACGCAATGGTTACTTTATGGCCATTTGGCGTAGCAGCAGTAAAGAGTTCTATCATATTTTACTATTATCCTGATTAAAATAATCAACTACAGAATTTTTTTTAATTACGTTAGTCTTCCTCAAAAATCATAGGAATACAATGTTATGAGTAATTACAACTACGACTTATTTGTCATTGGCGCTGGTTCCGGTGGCGTGCGTGCGGCCCGAATGTCAGCGTCCTATGGTGCAAGAGTAGCTATAGCAGAAGATCGTTATCTTGGTGGGACCTGTGTCAACGTAGGTTGTGTGCCTAAAAAACTATTCGTCTATGCTTCGCATGTATCAGAAGAAATACATAATGCCAAAGGTTTCGGCTGGGAGATTAACCATACGACATTTGACTGGTCAACGTTGATAAAGAATAAAAATACTGAAATACAACGGCTAAACGGTGTTTATAAGAACCTGCTTGACAATGCTGGTGTAGAAACTATAAACGGTCGGGCAACGATTGTAGACGCTCACACTGTTGAAATTGATGGTAAACATTATACCGCTGAAAAACTATTAATCGCCACTGGCGGTTGGCCAAGCGTGCCTGACATCCCTGGCAAGGAACACATTATTTCATCAAACGAGGCCTTCTTTCTTGATTCTCTTCCGGAAAAGATCATTATTGTTGGTGGTGGTTATATCGCTGTGGAATTTGCTGGTATTTTCAATGGTTTAGGGGTGGAAACCACTTTGCTCTATCGCGGCCCGCTGTTCTTACGTGGGTTTGATCAAGATCTGCGATTCATGCTTGCAGAAGAAATGCAAAAGAAAGGGATTAAAATCAAATTCAATGCAAATATAAGCAAAATTGATAAAACAAACGATAATTTAATTGCCACACTTGATGACGATACACAACTTGATGCCGGGCAGATTATGTATGCCACAGGCCGTAAACCGATGACAGACAATCTGGGGCTGGAGCAAGTTGGTATCGAACTAGATGAAAAAAAGGCTATTAAGGTCAACACTGATTACCAAACTAATGTGTCCTCTATCTATGCTATTGGTGATGTTACGGATCGTATAAACCTGACCCCTGTCGCATTAGCAGAAGGCATGGTGTTAGCCAAACGATTTTTTGCTAATGAGCAAAAGTCTGTTGATTATTCTGATATCCCTACTTGTGTTTTTAGTCAACCCAACCTGGGCACGGTTGGCTTAACTGAAGAAGAAGCCAGAGAAAAATACAGCGATATAGATATCTATAAATCAAAGTTCACCCCGATGAAATACTCGCTATCAGATAATGATGAAAAAACAATCATGAAGATGATTGTCGACAAGGAAACTGATCGAGTTGTTGGTGTGCACATGCTCGGTCCAGATGCAGGTGAGATTATTCAAGGTATTGGCATTGCCATGAAAGCTGGTGCAAGTAAACGAGATTTTGATTCAACAATAGGGGTTCACCCAACAGCGGCTGAAGAGTTCGTCACTATGCGTGAACCCGTTTAAAATAAAAATCAAAGTTTAATCTTGTACTTGTATACCAATAACCTTTTTAATAAAAAAATGTAACCCTTATTTTTTAATTAAAACGCCCTCACTAAAAATGCTATTGCATTCTTCACATTGATATTTTGTGGGTTTGCATTGGAGGGTTATTTTTTCTGTCAACTCCTCAGCATTACACAGAGGGCAAACTGCTTTTATCTTTTTATACACTAGTCCTGTCAATTTCATACTCAAAAAATAAGTACCAAGTAATGCGCTTATTACTCCCATTAGAGTATTGAAATAAAAACCAAGACCCAGGCCAACTGCTATCGAAGTTAAATATATAAAAAGTAGATATCGCATTCTACGACTTTGAGCTGTTTCCAGGTTCTGAAAATAACGTGTCATAATATGATTATTTTGCTTTACAGCGTCTCACTAATCTACTGTAACTCGGACAAGTATTTAAACAACAGTCTGCTTGACTTAGATGGCTTATCTAGCGCCTGTTCTTTCTTTGCATTCCGAGTCAATTGCCCAACATACTGTCGTTCAAACTTATCAAACTTCAATGCCAGCTCATCAATCAAGGTTTGATCACCTTGTAATAGCCGGTCTCTCCATTCTTCAAGAGCATGAAACCTGTCCACTTTATCCTTATGGGGTTGCTGTAATTTCTCTAATGCTTTGCGAATGGAGGCTTCATCTTCGTTCGGCATTAAATTACCTATGTACTTAGATTGACGACTCAGAGCCCCATGCTTCATAGTTTTTGCTACCAGGATTGCCTCCCTAAGCTTCTCTGACACAGGAATATTCAGAAGTTGCTTATCTGGTAATTGAATAAGTTGTTTACCTAATACCTGCAACTCATGTAACTCTCGCTTTATCTGGGACTTGCTTTTCGGCTGTTCATAGTCATCTTGTTTCGAGTTATTCAATTCATCCATAATTACGTCTCTTTGCATTACCGCTAAGGTTGTCATTAAAGGGTTTGAGTTCGGCAAGTACCAATACGCTAATAATTTTGTCCCTAACAAATTATTTATTCAAACCATTCCATATAAAATTTAATTAGAACAGTCTGATGATAACTTCAGGATTCGTGATGTAAATGGATGTGTAGCCGTAATTTTGCTAAATATTATTGCGCTATTCAATTTCATGATCATTGCAAACATTACGTCTCAGACGAGACTAAAAATGCATACGCGAAGATAACCGCCCGTATCCCTAGAGGGCAGTTATTCTCTTCCTAATCACTATCTTATCTATGCCGTCGATTAGCGTATTAATGTATGTAATAAATTATAAAAACCGGACGTTATATTCGTATGTTTGATTGCTATGAGTACTCTGCTTGTCTCCATATGAGTAGCAGTAACACCTGTCTAATTTAATACTTACTCCCTCTAATTCCAGATCTATTTACCTTTTAAGCTATCTGAGAACCATCGGGCATATGTGTCGCTTTACTTTTAGAAACGCTTTCTCTTTCTTGTAATTCATCGTACCAACGCTTTACATGAGGTGCGCTTTCAGGGATCTCCATTTCCATTGCATGCCCCATATCAACGACGCATACCGTCGTAATATCAGCCACAGAAAAACTATCTCCTGCTACATACTTGTTTTCTGCAAGTTGGTCATTAAATTTATTATAAAAACTCGCCACACGTTTTTGACCTCGGTCAATTAACTCTGGAATTTGAGGAATTGGCTCTTTATAGCCAGGCATACCTCTATCAACTAAAGCAGGATGAGAATTACGTAAAATTTCAGCGTGAGCAGTCATACCTCCATCATAGGCACGACGTTCCCAAGCACTTATCATCGCCTTTTCCAACGCAGTCGTACCCATTAAGGGAGGATCCGGATACAGTGTTTCGAAATAGTGCCAAATTGCTAATCCCTCACCGATCTGCGTACCATCATCCAGTTCCAGCATGGGCACCATCTGATGCGCATACTGATTACGAAAGTCGTCTTTTAAAATAATATCTGGTGTTATGCATTCCTCTCGTTCTATCTCTATACCCTTTTCAAAAAGGTACATCCTCACTCGTCGGCAATTCGGTGCAAAATCCCATTCATATAATTTCATAAACACCCCATCTTTATGTGTGCCAGACAAACAGTCTGTACCGACCAGTCTACACTAAAATAGTCTATATCAAAATTTTTAAAAATGACTACTCGCTGAAAGAGACCGACTTAGTAAAACGAACGATCCATTCATCTACCATTTTTTGCGAAAGTACTATTTGTGATGCCGTCATTTTTTGTTCAATTTTAGCTTTTTGTATAACAGATCGACTAAATCCCTTTTTTGATGAAAGAGTAAACCATTTATGCGCTTCTATAACGTCTTGTTCAATGCCCAGGCCTTCATAACGCATAACACCGACATTGTATTGTGCCTTTGCATTACCCTGCTCTGCTGAGACCTTATACCAGTAGAACGCTTGCGCGTGATCTTGCGCCACACCTTGTCCCGCGTGGTACATAAAGGCAATATTAGCCTGTGCATCAGCATCTCCTTGTTCAGCTGCTTTTTTATACCAGTAAGCCGCTAGCGGGTAATTTTTCTGAACACCGCGTTCTTTTTTATACATAAATCCAAGGTTAAATTGAGCCTCGACATCGCCCTGCTCAGCGGCTTTTTTATACCAACCTGATGCCGCTACATAATCTTGTGGCACTCCATGCCCCTGAACGTACATTGCAGCAAGCGTAGTTTGCGCGGTAACGAGTCCTTGTTCGGCTAGTTCTGCATACAAGGTAAATGCTTGTTGGTAATCTTGTGGCGTGCCTATTCCATTATAATGCATATAAGCAATATTATTCTGAGCGACAACATTCCCTTGTGTTGCCAACTTCTCATATAAGATAAATGCAGTTACTACATCGTTACGCTCATATGCCTCCTTGGCATCTGACAACTCTCCAGAGAAAACGAATAAGGGATATACTAGTAACGATAAAAACAGTATGTGTTTTAAAAACATAACTATTAAATTTTAGAGTAAGTTTTGAATTTTTAAGCTAGTCAGGATTATTGTTTTTCAATTTCACATTGCTCGATAAAGGCATTGTATTCTTGAATAATTTTATTAGCCAAATCTTTTCTTGATTTACATTGGACTAATTCTTTTGATCGATAGCCAAAATCTATCCTTACTCTATCGCAACCAAAGTCTTTCTTAGTCGCATGAAAAACTCTTTTTAAATCGCTTGGACACAATCTCGAACTTATAACAGCATCTAATTTATACACCTTTTCTAGCATCGAACCATCTAATTCATTTGCTACAGCAGTCACGCTAACCAGTAAGGTAGTTACTAAAAATATCACTTTAACTATCAGTAGGTTTTGCAAGAAGATCATATTTAGCATTACTCTGATTTAAAAAATATATTTATGGCACTCCCGTTGACCGCATCGCTCTATGCAATTCCTGCTCACTAACACCAAGGTGCTTTGCAGCATTTCTGAAATTTGGGCGGGCCACCGTTGTAAAGAGAGATAAATATTTTATTTGTTGGCTTGTCCATTTGTATCACCTCAAGCTTGTTTAGTCAGTGCCCGCCTTTTCAACTCTTGGTACTGCTGATAATAATTCTTTAGTGTATTCATTTTGTGGAGACATCAAGACCTGTTCAACACCACCCTGTTCTACGATTTTCCCCTGAAACATAACTGCTACGGTATGCGCTATGTATTCGACAACACTAATATTGTGCGTAATAAATAAATAACCAAGTTGATATTCTTTTTGTAGTTTTCTCAATAACGCCAAAATCTGCGCTTGAACAGAAACATCCAGTGCACTAGTAGGTTCATCACATATAATAAGTTTTGGTTTAACTGCTAACGCACGTGCAATACAAATGCGCTGTCGTTGCCCTCCGGAGAATTCATGTGGGTAGCGCAATTGATGTTCCGGCAATAATCCCACCTGCTCTAGTAACTCCACAGTCATTTGATCGCGTTGTTGGCGTGTTTCGCCTATCCCTTGTGCAAGCATGCCTTCTTGAATAATGTCCTTAATCATCATTCTGGGGTTCATCGATGAATAAGGATCCTGAAATACAACCTGCATCTCTGAACGTTTCTGCCTTAGTGCAGCAGCACTCAAACTACTTAAGTCTGTATCTTGGTATAATACTTCCCCTGCGGTTGTCTGCAATAAACGTAAGATGCCTTTTCCCATAGTCGTCTTACCCGAACCGGATTCACCGACTACGGCTAGTGTTTCTCCCGCATGTAGTTTTAATGTAACTCCATCTACAGCACGAACATGTCCTACAATACGCTTAAAGACGCCCTCCTTTATCGGATAATGCACTTTAAGGTTATTTACTTTCAATAAACAGTGTTCATCGGTTCCTTCAAATCCACTCGTATCAGATTCAGTTTGACGTTTTTCCCAACTAGGTATGGCATCAAATAATTGTAAGGTATAAGGGTGTTCAGGTTTAGAAAATAGACTTGCCTTGTCTTTTGCTTCAACGATCTCACCAGCACGCATTACCGCAACATGATCTGCCATTTGTGACGTTACACCCAAATCATGTGTAATAAATAAAATGGCCATGCCGGTCTCTTTCTGTAACTTACGCAAGAGCATTAATACCTGAGCTTGAATAGTCACATCTAATGCCGTTGTCGGTTCATCTGCAATTAATAGATCGGGCTCACCTGCTAACGCCATCGCAATCATGATACGTTGCTTCATACCACCAGAAAACTGATGAGGATATTCATTGATACGTCTATCAGGCTCAGGAATCCCTACAGCATCTAGTAATTCAATACTCCGTTTAACACATTCCAGCTTAGACATCTTTTTATGTCGAAACAGCGTTTCGCTAATTTGTTGCCCTGCTGTCAACACAGGGTTTAATGATGATTGAGGTTCCTGAAAGATCATCCCAATTTTTGCACCACGAATATCGCGCATTTTTCTTTCGGGCAATTCAAACAGGTTTTGTCCATCTAATATTACTTCGCCACTGACGATGTCTGCCGCTGAAGGCAATAATCGCATCACTGATAATGCTGTAATTGATTTACCACTACCCGATTCACCTAATAAAACAAAGGTTTCACCTCTATTAATTGTAAAACTGACGTTATCAACAACATTGACCTCATCAGTACCAACACCGATTGAAGTTGTGAGCTGGTTAACCTTTAGTAGTGGCTCTACCATTATTTTTATTTTTCCAAGTCAGGTAAAGGTCGCGGTTTTCGATTTTCGTCCAGTGCCACATAGGTTAACTCGGCCTCAGTTACTTTAACCGTTTGCTTGTTAGATGGATGGCGCTCGGCATACACCTCGACCTTGACAGTAATTGAAGTACGGCCGGTCTTGACTACTTCTGCATAGCAACTAATCAAATCACCTATGTAAACCGGTTCATGAAACTCAATTGAATTCACAGCAACAGTTACTATTCTTCCCTTAGCTCTCTCTAATGCAGGCACAGCCCCTGCAACATCTATCTGTGACATAATCCAGCCACCAAAGATATTCCCTTCCGCATTCGCGTCCTTTGGCATAGCCGCAATCTTTATCGCTGGTAATTTATCAATAGGTAATATTGTGTTTATCATGATGTTTTGTTGTTTATTATTACTTAATTTAATCGTGCATTATTAGTAGTAAAGATTTATTTAATGACGGAGCCTAGGATCGAACGCATCACGCACCGCATCAGAAAATAGATTGGCGGCGAGTACTAATACAAACATAAACACAAATGCTGCTGCAAGCGACCACCAGACTATCGGCTCTCGTGCCATTTCTAATCTCGCACCATTAATCATATTGCCCCAGCTATTCATGCTTGGATCTACACCAATATTAATGTACGACAGTACAGCTTCAGCTAATACCAAGCCACTAAAATCAATTACAATAGAGATCATAACGATATGCATCACATTAGGTAATAAATGTCGCAACATAATACCCAGATTACTAACACCAAAAGCCTGCGCGGCCTGGACATAGTCTATTTCACGTAGCTTTAGCGTTTCTGCTCTTAACAGTCGGCATAAACCAGTCCAACTGGTAATCCCTAAAATAATACATAGAAACAAAAGTCTAAGGTCTGCACGTTCTTCAATGCTATTAAAATCATCGGCATGATTACCTATATAGACCTGTAACAATAAGATAGAGGCGGCAATGAGTAATACGCCAGGAATAGAGTTCAAAGTGGTATACAGATATTGAATAACATCATCTATCCAGCCGCGAAAGTACCCAGCCATCAAGCCCATCATGATGGCAAAAGGCAGCATTACCAGGGTTGTCAACGTGCCAATAACAAGGCCTGTTCGAATACTCTTGATAGCTTGATAGAGCACATCTTGACCAACTTTATCGGTGCCAAACACATGGTAGTACTGAGCCAAATTATAAACGATGGACAATAATATAATAATAAGACTCGCTGTGATCAGCATTGCGGTCCAGGCAACATAAAATTCATTTTTATAAACTTTATTCAATGCCTGCTTATATGCAATTTTATGCCCCTTACTCAGAATAAAAACAATTAAAGCCGATAAAAGCAGACTTATTACCAGACCATAAGCTAAACCGATACATATCTGTTTTATAATATCAGACATACTATCAGACTCTGGATCGTCAAGATGCGCCCCGCCGTACTTTAATCTGGCATAAGCTCTGCTTTGCCTTCCATCAGGCGAATCTATCATTTCTTTAGCGAAAGCGTAGCTTGCTAAAGGAGCTGAATAAGTACGTTCTGTATTCTTAGACAAGTCCCCAAGCATGAGATCTAATAGACTAGATACTTCTGTTGAATATACCGCGTCATTCGACTTTGTTGCTTCCAGTTTTGGGTGAAAATGTACTGAGTCGAGTAAACCGATAACAATATAGATGACAAGAATAATTGCCGCTGACATCGCGAGTGGCCGACAGGCAACATTACTCCAAGGTGCACGTAGATGCTCATGTTGCCTTGCATAAAACATATAAGCAAAAACCATGAACATGAGTAAGAAAATAAAAACGTCAGTAATGAAGATAACCGGCATGATTAATCCAACCTGACTCTGGGGTCAACTAAAGTGTAGGAAATATCCGTCAGGATTAAACCGATAATGTATAGCACGGAGCCTAGAAACACCATAGAACGAACTATAGCAAAGTCTTGTCGGTTAATGGCATCGATGGTATAGCTCCCTAATCCGGGTATCGCAAAGAATGATTCCACAATCAAGCTACCAATAAACAAGCTGGGCAATATAACCACAACACCTGTCAATATCGGGATCAACCCATTCATAAGGACGTGTTGATATAATACGCGAGCCTCAGATAAGCCCTTGGCTTTTGCAGTCCGGACGTAATCCTTTCCCATCTCTTCGAGAAAGATAGTTCGATACCAGCGCGTACTTGAACCGATCCCTCCTATTAAGCCAACAAGTATTGGCAAAACGGTAAACTTTATTGCATTAAATCCAGTGTCATAACCTGATATCGGGACGAGATGAAGAAATTTTCCAATAAGATATTGTCCGCCAATAATATAAAACAAACTTGAAATCGACATCATGACAACACACAGTATGACACCGGAAATATCAACGTAGCTCCCTCGAAAAAATGCGAGCATTAGACCAAAAGAAATATAGGTTAATAACCCCAATATCAAACTAGGGACAGTTATAGCAAGACTTGGCCACATCCGCTGACTAATGTCATGGCCTATATCGCGACCACTATCAGAACGACCAAAATCAAACACAAATAACTTTACTGAGTTTTGAAAAAAAATTGTATCGCTTATCTTTTCTAAAGATTCCGCATTGGCATTCCAGAGTATGGGTTTATCATAACCTCGCTCTTCTTTCCACTTAATGACTGCTGCTTCATCTACTCGTTTCATTCCAAGTTGCATACGTGCCATATCATCAGGTGTATTAACAACAAAAAATAAAACGAAGGTAATGACATTTACCCCTATCAATATAGGAAAGGCATAGGCTACTCGTCGCAGAATATAACTAATCATAAGATTGATTCAGTCTCCTTACGACGATAAGAGACTATCGCAGGTAACATTAAAATGATGGCAATAATGACTATCAGTGCAATTGGCCACCAAACGGGCTGATTCCATGACATACGACTTTCTGTACGCAACCTGGGTTCTATCCGTTTGTACTTTAGTGTGTTGTTAGCCATCAAGTTTGGCTTGGCATTTTTATTCCACTGATGATGCAGTGAAAATCCAACTGGATGAAACCCCCATAACCATGGTGCATCACGCCTGACTATTTCGACCATTTTATCAATCACTGCTTGTCGTTCAAGAGTGTTAGGCATGCTCTTCATCTGGTTAAACAATTCATCAAACTCAGTATTTTTATAATTTGCTGCATTCTCACCGTTATGGTCAATCTTCGCATTCGGACCATAGAGTAAAAAGAAAAAGTTTTCCGGATCAGGGTAATCAGCATTCCAGCCCCATTGAAAAATCTGTGCGGTACCTTTTCTCATCTTTTCCTGGAAGCGATTGTAATCGGTCGCACGTATCACCAGGTTTATTCCAAGCTTGGCATACTGTTTACGCATCCAATCAAAACCAGCTTTACTTCCTGGTCCTGCTGCTGAAGAATCCAGATTTAATACCAGTTGTTTACCCGTTACCTTATCGCGTCCATCTGGATAACCCGCTTGTGCCAATAATTCTTTTGCATGTTGAATTGAATGACGAACCGGCTTACCATCTTGCCATTGATAAACATATGGGTTTACCCCGGCCTCCCCTTGAACATTACCAAAAATCCCTGGAGGTATAGGACCTTGTGCGGGTTTACCTCGCCCATTGGCAAAGATGGAGATGTACTCTTCATAATCTACTGCGATTGATATCGCGCGCCGGAGCAATCGTGCACGTTCACTATCACCACCAATAACATCATCTGCCATATTGAAACCCATATAAAAGGTAGATGTCGTTACTGCAGTTAACAAGCTAATTCCTTTCTTTTGCATTTCGTCAGTTAGTTCTGCATCACCTTGCACATTAAACTGTACCGCTTGATCAAAACTATCGGACACGATCCCGGAGGTATCATAGTAACCTTGAAGGAATTTATTCCAGGCGGGGATTGATTCTTTTTCCAAACTATATATTGCCTTATCAATAAACGGCATTTTTTTTCCTGCATCATCCAGCAACCCTGATTCCTGATCTCCTTTTTCACCTTCTGTCGGAAAAGTTTCTCCACGAAAATTAGGGTTGCGTTCGAGCACCATTCGAAGATTAGGGTTATTTTCAGACAACATAAATGGACCTGTGCCTACAGGATACCAATCAAGTGTTATATTCTTATTTGTCATACCTTCCTGGGAATAAAAATAATCTGCTTCCCAAGGCATAGGAGCAAAGAAAGACATTGATAACCAATAAAGAAACTGCGGATATTTTTGCTTCAAGGTTATTTCAAACGTTGTCTCATCGATAACTCTTGCACCAGGTAATTCATAGTCATTTAGATCAATAAAGCTTGAAATGGAATTATCTGTTTCTATTTTTGCAAGTGCATCGGCAAATTCATCAAGACCCAGAATATATTTCGCCATTAATCCAGAGATGGGGGAATGTACCCGCGGATGAGCCATTCGTTTAATTTGATAGACATAATCCTCCGCTAACAATCTACGCGTACCAATCATATTAAAATCTGATAGAGCATGAATATTGCTCAATTTTCTTGTATTAAGATCATGATAAAGATATTTTCCACTCGCGTTTTTTGCGAATGCCGGATGCGGTTGATACAAAATATCGGGTTTAATTGATATCTTATACTTGACCTTATCGATACTTTCCGGCTCTGAATCTCCAGCTATAAGCTTTCCATCTTTGTCAAAAAACTCTGGTTTTGGTACCCCTGTCGCCGTCAGTGGGGTTAGTTCATAGGGTCGTTTCAAAAAATGATATTGCAATGGTGGCTCATAGATTTGTCCTAAAAAAATATATTCATTTGCACTGTAGGAACTAACAGGATCCAAATGCTTGGGGCGTTCAGAAAATGAATCATAATAGATGTTTTTTGCTGAATCCTGATTTGGATAGGGATTATTCCAGGGGGAATTGTCACATCCTGTGCAAACTAATAGCAAATAAAGGAACAGTTGCGAAATAGTGCTGTAATCTGAGATGCTTCGTTTTATTATTTTTATATATTTAGTCATCACTGGTACATTATAAACATGAGCGTTTTTCTGTACACTTTAGATATTAAATAAAAAGACTCAAATAACAATTTTCATAAAGGAAAAACAGATGGGACTACTCGATAATAAACGCGCTCTAATCGTTGGCGTTGCCAGCAACCGTTCTATTGCCTGGGGAATTGCTCAGGCCATGCACCGAGAAGGTGCTGAACTGGCATTTACCTATCAAAATGAAAAGCTACGCGGCAGAGTAGAAAAATACGCTGCCGAGGTTAATTCTGAGATTACCGTACCCTGCGATGTGGCTGATGATAAACAGATAGCATCGGTCTTTGAGCATTTGGATGATTATTGGGATGGGCTGGATATATTGATACATTCAGTCGCTCATGCCCCAAAGGAGCAATTAGATGGCGAATACCTCGAAAACGTCACCCGTGAAGGTTTCTTGATGGCCCACGAGATCAGCTCATACAGCTTCTCCGCGCTTGGCGATGCCGCCAGGGAGATGATGAAGGGCCGAAATGGAGCCATGTTAACTCTTAGTTATATCGGTGCTGTGCGTGCTATGCCAAACTACAACGTTATGGGCCTTGCAAAGGCCAGCCTTGAAGCAAATGTCCGTTACATGGCATCTAGCCTCGGCCCTGAAGGAATACGTGTAAATGCCATTTCAGCAGGTCCTATCCGAACATTAGCGGCTTCTGGAATCAAGGGAATGCGTGATTTTCTCAACCATGTCGAAAAAGTATCTCCCCTGAGACGTAACGTCAATATTGATGAAGTCGGAAACGTTGCCGCCTTTTTATGTTCTGAGTATGCCTCCGCTATAACCGGGGAAATAACTTATGTAGATGGCGGATTTAATTCGATCGGTATGGGCTAAGTAAATTTAAAGTGTCTTTCAGCGAAAATAAACTAATCATTGCAATACTGATTGGCGCTATCGCTGGAATAATCTGTGGCTGGTTATTTGGACCAGCCATGGTTTCTGTGATCTGGATAGGGGATCTATTTCTAGATACCTTAAAAATGATGATCATCCCTTTGATAGTAGCCGCAGTGATTAGCGGCGTGACCTCATTAGGCGATATTCGTAAATTAGGTAAAGTTGGGGGGGCAACGCTGCTTTATTATGCCAGCACGACAGCCTGTGCTGTTTTAATTGGGTTATTCGTCGTAAATTTGGTCCAACCCGGTATCGGCATTGAGAAACCCAGTGATGTGCTTCCAGAAACAATTACCGATAGAGAGGGCACAGGGTTTGTCGACATCATCCAATCATTAATTGAACCGAATATCATCTCTGCTGCAGCTGATACAAAATTACTTCCGATAATAGTTTTCTGTCTCTTATTTGCAGCTGCGTTAACCACTATAGGTGAAAAGAACATCACCATAATAAAGTTTTTTGATGGCTTGAACGAAGTCATGATGAAATTAGTAATATGGATTATGGTATTTGCACCGATCGGTATCTTTGCATTGATCGCAGGTCAAATTGGCAAGGCTGGCGGAGGTCTAGCTATAAAAGATGAGTTACTGGCCGTAGGCAGCTACTGCTTTACCGTTATTCTTGGTCTATCGTTACATTTTATTTTGTTATTTATCATTTTAATCATCTTCAGCAAGCGAGGAAAAGAATATTTACTGAAATTATTGCGCGCCCTATTCACTGCTTTCGGTACAGCTAGCTCGTCGGCTACGCTACCACTGACAATGGAATGTGCTATTGAAGCTGGTATTGATAAGCGTTCTGTAAAATTTGTGCTGCCGATAGGAGCGACAGTGAATATGGATGGTACTGCACTCTATGAGTCGGTGGCAGTCATGTATATTGCACAAGCTTATGGTATACCGATGGGACTGGGGGAGCAGGCTATTATTTTTATAACAGCAACGTTAGCTGCTATAGGCGCCGCAGGCATTCCTCAGGCCGGGCTTGTAACAATGCTAATCGTGCTCAATGCCGTGAACTTGCCAACTGAAGGTATCGGGATGATACTTGCCGTTGATTGGTTTCTAGACCGGTTTAGAACCACCGTCAATGTCTGGGGAGACAGTGTAGGTACTGCAGTAATAGAACCCCACCTGCCGAAAGAAAACGCATAAAAAATAGTACAAACTAAAATCAGTAGCAAATATCCAAAAGCATTTTTAAATATTATCTTTATAGATTTTTACATTCGCATTATTTCTGGCATTCCGTATAAACTCTTGCCATTCAGCTGTACCGCGGTTTCGTCTTAATTCCAGATCATGCTTTTTACTAGATTCATCATCTTCAACTACTTCACCATCGTATGCTGCTGTTATCAACATAATGGCATAATCACCGCTGCCTAGCCGGTTACTCAAGATGACAGGTCTATCATCAACGGGCTTGCCTGATTGAAATGCTGAGCGCAAAACTGCTCGATTAACGTCGACATCATCACGGGTAACTTTTTCAACAGTGGTCCATTCTATTTCATAATCGATGGTTAAAGCCTCTGGCGAAACACCCTCTTTCAACTGTTTTGTAATAGCCTCACTGGTTTCTTTAATCTTTTCTGCAGCACGTTCCATCTTAATGCTTGAGATAACCTCTTCCCTGACATCATCCAGTGCTTTTGTAGTAGCGGCTTTATGATCTAACACTCTTAATGCCACAATATGATAGTCAGCTAATTCTATAGCTTCGCTGTTTTGACCATTACTAATTAACTCCGGATCAAAACTTGTCGAAACTATTTTAGAATTACTGAGAATACCCTCAGGAGTACCATCTTTACTAAAATAATCGCTTTCTATGATTTCCTGGCCGATTGCTTCAGCGGCAACTTCAAGTGTATGTGAATGCTCATAGCTTAAGTTTGTTAACTGGTCGGATAATTCAAAAAACTGTAGCTCAGCTTCTGATTTTTTATAATCCTCAGCCACTTGTTCAGCAACAGTCTCATAGACATTCTTAGGGCCGCCTCTAATTTCGCCCACTTTAATAATATTAAAACCGTTTTTCGTTTCTATCGGGTCACTAATAGCTCCTTCATCGGAGCCAAAAAGAAATTCATCAAGCTCTTTATCCAGTACACCTTTCGCCATATAGGCATGTTCGCTGAATTCTAATGAGCCTTTACCTTCTTCACTAAATTTTTCGATGACTTCTTCAAAATTTTTACCTTCTCTAACCAGTTCCATTGCAGCCGTAATAACTTCTTTCGCTTTGGTTTTATCTTCTGCGGAAGATTCTTCGCCTGTTTTTACAAATAATTTGGTTATCGAACGTTGTTCTGCAACATCATATTTATCTTTGTTGTTGTTGTAATAATCGATCAGGCTTTCTTCATCAGAAGTGATAGTCTTGGCTAATTCATTCACATCTAGCTCAAGATATTCTATTTTAACTTTTTCAGGTTCTACAAAACGTTGTGGGTTCGCTTTATAAAAGGCTTCAATCTCCGAGTCATCAACGTCTCCCTCATCGGTAAATGACGATAGATTGAGAATGCTGTATGTTAAATCACGCGTTTGAGTTTTTAACCGAACGACATCTTGCAACTCCGACTCTAATACAAAGAGACTTTCAGATAGCCCCGCTTGTAGCTGTTCAGATAACAAATCCATCCGTAGTTGTGCTTCAAAGTAAACAGGCTCCATGCCCATGCTAATGATACTTCTCTCGTATTTGTCACGATCAAAACCTTCATCATCTTTAAAATATTCCAGGGCTTTAATGGTTTCGACTACCTTTGAATTTGCTATACGTAGCCCATTGTCGATTATAAGTTGATTGACTACTTCTGTTTCTATCAATCTTCTTAAGGTTTCTTCCTTGATAAAGTTTTCTTCTTCTAGAGTAAGCGCGTCATCCTGCAACATAGATTGCATTTGCTTTCTGAGAGTGTAAAAGGATTGCTGGAATGATTTGAGGCTAATGTCGGAGCCATTAACAGTTGCAACATTGACATTACCACCTTGGCCAAAATAAGAACTAACTCCCCAAAAAGCAAAAGAAAGAACTAATGCACCGACAATAATACCGGCTATCCAACCTGATGCTCTATCTCGTATTAATCCTAACATGATGACTTACTCGACTTTTCTATTTCTGAAATTAAATACGGGCGTATCATTTTCAAGATACGCCCGTAAATTTTTAATGTTGGCGGAGTGGACGGGACTCGAACCCGCGACCCCCGGCGTGACAGGCCGGTATTCTAACCAACTGAACTACCACTCCAATATATTTCACTTGTATTCCAACAAGTCAAAACCAATTTCTCGGAAGAAAATTACATTTTAATTTTCCGACAAACTTGAAGTGAGATTATAAAAACAGAGAAGCTTTTAACTCTTTGCTTTTGTTTCCTAACACCAGACTGACCACTTCAGGCAAGAATTCTGGTGGGTGCTGAGGGGTTCGAACCCCCGACCTACGCCTTGTAAGGGCGTCGCTCTCCCAACTGAGCTAAGCACCCCAATGAAGGCGCGCTAGTTTATGGCATCCTTGAGAGCTTTTCCAGCCTTAAAACCAGGAACTTTAGAAGCCTTAATTTTGATGGCCTCACCCGTTCTAGGGTTACGACCTGTGCGAGCAGCTCGTTTACGGACTGAGAATGTGCCGAATCCGACTAATGTTACAGTGTCTCCCTTTTTGAGAGCCTTGGTTACCGCTTCAATCGCAGCATCTAATGCTCTACCGGCAGCGGCTTTTGATAGATCAGCAGAATCTGCAACAGCATCGATAAGTTCAGCTTTATTCATAGTGATTATTCCCCTTGTTTATAATATTCCTCAAGTACAATTAAAATGAGATTCTCGAGGTTGATTTGATTTGTGTGGCCCACGTAATTCTTAGCGGTGAATTTATACCAAGTGCTGAAATACGCGTCAAGCAATGCTTTGGCAATATTTAGAAATAATTGCCCAGCACTTTTATTAATGAGGTCTGATTAGATCGCTTTTATCATTTCCCTTTGCTTCATCTTTCTTAACTATGTCAGATTCCGATTTTAGTTTAGCAATCGGTTTCGGCATATGCTCCAATGCAACATCAAGCACTTCATCAATCCACCTAACTGGACGAACATCAATATGTTGTTGAATATTCTTTGGTATTTCAGCTAATTCCCTTTCGTTTTCATAGGGAATTAATACAGTGTCTATACCACCACGTAAAGCCGCAAGTAGTTTTTCTTTTAACCCACCTATAGGCAACACTTCACCACGAAGGGTAATTTCACCTGTCATAGCCACATTTGATCTAACCGGTATACCGCATAATGCAGAGACCATCGCTGTGCACATTCCCACACCAGCACTAGGTCCATCTTTAGGCGTCGCACCTTCAGGAACATGTATATGAAAATCATGCTCTTTATAAAACTCATGTTCTATGCCCAACACCTCACTACGACTACGAACTACAGTCATGGCCGCCTCAATTGATTCCTGCATAACTTCGCCTAATTTCCCTGTACGCGTTATTTTTCCTTTGCCATCAACTATCGCGGCTTCGATTGTTAAAAGTTCACCACCAACTTCTGTCCAAGCCAAACCTGTAACCTGTCCAATTCGATTTTCTTCTTCTGCCTTTCCATACCTGAATCGCTTAACACCCAGTAAAGACTCCAGTTTTTTCGGGGTGACAATAATACTTTTTTCAGTGGGCTTGAGCAGTATCTGTTTAACAATCTTACGGCATATATTTGCGATCTCTCGGTCAAGATTACGCACTCCAGCTTCACGCGTATAATAACGAATAATATCTCGCACGACACTATCCCTTATTGAGACCTCACCATCTTTCAAACCATTTCGTTCGAGTTGTTTTGGGATCAAATAACGCTTGGCGATATTTACCTTTTCGTCTTCGGTATAACCTGATAAACGAATCACTTCCATCCGATCCAGTAACGGGGCGGGGATATTTAAACTATTTGCAGTAGTAACAAACATCACTTCTGACAAATCATAATCGACTTCAAGATAGTGATCATTAAATGTACTATTTTGCTCTGGATCTAATACTTCAAGTAATGCTGAAGCTGGATCCCCACGAAAATCCATAGCCATTTTGTCTATCTCATCCAATAAGAAAAGCGGGTTTTTCTTACCGACTTTTGACATTCCCTGGACGATCTTTCCTGGCATAGAACCGATATAAGTTCGACGATGCCCACGTATTTCTGCTTCATCGCGTACACCACCGAGTGACATACGCACAAATTTGCGGTTAGTTGCTCTGGCAATGGAACGGCCTAATGATGTCTTACCCACGCCTGGAGGGCCAACAAGACATAAAATTGGACCCTTCATCTTTTTAACACGTAATTGCACAGCAAGATATTCAAGAATGCGTTCTTTTACTTTCTCAAGTCCATAATGATCTTCTTCCAGAATGGCCTCTGCTTTGACAATGTCTTGAGAAACTTTGCTGCGTTTCTTCCATGGCACGCCGACTAACCAATCAACATAGTTGCGAACAACCGTTGCTTCGGCAGACATTGGTGACATCATTCTCAACTTGTTTAGCTCTGCCTCTGCCTTTTCTTTGGCATCTTTATGCATGCCTGCCTTTTCAATCTTGCCTGCGAGTTCTTCGATTTCGTTAGGGACATCTTCCATTTCACCTAACTCTTTCTGTATCGCTTTCATCTGCTCATTCAAATAATACTCACGTTGACTTTTTTCCATTTGAGATTTCACACGACCACGAATTCGTTTCTCAACTTGTAGCAAGTCTATCTCGGCATCCATCAAATGAATAAGGTGTTCCAAGCGATCTTTGATGTCGATAATTTCTAATACTTGTTGTTTTTCCTCAATTTTTATCGACATATGAGCCGCGATCGTGTCCGCAAGACGACTAGCATCATCGATGCTCGCTAAAGATGAAATTATTTCAGGCGGGACTTTTTTATTCAGCTTCACATATTGTTCAAATTGATTCATAGCTGAACGCGCATGAACATCCATTTCTTGTTCATCAATGACCATTGGTTCAAGCAGTTCCACATCTGCGATAAACATGCCCTCAGCTTCTCTGTATTCTTTTATACCTGCTCTAGCTGTTCCTTCGACAAGCACCTTGATAGTGCCATCAGGCAATTTGAGTAACTGAAGGATATTAGCCATAGTACCTACGTCATAGGTTTCATCCTGACCCGGATCATCATCCGCAGCACTTTTCTGAGCAACCAGTATAATCTGCTTACTGCCTTCCATCGCTCTATCGAGCGCTTTTATAGATTTTTCACGACCAACGAACAATGGGATGACCATATGAGGGTAAACCACTACATCTCGTAGCGGCAATACTGGTAATGATTCTGTTTCTTGCGTCATGGGAAACCTTTAATTAATTAATACTTTAAGAGTTTAGTTTAGCGTCATTTAAATATTGTGACTCAGAAACCTCTTTTCAATAGGACCATGTTGTAATAATGATCTATGCAACGCAGGAAGGAGTTAAAAAATACCCCTTATTCAGATGCCACCTTTGACATTTCAGCACCCTCATAGATCATCAGCGGTTCAGATTCGCCGTTTATCACACCTTCATCTATAACGACCTTGGTAACATCATCGATAGAAGGCAAATCATACATCGTGTCCAATAATACATTTTCCATTATAGAGCGCAGCCCTCGAGCACCAGTCTTACGTTCCATTGATTTTTTAGCAACCGCTCGTAATGCATCTTCACGGAACTCCAACTCACAGCCTTCCATCTCAAACAAGCGAATATATTGCTTTGTAATTGCATTCTTTGGTTCAAGGAGTATCTGTACCAGTTGATCTTCATCTAATTCACCCAATGTCGCAGCAACGGGAAGTCGCCCTACAAATTCGGGAATCAACCCGTATTTAATAAGATCTTCGGGCTCAACAGTTTGCAATACCTCGCTGATACTCTTTCTATCGTCTTTACTCTTAACTTCAGCAGAAAAACCAATACCGCCTTTCTCAGAACGCTCACGAATAATACGATCTAAACCTGCAAAGGCGCCGCCACATATAAACAATATATTGGCAGTATTAACCTGTAAAAATTCTTGTTGAGGATGTTTACGTCCACCTTGAGGCGGCACTGAGGCAACAGTACCCTCAATAAGTTTTAATAATGCTTGCTGTACGCCTTCACCTGAAACATCTCGAGTAATAGACGGGTTATCAGATTTGCGTGAGATCTTGTCGATTTCATCTATATACACTATACCTGTCTGTGCTTTATCGACGTCATAATCACATTTTTGCAGTAACTTCTGGATGATATTTTCGACATCCTCACCGACGTAGCCGGCTTCTGTTAGCGTTGTCGCATCCGCGATCGTAAACGGCACATTCAATAGTCGCGCCATCGTTTCAGCCAAAAGTGTTTTACCGCTGCCTGTAGGGCCGACCAACAGCACATTACTTTTAGATAGCTCTATATCAGACTTTTTGATGCCTTGCTCAAGGCGCTTATAATGATTGTATACGGCAACAGACAGTATCTTCTTTGCATTCTCCTGACCAATAACATATTCGTCGAGAATTTTGTTTATCTCGCGAGGTGTTGGCAGAGCTGTGCCAACTCCAGCAACTGATTTCTCTTGAATTTCTTCGCGAATGATATCGTTACACAATTCGACACATTCATCACAGATAAAAACAGATGGCCCTGCAATTAATTTTCGGACTTCATGCTGACTCTTGCCGCAAAATGAACAATACAGTAATCGATCACCATCACCATTTTTACCCTGTTTTCTGTCAGTCATCGCTTACTACCCCAGGCTTTTTTACAATCAAACATTTTATTCAGGTTCTTGTTCAGCTTCGTTTTGATGAACTTCTGGCAAAACACCCCTATCATGAAGCACATCATCTATCAGACCATAATCTTTTGCTGCTTCTGCACTCATGAAATTATCACGTTCAGTATCTTTTTGAATCGTCTCAATAGACTGTCCAGTGTGATTTGAAAGTATATTGTTCAAGCGTTCGCGGACATATAGGATTTCTTTTGCATGGATGTCAATGTCTGTCGCTTGCCCCTGAAAGCCACCCAGCGGTTGATGAATCATGACTCGTGAATGAGGCAGACAAAAACGTTTTCCTTTCTCACCACCGGTAAGTAATAAAGCCCCCATGCTGGCCGCTTGCCCAATACACATTGTACTGACATTCGGTTTTATGAATTGCATGGTGTCATATATCGCCATACCAGCGGTAACAGAACCACCGGGAGAATTTATATAGAAGTGAATATCCTTGTCTGGATTTTCAGACTCGAGATAGAGCAGTTGAGCAACGATCACGTTAGCGACATTATCCTCAACTGGGCCCACTAGAAAGAGGACGCGTTCTTTTAAGAGTCGAGAATAGATATCATAGGCTCGCTCACCTCGTGATGTCTGTTCGACTACCATCGGCACCAAGTTTAGTGCCTGAATTTCAGTGTTATTCATAGTTATCCGTTATCGGACAAAAACTGCTATTACTTTAGCCAGCAGTCTGCCCTTTATTCATAATTTCGTCAAATGTACATGCTTTATCAGTAACGTTAGCATGCCCCAAAACCCAATCAACCACATCGTCTTCTAAAGCCAAAGATTCTACTTCTGCCAGGTTTTTTTGATCTGAATAGTACCAGTTGAGTACTGCGGCGGGATCTTCATAACCTGAAGCGACTTGTTCTATCATTTCTTTTACTTTTTCCGGGTCCGCTTTTAGCTCATTTTGTTTAATTATTTCTCCCAGAATCAATTGCAATGAGACACGTTTTTTTGCCTGTTCAGTAAAAACCGACGCATCCAAAGAACCGATTGCGCCCGCATTATGTCCCTGTCGTTTTAGATTATTTTCAAAATCATGTTTGGCGCGGTGCGCTTCATTCATCACTAATGCCTGCGGAAGCTCAATTTTATTGGCCTCATGCAAAGCATCCATAACAGTATCCTTAATTTGACGACGTAGCGTTAAACTAACCTCGCGTTCCATATTACGTTTCAATTCAGCACGTAACGTCTCTTCCTTGCCATCCTTTACGTTAAATTCCAGCATGAACGCCTCATCTACTTCGGGCAAAACAGTCTCATTAACCAGATTAACCTTGACCTTGAATTCGGCATCTTTGCCTTTCAAAGCTTCATTGCCGTATTCTTCAGGAAATTTCACATTGACCTCTACATCATCGCCTTCGGACGCACCGACAAGACCCTCTTCAAACCCGGCAATAAAACTGTTGCTGCCTAATTCAAGTTCGTAATTTTCCGCTGTACCACCTTCAAATGCCACGCCATCAATGAATCCTTCGAAGTTAATATTAAGGACATCACCATTTTGCGCTGCTCTTTCTGCAATTTTTAATTCACGTCTCTGCTTACGTAACATTTCAATCATGTGACTGATGTCATCCTCAGACACATCACAGGTAGGTTTTTCAAACTCCAGCCCACCTACTTCCTCAAGTTTGACTTCAGGATAGACTTCAAACGTTGCCGTAAAGGCTAAATCCTCTCCCGACTCATCTTTAAGTTCATCTATCTGCGGTTGGCCGGCGGGTTTCAGGTCTTCTTGGGTAATGGCTTCATAAAGACTAGATTGAACCAATTCACCGACGACTTCTTTTCGTACCTGCAAACCATATCTACCCTGCACAATTTTCAGAGGCACCTTGCCAGGACGAAACCCCTGAACCTTTGTCGTCTTCGTCATTTTTTGCAGACGATCGCTGACTTCAGAACTAACCCTATCTTCTGGTACTTCAACACGAACTTTACGCTCGAGAGCACCGGTACTTTCAACTGAAACTTGCATCCTGTAAGACCTCAAATATTAAGATAAATCAATGTATTAACGCTCTTCTCTTGATGGTTACACATTGAAAATTGTGTATTGGTGCGAAAGGAGAGACTCGAACTCTCACATCTTACGATACTGGTACCTAAAACCAGCGCGTCTACCAATTCCGCCACTCTCGCATGATATTTAGTCTAACACCTCATCTCTTAATAATTTTGTATAACTTACTAATATTTATAAGGTACTGACCTATTTTATAAGTTTTGCCTTGCCCTCACCATAGTAAACTCAAGGTTTTGAGCAAAAAATACGCACAAACCATTCCTGTAGCCCGTCTAAAGGCACTTTTATTCAAATGTTATACAACTGATTTAGTTAAATCTGAATATTACAGGTGGGTTAATATATTATGACCGTATTTAAAAACATTCTTCGGTAAATGATTTACAAACTCGTCGACACTTTCTACTACCCGTTCTTGGGTTGATTATACAGTCTTCACCCCATTGTTCACAGACCGTCATGCACTTTTTATCCTCTGCTTTATTATAATCATCGGGTAACATCAATTCACCATCAAGAGGCTTGACACTTCTATCTTCGCCTCCATCAGCAAGAACGGGAACTGAGACTGATAAAACCACTGATATTAACAGTGTTTGTAGCATTTTAAAGTAATTATGGCGTTTCATGATTTTTTAGACACTTATCTGCTCTTATGTTCCTTACTAAATACTTAATAAAATAATTACTCAATCCAGATTAGCCATCGATATAAGCGACATTATCCGAATTTGTTAATAAAGTATGCACCAATGTTGCTTCATTAAAACCTCGAAACATAACTGCGTCAATCTCACCAAAAGAAAAATCGGGAATAGCTTTAAGTTTTTCAACTACTTGCTGACTCATATCTATATGCATCGATTTTGCATGCTCACAAATTCGCGAAGCAAGATTAACCGTTTCACCTAACGCTGAATAATCGAGATGTTCATCAGAACCGATATTGCCCATCAAAACAGGGCCATAGTGTAAACCAATTCCAATCGGTAGCGGTTCATCAGACTCCTTAATTTCGGTTTTAAGTATCATCTGGGCGCACCTACTAGCATTTACAGCTGATTCTTCCCCGTCGAAAATAGCCATCAAGCCGTCACCACCAAATTTATCGATATAACCATTAAATTTAGAAACCATATCGACTTGTCGACCCAAAGTTTGGCTAATACGAGCAAAAAGCACATCGAGATCAATCGTCCTGCTTAATTCTGTCGAACCACGTATGTCAGTAAACATGACACAAACCTGATGCAACTCTGGTGTCGGCAACAGACCAGTTAAGGAATAGGCCTCGACCATACGCTGTGTCCTTAGAGAGATATAACGATTCAAATAATGTCGAACGCGCTCAAGCTCATCATAATATTGTTTTTTGTCCAAGTGATTTTTTAATCTGGCGGCTAATACTACGGGGTTGACTGGTTTAGTAATAAAGTCGCTTGCATCCACGGAAAAAGCCTCTGTCAGACTTGATTCTTCATCCATAGACGTGATAAAAATGATAGGCACCATCTTGTAACGAGAAAGTTCGCGGAGTCTTTTACACAAGTCAATACCGCCAATTCCTGGCATATTGATATCCACTAATATCGCATCGTAGGTATTTTCAAGGGCAAGAAAAAGACACTTTTCGCCGCGCTCTGCTGTATCGACGAGATAACCCTGACTTTCGAGGATTGCTGACAAAACCATACGTGTAGTTTGATCATCATCAGCAAGTAAAACCGTCTGCTTAGACATTGATTTTTTAATCACCTAATATTTTATTATGCAGCCTCCATATGCATATTATATTTATAGTTTCTTAATGATTCTTATCTAAGAATCTTCAATACAAACGACATATTACCAGCAAATAAATAGAAATGCCCTTAATGTAATAATTTAGGATTTGTTAAAAAGTGGGAGCAAGTCTGACTTTTCTTCAGGCGTCCCATTGCAACAGGCTCAACTCTACAAATTCTTCTACTGTTTCTACGTTGGGTCACGTGTTGGATAACACTCAGAGTGTTAATTGCGGGAAAATCTCGCCATGGTTGCTTCCTTATAACCAATTTGAGTATCGAATCTAACTTAGTTTAAATTCTCTGTGGGAATCCCTGAAATTTATACCTGACCCTACTTATGCACTACTTAAGAGGAGATTAACGTAACTGCTCTATACTCCAGAAATTATTTTCTCCGGTTGGGAAGTTACTGGCATGAATAAGTTCCATCCTGACTTGACCATCTGTCCTGAACGGTATGCCGAAACGCAGTTTTCCAGTTTTAGTTTCCCAATCAATGATACGTGTGAAGCGGCCAGAACGTAAGTCGGCTCCCAGACTAGAAGAAAACTCACCCTCTTCAATTCTGTTAATAGGCGGGCCATAGCGGTCAAATAACACTTTACGCACCTCTTCATAAACCTGAAGCGTACTATCAATATCGCCAAGATCATCAAATTCAATTGCCAACACAGATTTGGTCAACTCGTTATTTGAAGAAATTAGACCTAAGCGCTGCCTATGATCGATAGCCTCTATGAAGGGCGTTTCATATATTGAAAGACCTGAGCGAACTAGAGGATCGATAATTCCCCAACTCTCTAATCTTGCTTGAATAACCCCCATATCCATACCAGGAGCCAAATCTGCTATATTCGCTACAGCGTTATATGACCCAGATGCTTCGACAACGGCAGCCCCTCGCTCCTCAGGAGAAACTTGTTGAACTGGTTGTGCCGGTCTGGCTGCTCGAGCGGGCCGGTCGAAGTTATACGTCCATGAAACACCAATACGATAGGCATGAGTATCGTCTCCAGGAATGGGGTTACGATCAAAATAATTACCTTCGATTTGGAATTGATGACTATTCCAACTATAGGAATAATTTAATGATGTTTGATGCGTGTCCGTATCGTTACCAGTCAAACTTCTGGAATCTTGTAATAATGTATTATGTGATAATGCCAGATTATGATTGCCTTTAGTCAAATATAAAGACATGGCAGGCGATATGTCTGATGTGGTAACGCTTCCAGCAATAGTGGTGTTTCTTAAAACCAGGCTAGGCGAAATAGATCCGATAAAGCCGCTAATATCAAAATCATGATCCACACCGACCGATATCTGACGGCTAACCGTAGTATCGCCGCTGACACGATTATCCACTTCAGTTAAAAGCCCCCCAAAACGACCAACCCAATGGTCCACAATAGGGAGTGAAAAAGAGGCGTTGGTCGAATGAGTCAATGAACGCGTCGTGTCATCCCGAGTCTCATTGTCTGATACAAAGGAACCCACTGTCCCCGATAACTGGATCGCAGGAATAAAAGTACCACTCAAAGTCAGACCTGCAACATCTCGGTCGGTGGGGTTAATGGTTTCCCAATTGGTTCTGAAGGTTTGTAAACGACCTCTGACGCTGAGCCCGGTAGAAAACCGCCAACCAAGATGAATCTCTGTTGAACGCTGATTAGCCGTGATAGAGGAACCATTAGGTCGAAAATCATCACCATAGCGTTCGTGACGAAATCGGTAGGTCAATGGGATATTGTTGCTCTTACCTTTAAGCTGGGCAAAAAAGCCTTCATCCTTCTGGTGCTGTTCGGCACCACTCGAATGGTCACCGTTAAACAAAGCATACTCCGCCTCTATTTCCAGCTTCTGCTGAAAATACTCGGCCGCCTTCCCCCAGGCCATACTGTAGACCGTCTGGGATAACTTCGAATTATTATTGACGGGTTCGGTGGTGTTATTAACAACCGTAAGGGAGAACAATCCCAATTGCGTTTCAGGTATAAGCCAGGAAGCGCCGCTGAAAAAATCCTTTTCATCGTTCAGCTCTCGGTAATTTTGATTGGTGATGCCACCGAACAGTTGGATCGAATGCCGTTTCCCCAGAAACAGTTCCGGTTGTAGCTCAATCTGAAAACCTTTTAGTGATCGTTGTAAAGTTCGGTAGGTCTGGTTGCCGAAAAAATCGCCGAATTCCATACGAAAAGGAATCCCAACATCGCCCTTCTCCCAGGTCAAATACCCTCTTTCGAAAATAAGCCCTTCCTTGGCCGTCCTGTATTCAGAATCATCAACCGTACCTGAAATCTGCGCGTTAACAGTTTCATAAGCAGAAAACTGTCGACTGAAATTAAGGTTAAAATCGTCGAACTGTTGAAACCCTCTGTTTGGATAAGGACTGGCAGTAGTATCACCACTGTGCTCAAAGGTATCCGCTCGATAGGTGTTATAACCGCTAATAGACCAATCCGGCAGAACATTATCCAGTTTAAGATTAACTGGTTCCGCCCAACACAGCGTAACACCCATACAAAGCCAACCAGCAAGAAGTGCAGTACAGAAAGAGTGAGGGGAAACAAGAACCTGTCTTCCTGCCATGCTTATCTATACTCCTCTCTCACTTGAAAGGTATAGTCGCTGACACCATTAATTTTTTGAAAGCCATTAGAGTCAGTAAATTCGATCTGTGTTTGAACAGTTGCGGTAACTCTGACAATGCGATCGAACCCTTGTCCGTCCGGCAACTCTTCTATCAAATCGCCAGGCAGTGTCGCCGTTGACTGAATGGATTGCACACGAATCTGTGCATTTCTGGGAACAGTAGATTCAATAGTATCTAAAAGACGTTCTGCGTTAACAAAACTCGGTGCCAACAACGTGTCGATCGAACCTGAATTCCAGGCAGAAAAAAAATCACGGACGGCTTTTTTGATCTCCCCTGGAGGAATAGGTTCCAACTTGAGGTTAAGGTTCAGACTTTCAGCAAATACAGCACCGGGTGGCCCGTATAATTCAGGTGGGCCGATAGGTGAAAACTGTCGAAATTCCCACGCCTCGGCATAGCCAGACAACCCAGCTGTCATTACCACTGAAACCAGAACGATAACTACATGCTTAACTATGTTTAATTTCATCATGGGCAATTCGCCTGAGAAGTGCCACAGTTGAATCCACTCATGGAAGTTAATGTGGAGTTCGCAAGACCGCCATCATCAGTCCAATTAATGGAAATCTTAAAGAATATGTTATCCGTGGTTCGTTTAACGATTAAGTCCACTGCACCGGCGTTCATTATACCGCCCGCAGGGCTGATGATCTGAAAGGGGCTACCAGGGACTGCGAGTGCTGCCTGTCCAGGCCCTGGAACACCGGCCAACCAGGTAAAGGCGGTTGTTGGTGCACCTGCGCCATTCAAAACGGCTGAGAGTGTATTCGTTCCAACAGCATCAATTCTTACTTCTATAGTAGTAGGCGCATTATCAGCATCCACTACTGGGGTACCTGACACAGTCAATGCAATTGGCGTAAATGTCGTTGTAGCAGTCGGATTAGTTATTGCAGTAACACTCTTAGTCAAACTTTCAAACTGGGTTGGACTACTGCCGCTTCTCAATCTGGAATCCATTAATAGAAACTTCCTACTACCTTCGACTAATTTAAATTCCTTTCTGGGCTTCGTATCTGTAGAGCCCGTGTCTTGTGTACTCGAATCAGCGAGTTCGCAAATCTCACCTGAGAACCCTTCTGGACAAGTACAACTTCTGCCATCGGTACATTCGCCATCATTCATACAAACAGGACATTGATAAGTATCAGCTGCAAACGTATCAGTACTACTACCAGTATCATTACCATCCTGGATAACACCTATGGAGCTCTTGCCGTCTGCCTTTATTTCTACACCAGATGAAGGATTACTCAGCGTAATGGTAAATTGTTCAGTCTTTTCCTTCTCAGCATCACCTTTCACCTGAATTCTGATTGCATTGCCTTCTTGTCCAGCAGGAATTATCAACTCACCTTGTGGAAACGCATCATCAACAAAATCATCTGCATTTGCAGGATTACTGCCAGATCCTTTCACACTGTATTGCGCTTTCACTTCATCTTCTGTAGGACCATCAACAAGGCGTACTGTAAATACGTATTCAGATTCGCCAGCCGTTCCTTCCGCTTGCGTTATGCTTTCAATGTTAAATTCTATCTGCTTCGGTTTAATATCTTTTTCTTTAATAGCAGTAGCTTTACATTCATATTTTTTACATATTCCTCTTCTAATACTTACGCATTGTCGAACAGTACCTTCAGGACATTGCTTAGCTGTTTCAGTAGGGCTGGTCGTTGCTTTACGCTTCACCGTCAGCTTCAATGTCAGTGTTTCAGATTCTGCACCCTTACTATCTTTAGTTGACACTTTTATGATGTAAGGACTGTCCTTTACATCCTTTTCTGTAGGCGTACCTGCAAATTCAGTAATGTTGTTATCGAGTAGATTCTTTTTCAAGAAATCCGGGACATCCGTCACTGTAGATAGACCTGTGAGATAATTATCTTCGTCGTCTTGAAAGTAAAATCCTGCACCTTCAATCCAAAGGGATATTTTCTCTCCTACCGTCACTTCACGGTCTCTAAGTTCCTTTGCTATATCAATACCAGTTCTAACACTCGGAGGCTTGTTTGCGTCAGCTTTTGGCTTCACCGTCAACGTAAATTCTGTTGAAGCAGAGGCACCTTTATCATCTGTTACAGTAACCTTAATGGTATATGGGCTCTTTTCTGCATCATCTTCTGTCAGCTTGCCTCCTATAATAAAATCCTGCTCCGTGACGGTATTAACTAGAGATAGACTCTTTGGTAAACCCGTTACTTCAGGAGGGCGCGCATTAGATAAATTACCATCCGCATCACTGAATATAGTTTTAGGACTGACATCAACCCCTAGAGACTCACCTGCCTTTTTCACGATGTCCTGTATCTTATCTTTAACGACTGGCGGAACGTTACTCGGTTTAACTATTAACTTAAATTCTGATATGACTTTTTTATGACTTGTCAGCTTTATCGTATAACTGCCCACATCCTTCTCTGTAAGCTTGCCTTTAATACTTACCAGTTCCTGCATAGCACCCGTGCTTAATGATAAAGTCTTTGGGTGGCCTTCCATTACAGGGTTAGTTCGTTTTCCATACCCCAAGTCAGGCTCAAACAGTATGTCCTTATACTTAATATTTACAGTTACATCTGCATTTGTACGAGGTATACGGAATACCTGATCCGGTATCTGCCTTTTAGTCTCCGTAGTAGATGCAGTGGTACACTCTGTAGCTGTTGCCTTACAACTTCCATCCGGGCATTTGAATGGAGTCGGGGCAGCACAGGAAGTCGTAGTCGAACAATCTTCTTGCGACACCATACAACGACCATCGTCACACCTAATCGGTGTTGATGAAGGGCAGGTATTCGTAGTTGTTAACGTTGATGTACTTGTCGGACATTCTGAAGCCATCATTTTACACGTGCCATCGCTACATTTAATCTGATCTGAAGGACAAGCTAATGTGGTTTCCTTAACGCCCTCTATCGTAATCTTTACCGTCGCCGTATCGGTACCACCGTGACTGTCACTTACCGTATAGGTAAACGTGTCCACTGCACTCTTGCCAATGCCTAAACTTGCAAACGCACCGTCCGGATCGTATCTCAATACACCACCAGACAAGGTCGCCAGTCCTGTTGTCCCCGTTGTATCAATTGCGGTTACTGCTAACGTGTCTTCACTATTTGCATCACTGTCATTTCCTAATATATCTGCTGTTATCGCCCGTTCACTGTCATTCGCAGCAAACGTTAAGTCAGCATCGGTTGCGACACTATCATCCTTTGCTTCAGGCGCACTGTTTACTCCACTAATCGTAATCTTTACCGTCGCCGTATCGGTACCACCGTGACTGTCACTTACCGTATAGGTAAACGTGTCCACTGCACTCTTGCCAATGCCTAAACTTGCAAACGCACCGTCCGGATCGTATCTCAATACACCACCAGACAAGGTCGCCAGTCCTGTCGTCCCCGTTGTATCAATTGTGGTTACTGTTAACTTATCGTTTTTATCAGGGTCAGCGTCATTATTTAATACTTTTATGATTGTCGATTTACTATCAGCAGAGAGTGTTTGTTCATCGTCTTGAGCGACTGGATCAGAATTAGGTTTTGTAACCGTCAGCTTAAACGTCATCGAAACCTTTCCACCTTTCTTATCATCGGCAGTAATTGTGATGGTGTGTTCACCTACATCACTCAGCCTATCCCTGGTCATGAAGAATTTTTCTGTATTTTGGATACCTACTAGAACCGCACCTTCTGGAAGCCCCTTTCCTGTAATCGTGAGCACATCTTCATCGGCATCACTGAATGCACTATATACATCGATCTTAAGCTCATCTCCTGCTGTAATTTCCTGATCGGTTATTCTATTTTTAACAGTTGGCGCATCGTTGACCGGTGTTACTGTAATCGTGGTCGTTGCTTCGTTTGAAGTTAGTTTCGTTCTCGCACTTGTTATTGTATATGAAAACGAATCTTCGCCTGACCAATTCGTGTTTGGCTTATATGTAACTATTTCCGCATTATCACCACTTACAAAACTAACGCTCACCTCGCCATGCTTAGGCTTTTTGGTTATATTGATATTAGGTCGAAGTTTCTCTCTCGCACTTGAACCCATATCGGCAAGTTCTTCTGTACTTATAGAAGGATCAGAGAAACTAGTACTAAATAACGATTCTGTATCTTCATCTATCTTTATAGATAGATCTTTCGCGACAGGTAGTTTCTGTATTACTTTCTCACAAGTTTCACCTTCGTACTCTTCCGCACAGGTACATTGAAACGTTTCATTTTCCGGATCATTTGAACACGTGCCACCGTTATTACAGGGAGTGTCTGCACAATAATCCACGTCATCATTCTGGATAATACCTTTGGCGACACCACCGGTTTTAAGTATGACACCTTCGCTTAACTCAGTAATAACAACCTCAAAGGTTTTATCTCCTTCTACAACATCATTGTTAGCGACATAGATATCTAAATTTGCATTACCAACGCCGGGAGGTAGAGATAATTGTATATCGGTCAATTTTCCAGCAAAGTCTGTGGTTTTCAGTCCCTCGCCTCTAATGTCATAAGTAATTGTTGTCGTCTCATCTCTTGGAAAGCCTTCAAGTATGAGCGGGAAAGAATATTTGGTGCTGTCTCCACCTTCACCTTCCTTTTTAGTTATGCTTTTAGTGCTGATAGCAACAGTAGGGAAATCATCGTTGAGGATTGTGCCTGTAACAGTTTTCTTCTCGCTCAGTGTAACTCCGTCGGTGACACTGAGCGTAATCGCGAAGGTTTCGTCTTCCTCAACCTTCTCATCATTTTTAATAGTCAGTGTGATTTCTTTCGACGACTCACCTTTTTTGAATACCAGCTTGCCGTTTAATTTATCCTCGTAATCAGCCGCATCAACGCCGGTGATAGTGTAAGGCACCGTCACAGAATCTTCTTCTGCGTACACGAAAGACAAACCAAACAGGTTTATCCCTGAGGCAAGGAACAGACTGAATATTGTGTATTGAATAAATTTCATCACTTATCTTTGCAGTGAGAAACGTTAACTAGAATAATATTCACACTTAGCATTCTTAAAATTGATCATTAGGTGAATGTTTAATAGTGATGTTCTGAATTAACGTGTTACCTTCAGAATCTTCTGCTTCGATTGTGAGTTTAATTGTTATTTCACTATTAGCTTGTATGCTCTGATTTGTATCAAAATACCGTAGCTTTCCGTCATTCAATATCTCAAATATTAATCCAATTCGATTTTTTGATTTTGTATGTACTTCGTAAGAATCATCTTCGATACTATAATATACTTCATGCCCTTCGGCCGACTTAATGTGTTCATTTAAATTCAGCACATCAATCACGGCGCCGCCGGTACCGGCAGTTTCATATAGTTCGTCAAATTTCTTGGCTACATACAGTCCTGTAGTCCCTGTAATTTCCAATGTGAGATTCGCTTCGCCGGATGAGCCATTAGAATCAACTGCTGTAACACTGATGATTTGTGTACGATCTTCATGTTTTGAGGTTGCGAAAGTCAACGTGCTACCGGATATGCTAATAGTATCACTAGAAGAATCATTTTTAAGCGTGACATCATAAGTCAGTTCATCCTTATCGGGGTAAGAAAAATAATCAGAAAGATTTATTTCATTATCAACTCCAGAAAATACCTTTAATTCACCATCTATTCCTTTAGGGGCACCGTTAAAAACGGTAATTGCGACTTTTCCCGTAACACTACCTTCATTAGTATCGGTCGCAATGAAGCTAATACTGCCTTCCCCTCTTTCATTAGCGCTGAATCTTAAAATCCCACTAGGGCTTATCGTCACTCTTCCAAAACCAGGCCCACTCTCAACTACAGCTGACAGTTCACCATTATCAAAAGAATCTTTATCGTCAGTAACATATTGAGAAAGATCTAATTCATAACTTTCACCAACAGTTAATCCAATTTCTACATTAAATAACTGTCCACTCACCACTGGAGGCTCATCGACGTCTATAACATTAATCTCAACCGTTTTTGAATCTTGTTCTTCACCGTCTTCGTTTCGTAAGAATATGTCGACATTAAGTTTTTTGTAGCCTTTATCGGATAATGCGTCTGGGTCGCAAGTAAAATCACCTGTTGATTGATCAATATCACAATCCAATGATTCATTAGATTTCCATCCATAGATAACGCTGGTGTTATCACCTAGCTCCGCAGTCACTTTGAATTTAAGGGTTTCATTGTCATTTACTGTTAAGGAAATGGTTTCCTTATCGCTCGCATTCTGACCGGCAATCGTTTTTAATTTAGATGGTTTAGTTTCAATAGCAACTGACACATTCACAGAAGAAGTTGATTTCGCCTTATTGCCTTCGTCTGTAACCTCAACACTCAAGGTGCATGTCTGTTCTTCCCCTGTCTCATTCTGCGGCGCAGTCCATTTGCCTTCTTTCTTATTAATTTCGAACTCACCATTACCAATCTCACCGTCACATGTTGCCGACCATGTATAAGTCAAACCAGAATCCGTTGCCCCTTCCCAATTGTTTGCTGAAACAACGACAGTGTCTTGTGACTTAACTTCTGTCGATTCCGCTTCGACGGAGCCGCCGCTTGGTGGAATGGCCACTTGACAAGTAACACCCGCATATCCAGCCGCACACGAACAGATAGCTTCTGTCTCGCCGTTCGTACACTGCCCACCGTTTTGACAGGGTGAATCTGCACAGTAATCCGGTCTAGTAACATCAATATTAAACGTTAACGTGCCCGAGAGTGAGGGATTGCCATCGTCCGTGGCGGTGACCGTGATCGGATGAGTGCCAGCATGTGCGGAGGTTGGTGTCCACGTAAATGCACCAGTGCCTGTATTAATTGCCATTCCCTTAGCCGCCGAGGCCGAGTCTATCGCGTAACTCAAGGTGTTGGCGGGTATATCAGGATCAGCACTGACCACTGCAAAAGAAAGTACCGTCGACGCTTCCACACTCGTGTCATTAATCGGGTTCAACGCAGGCGGGCTGTTGCTTTCGAAGACGCCAATGGAAATGGTTTCACGGTCGGTAACAGCAGCGTTGTCGCTACGCGTGGCGACAACATCGAAAACGTAGGAGCCCGGGCCGTCGCTCTCGTCTGTCGTCCAAGAAAAAACACCGGTGCTCGGATCGATGCTGGCTCCGTTAGGAACGGCACCTTCAAGCGAATAGACCGGGGGCGCGCTTTCGCCAGGCACAGTTGCTGAAGCGCTGAAAGTGAGGAGGCTATTCTCACTAATGGATTGATCGCCAATCATATCGAGAGTGATGGAAAGGGTGACCTCGACGCTAAAAGTGAAAGTGTCGCTGAGTGAGGGATTGCCATCGTCCGTGGCGGTGACCGTGATCGGATGAGTGCCAGCATGTGCGGAGGTTGGTGTCCACGTAAATGCACCAGTGCCTGCATTAATTGCCATTCCCTTAGTCGCCGAGGCCGAATCTATCGCGTAACTCAAGGTGTTGGCGGGTATATCAGGATCAGCACTGGTCACTGCAAAAGAAAGTGCCGTCGACGCTTCCACACTCGTGTCATTAATCGGGTTCAACGTTGGAGGACTGTTGACTTCAGCAACTTGAACCGAAACCGTTTTTCTGTCCGTTAGCCCCGCATTACTACTATTCGTCACCACAACATCAAATGTAACTGTGCCGGGACCATCAGTTTCGCTTGTTTGCCAACTAAACAGGCCAGTATTTGGATCAATTGACGCTCCGCCTGGAAGATTACCGGATTTCCCATCTTCCAAACTATAAATAGGGGTTCCATTATCGCCTGGGATGGTAGCAGTCGCCGTGAAGTTAACTAGGCCATTTTCATTCACAATTTGATCGCTAATCGGATTTAACACGGGCGTAATGGATACCTGACAATTGTCACCTTCAAATCCAGGCTGGCACGTACATGAATAGTCATTAACGCCGTCGACACATTGCGCTCCATTTAGGCATTGGTTCGAGGCACACTCATCAATATTAGTTTCACAATTCTGCCCTGAAAATCCAGCCGCACACTCACAGGTAAAAGCATTAACGCCGTCGACACATTGCGCTCCATTTAGGCATTGGTTCGAGGCACACTCATCAATATTAGTTTCACAATTCTGCCCTGAAAATCCAGCCGCACACTCACAGGTAAAAGCATTAACGCCGTCGACACATTGCGCTCCATTTAGGCATTGGTTCGGAGTACATTCATCACTACACGCTGCCTCCGTCGTTGCACAAGTACTTGCAGAACATTCAAAAGGACTCTCATCAGGACAGCTAAGCGTAACCGTAAAAGTTAATGTCTTATCTGTGCCTTCCGTGATTTCTGTTTTTCCTTCTTTCTGCGTTATAGAAGCGACCTTTTTAACAACTTTAGCGTCAGCGGCCTGTGCATACATAGGGAAAGCCAAGACCAAAAAGAAAAGGCTGGAAAGAAAAAATCGGGATATGTTTTTCAAGAGCATTGAAATATGAAAACTTTAAGGGGAATGAGCTCTTGCGTTATAGCGGTTGCTTGAGTAATACCCATAAACGGCCTATTAATTGTTATATTTTATTTTTGTTTAATCTGGACTAAGTCGTTTTTTGACTACACTTAATTCTGAACGATTTTTTTTTAGCCTGCAATCAATAATTTAGTGGGACTTTATTAATAAATAATCATGAAGTGATGTGGGGTGTAGAAGTCGACAAGATTGTCGGGGACGATTTTGGACGGCGTCACCGAGCACACTTTTTGACTATGTCAAAGAAGTGGTGGGCCGTGTAGGGGTCGAACCTACGACAAATGGATTAAGAGTCCACTGCTCTACCAACTGAGCTAACGGCCCAAAGTTCAGATGTGATTAAATGGGGTGAACGATGGGACTCGAACCCACGACGACCGGAATCACAATCCGGGGCTCTACCAACTGAGCTACGCTCACCATAATTAAACTATTATCAGCAAAAGACTGACACCACACAATGATTTGGTTTTCATTGATTGGCGCGCCTGAGAGGACTCGAACCTCTAACCCCCGGCTTAGAAGGCCGGTGCTCTATCCGGTTGAGCTACAGGCGCATTCATGTCCTTACCCAGAATACTTTAAAGTTAAATGGTCGGGGCAGAGGGATTCGAACCCCCGACCCTCTGCTCCCAAAGCAGATGCGCTACCAGGCTGCGCTATGCCCCGATTGATTAACTCTCCTGCCTCAACAGGACGTGGGATGATACGCAGTACACTGTATCGCGTCAATTCCCAAACTTAAAATAAACTATACTAAAATAATCAATTAGTTACGCCGCCAAACTGTGCCTTGTGGCGTATCTTCAAGACTAATACCCAAGCTTCCGAGATGATCCCGGATCTGATCGGCTTTTTCATAATTTTTGTCTGCTTTTGCGACAACACGCTCATCAATAAAACTTTGGATGGCCGTTTCATCGAGATCGGTTTCATTCGAGCTGATTTTCGCTTGTAGAAATCCGACTGGATCATCCTGCAACAAGCCTAATATGCCGCCAAGTTTTCTCAACGTCGCCGTTAATTGAATCGCCTCAATTGAGCTCTTATTGGCGGTTCGATTTAGATCTCGTGCCAATTCATGTAATAGCGAGATGGCCTTTGCCGTATTAAAGTCATCGTTCATGAATGAATTGAACTCATCCAGACTCTTTTGAACCGGTTCAACATCATTAGCGTCAGATGTGTCCCTTAATGCCGTGTAAAGACCACTTAACGCAGCCTTTGCCTCTTCCAAATTGTCGACTGAATAATTTAATGGACTACGATAATGACTGGATAGGATAAAAAAACGTATCACCTCTGGTTGAAACTTTTGTAGCACCTCTCTCAAGGTAAAAAAATTACCTAATGATTTCGACATCTTTTCTTCGTCAACCCGAACAAATCCATTATGCATCCAGACATTGGCAAACTCCTCGCCCGTTGAACACACTGATTGAGCGATTTCATTCTCATGATGCGGAAACTGTAAATCTTGACCACCACCATGAATATCAAAATGGTTGCCCAAACAGTGCGTCGACATTGCCGAACATTCGATATGCCATCCTGGGCGACCTTCGCCCCATGGTGAAGACCAGCTAGGTTCATTTGCTTTCGATGCCTTCCACAGGACAAAATCCAATGGGTCATCTTTTTCTTGCTGGACCTCTACACGCTCACCAGCTCTTAACTCATCGGTGTTCTTGCCCGATAAACGACCATAGGCTTCATACGAACTGACATCAAAATAGACATCGTTATTACTACCAACATAGGCGTGTTTTCTTTCTATCAACGTTGAGATCATGTCAATAATTTCAGGCATATGCAGTGTCGCTTTTGGTTCTGCGTCTGGTGCAATAACACCAAGTGCGCTTGCATCCTCGTTCATTGCATCAATAAAACGTTCCGTTAACTCGGAGATAGTCTCTTTGTTCTCATTTGCACGATTAATTATTTTATCGTCGATATCAGTGATATTGCGCACATAGGTCACATCATAATGACTGTGTCGCAAATAACGCGAGATCATATCGAAAACCACCATCACACGCGCATGACCGATATGACATAAGTCGTACACAGTCATGCCACAAACGTACATACTCACCTTGCCCGGTTCGATTGGGGTGAAGTCTTCTTTTTGCCCACTTAAACTATTGTAAATTTTTAACACGCTTATATTTTTAGATTTATTTATGAGTGTTCGTTTAAAACACCTCGTGCCCTGATACATGTAGTCGTCTCAGTTCACGACATACGCCCACACCCATGCAGATAATAGACGCGCATCTTATCGGAAAGGACCTTATGCGACAAAAGGAATTTGTCATTCATATCAATCTGGGCATAATCACAATATAAAATTCAACACTTAATATTAATACTGGAGATTAATCATGAAGGTTCAAATGACAACAACACTCGGCCCAATAACACTAGAACTCAATTCGGAAATGGCTCCGAAAACAGTCGAGAACTTTATAGCTTATGTTGAGAGTGGTCATTATGACGGCACTATCTTTCACCGGGTTATCAAAGACTTTATGATTCAATGTGGCGGCATGGATAAAGACATGAACTCCAAACCTACTCGGGACTCAATTCAGAATGAAGCCAATAATGGATTACCAAATGAATATGGCAGTATCTCCATGGCCAGAACATCCGACCCACATTCAGCTTCGGCACAGTTTTTTATCAACACTAATGACAATGCGTTTCTGGACTTTAAATCTGAATCCCAAGATGGTTGGGGCTATTGCGTATTCGGTAAAGTCATAGAAGGAATTGAAGTCGTTAACAGTATCGAAGAAAAAACAACCACGACACGCAATGGGCATCAAGATGTACCAGAAGATATTATTGAAATAGAAAAAGCAGTCATACTCGAAGAGGATTAATTTCAACTTCAATCGTTTTAAATCGCCTTAAAATTAATTCACTAATGACAACGCTCTTTGTTTCAGATCTGCACCTGAGTAATCGGCGACCTGAAAAACTTGCCTTATTCAAAAAGTTAATGTCGGGCGCAGCAAAAAAGGCTGATGCGTTTTACATACTGGGTGATTTGTTTGATGACTTCTGGATTGGTTGCGATGATCAGCATCCACCCAATCAGGAAGTCATTTCTATTTTACGTGATTATTCAAACGTTAATTCAACTCAATTATTTGTAATGCGCGGCAATCGAGATTTTCATCTAAACCAGGAATTTGCTAATAAAACGGGCTGTACTTTAATCGAAGATCCAACTGACATTATGCTTAATGATAAAAAAACTCTGTTAATGCATGGAGACACCTTATGCACTGATGATGTGAAGTATCAGAAATGGCGGAAATTTATTACTAACCCTGTTATTAAATGGATCTATTTCATTATGCCTCTGAAATTGAGAACACACATATCACATAACGTTCGAGGCTACGCGGCAGAGGCTGTACAGAAAAAGGCACCGGAAATCATCGATGTGACTGAAGAAGCGGTATTAAATACTTTTGAACGCTTTAACGTAGAAACATTGATTCATGGTCACACGCACCGACAGGCAAGACATGAAGTACCATTAAACAATAGACAGGCAACAAGATTTGTTTTGGGTGAGTGGTTCGAGCAAGACTGCGTGTTAGTCCATGATAAAACCGGTTTCAGGTTTGAGCGCGTAGATGACTATATCATCGAATACGGAAAGTAGGGTCAGATACAACTTTCCTCATCTTTTCTTTGGCCTCCCCATAGTGGCAGGCCTTACTCTTTGCCCATATAGTGTTTCCAGTTCTTCTTTAAATCGGTCATTGCCTAATGCCATCCCTTTATTAACCGAGCTACGTATTTGCTCTAATAGCTCATCATCAACATGTGCTTTAAACATAGATTTATATGCACTTAACCGTTCCTTTTTATTCGTTCCAAGTCTTAAATACTCTTCATGCGGTTTACAAAGTTCAGTGTTAATACCAAGAGCATTGCATCGATAGCTTGACCAAAAATACTCAGAGGGATCGTGGACCATGTCTGCCCGAATCGGATTTAACTCAATATAACGGTAACACTGCAATAAATACGTTTCTGTCTGAACAAGACTCGATTTAAAACGACCTTCCCAGAGTGTGCCCGATCGTTGATACTGATAATTAAAGTATTGAACATAACGTCGGCCCAGTGCCTGCATCATTGCAGACACCCCATCACTACTTGTCGGTGTTACCAGCAAATGAACATGATTTGTCATAAACACCCAAGCATGAATCGCAACGTGAAATTTTTGTGAATATTCTTTTAACCAATTTGAATAAGCAGCAAAATCATGTTTGCTTCCAAAACAAACACTCCTATTGTTTCCGCGCTGTACCACATGCTGAGGTATGCCCGAAGGACATAATCGAGGTAAACGTGCCATGGTTGCTTCCTTGTAACCAATTAAAAATAAAGTTTAAACTATGCCTGATCTCTTAGTAAATAATAAGTTGTATCTGACCCCACTTTTCGCATCGAATGTGAATTAACCCAGCGTGCCTGACAAGGTCATGATACCTAATATGGCAAGCCAAATAATCAAGGTTCGATTAAGCAATCCTTTAAGCTCATCTATCCAATAAGCCTTTTCTCTGTCAGGTACGTCAATGTCTGTTCTGTATTGTAAGGCCCCTATTCCAGCATCTATCAGGACTTGATTATTCACTTCAATGGAAAGATGTTCTGATTTACTCCAACCTGGCATGGCATCAACCAAATGTCCTCCAAGGGCAAGTCCGAGCACCATTGCCCTTGATGAAGGCCATTCGAGAATGTTGATTAAAATAGATGAACTGTCAGCAAAACCACTGCGTATCTCGCTGAACTCATTATTTATCTCATCAACCACTCGATAAAGTAATGCGCCAACAGGGCCCAGAATTAAAAACCAGAAAATAACGGAAAATGTACGTTTATGTGATTCCACCAGACTAGATTTAATGATCGCGATTTCGTTAGAATCATTTTCGCTGAGCAATGTTTCATCGATTAAACCTTCTGCCAATTCAGTCACCGCATCAACCTTACCCTCATCTACTGCGGTAATATATTCATCAAGACGGTTATCCAGATCTTCCGGGGCAAGACAATAAATCAATACGATAAGAGAGATAACTATCTCTACTATCCATGACAGTGAACAGGCAAGGCATAACACGATAATGAGCCCAGATAGCGCAATAGCTAAGACAAGTAATAAGCCGCATGTCCCATCCCAGAACTTATATTGCGCCAACCGTTTCTCTAAGCTGTAATACAACGAAACACACCAGTTAAAATTACGATGGCGCTCTAACCCACCCAGAAAAAAATCCAGGCTCAAGGCAATAAGAATAACGATTAATGTCATAGTGTTAGTAAAGAGTAGTAGTAGTTCTTGTCAAAAGCCACCCCAGGATCAGTCTTCCGACCAGGCGCAATATCACTATGACCAACAATACGATCTTTTGTGATCTTGTTCCAGCGCTGACAAATCAAGTCCGTTACCATTGCCAGAGTAGTGTATTGAATTTCACAATAAGCTTCTTCATCACAACCTTCAAGCTCGATACCAATAGCAAAATCATTGCATTGCTCACGCCCGTTAAAAGATGATTCCCCAGCGTGCCACGCACGTTTTATAAATGGAACATATTGTGTTATCTCCCCTTCTCGGTCGATGAGTAAATGGGATGACACGCGTAACGCATGTATCTCGCCAAAATAAGGGTGTGCGTCAGGCATTAATGTATTAGTAAATAACTGGTCAATAAATCCACCGCCATACTCTTTGGGCGGCAAGCTTATCCCGTGAATCACTAAAAGATCGATGTCCGATAAATCAGGTCGTTCGTCACAATTCGGCGATTGAACAATACGTACGCCAGACAACCATGCACCATCTGCATCTATCTGATAATTCACTCTATTCAATTTCAATACCTGTTTTGGCCTGTTAAGCTGATACCTTAAAATAACATAACCGTGACGAATCTAAAGAGAGAATTTTAATGTGCCGATTAGCCGCTTATCTTGGTACTGAGATATCCCTAGCCGTATTTTTGCAAGAACATGAGCATAGCCTTGTTCAGCAATCATGGGCGCCAAAAGAAATGCAAGGCGGCATTTTAAATGCAGATGGCTACGGTGTCGCATGGCTGACAAACAATATTCCCAGTAGCTATAAAAACGTCTTGCCTATCTGGTCTGATATAAATTTGGATAGTCTAGGTCGCTCTCTTAGTAGTCAATTATGGCTGGCAAATGTACGCAGTGCTACAACAGGTCAGGGCGTTAGTGAGGCGAATACTCAACCTTTTATAAAAGATAATCTGATTTTTACCCATAACGGTAGCCTGAAACCATTTGATAAAAATATTAAGGCACGTTTTCTCGATTTATTGCCAAATACAATCAGTGCAGAAATTACGGGTGATTCAGATTCATTGTATTTATTCGCTTTGTTACAGCATCACCTACAAAATCAAGATTCATTATCCAATGCCATAATTTCAACAATGAATGATTTAAAGTCGATATGTAGTGACACCGTCTCGGCACTATTAAATACCGTCATCAGTAACGGGGACTCACTATATGCCTGTCGACATGCATTGAATGGAAACTGTCCCAGTCTTTATTATCTTTACAAAGAAAATAATGTTTGGCTAGCATCGGAACCTCTCTCTCCAAATGAGACATGGAACACTTTCCCTGAGCATAGCTTTATGCGTTTTGATCATTCTGGAGTGATTGAAGATTACAAATTATGAAGGAATTAATTGCGACGTTTCGCTTATTACAAAACGAAACTCTTGATATTGTCAGTGCCCTCCCGAAAACACATTATCATAAACAGTTTCACCCCGACTTAAGTCCGATTGGATGGCACCTTGGGCACTGTGTTTTCACAGAAAGCTATTGGATAAAAGAACAGTTACTCGAAAAAAAAATACTCGGCGACTCATTAAAATCACTTTACGTACCTGAATTAAGTGTCAAACAATCCCGCGCCGCAGCGTTACCTGATAAAAAAAGCATGCTTGCATGGGCTAAAGAGACACAAGTAGAAAACGTTAGCTTGCTTGAATTAGCAACGACACAATTAAGCTCTCATGAGTTATTAAAAAATGATTATTTAATTCATTTTTTAATCCAACACTATTCACAACACATTGAAACCATGATGATGGTGCTAACGACAATGCAGATTCAGCGTGGGCACACTGAATTCACGCCATCTCAAGCCCTGGAATCTAGTCAACTACAAAAAGAATTTACTACGATTGTATCCAGCACCTACAATATTGGTAACGTAGAAAGCAATGTTCCTTATGATAATGAACACCCGGTTCACGACGTAGATTTGAGTAGCTACAATATAGCGCGTTATCCAGTATCAAATGGTGAGTACTTAAGTTTTATGAGTTCAGGGGCTTACTCAACTAAAGAATTTTGGTCCGAAGCAGGCTGGGAATGGAACATCAATCACAATTCGGCTCACCCATACCATTGGCAAAAACATAAAAACGGGATTTGGTATGGTATCGATCATCAAGGACCATTCCCTTTGAAAGAGGCTCATCCCGTACACGGGTTAAACCAGTTTGAAGCAGCGGCCTATGCGAAATGGGCTGGAGCCAGGTTACCGCATGAATATGAATGGGAGGCAGCGGCTAAAAACCATCTATTACAACAAACCGGATTAGTATGGGAGTGGTGTAATAATCAGTTTCATCCTTATGATGGTTTTTTGCCTTACCCTTACGCAACTTATTCCGCACCCTACTTTGATGAGCAACATTATGTATTAAAGGGTGGGAGTCGATATACAAAAGAACACATCAAACGGGCAAGTTTTCGAAATTATTATCAGGCTGACAAACGTCATATTTTTTCAGGTTGTCGATTAGTTTACGATTGACACACCCCAATATTAGTTGCCTCAGGCTTCTCAGCAACGGCTCAATAGGCATATCTACTCAGATGCTGACTCGAGTAATTTGACGAGTTTCTTATTTTTTGTTTTTTCAGCCATCGTGATTGCTGTCTTTTCTTTTTTATCAGCGAGAGTCGCATCCGCTCCGGCGTTTAATAATACTTCAACAATCTCAAATCGCTTACTGGCGATGGCTAGCATTAATGCCGTCTTGCCCTGTTCATCGGCAAGATTCACATCGACACCTTCAACAACAAGTTCCCGAACAATGCTTCTATTACCATTATAGGCAGCACTCATTAACGCCGTGCGTCCTGATTTATTTTTGGCATTGACATTATAACCATTCGACAACATCGATTTGATCTGACTTAAATGCCCTTCTTTAGCCGCTGTGTAGAATTTTAATTCATTGGTTTCATCAGCAGCGGATCCTTCCTCAGCAAATACACCCGTCAGAAAAAAACAGAATGTAAAGATAATAAAAAAACAGTGCGTCAATCTATGCATATCAATAAGCCATCGTTTTAATGTATTGTTTCTATAGAGCTGATATCGGCATTTATGACAAAATCTGAAGTATGAATGAAGACAATTTTCAAAAACGCCTTGGCAGAGGCATGACCGTTTTAGGCTGGATCGTCGTTCTCGGTATTTTATCAGTCTATTTTTCCCGGTTTCTCGACCAACAAAATAACCCGAACGAAGTCTTATCCTCTACACAAACGCATGACTACACACAAGTTCAGTTACAACGAAATCGCTACGGCCACTATGTCGCTAGCGGCATGATCAATAACACTGAGGTTGTATTCATACTTGATACAGGAGCAACAGACATCAGTGTTCCTGAAAAGATCGCCAAAAAATTAAGACTAAAACCCGGAATAAAAATACCTGTGCATACCGCTAATGGTCAGATCGATGTTTATGCTTCGACATTAAATAGTGTCAGCCTCGGTAAAATAGAGCTACACAATATCAGCGCCAACATTAATCCCTATATGCAAGGTGAAGAGGTGCTGCTAGGCATGAGTTTTTTAAAACATCTCGACTTCTCTCAGCAAGGGGATCAGCTACTCATTCGACAATATTGAGTGATAACGATTAAACTATCCTCTTTTCAATCAAAGCCTTAAGCAAGCAAACTGGCACTAGGACGGCTATATGCCCTGGTTACAAGATAAGTTAAACCTTTTAAGCAGCATCATCTGGGGAGAGTACTTGCTCATTCCTCTGCTCGCTATCGTAGGGATCTACCTGACGATTGGGCTACGTGCCATGCCTTGGCGAAAAATACCTCTCGCATTTCAAACCCTGTGGCAAGGCCGAAAGGAGTCCTCTCAAAACAAAGGTGATATCAGCCCGTTTCAGGCCTTAATGACAGCCCTATCGGCAACTGTTGGCACCGGCAATATTGCCGGTGTTGCCACAGCAATTTATTTCGGAGGACCTGGCGCAATCTTCTGGATGTGGGTCATTGCTATTTTCGGTATGGCAACAAAATACGCCGAAGCAGTGCTTGCCGTGAGCTATAGAGAGACTGATGCACTTGGCAACTACGTTGGCGGTCCAATGTATTATATACGTAACGGCTTGGGGGATAATTGGCGCTGGATGGCTGCCTCATTCGCTTTTTTTGCCATGATTGCTGCATTTGGTATTGGCAATATGGTTCAATCCAATTCTGTAGCAGACGAGATTCATTCAAGCTTCAATATTCCCACTTGGCTTACTGGCGCTGTGATATCTGTACTCGCCTCCTTAGTCATTATTGGCGGAGTAAAACGTATCGCACAGGTTGCCTCAAAACTGGTTCCTTTTATGGCGGCGATTTATATTCTTGCTGCGTTAGTGATCATCCTCCTTAATATAGAAAAGTTACCTGCGGCTTTTTTACTCATTATTGAAAGCGCGTTCACAGGCTCTGCCGCAAGTGGTGGTTTTCTTGGTGCATCAATCTGGATGGCCATACGTTGGGGTTTTGCCAGAGGTATTTTCTCAAATGAAGCTGGCCTGGGTAGTGCTCCTATTGCTCATGCAGCAGCTCAAACGACTGATCCGGTAAAACAAGGCATGGTCGCCATGTTGGGTACCTTTATTGATACCCTTATCCTCTGTAGCCTGACGGCATTCGTCATCATTATTACCGGGGCATGGGATAGCGGCTTACAAGGCGCGCCTATGTCATCACGTGCGTTTTCAATCGGGCTATATGGCTATGGCGGTTATATCGTTAGTTTTGGACTGGTTTTATTCGCCTTCTCAACCATACTCGGATGGAGTTATTACGGTGAACGATGTGCCAGTTACCTCTTTGGCACAAAGATTATTATTTATTATCGAATAGTGTGGATTATAGCTATCTTCATCGGCGCTGTAGTAAAACTGGAATTAGTCTGGGCATTTGCAGATGTACTCAACGGGTTGATGGCATTACCTAACCTTATCGCCTTGCTACTACTTAGCCCCATTGTCTTTAGCAAAACACGGCAATACTTTAACAATAAAAATTCAACATGGTCATTAACCAGAAAGATATAAGTGCAAATGTTAAATCGGCATTAGCCGAAGATGTGGGTGATGGTGATGTAACTGCGGAGTTGATCCCGGAAACTGCCATGGCATCAGCAACATTAATTACTCGCGAACATGCCATCGTCGCCGGGTGCCAGTGGTTTGATGAAGTATTTAATCAGTTGGCTCCTGCTACATCGATAAATTGGCAGATTGCAGATGGTGATGCCGTCGTACCAGAACAAATACTATGTACTATCGAAGGTTCAGCTCGATCGCTGTTGACTGGCGAGCGTACTGCCATTAATTTTTTACAAACACTCTCTGCGACGGCAACAACCGTTGCCAGTTTTGTCGACATCATAAAAGATACCCATACGAAAATATTAGATACTCGCAAAACTATTCCCGGTTTACGGCTTGCTCAAAAATATGCGGTCGCATGCGGCGGCGGGACTAATCATCGTATCGGTCTTTTTGACGCCATCCTTATCAAAGAAAATCACATAATGGCAGCGGGTAGCATTACGCAAGCAGTTACACAAGCCAAAGCAAAGAATCTACCTGTGGAAGTAGAAGTTGAATCTTTATCTGAGCTGGAAGAGGCATTAGAAGCAAAAGCAGATCAAATATTATTGGATAACTTTGATCTGGCATTACTAGAAAAAGCGGTCAATATCAATCAGGGTCGAGCCAAGCTCGAAGCCTCCGGCAATATTAGCAAAGACGATTTATATGCTATTGCGAAAACCGGTGTTGACTACATCTCTATTGGCGCATTAACCAAACACATTCGGGCAATTGATTTTTCCATGCGCATTAATCTATAGACCAATACACATGGGAATAATGATTATTAGAGTTTGCTCTTGACCAAACCTTCATGTCTTTTTCACCTATCGTAAAATTTACCACCCGCTAATAAAAGCTGCGTCCATAACACCAGAAAGAGGCGCATCACCATCACGCTACCTGACGTTGAAACCTTGCTCATCAAACCTTCCAAAAATACTTGAACCACGGTATCTTTAATCTTAACCTACCCCGGAATTTTAAAAAAAACAGCGGCTAATATGACTAAAGCACAAAAACCGGTAAATTTTAGCAATCGCTGCCCTCAATCGAACCCTCTTAAATTTGAGCAATCCCCTGTAACTTGAGTAATACCCGGTTGTCGCATGATCCAGCATCGGTTAACTTATGCGCTTTTTAAATGGGCCTTCGTAGGGGAATGAACCCACTATCTATGTATGTGCTTGATTACATAGGTACAGCCGTTGCTTATGATGACAAGGCTAAACATGTTATCGGAGACGGTAACGTCTCTCCAAAGAATGCCGCACCTCTGCTTGAAGGAAAAAAAACAGTAGCGTTAAGATGCAAACGTGCCAATACTCATAGGCGTTGATGGTACAGATTATAGAGGGCAAGAACGCTATGGAAAAATAATTTGGGGCGCAATAGGATTTGGTACGTTAAAATTAACATTACAATGAGCATGTATTGCAAAACTATTCGAGAACAATAATCAAGTATTTGATGCAGAAAAAATCTTTAGTCTTGCTAAAACAATGGTATAGCTTAATATTCAACCGCTAATTAAGCGTAATAATAACAACGTATAAATGAGTACGAACTTGAAATACCCTAATAAAGACACAAAATCATGGCTGAATAAGCACACGATCCTCTTTTTTTTATTTTTTCTCTGTTCAACGACAGTTTTTGCTGCAAGTTATGAGGAAGGCAAGCAGGCTTATCTGAAGAAAAACTATGCACTAGCACTTGAGATCCTCAAGCCTCTGGCAGAACAAGGTGACTCACAGGCCCAAATCACTATGGGCCTAATGTATGACTATGGTCATGGCGTAGAAAAAAGCCCCGCTGAATCGATAAAATGGTATCTCATGGCGGCTGAGCAGGGTGTGCCTCTGGTACAGCATGATATTGGAGTAAAATACTTTCAGGGACAGGGTGTAGAACAAAATTACCTTGAGGCTGCCAAGTGGTGGGAACAATCGGCTAATTCTGGTATTGCTGACTCTCAATTCAACCTTGGCTTAATGTACTATCGCGGGATCGGCATTCCAAAGGATTATGTAAAAGCAGCAAAGTTATTCGAGGATGCAGCCGAACAAGGGCATGGCAACGCACAATATAGTCTGGCCGTTATGTACGCCTTTGGTCAGAGTAAAACCAAGAACTATGCCACAGCCTTAAAATGGTTCAACAAATCTGCGGAGCAAGATATTGCTCAGGCTCAGTTCAACCTTGGGGTATTCCATGAAAATGGATATGGCGTAGAGAAAGATAACGTCGAAGCAAGAAGATGGTATCAGCTCGCCGCGGATCAAGGCTTAGAGGAAGCAAAGCAGAAGTTGAAAGGACTTGATAATAGCAAAACAATGGTTGTAACAAATTCCGAAAATCTTAAAAAGCCTGGTAAGACGGAAACGACGTCTGATCCTGGTAACTCAGTCTCAGTAGCTGCGCCTGCCTCTTCTGAAAACAACTTGAATCTGAGCGATTGGCTAAGGCTACAAGCTACGGATAATTACACGCTACAACTAGGTAGCGTCATTAATGAAAATGATATTATTAACTATATAAAAAGGTCAGGTCTTGGTTCAAAGGCAGGATATATTGTCGTCAGTGTGAATGGCGTAACTCGGTACACGGCTATATATGGGCTTTATGATAGTTATGCCAACGCAGAAGCTGCCGTCAGCGAACTCCCTTTACCCATTCAGAAGTCTAAACCTTGGGTCCGGAACACGGGCATACTGCAAGGTCTATTACTATAATAGTACCGCGGGGATAAAAAATTGTGGCCTCGTTTAAAGAAATTCTAAATTCAAACGAAGAAGAACTGCTTCAGCTTCTTTATAAATTCAATATCTCGACTGAAAGCAGCGAAGATAAAGCTGAAGCTATCGGAATGAAATTAAAATTACGCGAAGCTCAATTAATCTGTGCGATTGGTTTTAATGAATCAACCAGAAATTTGCCTGAAATACCTCCTATCCTTGGATTTGATAATTATGATGCTTTATTGAATTCTCGGAACGAATTCTTTACAACAGACATCTACAAATTAGTAAGTTTAGACAACATCCTTTCTATATACTCAGTCGTAAAAAATGATGGCGCAAGTAAACAAATTCTAGAATACTTGTTATCAAACCGACTTAAGTCAATTGAAAAACGAATCGATGAAACAGTAAACTCATTGATTATAGATAAATATAAAGAAGAAATGCGTGCCATTTATTCCGATGGCATTGTCGGTATTGATTTTGCAGAAAATCGACTTGAGCAGTCAGATAGTGGCTTTCGTGCCTTATTAAACGAAGTCACATTGATCGTTGAAAACAAGATTATTCCTATTGGTGAGTTATTTTTCCGAGATTCCATTTTGCCGCAAGAGAAGAGAAAACTACTCAATAAAGGCCTAATTCCAAGACCTTTAATCGAGGCACGCCTCGAAGATCCAAATATTTCGGATGTCGAGAAAAAGATCCTTTATGATTACATGAAACTACACCGTGAGAGCTAATTAAACCACTATGATCAGTTTTACAGAATTACTAACCGCTTCAGATGATGAGCTCGTCCGAATATTTTATAAAACCAACGCTGGTGAAGAAAAAGATTTCATTAAACGTCTTAATATTGTTGCTGCGCAACTCGATCTTAATCATTCACAACTAGTCTGCGCCCTGGGCTTTAATAAACACATTCGTGAACTGACTGATATACAACAACAGCTTGGATTTCGTTCTTATAAGTTACTGACCTACCGACAAAACGAACTATTTACCACTGATACTTATACCCAATTACCAATTGATAATATTCTGGACATCTACTCAGAGAGACTTGAAGATCAGGAAGTACTCGATACCTTGAGAAAACTATTACGGCCGCGACTTGAGCACATAGAAAATCAAATTGAAAAAACTGGTGACCCCGGCCATATCATAAGTTATAAAATGGAAATACACTCCATATACACTGCCGGCATTGCGGACAAGGCCTTTGCTGATGATCGCCTCAAAAAAGATATTGGAAAATATCGATTAATGGCCAACGAAGCTAATGTCATTATCGAGGCCGGTTATCACCCACCCAGCAATCTATTTTTTATGGATACCCTTTCACCCGAAGAAAGAAAATATTTAATAGAAGATGGCCACATTAACAATGACATGATCAAAAACCGTCTACAGAACGCCAAGATTAGCGAAGAAGAACGTGAAATTCTCGAAGAGCATATATAGATCATTTTTTATTAGCTTCCTCACCTATTTCCCACTTTTCAATTTGAACCTCAACTATATCGCCTGAAGTAGCATCAACTTCTATCTTGAACTCAACTCCATATTTATCAACAATATCGAATTCATAAGAAACCTGTCCATTTGATTCAATCTCATATTCAACTTCTTCAATAGTGCCTGGGTATAAATCCGTTGCGATTGTACTTGCCTCCTTTTCAGAAACCTTCATTTTCTTTTTAAACAGAGGTACGTCTGAATTTGCTACTTCCTGTTCTATTTCAATTATCTCTCCACTATGCGCATCACACTCAAACTCCCATATCTTGCCATCGAGATCTCTCATTTCAATTTCATAAGCAGAAACACCTTCATCAGTAAAACCCAAGTATTCCACTTTTGTATATGTTCCTGTACGTATTGCTGTTGTCGCCAACATACAAGCTTCAAGGCCTCCCTGATGATTAGCATTAGCACTGGTATTGGTGGTAGCTAAAAATATTAATAAAAATGGCATGAATAACCTAAACATTCTAAATTACCCCTAAGCTTATAAATGACAACCAGATGTTATATCTGAGAAGCAGAATTAATATAGAAGATTTCCTAAAAACACTGTGATTTTTTCCTTATTTGGGCTGTGGCTTCTGATTGAAAAGCAGTTTAGATATAAACAGTCTTGTTTGATAAGGTGATTTAAGGATTTTTTCCTATATATTAAAGAAAATCCCCACTTTAATATTCACGCAAGATTAGCAATGTGCTAGCTCATTGCTTTTTAGCGTATTAATACTATCTGAGGGGGATATTATGACTGCATATCGTATCGCAGCCACTACACTATTGTTATCAATTACATACTCAGCGGTTTTTGCTGAAGATGATGTTCAGCAAAAGAGTGCACTTGAAGTTATTGGAATCACGCCAACGCACGGCGTTGGGCTTCCGGAAGAACTCATTCCTTATAATGTACAATCTTCCAGCAGTGATGATATCGAAAGAAGCCAAACCTTAGGTTTGACCGACTTCATGAACTACAATCTCGGCAGTGTCACGATTAATGATGCTCAGAATAATCCTCTACAAGCAGATGTCCAGTACCGTGGCTATTCACTTTCACCTCTATTAGGTTTACCACAGGGCCTCGCGGTTTTCCAAAATGGTGTGCGTATCAACGAGCCCTTTGGTGATTCTATGAATTGGGATTTAGTACCGGAATCTTCGATTGCCAATATTAATTTAATCGGCGGAGCTAACCCGGTATTTGGTTTGAATACTCTTGGGGGCTCACTTTCAATTACAACAAAAAATGGCTTTACACACCCAGGCCATAGCATAGAAACCTACGGAGGTTCATTTGATCGTGTAGTAACAACCCTGGAATCTGGAGGTAATAACGGTAACTGGGGTTATTTCCTGACAGCAAATTATTTCGATGAAGAAGGTTGGCGTGATGTCTCCCCTTCTGATGCGTTAAACTTGTTTGGTTCAATAGGCTACCGCAGTGCCAGCACAACACTCGACTTGAGTTTGAATCAAGGCCATACCGATCTTATAGGTAATGGTTCATCGCCTGCTGAATTACTCGAAATAGACCGAGATGCAGTATTCACCTCTCCTGACCAAACCAGGAATGAGCTGACAATGCTTAACCTGCAAGGCACACATTGGGTTAACGATACTATTCAGTTAAGCGGGAATAGTTTTTATAGACGAAATCGAACAGAAAGTTTTAACGGTGATGGTTCAGAGTTTGAAGACTGTGGTGGTGCCAATGCCGGGCTTTTATGTGAAGAAGACGACCTGACTGCACCTATCGAAGATCAGAACGGAAACAGTATTGCTGAAGATAACGTTGATGGTTCTGAACGAAATGCAATTAACAATTTAAGCAATCGTGATCAAGAAGGCTTTGGAGCGAACTTGCAAACGACATTTTTGAATGATCTGTTCGGGCACAAAAATCAGTTTATCTTCGGCGCAGGATATCAACAAGGGAACATTGATTTCTTCTCGGCTGTCGAAATAGCCTCACTTAATTGTGAAATCAGTGGGAATGACTGCACGCTTGCCAGTGCGGACCGTGGCACAACAGGAACTGCTATATTCGTACCAGAAGAAGGAAATAATATAAAAGCACATAATCGTGTTTGGTCTCTTTATGCTACAGATACTTTCTCAGTAACAGAAAAACTGGCATTAACAGCATCAGTTCGATACAACAATTCTCATATTGTTGTCGGTGATCGTTCAACTGATTATCTTTATGCCGATCCAAACGATCCCGATGCATTGAATGGCGAACATGATTATGACCGCATTAATCCAGCATTTGGTATAACCTATAATTTTGATGACACTAATGGTGTCTATGGTAGTTACAGCGAATCATCAAGAGCACCGACACCGATCGAATTACTTTGTGCCAGAGAAGATGCCCCTTGTAACCTGCCAAATGCCTTTCTTGCAGATCCTCCTCTTGAACAAGTTGTAACCAAGAGTTTTGAAGGTGGTTTTAGAGGTACTTTTAGAAATGGGATCAATTACAGCATTAGCGGATTCCACAGTACAAACAACGATGACATCATTTTTGGTTCTACTGGCGGCACAACCTCGAGCCAGGGTTTCTTTAGAAATGTAGGTGATACTGAGCGTGTAGGGACTGAACTTGGTTTATCTGGTGTTTTCACTAAAAAGCTTAATTGGTATTTAAACTATAGTTTCGTGGATGCCACATTTCAGGATGCTTTTGTAGGAATCAGTGCCAACCATCCTAATGCCTCTGATATAAATGGCGATGGTGATGCAAATGAAATTCAGGTTAATTCTGGTGACAAGATTCCTGGCATTCCTGAACATTCTATAAAACTAGGTGGCCTTTTCTCTTTTACAGATAAGTTTTCAATCGGCGCAAATGTAATATACAACTCGACTCAAGTACTAAGAGGCGATGAAAGCAACGAGTTGGGACCGGTTGATGGCTATGCGGTAGTAAACTTAAATAGCACTTATAAAATCAATAAAACTTTTTCACTTTTTGCCCGCGTCAATAATTTATTTGATACCGACTATGAAACCTTTGGCCTGTTAGGCGAAGCAGACGAAGTGTTCGATGGTTCTGGTAGCACACAGGCATTTTCTGATGCCACATTTTTAGGTGCGGGAGCACCTATCAATGGCTTTGTGGGTGTAACAGCAAGTTTTTAGTCTAGTACCAGGTAATCTGGCCCTCTTGAGGCGGATTCTATTTTTAGAATTCGCCTTTTTTATTGTAAAATGAAAAGCTCAATATGAATTAGTAAATAAAATATCCCATGAATCAAAATTTAATAACCTGCGTTAAGGTTTTACTGATTGATCTACAAGTATATGGAATTGATTAAAAAAATATGAGTAATTTATACGCGCTTTTTGAGGAACGTTTTTCACCAAACCTGACACAGAGTTTCATAATAACCAAAGACAACAGAACCTACAGCTACCAAGACTTGCTCAGCAGTACTTCACAGATAGCATATATCCTAAACAGCTATAAACTCAGCAAGGGCGACAGGGTTATCTTTCAGGTTAAAAAATCACCAGAAGCGATCTTTTTATATCTTGCTTGTCTTAAACTTGGTTTAATATCTGTACCGTTAAACACGTCCTATACAGCATCAGAAATATCCTACTTTCTGGATGATATAGAACCTAGTATCGTCATTTGTGATCCTGAGTCACCCATTATTAAAGAGAACCTATTAACAGATCAGAACCAGATACACTTATTGACGCTTGATGGTTCTGGAAAGGGTTCATTAATTGAGAATCTTTCAAATGATGCTTGCCATGAATCAATAGTAGACACCCAGGTCAATGATACTGCTTGCATACTGTATACAAGTGGCACCACAGGAAAACCAAAGGGCGCGATGATCACGCATGGGAACCTCGCGTCGAATGCCATAACCCTTCATCAAATCTGGGGTTTTAGTAAAAATGATATTTTACTACACGCCCTGCCAATATTTCACGTTCATGGTCTTTTCGTAGCATTAAACTGCGCGCTGCTGAGCGCTAACACAATGATTTTCCTGGAACATTTTGATGTGGACGAAGTTATTCACCATCTACCAAAAGCAACCGTTTTGATGGGTGTACCGACCTATTATGCACGTTTACTTTCACACCCGGATTTCACAGCTTCAACATATAAAAACATGCGTTTGTTTATATCAGGCTCAGCCCCGCTATTAAAAGAAGTGTCAGATAACTTTTTTATTAAAACCGGTCATCGTGTGCTAGAACGTTATGGTATGACAGAAACAGTAATGATAGCGTCAAATCCATTAAATGGTGAACGTGTACCCGGTTCAGTCGGTACAGCACTGCCCGGCATTGATGTGAGAATCACTGCCGATGATGGGAGAATATTAGCTGAAAATGAAACGGGAAACATCCAGGTCTCTGGGCCAAATGTATTTAACGGTTATTGGCGTAAACCAGATAAGACAAAAGAAGAATTCACAGATGACGGTTTTTTTAAGACTGGCGATGTAGGTTTTTTAAATGACCGTGATTACTTAACGATTATCGGTCGCTCAAAAGATCTTATTATTTCCGGTGGTTATAATGTATATCCTAAAGAAGTTGAAAACCTCATCAATGACTATGCAAATATTGAAGAATCTGCCGTGATAGGAGTGCCACACCCCGATTTCGGTGAAGGCGTTATCGCAGTAGTAGTGATGGAGCCAGGGAAAAAAGAAGAATTTGATGCAACAACGTTAATTAAATTTCTCAAACAACATCTCGCCAATTACAAGGTACCCAAATTTGTCTTTGCGATTGATAAACTGCCTATTAATGTAATGGGGAAAGTACAAAAAAACATACTACGTGATCGGTTTCAGGATGCCTTTGAAAGACAGACAATAGCGAATTAACATGTTTTTTGTTGCTGGATTTATTTTTTAAAGACTTCTGCGATTTCTTCAAGGATAGAGACATCATCAATCGTTGCTGGCACTTTAAATGCTTCATCATCAGCAATTTTTTTCATGATGCCGCGTAATATTTTGCCAGAACGCGTTTTAGGTAGTCTTTTCAAAACAAGCACTTTTTTAAAAGCCGCAACAGGGCCAATATCATTTCGCACACGCGCAATAAGATCTTGCATGATCTTGTCATGGTCAGTAGTAACACCATTATTTAATACAACTAGTCCTATAGGTAGTTGGCCTTTTAATTGATCATTAACACCTATGACAGCACACTCGGCAACATCAGGATGCGCCGCTAGCACTTCTTCCATCGCACCTGTCGATAAACGATGGCCCGCAACATTAATCACGTCACCGAGTCGGCTCATCACCCAGACGTCACCATCTTCATCAATATATCCAGCATCCCAGGTTATATAATAGCCATCATAAACGGAAAGATAAGAATCAATATAAGCTTGGTCATTTTTCCATAAAGACTGTAAACAACCGGGGGGCAGAGGTAATTTTAAGGCTATTTTTCCCATTTCGCCTGCGGGCAATGGAATGCCTTGTTCATCAAGCACTTGCAAGTCATAGCCGGGTACAGGCCTTGATGTAGAACCATGTTTTACAGGTAACTGTTCAAGCCCCATGCAGTTAGCAGTGATCGCCCAACCCGTTTCAGTCTGCCACCAGTGATCAATAACAGGCACACCTAGTTTATCTTCGGCCCACTCTATAGTGGCAGGGTCACAACGTTCACCGGCAAGGAAAAGCGTTTGTAGTGAAGATAAATCATAGTCTTTAATAAAATCACCATCAGGGTCGTTACCTTTAATTGCCCTGAAGGCCGTTGGTGCTGTGAACAGTGCGTTTACTTTATGTTGTTCAATAACACGCCAGAAGGCACCGGCATCGGGCGTCCCTACGGGCTTGCCTTCATAAAGAACCGTGGTACAACCACGCAATAAAGGGGCATAGACTATATATGAATGCCCCACCACCCAACCAACATCTGACGCAGACCAAAATACGTCACCAGGATTTATATTATAGATATTCTTCATCGACCAATTCAGCGCAACGGCATGCCCCCCGTTATCTCGCAAGACTCCTTTTGGCGTACCCGTTGTTCCCGAAGTATAAAGAATATATAAAGGGTCAGTCGCGTCGACAGGAAAACAGTCAACCGCTTCAGCCATTGCACTAGCCTCTTGCCAATCTATATCACGCCCCTCTATCAAATTCACTTTGCATTGAGGTCGTTGCAGAATAATACAGGCCTCTGGTTTATGATTTGCTGTTGCAATAGCTGCATCAAGTAGTGGCTTATACTCGATGATACGATTCACTTCGATACCGCAGGATGCGGAGACAATCACTTTCGGTTGCGCATCATTAATACGTGCGGCCAGTTCATTAGAAGCAAAACCTCCAAATACAACTGAATGGATAGCACCAAGTCGCGCACAAGCCAACATAGCGATCACTGCTTCGGGAACCATTGGCATATAAATAATTACTGTATCTCCTTTACCAACTCCTTGATCGCTTAGTACGCCTGAAAAGTTAGCTGTCAGATCGCGTAATTCTCTATAGCTAAATCGCTTAATTGTATCTGTTACGGGACTGTCGTAAATGAGGGCAGTTTGGTCAGCATGTCCGTTTTCAACATGTCTATCCAACGCATTAAAGCAGGTATTTAGCTTTCCGTCTGGAAACCATTTATAAAATGGCGGGTTTGCATCATCAAGAACTTTTGTAAAGGGTTTCTTCCAATCTATGTCCTTTGCTGCATCAGACCAATACGCTTCAGGGTTTTCTAATGAACGTTTATAAGCTTTTAAATATTCAGACATATCCTAGCCTCGATTCTTCAATATTTGCAATTAAGCTAACCTATTTCCACCTGTGGAATAATCAACTTTATTGCCAACAAACTCAATTCTCTCAAGTGTCTCTCACGCCTCAACTCCGGCAATATATAGCCATGTATCAATAACAGTATCTGGATTTAAAGAGATACTCTCAATACCTTCATCTAATAACCATTTTGCAAGATCCGGGTGATCAGAAGGTCCTTGGCCGCAAATACCGACATACTTCCCGGCATTTTTACAGGCTTTGATGGCGCGACTTAGCATAAACTTCACTGCTTCATCGCGTTCATCAAACAAATCGGAAACCAGTCCTGAGTCTCGATCAAGTGCTAAGGTTAATTGCGTCATATCATTAGAACCAATTGAGAAACCATCAAAATATTCAAGAAACTGTTCAGCCAAGATTGCATTACTCGGAACCTCGCACATCATAATCAATTTTAAACCTTCTTTTCCTCTCTCCAGACCATATTTTGCTAATAACTCAACGACTTGCTTCGCCTGTCCTACAGTGCGCACGAAGGGAACCATAACCCATACATTGGCCAAGCCCATATCTTCTCGTACATAACGTAGGGCACGACATTCCAGCTCAAAACATGCTTCAAACTCATCTGACAAGTAACGTGACGTACCTCGATAACCTATCATAGGGTTTTCTTCTTTCGGTTCATATCGCTCGCCACCAAGTAAATTAGCATACTCATTAGATTTGAAATCAGATAGACGTACGATAACCGGGTTAGGCGCGAATGCAGCAGCCAATGTAGATATACCTTCGGCCAGGTTCTGCACATAGAAATCGACAGGACTTGCATAGGCTCCGATACGCTCATCTATAGATGCTTTTATCGATGCTTCTTGATCACCGTATTCCAGTAACGCTCTTGGGTGGATACCAATCTTGTTATTTATAATAAATTCCAGTCGTGCCAAACCAACACCTGCATTTGGAATAGACGCAAATGACATTGCCTTACCTGGGTTACCCACATTCATCATGATTTTTAACGGTGCTGGCGGCATGTTGTCTAGTTCTGCGCGGTTGACCTGAAAGTCCAGTTTACCTTCATAAACGTGTCCATTTTCTCCTTCAGAACAAACCACCGTGACAACGTCATTATAATTTATCTTCTCAGTCGCATCACCACACCCTACGACGGCGGGAACACCCAGTTCGCGTGCAATAATTGCAGCATGACAGGTTCGTCCACCGCGGTTAGTCACTATCGCCGATGCGCGCTTCATTATCGGCTCCCAGTCAGGATCCGTCATTTCCGTTACTAAGACATCACCATCTTGCAGGTCGTCCATATCTTCCAACCTTTCGATGACTTTTGCTTTACCTGCCCCTATTTTCTGGCCTATTGCAGCGCCACTAATAAGCAAGTTACCTTTTTCATTTAGCTGATAACGTTCGATTACATTTGTATTCTCTCGGCTTTGTACTGTCTCAGGGCGCGCCTGGACAATGTAGATTTTCTTACTCTCGCCATCCAAAGCCCATTCGATATCCATAGGACGGCCGTAATGCTTTTCAATTATCACCGCCTGCCGAGCAAGTTCTTCTAATTGCTCATCATTAAGGCAAAAGACCGAAGACTCTTCAGGTGGGACATTAACTGTTTTTACCAATTCACCATTACTAGAATCTTCGTTATATATCATTTTAATCGCTTTGCTGCCGACACTACGACTTAATACTGATGGCTTATGCTGCGCTAATGATTTTTTATAGACATAGTATTCATCCGGGTTTACTGCACCTTGCACTACCGTTTCGCCTAAACCATAACTACCCGTAATAAATACAGCATCATCAAAACCAGACTCTGTGTCCAGAGTAAACATTACACCACTTACGCCTAGATCGCTGCGCACCATGCGTTGTAAACCTGCTGATAAAGCAACTTCTTCATGGGCAAAGTTTTGATGTACGCGATAAGCAATAGCTCGATCATTATATAAAGATGCAAAGACCTCTTTAACTCTTAGTAGCACATCATCAATACCACGCACATTTAAAAATGTCTCTTGCTGACCTGCAAATGAAGCATCAGGTAAGTCTTCAGCAGTTGCAGAAGACCGTACGGCAATAGAACAGTCTTTATCTCCACCGCTCATTTCTTGATAAGCATTTTCCATGGATTCTCGTAACAACGTTTGGAATGGTGCTTCGATAATCCATTGACGGATTTCTTTGCCAGCTGTCGTCAACTGCTTCACATCATCGACATTTAACCCTTGCAGTCTAAGTTCTATGCGTTCACGTAATTTATTATGTTCAAGAAAATCCCAAAAAGCCTTTGCTGTTGTGGCATACCCCCCCGGCACACTAACACCAGCACCAGATAGATTGCTGATCATTTCTCCCAGTGATGCATTTTTGCCACCAACAAGTCCCACATCTCCCATGCCCAAGTTTTGTAGTGGCATGATGTAGTCATTTGAAATCAATTTTGTCATAGCTTTTCTTTCTCAATAAACCTTTAAGATTAAATTTCTATTTAGTTGTTCTTTAATAACTGTTTTTCCTTCACTACATTTACTGCGATCTCCTCGATAGACATAGCCGTTGAATCAAGAATAAATATGCCCGCTTTTTCCATCATTATTCCTGCATGTTTAACTTCATGCTGACATTTTTTCAAAGTCGCATAAACAGTATTTGGTCGGCGTTGTTGTCGAATAGCACTGAGTTGATCGGCACGGATCGTCAGGCCAACTATTTTATCCAGATACGGTAATAAAAACCCAGGTAATTTATCATTATCAAGGTCATCATCGGTTAATGGATAATTAGCTGCTTTTATCGAGAAATGCATTGCTAAATATAGACAAGTTGGTGTTTTTGCAGAACGTGACACACCAACCAGGATAACATCGGCCTTATCAAATAAATTCGTTCTGATACCATCATCATTTTTAAGTGTAAAGTCGATAGCGTCCATTTGCTTTTTATAATCTTCATCACCAAATTCTTCGTGTGCTTTACCAATCGTATGAGATGATTTGATCTGTAAACTCTTTTCGAGTGGCTCTATAAACGAATTAAATAAACTAATGACACAGGCGTCGGTTGAAGAAATAAACTGTTGAATCTCATCGTTGACCAATGTGCTGAACACAATCGGCTGTACACCACTGGCCTCGTATTCGCGCTGTATCTCACCTGCAACAAAATGAGCTTCCATTTCGGTAATGACAAATGCGAAGGTTCTATCTATAAACTCAACACTATCAAACTGAGAGAGTAAACTTTGGCCAAGTGACTCAGCCGTTTTTCCTGTTCGATCAGAAACATAAAAAACAGCACGTTTATTTTGTTTATTATCCATTATTGATCTTTATAACAAATAAACCAGCTCAGAAAAACAAAAGCCATCAGAGATGGCAAAGGTTTTGATTGCTTGTAACTGTTTAATTTTTACAATTAATCACTTGTTTTCTATAAAGGATTACTTACGTTTACTAATTGGTACAAATTTTTGATTATGTGGTCCAACATAATTAGCACTAGGACGAATGATCTTTCCATCTTCACGTTGTTCAATGACATGTGCTGCCCAACCAGAAGTGCGTGAAATTACAAACAATGGAGTAAACATCGCTGTGGGAACATTCATCAATGAATAAGATACCGCTGAATACCAGTCCAGATTAGGAAACATCTTCTTTTCTGCCCACATTACCTTTTCAAGTCGTTCAGCAACTTTATACATTTTCAGATTCTTAGCTTGCGTGCCCAATCGTTTCGCCACATCTCTGATCATTTTATTACGAGGATCACCTGTAGTATAAACAGGATGTCCAAAACCAATGACTATTTCTTTACGAGCCATACGTTCTTTTATATCAGCCTCCGCTTCATCCGGGCTTGCGTAACGTGATTGGATATCAAATGCAACCTCGTTCGCACCACCATGCTTTGGTCCGCGCAACGCACCAATGGCTCCAGTTATGCTGGAAAACATATCTGATCCAGTTCCTGCAATAACACGACCGGTAAATGTTGAAGCGTTATACTCATGTTCGGCATAAAGGTTTAATGAGGTATGCATTGCTCGAACCCATGCGGCAGAAGGTTTCTTACCATGTAAAAGATGTAAAAAATGGCCGCCAATAGAATCGTCATCTGTTTCAACTTCAATGCGGGTACCATTAACTGCATAGTGGTACCAATAGAGCAACATTGAACCAAAGCTGGCCATCAATTTATCTGCAATATCTCTTGCACCAGCTGAATTATGATCTTCTTTTTCAGGCATTACTGCACCTAATACAGAACAACCCGTTCGTAATACGTCCATTGGATGAGCCGAAGGTGATAATTGCTCCAACGAATTCTTCACTGCGATGGGCAAACCACGCAATAATTTCAATTTAGTTTTATAGGCAGTGAGTTCAGCCGTTGTTGGTAATTTTCCATGCACCAATAGATGGGCAATTTCTTCAAACTCACAGGTATCAGCAATATCCAAAATATCGTAGCCACGATAATGCAGATCATTTCCTGTTAAACCAACGGTGCATAAGGCTGTATTCCCAGCAGCAGTCCCACTTAAAGCAACGGACTTCTTAGGCTTGGGCTTTTGTATTGTTTTCTTGGTCATGGATTGTCTCCCGAAAATAATTCATCCAGTTTTTGTTCATAATCGTGATACGCAAGGTAATCATAAAGTTCTGCTCGGCTCTGCATTAGATCGATTACATTTTTTTGAGTGCCTTCTTTACGCAAGCTCGAATAAACTTTAAGTGCTGCGGCATTCATTGCACGAAATGCTGATAGTGGATACAGCGCCAGACTGACATTGACAGAGGCCAGTTCTTCGGTTGAAAATAAAGGTGTTGAACCAAATTCAGTAATATTAGCCAGCACTGGCACACCGACAGCATCGACAAATTTTTGATACATGCTGAGTTCAGTCATCGCTTCGGGAAAAATCATGTCCGCACCCGCTTCAACGCAAGCGCATGCACGATCAATCGCTGCATCTAGTCCTTCTACTGATAAGGCATCTGTTCTCGCCATAATCACGAAGTCAGGGTCTGTCTTGGCATCAACAGCCGCCTTAATCCTGTCGACCATCTCTCCTTGAGTAACTATCGCTTTATTGGGACGATGGCCACAACGTTTTTGTTGAACTTGATCCTCAATATGAACCGCACCAGCTCCTGCTTTGATCATTGATCGTATTGTTCTTGCTATATTAAATGCACCGCCCCAGCCAGTATCAATATCAACCAACACAGGTAACTCGGTAACATCTGTAATACGACGGAGATCAGTTAACACATCTTCCAAACTTGTAATACCCAGGTCAGGTATGCCACATGATCCTGCAGCGACACCACCTCCGGAAATATATAAAGCTTTATATCCAGTAGCATCAGCTAAACGTGCATGATAGGCATTTATAGCACCGACTACCTGTAATGGTTTTTCTTCTTCAACAGCAAGCCGAAACCGTGCTCCTGCTGATATCAATTTATTACTCATTTAAAGTGACTTCCTGTTTGATTAATCTGTAATGGCTAAATGTTCATCAAGCATCTTTTCAACATTTATACGTGAACTTCTGATATGTCTCGACATTAAAAATTGTGCTAACTCACCATCATGCTGACGTATTGCATCAACAATTTGTCCATGTTCTACGAATGCTCGTGGCACACGTTTACTGACCATGCCGAATTGATATCGGTAAAGACGGATCAAATGATAAAGGTCATTAGAAAACATATCGATTAAATGGAAGTTTTTACTGCCTTTAATTATCCGAAAATGGAAATCCATATCACCTTCTTTTTGATAGTAACTTTGGTCTTGTTTTATTTGATGCCGGTGTTTTTCAAGTAGCACATCGAGTTCGTTAATATCCTTATCACTCATATTTTCTGCCGCCTGTCTTGCCGCCAAACCTTCCAGAGACTCCCGAATAAGGTAAATCTCAACCAAATGTTGTCGCGTTAATGTAACAACACGCGCTCCTACATTTGGTTTACGTTCGATTAAATTACATGTTTCAAGTCGACTTAGCGCCTCACGCAAAGGACCTCGACTGATACCAAATTCATTTGCCAAAGCCGGTTCACTAATTTTTGATCCAGCTGGTATAATCCCTTCTACAATTGCATTCTGTAATTTACTACAGACTGTATCTGCTATAGTTGAAGCGATGACTGGCTCATTTTCAAGCGGCTCAGACATAAATATTTAGCCTCATATTGTTGACAATCTATCTATAAAAAGCGGATTTATTCGTTTAATTTAACATTTCATATCATAATTGTCGACAATATAGCGATGATTATGATCAAATTTCTTAAAATAAAACAATCATGCCTAGACCCATAACAAAACCAGACCATAACAATATTACAGTGCAATAACCCATAATATCCTTGATACCCAACCCCACTATACCTAGTAGAGGGAGTGCCCAAAAAGGTTGAACCATATTAGTCCATGCATCCCCAAAGGCAACCGCCATGGCTACATGATTGAGGGGAACTCCAAGCGCTTGAGCGGCAGGAATAACGATCGGGGCTTGCACTGCCCATTGACCACCACCTGAAGGAACAAAAAAGTTAACTATACCCGCACTAAGAAAGGTAAATAAAGTAAATGTGTCTGCTGTCGAGATACCAATAAACCACTCACTAATCGAAACAGCCAGGCCTGAACTCACCATCATTCCCATAATTCCGGCATAAAGAGGAAACTGCAATACAATTCCTGTTGTACTTTTGATCGCTTCATTCAAAGCCCGTAAATAATTTGCGGGGTTTTTTTGTAATAAAAGTCCTACCATCAGGAAGATCATATTAAGGCTATTGAGCCCGAGTTTCCCCCCATCTATAAAATAACCCAGGAGATAGTAGAGACCCATACCACTCAATAATAAGGAGACCAGCGTGCTATTTTCAAGTTTTTCGGCGGGCGTCATATCGCTAGTTATCGATGGAGACTCTTCTTCATTATCTCTTAACACTGCTGGTATTTCTTTTACTTGATCCGGAGTTGGCATCATTAAGCGATACACTATTGGAACAGTCAAAATTAATAATGCACAGATTGTTAGCACTTCTGAACTAAAGATAGTCTCGCCGACTGGAATCGAGCGTCCACCCAATAGTTGCCCCAGACTATCGCCATCAGCAACTGCAATTTTTAGTGGAATCGTACCAGAAAGACCGGCATGCCAAATCAACATACCTGAATAAGCCGCTGCAACCAGTAGAGGATAGTGTATGCCTTTTATTCTTTGTGCAATTTCTCTTGCAAAAAGTCCGCTGGCAATTAAACCAAAACCCCAGTTAACCCACCCAGAGAGCAAAGCAATAACCGTCATTAACATTATCGCTTGGCCTGGCGTCTTGGCGACACCTCCGACCAAATATAAAAGTCTCTTTACAAGTGGTGTCTTCGCCAGCACATAACCCGTAACCAATGTCAGAAGCGCTTGCATAGAGAAGGTTAATAGATTCCAGATTCCATCGCCCCAAAAATCAATCATCTGATTGACTGTTTTATCTTCTACAACGACGCCACTAATCAACACCACAAATGTAAGAATGATTGCGAATAAAAATGCATCGGGTAACCAACGTTGCATTATGTTAGTGAAGAAAGTTGCCAATGATTGAATCATGGCATGCCCCCCCTGTGATATGTTAGGCGTCTGTGGGTAGACGATAGACTGTATTATTATTTTTAAACTTTTATATAAATCATATTTTTTGCCAATCCATGCCCTAGCTATTATCTACTGATAATGCAGAAGGTTTTTATGCTTCAAAGCTAGCGCGTGCCGATACTTTTTCAAACCATATTTTTGTTCTATCATTCGTATCGGGTATATGGATCTCTACCCATTCGGCAAACCCAATTGCACAAACAGCTGTGATATCAACCATTGTAAATTGTTCACCGGCCAGGTATGGCCCTTCTTCAAGGTATTTTTCTAACCACCAAAAAAAACGCTCCAGGGTTTGTGTGCCACGATCAATTAAAGCTGGTATAGCTGGTATATTGGCACTACCAGCGCCAGGAATGCTTCGATTTAAAAACTGCTCATGCTGATTTCGAAAGACTTCAGATGTGGATATCATGCCATCAAATTCCATCTTACGTTGTCGCATGGTAATGATAGCTTTCTCTTTTAGATCCCGCCCAAGTAATGCAGGCTCCGGTTGCACTTCTTCAAAATAACGACAGATAGCCATTGCTTCATCAATACGTGTCCCATCATCAAGTTCGAGTACGGGTAATAAACCGCGTGGATTAATAGAAAGAAAACCATCTTTAAGATTCTCACCACCTAGAATATCTACTTCGACTTTTTCTAGCTCAATACCTTTTTCAGCTAAAAACATGCGTACACGTCGAGGATTTGGCGCTACATGGCAATCATATAATTTCATCTTTTTCTCTTCCAGTTTTATCGTCTAGATTTGCTGTAATATTTATCTAGTACAACATAGCTATTTTGATCGTAAAAATTTAAGCATTCTTATTTATTCGCTGGGGATCTCAATTACTTCTTCCATCAGTACTTCAGTTAAATCCAACTTCCAAACTCCGTCTATAAAGACCCAATGATCGATTTCTTTTTCAATAATGGGAATAACATTAAACACATCACTGGCCTTGGTCCATGCATGTACTTGTGCTTTATTCCCGTTTACTTCAATAGCGGTCACACCACCATCAACAATATCAACCTGAGCTGATTGCATAACACCAACCCACTCTTCAACATACTTTTCTTTAGTTCTCCCATCTCGCATATTCTCTGTAACCATATCGTATGCCGTTGCAAAATCTTTTGATTGAACCGCATTAAAATATGTTTGTTGTAATGCTGCTATCGTTACGCTTGCTTCATCGCCTCCACACCAACCCACTCTGATCACAGAAAAAAGAAGTAACAGTGTAACTGTCATTATTTTTACTATATTCATAATTTAGTATCCTTGAAGTTTAGGTTTAATAATGGCTGAGCTTAATATTTTTCTATCTGTTCTCGCGTTAGAGCATGACTACATTTGCCCAGATTAAGCTATAAGCAAGTCCAATTTTGAGCACTGCTAGTCAACTCTTCCAGTTGGTGCAAACAATTGTTTTGGATCATCCTGACTCCCAGCCCATAAGGTCAGGGAAGTACCATCATACTGTACTCTGCTGCTCCCCATATACATGAACTTAATTATGGAATTGTCATTTAATCAGTTTGTTTTTAAATCAGGACTGACCGTGAATTCTGCTTCTGTTTTCTGTTTAATTTCTTCCAATTCGACTCCAGGTGCTAATTCAATCAACATTGGTTTGTTTCCTTGAAAATCGAATACTGCCATATTCGTAATCAAGAGATCCGTTACATTAGAACCGGTCAATGGCAAATCACAAGCTTTAAGAAATTTAGGGCTACCATCTTTGGCTGTATGGTCCATTATAACGACGACCTTATTAACACCTGCTACTAGATCCATAGCACCACCCATGCCCTTAATCATCTTACCCGGGATCATCCAGTTAGCTAAATCACCATTTTGGGCGACTTGCATAGCACCTAAAATCGCCAGGTTAATATGGCCACCTCGAATCATGGCAAAACTATCTGCGCTTGAAAAATAACTCGTTTGTGGCAATTCTGAGATAGTTTGCTTACCTGCATTAATTAAATCAGGATCGACTTGATCAGGATATGGGAACGGGCCCATACCAAGCATGCCGTTTTCACTTTCTAATATGACGTGTACATTATCGGGAATATAATTAGCCACTAACGTTGGTATCCCTATTCCCAAATTGACATAAAACCCATCTTGTAACTCTTGCGCAGCACGTTGTGCTATTTCTTCTCTAGACCATGGCATAATTAAAATCCTCTACTAAGCTACGTATTCACGTGTTGTCATAATTTCGATCGGTTTCTTATGGTCAGTGCCAACAATAAAACCATTTACATAAATGCCTGGTGTATGAATCTGATCAGGATCAAAATCTCCCGAAGCCACATGTTCTTCAACCTCAGCGATGGTTACTTTTCCAGCTGTTGCCATTACGGGGTTAAAGTTTCTGGCTGTTTTCCGATAGACTAAATTGCCTTCATCATCAGCCTTCCATGCCTTAACCAGTGAGAGATCAGCGATCAAACCAGTTTCCAGAATATAAGTAACGCCATTAAACTCCTTATGTTCCTTACCTTCCGCAATCACAGTACCTACGCCGGTCTTGGTATAGAAACCCGGAATACCAGCCCCACCTGCACGACAACGTTCTGCTAATGTCCCCTGCGGGTTAAATTCCAGTTCTAATTCACCACTCATATATTGCTGCTCAAATGTTTTGTTCCCACCAACATAAGATGAGATCATTTTCTTGATTTGTCGTGTTTGCAACAGGATTCCCAAACCAAAGTCATCTATACCACAGTTATTTGAGATCACAGTGATGTCTTTCACACCTGAGTCACGTAATGCAGTTATCAGGTACTCCGGTATACCACAAAGTCCAAAGCCTCCTGCCATTATTGTCATGCCATCAAACAAAACTCCTTCCAGAGCTTCTGGCGCACTATTTTTCAATTTTTTCATTAGTTACCCTTCTATTTATAACTATATCTAATGCCCAATTAACATAGGTCAATGGCATATTTATGAATACTAAAACTATATTTTAAGTGTAAAACTTTATACCGCATTATTCATTCAGTACAAAAAACAATAATTTCATCAACTTGTTAGCCAAAGAATTCTAACGCCAGTCCATTATCGGAACTGCTAGATTTATGTGTATTTTACCGAAAAAAAACATCCAGAAACAAACTTTAATATTCTTATAATCAATCAGCGAACAATGAATCTCAAGTGCCTATAACAAAAATCACTAATGCGGGCATTATGCGAGAATCAATCCGTTTGTAAAAGTGATATTACTTTTCAAAGCATTCTCTTCCATGATTAAAACCATAGAAGAGAATGTAGAAAACAGGACTACTTCATTTCTTTAAACTAGTTATCTTATGCGGGCGCGTTACCTGTTAAGGCTGCATCATTCGCATTATTAGTTTGTTCCCGTTCTTCATTAAAAATGAATTTTGGTTTAAAAATATATGCCATGGCAGGCATCAAGAACAATGCTGATAAAGCAGATACGGTAAGCCACATGCCAATTAGCATACCCATTTCAGCCTGGAAGCGTAATGAGGAGAAGAGCCACACTCCAACGCTGACAATCAAGACAAGCGCAGTAACCAATACACCGCGGCCAGCACAATGCAATGATATTGCAATTGCCTCTAGGTGAGATTTTCCTAAATCATACTCACCCTTAATTCGATCACAAATATATAGTGTGTAATCCACACCTAGCCCAATTCCTAAAGCAGCAACAGGAACGGTATTAATATTCATACCTATATTTTGCCAAGACATGAAAGCAAAAGTAACAAGATTCGCTAACACAACTGGCACCATAAAAAACATACCGGCAATACTAGAGCGATATACAACGATACACATCATCACCAGAATGAACAGGGCTAAGGCAATCGATTGTATCTGCCCAGACAAGATGACCTCATTCACAGATGCAATTACACCTATAATTCCACCCGCCAATCTAAAGTTAGCAAGTTCTTGTAGCTCGGGGTTATCTTTTATGAATTGTTTAACACGCGCAATTGCCGTTTGAATCGTCACACCTTTTCTATCTGAAAAATACATCAGCACGGAGGCATAATTAATATCAACATCAGTGAAACGTAACAAATCACCTGGTTCAGCCGCTCGTTCAAACATGAACAATAATTCTCCATTCTGATCAGTATTCGTACCTAATTCTGAATATCGAAAGTTACCTTCACGTAAAGTCTGGTTAACTGAAGGGAGTACGTCGGCTACGGATATAGTAGCTCCAATTTCTTTTTGTTGTTCCATGTACTGCTGAAATCGCAGCATACCATCAAGAATTTCAACATCTTTTATCTTCCCTGTGACCTTCCCACCAAACTCATTCTTTGCACCTTCTTCAACACCCCCTACAACAACAAACATCCTGTCTGCACCGGGAAATTGTTTATTTATGTTTGCAGAATCCACGTTATAACGACCATCTGGCCAAAGAATAGGAGAACCAGGATTAGCATCACCTACTTTTAAGTCAACTGCGTAGATCCCGCTCACTATGAATAATAAAACTGCCAATGCCACAACAACATATCTTGCTTTAGTCGCAACAACATTAACGCAGATATTTAAGAAAGGTCTGATCACTAGCAAATCCAGATTAAGCGGATGCGCATATGACTTTGGCTTTTTGACCCATGACAGTAATACAGGTGTCACGATGATAGAACTAATAGCCACGGTACCAACCCAGACAACGGCTAAAACAACTAATTTTTGCAATAATGGAATGGGACTAATCGCGACCACTGTCACGCAACCTGCATCAGTTGCGATCCCTAACAAGCCAGGTCTAAGTAGATCTTTCATTGTCACGGTTGCCGCAGACAGGGAGTCTAGATCTTCCTCATGTCCTTCAACTTTATCGATCTCTTCATGGAACCGAGTCATCATCTGCACTGAGTGAGATACCGCTCGAGCTGTAATCAGCATGGCAACAACAACAACCAGTGGGTCAAAGTGAATACCGCATAATTGCGCTACACCCAAAGCCCAGACAGCACTAATAGCACCCGACAACATAGGCAAGATAGTTCCACGCCAAGTCCTGTTTATAACGAATAACAAGACAAGAAAAATTGCCGCGGCAATACTGATAAGCTTCATTGTTTCTGGTAGGAAGTGGTCAACCCAGCCATACAATATCGGGTTACCCACCAAACTTATATCAACAGTGTCGTCATCAAGCCTTTCCACTAACTCATATGCTTGTTTATACGCAAGATTGAAATCGAGTAGATTGTCGAAAAAATCCACTGTAATGAGTGTTGCCGTTAAGTCTTTTGATACAAAAGGTCCATAAACCAGTGGGCTACGTAAAATAGCCTCTTTCATATAATCGATATCAGCTTGAGTCTCTGGTAAATCTGGCCACATATACGGAAAGCTTTCAATACCAACTGTAGACGCTCTGGTTTCTTTAAGTTTTTTACCCGCTATAGAGTAGATCTGAAATTCATTTATGGCGTCAATCTTGTATAAGCCTTGAGTAAGGTCTCGTATTTTTTTCAAGACCGGCATTTGAAAGATATCACCTTCTTTTGATTGAATCATGAAGGTAATAATACTGGTACCGCCAAAAGTATCCTTAAATTGCTCGTGTACTTTTATATAGGGGTGTGAACCAGGCTGTAAATCTTCGAATACCGTTTTGACATCTATTCGATAAGCAAAATTTGCTAAAATAGCTGTTACAACAATGACCATTGCGAGCACAACTTTTCTGTGTCTCATACAAAATAAAGCAAAATTCTCTAACATTTCTTTCTCCAACGAGCCGAAATCAAATACTTCGACTACCCCTAATTATTTATTATTATTTGAATAAAAAATCTAATCGGCCAACAATGTCCATGTATCTGTTTTTAGGTCCATTGAGCCTACTGTTTGACCAACTGACAAAAAACTAGCCCCATCAATAGATAATTCAGTATGTGATGTTAGATCTGTATCTGACAGGTTTTTTGAATCAAATTGCGTCAAATCTGCTGAAAATGTTATCCACTTGCCTTTGTTACCAACGGCCACCCACTCATTTGTCTCATCAGACCACTCCACATCCATTAAATGCTCAGTCATACCGGATACTTTGGGTTCGATATAAGTCCAAGTCTCGCCGCCATCTTTTGTTGCCACAATGGCACCGCCCAAGCCTACAACAACACCTTCAGTAGGAGTGCGAAACGCCACAGCAGTAAAGCTGTTTGGACTATCAGTTTGGGTATCTTCCCAGGTCTTACCGTTGTCGCTGCTTTTGAATATCAGACCAAACTCGCCAGCTATATAAAGCGTAGTCTCATCAACTCGAACAATATCATTCATGAAGACATCCTCTTCTTCACGCATTTGCGTCCATGTATTACCATAATCATGACTATTGAGTATCATGCCCATTTCGCCCACTGCCCAGGCTTCTCCGTTTGGATAAGAATGAACACGAAGCAATTTGTTAGCGGTATCTGATTTTGGTGAGTCAACTTCTACCCAAGTCTTACCACCGTCATCAGTCCTGAGAGTAACGCCTTCGTTACCGACAGCTACTGATTTATTTTCATCCCAAGAGGTTATGTCTTGCAGGTGAGAGTCAACAGGTGCTGTTTGGCTTTCCCATGTCCGTCCCTTATCTCTGGAAATGAGAAGTTTCCCATAGTTTCCAGCTGCCATATAGACATCAGAACTTACTTTGCTTAAACCAAAAATATTATCACGTACATTAATTACAGGAGGGATAACTTCTTCTATCACAGCAGTGGGTTTGACGAAGATACCAGCCCATAGCAAGGTACCCACAATAGCCCAAGGCATTATAGAGAGAATAAGCTTTGCAAACTTCTGCCCAAGTGAATCAGCAGTATTAGTTGTTCCAGACATTTGTTCTGCTGCGGTATTATTTTCTGACATGTTCATAACAACCCTTCTTCATAAAGTAATTCTTAACCAAGAGGATCTAAAGAAGCATTAGTAATCCTATGAATGGTTAACGCGTCATTCGTATTTGATTACACCCCATAAAAATTAAAGTAGGTAGCTGCTAGATAAGGTCTATCTAACAGCTACCATTGAGGGGGGAGAACAATATTAAAACTAATTTATTGTTATGTTACTTAGCGATACTGATTAACTTCTTAAGAGTCACATCATCCGCTTCAACACCTGCTGGATTGGCTTTCATATTGGATGACCAAGTAGTAGAGAACTCAGCCTTCCAATCGATGATATGACCAACTACTGGCATAGTAGCTAAATATCCATCATCACCAACATCACGACGGTTTTGGAAAATAAATGATTTCCAGAATTTGCCGTTTTGGTCAAGTGCTTCACCATAGTATGGGCGAGGATAATCAACTTCCATCCAGACCGTTTTCTGACTGTATGGATGTTCATCTGGTGGTATACCTTCAATTACCCATACTTCACGAGGCTCCCATTGCACTTGTGGTGCAGGAAAGAAATGCGGAGGAATATCCATACCTACGGCGGGGAATTCTTTGATGGTGTTCTTATAGGTTAAATCAACAGTCATAAGTGGAGCATGTGCAATCGCAAAGATCCATTCGCGACCTATCAATTTAGTAGACTTGTATTTAGTTGGTACCGCGTCCCAAATGTCCCAATCATCATACAACTGCACGGTTCCACCAATGGGGTCCATCCACGCATTACCTGTTAAACGACGTGCGCGACGTACAGACTTCAAGTAAGCCCATGTATCATCTGGTGTCTTTGCAGTAGGATCATTGTAACGAATTGAGAAGATACCTAAACCTTTAATATCTTGTGGGTAGGTAGCAACCAATACGGTTTTTTGTAAGATAGTACCATCACCCTCAGAAATAGGTCCGCCATCAAGACGTCCTTCCATATAGTAACGCTGAGCCCACCAACGTTGAATACGTTCCATACCCTTTGTAGCATCCAGAAACACCCATGAGATGTGACGAAGATCCATAGTTGCGCCATAAGTAGGTCCGCGCAAGTTCCAAATCAGCTTGTCTCCAGCATAAGGGTCATCCATCTTGATGTCTTGTGGATCAAAAAACATGCCTGCTTCCCATCCAGATACAGTACGATCAGAAGGATTGAACTTAACGGTTTCCTTACTTTTCTGGGTCCATGTCATGTATTTCTCATCCATAGGAACAGGCTCTGAATGACGAACAGGAATCTTTAAGTGGTGGTTACGAATCATCCACTCATATTTACCTGGCAACATATCACCGACACGCTTGCCTTCGAATGTCATGTCGATTACTTGATCGAGGTTCTCTGCACTGATTATGGTGCCTTCAGGCATCTCTTCAGCAACAGCGCTCAATGGAGCGCCTACAAGCAGCCCCAAAGAAACTACTGATGTAGCTAATATTTTCTTATACATATAATACTCCTACGTTTTAACAATCGTCCTGCATTGCTGCAGGACATAATGAGTAACTAATACTTTTTTACACAACTACTTAATTAACTTAGAACTGTCTTGTAACTTTTAAAACTAACTGATTATCATCGGCAAACCAGTCAAACAATGATGCGCTGTTTTCCGAAACACCTAATGGGTTTACTTTGCCGCCTGCAGCAGTACTTGCAGAGACTTTCTTCTCGTCACCATCACTCCACCAAAGATCAGCTTCTAACTTGACACGCCAATCATCGCCAAAGACTAGCTCAACAGCGGCGATACCAAAACCACCACCGTTACTTAAGTCAGTACCAACGACAAATGTTGGGTTAATCGTGTCACGTTTGAAGTTTAACAATGAGAATATTGTCAAATAAGCTGTGTGCTCTCTCTTTTGCGCACCGAAAGAGGCAAACTCAACGATTTCATCTGAGTCTTTATGATCTAATATCCAAGTATCAAATAACTGCACACTAGATAAGGATGGGCGGTTGGTACCTAGATATTTTCCCCACTTAAACTCTTTATCGATGCGGAACATGGTAACCAAGGTATCTTTTGTCTTAACACCTTCCCAACCTGGGAGAGAAGAACCTAAAGCACCAAAGTTGTATGGCTTATTAGGGATAAACGCGACTTCCGCACTCAATGTTGAATCAATAATCGGCGCATAACCGTTTGCACTGACACCAAATACATTAATATGAGGATAGATCCAATCACCCAACACGCCATTTTGTGCAACCTCACCAAAAGAATTCATTGCACCGACACCAAAAGCGCCTGGTGTCGCAGAATTCACCGCGGGGTTCATAATAGGAGCAGGGTTGAACGTCCTTAGATATGCTACTGAGTATCCAATTGAACCAATATCACTATTCCAACGAAAACCAAAGGTTGGATCGTCTTGTGAACCATCCGTATGATCAGCATTATATTGCGTAAATGCTGTAAAATCGACACCACGATATGGGTGTGGAATCCAGCGTCCGCCTTCAATATTAAAGTTACTGCCCACATCATCATCACGATCCAGACCCGGGCGCACGAAGAAATTCAGGCTACCACCAAGTTCGTCATATAAATCTAAATCAAAATTGACCAAGAATAATGGTTTACGCCAATCTTCGTTATTCTCAAAAAACAGTCTCCAACGATAATCAAAACCATGCACCAAATCCATGGCCTGGAAGAAATCACTCTCACCCCAAACCAATTGTTGCTTACCGACTCGCATGTTTAACTTACCATCAAACAATGCGAAATCTGCATAGTATTCACGGAAAAACTCTTGTATATGGTCCGTGTTGTACTGATCGAGATACTGACCACGAGTAGCTGTACCATTGTTTGATGTTAATTTAGTCATGCTTTCGAGTGAATCAAGATAATCCGTTTGCAACTCCCTATCAAACCGACTAACGATTTTCCAAGAGACTGGACCAGTATAGATATCGGTATCCAGCAACAATGTGGCTCGAGCCATAGTAAAATCAAACTGATCGTTTTCAGGTGTTTCAGCGTGATCCTCAAGACCTACCCCAAAATATGTACGGGCATAGCCACTCACAGCAAAGCTCCAATCTTCTCCAAAGCCGCCTGTACAGGTGTCACAAGCTGGTTCATCTGCAGCCATTACAGAACCAGTCGCAACGGTTCCCCCAAAACACAATAGAAAACCTGCGGCTTTCAATATATTGCTATTATATTTTTTCATTCCTCCCCCTTAAAGAGTTTTAAAAAACTAAAATCGTCATAAAAAATTGTTCTTTTTTATTAACAAAACTAACACTTCTTATAACGATATCTGAAGATGGGGAACAAGTTTTATGCCAAACAGAGAGAACCTGCCTATTCTAAGGGTAAGCCTCTGATATATAAGAACAACACTGTTCACAATTCCATCGCCAATTTGCTTATACCGGACTATATAAGAACGACTGTGTGCTAACATGGAACGGTTTTCTATAAACCGTTCAACCAGTGTGGTTTTTAAAGGATATTCAACCGTATTTTTTAATAAAATAGTCAGTAATTTGAACTATTTATGCTACTAAATAATCAATTTTGTGGAAGTTAATGAATAATGTTAACATTTAGGCCAATTTATCCTTAAACGATACATTGAGTAGGCCTTTGGTTAAGTATTTTCCCGTAAAGACCTTATAAACAAGATTCTTGTACACGGTGGTGTTAAATAACTAAATTCCATGAGTCAATCACTAAAAGAAGCCGACATCAATACACACTTTTATTCCCAAAAAGATGTTGACCAAGCTTGGGATAGTTTTCTTTGCTCAGGAGGGGCGTCAAAGAATCTGCCTGTACGCGATATGATAGCCAGCTCATGGGAGCGCTGCCTATCTCAAGGTGTCAATCCTGAGCAAACTGCAGCGCCGCTCTTAGCCACCGAGGGCACCTTACATATCCTTCGCCAAAATAATACTGATCTCATGAAATGCGCACGACCTGTCTTAGCACAGGCCAGGGTCTTTTTACGCGATCTTGACACAATATTAATTCTGACTGACTACAACGGGGTCAATCTGGATGTTGTCGGAGATCCTAAGTGTGTTGAAGATGCTGTCGGAATTGGAATGGTGCCAGGTAGTGGCTGGAAAGAGACTGTTTCCGGATCAAATGCTGTAGGTACAGCGATGGCAACGGGGATGCCTACACAAGTCCACGGAGAAGAGCATTTCATACAAGGCTTTAAGCCCTGGACATGCACTGCTGGGATAATAAGCGATCCATATGACAATCAATTGATCGGCGTAATTGACGTTTCTGGCTTATCAGCCACATTTGATAAATTCCACGTCCCTTTAGTCGTATCATGGGCCAATCAAATTCAATTGTCACTCGCCAAAAACACCTCTGAGCAATGGAGTCTCATCAGAGAAAACAGCCAGTGTGACTTTAAAAATAGTCACCGAAATGCTGGGAGAATGTTATTTGATACGCAAGGAAGGCTGGTTGACCACTCTCAAAATGCCTGTTCAATACTCAATTCACTCGGTATTGGATATGATCTTTCTATGAAGTCTCGCTTATCGCTAGAGCGTTTTGGCGGAGACGAGATTGTGTATCCTCATGACGCAGGGTTATGGCTATCAAGTGATTGGATCGAACCCGTCAAGGATAAAAACGAGGTGATAGGTTTCAAGATAGAACTACCCACAAACAAACGCTCCTCGCAACGAACAAACCCATCGTCTGCTATTGCAGCGGTTAAAATCAACTCACAAGCAGATCCTTTTGGCAAAATATCAGGACAAAGTGCATCAGTTAGAGCCAGCATTGAAAAAGCTAGTAAAGCAGCTACGACACCACTTCCTGTTCTAATTTTAGGCGATACAGGTGTCGGAAAAGAAATGTTTGCTCGAGCTATACATGAAGCGAGTAACTTCGCTAATGGTCCATTTATTGACCTGAACTGTGGCGCTTTCACTAAAGATATTTTAAGCAGTGAACTATTTGGTCATGTCGAGGGTGCTTTCACAGGCGCAAAAAGAGGCGGTATGATGGGGAAAATTGAAGCTGCAAATGGCGGCACACTATTTCTGGATGAGATAGGTGAAATGCCACTTGAGATTCAACCTGTTTTTCTAAGGGTTTTACAAGAAAGAAAGATACATCGTGTTGGTGCTATTGCACCAATTCCAGTCAACTTTAGACTCATTGCTGCCACAAATAGTTATCTTAAACGAGAAGTTTCTGAAGGCCGATTTAGAAAAGATTTATTCTTCCGTTTATCCACAGTTGCAATTGCGCTTGATCCTCTTTCAAGACGAAAAGAAGACATTGAAGAGATTGCACACTTAGTTTTAAAAGAAATTCAAAATTCTCAAGAGATTGTGCCTAAACGAATATCCGCCTCTTTAATAACCTCACTAAAAAACCGGGAATGGCCAGGCAACATTAGAGAGTTAGTAAATGTGATTGAATGCATGTGTTATATGTCTTCAAATGAGACCCTAACCATTGAGGATTTACCTGCCGGTTATCAACCGGGAGAATCACTGATCAGCGGAGTACCTTCTGAACAAAATCAACCGTCTGAGTCTCTATCGAACCTGGATATTGCAGAACAACAAGCAATTGAAAATGCAATTATTGAGTTTGGTGGCAATATCACTCAAGCAGCTAAAAACCTGGGCATCGCAAAAGGTACCCTCTATCGAAAAATGAAAAAATATAAATTAGAAAATCCTCGTTAGCACATACTCTGTTGGCTAGTGGGAGTCGAGTTCCGTATGCTCACCTTAATTCTTTGTTATAATTCAAACCATCAAGAAGATCATTATTCATTATTCACAAGCACCATCCCATAAAAACCAGCTTGTTCAATTAGCTCATGTGATTCTACGATTTTATCCAATGCTATTATGTGTGCGATCCTGTGCTGTAATAAACCTCTTTCCAGAAAATCTGTGACATCGTAGATTGCATCTGCCTTAGCTGACTCTGGCATCGCATAAACCAATACCATGCGTATCGTTAGATCCATAAACATCATTCGTTTAAAAGGTATCACGGGTTCTGGAACCTGCATTGAAGCATAAGTCGCAATCGTAGCACCTATACGTGCCACATCTAAAAGTACAGGCAGATTCCCGCCAAACTCACCATCAATAATACGTTCAACACCCTGACCATTTGTCATTTCAGCAACCGTATCAAGCAATTCAACTCCTTGATGTGGACAAACTACATCGGCACCCGCAGCATAGCAATGCGCTTCTGCCTCAGAATTACTCGCTGTCGCAATTACATTGGCGCCGGCATATTTTGCAAGCTGAATAACATAATGACCTACTCTTCCAGCACCGCCCGTTACCAAGATTGTTTGACCTTCGACCGGGCCATCAGCAAAGATACATCGATGTGCCGTCATGGTGGGTATCCCTATACACGCACCAATATCAAATCCAATATTATCGGGTAGTAGCACTGCTCTATTGGAATCAACTGACACGTATTCAGCGGCGGTTCCAAAACGGCGGCCATACTGAGCTTGATAAACCCAAACGCGCTCACCTATCCGCGAATGTGGTACACCACGGCCAACGGCTTCTATTACGCCTGAGCCATCACTATGAGGGATAATAAAACCATCTTTAAGTAAATCTGGAAACGCACCTGCACGTTTTTTCACATCTGACGGGTGTACTGCAGAATAATTTAACCGTACTAAAACCTCTCCATGTTCTGGTGAAGGGACATCAAGCTCAACGATATTCAACACATCATGTGCCGAACCCATCTTATTATATTGTGCTGCCTTCATTAACTTACCTTTTATCCTTTACTTGATTGTGCATCAAGTCTAATAACCATAATTAAAAGAATATCGCTCATTAATCAACCTGATGAATAGCACACTATCGGTCATTAACAATAACGATTTTGCCAAAATGCTTAGCTGCAGTGAGATGCTCATAAGCACCCATTGCATCGCTAAATGCAAATGACTTATCAATAGTTGGCTTAAGATTATTATCAATAATAACCTTGTTCATCGCATTAAACATCTCAACACTACCGACATAAATCCCGTGAACCCGCAGTAGATTAAATATTACGGATAAATTAAATGCTGGTCCATCAAACCCGGATAACAATCCAATCATTGAAACGATACCATTGACCTTTGCCGAAGCTATCGATTTTTCAAAAGTGCCTACACCACCAACTTCCAATACATTATCAACACCATTTCCATCCGTAATTTTTAAGACTTCATCTTCCCAGTCAGGATGTTCACGATAATTAACTGTATGATCAGCACCCATCTTACGAGTCCGTTCTAATTTTTCATCACTGGATGAAGTAATAATAACTCTTGCGCCCAAAGCTTTTGCCAACTGTAAACCAAAAATGGAAACACCTCCGGTTCCCAACAACAATACTGTATCACCTTTTTTTAAGTCCCCCATTGATACTAATGCATGCCATGCAGTAACGGCGGCGCAAGGCAAAGTCGCAGCTTCTTCATACGATAATTGTTCAGGAATGGGTAATGCAGCATTTGCTTTTAAAACAAAGTAATCAGCCAAAACACCATTAATTGAACCACCTAATGCAGAGTGCAAACCTGCCATACTCATCGGTCCGTCAATCCATTCCTGAAAGAAATTACCAACAACCCTATCCCCTACCTTATGAGTTGTAACCGAACTACCAACAGCAACAACTTCTCCGGCACCATCTGACACAGGAATAATGGGTCTAATATCATTGCGTACATAACCACCTTGTGGAATCAGCAAATCACGAAAGTTAAGTGAACATGCTTTCATTTTCACCAAAACCTCATCCGCTGCCGGTTTTGGTTCGTTTAACTCGATCAGTTTTATATCTTCAAAACCATCTGTTGTTTGTACCTGATATGCACGCATAAACTTTTAAACCTCTTTAAAAATTATTGTGAATTGTAAAGCGTTAAATTTCTGTTTGTAAATCACAGTCTAATTTATTTCACACGCCGCATAACAGAAACGCAGTTTGTTACCCCTGAACCGCCTATGTTAACGGTCATCGCCAATTCCGGCTGCCCTTTTGCAGCAACACCAATAGGATCGCCGATTAGTTGTTTATAAGCCAACGCATGCATAGATGCACCTGTTGCGCCAACAGGGTGCCCCTTTGACTTAAGACCTCCGGAAAGATTGATAGGACAACTCCCGTCCGTATCATATTTTCCTTCCATAAAGTCGTACCCTGCACGACCCGATTCAGATAGTCCCATCGCTTCTGCACAGAGCATTTGGTTTATGGTAAAGCAATCGTGAACTTCTGCTAACTCCATATCTGTCACCTTCACCCCTGCCTCGGTACACGCTTGTTGTACAGCGTGTTTTGCCGCTTGAAGCTCATGTAAGGTTTCTTTGCGCTCGCTCATCATCATACGTTGTGTCACATGACCTATACCAGAAAGTTCAACAGCATGGTTAAAGTTCGCTTTAGCATTCTCAGTTGATGTAAGAACAACTGCAGCAGCGCCATCAGAAATCAAAGAACAATCATGCAGTCTTAATGGTGGTGCAATCAGTGGATTACTGCCTTTACCTGAGTCAGGTAAATCAAGAATAGCATCTGCGGTCACTAATTGCTTTTTATCAGGCAGGCTTCCAGGCCCAAAGTGAGCTAGCGGATTATGAATGCCATTGCGATAATTTTGCGCAGCAATATGCGCAAACATAATGCGAAGTTCTTCATCACTCATTCCATGTTTTGCTTGATAGGCTTTTGCTAACTCACCAAACAAGCCAGGGAAAGTCACACCCATAGAACCCTCTTCGGGCCAATATGAACTACACGCCAAGGCATGAGTAACACCTTTAGTATCCAACAGACTCATTTTCTCAACACCAAGCGCAAGGACATTCTTAAAACGACCACTGGCCACGGCATAAGCTGCGTTATATATAGCAACAGATGAAGTTGCACAAGCGCCTTCCGTACGTGTTGTTGGTTTATAGAGTAATCCATCGGGATCAATTTCCAACGCCAATGGTGCCACATGTTCCTGATTTACGAACATGGAAGGAGAACAAGAGCCGAGCCAAACTGCATCGATATCCTTTGCCTCCAGACCGGCATCGGCAATTGCACCTGCCCCTGCTTCTATTATTAATTCATAAAACGATTTTAAATCTTCTACTTCACCTGTTTCTCTATCACGCTTAACAAACGCACCGAACTGAGTATTGTGTGCACCAACTATACTAATATCCATCTGACTGTCCTCTCCACATAAAAACGTGGATTAAAAATGTGAAAAATAAAATTAAAGATATAACAAAATTTGAATTTATATTTTGCGATCAAGCTTGTCCCAAAAATATTTACGGATTTCTTTTTTCAATACTTTGCCAACAGAGCTACGAGGTAATTCATCCCAAATTAAAATCTCTTTTGGCGATTTAACGCTGCCTAATTTTTGCTTACAAAGTTCAATTATTTCTTGTGTATTCGGTTTAATAGCAGCTTCCTTTAGTTCAACTACGGCTGTTACTTGCTCACCCCATTTTTCATCCGGGATACCAATAACTGCACAGTCTTTTATTGCTGGATGCCCCCAGATAAGTTGTTCAATCTCCCCGGGGTACACATTAAACCCGCCAGATATGATCATATCGCGTTTGCGATCGACAATAGATAAATATCCATCATTATCAAAGACGCCAACATCTCCGGTTTTTTGCCAGCCATTTACACGTATCTCTTGCGTTGCATCTGGGTTATTGAAGTAACAACGCATTATTAAGTCCCCTTTTACGGCAATTTCACCTTCTTTTCCTGCTGGAAGCGTATTCCCATCATCATCCAGAATTGCTAGATCAATATGTGGTGCTGTTTTGCCACAAGAACGAATCCTGGAAGAATCACCGCTTTCAACTGCATGAACATGATCATCAACTGAGAGAAAAGTACAAACCATTGGCGATTCTGCCTGCCCATATGTTTGAACCATCACAGGACCAAAAACCTCAATGGCTTCTTTGAGTTTTTCTACGGACATCGGCGCAGCGGCATACCAAAAATACCTTAAACTTGAGTAATCATAATTCCTGACGCCTTCATGAGCCAATAGCATATATATGGCTGTGGGTGGCAAAAATAGATGCGTGACCTTATATTTTTCGATAACAGATAATAAAATATCGGGGATCATGCCTTCCATTACAACGATGTTTGAGCCTTGTAAAATCGGTGCAAATGACGCAACACCTGCGGCATGCGTCATCGGCGCACTCACAAGATAGCATGAAGGTATATCAGGTTCTGGCATTAATTCTATTTGAATAGACACCATCGATTGCCATGTTAAGTATCCCCACTCTGCTAATTTAGAATCACCTGTTGTACCTCCCGTTGGGAACAAACTTACTAATTTAGACTCATCTCTTCTTGTTAGCTTTTCTTCTGTGTCTTGATCAATACTCTTTATAAAATTTTCAATTGCAACTCCAGCTATTTCTTTAGCTGTAAATGACAAACAATTCTCACCCTTATATTGTTCGCCAAGCTCAGGATTAGAAGCAAGGATGTTCGAGTCAACAAAAAGTAACCTTGTATCAGATTTTTTTAGTAACTTTAAATTAGCTTCCAGAGTATTTCTAACATTGAGTGGTAACCAGATCGCACCTAATTGGGAAATTGCAAAAATACAGCAATAGGCGGCAACAGAATTTGGCGCATAACTTGCGACAACATCCTGCTCATGAACACCTTTGTCTCTTAACTGTACGGCAATATGTTGTGCTACATTAAATACTTCTTGATAGCTAAGTGAAACATCATTGTCGATATCGATAAACTTTGCATCACCCTCGGCAAACGCAGGGCTATGTTCGAGAAAATCAATAATGCGCATTTTGTTTCCTGAGCAAAACTTGCCCGGAGACTAAGTTCTTAAACGAGAAAGCGTATCAAGTACTAATTCAGGTGTTGTATCTTCAGGAATAGTAAGATAGTTAAAATTATTTCCTGATGAAACAGTTTCCTGCCCTTCCCATAATGGTTTGCTGATATCCTTACCGATAGAACTTTCTGTTCCTGCGCTGTCTACAGGGGCAATAGAGAAATTAACATCTTCAGGTACACTAAAACCAGCATCTGAAAAAGGAAGGTGTAATCCCACTGACCAACGGTAATGTTTAGTAACGTTATATATCGGCTGATACCAGGTCAATTCTTCTATGCTTTGGGGCATTGAATCAGGATCTTCTCTCAGTAACACACCTGATAAATCCACTTCGCTAAAGTATCTCAAATAATCAGCTACATACATTGAGACAGTGTCTATATGTGTTTCTTCGGGTTCTACATCGACCCCATTAGCAGCCTTGTTTGCTTTGATTAACAAACAACGTGGTGACGGTATAACTAATACAATCGGCACTGAGCCGCCATAGTTATTCCCAATTGCCGTTAGCACTTCTGCTAACAACTCCCTTGGAGCAAAAGCTTCCAGCATTGTTTTTACCGCAACTGTTATGCGTTTTTTACCAGCCATCGATGGGATAGCTTCTTCATCTTCTTGCATCCAATGATGAAACAGATCCCAGATGTCGATTACAACAACGTCTGCATTTACTAAACCATGTGCCTGTCCATAAAAAGACATATAAGCAGGAGGATTAGTCCATGGGTTTTCTCCTTCTGCTAATAACAACTTTTTGGTATAGGCATTGAAATCAATCCAAAGCTTAGGAGGTCCGTCTCCAACAGATAAATAGTTAACTAAATCTATAGCCATTTTACTTACGTTTATCCTTAGCTTCTATACCAGATTTTTTTCTAACGGCTTCAAGTTCTTCTTCAAGCTTTCTAATTTCGACATCTTTAGGATGTTCAAAATAAACCGGCCCCGGGTTGTTAGGATCACGTTTATCATCAGGGCTACCTGCATAAACTGTACTCAAATCACTATTCCAGGAACCATAAAAAGGAATATCTTTTGGAGGAACATCGCTCACATGCTTCTTGACAAACTCAGCATACGGGACACCTTGTTTCTTGCGTTGTTCTCTGTAAGCATCGCGCAGTTTTTTGGTTCCTTCTTCATCAACAACCAATGTCTCTTCATCAAATTCAACTTTATAAAGCTTCTTTGCCCACTCAGGAGTCGTCAACCGTTCTTCGATATCTTTAATAACCAAAGCAGGGTCACGTTCTAATGGATCGCCATAACCACCACCTGAACCTTGAGAGATCATGTACAACTCACCACGTTTTGAGATAGAGAAACCCATCCCCATGTGGTGCGACGTATAATTTGCACCTTCATAAGGCTCTTCGTTCATCGTCTCTTCAATCGAGTGTTTAAATTTATCCGGATCTTTCAGCATGATGTCATAAACATCGACACCAGAAACTTTACATAAGGGGTATGCCCCTGGTGCATAACCACCAAATAAACCTGAGAGTGATGGAACTTTGGATCCGACACAAGTCGTCATAAAACCCCACTGGTCACTATCTTTCGTCGCAACCATTTGTGTATAGCCCATACCACCACGATACTTTCCTGCTGCTTGTGTATTCGTCGTCATTTTTTTCGAGACCAACTGCAAGAATGGCACATCTTCTTCATTCATCTCTTGCTCACCAATATCTGCCATTGAAGCAAAAATAGGAGCCAAGGCATGTTCACCGTCCATATCCATACGTGCACCACCGCCCATACCATTTAGATCTGCACAAAGGTTACCGAGCATCTCGCCATGTTGACTTACGCCACCCCAAATATAAGTACAGATCATGTTAAACCAGGGTGCTAAAACACGCGTGTATTTAACCGGTACACTATACAAGAATTTAGCGGTAGCTTGTTGAGCAACAGTAAAGGATAAAAAGATCGACATCAAACTCTGAGAGTTAGGTGCATCAACACTGGCATTAACAATCGAATATGGAGGTGTAATCACTTCAATCGGTGCAAAACCTGCCTGACCTCGTGGCAAATCTGGCCAGATATGGTTTAGAAATGCTTGAGACATCATGCCTTTACATCCTGGTATAGCCGTATTGATCGCACGGTTAGTAATCTCAGGACTAGAACCTCTAAGGTCGAATATCAAGCGGTCGTCTTTTTTCGTCAAGGTACAATTCAATTTGATTAATGCATTTTCGCGTAAGGTACTATCCATTGTGCAGTAGGTACGAACGGTCATGTCAGGCCATTCCTTAATACGACGACGTACTTCAGTCATTACATCATCATTAGTACTACGTAGGCATGCGATTAATGCATCAGGGCCATCTAATGCCAAAATTTCCCTAAGGCGTTTTTCAAGACGCATACAAGCGAAGAGCTTTACCTTCATATCTTCGTATTGCAGCTTTGGTTCACGCACCGAGTTTTGCAAAAAGGTTAGAAGATCTTTTTTAATCTCATAGTTTTCTACAACCCTGAAAGGCGACATCTTCAGGCCTTCATCAAACGGTGATTCCGCCATTGATGGCATACCACCGGGTTCGATGGCTCCATTTTCACCTTCATGTACAGTCGACGCCACCCAAGCAACCAGTTCGCCTTCATGAAAGATAGGCATAATCATACTTTGGTCGGTATTATGTACATTACCGTAACGTGAATCATTATGAATAAATCCATCACCCTGTTTCAAACCAACAGTATGTTCATTGATCCAGTTCTTAATAATGAATTTAATCGGATGGTGAACTACTACATTAAAAATAAGTACACCGCCAGCACTACCAATAGTTAAATCACCCGAGGCTGAATAGATCCCGGTAATAACGTCCCCCCATTTTGCACCTGGGGCGGCACCCATTTGTTCCAGCATCTCATAACTCTCGTCGCAAGCAGATTGCATACGGTCACGGATTGAAGCCATCTGATGTGGATCATTATGTTTCTTAATAGACTCTGTTTCGCGATCTGTAATCGGCATAATGTCATGCGATTGCATTATTTCCTGATCCGGTCCGAGGAATAAAGTCGTTTCCTTTAGAAATTTTGCAACTAATTCCTGATCTTCAAGAACTGCTTCTGCACTAAGTTTATCGTTCATAGTTTATTACCTCGTTATTTCTTTGCTTCGTCGCGCAGGAACCAAACGGCACCCTGTTCAGCAGACACATAATTCCAACCTTTTTCGATAAGGTAGGTCGTTACATCAGATGCCACGATACCCGGGCCTTCAATTTGAGTTCCCGCTGGAATATCATCTTTATTCCAAACTGGCGTATCAATCGCCTTACTTTCACCAACAAAATAACACTTACGTGTTGATGATGGTTTCGGCGGCGCCTTTCGTTTATCTTCGGCTATAGGCTTAATATGTTTAAAGTGAACCGTGTCATGCTCCACATATGAAGCGACGCGAATGGTATTGATACGAATACCTGCCTCAGGGGCCTGGCTACCTTCACCAAAACGCTTGCCATAATCTGTAGAAAACAGATCGAGTATATTCAATACATCTAACGCTGATTCGACAGTGTGTTTTGGTATAACAACTGTGGTTTGTACAAGCTGGTTACCGTAACGCATATCAAGCTCAAGCGAATGTAGAATATCGCCTTCGTCTGCACCCTGTCTGGCTAAGTCAGCTCTGCCTTTTTCACTTAGACCAGCGACAATGTCGTTGAATCGAGCATAATTATCAAACACATGTCGACTATTAGAATCATAAAGAACCATGAATAATGAGGCTTCATGAATATGCATCTGATGCATATTACCCGCACCAACCGCAGAGAATACAGAACTCATCGGCGTTGCTAAAATCTTGTTGATGTTCAAACGGCCCGCGATACCACAGCAATGTAATGGACCATTACCACCATAAGCCAGCATGGTAAAATCTTCAGGGTCATAACCTCGAGCACGTAACTCGGTATTCACACCATTAGCCATATTAGCATCAACTTTTTCCTTAATCATCAGGGCAGCTTCAACCACTTCAACATCCAGGTCATCACAAAGTGTTTCTTCGATTGCGAAGTTTGAACGCTTGGGATTCAGAGGAATTGCACCACCTGCATAATTCTCTGCATCGAGATAACCCAAAACCAAATCTGCATCAGTAACAGTCGGGTTCATGCCACCACGGTCATAACATGCTGGACCTGGATCAGAACCTGCACTCTTAGGCCCTACAGCAACCGTGTTATACATACGATCATAAGAGGCGATAGAACCACCACCTGCACCCAATGTCACCAAGTGAACCATCGGTACAGAAACCATCCAACGATCAATAACAGGGTTGAAGTCATAATGTTTAATACCACCCTCAACAACGATACCAATGTCATAACTGGTACCACCCATATCGGTAGCGACAACACTACCCAGATCAGCTTCTTTAGCTAGATGTTCAGAAGCACTGATCCCAGAAACTGGACCAGAGTGAATAGTTTGCAACGCATCAGTTGAGTTTAACTGCGCCATACCACCTGAGTTATGAATAACCAACATGGGTTTCACGTAAGCATGTGCGCGCAGATTTTGTTCCAACTGAGTCATCGCGTGGTACATAGTCGAATGCAAATAACCATCAACGACTGCTGAAGAGGCTCGAACATATTCACCTTTTCGCCCTGCAACACGATGAGAAAGAATGACCGGGATAGCACCTAACAGATGCGAGGGATATTCCTCAAGAATAATCTGCTCAACACGTTTTTCATTCATTGGGTTAACCACTGAATTAACAAAACAGATAACAATAACTTGAGCCCCTTTATCAAATAAGGTCCTGATCTTAAGTCGGACATCATCTTCATTAAGTGGCATAACGACCTTACCTTCAAAGTCCAGACGCTCACGCACACCTTCTATCATATTTGGCAATACTAATGGATCAGGACGTCGGGCATCAGGCAAATTGGCCTTACCTAACTTGTCCAGACCTTCACCATAACCACGCGCACGACTAAGAGGCACTGTTGCTTCAAAACCTGCTGTAACCAGCATGCCCATGCGAGGGCCTTTGTGTTCTATTAATGCATTTGTCCCAAGCGTTGTCGCATATCGAACCGAATCAACTTCAGATAGAATTTCTTCCATAGTAATATTCAATTCGCTATATGCTTTTTCTACAGCCTCATTAAACCCTAAGGCTAAATTTTGGTGTGTCGTTAACGCTTTGGTTTCGATATATTTATTATCCCAAACCAAAAAACAATCGGTAAAAGTGCCGCCGATATCAACTGATATTCGTTTCATAATCTACTTTCCTATAACTTTTTAGTAGTTTGACTTATTGTTCGTAGTATTTATTAACTAGTGGCTATGTTTATGACGCTCACGTTCACCTAAAACGTCAGGACCAATCGTTGCCTCTGTAATCTCTTCTCGATGACTCCACTGCTCTTTCAGAGCGTCTACATCAACTTCCATATCATAGAGTGGCTCATGATTTGGCATAGTGTTCTCAACTTCAACCTGCGTACCACAACTTGGACAATAAAACTCAAGAATATTGACCCAGTCTTTATCAGGACAAAATGTGAATTTATATTTTTCGGGATCGATAATATGAGGATGGATATCTGCCGGGTCGCGATTATAAACCAACAAACCTTCCTTGTAATTCCCACGAGCAGAGCCAATCACATGCTCACAAACACGACATTCCCAATTTTCTGTATCCAAATCGATACGAAGGTATTCGGTCATTAAAACTTTCATTATTTAGCCCCCTTAGTCAGACAGATATCACCTGCCTCTGTCACAACAAATTCCCAACCTTCACGTACAAGGCAGGTAAAGTAATCTTCTTCAATAACTGCTGGTCCAGCAGCATGTGCACCCGGCTTCATCTCATTCACGCTATAGACTGAAACGTCCTGGCTCTTCAGATCACTGCCAACAATTGTTCGTGTACCTGATGCTGTAGCCGCCTTGCCTTTTTTGGTTTTGACCTGCTTGTTATCTTCAGTCTTCAAAGGTTTAGTCGCTATCACTTCGAGCGTGACTGAATCCGCTTTTTCTAAAGCTTTTGGCAATGTCACTTTCCCATCTAATTGATGAGTAGATTCTTCTGAACCTGACTCACTTACCAACTGTGCACTTATTTCAATGTCGCCTTTAGCGAAACCTTCTGCAAACATATCACGTTCAGCACGTTCAATAAGATCATCGTAAGCTGATTTGAGCGAGTCTTGATTATTAGCAGATAGCACGACAGCATAGCTCTGCCCAATATCGCAAGATCCTATACCGAAAGCACTGAACACAGCGGCAGTCTTTGGCACATAGACTGTATTAATACCTGCCAACTCTGCTACGCCACAAGCATTCATGGGGCCAGCGCCACCAAATGCCAATAGCACAGTATCATTCGTAACATCACCAAAACCTTTGAGACCGTCAGCAATCTTTTGCTCATAAGCATCACGCAGTTTGTGCAGTGCTTCATCAACGGAAATGCCTAATGGTGATGCAACATTTTCATCTATAGCTGCACGACCACGCTCAATATCGAGCTTTAAGCCACCACCGAAATAGGTTGATGGATCGAGCAAGCCCAAGAGTAGATTAACATCTGTAATTGTTGAACTTTTACCACCTCGACCAAAACTAGCTGGCCCTGGAACTGCGCCAACACTTTCAGGTCCTACCTGAATAGCACCGTCTTTAACAGACAGAATAGAACTGCCACCAACACCTTCACTGTGAATCTCACACAAACCAAAAGAAATAGGCACGCCTTCTACTTTACCGCGTCGCTCTTCATTTAGATTCAAATCAACAAGGTGACCAATATCAGTTGTCGTTCCACCCACATCCATAGTCATTGCGTTTGAAAGACCATATTGCTTACAGAATGTCTTCACACCTTCCATTCCGCCGCGTGGACCTGAGCTATACGTCTTTAGCGCGATTGTCTTTGCGACACGCGATGCGTTGCCATCATTACGAAATATCAGCAATGGATTTTTCGTACGATACTCACGTAGTCGATTCTCAGCATTGTAAAGAAAGCTTTCCATAGCAGGATGCAAAAATGAGTTGGTCAATGCAGTCCAACCGCGTCTTTCAGTTGACACATCATCAACCAGCTCGCTAGCAAACAGCATCGGTACGGCACCTAACAAGTGACGCGGATAAACATCAAATGCCAGTGTTTTGAATTGGGACTCAAACTTCGCAGCCTGATCAGCATCGAAACACACAACGAGGCGATTGGCACCCATAGATGTAAGACCGGTAATAACGGTCGCTGTATCGGCAGCTTTTGCTTCATCACCCAAATCGGCAAGATCAACTTCAGAGATTCGGTCGCCGACTAAGAAGTCGAACAAATCTTCATCTTGCGCGCGCATACGCTTAGCTAAGTCTGCATTGCCTTTATTCAGTATCAATCCCAGTTTTGGCCCCTTACGCTCTACAATAGCGTTAGTCCCCTGAGTGGTTGAATAACGAATATGCTCAACTTCCATCAGAAGTTTTGCGACATCTTCTTCACCGTAAATCACAGTTGAGATTGATTTTAGACCGTCGAAAAAACACTTACTTAAATCATACGGCGTAGTAAGCGTTTTTGTTTTATAAACACTTTTATCTTTCAGTACACATATATCAGTCAACGTTCCACCGTTGTCGATATTAACTAACATTCCCATATCAATTTACCTGTTTTGATTTTTGTTTTGCTTCACTTAACTGGACATTTAATATTTTCTAGATTCAGAAAGAAATTAAATTTAATTTTTTGTAACTTTTCAGCCATATACTACTAATAGCATTTATCATGCCATAAACTTAATCAACACTTTTTAAACTATATCTAACTGTTTTATTAGATAGTTTGCTAAAAGAATTAAAATAATTCTTGCATATTGCTCGTTCTATAATCGAACGTTTGAATGCAGATCGTACTAATTTCAAACGTCGATAAAGCCTGCTATACATCCTTGACACGAATTATCAACTTGCCTGTATTTGCGCCCGAATATAATTTTTTAACTGTTTCCAAGGCATTCTCCAAGCCATCAACAACATCCTGGCGTACCTTTACCCTGCCTTCGCCCATCCATTGAGTCAGTGCGCTAATAGCCTCAGGATATCTATCCATATAATCAAGAATGATAAACCCTTGGATCTTAAGACGCTGCATTAACACCATTCCGTAATTTTTCGGCCCATGAACTTCACCAACAGCATTGTATTGAGACATGAGTCCGCAGGTTGAAATACGTCCATTTAAATTCATTTGTTTTAGACAGGCATCAAGTATTTCGCCACCGACGTTGTCGAAATAAACATCAATTCCAGCTGGGCACGCTTGATGTAATGCCTCACTTATATTTTCAGTTTTGTAATTTATGGCCTTATCAAAGCCAAGGTCTTCAGTAATCCATCGGCATTTTTCATCCGTTCCTGTAAGTCCAACAACATGGCAACCTTGAATCTTGGCAATCTGTCCAACAATCGATCCGACTGCTCCTGCAGCGGTAGAAACAACAACTGTTTCACCTGCTTGTGGATGAGTAATATCAAGTAAGCCGAAATAAGCTGTCGGGCCAACGAGGGCGAATGTGCCAAAAGCATCAACAATCGAAACAGAGCCCGTATCACCCATAACACTGACTGTTTCAGGTGTGCCAATTTGGTAGTCCGCCCAAGAACCTAAGCCGCTAACAATATCGCCTTCTTTAAAAACGGCATTCTTGCTTTTAACAACCGTCCCACATACTACGCCGCGCATCGGATCATTGAGTGCTACTGGCGGCATATACTGATCCATATCGCTCATCCAGATACGGTTAGTAGGATCTAAAGATAGGTAATTAAGACGAAAGAGGCATTCTCCCGTATCAGGTTCAGGTAGAGATTCTTCTTCAAGACTTAAGACGTCGTTCGTAATATCCCCAATAGGACGCTTACGCAATCGCCAGACACGGTTGATTTCAGACATTAACTTAAAGACTACCCCTGAACTGTTATTTTATTATTGTTGACAATTATATCGATAAAAACGAGTTTATAACGCGTAAATTAGCATTTCAACCCTATATTGTCGACAATTACCATAGTAATTGAAAAATGAAAGGACTATGTAGGAATGATAATGTATTTTCTATCTATTAGGGTGCTCAATCATTTACTACCTGAAATACTTCGTATTCCACCTTACCAGGCACCAAACGCCCGCGTGCAACACAAAAGATATTATTCACCCAACTATATCGTGCGTCGCCAGTTTGCATCCGTGGGTTAGTAAAAAAATATTGGTCTCCGAAATTTGTCCCGCTTTCGCCTTCAAGAGCCGCCATCGTTCCGGCAGTAAGTTCTATTACCCCCGAATACTGAACATATATATTTGCACCATCATCTGTCTCGAAACTTGCCCTTACGTCTAGATGACCGTAGCCTTCCTCACTAATTGTCATCCAATCTGCACAACTTGCGTCACGGATCTTACCGTTGAGTCTTTCACCCTTAAATTCTCCACCGTGTACTTCAAAGGTCATTCGTTTGCCAAAAGGACCATTACCGATATCAAGCGCTGTACCTAAATTTGCATAATAAGTGAAAAGTGGTTCAAGTTTCATTGGATATCCTCTAAAAATTGTTGACAATACTATGTGGTAAATGCCAGTTTAGTTTGCTTAAATTAGTTTTTCAACCGTATATTGTCGACAATTATGCCAGAGAGAGGCCACTATTATTGTAAGCCGAACAACGCGTAGTATAGCTTTTTAGCATTTAAGTCTTAATTATAAACGGACATTAACATAATATTAACAAACCAAAACACTTGGTTTTCATTAATCCATACAGATCGAATGCAGTCATAAATAATACTGATATTAAACGTCCGATTCATTTTCGATCGTTTTACCTGAATACAGGCGAAACCTCTAATTGTTCAAAGACTAAAAGAATCAAGCAGATAAAGGCAAAAAAAACGTCATTACGATTCTGGCATAATGGTTGCTGGCACAGAGCGGATTAATAATAAATTAAATAAATATTTAACGAGGAGAAATGAAGATTACTACGGGAAATTCAAAAATTATATACACACTAACTGACGAAGCACCACTGTTAGCGACATACTCTTTGCTCCCCGTCATCAGAACATTTACCTCAGCAGCAGGTATAGATGTTGAGGTAAGTGACATTTCGGTGGCAGCTAGAGTACTTGCTACATTTCCTGATTACCTCACAGACGATCAAAAAGTTGAAGATAACTTGGCAGAACTGGGGCGCCTAACTCAAGTACCTGATACAAATATTATCAAGCTTCCCAATATCAGTGCTTCAATTCCTCAATTAATAGCCACCATTGTTGAGTTGCAGTCAAAAGGCTACAACATTCCTGATTATCCTGAAGATCCAAAATCGGATGAAGATAAGCTTATTAAAGAACGCTATTCAAAAGTGCTCGGAAGTGCTGTCAATCCAGTACTTCGGGAAGGGAACTCAGATCGACGCGCACCCGATGCAGTTAAGCGAAGTGCACGCAAAAACCCACATTCAATGGAAAAGTGGAGCCCTGCGTCCCGCACCCATGTATCACATATGCATGGCGGTGATTTTTATAGTAGCGAAATTAGCATCACCATGGAACAGGCTTGTGATGTCAGGATGGAACTGGAAACAACATCTGGTGAAATCATCATTCTGAAAGAAAAAACATCTTTACTGGAAGGTGAAATCATTGATGGTATGTATATGTGCAAACAGGCACTTTGCGATTTCTATGAAGAACAAATGGAAGATGCTCGAGAGACAGGCGTCATGTTCTCCTTGCATGTAAAGGCCACCATGATGAAAATTTCTCACCCCATCGTATTTGGTCATGCGGTTAAAGTTTTTTATAAAGAACTGTTCACTAAGTATGGCAACCTGTTTGATAAATTAGGGGTCAACCCGAATAATGGTATCAGTAGCGTTTACGATAAAATTCAAACCCTGCCCACTTCATTTCGCGAAGAGATAGAGCATGATATCCATGCCTGTTACCAACACCGCCCTGAACTAGCAATGGTTGATTCAGCAAAAGGAATTTCTAATCTACATGCACCCAATGATGTAATCGTTGATGCTTCTATGCCAGCAATGATTCGCTCAGGCGGCCAAATGTGGGGCCCAGATGGCAAACTAAAAGATACCAAGGCCGTGATTCCTGAAAGTACATTCGCACGCATTTATCAAGAAATGATTAACTTCTGTAAAACGCATGGCGCCTTCGATCCAACGACTATGGGTAGTGTGCCTAATGTTGGATTAATGGCCCAGAAGGCAGAAGAATATGGATCTCATGATAAAACCTTCGAGATCCAAACTGATGGTATCGCACGAATCGTCGATGATAAAGGTAATGTGCTGATCGAACAGAATGTGAAAGAAGGTGATATATGGCGCATGTGTCAAACTAAAGATGCTCCCATACGCGACTGGGTAAAACTGGCGGTAAATCGCGCACGCCAATCAGGCATGCCTGCCGTATTCTGGCTGGATGAGTACCGTCCGCACGAAATGGAATTAATAAAGAAAGTAAATCTTTATCTTCAAGATCACGACCTGACTGGACTCGATATCCAGATCATGTCCCAGACCCGCGCTATGCGTTATACCCTTGAGCGAATTATTCGTGGTAAAGACACTATTTCTGTCACCGGCAACATCTTACGTGATTACCTCACTGACCTATTCCCAATTATGGAATTGGGAACCAGCGCCAAGATGCTGTCGATCGTCCCTCTGATGGCAGGCGGCGGACTGTTTGAAACTGGTGCCGGTGGTTCTGCGCCGAAACATGTTAAGCAACTCATTGAAGAAAACCATTTGCGCTGGGACTCTCTGGGTGAGTTTCTGGCCTTAGCCGTATCGCTGGAAGATATCAATATAAAAACGGGTAACAACAAGGCAAAAATATTAGCAAAGACGCTAGATGAGGCCACCGGAAAATTACTGGATACTAACAAAGGTCCCTCACGAAGAACCGGTGAATTAGATAATCGTGGCAGTCATTTTTATCTTGCTATGTATTGGGCGCAAGCGCTTGCAGAACAAACAGAAGATACAGAGCTACAATCTCAATTTTCTACATTGGCAAAATCGTTGGGAGAAAATGAACAAACGATCGTTGAAGAACTAAACACTGCACAAGGCAAACCAGTTGATATCGGCGGTTACTTTATGCCAGTCATCGAAAAGGTAAGTAGCGTAATGCGTCCCAGTGCAACGCTCAATAATATTTTGGGTACAGCACTGAAATAAAACAAAAACGGGTACAACTTAGTAAGTTGTACCCGTTTTATTTATACACCGTTTTCATAATCATATTTACCAGCGGGGCTAGTTCATTTTTGTTAGCACCACTCTTTACCATCGTTCTTAAACCGCTAACGTTAGAAACGATATAGTTAACCAGAATATCTGTGCTCACTGTTGATGTTATCGCGCCCTCTTTTTTTCCGAGCTTGATGGCTTCTTTAATCACCCCTGCTATATTGGCAAATCCATTCAGCACCACTGTAGACACCGTTTTGTCTCTGTGTGATAACTCGTTCGCGGTATTGACTAAAAAACAACCTTTTTTCTTTTTTGATGCAGCTTCGGCAATGACATCTTCTAGTAATTTTTTCATAAACGCCTTACTAGTGGGAGAATCATTTAAGCATTGTTGCAATGCATCAACTGAGGTTTGTTGATAGAAATCTATGCTGCGTAAAAACAATTCATGTTTACTACCATAGGTCTGATACAAACTGCTTTTTGACAATTTCATCACATCAAGCAAATCCTGAAGCGAGGTCGCTTCATAACCTGCGCGCCAAAACTGTTGCATAGCAACCTCTAACGCGTGCTCAGTATTAAATTCTCTTGGTCTTCCCGGGTTCATTATGTAGACTATTGTGGACTTAGCAGTCCTTATTTTCAAGATTATATGAGTGATTTACTGACATTACACATACTTAATCAATAGGAGAATTAATGTGAAGTTTTATGATTGTTCCATGGCACCAAACCCGCGTCGCACTCGAATCTTTATCGCTGAAAAAGGTCTCGACATCCCTTCTGTAGAAGTCGACCTCTTCGGTGGAGAAAACCTGAAAGAAAGTTATCTATCAAAAACGATATGGGGCCTATGCCCGGCATTAGAATTAGATGATGGCTCAGTTATAAGTGAAGCCCCCGCTATTTGCAGCTATATAAATGATATACACCCAGAGCCTCCGCTTTTTGGCAATACTCCACTAGAACGCGCACAGGTCATTTCTTGTGATCGACACATGGAGCATAGCGGCATGCAGTCTGTTATTTATGCATTTCGTAATGGTTTTGAGGACTTTGCCCTACGTGGTGTCGGTGGTCGTGAAGGTGACAAGATAATTCCAGAGCTCATTGAACGCGGACGTAATGGTATAAAAGTATTCTTCGAACGCCTTGAAAAACAACTTTCTAAGTCAGAATATGTTGCCGGAAATTTCTACAGCATGGCCGACATTACTGGGCTAGTCGTCGTCGATTTTGCTAAATTCGCTGAATTTGAAATTCCTAAGGAAAACACAAACACATTGGAATGGTATGAAAAAGTTTCTTCACGTCCCGGCACACAAGTCTAATCGAAACCATCCTGGCAGTGGAGTGACAAGCTTGATACTCGCGAAGTCACATTAGACTCCGAACTACTGAAGCTTGTAACAAACCATCGCTGTACAGTAGCGCTATTAGTTTTCTTTATAATGTATCAAAATTGGTGCCGGAAAGAGGATTCGAACCTCCGACCTACTATTTACGAAACAGTTGCTCTACCAACTGAGCTATTCCGGCATATCGTGAAAAATTAAAGAAAGATTACGTTGAATTTTTTACTCGAACAACAATATCCAAACCGGATTGTACTGTATTTTCAGGTAATGAGGAGTTCGAATTTAAAATCATATCATCTGATTCAAAATCGTATAGCTCACCAGTGTCTTCATTAAAATAATGATAATGGTAAGACGTATTTGAATCATAGAAAACCCTCGCAGGATCAATAACAACTTCTCTGACCAGTCCCTTCTCTACAAAAAGATTTAATGTATTGTATACAGTAGCCTTTGAGACATGCCCATCATTCTCATTGACCAGTGAGAGTACTTGATCCGCTGATAAATGTTGCGGTTTACTCAACAGGACTCTGGCAATCTCGTTTCTCTGAAACGTCGGGTTAATATCGTACTCGAGTAATTTTGACTTGATAGTGTTCTGATCTTTGCTCATACAATCCTGTTGGACATTTTTTCGACTCATGGACGCATTATAATAGAAGCCAAGAATAAAGTGGAGTTCGCATAGGTTGAATTATCATTAGTCACACCATTTCAGCTAAATTTGTCTGTCGATTAATAGAAAATTGATTAATATCCATAAAGGAAGAACAACCTGAGAACATATCTGCCAGTAATATTGCCGATGAAGGGGCCTGTAATATCCCTTTTCTAAAATGTCCCGCATTGATATAGAGGTTTTTAAAATCCGGAATTGGGCCTATAAACGGTTTTTCAGTGTCGGTCGAAGGCCTTAGACCAGACCAATGTTTAGTTAGTGTTGCGTTTTTCAGACTAGGCCAGATAGAAGTGGCCCAACCTCGTAACTCTTCTTGCGCAGTCATTGTCGTTTCTTTATTAAAACCAATATCTTCCATGGTGCTACCAATTAGTACATGTCCGTCTAATCTGGGAATTAGATAGTGTCCACCGTCCAAGACTATTGATTCCAATGACGGTTTTGCTGGCTTAACACACATCATCTGACCATGGACCGGTCGGATACTCATAACACTAGACTTGTCATTTAATACTCGTTTACTCCACGCACCAGCAGTAATAATCACCGATTCCGCTGACAGCTTGCCGCCGTTAAACTCAAGCTGTTCACAACGCCCATGTCTTTTCACTAGATTGGTGATATCCGTATTTTCAAAGATAGAAACCGACATCTGCTCCAAGCTCTTTATTAATGCCTTTATAAGTCTGGGTGGTCTCAGTTGCGCTATCTCCGGGAGTAAAATAGCGCGTTCCGGGAGCTTTATCTCAGCACTTGTTTTATTTATTTTTTCTATTACTTTTATACACTTACTACTAGCCCATTGATTAATATCGGCAATATGCTTGGCCTCAATGATAATTAACCCTGATTTCACATATTCAGAGTCCACTTCGGTTTCATCTAACAATGCTTTTATATATTGCGGGTAGTACATTTTGCCATGTTCAGATAGCTCGGCTGAGGCGGGATTTTCTGACCACGGGCGCATAGATGATATTATCCCGCCCGCCGCCCAACTGGCTTCTTGCCCCAACTTGCCCTTATCAATAAGAGCAACGCTTGCCCCGCGAGCGGCCAATTCTCGAGCGGTTGTCATGCCGATGATTCCGCCGCCAATAATAATGAAATCGTATTTAGTCATAATCTAGAATGTGAACCTGTTCACAATAGTTAAACGCGTTTTGCCTTTCATCCCTCAAACACCACCGTTTATCTAATCAAGCTACAGTAATATTTAATATTTGCTATAACTAGCAGTATAAATGATTATGAAGTTTTTAAGCGTGCGGAATAAAAATAATGAAACTCAAATTTTATACATCTAATGGTTTCACCATTATGGAATTGATGATTGTTGTCGCTATTGCTGGCATTCTGGCTGCGATAGCTGTGCCAAGCTACAGTACTTTTGTTAAAAACAATTGCCTCACTACCAGCACTAATAGCATGGTCAGCAGTTTTCAGATAGCGCGGAGCACGGCTGCAAAACATAAAACTAACGTCACAGTTACTGCTTCAAACGCCGGAGATAATACAAATGAATGGGGTACTGGTTGGACAATAACTCTCGACGAAGACCGTGATAGTGATGGCGTATTAGATGCTAATGAAGATTTTAATGGTAACGGCACTTTAGATAATAATATCTCCGTTAGAGATGTATCCCTCACATGTACTAATACAACAATTAATGAAACAGCTAATGACACTGCCTTTGTTTATGGCTCTGATGGATTCATTGACGGCACTGGGACGTTTGACGTATGCGATGATCGTGCTGGCGCAACTGGCAGACAAATCAGCGTTTCAGCTACAGGCCGTCTCAATACTAATTCAACTTACATTTGCCCATGATAAAATCAATACGAAAATTCAAAATTACTAATAGTGGTTTTTCCTTAATCGAAGTGTTAGTAGCCATGTTGATCCTTGCCATTGGCTTTATGGGCATCGCAGCTCTGCAATTTAAAGGACTTAAATACAATACTGATGCTTTGTTAAGAAGCCAAATCAATATACTGGGATACGACATAGCGGATCGGATACGTTTAAATAGAAGTAATGCTGCTAGTTATGTAAATGACTATACAATTTTAACAACGGCACCAACAGGCTGTACCCAGGCAACCGGAGCAGATGCAACAAACGACCTCAATTGTTGGCATTTACAAGCCTACAATGCACTTCCCCCCGGTAGTACTGCCAATATAACCGCAGCCGGCGGACAGTACACCGTCGCACTAGCCTGGACTGACCGGGAAGGCGACACTCACACCATCAACTACACATTTCAGCCATAATGATTAAATTAAATAAATATCACCGCGGGATGTCTCTCATTGAGATATTAGTTGCCCTTGCATTATCACTATTAATTATGGGTGGCGCTATAACACTCCTGAGTAACAATAAGCGCGTCTACAAGGATCAAAATGAAATGGGTAGGCTCCAGGAAAATGCACGTTTTGGCATAGAAATACTCATCAAAGATATCCGCATGGCGGGCTATGTCGGCTGTGTCGATAATATAGATAATATCCAAAATCACCTTAATGGTGCTAGTAATGACGATAATATCTTCGCTATACAAAATCCGATTGAGGGTTCAGATAACGCCGCTAATTGGGTTCCTTCAAACAGCTCCGATCAAGTTGCAACTATGGCAACGGGTACTGATGGCATAACAATACGTTATCTCGACCCAAATGGGATGCAACCCACTGCAAAAATGCCAACGACATCAGCCAACATACAGGTAACCAATGTGGCTGGTTTAGAAATCGGTGACATCATCGGTGTCGCTGACTGTGAAAGCGCCGAGGTCTTTGAAATCACAGGTTTCCCATCAACTGACAAAATACAACATAATACAGGTGCTACTGCCTTTGTCGGCAATGCAACAAAAGTGTTACAAAAACGATATGGCGATGATGCCTTTATCGTCAAATTCGTAGCCAACCGCTACTATATTCGCGCTAACGGTTTTGGTAACAATTCTTTATACAGGCAAGAGGCAAATGGCAATGTATTGGAACTTATCGAGGGTGTTGACAGCATGCAGCTGCTCTTCGGCGAGGACACAAACAACGATACCATTGCAGATCAGTATGTCAATGCGGCAGCCGTTGGCGCAACTAACTGGAACAATGTCGTGAGTGTCAGATTGGCGCTTTTAATTAACGGCGTTGATCAAAATTTTAGCGGTAACCAAGATACTACTACTTACAACATGCTTGGCACTAATGTTGGTCCTTTTAACGATTACAGACGGCGGAAAATATTTACCAATACCGTATCAATTCGTAATCGAGGCAGTTAATTCTTGAGGTTAAACTAATTATGTCAAATATTCCATCTTGCAACATTAAGCTAAAACAACAATCCGGTGCGGTATTGATGACAGCACTTGTTCTGCTCGTCATTATGACCATGCTTGGTATCACGTCTATGAGCACATCGACACTGGAAGAAAAAATGGCAGCTAATTCACAAGACATTAATCGATCATTTCAAACTGCTGAGACAGGACTGGAAATGGTCTTTACCGATGAAAATGCCTTCAATACAAGCAACACAACCGTTAGTGACGGTACAGCCGATGATATATACACACCTGCTGCTAGTACTATAGGTAGCTACGGTGCAACCGTCACCTACAACGCAGTGATGCTACAAGCTGCAAGACCACCTAGAAACTCGGGTTGGGACACAAGCAACGCTTTTTATCATTTTGACCTTGAGGCCACATCCATTACACCCGCCGGTTCTACAACCACAGTCCACGGCGGTGCTTACCAGATCGGCAAAAAATAATAGATTGAATTTTGGAGAACCAAATTTATGTATAAGCTGAACTCACACTACACAACACCTGTACTGGCTTTTCTAATCACTGCCTTAACCGGCGTGACTGCGCCTGTTTATGCTGATAATGATGATACTGAAATCTATCTGAACTCACCATCATCAACCGGCACGGCAAACATTCTACTGAACCTTGATACCTCGGGGAGTATGAGTAGTACTGTGGACGAAGATAACGATGGTGTACTGGAATCCGGTGAACGCTCTCGTCTGGAGGTCATGAAAGAAGCTACCATCAATCTGCTTAACAACATGTCTGCATTGAATGTGGGCCTGATGCGTTACCATTACTACGGCGGCCCTATATTGTTTCCTATATCCAATTTGAACGAATTCGCTTGTGAGATCGAAGGTAACTGTACAGCAGCAACAGCTGTGACTGGCACCGCAACTATCACAACGTTAATGTCAGATAATAATGATGATGGTGTGGAAGCACATGATACTGTCACTCTTGCCAGAGCTGTTAGCCTAGCCAGTACCTCCCTCAGTATGGGACGAGCTGCTTCCGGCTCCTCCTGTGTAGATACCATCAACCAATATACTGTTGATATTAGTGATCATGATGCTAATGAAGACCGTGGAGCTGCTGATGGCTCAGCACCTAACGTAAGTACTGGCAGTTCAGATATGGAATTGCCGGATGATGGCGTTGATCAAATCAATGGCGTCTGGTTTCGAAATGTCACTATCCCAGCAGGCACGACTATTTCTGATGCTCGGATTATATTCACCATAGATGAACAAACCAGCGATTCAGATGAAGCTATTAATCTAACAATACATGCTATCGATCCATCAGTTGTAAACAGTAGTTCAAAGCACTTTAACGACAATAACTTTGAACCGAGCCATCTTGTTGGCGCTGCTGGTGCCAATGCTAGTATCGGAAATGTCGCTTGGACTATTGCTGCCACCGATGATCCCGCACAGGGCGCACCACTAATAACCGATGATATAGCTCCTCTTGTCAAACTAATGATTGCCGATGCAGGCTGGGGTACTGGTGGTTCAAATCAGAACATGGTCTTTGTTATCGTGGATGACTCAGGATCAGGTAAGCGTACAGTCGAGGCGCGTAATGAAGATCCTGCTGTCTTACAAATTACGACTCAAGTTTGTGCATCCACAAACGCAGCTGATGTTGACACTGGTTTACGTTTTCAGAAAGTAAAAATACCACAAGGCCAGAATATTACTGCTGCCCGTATCGACTTTACCGCTGCAGCTGACGGGGCAAACGCTGCTACATATACTATAAAGGTTGAAGATGCAGATTCTGCTGTTGCCTTTGATGACACTGATACCGATAATATTAGTTCTCGTAGTTATCCAGCACCTACACCACCTAACGTTTCCTGGACACCAACAGCGTGGACACTCAACACTGTTTATTCAACACCAGACTTGGCTGACGCGATCGAAGAAGTAACTAATCGCTCTGGCTGGTGTGGAGGAAACGATTTGGTAATTATGATTGATGGCGAAACTAATCAGGGTGAACGAAAAGCGCATGCAATTGACGGAGGCGATTCCGCAAAATCACCGGTACTTTATGTAACCTATGATAATGATAACCGCGATGCGTCAGCGGCAAGCGGAAGTCCAGATGCCTGTAGCACTACGACAGTGAGCTCAAAACTCAGTTCCGGTTCTGATGATGCTGAAGAACATACTGATGGCAGTGTCGACCTGACCAGTAGTGATCTGGAAATGGTCGAAGAAAGCGACACACAGGTTGTAGGTCTTCGTTTTCAGGATATTCCCATTGCACAGGGAACCACCATCGTCTCTGCGAAATTAACGTTTACCGCTGATGAGGCACATAGTGGTGCGACGACACTCACAATAAAAGGAGAAGACGCAGACGATGCGTCAGCCTTCTCTTCTACAACAAACAATATTACCGATACAAGCGTACGACCACGTACCAGTGCGTCAGCTTCATCAGGGGCATTACCCACGTTTGTTGTCGATTCGACTTATGAAGTAACAGGGCTTGAGTCTATTATTCAGGAGATTGTGAACCGGAGCGGCTGGGTCGCCGATAATAGTCTGGCTCTATTCATTTCCGGTTCAGGAAAACGTGTCGCCTATTCCTACAATGGTGACCCGAGTAAGGCAGTAACCCTCACTATAGAGATACAGGGCGATGCCGTAGTCACCAAAGAGACTGTTCGTGAACACCTGAAAGACCTTGTCGGTGACCTCACACAACGCGGCGGTACACCTATCTTGGGCAGCATTTTAGAGGCCGCTTATTACTTCCGCGGCGAAGATGTGCGCTTCGGTCGTCAACGCGGACAACAATCATCCAGCGACACAGTAACCAGTGTTAGTCATGCTGCCTCATATGCAGCTAATGGAGCAACTGTTACCTATCCTGGCAGTTGTACTGCGGATAATGCAACGCATAGCGACTGTAAGACTCAGGTCATCTCTGGAGGCACACCTAAATACAAAAGCCCGATCATTGCGGAATGCCAAACCAATTATCTGATTAACCTGACTGACGGGGGTGGTTATTTCACAGGTGATGGACTCAGTAATACCCTTGGCCAAAGTATTGATGAAGACGATCTAACCAATGCTTTTGTCGCAAAAGATCCCGATGGGAATTCTGTTTCATTAACCAACTGTGCTTCTAATACCACTTTGTCGGATGGCTTATCTACCTATAGTGGGTCATCTCATAACGAATGTGCGGTAAAACTGACAAAATTTCTGTATGACAATGATCAAAGTTATGTCAATACTCAAACGCTGGCATCAGGAACTGCACCGATCGATGGTACACAGATCATTGAAACGCATACCATTGGTTTTAATCTCTGCGGTACGGGTAACGTCACATCTGAAGACGCTTCAGGAGAACAGGTCTGTTGTGCCGTTGCTAATCATAATTCGTCAACCGGACTCTGTAGCTCTCCGATTACTGATCCCGATAAAATCAAGGTCTTAAAAGCCATGGCCGATGTTGGGGGTGGTGATTATTTTAATGCCAATACCTCTGCAGAATTATTGGCTGCATTCACCGAAATTACCGCAAATATAGTTTCCAGAGAAACGTCTTTCGCTTCACCTTCTATCGCAGCTAATGCATTTAATCGTTTATTAAGTAGAGATGTCGTTTACTTCGGTTTGTTTGAACCAAACAAACAAGTTAATTGGCCGGGCAATATCAAAAAATATAATGTTGCTATTAGTTCAGATACAGACGGCGATGGTGATATTGATTCAGATGATTTCGAACTAGGTGACGTTCTCGATACCAATGATGCACTCGCTGTTGTGGATGATCCTACGGCTTCTGATGATGGATTGTTTAATACAGACGCACAAAGCGAATGGAGTGCCACCACTGATGGACGTGAAATTAAGTCTGGTGGTGCGGGCGGCGAAATTACGGATTTTACCAATCGCTTAATGTATACAGATATAAACGACAGTGGTACTGCCAGCAATGGACTAGGACTAAGCGCAACGGGCTATTCACTTGATAGTACTAACTGGGATGATAGTGATCACGATGAGTGGCGTGATCAAGTCTGTCCAACACCATCTACAAGTGCTGGCTCGGATTGTGAAAAACAGATGCTATGGTTATTAGGTAAGGATGTTCTTGATGAAGATAATGATACATCTACTAATACTCGCTGGTGGTTTCATGATGTATTGCACTCCAGTCCTATTGGCATTACTTATGGCGAAACTTCTGGAGGCGAATTCATTGATAAGATTGTGCTTGCAACAAACGATGGTGCTTTGCACTTTATCAATGGTACAACGGGAGTTGAAGAATGGGCCTTTATGCCTAATACCATGCTCGCTAATCAAAATTCAATTTATGATGACACGGGCCCCGATCACCTCTATGGGCTAGATTCAACCCCGGTTGTTGTTGAAAATGATGTAGACGGCGATGGAATTATAGAGCCTGGGGATGGTGATACGGTTTATATCTATATCTCGCAACGTCGCGGCGGCAATAATATATATGGCTTAGATATAACCCCTGCTGCAACCTTAACAGCAACATCTGACACTGTTATCCCTAAATTTCTATTTAGAATTGATGGCGGTGCTGGAGATTTCGCACGCATGGGGCAGAGTTGGTCAGAACCGGTTCCTGCAACCATTGGCTCAAAAAGCGGTAGTACCACCAATATTCCACTAGACGTGCTGATATTTGGTGGTGGATACGATGAAGATCTGGATGCGTTAGATAACAGTGGCGTTGGTCCTGATAAAAACTTTAGATTGGAAGCCGGCTCTCCAAATCTAGGCAATGCCATTTATATTGTTGACCGTTCTACTGGTGCACTTATATTCGATATTAGTCATGCGGCTAGTGCATCACCCTTAATAGCCGCTAGTGGTGCTGATATTGAAGTGCCTGACATGTTCTACTCAATCCCATCCAATTTGACTGTGTTAGATTCTGATGGTGATGGGCTTGATGACAGGGTTTACGTTGGTGATACAGGTGGACAGGTTTGGCGTGTTGATTTTCTGGGTGATGTTCAAACTTCTGGAGGCAGTAAAGAAGGAGGTACTATCGTCGGTAAACTCGCAGATATATCCGTCCCTGCTGCTGATACGACAGCAACGACACAACGACGATTTTTCTATAAACCGGCTGTGATACAAGTTCAGGATAGTGTCTATTCTGATGCAGCTGGGGGCGAATTTGATTATGTGGTCATAGGTACTGGAAACAGAGCCAACCCATTGGCAACCTTAACTAGTGATCGACTTTATGCATTTCGGGATTCACAAATAGGTATCATGGCTGAAATAGGGACTGCTGATAATCTTGCAGATAATTACCCACTTACAATCGATGCTTCAGCCGCTAACGGAGCGCCAATTGACGATGCTGATCTGGTCGATGTTACTGCTGTAGGTATCGATTCTACTAATACTTCCAATACATCCGCACTGGGTTGGTATATGGATTTTGATACACTGGTTGTTGATGGCGTCATTGAAGATGGTGAAAAAGTACTTGCTGAAACAGGTGTCTTTAATAACACTGTCGTTTTCACAACGTATATACCTGATGACCCAACAGTTGTAGCCGATGTATGTAGTGCCTCTGAAGGAACAGGCCGTGCTTTCAACCTCAACCTTCTAAGTGCTGGGGCAGCTTTAGATTGGGATGGCGATGGTGATATTGATGCGGATGATCGGGTATTAGCTCTTGGCAGTGGTATTCCTTCTGGTGCATTACCTATATTCACGACTGAGGGTGTGACTCTACTGGTCGGTACCGGCGGTGGTGCTGAAAACCTTGGCCAGGTATCCGGTGTTCCCCGTGTAAGAACTTACTGGTATGAAGAAAATTAGCTTTGTTGTTTGACAGATATACTTGTATACGGCTTAATCGATATTCGACTTAGCCGTATAGCTATAGAACAATAGTATAATTTTAAACATATTAATAAAATGGAAAGATAACGATGAAAAACTTACCTGTACATAATGATGGATTCACATTAATGGAATTAATGATTGTTGTTACAGTTATTGCCATTTTGGCGGCTATCGCTTATCCACAGTACACTGCTTATGGTGAGCGTGCTCGCAGATCTGAAGGTAGATCCGCGCTCTTAAATGCTGCAGCCTTGGAAGAACGATATTATTCGGATAACAATCAATTTGCAGCATTGGCAACTGTCGGTATCAGTACGAGTAGTGAAAACGGTCATTACACACTTTCTATGACACTTGATGATGCCAACAACCAAAGCTTCACCCTAACCGGGACTCCTACAGGTGCGGACTCGAAGTGTAGCACTTTAACTTTTACTAATGCCGGCACTAAAGGTTTTACTGGCCCGGGTACTTTGAAGGATTGTTGGGGTAAATAGTACTTCTTCCCTCAAGTCATCCTGGTGCATTAGTATGATGCGTATCAACGTTATCTTTTTATTACTATTAATACTTACAACGGCGTGCATCCAAGATAGTGGAGATAATGTTATCTCTACTGTTCTAGAAAAAAAGAATGACACCGCATCAACTAAACAAAGTCAAAAGGTTAACTATCAAAATCTACAAAACATAATCACATATGGTCGTGCGAATTTACATGAAGTTCGCCAAGCACTAACTGATACAGACCCTGCATCACTGTCTAATACAATACATGCATTATATGCAATGCGTTGGCATCGTGGTGTGCTACATTTATTAATTGGAGCATGGGAACTTGACCGGCAAAAATACCCCGAGCTTGCGTGGGAACAGTTAGCTAAAGCACCTGCTCGTATTGCATTGGCGAGCACTATAAATCGAATCAAGATTGTAGAAACAGATGAACAAGTGAACTTTATTCGTTCGCACAAACATGACGAACATGAATTTCATCGCGCACAAGTTTCAATAGCACTTGGTTTTAATGGCGCCATTGAAGATATAGATTACTTAAAAGAAATGGCTAATGCTGATAACCATTATGTTACTCAAAGTGCAATAACAGGTCTTGGCCTAATGGGTGGAGATCAAGCAAGAGCTGCATTGGTTGATCTATGGAAACAACATAGGGGAACATCTAAAGGTGATCTGGCAGAAGATTTATTATTAAAGGCTTACAAGGTAATCCCTAGTACCGAAAAACCTGATTCTGATATAACTACAAAAAACTCTGCTAAATAATCATCTAATAATTTCACTTACAAAACGTATTAATATTGTCTTTTGATTTATTAATTTCCAACTGGCGCTCATCCTCCGACAAAATACGCTTTGAGCCATCCGGGTTTACAACATTAACTCGAGGACGTTGTTGATAACTAAGAAGACGGTCCCTGGCCTGTTGACATTTCTGTTCTTTTTTTGCGGTTTCTTCTTCCGCCTTTTGCTGTTCCTCTTTTGTTTTTATACGTTCGTCACGTGCTTCATTAACCGTTTTTACCCTTTTTTCGAGGGCTTTAACCGCGTCTTCTGTATTAACACTTGATGGCGGCTTTATTGTTTCAACGGTTACATTGTCGACTGGCCTTGACTGCGAATAATGCGTTTTTCCTTCGCTATCAATCCATTTATACATTTCAGCATTTACAATGCCGCATAATATAAAACTACTAGACAGGAATATGACGCTAAAAATATGTGGTGAAATATTATTCATGTATGAAACCTTAACCTGATATACGTGTATAATCCAAGTATACGACTCAAATATTAGTTTGTAACTAGTTGAATAAACATCATAATATTATGACAACACTGGAAATGTACAGTTCAAGTATATTTTAATCACCATAAATGGTTATTTAGGAGCTAATGATGAAAAACCTTACATCAATGTTTTTTTTACTAACACTAACCTTTGCAACCACTCATACTATTGCTGGTGTAAATATTGTTGAATGCGAAGATGAACAAGGAAATCGCAGTTTTCAGAAAACATGCCCACCTGGGTCTACAATGGTCAGTGAAAAAAGGTTCAATACAGGTGCCAGCACGGACACCTCGACAAAACAACAAAGCATACGGGCAATAGTCTACCTGGTTCCTGATTGCGATGCCTGCGACGAAGCTAAGGAATTTCTATCTGGCAGAAATATTCAAACCACAGAAAAAAATGTCAAAGACGATCTTGAATTACAAGCTGAATTGACAGAGCTAGTCGGCGCATTAAAAGTCCCAACTACAGTTATAGGCGATGAAGTGCTAACAGGATACAGCCGCAGCAGTTATATAGCCGCTCTGGAAGCAGCAGGACACTCTGAGGAAGAACCTTAAGCGTTCTCTTTTTCTTGAAGCAGTTCTTTCGGAAGAGAGAATACAACTCTCTCCGTTATGCCCGGGTTTTCTTCAACCAACGATGCTCCCCACTCCTTAAGTTTGGAGATAACTTCTTCGACTAAAATTTCTGGAGCAGATGCACCTGCGGTTAACCCTATATTTTCTTTTCCATCGACCCATTCGCGTTTAATTTCAGAAGCATCATCTATTAAATAAGCAGGTACACCCGCCTTTTGTGACAACTCCATTAAGCGTGTGGAATTTGAACTATTTGGAGAACCAACGACCAGAATCAAATCGCATTTTGAAACAAGCTTTTTTACTGCATCCTGACGGTTTTGAGTTGCATAGCAAATATCTTCTTTCTTCGGTCCGTCTATCTTGGGGAAACGTTCTCTTAATGCGTTTATTACTTCAGCAGTATCATCCATAGACAACGTTGTTTGAGTAACAAAGGCAAGAAACTCAGGGTTCTTAACCTTAAGTTTCAACACATCCTCAACTGATTCGACAAGATACATGCCACCATTACCATTCTTAGGTCGGTATTGGCCAATTGTTCCTTCTACTTCAGGGTGCCCTTCGTGACCAATTAATATACATTCCCGTTCTTCATCTTGATATTTACCCACTTCCATATGCACTTTGGTAACCAGAGGGCAAATCGCATCAAAAACCCTTAGGCTCCTGCGTGCAGCAACTTCACGAACTGCTTTGGATACACCGTGCGCACTGAATATAACGGTTGAGTCATCAGGCACTTCATCTAATTCTTCGACAAATACTGCGCCTTTATCACGTAAAGAATGTACAACATACTTATTGTGTACTACTTCATGACGAACATAGACTGGTGCGCCAAAAAGTGTCAGGGCACGTTCGACAATTTCAATGGCACGATCAACGCCGGCACAAAAGCCACGTGGATTAGCGAGTAATATTTGCATCTATTTTTACCTTCTAAATAATTTCATTAAACATCTGTTAACGAGTATATCAAATCTCAAGAATCATTCTCTGAATCATTAAACCAAAATGCATCTATAATTAACATGAACGCACCGATGAAAATGGCAGAATCAGCTATATTAAATGCTGGCCATGGATTAAATAATCGCCATGGCATAAATGGCAAATATACTTCTATAAAATCAACCACATAGCCTAAGCTTATTCGATCCCATAAATTTCCTATCGCACCGCCAAGTACAAAGGCCAAGGCAGCTAACAACCAGCGTTTGTTTGAAGGCAAGCCACGCATCCAAATAATAATCCCAATTGAAATGACTGTCGCAAGTCCCGCAAAAAACCATCGCTGCCAGCCACCCGCCTGACTCAAAAAACTGAAGGCCGCGCCCGTATTGTGCATTAAGGTCAAATTGAACCCTGGAAAAACCGGATTAATTTGATAAAGCACTAATTCCTGTGTCGCATAATACTTTGTCAGTTGATCGAATATGATTATGAGCAATGATAATGTCAGCCACTTAAACATAGAAGATCTCACCATCAAGCATATAATCTGTTCTCACCTTCTCCATCAACATTTTCTATACACCGATCACATAACTCTGGGTGGAGATCATTTGAGCCAACGTCTTCGCGATGATGCCAGCAACGAATACATTTATCATTTTGAGAAGCACTCACAACGATTCCTAAAGGTAATGCCGGGATGCCAATATCACACTTCTTGGCATTTTCAGGAACATCATCATATAGATGAAGTTTTACTTCAGAAGTGATCAAGACAAAACGAAGTTCACTTTTAAGTTCTTCAAGAAATACGTTCAAACCTGGATCCGCATAAATATCAACCTCGGCATCCAAAGAAGACCCTATAGCGCCATCGCTACGTAATGTTTCAAGTTGTTTATTGATCTCATCTCTAATAGAGATGATAGTATCCCACTTAGATTTTCTCTCGCTCGAACCCGCTTCATCGATCTGAAATTGATACCAATCCTCAAGAAAAACAGAATCCGTTTTTTCTCCAGGGATATATTTCCATATTTCGTCCGCCGTGAAACTCAAGATAGGGGCTAACCATCGTGAGAACATTTCAACTATATAATACGTAGCAGTCTGGGCTGACCGTCTACCCAGACTATCTTCTTGCATCGTGTACTGACGATCTTTTGTTATATCAAGATAGAAACCACCCATTTCAACGACACAAAATTGATGCAACAATTGATAGATCAAATGAAATTCAAAGTTATTGTATGCCGTTATAATTTCTTCTTGTAAACGCAGGCAATGTTCTATAGCCCATTTATCCAGTTCCAACATCTCTGAATAGGCAACACTATTATTCTCAGGCTCAAAATCATTTAGATTAGACAATAAATATCGTGCCGTATTACGAATACGTCGATATGCATCCGCCATGCGTTTAAGAATTTCATCTGATACATTCATTTCAGTACGATAATCCGCCGAAGCTACCCAGAGGCGTAAAATATCCGCACCTAATGCATTCATCACTTTCTGCGGAGCAACAACATTCCCCTTTGACTTTGACATCTTCATGCCTTTGGCATCAACAGTGAAACCATGTGTCACTACATTAAGATATGGTTTTTCGCCATTATTCATTGCAACAGAAGTTAGTAGTGATGACTGGAACCAACCACGGTGTTGATCAGAACCTTCCAGATATAAATCAGCCGGAAAATGTAAATCTTTCTTGTCGTTCAATACACTGTAATGTGTGACACCTGAATCAAACCAAACATCCAGGGTATCTATCACTTTTGCATATTGTTCAGCTACATCACCCAGTAAACTCGATGCATCCAATTCAAACCATGCATCAATACCCTTTTCTTCAATAAGCGCAGCGACCTGTTCAATCAGAGCCGGTGTATCCGGATGTAACTCTTGTGTCTCGCGATGAATAAAGACCGCAATTGGCACTCCCCATGTTCGTTGTCGCGAAATGCACCAGTCAGGCCGGTTTTCTATCATGCCGTAGATACGTTCTTCACCCCAACCGGGTAACCAGTTGACACCTTTAACTGCCGCTAACGCTTGTTGGCGTAGACCATTACCATCCATGCTAATAAACCATTGCGGTGTAGCACGAAAAATAATCGGTGTTTTATGACGCCAACAATGAGGGTAGCTATGCTGTATTGATTCGTGATGAAGTAAGGCTCCCTTACCTTCTAACACGTTCAATACAGAAGCATTCGCCTTGAATACATGTTCTCCAGCAAAGAGCGCTGTGTTAGGTAAGAAGCAACCATTATCACCGACAGGATTATCAATCTCTAAGCCATAGCGTAACCCGACAGCATAATCGTCCTGCCCATGACCCGGTGCAGTATGCACAGCTCCGGTACCGGCCTCTAGCGTGACATGATCGCCCAGGATAATAGGCACTACTCGCTGATAAAAAGGATGTTGTAGCTTCAAGCCTTCAAGTTCCGAACCAAGACAGTTTCCAAGAACGGTATAATCTTCTATATCACAAAGTGACATAAGAGCTTTATATAAACCTTCAGCCAAAACCAGCGCTTCATCACCCACTTTCACTAATACATATTCAAAACCAGGATTTAAAGCCACCGCCTGGTTTGCAGGCAGAGTCCATGGTGTCGTAGTCCAAATCACGAAAGACAAAGAATCAACATTTGTATTCACGTTAAAACACTTTAGTAATGCAGCTTCATCAATTACTGCAAAACGCACATTTATGGCAGGAGACTGTTTATCTTCATATTCAACCTCCGCCTCAGCCAAAGCCGATCCACAATCGGTGCACCAATGCACAGGTTTTACACCCTTATGTAGATGCCCCGCGTCGATTATTTTTCCGAGTGAGCGGACAATGTTTGCTTCAGTTTTAAAGTCCATAGTGAGATAGGGATTCTGCCAGTCACCAAGAACACCTAATCGAATAAAATCTGTACGTTGCTTATCAACTTGTTTTTGCGCATATTCTCGACAAGCATTTCGAAATTTATCGGGTTCAACTTTCACACCTGCCTTACCAATCTTTTTTTCTACCTGTAGTTCAATAGGTAAGCCATGACAATCCCATCCCGGAACGTACGGCGCATCCAGACCATTCAAGCTTTGTGATTTAACGATAATGTCTTTAAGGATTTTGTTTACCGCATGACCTATATGTATATCACCGTTTGCATATGGTGGGCCATCATGCAAAATAAATTTCTTCGCGCCCTCTTTACTTTTACGTATCTGTGCATACAGATCATTTTCCTGCCACTGCTTCAACATTTCTGGTTCGCGTTGGGCAAGATTCGCTTTCATAGGAAATGCGGTTTTAGGTAGATTTAATGTATCTTTATAATTCGTCATTACTGTTCTAGTTTTTATAATTAATTCGTTATTAAATATTTCTTTAAACTGCTTTTAGTTTTCTCAATATCCTTTCTTATTTGTAAGACTAATTCTTCCTCTGAATCAAAGTTTCCTTCACCACGCAATTTTTCCAGTAACTCTACTTGAACCTGTCGACCATACAAATCCTCATCGTAATCCAGAATATGTACTTCCAGAATATCATGTTCACCCTTATAAACCGGTCTTGATCCAACGTAGATTACTGCATCCAATGGTTGCTTATCCAAGCCATAAACTCGACCAGAAAAAATTCCGGCTACTGGCGACAAGTAGCGATGCAATTCTATATTTGCTGTCGCAAACCCAAGTTGTCGACCACGTTTATCTCCATGCACAACGCGTCCACTTATTCTATAAGGTCTGCCTAGTAAATCGCTCGCCTTCTTCATTTCGCCGTTTGCCAGTAATTGACGAATTAAAGTGCTACTCACTCGTTCACTTTGGCAACTCAAGGTATTTGTCATCTCTATTTCGAAACCCTTGTCTGCTGCCACATCAACCAAATACTGATAATTTCCCTGACGGTTTTTTCCAAAGTGAAAATCATCACCGATAATTAGCTCTTTAACCGCCAATGCATCTAACAGGATATCATCGACAAATTGTTCTGCAGACAAATTGGCAATATGTTCGTTAAACCTAAGACAAACCACTCGATCAATACTGTGACGAGAAAACTGTTGAAGTTTTTCGCGTAAGCGCGTCAATCGCGACGGTGCTTTTTCTGGAACAAAAAATTCAATAGGCTGTGGTTCAAATATAACTACTGTTGATATTAAACCTGTTTCTTTCGCAATTTTCTTTAGCTGATTCAAAACTTTTTGATGGCCTAAATGGACACCATCAAAATTACCGATTGTCGCCGCGCAAGCCTTTCTTTGTCGCTGTAAATTATGCAGTCCGCGAATAAATTCCATCAGTCTTTAAAATCCATGAATTATACCGATCAGTGCTGCGCTGTCATCTTCTGCCATCGAATACCAGTAATCCATAACATCGTAAAATAACTAATCCCGCCAGCGAATATCCAAAATGATAGTTGGCCTATACGCTGCAACATATTCCAGGCAAACCACTGTTCAGGCATAGCAATGCAATAATGGATTAGCAATGCCATTGTACTGACCGCCACTGTGATCTGAATAGCAAATTTGAACCAACCCGACTCTGGTCGATAAACGCCCTGTTTCCGTAATAGCCAAAATAACAGAAAGGCCTGTAAGCTTGCCGACAAAGATGTCGCTAACGCCAGCCCAACGTGTGCAAAAAGGTCAACTAATAAGAAGTTAAGGCCAATATTTGCAAACATGGCAAACGCCCCGATCTTTACAGGAGTTTTTGTGTCCTGTCTGGAAAAAAAACCGGTCGCAAAAACCTTGATCAGAATAAACGCGGGTAAGCCGGCCGAGTAAGCCAGTAAACTTTTTCCGGACATAATAGTGGCATAAGAAGTAAATTCACCATATTGGAACAAGGTTGCTAATACAGGGATAGCAAGCACAGCTAAGCCTATCGCCGCAGGAACCGCAATGATAAACACCCACCTTAAAGCCCAATCCATCATACTAGAGAACTTGTCCGTCTCATTTTTCGCATGTTCGCTAGATAAGTTGGGTAATAAGACCGTTGCCAATGCAATGCCGAAAACGCCAAGCGGAAACTCGACCATCCGATCAGAAAAATACAACCAGGAAATACTGCCGTCGACCAGATTAGAAGCAAATATGGTATCAACCAATAAATTTATTTGCACAATAGAGACAGCAAACAAGGTCGGTAACATCAACTTCAAGATTCGGCAAACACCTTCTTTATCCCTGTTTAATCCAGGACGTGGAAACAATTTAAGCTTCATCAAAAAAGGAAATTGAAATAATAACTGGGCAACGCCAGCGATTAAAACACCCCATGCTAAGGCCGTTATCGGCACAGCCATTTTTGGGGCTAACCAAATTGCACAACTGATTAAGGAAAGATTAAGTAAAACCGGCGTAAATGCGGGGATCGCAAATTGTTTATAGGTATTTAAGATACTAGCCGCGAAGGCCGTCAAAGAAATAAATAAAATATAGGGAAACGTGATCCTGAGCATGTCAGTAGCGATAACATGTTTAACATCTTCAAAACCCGGGGCAAAGATCATAATAAGTAAAGGCGCGGCAAACACGCCAATCAACGTAACGGCAAATAAAATCAGTCCAAGCGTCGCGGAAGTTTGATCGATCAGGGCTTTGACAGAATCGCCATCGCGTTGCTCTTTATATTCCGCTAACACAGGGATAAATGCTTGTGAGAAACCACCTTCTGCAAACAAGCGTCGTAAAAAATTGGGGATACGAAACGCCACAATAAAGACATCGACACCAGCGCCAGCACCAAACAGACGCGCGATCACAACATCTCGTATCAAACCAAAAACACGTGAGATTGTGGTCATTCCGCCTACAGTGAAGGTGGTCTTCAGCAATTTACGACTCATTAGTGTATTTCCATAATCAACATCAATCGTTAAAAAAACAGCCTATCTAGTTGTTTTTTCTTCTAATTACGACAATTCCCGGAAGGATATCATATCCTGCCAGAAGCATTGACAAATTGCCCTAATATCCGCATGATGTCGCGCCTTTAGAGAATGAATCAGGAGTCTTAAGAGTGGCAAATATTGCATCTGCGAAAAAACGAGCACGTCAGGGCGAAAAACTGCGTTTACATAATGCGAGCCAACGTTCTATGTTTCGCACCCAAATAAAGAAAGTTATTAGTGCTATCGAATCAAAAGACAAAGAAGCAGCCCAAACTGCTTATCAAGCTGCTGTTCCTGTCATCGATGCAATGGTCTCTAAAGGAATCATTCATAAAAACAAAGCGGCTAGACATAAGTCACGATTAAACAATCACGTGAAAGCGCTTTAAGGCCCTAATCACAGAATTATATTAAAACCGGCTTTTGCCGGTTTTTTTATGTCTAAAAAACTAATTTTCAGAGTGCTCCTAAAAATAGTATTTTTTTCGTGAGAGCAAGAAAGCATCGCGCGGAAAAAGTACATTTTTAGGCGTGCTATCAAACCAGTATCAAATTATCCCGATGTATTAACTCATCTTCATCAAGTTGGCCTAATAGTTTCTCAATCTCATTATTAGATTTACCCATGATTAATTTAGCCTGTACCGAATCATAATTCGTTAAACCACGTGCTATTACGCTACCTGTTTTATCAACACAAGCGATTATTTCACCACGTTTAAAATCACCAGAGACCGCACTAATACCGACTGGCAATAAACTCTTTCCGTTCCTTGTTAATGCGACAATAGCACCATCGTCCAGCGTGATCGTGCCCTGTACATGAGATTGATTTGCCAACCACTGCTTTCGCGCTGCGATAGGTTCCTTATTCGTAGTCAGTAATGTCCCGACATTTTCACCATCTGCGATATTAATCAAGATATTGTCATCGTTACCAGATGCAATAATCGTTTGTGTACCTGAGCGAGTCGCGATAACTGCAGCTTTTAATTTTGTGCGCATGCCGCCTCTACCCAAGCTACCGCCATCGCCGGCATAAGCTGCCAAGACTTTATCTCCTGCTTTCCCTTCCTCAATTAATTTGGCCGTACTATCAAGCCTTGGGTTAGCAGTGAACAAACCTTTTTGATCTGTTAATAAAACAAGCAATTCTGCATCTATCAGGTTTGCCACCAATGCTGCCAGGGTATCATTATCCCCTAAGCGAATTTCATCCGTTGCAACTGAATCATTTTCATTAACAATTGGCGCAACACCTAAACTCAACAAGGTATTTAAACTCGTTCGCGCATTAAGATAGCGCACCCGATTAGCAATATCATCGTGCGTTAATAAGATCTGCGCTGTATGTTTACCGTATTTTTGAAAACAGACTTCATATGCCTGAATCAATCCCATCTGCCCTACGGCAGCAGCGGCTTGTAATTCATGGATAATATTAGGCCTTGTTTTCCAGCCTAATCGTGCAACACCTTCCGCAACTGCACCAGAGGAAACAATGACTATTTCAATACCTCGTTCATTAAGTGCGACTATTTGCTTGACCCAATTGTCCAGCAACTCGTGTTTAAGTCCACAACCATTATCCGTTAGTAAGGCACTGCCTATTTTTACAACCCAACGCCGTGTGTTTTTTAATTTTTTTCGATCGTCACTCACTTATCTTGTCCTGGCTAAACTAAAAACCTTAGCGGTTCTCCTTTAAATCTGCGTTCAAAATATTATTTAATGTTAAATTTAATTCAATAATTATGTTTTAGACCTGCTCATCTGAGATTTCTGGTTTCATTATCCAATCATGTATCGCATAAGTTAACTTCTTACAGCCGTCCTTTGTGACAGCGGAAATAACGAAGATATTATGTTCATATTTCATATTAGTCCGTAATTCTTCTATCAACTCATCAAACAATTCAGCAGGCAGGACATCTGACTTATTTAAGACTAACCAACGTTCTTTCTGCGATAGTGCTTCATCGTAACGTTTCAATTCCGCTTCAATTGTTTTGATATCTTTAAACACCTGTTCTGGGTCATTACTGGCATCCACAATATGTAACAATAAATTTGTCCGACTTAAGTGTTTTAAAAATTCTATTCCAAGTCCGGTCCCGTCCGCAGCGCCCTCAATCAAACCGGGAATATCTGCAATCACAAAACTTTTTTCAGTATCCACTCTTACTACACCCAGATTTGGATACATGGTCGTAAACGGATAATCTGCGACCTTTGGTGTTGCCGACGATACCGCACGTATGAAACTTGATTTACCTGCATTCGGTATCCCAAGCAAACCTACGTCAGCCAGGACTTGCAATTCAAGACGCAAGTTTCTGGATTCACCTACCGAGCCCTGCGTTGTTTGTCTAGGCGAACGATTTGTACTGCTTTTAAATCGTGCGTTCCCCAGCCCATGAAATCCACCTTGCGCTACTAGCAGTTCATCTCCGTTGTTAACTAAATCACCAATTAATTCGTCAGTATCATCGTCATAAACCAGAGTCCCCGATGGTATTTTTATATACAGATCATCCGACTTTTTACCGATGCGATCCCGGCCAGCCCCTGGCTGCCCATTCTTAGCGCGATACAAACGACTATGACGAAAATCTACCAGGGTATTCAACCCTTCATCGACAAACAAAAAGACACTGCCACCATCACCACCATCACCACCATCAGGTCCACCTTTTGGGATAAATTTTTCGCGACGGAAACTGAGGCATCCATCGCCACCCTTACCTGCTTCGACACGAATCGTTGCTTCGTCAACAAACTTCATGAGCTACCTTTGCATTTCGTTCCATTAGGATGGTTATCCAATTTAAAATATTATTTTACTGTCTCACAAATAAAAAACCCCGCCAGTGGCGGGGTTTTTTAGAAAACCTGATGAGACCTAGCCCGCGACTACGTCTACAAACGTCCGATTTTTGGGGCCACGTTGATTAAATTCAACTTTACCTTCAGACACGGCAAATATCGTGTGGTCATGTCCCAACCCAACGTTTAATCCTGGGTGATATTTAGTCCCACGTTGACGAATAATAATATTCCCCGCATCAACCTGTTCACCACCAAATTTTTTAACGCCCAGACGCTTGGATTGTGAATCACGTCCGTTTCTAGTACTACCACCTGCTTTCTTATGAGCCATTGTTACACTCCAATTCTTAGTTTGCTGCTATTTCGGTTATAGAGATCTCGGTATAGGCCTGACGATGCCCCATCTGCTTACGATGGTGCTTACGGCGACGAAATTTAACGATCTTAATCTTGGGACCTCGACCATGACTTTCGACTGTAGCACTTACCTTGGCACCTTTTACTAGCGGTGTTCCAACAGTGACGTTCTCGCCATCAACAAGCATCAACACATCGTCAATCTTGATGTCTTTACCTGCTTCAGCGTCGATCTTCTCAACTTTGAGCTTATCGCCCTTTTCTACCTTATACTGCTTGCCACCGGACTTGATTACCGCGTACATCTTGATTCTCCATACCTAGCACGATTGTGCACATTCAACAAAGGGGGCAGATTCTAAGAAATTCAACAGGTGGTGACAAGGTAAGAATGTTAAAATTTGCAAATATCCTTGAAATAACCGTCTTTGGGCAGTATTTTCCACCCGGTTTTATTAAATTTCAATAACTTAATACAAATATCAGAACTGTGAAACAAAACGACGCAACGGCTGAAAAGCATGAAATCATGAATATTGAACAAATTCGAGAGCTTATCTCTACTGATATGACTCGGGTAAACAGCTTAATAGAAAAGAGCTTGTACTCAGAAGTTGGACTTATTGACCAGTTGGGACATTACATTATTAATAGTGGCGGGAAACGTCTGCGTCCTGCCGTTGTTTTACTGAGTTCTCGGGTTTTTTCCTATCAAGGCGAGCAAAATATTAATTTAGCAGCAATTATCGAATTTATACATACTGCCACACTATTACACGATGATGTTGTCGATGCTTCATTACTAAGGCGTGGTCATGCTACAGCCAATCAACGTTGGGGAAATGAAGCAAGTGTACTGGTTGGCGATTTCGTCTATTCTCGCGCCTTCCAGATGATGGTCAATATAGATTCCATGCGTGTCATGAAAATCCTCTCCGAAGCGACTAACACCATCGCCGAAGGTGAAGTACAACAACTTATCAATCGTCATGATCCGGAAACTAGTAAAGAGAATTACCTGAAAGTTATTCGAAATAAAACTGCCAAATTATTCGAAGCGGCAGCACATTTGGGTGCTGTTATTTCAAATAGATCTGAAAAGGAAGAACAAGCAATGGCGGCTTATGGCCGACACCTCGGCACCGCATTCCAGTTAATTGATGATGTATTTGATTACAATTCAACTCCCGATGAACTAGGTAAAAACATTGGTGATGACCTTGCCGAAGGAAAACCCACACTACCCTTGTTATACGCTATGTGGCATAGCAATGAAGATGATGCTCAAAAAATCCGTGACGCCATAGAAAATGGCGGCTTAGAGCACATTGACCAAATCAAGTCCGCCATAAATTCTACTGGCGCGATTTCATACACAGCTAAAATCGCCAACGAAGAATCCGAATTAGCTATCGATGCCATCAAAGAACTACCTCCATCTGAATATCTTGATGCACTTTTTGCTTTGGCAAGGTTTTCTGTTGAACGTCAATACTAATTTTATTCTACTTGCTTCGGGGTGTAGATCAGCCTGGTACGACTGCATGGATGCAGAAGATAGAGTCGCGTCGGGAACAGCGACCGAGAGTGCTATCCACTAAATAACATTTTCTTCGAGGCATTATAGTAAATACGATTTCTATACCTTACCTTAAATTTCAATACACAGTCGGGGTGTAGCTCAGCTTGGTAGAGTACCACGTTCGGGACGTGGGGGTCGGAGGTTCGAATCCTCTCACCCCGACCAGTTTATACCGTTAAGTATGGTATCCCCTTGCCCGTTCAAATAGATCAATAATCCAATAAACCTGCGCGCCAATAGCTGCAAACGGCAACAATATCCAGGCCACATTAAATATGGCAAGTACCAATACGATAATACAAAAATCTGCGCGGCTTAATTTATGAAACACATAAATAACCCAATCTAAAGTGTCTTCCGGCTTTTTGCCTTCTGCAGCCACTTCTTCCCTACTCAACGCATCTTCTTTCTCTTCGTTTTTGGCGTGATAAACCAAGTCCACAACATAATCGATAAACGCACCAGCGGCGGCGGCACAACCAAACCAGAACCAAAATGGTTGTTCCATAACCTGACTCGTGCCATAACCCAGCGCGGCAAAAAAACTAGCATCGACCATCCAGTCAGACATATCGTCAAACTTGGCGCCAAATTCAGATGACATGTTTTTTGTCCGAGCAACTTCACCATCACAATTATCAAAGGTATAACTCGCCGTCATTAATAATGCGCCAATTATTCCAGCTATATGATTGCCCGTGATAAAACAAACCGCACACAATAATCCGAGCGATAAAGAAACAGCCGTAATTTGGTTTGGAGTAATGGATGTCTTTAATAGTAATGGCGTCAACCGATAAGACAGGTGCCTGACTAATGGGAATAATTGTGTCGGCGCTGCGCTAGATTCTGTTGTCATAATATATTATCTGATTTTTGGGCCGTGAAATTGCCTAGTATGATATGGATTCGCTTGGTATTCTAATATCCATACGAAAAAATGAAACGCATTACTCACACACCGCTTGTTTAACACCTAAATAGCTCATGATCAGAATCGCATCCTATATTGGACTACTCGTTGGCCTGTTAGTCTTGTCCTGGCTTATCGTCTGGCAAGGGATTGACGAGATATTTGAGCTCTTAAGTCATTCTGGATTTTCATTACTACTCTTACCTATAGTCTGGTTTCCGAGTTTGATTGCTGCGGTTATCTCCTGGCATTACCTATTTCCCATCAAGCGTATTCCCGTTTTCAAACAGCTTTTTCTGTCTCTATGGATGGGCAGAGCGATCAATACCTTACTTCCAGTTGCTTCGATTGGGGGAGAAATTGCCAAGGCGCGCTTATTAATTCTCTGGGGACACCCTGGTATTGATGCCAGTGCCTCAGTTCTGGTCGACAAAACAGTACAAGCATTAGCACTAGTTCCCTGGGCCATTATCGGCACCAGTTTATTGGTTTACCTCGCCATAGATAATGAATTAGCCAAGCTCATCATGCTCGGCACATTTCTACTTGGCTTAGGCATCGTCGGGTTTGTATTGGTACAACGAGCGGGCATGTTTGGGTTTATTGCCCGAATTATCGGCAAATTCAATACCTCTGATGGCTGGGGCAAAATTACCCATAACGCCCATGATGTCGACGCACTGGTAAAAGAGCTTTACGGCGATAAGAAACGGTTTCTCATCTCCATCTTTTGGCGAACCCTCGGTCTGATTCTACAGACCAGCGAAGTTTGGCTTGCTTGCTATCTATTAGGGCACCCTATCGGTATTGTTGAAGCACTAATGCTAAAAAGTTTGACCTCGATTATTACCGATATCGCCTTTATGATCCCCAATGGCTATGGCATTCAAGAAGGTGGATATGTGATGCTGGGTGCACTGATTGGCCTTAGCCCGGAGTTTTCTCTGGCAATATCGTTGGCGACGCGTATTCGCGAACTAATCGTCGATCTGCCCGGCTTACTTTACTGGCAACATGTTGAGGCCAAATATCTACTCAAAAAACCTGATTAAACCCGCTCAAGCCCCTTTGTAACAATAGCGCAATAAAAAAATAGTCAAAATGTAATTAGTTGCTTTAAGCCGCTAAAATCAATATGCTGCGCGGTTAGTTTCTCTGGGATTAAGCAGTTTATTTTTCTTGTCTTATTATCTTGAAAAGAATTATAATTAAGCATTCCAAGTTACTGTTAATTAATAGATTTATTTATTTTTATGTCTGCAGAGGCATTTAGGAATTTGATTGAATTATTACGGTTGACCCATGCAGATTGAATTTTTTAATATTTTTAGCATTTCTGTCGCATTAATATGCCTGTGCTCAACTGGCTATTTAGTGTTTGCTTTGTTCGCCGTTGAACGTCTTAGTTACAAACGAAAAAGATCAAACCCAGTAAATGATTTTCAACCTCCAGTAACACTATTAAAACCCATATACGGTCTTGATGCTGAATTGGCTGAAAATCTACGCAGTTTTTGTCAACAAAATTACCCTGAGTATCAAATAATATTCGGGCTTCATGATAAGAACGACCCTGCATTACCTATTGTTGAAAAAATTATAAAAGAATTTAGTAACCATGATCTCAGTGTCGTTATAGATTCACGCATCTACGGTTGCAATCATAAAGTATCAAATCTAATTAATATGTACCCAACAGCAAAGCACGATTACTTGCTTGTTGCGGATAGTGATATGCGTGTACCCAGCAATTATCTATCTGAGTTAATGTCGCCCTTTGCCGATGCAACGATTGGCGCAGTGACAGCGCTCTATTCTGGTTCCGCCAGAGGTAAACTTGCATCGTCACTGAATGCGATGTTCATTAATGAGTGGTTTTTACCCTCTGTTTTAATCTCTCGAATGCTCCAACCTATTAAATTCTGTCTCGGCGCAACGATGATTGTCCGACGCGACTTATTGAAGAATATTGGTGGATTTAAATCATTATCTGATTATTTGGCTGATGACTATATGCTTGGTAAATTAATTTCAGATCTTGGTTATAAGATTCATCTGGCAGATTTCATCGTCGAAAATATTGTAGAAGAACCATCATTCAAAGATCTCGTGCTGCATGAGTTACGCTGGGCGAGAACATTAAGAAGAGTTGAACCCTTAGGATACTTTTTCACTTTCCTGACCGACACACTTGTCATTAGCATAATGACTGCTGCTACCTTTTATATGGCAACACAACATATAGGGTTAGCATTAATGCCAGTTCTACTCGTGTTACTGGCACGTATAGTTTTACATAGTCGTACAAAACGGATTACTGGCTCAAACAGCTCAGGTTCAATCTGGTTAATCCCGCTGAGAGATATTTTATCTTTTAGCATTAGAGTGATTAGTTTCACCGGCACATCTATCCAATGGCGTAATAATGCTTTCAATGTTGATCAGTCTGGGCTGATACATACAGGAGAAGAATTGGATACTGCAGATAAAATCCCAGGTCTGGCAACATCACAAGATTATTAATTCGGAGTATTAACTAGCAATGTTGAAATCTTTATTTCTCAACCCCCCCTCGTTTAACGGTTTTGATGGCGCTGCAGGTTCACGTTATCAATGCACCCGTGAAGTCAAATCGTTCTGGTACCCTACTTGGCTGGCTCAATTAGCCGCACTAGTTGAAGGCAGCCGTTTAATCGATGCTCCTGCCAGAGGAATCTCTCTCGCTGAAGTCCTGCCGTTAGCAATTGAATACGAATTTTTGGTTCTTTATACCAGCACACCGTCCTTTGCAAACGACGTGAAGATTGCTGAAGCTTTCAAAGAGAAGAACCCAAACTTGATTATCGGTTTTTGTGGCGCACATGTTGCCGTTAACCCCGACCAAACTGTTATTGCATCAGATGCAATCGATTTCGTTGCAGGCAATGAGTTCGATTTCACCATTAAAGAAATCGCGGAAGGTAAACCTCTGGAAGAAGTCGATGGCATTGTTTACAAAAAAGATGGCAAACCGGTTCATAACAAACCACGAGCCTTGATTGAAGACATGGACAGCCTGCCTTGGGTAACACCTATCTATAAAGAAAACCTGGTGACGACGGATTATTACAACGGTTATATGCTGCATCCTTATATGTCGTTCTACACTGGTCGTGGTTGTAAATCGCATTGTACATTCTGCCTATGGCCACAAACGATTTCTGGACATAACTATCGTCATAAATCAGTTAAAAATGTCATCGATGAATTAACCTATGCGCGTGATAATTTTCCTGAAATAAAAGAATTCTTTTTTGATGATGATACCTTAACTGACAACATTCCTTACGTCGAAGAGCTGGCAAAAGAGATCGGCAAACTAGGTATCACCTGGTCATGTAACGCAAAGGCAAATGTTCCCTACGAAACATTGAAGATCATGAAAGACAATGGCCTACGTTTATTATTAGTGGGCTACGAATCTGGCAACCAACAAATACTGGTAAACATCAAGAAAGGTATTCGTACCGATATCGCTCGCCAGTTTACTAAAGACTGTCATAAGCTAGGTATTGTTATACATGGAACCTTTATCGTTGGTCTTCCTGGCGAAACAAAAGAGACCATTGAAGAATCAATCAAATACGCTCAGGAACTGAATCCACAAACGATTCAAGTGTCATTACCTGCCGCCTATCCTGGAACCTTTTTATATAAACAGGCAACAGAAAATGGCTGGTTAATCGTAGATGAAGATCTGGTAGGTGATGATGGTGTGCAGCACTCTGTATTAAACTACCCCCACTTACCTAGCGAAGATATCTTTGAAGCCGTTGATAACTTTTATAAACGTTTCTACTTCCGTCCATGGAAAATGGCAATATTATTTTTCGAGATGTGTCGCGACTGGGAAGTAATGAAACGTCGCGCACGAGAAGGTGTTGAGTTCTTCAAGTTTCTATTTGGCCGGGAGAGCACAGCCTGAAAAAGTTGATTGTTACTGGTGATGATTTTGGTCTTTCCACTCCGGTAAATGATGCGATAGTAAAGGCTCACGAGAAAGGCATTCTGACGACCACGAGTTTGATGGTATCAGCGCCCGCTGCCAAGGATGCCATTGCTCGCGCTAAAAACCTTCCTGATTTAAATGTTGGGTTACACCTTGTTCTAAGTAACGGCAAGGCAACGTCGCCTGCGGCCGATATCCCTGCTCTGGCACATGCCAATGGCCAGTTGGATAATAATCTGGTTCGCACTGGTATCATGATGTTCTTTGACCCTGCTACAAAGAAACAATTAGAAAAAGAAATTCGAGCACAATTTGAAGCTTTCAAAGCGACTGGCTTGAGATTAGATCACGTCAATGCCCATAACCATATGCACCTGCACCCGACAGTATTCGATCTGATCATAAAGATAGGCAAGGAATTTGAGGTAACCGCTATACGGATACCTAATGAACCACCACTCGATTCAATCACCTCTGGGATAAAAGACAAGTTACTACGTCAATTTCGTTTTGTTTTTTTAAAGCCTTTCGTATCACGTATGAAAAAGCTATGTGAAGCAAATAATATCAAGCACAACGATACGATTTATGGTTTAAACGACAGTGGACATATGACTATCGATACATTGATTCGTATCATTCCCCACATAGACGATGGTGTCACAGAAATTTATAGCCACCCGGCGACAGGGCGATGGGATGAAATTGATCCGGCTGCAAACGATTATGAATTTGAAGCTGAATACAAAGCGTTAATACACGCGCGCACCATACGAACTATCGAAAAGTTTAATATCGAGCTAACCGGTTTTAATGACGGGGAACAGGTTTAAACCTGTTCCCTGCTTGATAAGTCATGGTCGGTGATTCCTGGACACATAAAATAGCACGCATTTGCATACTGCCTCTAGTTAATACACCAGTAACACCAAACCATCTAACTGTCCTTCGTTTAATAACTGGTCTTGCAGCTTGCAGCCTACTCGCAATCGGATCTGCTGAAGCTAATCTGTGGGGTGGCGTATTATGGGTAATCTCCGCCTTCCTTGATCGTGCCGATGGAGAACTCGCTAGAGTCTCTGGCAAAACCAGTGAATGGGGTCATAAGTTTGATTACTTTTGTGACGTAACGGTAACAGCACTATTTTTCCTTGGTATCGGTATTGGTTTGCGAGAGAGTTCTCTCGGACTTTGGAGTATCGTCATGGGAATAAGCGCATCCGCAGGCGTTGTTGGCGCAGAGATCCTGGCTGAAATAATCGATCAAGCACAAAAAGACACCGGTGAAAAAGCCTACGCTGGATTTGCCGGATTCGACTTTGATGATGTCTTATATTTATTTGCCCCTGTAGTTTGGTTAAACCTACACTTTCCATTTCTTATCGGTGCTTCTGTAGGTGCCCCCGTATTTGCACTTGTCACCTGGTACCGATTGAAAAATATGGACAAAACTAATTGATATGCTTAATTCTACTCATGTTTTAGAATTAGGCTGTTATTTATAAATCACCTATTTCTTGATTATTTACCCAATCTACCATTAGTTTTTTTATCTGCGACTGATACTTAACCTCGCATAAATCAGACTTTGCCTTAAAGCTTTTCAATAGTGATTCCGGCATCTTTATACTTATTAACCGAGTTTTATCTTTAGGTTGCTGCATCAACCTGAAGTTTTCCAAATAATCGAGTATTGCATCCGTAGAAAATGCGCTGGCTCTTTTAAGATATTCATCATCAAAGTACTGTACTGGTTTCATCGTATTTTCTCCAATGCCCGAATGTCTTCAACATCTTGCTTGCGTCCAGATTTTTTCTTCATTCTTATGATTTCATCTATTGCCGCAATTTTTATTTTTGTTCCCTTGACCACTTTTATAACGGACTTTAGTTCCTTTGCATTTTCAGTAATGACGATGTCTACAATTTCAAGTGGATTGGCAGGGTTAATAAACGTCCAAGCGATGAGATTACGATTTTTAATATACTCATCACGAAAATTAAATACATCATCAGCCGAAACCGGCAGCTGTGAGTTTAAGCCAATACTATTTAATGCCTTCTCTGTTTGACGATAAGCCCTTTGATTAAGTGCAATAACAAAATCAATATCCACTGTGCCGCGAACTGCACCATGCAATGCCACGGCATAACCACCGACCAAGGCATACTGAACCCGGTGTTCATTTAATGATTTGACAACTCTCTCAATCAACATAAGCTATAAGTATATATGAGTATATACTTATTTTAACAAGATTTTTCAGAATACTCTCTCTGCTTATGATACAGTTTCTTTTCAGAGTTATTAGCAGGTATTATCACTGAGCATTACTGAACTGTTATGTTCGGTTTTCTTTTTTAAACCTTGTACAGCTTCAAGAAACGGGAACATATAGAAATATGATAAAATCAATTACGACAATCCTATTATTATTACTTTCACTCCCAGTTGCTTCTGAAAGCTTATCCCAGACTATTGATGAAAAGCGTCTTTTGTTAGCAGCAAACGACACTAAAAATTGGCTCACATTTGGCCGAGACTACACAAATCAGAATTTTTCCCCACTGAATCAAATTAACGCAACCACCGTTAAACGACTAGTGCCAAAGTGGATATTCCAAACGGGAAAAACGGGATCATTTCAAGCACAGCCTTTAGTTGCTGATGGTGTTATGTATGTGACCATCCCTGGCAACGATGTAGTAGCGCTTGATGCCGAAAAAGGCACTGTTCTTTGGCGTTACGAACACAAGAATCGAAAAGAAAAGAATAAAGCCGGGCCTGCTAATCGCGGGGCAGCACTCGGTTACGGTAAAGTATTTGAGGCCACAAATGACGGTCGGCTCATTGCACTTGATCAAACCACTGGTGAAATCGTTTGGGATAAGATAATTGCACGTCCCACAGACTCCGAACTTGAAGGTCTTACGCAAACACAAAAAGATTTTTTGCTAGAGAACAGTAATAGTTTGCCCGCCAAGATGGCACCTATCGTATATCAAGACTTGGTCGTCGTCGGAGTCACTGCAGCCGGTTATGGTATGTTTTATAATATATACTCGCGATTTGCTTTAAAAGACACCGCTTCCGATAAAATACCACCAGCGGATCGCTTCCTTGGCCTGCGCGGTTATGTTGCTGCCTTCAATGTAAATACAGGTGAAGAAGTTTGGCGCTGGCACACCACTAAAAGTGGTGACTGGGAAGGCGTGTTTACCAGTACTACGCCAGAGGGTGATGTGTTACCTCGTGATATCTCCCTTGAAAAAAAATTAGCGCCGAAATTAAAAGATCGCTGGCGTATAGGTGGAACTTCAACCTGGATGACACCATCGTTTGATCCAAAGCAGGGACTAATATTTGTAGGTACCGGTAACGCCTCTCCTAACGATGTATCCAACGCACGGCCCGGTGATAACCTCTATGCTAATTCACTGGTTGCCATTGATGCATACACAGGCGAAACCCGTTGGCATTACCAGCAAGTACCTCACGATTTATGGGGCTATGATCTTGCTAGCACCTCAGTATTATTTGATCTACCCATCGACGATAAAATCATTCCAGCGATTGGCATTGCTGGTAAAACCGGTTGGTTCTATGTCCATAATCGCGAGACGGGTAAATTGATTTATCGTTCTGAACCCTTTGTACCACAAAGTAATTTGTTTAAAGCACCTAGCGATAAAGGCGTCATTAGCTCTCCTGGATCATGGGGTGGTGCTTCCTGGTCACCCACTTCATACGATCCATCAAGTGGGACTGTATTTATTGCAGGAATTCATAAACCCACACGCTATCGTACAGAGTACGCGACATTCGAAGGCAAAGAAGTCCCTTATATATTAACTGAAACTGCCGAATTAGAACCCAATTGGGGGACCCTGACAGCAATCGATACACGCAAACAAGGTCGCATTCAATGGCAAGTCAAAACCGACCAACCCTTAATTGGCGGAGTATTGGCAACAGCGGGAAAACTGGTATTCATGGGCGAAGGTAGCGGTATGTTTGCAGCATTTGATAGTAATAATGGAAAACGTCTATGGGAGTTCAACTGTGGTGCAGGTGTGAATGCACCGCCCATGAGTTATCAAGTAGGCAATCAACAATACATTGCTGTTGCTGCGGGCGGTCATGGATTATTAAAAACGCCCAGTGGAGATGCATTGATTGGTTTTGGGTTGGCTGAATAAGATTTATTTAGCTTCCCTGAAGCTATTTTTTTATGATATAGATCAAAAAACTCAATCAAGCCTAAATTAACAACACCTCAATATCGTCAAAAATAAATCTGCCTCCTGCTGTGCTTTTAACAAAATCACTGAAATTTAATTGAATGCGCCTGTTTTTCCAATAGTTTAATTACCAGTTCTAGTCTTTCTTTATGACTTTTTATATTGCCCGACACAGGCAGTAGTTTTGTTGAAGGCACCCATTGTTGGCATAACCCGATTATTACCGAGTGATTATGAAATTGAATCCAGAGGTTCATCACCCGTTTACGACTATCATCGTTATCCTTGATCTGTTGTAACGGAATACTTCCCCAGGGAAGGACAATGACATAGTCATACTTGTTTAGATAATCTCGGCAATATTGACTTAGTTTTAACGTCCTCTTTTGATTTTTTGCATAACCTCGACTCAACCATAAGTTAAACAAATCAATTGGACATCGATCTGAAATAAACGATCCTGCCGTTTCTTCACACTTATGTTTATCATGCAATACATCGAATATTCGTTGTTGAAGTAATTTTTGAGAACTTATAAAACTACCGTTTTCATTAAAAAAACATTCGTACGTCTCATCAATGAGGGCAACATCAAAATGCTTGGCTAAATCCCTGGCTAGCGTGGTTTTCCCTATCCCGGCACAACCCGATATAGCTACTTTTAATGGCATCCTATGCAGCTTGCCATGCAGTTGTAATCACAGACTGCACATCGTCCTGGATGTTTTGTGGCACATCAAGACTACCACTGTTTGGAACAGCAAAGGCCGCCATCGCATCGACCAATTGTTGAACGCTGGTTTCTAATAAAACGTAACTATCATCTATTGTGTTGAATGTCTCAATCTTGGCATTTGAATCACTGTACCAATCTTCTACAGTTAACTTGTCTGACGTATTTAAGATACCAATACGCAGATCATCACCCGACTGCCAAAACCAAAGTTGTTCATGTGACACATTATTGAATAACACGCTATCGCTTAAGCCCGCACTATCAAAGATCTTGTCAACACTATCACCGAGCGCATAACGATAAGTATCATCCCCCGCACCCCCGTTTAAGGTGTCTTGTCCCGTACCACCAATAATGATGTTGTTATCCGCGTTACCGGTAATCGTGTCGTGTCCGGCACCACCATCAATATGCGCGATATTAATCAGTTGTGTGTTACTGACATCAATCGTGTTCGAACTGCTGGTTCCCGCGATGATGTTGTTGCCCAATCCACCGTCGATGGTTTCAACTGTGTCGTCGTTTCGGTATTGATGGACGCGAATAGTATCATCGCCGTCACTGCCTAATATCGTATCGTTACCGTCACCACCATTGAACTTGTCGTAATAACTGTCGGTGCCATTGATGAGGAAAGTATCATCCCCCGCACCCCCATTTAAGGTGTCTTGTCCCGTACCACCAATAATAATGTTGTTATCCGCGTTACCGGTGATGGTGTCGTGTCCGGCACCACCATCAATCGCACTGATATTAACTAACTGTGTGTTACTCACATCAATGATGTTTGAACTATTGTTACCTGCAATCACGTTGTTGCCCAATCCACCGTCGATGGTTTCAACTGTGTTGTCACCACTGAAGTTATGCACGCGGATCGTGTCATCACTGTCACTACCTAGAATCGTGTCAATGCCATCGCCGCCATTGAACTTGTCGTAGTACGTATCTGTGCCATTGATGAGGAAGGTGTCATCCCCCGCACCCCCATTTAAGGTGTCTT
>CAXBLT010000007.1:0-121099 GCA_963976795.1 uncultured Gammaproteobacteria bacterium
TACACTAATTCTCCAACCAGCCACCTACGGCTTGTATCGGTGTCATATCACTCTCTTTATTAATCCATGCAGACACTGCCATTCTCGGCGCTGTTTCAATAATATCAGGCAACTCTGTCATCACCAAATAGGAAGATTTGTCCTTATATAATGGAATCGTCTTATAACCCAATACAGTAAAATCGTGTCTAAGTTCTTTATTATTATTTTCGCCTGATTTCACATTGGTTTTAATATCAAACCCCAGCACAGCAACATTGAGTATTAATGTTTTGTCTGGCATAACTTCGGTTGGATTAAATACAGCGACTAAGTCCATATCAGAAATTCTAAGACTCAACTGCCCTACTTTCTTATCTGTCTCTGTCGATAATGTTCTTATTCCAAAAAAAGAACGCCACTCTTCTCCATTCAATAAAAACCCGGGGGTATAAACTGTCTTCAAATTTTTAGACCGTGCGTATCGACGTTGTCTCGCCGAGTACTCAGGGGAAGAAAACCGATCTGTCCAACCAATATAATTCCAGTAATCAACGTGAAACCCTACGGGAACTAGTGAACGCCATAGACCCGGATGCGTCTTAAGTTTACTAATCCATTGATCAGCCGGCGGGCAACTGCTACAGCCTTCAGAGGTATAAAGTTCAAGCAGACTAACTTGAGTATCGGGACTAGAGATAATCACATCCGCTTTAATAGAGGCGGCAGTAGTTAAAAGTAAAACGATAGATATTAGAGAAAATTTAGACATTACTTTAACCGCCAATTTAATAATGTCGATTTGACTAGTCTTGTCGCCTAATGTTCAATGCCATTCAAAACATTCATTCAATAATAAACATAATCTAAACGATGAATCAATTTGAGCAGTTCTGGGCCATTGTAGTCGATCTCTTTTGGGGCTTACCACTTGTCGTATTTATTCTCGCAACAGGCATTTATTTTTCCTATATTTCACGCTTCAAACCATTTCTAGGTTTCATACATGCACTCCAGATTCTCACGGGGAAGTATGATGATAAAAATGGCCCGGGAGAGCTCTCACACTTTCAAGCCTTAGCAGTAGCCCTTTCCGGCACCATAGGCATGGGCAATATTGCTGGCGTCGCTATCGCCATCAGTCTCGGTGGTCCTGGCGCTATCTTCTGGATGTGGATGGCGGGCTTGTTCGGCATGGTAATTAAGTTTTTTACCTGCACTCTTTCATGTCTTTATCGAAAGAAAGATGAAGATGGTATTGAACAGGGCGGCCCAATGTACTTTATTGAAGCAGGTTTGGGTAAACGCTTTAAGCCGCTTGCCATTCTATTTGCTATTGCCGGTTTAATCGGTTGCATACCGATGTTTCAGGTCAATCAACTGGCAAGTTTATTACAAGATGAGTTTTCAGTTGCACCTATTTATACAGGTATCGGCGCACTCGTCTTTATCGGCACGATTATCATCGGCGGTATAACGCATGTCGGTTATGTCACAGCTCGTATCGTACCGTTTATGTTTCTGGCTTATGTCTTAAGTAGTTTTGTTGTCATTACAATAAACATTGATGCAATACCGACCATATTACTTGATATTTATCATACCGCCTTTGGTGCAGAAGCTATGTACGGTGGCGCTACTGGACTCGCTTTTAAAGAAGTCCTTGTTACTGGAATAAAACGCGCCATCTTTTCTAATGAAGCTGGCGTAGGTACAGAAGCCATGGCGCATGGCACAGCGAAAACAAGAGAGCCTGTGCGAGAAGGACTGGTCGCAATGTTAGGCCCATTCTTTGACACACATATTGTCTGCACATGCACTGCATTAGTGATACTAAGTTCTGGCATCTATTCTAGCGAAAGCGGTATCGTAATGACGGCACTGTCTTTTAATCAAACCTTGCCGGGGATAGGCCACTACATTGTCTATACCGTATTCACATTATTTGCCTTGTCAACAATGATTACCTACTCGTACTATAGTTTAAAATGTGCACGTTATTTGTTTGGTAAAAAACTCGGTAGTAAATTTGTTTATGTCTATTTGGCGATCATTCCTATGTGTGCAGTCTGGACTCAAGGAACCATCATTAATATTATCGACACCATGTTTGCTTTGATGATCTTTCCAACCTTGGCGGCAACAATTCTCCTTTCCAGAAAAGTGGTTGATGAAATGCATCGTTATTTCGATAAATTTTAAACCACACCTATCTAGATTTAATACTGGCACGTATTGCGTTGTTAAAACTCAAGGTGTTTGGGGGTTCTTGGGAAAGGAATAACATCGCGAATATTTGAAACACCGGTAACCAGCATTAATAAACGTTCAAACCCCAGCCCAAAGCCAGCATGCGGCACGGTGCCATACTTACGTGTGTCCAGATACCACCAGTAGTCTGCCTCATCGAAGTTCATATCATTGATACGTTTCTTTAATACATCATATCGCTCTTCACGTTGCGAACCACCGATAATCTCGCCAATAGCTGGGACAAGGATATCCATAGCCGCCACTGTTTTTTCATCATCATTCAAACGCATATAGAATGCCTTGATATCTTTTGGGTAGTCATAAACGATGACCGGCTGTTTGAAATGTTCTTCCGTCAAGAATCGTTCGTGTTCAGATTGCAGATCTTTACCCCAAGTAACATCGTATTCAAATTTCTTACCTGATTGTTCAAGGATCGTGATCGCTTCTGTGTACGGTAAACGAATAAAATCATTATTAATAATGTTATCCAGAGTTGTCATCAAGTTTTTATCAACAAACTTAGCAAATAGTTCCAGATCTTCCGCACATTCTTCTATGGTATATTTAACAAGGTACTGAATAAACTCTTGTCCGAGCTTCATATCGTCCTGCAAATCGGCGAATGCCATCTCAGGTTCTATCATCCAGAACTCAGACATATGCCGACTGGTATTTGAATTCTCGGATCGAAAGGTTGGCCCAAACGTATAGACATTACCCAGACTTAGACAAAATGTTTCTACTGATAATTGTCCTGAAACTGTCAAGCTAGCTTCTTTACCGAAGAAGTCTTTTTCATAATCAACCTCACCATCCTTTTTAGGGACATCATTCATATCCAGTGTAGTAACACTGAACATCTCTCCTGCCCCTTCACAGTCTGACCCGGTAATGATAGGTGTATGTACCCATTGAAAATCACGTTCTTGAAAGAATTGATGGATGGCAAATGATAATTTGGATCGTATACGAAAGATTGCGCTATATTTATTTGAACGCGGCCTTAAATGAGCAATTGTGCGTAAGTACTCATCCGTATGGCGTTTCTTCTGAAGCGGAAAATCATCAGGCGCTATACCGAGTATCTCAATTGAGTCTGCACGTACCTCCCATTTTTGTCCTTTACCTAGAGACTCAAGCAATTCACCGCTAACTGTTATTGCTGCGCCGGTTGTCAGTTTTACTATCTCTTGATAATTATCAATGTCGCTGTCAGCAATGACCTGAATATTTGCCAGACAGGATCCATCATTGAGTTCGATAAATGAAAAATCTTTACTCTCTCTTTGTGTCCTGATCCATCCTTTTATTAATACAGCACCTTTTGCTTTATTTGCATTCAATAATTCAACAATTTTTGATCTTTCTGCCATTACTGTTATCTCTTATATTTTTAATTATTTAATCGGCGACACGAATATATTCTCCGGCTGCCTCTCGACTCGTACCGACTAACAATCTTGTCTTACCATCACTATCTTGCTCGACATAACCTGCAGCTTCAATTCTTTCTCCTTTTTGAACTTGGCCGATATAAGTTGCCGTATAAGAAACAACCTCACTAATAGTTTCATGATCAGTAAAGTAGCGTGCTGGAAAGTCATACGCATAGGTATCATCAGTTACTATGGACTCAATTTTTTCGCGTCCCTGCTTTTGAAATGGCCCATTCTCCTGGAACCGTTCAGAAACTTCAGGAATCATGCTGATATCAACTTTACTCGTACCGGATATACATTTATTAAATTTTCTTTTTTCATGTAAACAATAATCTTCAAAACTTATATCACAGGATCTTCGTTGAAAAGCGTCAATCCACGATGGATTATCTAATGCTTCTAGTTCTCCTGACTCAATGTAATTTTTTATAGATTGTCTTACCTTATAAAATAATTCGCGCCCATAAATTATTATATCGATATCAGACTTTTCATTATGCGTGTCTAACATCAATGAACCGCTGATACCTAGATGATCTTCCTGGATTCCTGCATCAAGTAAAAGCTTGAGTATTTTAATAGCATCTCGTTGTTTGCCATCAGGTCTAGTCATGTTTAGAAGTCGAGTCACAGTTTGATCGGGCTGGTAAATATGTCCGATAGATCCCAGCGGAATACCATGTAAGTCACTATCCGCATAGTGACTGTGAAACTGGAACTCCGGGTATGAATCACTAATCAGATCCCCAGCCTGTTCCGTAGCAAGCTTACGCATTCCATGTTCATCTTTAATATAACGTAACCAGGTCAATGCGCGATTTTCTTCCTGAAATTCACTTACAACGGCAAAAAACAATTTGTCATCGACGCCAATATAATCTTTAGGTCGAATAAGCATTCCCTAATCTCTTAACTCATTATATCGATGACAATCTAACGTGTGATCATTAACCATGCCTGTCGCCTGCATAAATGCATAACATATTGTTGATCCAACAAAAGTAAAGCCCCGCTTTTTTAAATCTTTTGACATGCGCTCAGAGATTTCAGTCTTTGCAGGAATATACTTCAATGATTTCCATGAATTCTGAATTGTCTTGAATTCTGTGAACTGCCATATATATTTATTAAAGGTACCAAATTCCTCACGCACTTTTATGAATGCATGTGCATTTTTAACAACAGATCGAACCTTTAGTTTATTTCTGATAATACCGGGGTTATTCAATAAGGACTGTATTTTTGCTTCTCTATAGGTAGCAATTATATTGAAATCAAACTTATCAAATGCCGCGCGATATGCTGTGCGTTTCTTAAGCACTGTAATCCAGCTCAATCCAGCTTGCGCGCCTTCCAATATAAGAAACTCAAATAACTTCTTATCAGAATGAACGGGCACACCCCACTCCTTATCGTGGTATTTAATATAAAGTGCATCTCCCTCGCACCATTGACATCGTTTCATATCATAACTTATTGTTTTAAATGTGATTACTACACTATTCCCAAGTAAAACGTATTCAATATCCCGTTCTTTACTAAAGCAACACTAATCTTTGCCGGTACACGTTAGTATTTTCAATACTTTATCATTTTTTTCTCATTATTATTAATCAATCATAAATTATAATTACTGCAAAACGACTTCAATTAATGTTAGTGGTAACTATTCTATTTGTCTTATCAGTTATGTTTTAAATTAACCGGTTCTTCAATGGATTATTCGTTTTCAACATCTTAATTTTATCTATTTCAAGAACGTTCCCGAGTTTGTTGAAATACTGGAACAAGCTATTCAATGTATCCCATGATAAATAATTTTGACGAATACATGATGAAAACCGATAACATAATTAAATTATGTAATGACAATATGTTCATGGTTACTGAACTCAGTATAGAACTTAAGCAACATATAGCACCCATGCTCATTGATAATGTTTTAGTCGATGTACTACATTTTTTAGCGACTATATTCAATATCAATTCCAATTTCATCATTCTCACAAGTCTGATCATTTTTAGAAAGATACATATAAAAACCACGCAGCTGCATAGGTCATAACGGCACTAGAATTAAGTGAAGAAAAGACAGCTTGCTTACTACGATACCTTAACCAAATCACCAAACCGTAATCTGCTCACAGAAATACTTGAGATGGATATACACCACATGAGGAAACACATAATGACCCAAACCATTCTTGATATGGCCAAAAAACTTTGATACGCAATGAAGATATTGAAGATCAGTATGCCGCTGACTTTTAAAGAATAGTGGTTGCGATTATGCTCAAGGTTTATATTTTCAACACCCAGTCCCTGTAGAAGCATCGGATGTTACAAAAATTTATGCTACAGCCATCGACACCTCTAACGTCACACCTTTATTAAGTAAGGCTTAACTTCATAAGATAATTTCCACCGACGGTATTTATATTCATGCCTAATGGCTTACCGAACCTTCAGCCCCCAAGCCCGTTTGAGAACGCACATATTGATCTTCAAAAGCTAATACTTCTTCATGCGCTGACGTGGAATTATCCAGTTTCGAAATAATATAGATCGATATAAATGCAGCGCTCATAGAAAACAAAGCTGGGTGTTTATAAGGAAATATTGCTTCCGGATTGCCAAGGATATCCACCCAGATTGTTGGCCCTAATATCATACAAAGGACAGCAGTGATGAGACCGATACCACCACCAAAAAAAGCACCTCTTGTCGTTAGTTTTTGCCAAAACATTGATAAAAATAATACCGGAAAATTGACGCTCGCAGCAATAGCAAATGCAAGCCCAACCATATAGGCAACATTCTGTTCTTCAAAAACGATACCAAGCAGTATTGCAGCAATACCCAAGACAACCGTTGCAATTCGGGACATCCGAATCTCTTCACCCTCTAACGCCTCCCCATGGCGGAAGACACTGGCATACAAATCATGTGAAATTGCTGAGGCACCTGACAATGTTAAACCAGACACAACTGCAAGAATTGTGGCAAAGGCAACGGCTGAGATAAAACCCAAAAATATCTCTCCGCCAACAGCATTAGATAGATGAATTGCAGCCATGTTATTACCGCCCAGAATGCCACCTGTTACAGGGTCAAGAAACTCAGGGTTATTAACTAGTAATACAATCGCACCGAAACCAATGATAAAAGTTAGTATATAAAAGTAACCAATAAACCCAGTTGCATAAATAACAGATTTTCTCGCTTCTTGTGCATCGGGTACGGTGAAAAATCGCATCAAGATATGTGGTAGACCAGCAGTACCGAACATGAGCGCAAGTCCAAGTGAAATAGCAGATACAGGGTCAGACACCAAGCCACCAGGAGACATGATATTAATACCGCTTTTATGTACTTCGACAGCCTTGACAAATAATGTCTCAAAAGAAAAATTCATTTGATACATCACGGCAATCGCCATGAAACTTGCGCCACACAGTAATAGTATTGCCTTGATTATCTGTACCCATGTTGTTGCTAACATGCCTCCAAAGGTAACGTACAGAATCATCAATATACCTACGATTACTACGGCAAAATGATATTCGAGGCCAAATAGTATTTGTATTAACTTACCAGCACCGACCATTTGGGCAATCAGGTACAATAAGACAACGGTCAGAGTGCCACATGCAGATAAACTACGTATGGGTAATGGCTTTAACCGATAACTGACCGCATCAGCAAAGGTGTATTTACCCAGGTTCCTTAACCGTTCTGCTAACAGAAAAAGGATAATCGGCCAACCAACTAAAAAACCTATGGAATATATCAGTCCATCAAAACCACTAGCAAAAACCAGCCCAGAGATACCTAAAAATGATGCAGCAGACATATAATCCCCGGCAATAGCCAGTCCATTTTGTAACCCAGTGACCGAACCACCTGCGGCATAGAAATCTTTGGTGCTTTTAGTACGTTTAGCTGCCCAGTAAGTTATTCCCAATGTTCCTGTTACAAAAACAAGGAACATCGCAATAGCGGTTACATTGACAGGTTGTCGCGTCACCTCACCTTGTATTGCGTCGGCAGCAAATGGTATTGCAGGCATAAACAACATGGCAGCGCTAGATAATAAACGACAAGTTAGATTAATCATCACAAGCATTCTCAGCACGCTCAATAACATCTTTGACCAATTGATCAAATTCTCTATTAGCCCGAAACACATAAATACCGGTGAGCACGAAACTTAGCAGAATAATGGATAATGCTACAGGAATACCCCATGTAATGATCTGACCTTCTATAATGGGAATAGAGAATAGTTCTGGTATAAACGCGATAATCAATATGAAACTAAAATAGCTGGTCAATAGAATACTGGCTAATAGCCAGCTAAAACGCCCCCGCTTTAGCTCAAGTTCATGAAATTCCGGATCTGCATAAATCCGTCGATAGAGATGTTGCATGATATCTGCGTTCCCTTATTTTTATAATTTTCTTATAGTAACATAGTCACTTCATGGGCCAGCACTAACAAAATTGACAGCGTCATCCCGGAATTAGTCGAATTTCTATAAAAATCAGGTAATATTGTAAAAACTGACTATATTTTAATGAGACGACCTCATTATTGTATATGAACGTATAGCTCAATTTGTAGCGGTATCTTCATATTTGAATATTTATTTTACCGCTAAATTAACTCGTGACTGATATCCCGAAATATCTTTATAGAGACTTCATCCACTTGCTTGTTCATCTGCCGAGCATGGAATGCCACTATCTATACGAACCTTATCAAGGATTGCGATGATTAAACATTTATTAACTTGGCCACTAATCATTTTTCTTCTACTACTTACATTATTATTGAGTAGTTTCTATGGTTCCTATCAGTTAACCAAATCGATAAAGAATAATAACGAACATTTAAAGATAATCACTATCGCCAATAATATCAGCAGTTTTGTTAAGCGCGCTGAATCCCATCTCTTTTTCTACTTAACACTTGGCAACAAAAGCGACCGAGATATTTTTTTTAGCCATATGGATTCATTGAAAATGAATTTATCCAGACTAAAAATGAATAATAAATTTGAAATCATGACTAAACTCGACTCCGAAAAAGAAATTTTCCAGCTGGGGATGAAATTAGTTGAGTATAAAGATGAATCAATTTCAAGCAATTCTGACTTCAACTATGCTTCACATAAGGAAAGTTTACTTTTATTTGATAGGTTAAGTAGTGACATAAGAGTAGCCGGCGTAGATCTAGTAGACAAAACTACAACTGACCTTAATAAAAGTTCAGCAACCATTCTTGAGCATTCAAAAATAATTTATATATTAATTTTTATTTCGGGAATAACTTGTCTACTACTAATAACATTACAGATTAAAAAACGTACGAATGATTTAGAATACTCGCAAAAACTTGCCTATGATCTGGATAAGATTTCAAACACCGATGAACTTACAAAGATTGGTAACAGGAGATCCTTTAATTCGGTTTTTGTCACTGAATGGCAAAGAGCTATCCGGAATAAAAAACCAATTGCATTACTGATTATCGATATTGATTTTTTTAAGTTATTCAATGACACCTATGGTCATGTTGAAGGAGACAGATGCCTGACAAGAGTGGCCCAAACATTACAATCTTGCATGAAGAGACCTGCGGATTCAATTTGGCGTTATGGTGGCGAAGAATTTGCCATTATATTACCTGACACTGATAACGCTTATAATCTTGCCGATACATGTAGAAAGACAGTTGAAAAATTACAAATACCTCATAGTAGTTCAACAGTATCCAGGTTCGTCACCATCAGTATTGGTGTTTGCATATGCAGCCCTAATCAAGATACTAATTCAATGTCTTTCATTATCGATGTAGACAAAGCACTCTATCGCGCTAAAGAATCTGGTCGCAATAGAGTTTGTACAGATAATGATAATAACGCCCCTGATGTAATCGATAGTCCAACGATACAAAACGATACTGACCAATAATTATATTCAGAAACAAACCTAATTACTTTGGAAATCTATCATGGGCTGGCAGTTCTGACGTGCAGCAAAACCATTCTGCTTTCGATTGCCAAAATACATTCCACAGTGGCTTGATACCAGGGTCATCATCCAGAGTGCCCGCTGTTACAACTATATTTTTTCCGCCTTGTACTGCCCAGGGCAATGATGAACCGCATTGTTTACAAAAAGTTGATGCGAAATATTTTGCGTCAGGCTGCTCAAAACGTCCCAGGAGTTCCTCTCCTTTGGTCCATTTAAACCGCTCTGGAGGCACGAATAAATTCGATGAATGTGCACTTCCACTAGTCTTTCTGCAGCGAGAACAATGACAATACTGAAATATTTTAAACGGTCCTTCTACTTCATAAGCTATTTCACCACACAAACAACTTCCTTTAAAAAAAGTATTCGTCATGCTGCACCCTCCTACTTCTAATTATATGGTTATTCATGATTCGCGGAATTTTGTCCAGTATTCGTCAGCGACTCTCCACCATCAACAACTAATATTTGGCCACAAATAAAGTCATTAGTTAACAGATAGAGTAATGCTTGTGCAATATTATCGTTCTGTCCTTGTTGTTTTAGCGGAATACCCTCAATACGCCAATCAATATATTCCTGACTGCGGGTACTGGCAGGCAGTACTACGCCAGGAGCAATCCCGTTGACACGCACATCAGGGGCTAATTCTACTGCAGCCAAACGCGTGAATTCAGCCAATGACTTTTTCGAAAGTGCATAGGCTGAATATTGATACTGATTAAATGCAATTTTATTATCAATAATATTAATGACATCGCCGCTCTTACACTGCTGCGCAAAAGCTTGTGTGAGCAAGTATGGGGCCTGAAAATTTACCTTGAACTGTTTTTCAAGTAGCGACGCTGGTGTTTCCATCATTGTTGCCTGATCGTATACAGAGGCGCTATTTATTAATACATTCAAGTCTGGGAATTGTTTTCGCACTTTTTTGATTAAATCACTAACGTTATTTTTCTCACTAAAATCAAACTGAAAAATATCACAATTAACACCCATTTCTCTAAACTCTTTCGCTGTTGCCGCAGCTTGTTCAGATGACGAGTTGTAATGGATGGCCAGCTTATAACCTGCGCTAGCTAAAGTCGTACAGAATACCTTTCCCAATCTGACCGCGCCTCCTGTGATGAGTGCAGTACCTTTTGACATTTTTTTTGAATGCGGCATATTAAGTGTCTGAACCTTTAATGTGTATTGAGAGTTTATCCAGTTTGAATAAACTTAACGAATTTAATTTCGTTTAATAATAACAATTTATGATATCAACTATTATTTCAGTCGGCTCTAACATTGAGCCCCATAAAAATTGCGAGGCAGCCAGAGAAATTTTGCTGTCGGAAACAACTTTCAAAGGAAAGGCTAGCTATATCGTTACTAAACCCTGGGGATATGAAGACCAGGCTGACTTTTTAAATTGCGCATTCTGGCTAGAAACCGACTCAGACTTTGAAACATTTAACAGCTATCTTAAAACTGTAGAAAAACGACTGGATAGAATCAAACATGGAAACAAAGCGGGGCCACGTACTATCGATCTGGATATTGTTATTTGGGACAACGAGATAATTGTTGATGATTTTTATGATAAGGATTTTGTTCGGGTACCAGTTACAGAGTTGATTGAAGCTCACTCACTGACTATCAAGGGTTATCCTGGAGAGGCTTGTTGATTATCATCAAGTACACATTTGGTATCAGGGCGTATACAACTCTTTATAAAATCCACTTGTCGATAACTGAATCTCTATTGATTCCGAGCCTTTATTTTGCCAATACCACCCATGCGTTCCATCAAAGGGCGCTGTAAAAGTGCCGCTAGCACCAGATGCATCATTACCCTCCCAATAGCTGGTAAACTCATCTCCTCTAGTATTGAGTGCTTCACCATGCATATCGAAGTACGCGACACCACCCGTCACTTTCCAATTAAAAACAAAATTTTCATTTTTATTCATTACGACTTTTATCTCTGTACCTCGGTTTGGTACTAGTGTCAACGTCATCGTGTCAGAACGAAAGGGTGTTGCACTTTTCCACACTGGTTCACTCACAGTAACTGATTCAATGACTTCAAGCTGTGTCGTTGTAATCACATTCCTGGGCTCACTAGTGATGTTCATTTGAGTTAAACCCAGCTTTTCTCCAAGACCTGTAGGATCAATGCCATATTCTGCAGGTAAAATTATCGTGATCAGCAAGAGACACCCTGTAATGAAAGCAACCAAAGTAGCTTTCATTAGACTTTTGCTAGATGGAAGTCCTGTACCATTTAAACCTGAAATATCATGCAAAACATTTTCCTCAAGAAGTAATGAAGTAACCACCTAGTTGATAGCCCATCAGTAAAAAACCAGCCAACATTAAAACAGCATTAGTATTAAACGCCTGCCTCACGAAAATGTCGCTACGACGCCAATAATTCATCAGGATTAAAATAGTCGCTAAAGAAAGTAATTGGCCAATCTCTACACCAATATTGAAAGATACTAAATTAGCGAGCAGGCCTTCTTCCGACAAAGTAAAATCTTGTAACTTTGTAGCTAGACCAAAACCATGAAAAAAACCGAAGATAAGCACCGCTGCTTTTGTATTAGGCTGAAACCCAAACCAACGTTTATATGCGCCAAGATTATCCAATGCTTTATATACGACAGAAAACCCGATTATTGCATCAACGATATACGGATTTATGTGTGTTCCACTCAATACACCGTAGAGTAAAGTAACACTGTGACCGACTGCAAATAACGTGACATAGACTGCAACGTCTTTCATCTTATAGAGAAAGAAAACCACGCCTATCAGAAATAACAGGTGGTCATATCCAGTCACCATATGCTTAGCGCCTAGATAAATGAAAGGAAAAAGTTGAGCACCATTGGCTTGTTCAATGAATGCGGCATCTCCTTCTGCCACACCATGGGCATTAACCAAAGCCGTCATTGCAACGTAGACTGGTAGTGCAAAGATAAGACAGAAAAATGCTTTGCGCATAATCACAAAAAACCATCCTGAAATGAATGATGATTAATTAGTATTACTTTCATCTTATGCTGATACTTCGATAAATAAATAGTGCGCCGAGCATCAATACATATGTTGGCCACCATTGATGCTTAGTGTTGAACCGGTGATAAAGCCCGAATCATCACTTGCCAAAAAACAAACCCCTTCAGCGATCTCTTCTGGTTTACCCAACCTTTTAACCGGGATTTTCGCAATGATTTTTTCAAGTACATTTTCTGGAACCGCACGAACCATCTCAGTATCGATATAGCCTGGCGCAATTGCATTAACTGTAATGCCCTTACCTGCACCTTCTTGTGCTAATGCCTTGGTAAAACCATGTATCCCTGATTTAGCAGCGGCATAATTAACCTGACCATACTGACCGGCTTGTCCATTGATAGAACCGATATTGATAATCCGACCAAAACCTGTTTCGCGCATATGCTCTATAACCAATCGACTTAAATTAAAACACGAAGTAAGGTTTGTTTTAATAACATCTTCCCATTGATCAACGTCCATTCTATTAATCGTTGTATCACGTGTAATACCCGCATTGTTAACTAATACTTCTACCTGTCCAAGCTCTGCCGTAATCTTTTTAATCCCTTTCTCACAAGCAGAAAAATCACCAACATCAAATTTATAGGTAGAAATACCTGTTTTTTTTGTAAATTCCTCCGCCTTTTGATCGTTTCCAGCATAGTTTGCTGCAACTATGTAACCTCTGTCTTTTAATGCAATACTGATTGCTTCACCAATACCACGAGAACCACCTGTCACTAATGCAACTCTTGCCATTTTCCCTCTCCTCATTAATTGCTGTTTAATTCATAAAAATTATGTTTATTTCTTATTATGTTAAGGGCTTTAACCCTTTTAAAAATCTCACATATTACTTTAATTCCCCTGCCTGCCAGTTTGAGAGAACCGGTTAGCATTAATATAGTCAACCTCATCCAGTCCAGGTTGAATATAAGTTCATACTATTGATAAAAACCAAGCCCTTTTACATTGTAATTTTCCTGTCTGATCAAATATCAGGGGTCCGTTACCCTGCCTCGTAATACCTTTGTTCTGCCTCGCTGAGTTTTACTATCCACCCTCTTTTTCTTGGCATTCTTGCTTGGCTTTGTTGGCCGCCTTACTTTCTGAACAATTGTCGCTGCATTGATTAATTCTTCTAAACGCTTAAGTGCATCTAAACGGTTCTTTTCTTGGGTGCGAAATTGTTGAGCCTTAATAATGACAACACCTTCATTACTAACTCGTCGGTCACGCAAACCCAAAAGTCGTATTTTTATAATGTCCGGGAGTGAAGAGTCATTAATATCAAATCGTAAATGAATTGCCGAAGAGACTTTATTAACATTTTGCCCTCCTGCCCCCTGTGCGCGGATTGCAGTTAGCTCAATCTCGTCATCAGGGATGGTGAAATGATCATATGCACCAATTTTGACTGAAATCATTTCAATTTTAGAACGTTCAAACCACTGCCTTTTTATAAATATGCCATGTTGTATGACCTAGAACAGGCAAGACAACAAGCAAACCTAAAAATGCTGGAATAAACGATGTCATTATCGCAAGAGTAACGAACACACCCCATGAAAGCATGACAATAGGACTTTTAAGCACCGTGCCAACACTTGTAATCATAGCGGTAATAAAATCTATATCACGCTCTAATAATATTGGAAAAGATATTACCGTTATCGAAAATAGAAATAGTGCCAAAAACGCACCCACTACGTGACCAACGATAACAAAAGTCCAACCCTGCGGCGTAAATGCGACGATCTCAAAAAAATCTCCCCAGGTGGAAAACGACATTTGACCAAGGATCAGCGCGAGAAGAAGTCGGATCTGGTACATCCAAATCCAGAAAACGAAGAGCATGACAAAAGCCATCCAACGTAATTCGCGACTAGCTTGGCTCCACACTACCGATAGTATCTCATTCCAGACCAACGGTCGTCCCGACTGAAGTCGACGACTAACTTCATAAAGACCAACAGCTGCAAATGGACCAATTAAGGGGAAGCTAATCATGACTGGATAGATCATCCAGGTTTTTTTCCAGACTAGTAGAGATTGGATAATAAATATCCCGCCAATAGCAAAGACGCCTCCAAAAAACAATCCAAACATAGTGGCCATACGAAAATCCGATATGCCCTTGCTAAGACAAACCTTGAGGTCTTCAAAAGTCAGCGCTTTTACAACCGGCATGGGCGTAAGCGGTTCTCTAACCACAGTTCCAACTCTATTTTCGTTTGTATCTGTGTCTGACATAATTCGAATTTATATCGAAACTTATCTATATAGTAATACAACCCTCTCAAAATTCAACAAGCACGGATTCACAGTATCACGGACTATTTCAGCGTATCTTTCTTATTGCTTCCCAACTCTTGTAGATAGATAGAAAACAATACGTTAGCTTGCTTACCACTGTTGTAAGAAATTCCGAATTTTATTTTTAGGTGTTTTTGATAATTTTTGTATTAACGTAAACGGAATAGGGTTTATGGCATATTGTTCAGTAATATTATCTAGCATTGCCAACCACAATTTCGCAGTCATTTCTGAATCATATAAAGCCCGGTGAAAAACACCGTCTGTTGGAATATTGATGTAGTCTACTAAGGTACCTAATTTATGATTAGGCGAATCTTGATAGATGCGTCTTGCCGTCAAAAGAGAACAGGCAAATTGCCCCGTGTATGTCCGGAATATCCTTGCCAACTCCGCATCAAGAAAACGCTTATCAAACGAAGCATTGTGGGCGACCAGATTATAACCATCAATAAAATCAGCAAACCTATGCATGACATCTATACAAGGTGCTGCATCTTTCAACATACTATTAGTAATGCCGGTATAGTCTTCAATGAAGCTATCAATGTGCCGACCAGGATTCATTAACTCCTGAAAACGTGCGACAACCTTTCCATCTTCAATGAGCACGGCCCCAATCTCTATCGCACGGTCACCATAATCAGGTGAAAGACCCGTAGTCTCAAAATCCAGTACAACAACCGTATCGGCCTTAATCATAATCAATAATTATTTTTTATGGTGATTTTATAAAAAGAATGACAAAGGTTTTCGCTGCCAGCACGGATGGTGAATCAAATATATCGTCATCATGGCGTATTAGATAGGTACGAAATTATTTCTGAAATAACTCACGAATTCTTTCAATACGCCGTCTATTTACACCGAAATCACTGTAACCAACACGGGAAGCTGAACGTACCTGGAACACGCCCTGCTCTGACACTAATGTGAATTCAACATCATCTATAAATCTGAAAATAAGACTACGTACTTCAGCATGAAGATAGTTCGCCTCCTCCTTAACTATCCTCACCCGCTTTTCTGACAATAAAGCTATTCTGAGCCGTTGCATCGCTGCCTCTGGTTGATCGTGAAAACTTAATGGTGCGATATAGTGTGCAGAATCACTAGCCAGACTGGACACACAATTGGGAGAGTCAGGACAGTTCATATCATCCTCATCTAATTCACGCTGGCTTGCGTAAGGCACCGTAGAAATTAAGAGCACGCCAGCGAGAATTTTTTGTAGTGTCTGCCTCATACTTATCTATTACCATCGAATTAAGCGCGAGACATGAATTTCCCTGTACTGGTGTTGATCCTGATAATCTCGCCAACCTCCATATACTCAGGGACCTGCACTTCTATCCCTGTCGTTAGCGTGGCGGGCTTAGTCCTGCCTGCTGCAGTTGCGCCTTTAATATTGGGCACGGTATCGACAATCTCCATATCCACATACTGGGGTAATTCAATACTTAACAGCACACCATCCATGATCAATGCCGTCAAACCTTCCAGTCCATCTGTAACGTAACCCATTAGATCTTCTACATCATCTTCGCTTACTTCATATTGAGAGTAGTCTTCAGAGTTCATAAAAATAATATTGTCACCATCCTTATATGAGAATTGTACCGGCACGCGCACGCAATCAGCTTCTTTAAGTAACTCATCACTTTTATAAGACTCGTCCAATTTCTGTCCAGACTTGAGATTCTTGAAACGAATTTTATAAAGGGTAGTTGCGCCTCTAGATGTAGGACTCTTTGCATCAACATTTTTCACAGCATAAGGGTCGCCATTAATATCAATCACCATTCCCCGTTTAAGGTCGCTTGCTTTAGGCATCTGAACTCCTGAGTGTTTATAGTTGTAAAATGGTGTTCATTATAAGAGGTGGCTGTTAATTATTCTGCACTGAATCAGGAATACGCGTAATAAACTCTCCGATACGTTGCAAAGCCTGAACCGCATCAGGTAAGTATGGGGCGAAAGCCTGAAAGACATGTGGCATACCAGAAAAGACCTGCAAGGTTGCATCGACACCAGCGGCTTGTGCCTTTTCAACAAAACCAACAGCATCATCAAGCAAAATCTCTGTATCACCGACTTGTAACAATATCGGCGGCAAGCCTTGTAAGTCACCAAACAAGGGTGATGCGTAAGGCGTTTTCGGATCAACTTTTTTCTGTAGATAGCCATAGGAAATCATAGGCATTAATTTTGCGTTCAGCGCTACATCTGATTTAGCATTTGTTTTTATAGAGGGAGAAGACCAACTCATGTCCGTTGCGGGTGAAAGCGCAACAGCAGCGTCAGGCAAGCCAATTTTCCTATCTTTTAATGCGAGCAATGTTGCTAATGTTAGATTACCACCAGCAGAATCACCCATAATATATGTCGAACTTGCAGCGGTACTTTTTCCAGGGCCATTGCATTTCATCCATTCATACGCCGTCACACAATCGTTCAGTCCTTTCGGAAAAGGGTTCTCCGGCGCCAAACGATAATCGATTGCTAATACAGTACATCTGGTAGCAGCAGCAATTCTGGCAATGTGTGGACGGTATTTTTCCACTCGTCCCGCCATCCAACTACCGCCATGTAGATACAAAATTCGTCTATTCGGATTAGAAGTATCGACACTTACCCATTCACCTTGAAATTCTTCAAATGATACCGGTACGACTTTGGCATTCACGTCGAGTATGGAAGGGTGCGCTGCCGCATATTCATCAACTAAGGCTCGCTTACTTTCAACACCGCCTAAGGGATTCGAAGCCCGTCTTGCAATCTTACGTAGATGGTTATTTACAATATTTAATTCGTCTGATGACATAAGAATAATTAATTATCTGTTTTTATGCTTATTTGGATATGGTCACTTAATTAAATGATTTAACGCCTGCTAGCTGCTTCTGGGATTGTATCAATAAATTTTAGCTGTGGATCTTCATAAAACCCCGGATCTTGTTGGTAATCGAGATACATATCCGTTGCGTCATTACCCCAGAACAAATGACCGTCAGCAATAATAGTTGGTACACCAAACACGCCTTTTTCTAGCGCCGCTTCGGTATTTTTTCTTAATTGCTGTTTCACCTCAGTTTGATTAATAAATTTATCGGGCTCATCAATACCTAGAGAGGAAACAAATTCATACCACGATGCATCGTCATCAATAGAAAGACCATCATGCCAGATATATTTGAATATCTTTGCGATCACTCCCATGTCGTTCTCCATAGCAATAGCTAAACGCAATGGCCGCAATGGATTGAAGGGGTGCGCTGGAGGCATGCGTAACTGGACACCCTGTCGCTTTGCCAACCAGGCAACATGTTGATAAGTAAACAGTCGTTTTGCCGGAATCTCAGCCGGTCCCTTGTGCTGCCAATGATTCAGTAGCCCGGCAAATAAAATTGGACGAGACTGGATCGTCACATCATCCGAAAATTCTCGAAAACGTACTTGCTGTAAATAAGCAAAGGGAGAAATAAAATCAAAGTACCAGGTAATCGTGTTAGACATGTTGAGCATTCGCTATTTGAAAAGTGTTATAAGTTAAAATGATAATGTATTTTTATTAATATTATAAAATCAAAACTGCCGTTAGTTTATTGGCTTGGTAATAAATGGCGTTGGCAATAACAGCTATTATTATAAAACGAAGGTTTCTCATATCAATTTCCGTTTAACATCATCCCTCTTTTTATTAGCAACTTAATTATGATTGTTTTCAAAGTGTAAAAAATCAATTAGAAATACAGCACCTAGCAATAAATACTTCGATGTCTTATCAAGTTCCTTATTAAACTTCACGCCAAAGGTGTCGGCATCAGTAAAGTATTCTTTTGCCAATCCACTCCACTTCTTGGTGATTTTACCTATCTCTTTTTCCTGGCTTGTAACAAAAAATGTCCACGGTCGATAGATAGGTCCTTTTATCGATGTTGTCTTAAGTCCTGATGCGTTTAATACACGATACTTCCTGTTGATGATAGAAAACTCACGAACAACAGTACCTATTTTTTTACCCATGGCATCTGACACGGTCACTTCATGAAAATAGAACCGAAAAGGTCGTTTCAGTCCGAGGACATGATTATTTTTCCAATCCCAAATATTAATTTCAAATGGGCGGTGTGAGGATAAAAATGAGCGTGTCAGCAGACTTGCGAATCCGTTACTAAATTCATCTGCGTTTAAAGAATAATCCCCTGCTCGAATAGTATATTTATTTGCTGTTTCAAAACCGCTCAATGTTTCGCCCCATTCATGCGCTTGTTTAATTACAAACTCAGTCATACCAGAAATAGTATCGTCTATCAGAGCAGTGGCTTGCTCATGCCTGGAATCGAGATTGCTTTGCTGTCCCTTCTTCGCAAGATACTTGGCAAAGATAATACCGCACTTAATGCATTCGCTGTCTTCGGTTTGTCTGGCCCCGCATTTAGGACAGTTGAATTCGTGTTGTTGCGATTTTAGCGCGCTCGGTGTTTTTTCTGTTTTTTGTATTTTCTGTTCTTGCGCAGACTTCTTACCTTTATTGATATTGTCTTCATACATCTCATAGGCAACTTGAATATCTTCCAGTTCACCTTCGTCAAGCCAAATATTCGAGCATTGCAAACACTTGTCTATAACCTTCGGACTAAACTTCCCGTACTTAACCTTCTTCATTTGAATGCTACAGGACGGGCATGTTCGTACACCTTCGAAGGATGTTGCTTTACTGTGCTTTTTATTGCGCTCAAATCTCTCTTCTCGAGATGCCTCAATTTTACTTAGTTTCTGCGCATCAAGCAGTCTACCTTTACATCCAGAGCAAAAATGAATACTTACCTCTTCATAAAAGATAGGAGTAAGTTCACTATTGCAGTCAGGACATTGCATAAAATTCTTCTGGGGGCTTTAAAATAAGCATATAAGATAGAGTATTTCTGACCTAATAAATAGTAAACTTTTTATATTGATTCATTTTATAATTTTCTTAAGATTATAACTATTCTGACTTTTATGTTGCTAGAGCGCAGAGAGATTTAATAATCATGTTTTACCCGAAAATATTTGAGATGCTATATGAATTCACACATAGATGATAATAAGTTATATGACGTTAAACACTGGCTATATCAAATCATTCCACCGTTATTCATGTTATGTATTTTATTCGCTACAGACAATGGTACTACGTTGGTGTTTCTGGCTGGGATATTCATCCTTCCGGTATTCATCAGTGCGCTCTCAATCATTATAAAACTCTTTAACTTACAAGAAAAAAAGTATTATCTTCCTCGCCCTGTTTTAACAATCGTTTTTTTCATACTTATCCTCGCTATATCACAATGGTCATATAAAATTGCCCTTGAGCACTCTACTAATGCGGCTCAGCTTATACATGATGAATGTAATTCAAAATCATACTGCCCTGAAAACCCATCCGGTTGGGAGAGTGAGGGTTCAAGAATAATAAAAAGAGATTTAGGCTTTTGGCTAAAGTATTCCGCATCTTACTACTACAACAAAGAAGACTTTAAAATACGTGTCTATCAAGGGCCCGATTTAGGGGACACAATAACTGGTGGTGTTAATATTCCCTTTAAGGTAGAACGCTATCGTGAAAAATAATTCTTTATCTCAATCGTGACTTCGCCGCATAAAGAAGCACCACCGAGTAGAGTTTATGGAATCCGAGCAAGGCCTGATAAACAAGACCAAGAGAAGACTCTCCCGTCTTGGGATTTATGACGGGAACAACTGCTGATCCGAAATATAGACGCGTCCATACACCACTATCATGGGCCAGTGGGACAGCCATTAACCAAGACCGAGTACGACCTGAATAATCACATAGCAGCAATTGATTTTCACAACGATCTTCTACATGCCAAGCAGCAAAGCCATCAAGCGCCCCTATTGCTAATTGCGCTACTTGAGCGTCCGTAGACGGTCGCGAAACAGTTAATTTAAGAATCAAACGCTCCAGCTTAAACATCAGGCTCGTATAAAAAGCGATTACATACTGCGCATGAGTGACTGCGTGGGAAACATCTATCACATAACAATCTGTGTAGCTGCCACCCTTACGATATTTAGCCAGGAGCGCATTATCTGGTATATCACACGATTCAATAGAAAACATGGTTATGCCCTGCCCTATAATAATGTGGGTCACTCCCCACAACTTGCTACTGGTTTTTAGCTTGTTTTAAATAAACAGAGCTATCTATGCATCGATATGAATACTTTAGTTTCCTATAATCACTTTAATTGTTCGACTAAACTATGATATCTTATTTTGGCGAACCTAACTGTGCGGAGGACAATTCATTGCATCATTGCACAATACAATACAAGTCTGTGTCACTGCTCTTATCGCTGATATTTTATTGCTGTAGTAGCCTCGCAGTTAACTTTCCAGATAAACCACCTGAATCTGATTTTTTCGTTGACAAGGCTAGTTTGATCTCAACTGAGGACCAAGCTGAAATCAATACGATTGCATCAAATTTGTTGTCTGAAGAAGATATCCCGATATTCATTGTTACCATCGGCTCGTTGGCAACTTACGAAGCAAGTAGTCAAACAATTGAAAGCTACGCAACCGCGTTATTCAATGAATGGGGAATTGGTTCTCCAGAACGCAATTACGGCATCTTATTATTAGTGTCCAGAGGGGATCGCAGAGCACGTATTGAACTTGGTGCTGATTGGGGTTACTCGCATGATCGTGCGGCACAAGACATCATGGACAATCTGATCATCAAGCAATTTAAAAGAGATGAATATTCATTAGGTATACTGGATGGCGTTCGCGGTCTGGATGCAATGGCACGTGGATTGGCCCTACCCAAAGCCACCGCACCGTGGTGGTTTCTTCCTGCACTCGCGATCGGGGCAATCTTGCTTGTGATGTTGATTATTAATTTATTTAAAACCGGTCGTAGTGGTTGGGCATGGGCATTGATTGCCGCACTCGGCGCATTATTAATTTTCATTCTATATAGTGCAGCATCAAGTAGTGGAGGTTCCGGCGGCGGCTTCGGCGGCGGATCTTCCGGAGGTGGAGGAGCATCAGGATCATGGTAGGTATGTTTAAAGCAAGTAAACTCTTCTCGGAAGCTGATCGCGATGCGATCAAACTAGCGATTGTAAAAGCTGAACAAGATACATCAGGTGAGATCATCCCGGTTGTCGCCAGTGCATCTGGTCGTTACGATCGTGCCGAAGATATCTTTGGTTTATTCTTTTCATTACTCTGTGTTGCCATTGCTTGGGGGCTATTTTATGACAATACCCCAACTGATGATTGGAGTAGTTTTAATTTAGATCTGACTACAATTCTACTAACGATATTTTTAAGTTTTATCGCTGGCGTACTTCTAACACACGTTTTCCCGGCACTCTGCTCTCCTTTCATAACTAAAAAAGAGATGGAGGAAGAAGTCGACCGCGCTGCCGCTGCTGCTTTTCAACACAATCGATTACGTAACACAGAAAATAGTACAGGGATCTTGATTTATATCTCGTTACAAGAACATCAGGTCAAGGTAATTGGTGATGATGGTATCAGCGCAAAACTGACTCATCCTGACTGGCAACATATCTGCGATGCCATTATTAAAGACTTTAAAGATAAACAATATGCTAACGGAGTCATTGAAGGCATCACTCTTTCCGGGAAGTTACTTGCAGAACATTTTCCGATTAAAGAAGACGATAAAGATGAGCTCGCAAACGAATTAGTCATCATTGATTAAAATCTTTACCTGCATTCTAGCTATGGTAGTCACTCGATATTTTTAATTACTTTGTACCTTCCCAACTAGTCATATCGAAGTGTAATACCGGCGTATACGTTAAATTCAGGTGCTGGTTCAAAATAACGGCTACCGAAAGCATTGATTCGAACGTTACCAACGTATTCTTTATCAAAAAGATTATTAATACCCAGGTAAGGCGTTATTTCTATATCTTTCATGCGCTTCACATACCCCGCACGAAGATTTGAAACACCATACGGTCGGTTCTGAGCTGTATTCGAATTATCAACATACATATTACTGACGTATTGAAAATCGATACTACTAAAGAAACCGGACGGGTGTGTATAAGCTAATTCAGTATAAAAATTATGTTCTGGTAGTCCTGGTAACTTGTTATCTACACAGCTTGAAACATTACAGGTCGCTGCAGCCGGGAAATTATCAAAGCTAAAATCATTATATGTATAGGTCATCAGCATATTAACCCCCGAAACAGGAATAAATGAAACGGACGCTTCAACACCTTTCCTTGTTGTGTCAGCATTATTGAAAAAAGTACGACCACCAATATTAGCAACATTAATGATTTCATCTTCCACATCAATTTTAAAAATAGCAAGTTCATAGTTAAAACGCGTATTGACCCTGCCTTTCACACCTATTTCATAATTCAATGCCTTTTGAGCCGTAACATTGGCAAAGCCGCCTGTTGCAACATTAGCCAGTTCGGTGAAGGTTGGTGTTTCGAAAACGCTTGATATGTTTGTGTAGATATTGACTGCAGGATTAATTGACCACAATAATCCTGCCATCGGGCTTAGTTCTTCAAAGTTTAACCCGGCTGATTGATCTCCATCTCCAAGAAAAGCATCATCAACTTCCAAATCAACGTTGTCATACCTGATGCCCAATGATAATTCCAGTTTATCGGTTAACGCTAATTCATTACGCAAATAGACACCTACTGAATCACCCTGCTCTAATTGATTTAGTGCTTGCGCTCCCCGAATGCCATTATTATTTGCATAACGCTGCCGATCATCTTCCTGTGAATCTATATCAACACCAATGGTAGTTCTGTTATTACGCCCAAATAAATCACTTAAAATACTGTATTGCGCACCACCACCAAATTGGAACCGATCAAATTCTATATAACCACTCGCAGCTACCGGTATCAAACCAACAAAATTTCTATGCACGTAATAGTTGCGCAAGGTCAATTCCTGATTAGGTGTAATCTTTTTACGATAAGTAAAACCTAGTTTTTGTTGGTCAATATCCTCGCCTGCGTCAAAAGTAACATTCTGCGGTCGCGCTTGTCGGCGATCAGCATCAACACTAGCCTGATCTATTCCACCAGGGTCGTCTGCTTGAGGAGCGTCAAAGGCGGTAAATATCGCTGTTACATCTGATGTCTCATCAATATTGTATTTAAACTTTGAATTAAACTTAGTATTGCGCGTTCGACTATGAGCACGATAGCCAGTTGCATCTAAATGAGACAAGTTAAAGAAATAACGCAGTTTATCTAGTTCTCCTCCTGCCTTGATATTTCCTATGTTAGTCTGGTATTCACCTTTGCTGATGTTGGCTTCAAGATACGGCTCGTCAACATCTTCATCGCCTGTAAAAAAATTCATCACACCACCGGAAGAACTACCATAGAGTGATGATGCGGGGCCACGCATCACTTCTATTCGGTTTATAGAATTCAAATCAATATCTTCTATCCCCCCCTGCCCATCGACAGTTGTTAACGGGATGCCATCCTGATAAAGCTTGATGCCGCGTGTACCAAAATTTGCACGGGCACCAAATCCACGTATCGATATTTTTAAACTTTGTGCGAAATTATAGCGATTTTGCATAAATAAACCGGGGATCTTGACTAGAGATTCATCAAGACCAATTTTCTGCTTACCGGAACCGATATCATTTTTATCAACAACACCAACAGCAGCAGGAACTTCGTACAGAGACTTATCAACGCGCGAAGCAGTGACAGTGATATCTCCAAGTCGTGTGGTTTGATTTCCTGTTGTTTCAATGTCTTCAGCTGAAACTATCACTACAGATAAACCAAATACTGAAATAATAACCTTTGCGAAGTACAAAGTACTTGTTCTCATATTTCCTATCCCTTGATCAATTGTTAAACATTGTCGAACTATCTTTTTAATGGATAGCTTCTGACAAAATAGTATTATTGGCAATTTTTAAGCCAATAAGTAATAACAGACAATAGTAAGCAAGCGTTCTTTGACTTAAATCAAAATAACGCTATTCAAAAGTTAGAATCTCACCATTAAACATCAGATAAGGACTATCCGTTGATTAGATAATGGATAATTTATGAATAGTACTGATAAATACTCATTGGCTGATTAAAGCCAATGCTGGTTCATATACACCAACTTATTGCTTCTGCTGCGTTTATGCTTTTAAAATAATTCTCTCTTTTTTTTAGATCTTACTTATTACATGCAGACTTTTCACCACCTAGCCGACATAGTTCAATCGGCATGAACTCCGCTATAAAATCGTCTGCATTATCTAGATTAATAGGCATATTATCCTTTTCAAACGAAGCGCCTCTAATTGACTTATGGAGGAGATAATAATCATGCTGACCTTGTATAGCTATATAATAACCAAGCTCACTTTTTTCTTCCTTTACAACGCTATTTTTTGTAGCTCCTGAATTTGAACAACCCATGATTGCAGCAAATGCTTCATGCTTTGAAACTGTCAAATGGCCTAATTGCTCATAGACGGAATACTGTCCACATGTCTCTTTCAAACGCAGTGCTAATCCATCTATAAAATCTATGGGTTTCGTCTTATCCGCCAATTTTTCAAAACCCTGGATTGTAAATAAACTTTTCCAACTCTCTATAGTTTCATCTTCTGGAATAAATTCGATCAAAAAAGCACCCGAACGTTCATCTTGAAATGCCGCCTTCCAATCTCCCGGTAAATTAAAGGAGACCTTCTGACTAAAAACAGGAATGACTGAGACAATGGATTTGATATCTTTCGGTATAACATCAACAGGTTCAGATTCTCCAGCGGATACCCCCAGAGTAAAAAACATTAACAGACTAACTACTTTCATGGCATTCTCATTCCTATTTAAAAACTTAATTATTTATTATAACTGGCCTATCATGGTTTTCTTGTAGCAAACCATAGTAATACTTCGAATAAATCACAGCAACACCTTCGCTTGAGGCTTTACTTCTTGTTGATCTTATGAAAAAGTCGTACTTGAATTCAATTACTTGAAAAGATTGTTGTCAAAATATATGTGCATTCGAAATAGTAAATTATTTACCATTGCTTGTTTTATTCTATCGGTTTCTGCTTGTAGTAATGATCCATCAATTAAATCAGCCTCATCTGATAAGGTCATCATTGGCGGTCCTCCAGAAAAATTTACTGCCGCTTATGAGTTGGCAAAAGCTGAATGCCAGAAGCACACTAAAATTGCGCGATACACTCCCGATAGCACGACTAACTTATCCGAAGTCACATTCAATTGTGAAGGATCTGAGGTGGAAGCTATAGCCGAAGCAGCTGCAACATCAGCGCCGGAGGAGCCAACAACAGAACAGACACCGACTGAAACCGTGATAGATCAAGAAGAAGTCCCCGCTCAAGAAACACAATAACAGTCATAAATTCAACAAATTTGAGAAACAAATCACACTATAAATAGCTACATGCCCCTCTAGACCTCACTTTTCACCCAATTCAATGGCTATACTTACAAGGTCTATGCTGCAAAAAATATTTACCAAACCAGTCGAATTAAATATTGATGACAAGGTCATTACGTTTAAGTCAATTGATGATTTCGAATTCGCTCTTGCCGCTCGCACGACTATCCCGCTTGAAAAAGTTACCAGCGCTATTAAATCATCATCAGGTGAATTAGATCTGGAGTTAAATGCTATTGTTATTGCTATTGAACAAATTTCCGGGTTAATCCACCAAGCATCAGAATCTGGCGAGGTGACCCAAAGCCTTAAAGCTATTAATCCGGTTATTTTCTCTAACGACAACGGCTGGCGCGATATCTTTTTTGCGCTCAAAAAAGACCGCTCAGGTGAATCGAGTAAATATAAACAAATAGCACTAACTGCTTATTTACAATACCTGTCAAATCGACAAGAAATGGTCCAGACGATAAAAGCACAATTAGAAAAAGATAATATCCAGATTGAACCTGCAGAAGCAGCTCAATTCAAAACGGGAGAATTGGATCTTGATGAAAAATTCGATTCTAAAGTACTTGCTAGAGAACTAGGTCTAACAAGCATGCCCGTAGGAGAGCCTGTATCCTTAGAAGTTAAAGAAGGTGATGAGATAACTCTTCTTTTAGCGAATTATCAATGCAAATTAGTCATCAAGGATGGTGTTAAATTTATTGATAATAATAAAGATGAGTACGCAATGGTCATAGGCGAAAATAAAATTGGTAGAGGCAGCGAATGCAGGGTTCGTTTTATGGATACGATGCAACGAATTTCAAGACTACATATGACGGTCGTAATTCATGATGACAATACACTGGAATTAACCGACCTATCCACTTACGGAACGTACTACCTCCGAAAAATTTCTTAAGTTAACTACTAGCTGCACTCCATTCTTTATTTTCGAGAACGTCCCAGCAAAAATCATAATCTTTAAATACAGTTTCACCACTTTCATTTCTGGCACCCGCTTTACTATACTCAAAATTAACTTTCTCAAAAAGAAAAGTAATATGTTCTTTAAAAAACTCATCATTTATATTGCCACCAGAAACGACCGATTTAATTACGACAGACTCTATTTTCACATGCAATAGCTTTTTAACAGGTTCTCTTTTACCTCTTAGAGGAGTCATACTTATCTCGACATTCGGAATTTTTTCACCTTGTGCAAACAATAATCGAATCCCTGGGCTATCAATTCCAATAGGCTTAATAACAGATAACTCATTCAATGATGTCTTGCCATCATCCATAGCGTCTATAGACTTTCGGTTACTAGTCATACCCCAATTCCATGAATGTATTTCGGACCAGCCTTTATGTTCAGAACTTATTGACGTGCCAATGACACCGTCTATCTTCATGCTCATTTGAAGATCCATGATTTTCTCCATTTATTACATAGTTATTAAAAAGATCTAAGGAGAAGTCATACAAACAACATAGTGAGTTCAACGTAAACCGTCAATATTTATCAAAGATTAGTTACAGCTAACCGAGTGACAATGAATGCAGTTAAACTTTCTATTATTTATCTGTTGCGATAAAGGGTGAGAGAGTACCTTTCTTAGCTCTTTTAGCAGCACGTTTCTCTTTCAATGAGAGTTCAGGTTTCTTCGCGGCTTCTTTTCTACTATTCCGTTCTTTAGACATGGTTGTTCTCCAGATGGGGAAGCATGCAACTATCTGCATAACTGAGTTAGCACTCTACTCCAAACAAAGCACAATGTATCAATTAATAGTAAATGATACCTGACTCCTTTAGTTATTATTCCTTTCATTCAAGTAATTCATCAGCACCGCATAGGTAAAACCCCATAACGGTGTATCTCCAAGTCGTATGTAGGGAAATTCCTGATTATCATATTCGGGGGCGATCACGCCGCTGTCGTGATTCTCAGGATCAGTAAGATAAGACAACTCCAGCCAACACGCTGAGGCGATCTCTGTCTCATCTGGAGTTAGATCTACCCGCTCAGGTATCTCCCATAAAAACGGCGCAACAATGACAGGATGTTTTCGTTTGCGACCGGCTTGAGATATCGGCAAAGCGCGTTCGTAATGGTCGGCAGAAAGGTTGCAACCACATTCTTCCAAAACTTCGCGTTGGCAGGTTGCTAATAGATCAGAGTCTGATTCATCCACCTTCCCACCAGGAAAGGCCCATTGACCCGACCATGGATCAGCGTCATAGTCCGCCCTGCGCACCAGTAATATAGACGGCGATTTGCGCGTAACAACAAGAGCCACTGCCGCACTCGGATGTTCAATTTCATCAATCTCATTCACTGTCATACTCTATCTAATCTTGACAGAAAAGAGTACTCCCAGTTGTCTCTGTTTTAATAACCGCAATCTTTTTGAAATAGAAACTGCCTTTGAATATGAAAGGCCTTTTAAAGACAGTCACTTTAAATTTTTAGCGTAATTTAAACAAGCTTATATAGAATAGGCATCGCCACGATATTGTTTACTGTGAAATTTTTCAGCACAAAATTATTTAAACTTGGTTTGAATATTAATGAAGGTAAGACATCAATAAGCTTATCCCATCGACAATGATTGATAAGATTGTACTGAGAACCAGCTTCGACAGGCTGTATTGGCGTAGAGTTTGTCAAATTGGCTTTTGCAGTCCACCATCCCGCCGTATATTCCCATACATCTAACAAGGTCTGCGTCTCTTCCGCATAGAAATAGTTAAATAAAAAAATACCATTTGAATCCTTGCTAACCTCATCAATCCGATTAGCATTTTTTGCTATCATCGAATGTGTATAGGACGCTTTATCATTTAACACTTGCTCAATTTTTTTAAACTCAGATGAATCCCTCACTCTTAAAGCATCATCAACGGATGTACATTCAATAAGAATAACAATATCAAATTTAGCGATATGAACCTCATAGCCCTTTTTCTTGATGAGTTCCAAACCTGGATTTGATCCTGGGGGAATAATAAACGCATCAAACAGATCTGCTCGCTGAATCGGTGGTGATGACGATTTTAATTCAGTACAAAGAACCTTAAGTTCGGAGAGTAGTGCTTTTTTAGAAGCGCTCTTAGATAAAAAAGGCCTCGGTAGTTCGACTTCTGCGGCAAGCTGGATGTAACCATAAGAATTAGGCGGTTTGATCATGCCTTGCTCTTTAATGCTGTGCGCAAGGTGAGAATTAACAATCTCCATATGAACATCCTCGATATAATTTTGTTAAAAATACCTGTTTACAAATAAATAAAAAGACCAGCCTTTTAGTTTACTTTAATACATAGGATTACTATTTTTTGAGTCAGCGGGAATTTCCTGAATTGAATCCCAATACTCAATAATCTTACCGCCTTCATCAAAACGAAAAAAATCCATCGTCACATACTGTTCATTATCCGGCCAGGTTTGGTGAGTATGCAAAGCTACCAGATCACCCTCTGCAACCGCACGTACAAACTCGATGCTTTTATCGGGATAATCTTTTCTCATCTCGTCAAAGTAATCGATGAACGCTTGCTTGCCATCGGCAACCAAAGGATTGTGTTGTATGTACTCAGCACCGACATAAAGTTCAACCGCTTTAGATGGTTCTCCCAGATAGGCCATTCGATAAAATTCAATCGCGTTTCGTTTATTTGATTCCAAGTCGTGCCCCATTCGTACTCTCCATATTAAGCCTGCCCTCTTTTAGTTCATGCTCGGTTGTAGATTACTGGCATTCTTCCTTTCCATTTAGCCCATAAATCCGAATCCACCACTAGGTTCGACATGAAGTTCGCAACGTTAACCCGACTGGTTTGCCCAGCATCAAATATAGGATTTCTAGTCGGAGAAGGATAAATATCATACTCGGTAACATTCTCTTCATTTGTAAGACCATCCGGACGCACAACCACCCATTCAATACATTTATGTGTTTGGCCGACGTGAACACGAAGAAAATCAGCCGCCTTTTCATTATCGACATGTGGTGGCAATAATAACCGTAATAGCGATATAACACATCGTTGAGAAAGTGGCGATTGTTCCAGGATGTCTCGATTACTGTTGCCTGCTGTGTTCATAAGAATAATCTTAACTTTCTTATCTGCGTTAATAGACTCAATAGAGCGTGATATTTTTTCAATGGTATCGGTCACTAATAACCAGGGTTTGCCGAACATGCCTTTGAAGGTTAAATTATGTCCCAAGCAAGAAAGTACGGCATCACACCCTTCAACATGGGCAGTAAGATCTGCCTCTATCATGTCATATATGGTGGCATTGATTATCACCAGATTTGGCTGTACATCACTTGTTTGCGCCAACTCACTGGTAGCGCGAACAATGACAATCACTTTAATATTCTGCTGGAGTAATTGTTGCACAAGCAATTTACCAGTAGCGCCACTTGCGCCGACGACTAATACTTTTTTCATATTGTGCCCGTGGTAATTAAACGAATAGTGACAGGAATAGATTAATAAGTTTCCATCAAAGTCAGTAACTTTTCCGGACTATTCTCAACCAAGAGCATTTCGCGATGATGCGTTTTCACAAACTGCTCCCCTACAGCATGGTTTAGAAAAGCGCATAACTTATCGTAGTATCCTTCAACATTAAGCAATCCACATGGTTTTGTATGAAGCCCAAGTTGTGCCCAGGTAAGCACCTCGAATAGCTCTTCCTGAGTACCCAAACCACCAGGTAACGCGATAAATCCATCCGAAAGGTCCATCATGACTTGCTTTCTTTCGTGCATCGAACCGACGACTTTTAACCCCGTTAACCCCTCATGAGCGACCTCTTTATCGGCTAGTGCTTGAGGTATAACACCAATCACTTCACCACCACTGGCTAAAACTGCATCAGCAATTTCACCCATAATACCGACACTGGCACCACCATAAACCAGCCCAATACCGCGCGAAGTTAGTGCCTTAGCAAGGCTACGCGCTGCGTAGCTATATTCAGGCCGCCTCCCTGAACTAGAACCGCAATAAACACATATATTTTTCATGAAGAATAGACAAACTGTTGAAATCAGGTCCTAGAATAACATTGCTAATTACCGAACACCGCTTGGGATTTTATCAATTAAATGGCTCTCACAGCCCTTTAACCCCTGTTTTTGAGATAAATAGCCTAAAAAGATAGTCTTTCTCGACGGAAAACTATATGGTGCGGTCATTAGTAAAAAATTTGTAGCGGTTCCCGGTAGTAACACGCAATGTAAGAGCAACCTCTTCCGTAACAGATCCACAACAATTTGCATGCTAATACATTGTTTTTTAATAATTTAAGAGGTATCCAAAATGGCTACAGGTACAGTAAAATGGTTTAACGATAGTAAAGGATTTGGGTTTATTTCACCTGCTGACGGCAGCGCTGACGTATTTGTCCATCATAGCTCTATTCAGGCTGATGGTTTTAAGTCACTTGCCGAAGGACAAAGCGTGAGCTTTGATACTGAGCAAGGCGAAAAAGGACCTAGTGCAATCAACGTAGTTGCACAATAGACAAAACAGACAGTTTTAGTCTGCAAAAGCCTCGCTAACCGCGAGGCTTTTTTATTTCTGTAACATTAAAACCCGCCGCCCTTATTGACCTACCATCAAGGATTCTCAATTAGCTTATTGAATCATTTTAAAAATATATTCGTAAAACAGTGTAATACGCTAATTATGTAAAAACGATTCAAGAGCGTTGCATGAACTGCGTCGATATAGTGTTCGCAAAGCAAGTCCTATTTGGCAGCAATGATTCTCGCTACGCTGAAGGCCTTCTCATGATCAATATAGATCGGCTTGTCTGTTTCCTTCATCATTTCAAACAAACGCTGATGCACTTTGTTTTTTATATGACCAATCTTCAAAGCACCGATACTAACCGCCTTTTTCGGTGTGAAATCAAGTGTTTCGCCCATATCATTGACACCAACCCCTTCAATTCCCGCAGGTGGCACAGCGTTGGCATCGCTTGCAACTATCAATTCTGAAGCTTTTCTCAATTGAGATTTGGAAATAACCTGAAGCCCTGCCTTAGCAGCATTAATTATAACATTTGATGTCTTTAACAAATTTAAAATGGCCTTATCCGAGCCAATATTGACACCTCTCATATTGACATCAAAACGCGAATTATATTCATCGGCAATGGCCTGAGCGACCTTCTTACCCCGAGTACTACCAAGGTAGACTTCTGCGCCACATTTTGATGCCAAGATGCCCGCACACACACCAACAGGTCCAGTCCCTCCCAAGATATGTATTTTTTTGTCCTTCAGGCTTTCATTTGTGATATTTTTTACCCAGACTTCAGCGCAGGCCACCAGCGCGGCTGCCGTTGTGATTGCACCACTGGGATCAGCAAAAATGGAAACCTCGAACGGCGGAGACATAGCGGCCTTTGCTCGATAAAACATGTCTATGGCTAAGCCATATTCACGCCCACCAATAAAAATACCCGTACACTGAGAGCCTTGTGAATAGATAAGATCCTGAGTCAGATAATGGACATCATCAAGACCCACTTCCGTATAGGGGACTACCCCTTCGATTCTGGCACTATGCGCCATATTAACGTCAAACGGGCTGACATTTTTGGTCGGGGTAAAAATATGCACAAAATAGCGTTCGTCCATGTTCCATCATAGCACGGCAAAAATTAATTATATAACCCAAGCGAGTAACAAATAAACGATACTGAGCTCTGGCACCTATATTTTATTGAAAGCTTACATTTTTGTAATATGGAGAATTCATGCCTTTGCTTCCTTCTTCTACCACATCACCATTAAACAGCTTTACTGATAAATTGCCATTAATCTTCTTTGTAAATGGCACTAGTAGTTCATCAATATACTTTTGGGCGCAATCGAGAGATGCGAATTCATAAAAACCACCAACAGAATGGTTATTAATACCGCTAAGCCATGTCTTAGACTTAAGGCCCTCAAATTTTTTCATTTCAGGGTTTATAGATTGCCAATCGACCTGTTCAAACGGAACAGAGACTTGATATTCGGCGTAAAGAAATACTTTTTCCTGACTCATTAGTTTTCCTCCTCAAAATAATGTTTAATCAAACCCTGATTATTCACATTCCAATGAAACAACGAGACCCAGTACATCGTTGTTATCTAAGAAAATTATCGGATAAAGTGGGATCAGATTAAATTCGTCCCATTTACGATATACGAACTAGTATCGATTACCTGCGCATCCTTATCAAAAGTACGCTCCGTAAAGAATACCTCACCTTGCTTATCTCTTAATAACACGGTCGAGCTACGCGTACCGTAGTTTTCAGAACGGACAAAGAGTGGCGAAAGTCTACGTTCCCATTCAAGACTCACGCCTGTTGAAGGCAGTTCATTATCTGCTGCTAGCGTCTTATCCGAAAGTAATTCAAATAGTTTTTCTGGCTCTGGTTTCTCTTTTTCTTGAATAATCTTCTCCAGTGCTAATTTGCCCTTGTCTACTTTTGGCCAGGGACTATCCAGCTTACCGTTACTAACTCCATACACACCGGGCTTTATTTTTTGGCAATCACCTGTAACACTGCAAAAAAACAGTAATGATTGTTTATCTCCCACCAGCAAATTAAATTCATTATAATAGTGATGTTGCATCATGACTTTTTGCATATAGTCTTCGGCAGACACCTTACCTTGCAGATAATCACTGACCAAAGCACCTCTGGAAATCGCAGCAGGATTATTCTCTGAGGGTTCGCGGTAATTAGTGACAGCGGCGATACGGCCATCTATATTGACGCCCATCCACGAGCCTCCATGACGCAGATCCTTGCCGGCAAGAACTGAAGGACAATCATCCCAAAATTTTGCAGGCGCAGTTGGTCGTTCGAAAAACTCATCTCTATTAGCAATCAAAATAAACGGATAGTCAGGGCGTCTGTTAAAGCTGAATAGAAGTAGACACATAGCGTCACCATTAAATAAAAAGAAGCTTTAAAGTAATTATCATTTTTTCGGAAAACAACTCACCTCAAACCATGTATTAAACAATACCCCGATTGTATTAGTAATTAATACTGTTCTGGCTTGAATGATACTTAACATAGACATATTTTTTTAAATCAACATCCTTCTTCGGTATGCTTTCTATTATTTCTTTTACTTAACAACCACCCAAAAATAGCACCGGTAAAGAACATAATTATTGAATAGGTTACTGATGGGATCATCATCGTGTTGTTGCCAATCAAAGTACCAGCGACAACAAGCGCCAAGGTTCCATTCTGAATACCCACTTCAAAACCAATAGCGGTGGACTGCTTGTCATTGAGTTTTGCCCAGTTAGCAAGCTGGTAACCTAAGAGTAACACCACTAAATTAAGCGCTAAGGTAGCAGCGCCTGCTTGCGCGAAAAAACTCGCCATATTTTCAGAGTTTTTCATGACAATTAAAGCAATAATCAAAAACAGGAAAAAGATTGAGAACCATTTAAGTACAGTTTCAATTTTCTCAGCAGCGATTGGAAAGCGTGATAAAGAAAACATACCTAAAGCAATAGGAAACACGGTGATCACTAATAATTGAACTATCGTTTTTACAACAGGGAGTTCAAATTCTGTATTACTATCCATAAAATAGAACATACTCAAAGAACTCAGCAAAGGAATCGTAAATGGGGTAATTAAACTCGTCAGCAGCGTTAAACTAACAGAAAGTGAAACATCACCTTCAAATAAATAAGTAAACATATTGGAAGTCGCACCGCCAGGCGCTAGGGCAATGATGATCAAACCAACAGCCAACTCAGCGGGTAATTTGAAAAAAAATGCAAGAATAAAGGCAACGAAGGGTAATAAGATTAATTGCCCAATTAATCCAATAATTATAGCTTTAGGGTATTTAAAAATATTTTTAAAATCAGAAAGTCTCAAAGAAATTCCAATTCCAAACATAATAAGAAAAAGAGAGGCCGGAAGAATAATTTTAGTTAACACATCAGCTTGCATACTGTTCCCCAATATAAATAATACACACCCATGATACAGAGAAAAATTAAAGAGGCCTGCTCTTTAACGCCTGGCATAAACATTAAAGGATGCTACTCACGTTAATTTTTATTACTCAATACCTTTGCACTAACTCGCTGCCTTAATGCCCTATAAACAAACAATTTTACAAATAAACCCATCTACTACAACCTGACATAAACTTCTATAAATTACTGATAATTATATATTATTTTTCTTTTAGAAAGAAATTGTTACTGTGGTATTTACATTGTAATAACCTACCTATGATATCTAATTTGGCATATCTATAGTGTAACTGGTGGGTATATTTTTGAAATTGATTGAGGCATTCTGTTTTACAAATCGGCAACCCATACGTCTAGCTTATACTCTGTTAATAGTATTGCTGCACGATAGATGTGCAGTAATATCCAGCTTTCCGATACCATTACGAATCGCAAGTAATATGCAATGAGAGTTACTCATTTTGCCGCTGACTACGGCCAAACCTTATCTTTAGTTTGGTTTAAATCAATTTATTTGAGTATTTTTAACAAGGTTCAAGATGGTTAGTTTTTCTCGTAAACAATAAGGTCTTTGGTTAAACGCCAATCATTAGCTTCTATATGTGCATACCACTTACCTACTGGTAGCCTGGATAAAGCACCTCGATAAAGGTTATTTTCAGTTAAAAATAAATTCGTGGTTTTATCTAAACCGGATCTGGTCGCATTCAGGAAAGAGACTTGTATGCTAGTTGGAAAATTAAAATTTTCACTAGACTTTAATTGTATAAACACAATACCTTGTTCATTAATCAGGTTAATTTCTGCATCGAGCAAATAACTTGATGCTGCTCGATCTCGTTCTAGCGTACGATTTATTTCCAAACCCTGCTTATAATAATCATCAACTACCAAACCATCATCTGATTTAACAGCAAGAATAGTGGTAGCGATGCCACCAATAATCGCCAACATTGGAAAAAGAATAATTAACCAAACATAGTACTCTTTAAACCAGGGTTGTGTTTGTTCTGTATCTTGTATTAATTTCATAGCAATGGTCCCAAAAACTTTCCGGTCTGTGTAATAGAGTGATCCTTACTATCCTTATTTGTAAGCGTGAAATATATATTGGTACTTCGCGCCTTTAAGTTTTCTTCTTTGGCACGAAGTCTCACTGGTAAGTCAAAAACACTCCCCGCTTTTACTGTGACGACTTCTTTATCTATAAGTAATATTAGACCACCAATGCCTTCTGCACTTATCTCAAATACATGGTCCTGATTGTCCATATTGATTAACTTTAAAGTATAGATATTTTCAATCAACCCTGAAGTCTCGCGATAAAGTTGATTACGATCACGGATAATATCCAGATCGATACTGTTGCGTTGGCTTACGGAATAGATAAACAAAGACGAGAACACTGCAAGAATAGCCATATAAACAAATATACGCGGACGAAGTATGCGACTTGGTTTCCCATCTATTGTGTTTTGCGTTGTGTATCGTATAAGTCCTTTTGGGTAACTCATTTTGTCCATAACGTCATCACACACATCAATACAAGCCGAGCAACCTATGCATTCATATTGCAATCCATCTCTAATATCGATTCCTGTCGGACATACTTGTACACACATGGTGCAATTTATGCAGTCACCCAGTGCTTTTTGTTTGTAATCCGTATGCGCATCTGAGCGTCTGGAACCACGCGGCTCACCTCGCTTTTCATCGTAAGAAATGATCAGGGTGTTTTTGTCAAACATGGCACTTTGAAAGCGCGCATAGGGGCACATATATTTACACACTTGTTCACGCATCCAGCCAGCATTGATGTAAGTTGCTAGTGTAAAAAAGGCAATCCAGAAGAACTCCCATCCTCCCAACTGTAAGGAAAAAAGATTCTGACTTAGAATTTCTTCAGAAGTAAAGTAAGACACATAGGTAACTGCCGTTGCACCGGCAATAAGAAACCATAAAAAATGTTTTATCGTTTTACGTATTATTTTATCTACTGATAAACCCGCCTTGTCTAACTTCATCTGTTTAATACGCGAACCTTCTACTTTTCGTTCTATCCATAAATAGACTTCTGTCCAGACAGTTTGCGGACAGGCATATCCACACCACAAGCGTCCTGCTAGTGCTGTAAAGAAAAAAAGGGTGAATGCGGCAAGGATCAATAAGAATGCTAATAACAGAAAGTCTTGCGGCCAAAATGTCAGCCAAAAAACATAAAACTTACGCGCAGGCAGATCGAACAATACTATTTGTCGGCCTTCCATCTCTAACCATGGCAAAATGAAATACAAAGATAGTAGTACTACAACCGATAACGTTCTCAATAATGCAAATCGACCATGTACTTCGCGTGGATAAATCTTCTCTCGTTTTTCATACAGCGAGTGTTCGGTTGTATTAGCATCCTTTTTTTGCAAGAGAGATTTATTTTCACTTATGTTTGATTGCATGGAACACTTCTTTAATTTGATTATCAGTTTTGTTTTTCTGCCAGCTTAATTTACTTTGTTGGATAGATAAAAAGTGCTGATAACAAGCTAGAAGTTGCGGTTAGTAACCAAAAGAGCAAGAAACCGATCGAGTAGGCAGCAGTACGATTGACTTCAGGGAAACCGACACAATACTTTAATTCTAATGGATCTATAACTGAAAAAAAGAAGCCGGTAGCAATACCGGCCATTAAAAATGAAAGCCACAATACTGTTGCTATCCTTTGCTTAAATGAGGTAGACCCGATACGTGCCCAAGCTTCCATAATGATTCTATTGTTTAGATAAACTAAATATATAGGCGGATAGAATATGTACTTTTGCTTCGCCTAAAAATTCTTTGTGTGCTGGCATCACACCACTTCTTCCTTTTATAATTGATTCCGTGATTTTCTTTTGAGAACCACCATAGAGCCAGATATCATCTGTTAAGTTCGGTGCACCGAACATAATATTACCTTTAGCTTCCATGCCATGGCAGACCGCACAATTCTTTTTATAAAGTTCACCACCCGATGAAGCGAGTAGAGCATCAACTTCGCGCCCGGATAGTTTTTCAACATAACTTGTTATATTGAAGATTTCTTCATGCTTCAGTATTTCTCCCCAAGCTGGCATCGCACCTTTGCGACCATGCATTAAGGTGGTCTTTATATTCTCTGGTGCACCACCATATAACCAGTCGTCATCACGTAAATTTGGATAACCTCTTGCTCCACGTGCATCGGATCCATGGCAGGTCGTGCAATAACTGGCATAGAGTCGTTCACCGATTTTTAATGCCGTTTCATCTTTCGCAAGTGTAGTAATTTCTGTATTCAGAAACTGTTGGTACAGTGGGCCATACTTGTCTTCTGCGACTTGCATCTCTTCTGCTAATTGATTCGTTTGTGTCCAACCTAGCACACCAGCATATGATCCCAGTCCTGGGTAAAAAATAAGATAGCCCACTCCCCATACTAGCGTGATGATAAACCAATAGAACCACCATGTTGGCAGTGGGTTATTCAACTCTTCAAGGTCACCATCCCAAACATGTCCCATGGTCTCAGCTTTATCAGGATCTTCACCAGCTTCTCTTTTAGAGCATTTTATCAAGAAAACAAAAATCCCAATAATGCTTACGATTGTTAACAGACTGATAAACCATGTCCAAAACCCACTTGAAAAATCAGCCATGGTTTTCCTCCGCCGTAGTGTTCTTTTTTAATGGATCTTCTGTCTCTTCAAATGGAATTTGTGCGGCTTTATCAAATTCATCTTTGTTTTCACGAAATACCCATACCACTATTCCTAAAAACACCAGTGCTACAAATACTGTCCACATTGAAAATAATAAACTCATCTAATTTCTCATCGTCTGGTTTTAACTGAAGTACCTAGCACTTGCAGATAGGCAATCACTGCATCCATTTGGCTTTTACCTTTTAACGCTGCTGGTGCCGCATTGATTTCTTCATCGCTATAAGGTGCACCTAGATTACGTAACACTGTCATCTTCGATTTAATATTGCTGCTATCAAGCATTGTTGTTTCGAACCAGGGATAGCCCGGCATGATGGATTCGGGCACAACGTCACGTGGATTATTTAAATGCACGCGATGCCACTCATCACTGTAACGTCCTCCGACACGATGTAGATCGGGCCCTGTTCTTTTTGATCCCCATTGAAATGGGCGGTCGTAAACAAACTCACCTGCTAAAGAGTAATGACCGTAGCGCTCTACTTCCGCACGGAAAGGTCGAATCATTTGTGAATGACAGAGATAACAACCTTCACTGACATAAATATCCCGACCTGAGAGTTGCAAGGCAGAATACGGTTTTAAGCCTTCTACCGGTTCTGTGGTTGAGTCCATAAAGAACAGTGGAATAATCTGAACCAGTCCACCGACGCTTATCATCAAAACGATTAAGAACATCATCAAACCAATGTTTCTTTCTATTTGTGTATGTTTTAAAGCCATAATGTCGTTTCCTTAATGCGCGCCAACTGGCTCTGGTATGACAGCAGTTATTGGTTTGCTACCAGCGACTGTCTTCCATAGGTTGTACGCCATCACCAGAGTTCCAGCGAGGAATAAACCGCCGCCCAGAAAGCGAATAATGTAAAAAGGATGCATGGCTTCGACAGACTCAACAAAACTGTAGGTTAATGTACCGTCGTCATTCACCGCGCGCCACATTAAACCTTGCATAATACCTGCAACCCACATGGCGACGATGTAAAAAACGATGCCTATGGTTGATATCCAAAAGTGAACTTCGATCAATTTGACACTGTAGATCGTGCGTCCGTATAACCGAGGAATTAAATAGTACATAGAACCGAGACTGATAAAGGCTACCCAACCAAGAGCACCTGAATGCACATGTCCAATAGTCCAATCGGTATAATGCGATAATGCGTTGACCGTTTTTATCGCCATCATCGGACCTTCAAAGGTAGACATACCATAGAACGATAGTGAAACAATGAGCATTCGTAAAACGGGATCGGTACGTAATTTATGCCAGGCACCGGAGAGAGTCATTATGCCGTTGATCATGCCTCCCCATGAAGGTGCTAATAATATGATCGACATCACCATACCAAGTGATTGTGCCCAATCAGGTAGTGCTGTGTAATGAAGGTGGTGCGGGCCGGCCCAGATATAGGTAAAGGTAAGTGCCCAAAAGTGCACAATAGATAATCGATATGAATAGACGGGTCGATTAGCTAACTTGGGGATAAAATAATACATCATGCCAAGAAAACCAGAAGTCAGAAAGAAACCTACCGCATTATGTCCGTACCACCATTGCACCATTGCATCCTGAACACCGGCGTAAATTGAATAGGATTTTACAAAACTGACCGGTACAGCAAGACTATTGAAAATATGTAGCACTGCAATAGTGATGATATATGCGGCAAAGAACCAGTTTGCTACGTAGATATGTTTTATTTTTCTATTGATAATCGTACCAAAAAATACGTAAGCATAGGCGACCCAAACAACTGTTATCAGAATATCGATAGGCCATTCAAGCTCTGCATATTCTTTTGATGATGTAATACCTAGCGGTAGTGTTATTGCTGCCAAAACAATGACTAACTGCCAACCCCAAAAGGTAAATGCAGCAAGCTTGTCGCTGCATAAACGCACATGACAGGTACGTTGTACAATATAATAAGATGTTGAAAAAAGTGCTGAGCCACCAAAAGCAAAGATTACCGCATTCGTATGCAAGGGACGCAATCGACCAAAGGTCAACCATGGGATATCAAAGTTTAAAGATGGCCAGGCGAGCTGTGCTGCAATAAAGACACCAACCAGCATACCAACGATACCCCATACTATCGTCATGATGGCGAACTGACGAACTACTTTATAATTATATGTCTCGTTAGCGGTCATAGTGTCAGCCCCTGTTTTATTCTAGTCATTAAGAATTCATCCCGTCGCAAAGTTTGATTACTGTGCAATTGACCCTTTAGAAAATTTATTCTTATAGAGAGAAATAATAAAATAGCTGTGATTAACATGGTGGCAATTAAAATAAACAGCAATAAATTCGTTACAGTCATCTCGTTATTCGCAAATTGATAATATTTTTTAATGCTAATGATTATTCAGGATTGCGCAGCTATGATTTTGATCCAGATCAAGAAATATTGCATCGCAGTAAATTAACCATTTTTGAGAGTAATTTATTCGCTAGAATGACGATATGCCAAACAACTGCTTCCATTGTGGTGAATTTATCCCAGCTCATCTAAACATAATTGTTAAGATCGACAGCCAAGATCGAGAAATGTGTTGTCATGGCTGTAGCGCCGTCGCCGAGCAGATAATTGAATTTGGGCTAGTTGATTACTATCGACACCGCACCCAACTCCCGCAAAAACCTGATGAGATCATCCCGGATGATTTAAAAAAACTCGCGATATTCAATAATCCACAAATACAAACAGAGTTTGTCAGTGTCAATGACGACACCACAAAAGAAGCGCGATTAATTATTGAAGGAATCAATTGCCCTGCCTGTGTTTGGCTGATTGAATCACGACTCGCCTCTTTAACAGGCGTGAAACAAGTCAGCGTAAATTATTCGACACAACGCACTCGCGTCTGTTGGCAGGAAACTGAAATTTCCTTGAGCAATATTCTTTCTGCAATTTCCAAACTCGGATATTCCGCTCAACCATACAACCATAAACAACGGGAATTAATTTTCGACAATGAGCGCAAGTCGCAACTCATACGCCTCGGAATTGCTGGCTTATTCGGTATGCAAGTAATGATGATTGCTATTGCACTTTACTTTGGGGATGTGTCAGGAATTGATTATCAATATCGTGTTTTCTTTCACTGGATCAGTCTTATCTTAACATTGCCAGTATTGATTTATTCCGGGCGCTCATTATTTATCGGTGCGCTTCGCGATTTAAAAAATAAACGCCTAGGTATGGATGTGCCCATCGTACTTGGTTTATCTATTGCTTTTTTCAGTAGTTTAATGGCAACCATTCAAAATAACGGACATGTCTTTTATGACGCCATTGTTATGTTTATTTTCTTTATTCTTGGTGGTCGTTATTTTGAATTTTTGAGCCGTCGTAAATCAACAGCTTATCTAGATAAAGTTTCATCAATTCTACCATTATCTGCGCTACGTGTTCTTAGTCAGGGAGAAAATGAGACTGTTGAATTGAATCGTTTAGCCGTTGCTGACAAAGTCCTGATTAGGCCTGGAGAGGTGATCCCTGTCGATGGTGATATCTATGAAGGTTGTTCTTCTGTTAATGAATCGCTTATTACAGGTGAGAGTATGCCTGTGACTAAAAATATCGGTATGCATGTAATAGGCGGAAGTACCAATATTGAATCACCTTTATATATTAAGGTCACTCATGTCGGTGAACACACCGTGCTTTCAAATATAGCACGCATTATTGATAAGGCGAGTAGCAATAAATCGGCCTCTGTCTTACTGGCAAATAGAGTCGTATCTGTGTTTATCACTTGTTTACTTCTGATTGCCGGTCTCGTTGCCTGTTATTGGTATCATGTCGATCAAAGTCAATGGTTGTCAATTACGATAACGGTGCTCGTCGTGAGTTGCCCCTGCGCATTGTCACTTGCCACGCCAACCGCATTTTCATCTGCGGCAGCGACACTGATGCAGCACGGTATTGCATTAATTAATAATGATGCAATAGAAAAAATATCAAAATCTAATTGTTTCGTATTTGATAAAACAGGAACGCTGACAAAAGGCGAGCTAGAACTCGTTAAGATTGATGTTTTGCACCCTGGTTACAATGAAGATGATGTTTTGAGAATTGCAGCGGCACTTGAATCGGCATCTGAACATCCGTTGGCAAAGGCTATTTCGAGTGCAGCAGAAAAGCTAGAAAGACGCCATGCGTACAATATCAAGAATCACCCGGGACAGGGTATTAGCGGTGAAAGCGAAGGAGTCTGGTTTATTGGCACAGAACGTTTTGTTAACTCTCATTGCCCTGATTGTAGTGACCATATACAAGATCCGTCTGAACCATTAAGAAAGATAGTATTAGCGAATGCTGAATCAATAATAGCACTCTTTTATTTTAACGATGAGTTACGTGATGATAGCCAATCATTAATTGATTTTTTGCATAAGCAACACAAAAAGGTGATTTTAATGAGTGGCGACCATGCAACTATCGTAAGTAAAGTTACAGAGAAACTTGGTATTAACGAATATCAAGCGGAATTAAACCCGAAAGATAAACTGAATAATATTGCTAAATTACAAGCTGACGGCTTTCAAATCTGCATGGTCGGTGATGGTATTAATGATGCTCCGGCTTTTTCTCAATCCGACGTCGCTATAGCAATGACTGATGCCAGTGATATAACCAAGCTGAACGCTGATATGTTGCTGCTAAACAATAAGATTGGATCGTTAATAACAATGTTGAAAATTGTGCATAAAACAAACCAAACTGTACATATTAATTACATCTGGGCGCTTAGCTATAATATAATTGCATTACCCTTTGCTATAGCAGGTTTTGTAACACCCTGGATGGCGGCGTTAGGTATGTCATTAAGCTCATTGATTGTTGTTGTTAATGCAACGAGAATAAGCACAACTCAATATTCTTAAACTCATGTTCATATGGAAATAATATTCTTATTAATTATTGTCTCTTTGGCATTTATTGCCCTACTCGCAGGTGTTTTATTCTGGGCAATTCGATCAGGTCAATTTGATGATCTGGATGGCCATGGCCACCAAATTCTGATGGATGATGATGACTCCCCCAATTAACTTAAAAGTATAAATACTATTAGTGATGTTGATGTTCTGTAGAAGCTGATGTTGTATGTTGGTGATGCTTTGAAAAGTATAACGTCGAAACAGGCAAGCTAATTGCGATTAGTATTAATAACACAGAGGTTATCCATTTAAATTTAATATTTTTTTTCAGTGTATTTAGATATCCTGAGAAATATCCTGCCGTTAACATTCCGGGCAGCGTTCCTAATCCAAAGAGAAACATCACTAACATCCCTTGCCAGCTTGTACCCATTGTTAAACTCAACAATAACGCTGAATAAACTAATCCGCATGGTAACCACCCCCAAAGCATACCCATGAATAAAGCGCGCCATTGCGTAGTGATTGGGTAAAAATGTTTGCCGAAGGGTTGAATGAAACGCCATAACTTCATCCCCAGAGACTCTATCAATTTATTAGATGAAAACAGGCCTAGTATATTTAATGCAAGTGCAATCAAGACAAATGCAGCAATACACTGCAAAATAAAATGCATGTTAATTTCTTGCGAAAAACCAACAAACTGTTTACCTATAAACCCTGCCAAAAAACCCGCTATCGAATAACTGCATATACGTCCTGAGTTGTATGCCAAGCTCCGTTTGAATTTAGCAAGCTGTTGTCCTGTTTTTACTTCCTCTGGAGCAATTATCAATGCACTTAGAATTCCGCCACACATACCAATACAATGTGCCGTACTTACCAACCCCAGATTAAAAGCAATAATGAATGTTACGAACATTTTGTTTTTTACGGCAATACCAATACGATAAAAAAATAATTAGGCTACTGAATTTTTTTATCTATCTTTTTATCAGAAAAACCGTCACAGATCGCATGTATAGAAGGGAGGTTTTCGAGGGTAATAGCCTTTCGGTTAATCGTTATCAAACCACTCTTGTGAAATTTTGTAAATAAACGACTGACGGTTTCTATAGTTAATCCAAGATAATTCCCTATCTCTTGCCTCGACATTGGGAGATTAAACTCTTTTGAAGAATAGCCCAACTTCTCAAACCTTGATGAAAGACTAATTAAAAAGGTTGCAATTCGCTCTTCCGCACTACGTTTATTTATCGTCAATAACAATTGGTTTTCATTTGATATTTCGCGACTCAATAACCGAAACATCTGGTTTTGAAGGTCTGGAATCTGCTGGCAAATGTCGTTTATCTTTTCATAGGGCAATGCGCAATATGTCGTTGTTTCTAACGTGACGGCAGCGCACGTGTGTTTATGATGTTCAATTGCATCGAAGCCAATTATTTCGCCGGGAAAATAAAACCCGATAATCTGTTCTTCACCTGTTTCATTCAGGATATAGACCTTAACTGACCCCGACCTAATCGCATAAAATGACTCAAATGGTTCTTCTGCCCGAAAAATATGATTGCCTTTTTCTTTAGGCCGGGAGCCTTTAACAACGATTTCAAGCTTCTCTAAATCTTCAGCCTTCAGACCACGCGGTAAACATAACTCATTCAAATTACAATTTGAGCAACTCGCCTTTATTTTGGAGAAATCTATTATTTGTTCCAATTTATAACATCCTGATCTGGATATATTCGATCTATATCTATTCTACACCTAAATTTAAATAGATTAATGACATATATAGATTAGTATGTTTTGAACTAATTAACTGGAATGGAAATCTTCAAATACATATTAACTATTTGTTTCATATATGATTTTTAGTTAATTTTATAAGATACAAAATATTGCATATATGTTCATATCTACACAATCGAACTTCATAACTTAACTCAAACTTTTAATGGTTCGTTTGCACTGATTAACAATAACTTGTTCAACTCTCTGTAGTGCCTCGTAATCGCCATAATCATCCATAAATTCCTGCAATACTACGGGAAATTTTTCTAATATGTTTTCAGCTAGCTTATTGACAATATCAAGCATAAAACGTTGGTTCGTATCAGTCTCTTTAGCAAAATCAATCCAATTTTGCTTATTTATTTGTCCAGGCTCTCTCTGTCCACCAATCGCAAAAGCTAAATTTCTATCAAAATGCTCTACAGCTCGTGTACACACCAAATCATAAAACGGTGCTAACCGTAATGAATTTTCTCCTGAATATAAAATTGATAAATTTTTAGCATGACCATCTGAATTTCCAGATAATAAATTAAATATCTGCCACTTTAGTAACATCTCAACATCATGCGCCGGTTCATCCGAATATGACTTAATTAAATTTATGATTTCAGAAAACTCTGGGCCGCCATCGTCCTGATATTTCTTATCGTAGCCATATCCTAGTGCTTGGCAAAAATCTTCTTGATGTAGACGGTGAACGACTTCTCCTGTTTCATCCCAAACTCTGTCATAGCGAGTAATTAGGATGAATGATTTCGCAGGATTATCAGCAGGGTTTCCCTCTAATGACTTCAATTCAACTTCTACTACAGGTAACCCAATTGTTCGAGCCAGCCTCATGAGAATTGTCTCATAAGCAGGCATATGAGTTAGATCAGAAACTTGAAACTTTAATATATGGCTGCTTGGTGCTTCATTTTCAGGTATAAAAAATTCACCTTCTCTAACTAGTATGGGACATTTATCTTGGGCTCCTGCTAATGATAATCGGATTGGTGCACCATCACTTTGTTTAAAATTGTATATCTGCCCTTTCCGATCAATTAGTGTTTTTAGTTGCTCTTCTGCTAAAGGTTCATACTTCCAATCTTTTTGTTGTTTAGGTTCTGATATATACGGCAATACGCTAAATGCGCCTGCACATTCACCACCTATTGCTCTTAATATAGAAAAGTCACTATTTGGTATTTTTAGGCTATTAACTATATTTGTCCGAGCCTGCCCTTCTGGTAATAGGTTTGCAAAAAAACGATGGGCAACACCTTCATCAGGTGAATACTCATTTTCTGTCAAAGGTAATTGCAACGATATAGGAAACTGTAATTCATATCTCAACCAATCAACATCATAACGAAAACCTATTCGATCTAAATCATTCTTCCATATATAGCCAACTAGATCCTGTCCATGCCAAAGGTTTAATTCATCAATATCCGCCATATTTTTTAATCACCATTTTTTCCAACAGTTGCAGCTCCTTTCGCTGATAACGACAAACTCGTTTTACCTTTTAAATTTAGATTTCTTGGTTGAATTACGACTTCTAACCCCAATACATTTAATGCTTTTAGCACCTTTCCAATTTCACAAGTCTCTTTTCCTCTTTCGAACTCAGATAAAAACCGTTTACCCAAATTAGCCAAACCGGCTATTTTTAATAATCCAATTGCACGGCTTTTTCGGTGTGTGCGTACCAATCTACCAAGCTCTTCAGTATTACGAATCACACCATATTGAATTTCTTCATTTTTCATAACTCTAACCATATTTATCCCGAACGGGATAAATATAATACCTCCTAACTAAAAGTCAATGTTATTATCCTGTACGGGATAATGCTATATAAATTCTAATGAAATTAAGATGAATTATCCCGAGCGGGATATTTTTGAGATTGAGGTGTGTCTTTCAAATTTTATCCCGTACGGGACAATTAATGTAACAATTAGGAGTCAGAAATTAGAGAAACTATCGTAAGCTATTGAATTTATTGGTGCCGATGGGCGGACTCGAACCGCCACGGGATTACTCCCACTACCCCCTCAAGATAGCGTGTCTACCAATTCCACCACATCGGCTACATATAAAACCAAACCATTGACTATTGTGCAGGTAAGCTTGGGAGGTCTGAATCAAGTTGATCACTCTGTTCTTCAACAACAGCAGGGATATCTTTCTCTACTACTTCCTGTTCCATAACAATGCCCGGCTGGTCTAGCAAGCTTGTTGGTACTGTTTGAACATTCTGCGTTGCCAAGTAGGCAAGCAATAAACTATTCCCCAAAAATACTACAGCTAGACCTGTTGTTAGTTTGGTCAAAAAACTTGTTGCACCAGAACTTCCAAAAACGGTTGAAGATGAACCACTGCCAAAGGCCGCGCCTGCATCTGCGCCTTTTCCATGCTGGATCAGGATTAATCCGATCAAAGCTACTGCGACGAGTACTTGTAATACAAATAATAATGTATGGGTTGTTTCCATTTTGTTACCTACCTCACAGAGTGACAGATTGTCAGAAAATCATCCGCGACGAGTGATGCCCCGCCAATCAGACCTCCATCAATATCTGCTAATTCAAAAAGTTGTTTCGCATTATCCGCTTTAACACTGCCGCCATAAAGAATCCTGACGCCTTCTGCGGTTTCATGATCATGTCTTGCCAGACGTAACCGTATAAATTCGTGCACTTCTTGTGCTTGTTCCGGTGTCGCCGTTTTCCCCGTACCTATCGCCCAAACCGGCTCATAGGCGATCACTGCTTCTTTAAAAGCCATAATACCCGCTAATTCAATGACGGCATCTAATTGCCTGGCAATGACCTCTTCCGTACTATTTGATTCGCGTTCTTCCAGCAATTCTCCTATGCATAATATAGGTATCATTCCACTCGCCTGCACAGCGACAAATTTTTCTGCGACTCGCATATCATTTTCACCATAGAGCGTCCGGCGCTCAGAATGACCAACAATCACATATTCGCATGCAAAATCCTTGAGCATTGAAGGTGCGATTTCACCGGTAAATGCACCACTTTTCAGATGTGAGGCATTCTGTGCCCCAAGCCTGATATCGGTCTTTTCTAGCAGCCCAGCCAACTCAGATATATAGACAAACGGCGGGCATATAAGCACCTCTGATTCTGTCTCTTGTGAAACACCTTGAGATATTGCCCCTACAAGCTGGCCAATGCTCTCAAGTGAACCGTTCATCTTCCAATTAGCTGCGACCAAAGATCGACGTTTTGGCATAGCTTGATCGCCCTATAGTAAAAGGCAGCAAAGGTTACAGAGTGGGCGACACGAAATCAATATATTCCCAAAATTTATTCAATTTATGTTGAATTTAGCCTCTCAACATAACAATGTTTGCAGCCTCGTTCATTGGCACATTTCTCTTTCGCATGCCGCACAATGAGTGCATGGTATTCCTTAAATAAGGCCACATCTTGATCTAGAGAGGATTCAAACAACTGTCGAAGGTTTTCATAGGTCTCATCGCCCGTGATAATTTGTAAATTTTTCAATAAGCGGCGCGTATAAGTATCGATCACAAATACGGCTCGCTCAAAAGTATACAGGAGGATGTCATCCGCTGTTTCCGGACCAATTCCATTAACCGTCAGTAAGCGCTGACGTAAATCATAAGTGCTATATTGATCTAAGCGCTTGAAACGGCCCTCACCGACAAACCAGTTCGTGTAATTTTTCAAGCGTTTCGTTTTTACATTGAAATACCCGGAAGGTCGGATTAATGCTGCCAGTTCTTCATCACTCAAGGCAATGATGGCGTGCGTATTTAATGCATTGGCTTGTTTAAGATTTTGAATCGCCTTTTCAACATTAGTCCAGGCTGTATTCTGCGTCAGAATGGCCCCAACCATGACTTCAAAGGGTGTTTCCGCTGGCCACCAATGTTGTGGGCCATATGCATTGAATAGACGATGATATAATTCTTCGAGCTGCTTCTGATCAAAACTCATTTATAGCGCCGTCTTTGTATAGGTAAGTGAGGCTATATTATTGTGGTCTTTTCTTTGTGTCTGTATCTACACTTGTCGCTTCTAACAATGCCTTGATTTCATTTTCTTCAAGACGCCAATGTTGTCCCACCCGTTTTTTGCGTGGCAAGATATAAGGGCCGAATCGTGTTCGGATCAAACGGGTCACCTGAAACCCCTGAGACTCCCACAAACGACGCACTTCGCGGTTACGTCCTTCCATAATCACAACGTGGTACCAATGGTTTGCTCCTTCACCACCCGAGTCGACAATGTCCGTAAACTTCGCCATACCATCTTCAAGTTCGACGCCATCGCGCAACGCTTGCAATTGCCCTTTATCCGCTCTCCCAAAAATACGTACCGCATATTCACGTTCTATTTGACTGGAGGGGTGCATCAATTTATTGGCCAAGTTTCCATCAGTGGTAAACAACAATAAGCCTGTTGTGTTCATATCTAATCGACCGATGTTTATCCATCGACTATTCCTTAAGCCAGGCAGGTTTTTAAAAACGTTATCGCGTCCTTTTTCATCTTTACGTGTACAGACTTCTCCTGCAGGTTTGTAATAAGCGATAACCTTTGGTTTAGACTCGCGTTGTTGATGTAAACGAATCTGATGTGAATTTATGGTGATTCGGTCTTTGTGATCAATTTGTTGGCCAAGCGTTGCCGGTTCCCCGTTGACGGTGATCTTACCGTCTCGAATAAGAGATTCTATTTCGCGCCTTGAACCATGACCCGCATTGGCAAGTACCTTCTGAATACGTTCTGTCATTGGAAATCAGCGGTGAGTGGTGAACTATTCAATTTGTGAAAGGGATAACCTTGGCACCCTCTTCTGGTTCTTCTTCATCACTTCCTTCTACGCTAGTGGCAACTTCTTCCTGTTCTTCTGGCTCTTCCGAATCATCAGCAACTGATTCGACAACAAGTTCTTCATCATCCTCAGTGGCTAATTCCTCAAGCACTTCTGCTGCCGACTCTTCAAGTGTTTCAGGTTCCGGGTTGATTAATTCATCACTCTCTGAATCAACATTCTGAATATTATCGTCTGTTTTTTCAGCATCTGCCTTTGCCTCGCCTTCCAAGGCTTCAAAGAGATCAGGATTGATCGAGTCGAAGTCTTTTATGTCTGCCAATGCAGGTAGATCCGATAATTTCTTGAGATTAAAATAATCAAGAAAGGCCTTTGTTGAGACCAATAACTCTGGTTTTCCCGGTACATCACGATGCCCAACACCCTTAATCCACTCACGTTCAAACAAGGTTTTAATGATAGTGCCGCTGACACTCACGCCGCGTATTTCTTCTATCTCCCCGCGCGTAATCGGTTGTCGATAGGCAATGATCGCCAGCGTTTCCAGTAAGGCACGCGAATACCGAGGAGGACGTTCATCAAACAAATGATTAACCCATGGTGCGTATTCATCTCGCGCCTGAACGCGAAAACCACTGGCGATTTCAGCCAACTCTATTCCACGTTCCAGATAATCTTGTTGTAATTCTTCTAACGCCGCACGAATATCATTGCGCTCGGGCTGTAATGTTTGTTCGCTCTCAAACAAACTTAAGATTGATGCAATGCTAAGTGGTTTTGTAGATACCATCAAAGCTGCTTCGATAATGTTTTTAACTTTTTCCTGACTCATGATGCTGCCTTAACATAAATTGGTCCGTTGATTTCATTTTGTACAAGTTGGATTAATGAATCCTTCACGAGTTGTAGTATGGCTAATAGTGAAACGATCACACCGCCACGCCCTTCTTCAACACTGAACAATTCTTCAAAATCCGTAAAAGTTTCCGGGTTAACTTTTTCCAAAACGATGCCCATACGTTCACGAACAGATAACGCCTCACGATGAACCATATGGTGCGAAAACATCTCCGCGCGTTTTATTACCTCAGCAAACACACGTAAAATTGACTCCATAGAGACTTCCGGTGGGTTATGGTTCGTTTTACGTCCAGGAAACTCTGCAACGGTCGCGAATAAGTCGCGCTCATACCGAGGCAACTCATCAATCTTCTCTGCCGCCTGTTTGTACCTTTCGTATTCTTGTAACCGTCTGATTAACTCTGCTCGTGGGTCGTCTTCTTCCTCGTCTTCCGTATGACGTGGCAATAACATTCTTGATTTAATCTCGGCTAGCATAGCTGCCATCAACAAATACTCCCCCGCCAATTCGAGTTGCAGGGTTTCCATCAAATCGATATACGACATGTATTGTTCGGTTATCTTGGTCAGGGGTATATCGAGAATATCGATATTTTGTTTTTTAATAAGATATAACAATAAATCGAGTGGCCCTTCAAACGCCTCAAGAAAGACTTCCAGCGCATCGGGAGGAATATACAAGTCTTTCGGTAATTCCGTTATTGGCGCACCCTGAACCAGGGCGAACGGCATTTCATCTTGACTGGTCTTGGTTGTTTCGATTTCTTCGTTCATCATTAATTTCGACGTTTTAGAGATTATCGGTAGATAAGTCCCATTGAGTCCCGAACTTCTTCCAGGGTTTCCCGAGCAACATCGCGTGCAGCCTCACATCCATCTGCAATAATACCGCGAACTGTCTCTGGATCATTCATATATTCATTAGCACGTTCTCGAATAGGCTGTTGTTCCTTCAAGACGGCCTCAATCAAGGGTTTTTTACAGTCGAGGCAGCCTATTTTAGCATTTGTGCAGCCGTCAACGACCCAGTTTTTCAGGTCCTCATCTGAATAGACCTGATGTAGATTCCAAACAGGGCATTTATCGGGTTCACCCGGGTCAGTTAGCCTGACTCTGGCCGGGTCGGTGGGCATCGTCCTGAGCTTTTCCTCAACAACACTGGGGTTCTCGCGTAAAGAAATCGTATTGCCATAGGACTTGGACATCTTTTGTCCATCTAGGCCCATCATCTTAGAAGCTGGCGTTAAAAGGGCTTTAGGTTCCGGAAATATCGCCTTGCCAATCCCATCAAGATAACCGGATAGACGCTCTCGGTCCCCAATGCTGATATTCTGCTGTGATTCAAGTAACGCCCTTGCCTTTTCCAAGGCATCAGACTCACCTTGTTCTTGATAACTACGACGTAAATCATAATAAAGCCGGGCATTCTTTTTGCCCATCTTTTTGATAGCCGCCTCTACTTTTTCCTCGAAATCATGCTCACGACCATAGAGATGATTGAATCGCCGTACCACTTCCCGCGCCAGTTCGACATGTGAGACCTGATCTTCACCAACAGGCACATACCCCGCTTTATACATAATAATGTCAGCTGTCTGTAACAGGGGATAACCTAGAAAACCATAGGTCGTCAGGTCTTTATTAGATAATTTTTCTTGCTGATCCTTATAGCTAGGCACCCGCTCCAACCAACTCATCGGTGTGCTCATCGATAGTAATAAATGTAGTTCAGCATGCTCAGGTACGCGGGATTGTATAAATAGCTTTGCAGAGCCCGGGTTGATTCCGACCGCAAGCCAGTCGATGACCATGTCCCAGACACTTTTTTCTATGATGGAAGGGTCTTCATATTCTGTGGTCAGGGCGTGCCAATCAGCAACAAAAAAGAAACATTCATATTCTTGTTGTAATTCCAGCCAATTTTTAAGAACACCATGATAATGACCTAGATGCAGTTGACCTGTCGGGCGCATACCTGACAAGACCCGCTGTTTACCAGTTGTAGACAATCAACAACCTCCTGTGGTCGTTTTGATAAGGTGAAGTAACAAAAAGAAACGCATTATACCCAGACTGCCAAGTCGTGACAGAATTTTGTACCGCTAATTCACAGCTAAATCAGCAGCACCCAAGCCTTCTCGCAATATAACGGGCTCATCACCGGTCATATCGAGGATTGTTGTAAAATCCAGGCCGCCCGCTTCGCCATCAATAATCAGGTCTACTTGCTTGCCTATCTTATCGTCTATGACTTCAGGCTCAGTCTCTGGCAAGTCTTCATTGGGTAAAACCAAGCTGATACTAATCATAGGTTCGCCAAGGGCGGACAATAAGGCAAGGGATATCGGGTTATTCGGGATACGAATACCTATTGTTTTTCGTTTTGGATGCTGCAATCGTTTTGGCACGTCCCGTTTCGCCTTCAAGATGAAAGTGTACGGTCCTGGCGTCATTGATTTCATCATGCGAAAGGCGGAGTTATTAACCGAGGCATAGGATGCAATTTCAGAGAGATCTCGACAAAATAGCGTCATATTTTGCTCAGCCGGAATTTGGCGCAGCTTTCGAATCCGCTCCAAAGCAGTTTTTTCTCCCATACAACAACCCAGTGCATATGATGAGTCGGTTGGATAAGCGATGACACCACCTTGGCGCAGAATAGATACCGATTGAGAAACCAGTCTGGCCTGAGGGTTCTCACTGTGTATTTTAAAATATTGGGCCATATATGTGGTCAGATAAAATTTAGGTTATGATTGCACGCACATCTAACTTACGTAATTATTCATGAAATTCCTGTTTGATTTTTTCCCTATTGTTGCCTTCTTTATTGCGTTCTATATCCCTGAGGACAGAGAACAAGGTATCTATCTAGCGACATACACCATCATGGTCGCAACGTTTCTTCAAATCTGTCTCTATTGGTTGTTATACAAGAAATTCGAAAAAATGCATTTAATCACATTTGTTGTGGTTATTATAATCGGCAGCCTCACTATTTATTTTCATGACGAACGGTTCATCAAATGGAAACCGACTATCATTAACTGGTGCTTTGCAATTGCTTTAATTGGTAGTCATTTCGTTGGCGAGAAAACCCTTTTCCAGCGAATGATCAATATGGCGGAAGACAAACTCATATTGCCCGACCAGGTTTGGCGTAATATCAATATGAGCTGGGCGATATTTTTTATCTTTATTGGTTTTGTTAACCTCTACGTTGCCTTTAATTTTAGTACTGAGTTTTGGGTCAACTTTAAAGCCTGGGGTATGACTTTATTAAACCTGACATTTCTTATGGGGATGGGCGTTTATATGTATCGTTATATTAAAGAATCAGAACCAGATACAACCTCACAGGAAGAATAGACATGTATTACGCAATTATTAGCCAGGACGTTGAAAACAGTCTTGAAAAAAGGTTAAGCGCCAGACCCGAACACCTCCGTCGCTTACAAGAATTACAAGACGAGGGACGTTTGTTGCTTGCAGGCCCTCATCCGCACATCGACAGTGAAGATCCTGGTCCTGCCGGGTTTAGTGGTAGCCTGATAGTCGCTGAGTTTGATTCACTGGAGTCAGCACAATCATGGGCCGATGCAGATCCCTACATTGCAGCAGGGGTATATGAAAATGTCGTTGTTAAACCTTTCAAAAAAGTGTTTCCTAGTGCCTGAATCTGACCGCATAGAAATGATACGCCATTGTATCGAGGCTGATCTTGCCCCTACAGAGCTTGAGATTATCGATGAATCACATATGCATGCAGGGCATAGTGGTCATGGCGGTGCGGGTCACTTTAAAGTAAAAATTGTTTCAGATAAGTTTAACGGACAACTTCCTCTTGCACGCCATCGTATGGTCTATGCAGCAGTAGAGAGTTTAATGCCGAAGGAAATCCATGCCCTAAGTATCGAAGCCCTAACGATAGATGAGAATAGCTAGCATGTCGTTTACTAAACCTTTTTTAAAGTGGCCTGGGGGTAAATATAAATTACTCGATAAAATTCGTAACCGGCTCGATTCCGGCAATCGTTTGGTAGAACCTTTTGTCGGATCTGGCGCTGTGTTTTTGAATGCTGGTTTTAAAAAGCACTTATTGGCAGACACTAACCCAGACCTTATTAATCTTTATCACCACGTTCAGGAAAACGGTGCTGACTTTGCTAAATACTGTCAGTCATTTTTTACACCAGAAAATAATACAGAAGATCGTTATTATGATTTTAGAAAACAATTTAACACAACATCAGATTTAAGGTATAAATCAGCTCTTTTCCTGTATTTAAATCGACACTGCTATAATGGCCTCTGCCGTTATAATTCAAAACATGAATTTAATACTCCTTTCGGTCGTTATAAAAAACCCTATTTTCCAACAAAGGAATTAGACGCTTTTCATAAAGCATCAAAATCAGCTAAATTTATTCATGCTAGTTTTGTTGATACGATGAAAAAAGCGAGAAAAGGTGATGTCGTCTACTGCGATCCACCTTATGTACCATTGTCGAAGACAGCCTATTTTACCGATTATTTTTCGGGAGGCTTTGCCTGGAAAGAACAGATCGAACTAGCCGAGTGGGCTGGCAAGCTCGCCAGGAAAGGCATTCCTGTCATCATTTCAAATCACAACACCGATAATACGCGTGCGCTATACAGAGATGCTGGTGCAACGACTGAGAGATTTATGGTTAGAAGAACCATTAGTTGTAATGCCAATAACCGCGGAAAAGTTGAAGAACTACTTGCCGTGTTTCAATAAATTATACTATGTCAGACACACTAAAACTTACTGAACAATTAATTAACCGACAATCTGTCACACCTGAAGATGCCGGTTGTCAGAAATTAATCGCTGAACGTCTGGAAAAGCTCGGCTTCAAGGCAACTCACTTACGCTTTGAGGATGTCGATAACCTCTGGATCACACATGGTGATACAGGGCCTCTGTTTGCCTTTGCTGGTCATACCGATGTTGTGCCAACCGGACCTTTGGAAGATTGGAACACGGATCCTTTTAAGTCCGAAATAATTGACGGTATGCTTTTTGGCCGCGGTGCGGCTGACATGAAAGGCGGTATAGCCGCTATGATTGTAGCCGCCGAACAATTTGTAGAAAAGAATCCTGAGCACAATGGCATCATTGCTTTTCTTATTACTAGCGACGAAGAAGGCCCTTCCATTAATGGTACGCGTAAAGTCATTGAGTATTTGAATGACAATAATATAAAGATTGATTGGTGCATTGTTGGTGAGCCTTCCAGCGATAAACAACTAGCCGATGTTATCCGTATTGGTCGTCGCGGCTCACTAAATGGAATTCTAAGAATTAAAGGGACACAAGGACATGTTGCCTATCCAGATATTGCAGATAACCCTATACACAAGGCCAGCGGTTTTCTGGCGGAGATAACAGCGGTTGAATGGGATCAAGGAAACCATTCATTTCCGCCAACAACATTTCAGATATCAAACTTAAATGCCGGCACAGGCGCTGATAATGTGATTCCCGGTAGCATGAATTTGCTATTTAACTTTCGCTATTCTACCGAAACAACTCAGGAAGAACTGCAAACCAAAGTAGCTGAACTCCTAAACAAACATAATCTTGATTATGATCTTAAATGGAAATTATCAGGCCTACCCTTTCTAACTGAGTCAGGGAGACTTGTTGATGCAACTTGTGAAGCAATTAAATCTATCTGTGGCATAGAAACAGATTGCTCCACTGGCGGTGGCACTTCAGATGGCCGTTTTATTGCGCCAACAGGTGCAGAAGTCATTGAGCTCGGAGTTATCAACAAGACCATCCATAAAATTAATGAATGCGTTAAAGTCGATGACCTTGATACGCTAACAAAAATTTATGCTCACATTCTTGAGCGATTACTTAAAGATTAAAAACATGATAGAAAAACTTATAGAACGCACTCTATTCTCCAGTCGCTGGTTACTCGCTCCTATTTACCTCGGTTTGTCTTTTGCGTTGATTGCATTAGGTATCAAGTTCTTTCAGGAATTAATTCATACCTTCACCATAGTCATTTCTATGAGTGAAGCAGATCTGGTCTTATCGATTCTTTCACTGATTGACATGTCATTGGTCGGTAGTTTAATTGTTATGGTCATGTTTAGTGGTTATGAAAACTTTGTATCGAAAATTGATCTTGATGAAGGCGATGAAAAACTGGATTGGCATGGCAAACTTGATGCTGGGACACTAAAACTAAAAGTTGCTGCATCTATTGTCGCAATCTCATCCATTCACTTATTACAAAAGTTTATGGAAGTCAGCCAAATACCTGATAACAAACTAATGTGGTATGTGATCATTCATATGACATTCGTTGTATCTGCATTACTACTTGCGTATCTAGATAAAATTGCATTTGCTGGTCATAGAGATCATTAATCAAAAAACTATAAAACGTATTGCAGAAATACTTCACGATATTCATGAAAATAAAAAAACCGGAGCAAGCTCCGGTTTTTTATTTACTTCTTAAAGTTACGACTAATTACTTTCCGTCGAACTGTGCTTCCTCAGTAGAACCAGTCAATGCGGTAACAGAAGATGCGCCACCTTGAATAACGGTAGTGACATCATCAAAGTAACCTGCGCCCACTTCCTGTTGATGAGAAACGAAAGTATAACCGCGTTCACGACCTTCAAACTCAGGCTCTTGAACCATTTCGGTGTAGTGCTTCATGCCTTCACCGCGTGCATAGTTATACGCGAAGTCAAAAGTACGGTACCAGTTCAAGTGAATACCCGCCAATGTAATGAACTGGAACTTATAACCCAATTCAGACAGTTCTTCCTGGAAGCTGGCAATTTGTGAATCGCTCAGGTTCTTCTTCCAGTTGAATGAAGGCGAACAGTTGTAAGACATCAATTGACCCGGTACTTCGGCTTGTACAGCTTGGGCAAATTCACGCGCGAAACCAATATCAGGCGTCCCCGTTTCACACCAAACCAAATCAGCATATGGTGCGTAAGCAATACCACGACTGATGGCTTGTTCCAAACCATTATTAACACGGTAGAAACCTTCAGCGGTGCGTTCACCGGTAACGAAAGGTTTATCGTTTTCGTCGAAGTCGCTGGTCAATAAGTTTGCCGCTTCAGCATCGGTACGAGCTAAGACAATTGTTGGTACGCCCATAACATCAGCTGCTAAACGGGCAGCAAGTAATTTTTGTACTGCTTCCTGAGTTGGAACCAATACTTTACCACCCATGTGGCCACACTTTTTAACAGCCGCGAGTTGATCTTCAAAGTGAGCACCCGCTGCACCATTTGCGATCATATTTTTCATTAACTCGTAAGCGTTTAAGACACCACCAAAACCCGCTTCAGCATCTGCAACAATAGGCAGGAAGTAATCTAAAGCATCTTTTTCTTCCATTTTACCATCAGCAATGTTCTTCCACTGAATCTCATCAGCGCGTTTGAACGTATTGTTGATACGACGCACCATGGTTGGCACAGAATCGTAGGCATACAGTGATTGATCTGGATACATGGTTTCAGAGGTATTGCCATCTGCAGCAACCTGCCAACCTGATAGATATACCGCTTCTAGACCAGCTTTAGCCTGCTGCATGGCCTGACCAGCAGTAATAGCGCCAAAGGCATTTACATAACCTTTCGTCGCTGTACCGTTGACCTTTTCCCAGAGCTTTTCAGCGCCTCTTCGCGCAAGGGTATACTCAGGTTGGACGCTACCACGTAGACGCACGACGTCAGCTGCAGAATAATTACGTTTAACATTTGCCCAGCGTGGATTTTCTGCCCAATCCTTCTCCAACTGCTTTATTTGCTCTTCTCTAGTCAATGTATTTCTCCAGATTTTGCGAAGCTATTAAGAACTCATAATCATCGATCTGACGCGGTTCTTAATGTCTCAGATTTTGCCAATGTCATCTAAATATACCCAATCACGGCAGTATAAGAAGACTAGCCCAAATAGTTAAGGCATGACGTTTAAATTTTAAGGGCCGCAAAATAATGAGATCTCTACTATTTAGCAAGCTAATTATGTTAATAATTAGTATTAATAATACTAATACTTAATCTATAATAACGACTTATGAGCCGTTTCTATTACAAACAAAACCGCTTAAAACAGCTACGGGCATTTTGTTATGCCGCACAATTAAAAAGCATGTCCAAGGCTGCCGAGCAAATGTTTCTTAGTCAGCCTTCTATTTCTCTTTTAATTCAATCGCTTGAAAAAGATCTGGGTCAACGATTATTCGTGAGGAAAGGCCCGAAAATTGATCTGACCCCAGAAGGAACAACCTTGTTTGAAATGTCTCTGCCATTGGTGGAAGGTCTGGAAACACTGCCAGAGAGTTTTGAAGAGAAGTGCAGACACTCTGTAATCGGTAGTCTGAATATTGCCGCCGTTGAGGCAATCATCCTCTATACCTTACCGGACATCATTAAGCGTTATACAGGTAGCTTCCCTGATATCCATATCAAGCTTAATAACTGTGCTGCGGCCATCGGCGTTGAAAAAGTGCGTAAAGGCGAAGTTGATTTTGCCATCGGATCCACGCTCAACGTCCCTGATGATGTCGCTTATATACCCATTTACACATTTGAGCCTGTATTAATCACGCCAATCGGTCATCCGCTGGCGTCAAAAAAACAACTAAGCATCCACGACATTAGCCAATATGGACTAATTTTATCACCGCAGCATATGTCGACCTGGCAAATGGTTGATTTGGTATTTAAGCAATATAATGTTGATTACAAAGTAAATTTAGAAGCCGGTGGTTGGGAAGTTCTCAAAAAATACGTGGAAAATGGTCTAGGGGTATCTATCGTCACCGATATTTGCTTATCTAAAAGTGATAACCTTGAGCAGGTACCATTAAACCAATACTTCCCTAAGCGAACCTATGGTTTGTTTTTACGTAAAGGCAAGGTTCTTTCTCCAGCTGCCCGTAAATTTATTCAGTGTATTGATCCAAAAGCAATGGATCTGTTCAGATCTAAAGAAAACCGTGTGGAAAAAAACACCGAACTTGATATTCAGGCAGGAGTCACAATATAAGTAATGGCATAGATTATGCCTGAATGAATTTAAAAAATGACTTGAAAGTAACCCTAGGAAAGCATCATTATTAGCACAAGAGATTTATGAAAAAGACGCATACATTAAATTTACGGAAGTTGAAGAGTTAAATACTATGTCGGACAAAGCTGACAACACTTTTGATGATGATCTGGTTGTAGAAGAAGCCAAACCACGAGTCAAACGACCCCCACTATACAAAGTCATTTTACTAAACGATGACTACACACCAATGGATTTTGTTGTACATATTCTGGAAGTGTTCTTCTCGGTTGATCGAGAAAACGCAACTCGCATCATGCTGGAAATTCACACTCATGGTAAAGGCGTATGCGGCGTATTTACCCATGAAATTGCAGAGACAAAAGTATCACTGGTTAATGATTATTCACGGGAAAACCAACATCCTCTTCTTTGTACCATGGAAAAAGCCTGATAGGTGACTCATATGCTTGATAAAGAACTAGAACAAACACTTAATAATGCATTTAGAGAGGCAAGAGAACAACGTCATGAATTTATGACCGTTGAACATCTCCTGCTTGCCCTGCTCGATAACATGTCTGCCACCAATGTACTCAAAGCCTGTGGTGCTAATCTGAATAGTCTTCACAGCGACTTGATAAGTTTTATTCAGGAAAACTCTCCGATCATAGAAGATGACGATGATCGCGACACACAGCCCACATTAGGTTTCCAAAGGGTACTACAACGCGCCGTTTTTCATGTGCAGTCTTCTGGTAAAAAAGAGGTGTCCGGCGCAAATGTATTGGTCGCTATCTTTGGAGAACGCGAATCACATGCAGCTTATTTTCTGAGCCAACAAAATGTTGCCAGACTAGATGTTGTCAATTTTATCGCTCATGGTATCGCCAAGATAAACGATGAAAACGAGAATGAAGAAAACGTAAATGATTTAGAAGATGGATCTCAGCCAGATGACTCCTCTGAGAGCCCGCTTGAAAAGTATGCTGTTAATCTTAATGAAGAAGCAATACAAGGCAAGATTGACCCGCTTATCGGCAGACAAATCGAAGTACAACGCACCATCCAGATCCTTTGTCGTCGCCGCAAGAATAACCCTCTTTACGTTGGTGAAGCCGGTGTTGGTAAAACAGCTATCGCAGAAGGTCTGGCAAAATTGATTGTTGATGGTGATGTCCCCGAAGTCTTATTAGACTCCGTCATCTACTCACTCGATTTAGGTGGCTTATTAGCCGGTACAAAATATCGTGGTGACTTTGAAAAACGCCTAAAGGGTGTTATCAATCAATTAAAGAAACAACCCGGTTCTGTGCTCTTCATCGATGAGATCCACACTATTATCGGCGCAGGTGCTGCATCTGGCGGTGTAATGGATGCTTCGAATATTATTAAACCTGTTCTAGCCTCTGGCGATTTGAAATGCATCGGTTCAACAACCTACCAGGAATACCGAGGCATCTTTGAAAAGGATCGTGCATTGGCGAGACGCTTTCAGAAGATCGATGTAGCTGAACCGTCAATTGATGAAACAGTAAAAATCCTTGAAGGCTTGAAATCACGCTTTGAAGAACATCATCAAATTCGTTACACACACCAAGCATTACGCACTGCTGCTGAGCTGACAGAGCGTTATATTAACGATCGTCACTTACCGGACAAAGCGATTGATATCATCGATGAAGCTGGCGCAGCTCAACAATTATTGTCGCCATCAAAACGAAAGAAAACAGTGGGGGTTAATGATATTGAAAACATCATTGCCAAGATTGCCCGCATCCCTGCCAAGACAGTGTCATCATCTGATAAAGATGTCATTAGAAAACTTGAGCGCAACCTTAAGATGGTTGTGTTTGGTCAAGATGAGGCTATAGGCACCTTATCAAATGCAATTAAAATGTCACGTTCTGGCTTGGGAAATCCAAACAAACCGATAGGTAACTTTCTGTTTGCTGGACCAACAGGTGTCGGTAAAACAGAAGTCACCCGTCAGCTTGCGATACAAATGGGTGTTGAGTTAGTCCGTTTTGACATGTCCGAGTATATGGAACGTCATACCGTTTCAAGATTGATAGGCGCCCCTCCCGGTTATGTTGGTTTTGACCAAGGTGGACTGTTGACTGATGCTATTAACAAGCAACCGCATTGCGTCTTGTTACTTGATGAAATTGAGAAAGCACACCCGGATGTATTTAATATCCTGTTGCAAGTCTTTGATCACGGCACCCTAACCGACGCCAATGGTCGTAAGTCAGACTTCCGTAACGTCATCATTGTAATGACCACGAATGCAGGAGCGGATCAAATGAGCCGGGCTTCTGTAGGCTTCACAACGCAAGACCATACTGGTGATGCCATGGCAAGCATTAAACAAATGTTCAGTCCTGAATTTCGTAACCGACTGGATGCCATTATTCAATTCAATGCACTGGATAAACGCACCATTGCAAATGTCGTCGATAAATTCCTGATTGAGCTCGAAGCACAACTAGACGAGAAGAAAGTTACAGTGGATGTCACAGAAGAAGCACGTGAATGGTTAGCAATTCACGGTTACGACAAGATCATGGGTGCACGTCCAATGGCACGATTGATTCAAGAAAAAGTAAAACGTGCCTTGGCAGAAGAGCTGCTATTCGGCAAGCTGGAACATGGCGGTCATGTTGTTGTCACGTTGGAAAATGATGATATTGCGGTTGAGATTAAAGAGGAAGAACTGGAAGGTGCGATTTAGATTTATTAATCAACCCAGACATACAGTCTCAATTCTGTTTCTACCATTTTTCTTTGCTTTGTAAAGTTCTTCATCTGCTGCTTTAATTAATAAATCTGCATCATCTGTTTTATCAGGAATAATCGTTGCTACGCCTATACTGATCGTTACATACTTTGAAACTCCAGAGTCACTATGCGGAACCTTGAGTTTTCTTATATTTTCAATACAAGTTTTGCTCAACTGTTCTGCTTCTTTGTCATTAGTATGAGGTAGTATTATAGCAAATTCTTCACCTCCATAACGAGTTGCTAAATCAGATGCACGTTTAAACGAATCTTTTAAACATCCGGCAATCTTAATCAAACACTCATCACCGACGACATGACCATAGGCATCATTATATTGTTTAAAATAATCGATATCACACATCATCAATGTAATAGGGAGCTTATATCTGATTGACCGTTGCATTTCATTCTGTAAAGTTTCGTCAAAAGTTCGTCGATTTGATAGTTTTGTCAGACCATCGACATGTGCAATCCTTGTGAGTTCTTCATTTGCTTCTGATAACTGTCGTGTCCTTTGTTCAACCAATGATTGTAGATGGTCTCGATGATCTTTTATTTCTTTCTCCTGCTGTTTACGTACTGATATATCATGAATAATACCAATATATATTGGTTTACCATCAATCACCGCCTCACCGACAGACAAACGAGCAGGAAATGTTTTTCCATCCCGATGTTTTGCTACAATATCACGTCCAATACCAATAATTTTTTTAACCTTCGTAGTAGAGTAACGTTTGAGGTATGAATCATGCTTTGAGCTATACGGCTCAGGCATAAGTATGTTTATGTTCTTGCCAATCACTTCATCTGTAGAATAGCCGAACAACTTCTCTGCTGCCGGGTTAAACGTATCAATAATACCGACACTATTTATTGAAATAATAGCATCTACTGCGGTTTCAAGAATCGCTTCTAAACGTGTATGAGCAATATAGCTCCTGGACTCTTTGCTATGCATTATTTAAACACTGAGCGAAAACAATACCATTATTCGCCATTTAATTCCTTTACCAACGCCTTTGAGTTGCGTTGATAGTTATAGATTTCCTGTCTCTCTATTGGTAAAGAACTAATCTCGGTTTCAACAAAGCCTCTTTCAATAAACCAATGCTCTGTTTGCGTAGTTAACGCCAATAGCGTCTTTGCGCCCTTATTTAATGCAAGCGTCTCAATAGTTTTATACAACATTTCACCCATGGACTGATTTTGATAATCAGGATGTACGGCAACACATGCCAGCTCCATCAGCTTTTCTTTAGGGTAATCATGTAAAGCAGCACAAGCGATAACAGTTCCGTCGCGGACCAATACAACATAATCATTTATGTTTATTTCAATCTCATCTAGTGTGCGTTTAACTAAAATATCTTGTTGTTCCAGTGGTTCTATTAATTCATAGATACCCGCAATATCATTCACAGTTGCCTGACGAATAGTATCGTATGGAGTACTTGTTAATAACGTCCCTAGACCATCCAGGGTAAAAAGTTCTTGTAAGAGGCCGCCATCAATATCTTGATCAACATAATGAATGCGCTTAACACCAGACTCACAAGCCTTGACCCCTTGCGCCAAGGCTGTAGCAGGCGTTTCATCAATATTCTTTGCATAATCAGCACCTAATCTGGTTTTAGCTTCAGCGCAGGTGATCTGTCTAATCATCTCACCATTGTCATCTTTCAATATTTGAGAATTATTAAACATGATCAATTTGTCTGCTGCCAGATCGATAGCAACTTGCGTTGCAACCTCAATTGAACTCAGATTAAACACCTCACCCGTCGTCGAATAACCCAAAGGCGTTATCAAAACTATCTCACCAGCTTCAAGTCGCGTGTTGATGACTTCTTTTTCGATACTTCTTACCCTGCCGGTAAGATTGAGATTGACTCCATTAAGAATTCCATAAGGCCTGCCTGTTACGTAATTGCCAGAGGCAACCTTGACGGCAGAGTCTGCCATCGGCGAATTGGGCAGCCCCATAGATAACAATGCTTCAATTTTAATCTTCACTTCACCAACAGCTTGTGTCACGCTGCTTATTGAAGCCTCGTCGGTGACACGTAAGGCGCCACAGTATTCTGGTGTAATATTTCTTTCTTTTAATATGCTATCTATTTGCGGCCTCGCACCAAAAACGATAACCAGTTTGATCGCCAGACTATTCAGCAAGGCCAAATCATGAATCAAATGGGAAAACCCTGTAGACGCAACAACATCACCGCCCACTTGCAAGACAAATGTTTTGCGCGTGTGCGCATGTATATAGGGCGCTGCACCTCTAAAACACTCAACAAATGCGGTGTTATTTTCCATTGTGTTTTTCACTATAATTGTTTCACTACTTTGGTTCACAAAAATGATTAAGCATCTTTGACAGGATATTAATCATCGGTTCAATTCTATTAATCTGTAAATATTCATTCGGTTGATGTGCAACATCAATATCACCGGGGCCAAGAATAACTGTTTCCAGTCCCATGTCATTAAAAAATGGGCCTTCTGTACCAAATGCAACTGAGCTGGAATGCTGTTGTGTTAGCTTTTCACTCATTTTAACGACCTCACTATCAATAGAAGTCTGCATTGGTGGCGTACCATTAAATAGGCTATTGAACTCAACTTTAAGTCCAGAACCAGCCAAGGCGTCATTGACGACACGGTGCAATTTTTCTTTTAAAGGCTCTAATTTCATACCGGGTAACATTCTGAGGTCCATTGATAGCTCACAATTCGCGCAAATACGATTGGCACTATCACCTCCTTGAATACGTCCTAGATTTAAAGTCGGGACAGGTATCTTAAATTCTTCATTTTGAAACTCAGCTTGTAACTCATCGCGCCATTGTCTGAGTGCATTCAACACATCATTCATCCCTTCCAGTGCACTATTGCCCAAAGTAGGATCGCTAGAATGACCGGAACGTCCTTCGATATGAATTGTTTCTATAATAATGCCTTTATGCATATGTCTCGGTACAAGCCCAGTAGGTTCACCGATGATGCAATAACGACCCAGTGATTTATTAGCTTGCTGTATCGCGCGCGCGCCTGACATCGTGCTCTCTTCATCTGCAGTGGCGATAACAGTGATCGGCTTACTAAATTTTACGTCCGAGAGTCTCTCAAGAGTTTCAAAAATGATAGGGAAGAAACTCTTCATGTCGGCCGTGCCGAGACCATAATAGTTCTCATTCATCTTTGTCAGCTTAAATGGGTCGGTATCCCATCCCTTGGCATCATAGGGAACAGTATCCGTATGACCAGACAAAACCAGACCGCTGTTATCAGGCAGATCTTGGCTATCACCGCGGCGCGCGATGAGATTGCATTTTTCCGGATTATCACTGATCGGCATAATCTCACATGCAAAACCAAGCGCATCTAACCAATTGGCGAGAGCATCAATTACCTCGCGATTACTCTGGTCATGTTCGGGATTAATACAGCTTACGGAAGGTAAACTTATCAATTCTGCAAAACAATCTTCAAATTCTGGTGTTTTTCTCATGTTAATTGTCTTTATTGTTATTGTTTCTGCGCCTGACAAGCGGTCAGACCTAATGTATTCTAACGCACCTTTTTAAGTCATAGCGAACAGTAGAATCAGCATAGGTAATAAAATGAGTAATAAATTAAATAAATACAGCTCTCGCATCACAGAACCGAAGTCTCAAGGCGCATCCCAAGCCATGCTTTATGGTACCGGTATGACCGATGCAGACATGAGCAAGGCTCAGGTGGGTATCTCCAGTATTTGGTATGAAGGAAATACCTGCAATATGCACCTGCTTGACCTTGCTGAAAAAGTAAAAGAAGGCGTCATTGCAGCTGGCCTCGTAGGCCTACGTTTTAATACAATTGGTGTTAGCGATGGTATTTCAATGGGCACAGACGGCATGAGTTACTCATTACAATCACGTGATTTGATTGCCGATTCGATCGAAACAGTCATGTCAGCACAATGGTATGACGGCAACATCTCATTGCCTGGCTGCGACAAAAATATGCCCGGTTGCTTGATTGCCATGGGGCGCCTCAATAGACCCTCACTTATGGTCTATGGCGGCACCATTAAGCCGGGCCACCGTAAAGAACAGACGCTTGATATCATCTCTGCCTTCCAAAGTTATGGTGAATTTATTACGGGTGGAATCGATGATGACACGCGTCAGGATATTGTCAAAAAATCATGCCCTGGCGCCGGAGCCTGTGGTGGAATGTACACTGCCAACACAATGGCATCGGCAATTGAAGCGATGGGCATGTCACTACCTTACAGTTCATCAACACCGGCCGTTGATCCTGGTAAATTAGAAGAATGCTTCAAAGCCGGTGAGGCAATAAAGAATCTATTAGAAAAAGATATCAAACCACGTGACATCATGACTCGCGAGGCATTTGAAAACGCAATGGTAGTGGTCACTGTATTGGGTGGTTCGACCAATGCCGTATTGCATCTATTGGCAATGGCACGCGCTGTTGATGTCAAATTAACTATTGATGACTTTCAAGCCGTAAGCGATCGCACACCTTATCTTGCTGATCTAAAACCCAGTGGTAAGTATGTAATGGAGGATCTGCATCTTATCGGTGGTACACCTGCCGTTATGAAGTTCTTACTTGAACATGGATTGATCAATGGCGATTGCCTGACTGTAACTGGAAGAACAATTAAAGAAAACCTGGCGGATCTACCTGGCTTTAAAGAAGGACAAGATATTATTGCGCCATTAGACAAACCATTAAAAGAAAGTGGTCATATACGGATATTAAAAGGTAATCTCGCACCAGAAGGTTCCGTTGCAAAAATCACAGGTAAAGAAGGTCTTGTATTTAAGGGCCCAGCAAAGGTTTATGATTCTGAAGAAGATATGCTCAAGGCTTTAGAAGAAGATAAAATTGAAAAAGGTGATGTCATTATTATTCGCTATGAAGGCCCCAAAGGAGGGCCAGGTATGCCGGAGATGTTAACACCTACCTCTGCTATCATGGGCGCAGGTCTGGGTAGTGATGTTGCAATGATCACTGATGGTCGTTTCTCTGGTGGTTCACACGGTTTTATCATTGGTCATGTTGTCCCTGAGGCACAAGAAGGCGGACCAATTGCCTTGGTTGAAAATGGCGATATTATTACTATTGATGCAGAAAAAAATCAGATTGTATTTGATGTAAGCGATGATGAGATCGACAAAAGAAGATCACGCTGGACAATGCCTGCTTATAAAGCAAACCGAGGAACATTGCATAGATATATCAAAACAGTAAAGACCGCTTCTGAAGGTTGCGTCACTGATGAATAAAATCACCTAGAGGCTTTGTTGATAAACAATACAATGTCAGACTCAGATACTCCCAAGGTTGAAGTTCAAAAAAATAACCCACTGCATGGCGTTAAGCTTGAAGCATTGCTAACGGAGTTATTGGAACATTACTCTTGGGAAGACTTGGCTAATGCCATGAACCTCAATTGCTTCAAGAGTAATCCCAGCATCAAATCAAGCTTGAAGTTCCTGCGCAAGACTCCCTGGGCCAGAGAAAAAGTAGAAGGATTTTATCTTTATAAGTTCAAACGACTGCCGAGACCTGATGACGAACAATACGCCATTCCTCCAAGGGATAGAACTATTCCCATGAATCAGAAACCGGGCTCACCAGCGAAAATAATAACGAATAGGCCCGAACACCGAGACAATTCTGCATCAAAATCGAACTCACCAATTCCGGACAACGTCTGGGGAAATTGGAAAAAAGATTCTTGATGACATACCTGCACTTCACAACTGTTTATTTACGTTCTTGATTAACCCTGCCCTCCTTGGGTATTGCAACTTCGCTTATTTATTTTCCATACAGTTGTTACGCTAAGCCTGCTACATCTGTCTTCATACGCAAAGAAGGTGTCAAGAAACATCGTTTGAAAATACCAAGATTATATTTTTCAGGTTCAGTAATAAGCGAGCGCTTTTACTTTTGTACCAAACGAATTATTACATCCCTGAATTGTTGCTTAACTCATCGAACTACGATATTTCTTGTAATACTTGATAACTTTATTGACGTAGTTGCGAGTTTCTTTATACGGAGGGATCTTATTGCCATATCTTTTCACAGTACCTTCTCCCGCATTATAGGCTGCCAATGCCAGAGACAAATCGTTTTTGAACAGCTTTAGTAAATAACGAAGATAACGTGAACCGCCATAGATGTTTTGTTTTGGGTCACGCCGATTACTCACACCATACTGCTTTGCAGTCTCCGGCATTAACTGCATCAAGCCTACTGCACCGGCGCGCGAGATCGCATTTGGGTTATAAGACGATTCAGCGGTGATGACAGCATGCACTAAGGTGTGTGGTAGTTTGTATATCTTCGCGACACTCCTTATCGTCGGATCAAACTTTTTCTGATTTTTTACCCAATTAAAACTTTTGGGTACTTTTGCTTCTTCCCATCCTTTCCAGGTTTTAACCAGACGCTTATATCCAGAATGTGTCGGTTTATCAGTCAGAATGACGCGACCATGCTTATCAACATATTTATAGATATCGGCTTGGCTCGGCATCGAAATAAGCGAGAAGATAAAAATAAAGACTAATGTCATTTTATTATCAAGCATGGAATCTCAAGTTATTTAAAGTATTTTTGAGCTAATTTTCTTAACTTTATAACAAATATAGAATTATTTGAATAATTATCAGTGCAAAAATGCCTGCAATGACATCATCCAGCATGATACCAAAGCCACCATGCACCTTTTTATCTGCTATCGATATGGGCCAAGGCTTAAGAATATCGAATAACCTGAATAAGACAAATCCGACTAATATCCATAGCCAGCTCTTTGGCACCATCAACATAGTGATAAAATAGCCCACGATCTCATCCCAGACTATGCCCGGATGATCATGGACATTTAGCGCTTTTGCCGTGTAATCACATAAAAAGACACCCATGATAAACGCGATAGTAACAATGCCAAGATAAAGCTTCCAATCCAATGAAGGTAATAGAATAAACAGCACTACACCAATTAGTGTCCCCATAGTACCGGGCATTTTTGGTGCAAGCCCACTGCCAAACCCGAGAGACAAACAATGTGCCGGATTTAAAAGTAGTTTTGCTGGAACTTGTGTTTTGGAGTGCTTGTCCATAGATTGATTCGTGATGCAATACTAAATAGATACAATTAAAATGGTTATGATATGCGTAATGTACTTTTAAGTCTGCTACTTCTCTCATCATCAGTCACCAGTCTTGCTGGAGAAGCTGATGTATTATCAGCCAAGATTGAGGATATAGGTGGCGGCAATTATCGTTTTGATGTCACTATACAACACGCTGATGAAGGCTGGGAACATTTTGCTAAAGCTTGGGTAGTGCTTGCTCCTGATGGTAAAACGTCGGGTTCCCGAGTTTAAAGACACCCGCACACATAAGCCGTTTACTCGATCATCAACCATTGCTATACCAGAAAGTATTAATAAAGCGATCATTCGAGCCTATGATCAGGTTCATGAGTTTGGCGGTAAAGAATTAACAATTGAAATTAACAAGGAAAAACAAAATGACATTGACTAGATCCCTGATTATTGCATACGCATTATTTTCATTAATCACATTCAATGCACATGCTGAGGATCACCAACTTGATGCCGCAGTCAATGGTGCTAATAGAAGTGTTGAAAACAAGGCGCGTGATATCTACCGCCACCCAAAAGAGACATTACAGTTCTTTCAGATCAAACCCACAATGAAAGTATTAGAGATATTGCCTGGTGGTGGTTGGTACACTGAAATACTTGCGCCTTATCTAGCTGACAAGGGTCAGCTAACTGTTGCAAGTTTTGGTGCAAACAATCCAACAAAATACCTCGCCAATATACATAATAGATTCATAAAGAAGATAGAAGCTAACCCTGATGTCTACGGTAAAGTTAATGTTGTGGTGATGCAGGAAGACACTTATCTGCAATCTATACCCGACGCATCATTAGATATGGTAGTTACCTTTCGTAATTCACATAACTGGATCCGTTATGGCGGTATAGAAGATATTTTTGCCGCCTTTAACCGAGTGTTAAAACCAGGTGCTATTTTAGGTGTAGTACAACATCGTGCTACCAAAGATAGTGACGCAAAAGTATCAGCTGAAAAGGGCTATGTCCCTGAGTTGTATCTAATTCGACTGGTAGAAGATAAAGGCTTTGAATTAATGGGTGCTTCTGAAATCAATGCTAATCCCAAAGACACCAGAGATTATTCTGAAGGTGTTTGGACGCTACCACCAAGTTATCGTTTGAAGGATGTCAACAAAGATAAATATACTGCAATAGGCGAAAGCGATCGCATGACCTTACGTTTTGTTAAAAAGTGAATGAAATAAACATCACAGCCAAGTTGTTTTTATTACTCGGCTCGGCGAATGCCGCGTTATCCGTAATGCTCGGCGCCTTTGGTGCGCATGCATTAAAGGCACGGCTCGATGCAAGCTTGCTGAAGGCCTTTCACACAGGTGTGGAATACCATTTCTATCACGCCCTCGGCCTGATACTCGTCGGTATTATTGCAATGAACTTACCTGCAAATATCTGGCTCAAAAGCTCAGGCTGGTCGATGTTTGTTGGAATTGTTCTTTTTTGTGGTAGCCTCTACCTATTGAGTATTTTTAACCTGAGTTGGCCAGGTATGGTGACACCGATAGGTGGACTATTATTTATCATTGCCTGGTTTAGTTTATGTGTCGCCATTATTAAACAATAATTAATGAGAGAAACCATGAGACCGTTATATTTTATATTTGTATTATCACTATGTTCATCCACATCCTATGCAGACGAGACTAAAACACAAATTAATAAGGCTTGTTTACGCCACGCTGTATCATTAGTGGCACAATTGAAAGCTGATGTTGTAAACAACCTTACTCAAGCCCAATCAGACCAAGCTCTCAAAATCGCTACTGATTCTTGCCAGGCTTATTTTAATAAAGAATTTTCTGGCACAGCTGTAGCCACAGTTGCATCAACTGAAGAATCCAAAAAAAGTTATACCGACTCCTTTACAGAAAAATTTCTGAATAGTGACGCTAAAAAGAAGGATGGTAATAAACGTTTAATGAAAAAACGTTAGTTTTACCTGGTTTATTTTTAGCCCGAGATCTCGACTCTCTCAGGCAGGCCATAAGCAAAAGACAAGTGTTGTCTCTCGTTAAGACCAACTCCATAGCATTAACTTCTTATTGATAATTTAACAGAAAATATGCACTGAAGATCAATGCTGCCCAAACAACGATGACTATCACTATTCCGAGTAGCTTAAATCTGAAATCATTGTCTCGTTCAATGTTACCTGAGGTAGCTTCCGCTTTCACATCATCGGGAATCAACCTCATCACAACTCCGTAGGCTATCGGGATTAATATAATTTCATCGAGTAGGCCAATGACAGGAATAAAGTCGGGGATGATATCTATTGGGCTAATGATGTAGGCCAACGTCAGGATGACAATTGCCTTTGCATACCAAGGCGTACGTTTATCACGCATCGCTGATATCAAAAGCATTATTTTTTCAGTCACGTTTTATATAAAGGCTCCAAGTTTCCCTTCACAACTGTTGATTGTTTTTTATCAAAAGACTGTGATTCAAAACCTTTTGAGAAGCTTGCACCGTCCCACTTCGATGTTGAACTTCCATAGAGACAACGACCAAGTTCATCCAGTTTTATTTTAAAATCTTCATCACTATATTCCTTTAGCGCATTGAGATTATTTATATTTTTGTCGGACCAGTGATTCTTGGCCCAATCGAGCAAGGCTTGTTGAGTCAGTTTTGGATCATTGTTTTTACAGGCTTGCTGTACTGCCTTCAGGTATTTACGGTTTGAGGTCTTTGCTTCTTCTCTGGTATCAGTGGCAGAACCACTACGCTTACTCCTCCAGAAAAGTATCAATGTTAATAGCCATAGCACAAGCAAGCACAGACTCACCCATTTCCAAATAGGTTCTTCTTTAGTCAAGCTTATTGGTGCTAAATTATTTTGTTCATTATTCTCTGACTCGGTTGCTATTAATTGTTCTGTTGTCTGCTGTTTAATATCACTATTTACAGGTGCAGGAACGACACTACCTTCGATTTGAATGTGTCGTTCAGGTAATTCTGCAACTTCCATTGTGTCGGTATCAGTATTCCACCAAGGGATATTGATCGCGGGCAAAGTGTAGCCACCACCTTCAGTTGGTATGATCGCCATCTTGTCGCGCCGCACACCAACATATCCATTCGCATTATTAGACTCGTCAAACTCTGGCTGATCAGGATACTGTTTTAATGTCTCTGGCAAATGACTCTTTATCTCAGGTAGATGACTCGCCGCCAGACCATTTGCTTTTAGCGTTAAGGTGCGCGTTGTCGCTTCACCTTGTTTCAATTTTGAAGGATCGACTGACCATTGCTCCTGAATGGATAATTGATTAGCGGGCAACCACGTATCACCGGTAAAAGAATCCGGAATAGGTTTTACATCAATCTCTATCGGCTTGGAACGTTTTACAATAGACGTGGGTTGTTGGTTAAATCTATCGAAGCTAAAGAAGCCGCCAGCACCACCCGTTTGCCCCTGAAAGACGATAGGTTGAATCGTCATCGGCCCGCTACTTTGAGGGAAGATAACGTATTGACGCTCGATAACTACATAACGTTTACCATTACGTTGTGTTTCAAAACTACTATCTTCTCCAAGTTTGGAGATTACTGCCTGTCCGCCTGTCACCGCTGGTTCAGAAAGGGCAGCATTGTTAGTTACTATCGCGCGATACAACCTAACCGTATAAATAAGCTGTGCCTGTACATAGGGAGACTGGGTGTTTACTTCAACATCGACAAAAATATTGTCCGTTGTACTTCCCTGGCTTATTGGTGAGCCAGCAACGACATTGATCGAAAGTGGTCTGGTCAACTCTTTATCAAACCGAATGGCAGGAATACTCAAGGTTCCTGTTTTATTCGCGATAAGTGTGACTATCCACATCTGTGAATAAGTGCTTTTACCGTTGATCCACATCTCTTTATTCTGCTGCCTTGAATTTAATATTGTGAAAAATCTTTCCAATGAACTAAAGTCAGGCTCAGCATTAATCTTTTCGTCACTTTCAAAAATAACATGAAATGATTCATCAACCACAACAGGGTCTCGATCAACTTTAACCGTGATTTCTGCCAGCACTAGTTGGCTAAATAACAATAATGATAATGTAATTAATTGTTTGTAATTCATCTTCTAATTACCAATATTTTTCATTGCTTGATGACTGCCTATTCTGTTGTTGGTATTGATATTTAAATTTGCGTCTTAGTAATCCAGATGGATCATCAGGGATTCGGCGCAACCATTGCTCTGTTGCCTGTTGCTCTTCATCGAGTTCTTTTTCTTCCTGCGTAGAGGCTTGTGACTGCTGCTGTTCTTCCTCTTCTTCATCACCGAGTTCTTTTGCTTGTTGCTCTTGTTCAGACTTTTGCTGTTCTTCTGATTCTTGTTCTTTTCCGTCTTGTTGTTGCTCTGAATTATCTTGTTGCTCTTGTTGTTGCTGCGAAGACTGTTGTTCCTCGGAGTTTTCTTGTTGTTCAGAATCTGATTGCTGTTTTTCTGATTCTGAGTCTTGTTTTTGCTGCTGTTCCGACTGTTCGTCCGACTTTTGATCCGAGTCTGATTGTTGCTGTTGTTGTTTCTCCAGTTCCTTTTCAATCAATTCGCGATTGAATATTGCATCTTCGTGTTCGGGATTGCTCTCCAACACCTTATCGTAGGCAGCGATGGCGTCTTCGTAGCGTCCCTGTTTAGCCATGGCGTTGGCTCGATTGTATATACTCCGCGTATCCTCTTTTTCATTTAATAGTTCTTCAACTGTCGCAAAATCCCCTTTGCGATAGTTTGCCGCAGCCTTCCATTCTTTATCATTAAATAACTCGGAGGCTAACTCCGCTTGCTCGCTATCAAGGGCACGCATCGCCTGCTGATTTTTATTCAACCACAGATCATCCCACTCAAATGCCATAGCCTCCTCAGGGACTTGTATCAGTACACAAATAAATAATGCTAAATAACCTCGGCGAAAACCGAATGCAACAATGGGCAAGATCAATAAAACCAACCAAGGCCCGAATTCGCGCCATCGATCAGTTTCAAACTCAGACTTGGTTTCATTAGATTCTTGCAGTCCACTATTAAAAAGCCGATTGAGTCGTTCAATATCGCCATCACCTAACTGACTCGTTTCATAATATCCACCGCCCGAACTAGCCAACAATCGCAACACCCCTTGATTCAACTTTGGAATCACGATCGTCCCTGCTTTATCTTTTAGAAAGCCGCCATCACCTAATTTCACCGGAGCGCCTTCTTCTGTCCCAATGCCGAGTATTGATACCTTATAGCCACGTCGATTGGTTTTATTAAAAAACTTCTCAAACTCTCTATCGACTTCATCTGTGACCAATAATATATGACCTTCGCTATTACCTGCCTGTTTTAATAACTCTGCTGATTTTTCCAACGCAATGTCAGTATTACTCCCAAGTGCAGGCATAATTTGAGGTGTCAGTGCCGTAAGCTGAGATTTTATCGTTTTTATATCGTCGGTTAACGGCGTCACCGTGAAGGCATCCCCGGCATAGACAATTAATGCCGTCTGCCCTTCTTGTCTTAAGTCCAGCAGATCGGAGATCTTGAACCGTGCACGCTCAAGTCGGCTCGGTTTAATATCATCGGCATACATTGAATAAGAGAGATCCATCGCGATAACTAATGCGGATTGTTTTTCAAATACCGGTTCAGGTAAACGTTCCCAGCTTGGTCCAGCAAGGGCAAAGATCATTACTAAAGACACAAAACCAAACAATGAAATATTGGTATATTTTTTAGCGCCAGTTCTACCTACTAATATATAAGGCAACAGCGCAGGATCGCAGACGCTCTCCCAATGTTTATTGATTAGATGTCGTTTAGCCAGCATCCACAGAAGAATTACCAACGGAATAAGTGCAATAAACCAATAGGGACGAATAAAATGAAACTCAGATATCATTACACTTCTCCCCGCGCATTCACTACCCCGGAGGTATGTCGCATCATAATCACAATGCACATCAATACTAATGCGAGTGCTAATGGCCAATAAAACAACGCTGTTTGCGGCCTGAATCGTTGGACATCTTTTTCTATCGGTTCAAGCTCATCCAACAGGGCATATATCTGCTCCAGTTGTTCTGTATCTCGCGCACGAAAATATCGCCCACCTGTTTTATCTGCAATTGCATTTAAGGTTTTTTCATCAAGATCGGCGGAAGGGTTAACTCGTCGCGAGCCAAATATTGAGCGCACAATCATCTCATCTGCGCCGATACCAATGGTATAGATCTTCATGTTTTCATGTGCCGCTAATTCGGCTGCTGCAAGCGGTTCGACTTCGCCAGCCGTATTTGCCCCATCGGTTAATAATATCAATACCCGACTTTTCTCATCTTGATCACGTAATCGTTTAACCGCCAAGCCAATCGCATCACCTATTGCCGTAGATTTCCCCGCTAGACCTATCGCTGATTCATATAACAATGTTTTAACGGTTAAACGGTCAAAGGTTAGTGGTGTTTGCAAATAAGCCTGTTCACCAAACAAAATCAATCCAAGCCGATCTCCTACTCTCCTCTCAATGAACTCCCCGGCGACATATTTGGTGGCCATCAATCGATTAACTTTTTCATCCTTGATAATGAAGTCTTCCTCTTCCATGCTACCGGACAGGTCAACAGCTAACATTAGGTCACGTCCGCTCATGGGAATCTCAATAAAGTCACCGAGCCATTGCGGACGCGTTGCCGCAGTCACTAAGCAACACCAGGCAATAATAGCCAACCAGATCAATCGCCGTTTAACATCGACGTGATGTTCATCATTAGAATGCGTGCTGAATTCAGCCAGAAATGGAACACGTAGCGCAGCTTCATTGACCACTTCCACAGGTTGTAATACAAATCGAATGATTAGCGGCAAAGGTAACAACGCCGCAACCCAGGGCCATTCGAAATGAATCATTTCTCACCCCTCTTTCGTTTACCAACTGTCTCAATCCACGCTGAGATTAATTGGATCAACTCATCACTATTAAACTCTGGATCGGCTTGATATGGTGCCTCAATCAGAACGCGACCTATACCATTATCAAATTCATTCTTGTCTGAATATTGATCAAGAAATCTTAACCATTCTGCTCCTGTCAATCCCGCAGATTCTTGACGTGGAAGAATACTAATACTCAAACGCCGTATTAATTCCGATAGTTCTTTTACCAGGTTTGATTTGTCCTGATTGATATTAAAGTCAGTTTTAATACGTTCTAATTCTTGCTTGGCCAGAAAAAGCGCTGATATTTTGTGATTGCGATAACGTCGAATTAAATACCCCGTTAGTAACACGGTAATGACAAGCAACATAACTAATGCCCACCATCCAGGCGCAAGCGGCCACCACGAAACAGCATCGGGTAAATGGATATCGCGTAGCGGTAAACTCGCTGGGTCAGTACCTTGCATCACCTGGCTCGAAGACCTTCTTTAATCACTTTTTCAGGATTATCTTCTGTACGACAACACAGATAATTCATATGACACGACCGTGCCGTCTTTAATAATAATTCTTTGTGTGCATTGAATTTATGGGTATGTTCATCTATGAGTTTTTGATTATGCGTGTCAAATTCTAATTCTTGTTTTCCATTCGTAATCCGATAATTTCCGGCAGGCGGCAAAAACTCTTCCAACCAATCATAGATATGTACCATGACCACTTCGTTATGCTGTCGCATACGAATAAGATGGGAGCGACAGTCTTCATCTAATCCTCGAAAGTCACTCAACAAGATGACCATACTCCCCGGTTTCACCAATCGACGCAGATTGATTAATGAATGCAATAATCCTTGCTGCTTTTCTTCATTGATATCGGGTTGTTGCCAACTAGGATGCTCCACCATATGTTTAATCAATCTCAGTACTGCAGATTTTCCACGTTGCGGTTTTAATTCTTTGTGTACCGTATCAGAAAATACTATTCCACCAACCCGATCACCCTGTCGTTGTGCAGTCCAGGCAAATAAACTGGCAAGCTCAGCCGCAATAACCGCCTTGAATTTTCCGCGCGTCGCAAAAAACATAGGTGCCCGAAAATCCACCCATAGATGAACTGGACGTTCACGTTCTTCCCGAAATAGTTTTGTGTGTGCTTTACCAGTACGCGCTGTTACTCGCCAATCGATGTTTCGAATATCATCACCGGGTTGATACAACCTTGATTCATCGTACTCCATACCCCGACCTTTAAAGGCCGATTGATAGTCTCCCGCTTGCAGCGCGCCAATTAATCCGGATTTAAGTGATAAACCATGACTCTTTCTACTAAGCGCAATTAAACCTGCCGTTGTGATATTCGCCGGAGTTGGAATTTGTTCAGAGACTACAGACATAACAGAAATACTCAGGGTACAGCGATACGCGATATTAATTCTGATATAACGCTATCCGTAGTAATCCCCTCTGCCTCCGCTTCATAATTTAAAATCAAACGATGACGTAATACTTCGTGAGCAACAGCCTGAACATCTTCAGGGCCGACATAATCACGTTGTTGCAACCATGCATGAGCGCGCGCACATCTATCTAATGTAATAGTCGCTCGTGGACTGGCACCATATTGCAGCCATTGATTAAGATCATCCCCGTAGGCACTTGCATTTCTTGTCGCGAGAACAATCTGTAATAAATACTGTTCAATGTTGTCTGCCATGTAAAGCGACAAGACTTCATCTCGAGCAGTAAATATGTCTTGCTGCTTTACCGGCGTCATTGTCTCAAGTGTTGATGATTGCTTCGCTTCAGCTCTAGCCAACTTTAAAATGTCGTGTTCTTCTTCAGCCTTGGGATAATCGATAGTGACGTGCATCAGGAATCTATCCAGTTGCGCTTCGGGTAACGGGTAGGTCCCTTCCTGCTCAATGGGGTTTTGTGTTGCCATCACCAGAAACAACCCCGGCAAGGTATATGTTTTCTTGCCAACGGTTATTTGTCTTTCGGCCATCGCCTCAAGCAATGCAGACTGAACCTTGGCAGGAGCACGGTTAATTTCATCGGCAAGTACCAGGTTATGAAACAAAGGCCCCTGTTGAAAGACAAAGCTACCTTCTTGTTGACGATAAATTTCAGTCCCCGTTAAGTCAGCAGGTAGTAGATCCGGCGTAAATTGAATACGGTGAAAATCACCTTCAATCCCATCGGCCAGAACTTTAATTGCCCTGGTCTTTGCCAGACCTGGCGCACCCTCAACGAGTAAGTGACCATCGGCCAGTAAAGCAATCAATAAACGGTTAACCAGTTGTCCCTGGCCAATAATATGCTCTCCAATATAGGATTGCAGTCGATGAATTTCAGAAATGACAGACATAATTAACTCTTAATTTTTTATTTGTTGTTATTGACACTTAAATTCCGGGAAATATCCCTTAGGTTTTACGGGAAAGTTCAATGTTTCCTGCTAAGCCTCAATCATGATATAGATCCCTTCATATAAATCACCGCTCTTGTGCGGTCACTGCGGGTCCTCGACTTTGGCTTCTGCGTCGTTCAATCTCCTGTATCCTTACAAGCCTTCCTGCGTGCACTATATACGACCATCATGGATGGAGAAAGTCTCGAAAATGCAGGCGTAATTTCCGCCCATTACACCCATGTAAATTACAATTCATGTATTATCTCATTCAAAACAGATGTTTCAAAATTTGTAAGGAAGAGGCTTTACGCTATTAACCACTGGCGTTGGCACGAGATTTTTAATCAAATCAGCATCTGAAACACTCAAGGATATTCGTGGAAGAAAACATTATGAGCCTAGCTACTATCAACACAATATTAAATACAGCGCCGATCGTAATTCAGGGCGCGACACGTTTAATAAAACTGATACGCGATCAGGGCCACGACAATGAATCTAATGAAGAAATTCCTGAGACAATTGAAGGGATAAAAGATGAAGTCGCGCGTCTTCATCAACGCATGGATACAAATAACGAATCCAATGTCGAACAAATAAAATTGATTGAGGAGCTTGCCCGACAAAATGAAACACTTGCTGCACAATTGAAAAACACAGTTACTCATCTAAATAGAATTACCGTCCTTGCTTTGATAGCAATACTGATATCAGTTGTTTCTTTGACATATTTATTAGTAGCATGAAAAAGATATATAGCAGCGACAATACAATCATGGCAGGACACGTTCATAGTCTTCTGGAGGCCAATGAAATCGATTGCCATCTACGTAATATGAATTTAAGTGGTGGCATTGGTGAGCTACCGATCAATGAATGCTGGCCTGAGGTCTGGGTAAACAATGATGCAGACTACACCTTCGCCAAACGCTTGATAGACAACGTGCTTGCTAATGCTGAAAAAAAAGATGACTGGCAATGTCTGTGCGGTGAATTGATTGAAGGCCAGTTTGACGTTTGTTGGTCTTGTGGAAATGAAAGAAGCACGTGAACTGAATGTATATCACCTGTCCCAAGTGCAGTTATGAACGCCAATCTGATGAAAAGGTAAACCCGGACACCTGCCCAGCCTGCGGTATAATTTTTTCAAAATGGATGAAGCAGAAATTTTCATCTCCAGAAGCCAAAAGGACGGCACGAAACAATATAGAAATCTCTGGTTTCCCAAGAATTATAAAAGCAATCAGCTCAAGTTTGTTTTTTGTTGAAGATAAAGTAAACCCGTTTATATTTTATGGCCGCGTTCTGGTCTTTATCGGTATTGCTGTGTGGGGTTGGCAATTTATCAATATGGATTTTATTAATAACCCAACGGAAATAGGCAATTCTTATTTGCACAGAATAAACCTGGTTTTCCATGAAGCCGGGCATATTGTATTCATGCCCTTTGGTTGGTTTATGACAAAACTTGGTGGCACACTTGGTCAGCTCTTGATGCCTGTAGCCGTTATACTCACTTTTTTGATAAAAAGTAAAAATAACTTTGGTGCAGCAGTCGGGCTTTGGTGGTTAGGCCAAAGTTTCATGGAATGCGCACCTTATATTGATGATGCCTATAATCAACAGTTAGTGTTGCTTGGTGGGGTAACAGGTGCAGACAAACCGGGTTATCATGACTGGAATGCGATGTTAATAGATTTAGGAAAGCTGGACTCGCACCGGGAAATTGCGCACACATTTAATACAACAGGAACACTCTTGATTTTACTTGCGCTTGTGTGGGGTGGCTATTTACTTTACAAACAATTTAAAAATATCGATTCAATATGAATTATTTTTGCTTAGTATTGAGAGACCAATTGTCTCGCATGGTCTTCTGTTTGGCAGTCTTACTCAGTAACCATGCTGTCGCTGATCACAGCGTTGAACACTTGCCCGCATCTGTCAATAAAATACTGGCAAAACATAAACTCCCTAAAGATTCTTTAAGTATTTATATACAAGAGTTTGATGCAAACGATCCACTGGTTGCGTTAAACATTGACACCCCACGAAACCCGGCCTCCGTTATAAAGTTATTAACGACCTATGCCGGTCTTGAAATACTCGGTCCTCATTATACCTGGGAAACCCATGTCCATCTTGATGGAAAATTAAATAACGGTACGCTCGATGGGGATTTAATCATCGAAGGTCGCGGCGATCCTTTCCTCGTGCGGGAAACGTTCTGGCACTTATTATTTACATTACGTAACCGTGGCATACAACATATTAACGGTGACCTGCTTATTGATAATGAGTATTTTGAAGATGAAAACGGCTCACCTGCAGACTTTGACAATAAACCTTACCGGGTCTACAACACCTTTCCTGATGCTGCATTACTAAATTTTCGAGCACATCAATTCAATTTCATCCCAATGGATAAAAAACTTCACGTCTATGCAGATCCACCGGCTTCAAATCTGCAGATTAGAAATAAAGTGAAACTAGTCAATGGCGCGTGCAAGGGAAAACATCGCCAATTAAAATTTAATGTCATTAAACAAGCTTCTCTCACTACTATTGAGTTTAGCGGGAATTATCCTAAACGTTGCGGCAATCAATCGCTGTTGCGTACCGTTTTACCCAACGGTGACTATATCTTTGGGGTCTTCAAAGCATTATGGGAAGACATGGGCGGCACCATCAATGGAAACATTGGCGAAACGAGCATTGATGACGATAAACCATTTTATATAGTGCCATCCAAGCCTTTGAGTGAAGTGATCACCTATATTAACAAATACAGCAACAATGTAATGACGCGGCAACTATTACTCACTATAGGTAAAGAAAATGATGATAACTACGGCAACAAGGTTGCGGGCAGAAAGGTCATCGCTGAATGGCTGCATGATATCGGCATTCCTGCCCCAGAGTTAATCATAGAAAATGGTTCTGGTCTTTCACGCAGTGCTCGAATATCCGCCCGCACATTGGCTATGATGTTAGAACATGCACTACAAAGTCCTTACCAACCAGAATACTTTTCATCACTTCCCTTAGTCGGTATTGATGGCACTGTAAGAAAACGACTTAAAGGCATTATTCCACCAGGCAGTGCTCGTATAAAAACCGGGATTATTGATAATGTCAGATCAATGGCAGGTTATGTGAAAAGCAAGAGTAATAAAAATTATATTATTGTTTCATTACAAAATTATAAAGGCATTCAAAACACTACAGGTACATTGGTTCAGGATGAGTTATTGAAATGGTTATATAAACAATAACCTTACTATTATCTCTCAAACCCATATCTATAAAACCCAATAACATGAATCCATCATGGAACTGCTATTTAGTAGAATCCTTGAATAATTCGTGACTAATGAATAATAAGTTTAAAACTATGATTGGTAAGCAGGGAAATCAGCATACCCCTCCTTAGTAGGTGCGTACCAAATTTCCGTAGGCGCTTCTTCAGCAAGCGGCCAATCATTTTCAAAACGCTCGACCAAATCTGGGTTACTAATATACGGGCGACCGAATGCAATTAAATCAGCATGCTTATTTGCAATCGCTTGTTCTGCAGTCTCCTGATTGTAGCCACAGTTACCCATTAACGGTCCTTTGAATACCTTTCCTATTTCTGACAGCGTCATGGCTTCACCATGCTCATGAAAACCAAACGCCAGACCATCCATGACATGTAGGTAAGCTAAAGAAAAATTATTTAATTGTTCAGCAACAAAGGTAAATTGCTCGCGGAAATTAACAGAGCCCATATCATTGAACACACCATTCGGTGCAAGCCGGACACCAATCCTGTCAACAGATACTTCTGCCATTACTGCTTGCAAAATTTCATCAAGAAAACGATATCGATTTGGAATGCTACCACCATAACTGTCTGTACGTTCATTAGTTTTCGATTGTAAAAACTGATCAATTAAATAGCCATTTGCACTATGCACTTCCACCCCATCAAAACCGGCTTGCATTGCACGTCTAGCGGCATTTTTATAATCATTTACAGTTTCCTTAATCTGTTCAACGGTCAATGCCGCTGGAGTTTCATAATGCTCTTTACCTTTGGGGGTTTGAATATATTCACCATTCAACTTTATTGCTGAAGGTGCAACGGGCAGGTCTCCGTTATGGAAACTACTATGTGAAGCGCGGCCACAGTGCCACAATTGTAAAAACATTTTACCACCCGCCTCATGTACGGCATCAACGATTAGTTTCCATCCCTGCACTTGTTCATCGTTATAGATTCCAGGTGAATCCATCCAGCCGATGGCTTGTTTTGAAATAACAGTTGCCTCTGAAATAATCAGCCCTGCCGATGCACGCTGACTATAATAGTCTGCCATCAATGCATTTGGGACTCGCTCACTCCCAGCGCGTCCTCTTGTTAACGGGGCCATTACGATACGGTTTTTTAACTCTAGTGAATTATTTATTGAAACCGGTTTTAACAATGGGCTGGCTTTACTCATGTAAATATTCCTTAATTGAAAATTGATTAACTAATGGATAGTAAGCAGAATATAAACAGTATTGTATCTGTTTTTTATTACCGTTGTTAACAGCAAGGAATAATGCGTGAGTAAAATTACTATACACATCCTTGTGTCTTGATTATACATCAAATAAGGCTATCCCTAAGAGTAGGAGTTTTGAAACTAGCTCCTGCTTTGAAGCTTAATTTTCCTACAACCGTCTTTTATTACTATTCTTCATGATCACGACTCATGTTAATTAACATGAATTCATGCATAGCAAAAAGGACATAATCAGGTGTATATCAATGGATAGGCTAACGAGCATGAAAGTATTTGCCACTGTGTCACAAGACTCGGTAGTTTTGTAACACAGCGAAAAACTGGATATTTCAAACACCATGTGTTCAAAATTTATCCGAGATTTAGAAAATAATCTTGTCTATCCTCATAGTAAACATATGTCAGTTAAAATCAGAAATTTTGTCGATTATGTGCAAACTTATTTTGCACCTTCCTGGAAGAAAGCGAGGCATGAAGGAAAATAACTCTATATTACAATTGCTTAGATAAACTAGCCTTGAAATACCCAAAACCGCTACAAGTTCACACTTTCTTTATCATGATGTTGCGACGCAGCATAATTGACGTATAATTGTAGCTAATACAATTTCAATTTAAGTCTTTGGAGTAGAGCTATGGAAAAATCATTTGAGAAGTTAGTCGAACCAATAAAGGAATTGAATAAACTGACGTTCAAAAGCATTGAGCAGATAACCGCTCTGCAGTTTAAAGCATTTCAAGACAATGCAAAAATTGGTATGTATGCTTTAAATACCGCAACAGAAATCAAAGATCTTGATTCATTTAAAAACTATCTGGAAAGTCAGATCGCCGTCAGTCAGTATGTTTCAGATAATGCCGTAGTTGATGTCAAAGAAATTGCGGAACTGAGCAGTTCATTCGCTACCGATGCAAAGGAAGTTGTCGAAAAATCAATTATTTCATAAATAATAGCCTCTGCTCGCGCTAACCCTAAACCGCTCTTTTTGAGCGGTTCCTTAATTGCTAAATTCCTCGTTACAATTTCTATTTCCTCCCATTTTACCATTAAAAATTTAGTATAATTACAATATAATCAATAACTTACAATAACTCAAAGATTATGTTGCGGTGCAGCATATCTAGAGTATAATGTGTTCCAATGTTTAAATAAGATTTTGGAGAAATATAATGGAAAACACATTTGAAAAATTAGTAGCACCGATAAAAGAACTCAACGAGTTGGCCTTAAAAAGCATTGAGGAAATCTCTGCTATCCAAATTAAGACACTTCAGGAGAATGCAAAGATTAGCGTTGATTCATTGAAATCTGTAAGCGAGATCAAAGACTTTGACTCTCTGCAAAGCTATCTGAGTAGCCAAGTTGAAGTCGCGCAGAGCGTGTCAACTCACGCAATAGAAGACGCACAAGAAATTGCCAAGTTGGGTGAATCTTATGCTACCAGCGTTAAAAAGATTGTTGAGAAATCAGTACCTACTGCTTAATTTATTCCTCATTATGCAGAAATTAAAAACCGCTCCCAAGAGCGGTTTTTTTATGTCCCTGAATCTAGATACACGACACATTAGTTGTCGTTATTAGTTCACATGCGGCCAATGTTTCGATTACGCCGCTTCATAAGCAGGAAAATCTATTAAACCATCCTCCCTCGGAGTCCACCATAATTCCGCGTCCGCCTCAGGTGCCAGCGTCCAGCCATTTCTGAAACGCTCTACCAAATCCGGATTACTAATATAAGGTCGTCCAAAAGCGATAAGATCGGCTTTGCCATCGGTAATAGCCTGTTCCGCCGTCTCTTGCGTATAACCACAATTACCCATTAGCGGGCCATCAAATACCTGTCTAAATTCATCCAGCGTCATCGGTTCACCCTGTTCGTGAAAACCAAAATCCAAACCATCCATGACATGAAGATAAGCCAATCCATAGTTATTTAATTGCTGTGCAACATAGGTGAATGTCTCACGATAATCTGGTGACCCCATATCGTTATATATACCATTAGGTGCAAGACGAACTCCGACTCTGTCAACTGGGATCTCTTGAGTGACGGCTTTAAGTACTTCATCCAGCATACGGTAACGGTTTTCAATACTGCCACCATATTCATCGTTACGTTGATTGGTGCGCGACTGCAAAAACTGATCAAGTAGATAGCCATTCGCGCTGTGTACCTCCACACCATCAAAACCGGCCTGCTTCGCTCGCTTCGCAGCATTCTTGTAGTCCAGTATCGTTTGCTTAATCTCGTCGATGGTCAGTGCACGCGGAGTTTCGTAGTCTTCCTTTCCATTAGGTGTATGGATCCCATCGCCATTTATTTTGATTGCAGAAGGCGCAACTGGTAATTCACCATTGTCATGAAAACTGCTGTGTGAAGCTCGGCCCATATGCCATAACTGTAAAAATATAAGGCCACCTTCAGCATGAACCGCGTCAACAATCCTTTTCCAGCCCTGCATTTGCTCATCGTTATATATCCCCGGTGATTCAACCCAGCCTCTGGCAATCTTCGATACCACCGTCGCTTCGGCAATAATCAAACCCGCCGAAGCACGTTGACGGTAATATTCAGCCATTTGTTCATTAGGAATGCGATCGGGTCCTGAACGTGCTCGTGTCAGAGGAGCCATCACAACGCGGTTTTTTAATTGCAAAGAATCATTTAATGATAACGGGTTTAACAATGGACTATCTTTACTCATAATTTTTCCTTATTGATAATTTTCTTAGTGGAGATATCTAGTGCAGCGCTTATCTTAATCTCATATTTTTAATTCGTCTTTGATGTTACTTTTTACGAAGCACTGCATTAGACGGTAACAACAATCTTGCCTTTCTGCTGGTTTGTTTCCATGAAGCGATGTGCTTCAACAATTTCATCCAGACTAAACCGATGGTCATCAATGATCGGTTTAATATCCCCCGATTGAAGTGCATTGAACACATAGTCTCTGGCACGGTCACATAGCTCTGGCGATTGCGTAATTTCAAACAAGGTATAGCCCCGGATAGTCAATCCCTTTGCTAGTGCTGGAAATAAAGGAAAGAGTGTTGGTTCAGGCGATAAAGCACCATATTCAAAAATGGTTGCGCCTGTAGCTGATGCGGCCGCAAGCTCAAGTAGCATAGGTCCGCCAACTGGATCAAAAATTAAATTTGCTCCTACCCCTGATGTGATCTCTGCCACCTTTTCTGCTAAGTCTTCTTCATCGGTGACAATGACGTGATCAGCGCCCGCTTCAAGCAGGAATGATTTCTTATCTGCACCGCGTGTAGTCGCAATTGCCAATCCACCTGTTGCCTTAGTAAGCTGAATCGCGGCTAAACCAACACTACTACTAGCCGCCGTTATCAACACAACATCATCTTTTTTCATTTTTCCATATTCAATCAAAGCTCCATATGCCGTGATGTACTGCATCCAGATAGCCGCGCCCTCAGTTGCAGAAAGCTTCTTCGGATAATGCGCTATCGCAGTAACAGGCAAGATCGCAGATTCACCATAAACACCATAATCAACCATTGAGAAGGCAGGAATGCTGCTAACACGATCTCCTACCTGGAAACCCGTAACGTTTGATCCAACCGCATCAATAATACCAGCAGCTTCATAACCTATTTGAGATGGTAATTTCGGAGTTTCCAGATATTGCCCTTTTCGAAAGACTACTTCAGCACGGTTTAGCCCAATCGCCTCAACCTTGATACGAACCTCTGTGCCACTCGGTTCAGTTAGCGGCAGTTCCTCCAGTTTGAGGACATCGGCATTACCTAATTCATGAAAACGAACAGTCTTGGGCATTCGAAAAAACTCCTATTAATTTTAATAATAACTCATGGCAATTCATATACTCGTCTGATTATTGAGAGTAAGATTTTTGTGCCGTGTTTACAGAAACTTGAATGACCATTTCATTTAAAATAATGCCAGTCTTATCTGTTGCAGATAACAAGTTGAAAAACTATAATCCACTTAGTTTATTATGTAAACTAGGTTCCTATAAGTAACCAAAGAGAGTTCTAAATGACTAATTTAAAAGCCAATGTTTTTGCCGCTAAATGTTCGTCCAGAGAAGTGCTTGTCTTAATCAGTGAAAAATGGGTTTGTCTGGTGATTTGTGCGTTAAGCAAACAGAAGGTTCTACGTTTTGGTGAACTCAAACGGCTCTGTGAAGGTGTGTCGCAAAAAATGCTTACGCAAACTTTACGAAAGCTGGAACGCGATGGATTGGTAAATCGAACTGTGTATGCCAATAAATTACCACTAAAAGTTGAGTATCAACTCAGCCCATTAGGAGAAAATCTGGTTCCTGTAATTCAACAAGTAACAACATGGGCTGAAACAAATATGCATAAAATTAATAAGCATAGATTGGCGTTTGAGAAAAAAAATAGTGCGGCATAATCCGAACGTTAGACTCTAATTATTTTTCTTCAGTAAGTCCTGTAAAATTGCGAATGGCTTACCAGTACCATGTCCCTGTTCAAGTTCATTAGTCGCGCTTGTTGGTGGAGCATTAGCATCCAGATATTTTGCATGCTCATGGTCATGACAATAGAGACACAGTAGCTCCCAATTACTCCCATTCTCAGGGTTATTATCGTGATTATGATCTTTGTGATGAACTGTTAATTCGCTGATATTTTCTCGTGTAAATTCGCGCTTACATTTACCACACACCCACGGATACAGTTTGAGCGCCTGTTCGCGATATCCGTGTCCTCTTAATTCGGCATTGCGCTTGGACTCTGCGACAATTTTATCAAGCTTATCCATGGACCTTATTTTTATAAAATTGATTCCTTCAGGTTGTTTTAGTGTCTCAGTGCAGCTGCTTGAATACTGATTAAATCATCAAAGGTCTTGAGCTGTTTTAGAAGGGTATGAGTAGATGGATCATCCTTATGCAAGCATTCTTCCGCATATTCGAAGATTCCGCTTTGTGCCGGCAGCGGTTTGGTCTCTTCTATGGTTTCTTTCATCCTTGGTAAGAATATCCATTGCAACCATTGCTCAAATTTGAGCGTATCCATACAAAAAGGGATTGTGCTATTCAGATCACTAGCATTAGGTCTGCACCTATCCCATTTACCATGGGTACGGAGACTAGCCTCAACTTCAAGCAATACGTCGGCAATTCGGTTTGGAATATCGTGCATTAAACTAATTATACGTCGAGTTTAACTGTTGCTAAAGTTTGGAATGCGCAATCTTCTGGATATAAGCTGTGAAATCTCCTCTAAATTCCTGCTGATCGGGGTTAATTTTCAATTTTTTATGCAGAAATGACACATGATTTCACATATTTAGACAATCTGGTTTATACTCCGCCCGCCAGTTTACACGTCATGCGGTCAACTCAGTGGATATGCAGAAATCTGAGGGTATTATTTGTAGCGCAGTTTCCCGAAACTAGGCACAGGGAAAGTAATCGATTTCATTAATTAATTTAACTTTATAGAGTAAGAACAATGGCTGACTTATCGAAGTATAGGAATATAGGTATCTTCGCGCATGTGGACGCAGGTAAAACCACGACCTCGGAACGCATTTTAAAACTGACCGGTAAAATTCATAAAACGGGCGAAGTCCATGATGGCGCTGCCACCACCGATTTTATGGAACAAGAACAAGAGCGTGGGATTACCATCCAGTCTGCTGCGACTAGCTGTTTCTGGAACGACCATCGAATGAATATTATCGATACACCGGGACACGTTGATTTCACAATTGAAGTATATCGTTCATTGAAAGTATTAGATGGTGGCATAGGTGTATTTTGCGGATCAGGTGGTGTAGAACCTCAATCCGAGACCAACTGGCGTTATGCTAATGATTCAGAAGTCTCACGTATCATATTTGTAAATAAGCTCGACCGTATCGGTGCAGATTTCTATCGCGTGGTTCAACAGGTTAAAGATGTACTTGGCGCCAACCCATTGGTAATGGTATTACCGATAGGTATCGAAGATGATTTTGTAGGTGCTGTTGATCTCCTTACTCGCAAAGCCTGGATATGGAAAGACGAGAATGATCCTCTTAGTTATGAAATTCAAGAACCACCAGCAGATATGGTCGACAAAGTCGAAGAATGGCGTGAAAAATTAATCGAAACCGCTATTGAACAAGATGATGCCGTTATGGAAAAATATCTGGATGGTGAGGAGCCCTCTATAGAAGAGATTAAGGCCTGTATTCGCAAGGGTACAATCAACCTGTCTTTCTTCCCAACCTATTGTGGTTCAGCATTCAAGAATAAATGTATACAACTAGTATTGGATGCGGTAGTTGATTATCTGCCGAACCCAACTGAAGTTAAGCCACAGCCAGAGGTTGATTTAGAAGGTAACCCTACCGGCGAAGTTGCCACTGTTGACGCAGATAAACCACTGCGTGCACTAGCGTTCAAAATCATGGATGACCGCTTTGGCGCATTAACCTTTTTACGTATTTATTCGGGCAAATTAGAAAAAGGTACCGCGGTACTCAATACCTTTACCGGAAAGACTGAACGTATCGGACGTATTGTTGAAATGCATGCTGACGAGCGTATCGAACTTGAAAGCGCACAGGCAGGCGATATTGTTGCCGCAATTGGTCTGAAGAACGTACAAACTGGACACACTTTATGTGACCCTGATAAACCTGCGACACTTGAACCAATGGTATTCCCGGATCCGGTTATCTCTATCGCTGTTGCACCAAAGGATAAAGCAGCGTCTGAAAAACTCGGCATCGCTATCGGTAAAATGATCAAAGAAGATCCTTCCTTTCGCGTTGAGACCGATGAAGATAGTGGTGAAACCATCCTCAAAGGTATGGGTGAATTACACCTCGATATTAAAGTCGATATTTTGAAACGTACTCACGGGATTGAAGTTGAAGTCGGTAGTCCTCAAGTGGCTTATCGTGAAACCGTTACAAAAACTCTGGAAGATAGCTATACCCATAAAAAGCAATCGGGTGGCTCAGGTCAATACGGTAAGATCGATTACATCATCGAACCAGGCGAACCTGGTAGCGGTTTTGTATTTGATTCAAAAGTGACTGGCGGCAACGTACCAAAAGAATTCTGGCCGGCAATTGAAGGCGGCTTTAAGAAAAGCATGGATCAAGGTGTACTTGCAGGTTATCCCTGTCTGGATTTCAAAGTCACTTTGATGGACGGTGCTTTCCATGCAGTTGACTCCTCTGCTATCGCATTTGAATTAGCCGCCAAGGCAGCTTATCGACAGAGTATGCCTAAGGCTGGCCCTCAATTAATGGAACCGATCATGAAGGTCGATGTATTCACACCTGAAGATCATGTTGGTGATGTCATCGGTGATTTAAATCGCCGTCGCGGCATGATCAAATCACAGGAAGCTGGGCCAACAGGGGTTCGTATTAAAGCTGAAGCGCCATTGAGCGAAATGTTTGGTTACATAGGCTCGCTACGAACAATGACATCTGGTCGTGGTCAATTTTCAATGGAATTCTTACATTACAATCCATGCCCGAAAAATGTGGCAGAAGTGGTCATTGCAGAGACGCTGGCCCGCGAAGAAGCAAAGAAAAAATAGCTTTATGCTATTTAATTGAAAGGTCGGTTAACCCGACCTTTTTTTTACCCTAAAAATATATTGCTCATCGACTAACCTGCTAAAATCGGATCAGATACGCTGATCAAGCCTTCTACTGCTTAAGTTCGGTCATTAAAAGCGTCTTATTGTCGACAATACCTGCCTATATTGACCATTATTGTTTGCAATTCTACTAATAACTCGTATATTGTCGACAATATCTCAGGTGAAATAACCTTATTGTATGTAGTTCTGTGCAATTATTCTTAGAGGAAAAAACATGAAAATATATGCTGACCCTATCTCTGTTAATAGCCGCAAGGTCATTGCGGGACTGAAATTGATGAATGTTGATTATACGCTTGAACGCATCGATTATTTCCAAGGTCAACACAAAAGCCCGGAGTATTTGGCCATCAATCCCAACGGCTGCATGCCGTCAATGAACGATGACGGGTTTACCTTATGGGAATCTAATGCCATCCTTCAATACGCTGCCGACAAGTATAGTAAAATGGAATATTATCCTACCGATCTAAAAATTCGTGCTGATATCAATCGCTGGTTACTGTGGGAATCGTCAAGCTGGTTCCCTTCTTGTTATGTCTACCTGGTAGAGAATATGGTGAAGCCAATTCTGGGAGATACACCTGATACATCAATACTGGCGGCCCAAGATGACACATTTCATCTATTAGCGGGTATTCTGGATGACCGATTAAGCAAAAGTGATTGGTTGTGCGGGGACAAGCCTACCATCGCTGATATTGTGATTGCGGCACCAATGCACCTACATGCTCTGCAAAAATTGCCCCTTGAGTCACATCCACATTTATCAGCTTGGATGACAGAACAGCTGGAGAAACTACCCTGTTGGGAAGAAACCTATGTTGGACCTGGATTCACTCTGGAAAAAAACAGCTAAACTTCTTGCAAACTGTTTTGTCTGATAGAAATTCACAAAACCACATGAACAGGAACTCCCTGAACAGAGAGGACTTATGAATAACGAAGATTTTGTCACATCCACTATTAATTACACGGTAGATAATGGCATACCACCAGACTATTATTTTTACGAACCAGATCCATCCATCGAACTAAACCCACCGGGAACAGATCCTCAAGAAGTAAAAATTTATAACGGATGGCCAAACGTAGATAACTTCTCTCTTGACCGCGAAGGCTTTGAGCTCAAGTCAATCGATAACTCTTTTGATCAATTCGATGATAATGACGCTATCAAAAGATTATTTTACCCACTCATTTCTGAATTTGTTAAACAACACACTGGTGCTAACAGGGTTGAGGTGTTTGATCACACAATACGAAAACCAATGTCTGCTGATTTAAAAGATCAAACAGAAATACAACGCCCGACAGTCCAACTAGCGCACAGTGATTATACACCGAGGTCAGGGCCTGAACGTGTTAGAGAACTATTGTCCGATGAGGCAGAACAATTACTCAAGCGTAGAGTTGCATTCTTTAACGTTTGGAAGCCGTTATATCGAACAGTGGAAGAATTTCCATTGGCCATGATCGACGACACTACTGCAGTAGAAGCGGATAAGTTGATTATGGAACTGAAATACAGCGACCGTACTGGTGAGATTTATGTTATTCGTTATTCACCTGAACATCGTTGGTATTACTTCCCCAAGATGACGCCTGAGCAAGCCTTATTACTCAAGACATATGAAAGTGAGCCCGGCCTCTCAAGTTCTATGGGGCATAGCGCTTTCGAAGACCCCACTTCACCACCAAACGCACCAACAAGAGAAAGCATCGAAATTAGAACAATGGCATTCTTTTAGGTTTAGCAATAAATAGTTAAATATAAAAGCCGGTATCCCCGGCTTTTTTTATGGGTAATAGATAATTAATTTAACCCCTTTCATCATTTCATTCGTTTATAGCAACAAGATTCACAAATACCCCTCTAAAACTCGGAGAATAATAATGAAATTGAATAACCTTAATAAAATAGCTCGAACATTATTTGTAGCGGCAATAATAACTTGCTCAGGAACGGCTCAGGCTAAACAAACAGAAAAACTCACCTCACTGGAAGATCAAAAGACCGTTGCTGTAACCATCTATAATGAAAACCTCGCGCTCATTAAAGACCACCGAACAATTAAACTAGATAGCGGGTTTAATTTACTCGCATTTCGTGGCGTTAGCGCAAAAATGCGTCCGGAAACGTCTTTATTACGAAGTCTAAAAAACGAAAACAGTTTTAATATCCTGGAACAAAATTTTGATTTTGACTTGCTCACCCCACAGAAGCTATTAGAAAAATATGTCGGTAAAAAAGTAAAAATCGCAACAATGAATCCGGTAACAGGGGAAGAATTAATTGAAGAAGCAACTGTCCTCAGCACCAACCAGGGCGTGGTTGTTAAAATAGATGATCGTATAGAGATGAATCCGCGTGGTCGTTATATCTTCGATAAAGTCCCCGAAAACCTACGCGACCAACCAACTCTCGTACTACAACTCAACAGCCAGTCGTCACAACCTCAAGACGTTGAGTTAAGCTACCTTTCATCTGGGCTTTCCTGGAAGGCAGACTATGTTGCAGAATTAAGTGCCGATGATACAAAGCTCAACTTAATGGGATGGGTGACCTTAAACAATAAAAGCGGTACCGCTTATAACAACGCCAAACTTCAACTCGTCGCCGGAGACGTAAACGTGGTTAAACATGACTTTAGGCAACGACTCGAAAATCGCCCTATGGCAGCAATGAAATCAACGGTTGCTGAAGATAGCTTCTCAGAAGAAAGTCTCTTCGAATATCATCTGTATAGTCTAAACCGACCAACGACGCTGTCTAATAACCAAACTAAACAAGTATCATTATTAACCACATCACAAGTTCCCGTTAACAAAGAATTTCTATTGCAGGGCAGTCCTTATTATTATCAAAGTAGTTACGGCAATATCGGTCAAAAACTAAAAGTCGGTGTCTTCGTCGAATTCAAGAATAAAGAAAAATCAGGACTAGGTATTCCCTTACCTAAAGGTGTTGTACGAGTCTACAAAAAGGATAAATCTGGAAATGCACAATTTATAGGTGAAGACAAAATTGACCATACACCAAAGAATGAGGATATCCGTTTAAAACTAGGCGATGCCTTTGATATCACGGCAGATAAAAATCAAACCAACTTTGAGAAACGAAATGCGCATGGGAAATATAATTACGCCTATGAAAGTTCTTATGAAATAGAGCTTAAAAATGCAAAATCGGAGTCAGTGACTGTCGTGGTCCGCGAACCTGTCCCCGGTGACTGGAAGATGCTTGAAGACAGTCATTCATTTAAGAAAGTCGCTGCTGGCACAGCCGAATGGCATATCGAAGTACCCGCAGAAAGCAGCACAACATTAAAATACACTGTGTTAGTTCGACATTAAAACAAACCCATAAATAAGGCCGAACTAAATACAATTCTGTTTGGCCTTGTTTATGTCTGTTTTCATAAATCGATATTATGTTACGGACAGAAGCGGAGGAACTTATTAACCTTGTAGTAATGGGAGAAAGGACATTATTAAGAACGAGGCTTCCTTTTTCTGTATGTAACCATATTAAAGCACCTAAATTTAATAAAACGGTAATCTTATAAACACGCTTAAATTCTTGCTTGCTCGATTTATGCCGTAACATATTTTGAGCGAAGAAAGCCCCAGGCCAACCACCAATAAGAGAAAACATATGCAGAGTACTCTCCGGTGTTCTCCAACGAGCATTTTGAGCGGCGGATTTATCAAGAGCATAAGTAATAAAAGCGACTAAACTCATAACAACATACAGGCCGGCAACAGTTAGAGGGAGTTTCCCACTAAATATTGAAGCCAATAAAGCAACACAAAAGATCAATATAAAATATATTCCCAAGGAATTGGTGCTATAAGCATTATTTTTCTTATTTAAACTCTCAGTATCACGAGCGAATTGAATATTAGTAGCTTTATAACGATTATTATTTTCACGAACTAACTCATAGATGATGACATCTCCATTAATAGGTCTACGAGATCGAAGTTTAAAAGCTTTTATATGAACAAAAGCACGCTCTCCTCCTCCGTTCGGCTCTACGAAACCAAAACCTCTGTCATCATTCCAATTTAAAACTTTACCTTGAAGCCTCATGCTTTCTTAAATATATCTATTTTTGGGTAGTCACACTATTGCTCTCATATCGGCCAGGAGCGGACAAGACCATGATAAACATCTCAATATCCCTGCAAGCTGATATTAACGCCGTAATCAGAGGCACCGTTTACAGCGTCTCTACCTGGCTTGCCTCGTTAAGTTACTGTAGCGTTTTACCGTTTTTCTTCACCAATGATATGATGACTATTAAAAAAATCAAATCAATGAATAGTCCCAGGCCAGAAAACCCCCACTCCCAAAATAACATTGAAACAATACTCGTAAGAATTGAAATAGTTAAAACTCCTATTCCAGCAACGTACGCTTGAGCATGACCAATTAAAAATAAAACGCCTGCGAAGAAAAAAAGGCAGCCTAATATTAAATACGTATAGCTAATCATTGATAAAACAGGAGCAATCTCTTCTAAGGGAAATATTTCTGACATCACTTCAAGCGCAATTTCATCGAATTTATTTAACTCATCCGCAACTTCTTTAGGAGTTCCGCCGACATTTACATTCAAATCACGGTCGGAATCAGATGTGACTATTACCGAATCGCCATCGACGGCTACTGTATTCCCCTGAGAAGTGATTTTAACTTTGCTTTCCTCTTCATCTGAAAATGTTACAGAATCTCCAGCAGCCTTAATTGATGCACTGAAAGTAGACACTGTATTTTCTAACATTTTCTCCATGTAAGGTGCCATTTTTAAAGTTATATAGCCCATACTAAGATAGCTAAAACTTATTATGAGAAATGAAATGGCTATTGTCTTTATCCAAGCAGTGCTAACTTCACCAGATACAATATAAGAATCAGTATCCAAGCTTTTTGGTTCCGTTGTTTTATCGACAACCAACAAATCGGTTAGCTTATCGTGTAATGCTTGCTTTTTTTGTGTAAACCCAGCGAGAAGGAATCCAATAAATATTGTCAAGCAAGATAATATTTTTGAAAGGTTTCGCGCAATGGTCTGTGGTATTGTTGGTCTTCCAGCGTTCGTAGTTGAAACTTTTATGGAGAGTAATAATTTACCTGGTGTTGCTTGTAATCGACTACTTTCGAATAGGCAATAATAAAAAAGTAGTACAAAAAAAAGATAACTCCCTTTGTCTGTTCTTTCATTCTTGATTTTTTCTCCATCTAAAATTTCGTAAATCTCTGTATCAGTTTCATCACCGTTTGTCGTTTTTTCTTTTTGATAAATGTACTCCCAATAGCCAAACTCCGTCTCTTTGGTTACCGTAGTTTCAATTTTTACATTCGCACCTTCAAGATTAGGTCTTTCGACTTCATCAGACTCGACTACCTCTGTATTTTTAAAGATTCCAAACGGCGATTCTATTTTATATCCCGCTGGTTCAAACATACTCAAAAATAAAACCAAAATTAGAGCTATTATTAGAACCAAGTTATAGTCGATTAAAAATGCTAGAAACCTTCTCCAAAAACCTGCGTATTGAATACCAATTTCGCTTGAGGATGCGTTTTCCATTTGAACTCCCTTTTTGTTGATAATCTAAAAATAACTTAACTATGTGTTAGAGGACACTTTGTCCGATAAGGCATTCACTTTGCGTTTTTATTATCGATTGATAATGTCTGCTTCGGGTCGATTTCGTAAGTCCTATCATAGTATTAATTCCGATTCCTGTCATAACAATGAGGAATCAAAAGAATGTATTTATTACCCTATAAACCAGTTAAAAAACCAGCCTGGAATAAAGGCAAACTACTCGGTCAAAAGCCACCACTGAAACCAAATGAAATTTGGGCAATACGTACGCGCCTCCAAATACAAACTCGTATACGTGATTTAGCCATGTTCAATTTAGCAATCGATAGCAAGTTAAGAGCTTGTGATCTAGTAAAGATCAAAGTTAGTGATTTGATGCAAGGCAGCACGATGCTAAATCGTGCCAAAGTCGTCCAGCAAAAGACTAAACAGCCTGTCCAATTTGAAATCACAAAAAACACTAAGGAGACTGTACTAGACTGGATAGATACGGCTGAACTTGATTATTACGATTATCTTTTTCCAAGTCGGGTTAGAATCGGGAATCATATCCATACGCGTTCTTATTACCGACTTGTTAAGATTTGGGTGGCGTTAATAGGACTCAATCCCAGTTGTTATGGCACCCACTCAATGCGTCGTACTAAGGCGTCAATAATCTACAAAAAGACTAAAAACATACGTGCAGTACAACTACTACTCGGACATTCAAAATTAGAAAGCACGGTGCGTTATTTGGGTATTGAAGTTGACGACGCTTTGGAGTTGGCTGAACAAATCGAGATATGAAACAAACTTGTCATATGTGGTTTTGATTAGCCACATATGACCTCTGTTTTAGGTATGTTTGTCACTAAAAATCATCCTCTAAAAAGAGCAATCATCTTTATTGTTATGTCTGCTTTCAGAAATTGGATAGAATAGACAAATGCAGCAAACGACCCAAAGCAGACATTATTAAATAACGATAACCATAAAAAAGTATGGCCTATATTGATCAGTTTAATGTAAAAGGAGTTGCGTCAGGCATTGGAGCTTTTATCGTCTTATATCTCCTTTATACATTTCTTATAAATTCTCTAATTGGAACTGTATCAATTATTGAAAAAATACAACCAATTATTACTTTTGGTGGTTATTTAGTTTGGTTAGCATCTGGTTATTTTGCAGCATTCTTTTCAAAAAAAGCTGGCATTCTTAATGGAGCCATTACAGGGGTACTAACGCCAATAATAATGGTTATGTACATGGTAATAGGGTTTGGTTCTTTGGAGGGTATTCAAGAAACAGTAAAATCCCATGGCTTATATTGGTTGTTCACTGGTTTTATTCTTTGCGGTATTGGAGGGCTAATGTGGGATATTCAAAAAAGATTAATAAAAAAATGATCTCGTCGGAAACGATCAATGTCCACTTCTGGCCGAAATATGAGTAACAATGAAACCGACTTAACGTAAACGTCAGGAATAAAAAAACAGAACCACAAATACTGTAGTTCTGTTTTATTTCAAATTAATGTTTAGAACCTGATATTTAATTAGCTTGCTTTACGTGACGCGCTTTTTCTTTCGTGTTCTTTAAGATGCTTTTTACGGATACGGATTGTTTTGGGTGTTACTTCCACCAGTTCATCGTCATCAATAAACTCTAGTGCTTGTTCCAGTGTCATCTTTATAGGCGGCGTCAGGACTATGTTTTCATCAGTTCCAGATGCGCGAACGTTGGTCAATTGCTTTCCCTTCAACGGGTTTACAACCAGGTCATTATCTCGTGAATGTATGCCCACGATCATGCCTTCATAAATATCTTCGGCATGACCAATAAATAATTTGCCTCGTTCTTGTAACGTAAATAAAGAATAACCTGCTGCCTTGCCTTGGCCATTGGAGATTAAGACACCGTTATTACGTTGCCCAATACTGACGGGGACATAAACACCATAGTGATCGAACACGTTATAAAGCAAACCGGTACCAGACGTCAGTGTGAGAAACTCACTGCGAAAACCAATCAATCCACGCGCAGGAATAATATATTCCAGACGGACTCGTCCTTTACCATCAGGTGCAATATTTTTCAGATCGGCCCGGCGTTCGCCAAGTTTTTCCATCACGGCGCCTTGATGATCCGCTTCAATATCAACGGTCAATTGTTCATAGGGTTCTTCTTTATGATCACCCAGGTCATGAACAATTACTTGAGGTCGACCTACGGCAAGTTCAAAACCTTCGCGCCGCATGGTTTCAATCAGGATTGATAAATGTAGCTCACCGCGACCAGAGACGCGGTATTTATCTGCGTCTTCTGTCGTCTCTACTCTTAAAGCAACATTGTGCTTTAATTCTTGTTGTAGACGATCCCATATATTACGACTGGTAACATATTTCCCTTCCTTACCTGCGAAAGGCGAGGTGTTTGGTTGGAAGGTCATGCTGATCGTAGGTTCATCTACCGTTAATGAAGGTAACGCTTCTACATTCTCAGGGTCACAGATCGTGTCCGAGATACTTAATGGGTCTAGTCCTGCTATGGCCACTATGTCCCCTGCCGAAGCAGATTCGACATCAATACGTTCAAGACCGTGAAAGCTATAAACTTGTGATATTTTTCCCTTACGTGATTTTTCTTGAATATCTATCAGTGAAACGGGCATATTTACTTTTATCGTACCGCGCTTTATACGGCCAATACCGATAATGCCCACATAACTATTGTAATCGAGCGTAGAGACCTGCATCTGCAACGGTCCTTCTTCATCTACATCAGGCGGAGACACCTCATTTACAATAGTTTCAAATAATGGCGTCATATCCCCTTCACGGACACCTTCTTCAAGGCCGGCATAACCTCCAAGCGCGGAGGCATAGATTACCGGAAAGTCCAGTTGTTCATCAGTAGCGCCAAGCTTATCGAACAAATCAAACGTTTGGTCCAATACCCAATGTGCGCGCGCACCTTCGCGATCAATCTTGTTGATAACAACAATAGGCTTAAAACCCATAGCGAAGGCTTTTTGTGTTACAAAACGCGTTTGCGGCATCGGCCCATCAACCGCATCAACTAATAGCAAGACTGAATCTACCATTGAAAGAACACGTTCCACCTCACCACCAAAATCGGCGTGTCCAGGTGTATCGACAATATTGATACGGTACTCATTCCAGTTAATGGCTGTATTCTTGGAAAGGATAGTGATACCGCGCTCTTTTTCCAATTCATTGGAATCCATCACCCGCTCGGTTGGTGCAGATCGTTCATCAAATGTGCCGGATTGCTGTAAAAGCTTATCGACCAGAGTGGTTTTTCCATGGTCTACGTGGGCGATAATCGCGATATTTCGGAGTTTTAGAGTCACTATTCAGGCTGCCTTCTTGCGAAAAGGCGGGCATTATACATAGAGATCATTAAAAGTGGATGGATTTCTATAGATTCGAGACTTGTTTCGCTCACTTATCAAGTCTGAGCCTTCGGTTCTGGTGAAAATAGTAGAAAATGCAGTACTCTAGGCAAATATGAAAACATTGGCATATCAGGCATTTTTCAGGAAAAGCTCAGCGAAGTTTCTGCTGCTCCTCAGCTACATTATCAGCGTTAACCTTCTTGCTGGCTATTGTGCGGTTTGGCTGAGATTTCCATCATTGTGGGGCAGTAGTAAGATCTTTCTCGAATATGCGATGCCTATAGGAATGACATGGGCATTGGCCCATTGGCCCACCCTTGTTTTAGTGAGTATTCCCTTGCTTCTAATGCCCCATTGGAATACTAAGCAGATTACGCGTTTCAGAATAACCTGCATTGGCTTGGTTCTGCTCCTGTCATACGGTGTTATTGAGAAGATCCCGTTTGCACTTTTCCCTACTATCGACCTGGTTAGCGCCTTCTTTTTTAGCCTCATTATTGCTCCGCCTAGCTATAAAGAAAATCCAGTATTATCCCTATTTATGATTGTGCTCTTATCAATAACAGCTCTATCGGGGACTTATCATCTGCACGACAAATGGAAACATCGCACACCAATAATAAAAGAATCAGTACTATCAGATGGACTTTATAAATTAAAAACTATCAGCGTTGATAATGGCTACCGAAAAGAATTATTGTTCACAGTTGAATTAACACAATATATTGAGCCTGATAAAGTTTGCGATACCACATCAGAAATGGGAACCCTACTTTTTAATACTTATCCTTTTGATAAAAAATACAACAAGATAATAGATGTTGTTTTCAACCCGGAACAAAAAGAAAAAAATGCTACACCCTATCCACTAGGTCAAGTGGTTCAATACGAAGAAAAGGGCGCGTTACAGATTGCTTGCTATTTAAAGTTTAAATGATTCGTTATTTATTACGTTTCATAGAATAATATTATTTAGTTGTACATTCGTGAAAAGTAAAAGCTTTATGCTAAATAAAATCACAGCCTGTTTATGCATAATTAAAGTTTTCGTAAGAAAATAACTATAAATACAAGATGTTCATTTCTTAAAACTTTTTAAACAAGCACGGATATCTTTTGCTAGTTCTCCACCAGTTTGATAACGATGTTCAGGTGTTTTTTCTAAGACTTTATCAATTATTGAACCAATTCCCGGAATAGTCTGTTCGAGGTTTTTACGTGAGTCTATTATGTTAGGGTGTTGTTCATTTGCGATGGCAAACATTAATGATGCCATTGAATCACCCTTAAAGGGCAACTGTCCGCTTAAGAGTTGAAACAACATAATGCCTAGTGAAAATATATCAGAACGCCCATCAATATGTTTTCCAACTAGCTGCTCTGGAGACATATAAGAAGGCGTCCCCAAAACCATCCCTGTTTTAGTCTTGCTGGAATCTGTAATACGCGCAATACCAAAATCTGTAATTTTAATTGTAGATGACTTAGGTATTAACATGATGTTGGCCGGTTTGATATCACGGTGCACGATTTTATGTTGGTGAGCGTAATTCAAAGCTTCAGCAGCAAGCGTAATCAATTGCAATACAGTTTTAACGGGAAGCAATTTACCCGGTTTTGTGTAACGCATAAGATCATGACCATCCAAAAACTCCATAGAGATATAAGCCAAATCATGTTCTTCACCGACATCATAAACGGTCACAATATTAGGATGGGTTAAACTTCCTGCTGTCTCTGCTTCACGAAAAAAACGTTCCTTAACTTCATCGAGTTCATCTTCTTCAAACTCTTGTGACAGTGCCATTGTTTTTATTGCAACGACGCGGTTGATCTTTGGATCTTTGCCTAGATAGACAATTCCCATAGCACCTTTACCTAATTCTTTCTCAATCTGATAACGGCCCAACATGGGTTTTTCTACTGAGCCATCCTCTAAAATACTAGTACCTGCTGATCCTCCTGCGGCACCCAACATAACGGTTTCATGCATGGCATTACTTCGCTTAATACGATCCTGAATATCTTTAAACTTCGTATCTTGCTTTGCCATGTATTCATAGATAGAAGAAGCTTTATTAAATTGTCGCTTGCGTTCAAAATCAAGTGCTAAATTATACAAAGGCTCCATCATAGAATCATCGAGAGGACATTGTCGAAACTTGTCCAAGGCCATATCCAATTGACCTTGTTGTTGGTATGACAAACCTAATGTTTTATTACTATCTGCAGAGGCTTGATCTGATCGAAGTTTTCCTCTCTCCGTCATAAGGTAACGTTTGGATATCAGCATTATGTAACCTGCAATGAGCAATGTGGTAGGCAACATAAACTGCAACCAGATTCCGGAATACAAAAGAAACTGACTGCTGCCGATCAAGAAAATTAGAAACACAAAGCTAGCAGCCGCAGCCATCCCTGCTTGTAAACGAGGCAAAAGTAACATCAAAAAAAGCGTGACTAACAGGAATACAACGATTTCAACCAGCCGAGCCCATTCAGGAGTTTCAATAAAGTCCTGATTTAAAATGCTGGCGACTATATTTGCCAAAACTAACACTGGAGGCATCGCTTCAGCAATCGGTGTAACAACAGAGCTACCGACACCAAATGCGCTTGCACCGATTAAGACAATTTTATCTTTGTACTTACTGATGTCGATCTTTCCTACATAGACATCATAAAAAGAATCCATTGAAAAAGAAGAGTTACCTTGTGCATCTTGGTAAAAGAAAGGATAAATTCGACCAATATCATCTAAGGTGATTGAAAGGTTTCCGACATTAAATTGTTTGTTTTCTGAAATTTTTAAATCCTTACTGGTCAGGTTCAAGCTTGATGCAGCAATCATAGCTGCGAGCGAAGGAATAACTTCGCCATAATAATCGATGGCCAATAAGTCTGAACGAATACCGCCATCATTATCCAGCCACATATTCAAATGACCAATCGCATGTGTAGTTTCACCAAGAATACTTATTGGCGGAGTAGCGCTAACCGTTGGGTAAATAAATATGCCGCTACTTACATTTTCATCTAACTTTAAAGCATTACGGGAAACATAATCTGGAAGTGGTTTATCGGGCTTTCCAAGTGGGCTACCAAGTTGAAACTGCATGCCCATAACAACATTACCGGCATGTTTCATCGCATCAGCAAGCTTGCCATCTGAATCAAGATCAGATTGCCCCTGCTTTAATATGCTGATTGCTTCATTTAATATTGGGTCAGACTTTGACTCAAGGTTCTTTATCGCATCATCTATAATCTTATCACTCAAATGAGTTTCTGCTTCTGATAAGAGGATGGTGTTGCCGATCACGCTAGCCCCACTTTGAGCCAGCTTTTCGATCATCTCTGCCTGGAGTGATCGTGGCCAAGGCCAGCGTCCCAGATTCTCTATACTTTGATCATCTATAGAAATGACAGCAATATTTTTTTGCGGATCACGAGAAAGTTGGTTCATTGCAAAGTCATAATTTGCAAACTCCAGTTTTTCAATCATCTGACTATTTGCCATCAAAATAACAATCACAGTAACAACTAGCCCGGCAAACCAGTCTTTTTTCCAGAAATGCTTCATAACTTAATTATTATTTTGAGACAAAGAAATAGCGTCTTAATTAAAACTCATCGCCATAGTATACGCAACAAAGAAACGTTTGACTCATATCCTGATCACCGGTTTTAGTCTTCATTTTTCGTGCTCGAAAAGAACACACTCAACGATGACATTAACAGCTTATTATTTAAAATAGCGCAAATAAACTACGGTAAACTTACCCAATTAATTTCAATTGCTGTCGCCTTGCCAAGCATCACTTGTTTCAATCTTTGTGGTTGTTCCGCTTTGTTCTCAGTGATTGCGATTCGACCTGCCATAATCTCTGCTTTCTCTTGTGGGAATAAGGGTTCCTGCTCAGGATCAGCATAACCTATAGGATAGAGCGGCTGGTTAGTAGATGGATCATATTTATCGATGGCACCAACCGTATGCAACAACTCATGTGCGATGATGACATGGTTTTCTTTTTTCATTGTTTCATCGGCAAAAGCATTGACTACGCCGATCAAACCCTTATGCAACCCTAATGAATGCGCAACGGTTGGCGTTTTAGCTGGATCAAAATAGAGCACGAATATTTGCACATCTTCCGGGTATGGGTAATTATCATTTTGCCATGCCCAATAACGCAGCCTCAGACTCCAAAAAATAATTGATATCGTTGATGCATCACGCGGTGACAATGGTGGCCTGACCTTTAGTTCACCGGCAAATGCAACAGCAACTGGTTTTTTCAAAGATAGATTATAATCCTTTGCTTCGCGCTCAAAAAATTCTTCAATATCATTGAAATCACTGTTTTCTATTTCATCAATATACTTTTGGCTTACACCACTAGCATCACCATTGATTGCATAAACAGTCACATTAAGTGGTTTATCCCAATCTGTGCTTCTCGTTTTGGCTAACCAGGCAGCCACTGCAACCATCAGCAAGACATACAAGAGTATCAAGACCCTTATACTCTTAAACACACCACCTGCCATTTGTCACATCCTTACAGGTGCTTATTTTAAATAATCATTCATCAACAAATTAACGCTATATCGCACGCCAAAACCGATTGTATCCGTTGGTATATGCGCCAAGCCTCCCTTCTTATTGCTGCTAGAAAGATCCATATGCACCCAGGGCGTATTGTGCTTAACAAAACGTTGCAAGAAACGCGATGCCAGAATATGGTCAACACCACTTTCTTGTGAGCATTGTTTTACATCAGCAATATCACTTTTGATCATGTCATCAAAATCTTCATCTAAAGGGAATGGCCAAACACGCTCACCAGAATCTTCTCCGGCTTTAATTAAACCAGTGTGCCACTCTTTTTTATTGGTAAACACACCACTATAAGATGTGCCTATTGAATACATACAGGCACCCGTTAAGGTTGCATAATCCAGAATCAATGAAGGTTTCTCTTTTGATGCCAAAGCTAAGGTATCGGATAACACCATACGGCCTTCAGCATCGGTATGAATGACCTCTATTGTTGTACCATCGGATGCAGTAACAACATCGTTTGGTTTATATGCCTTGGGGCCGATGTGATTCATCGCCAAGGCCAGCCAACATTCAACCGGACGATTAAAATTCATTTTCGTTAAAGCTAGGAATGTCCCTAAAGCAACCGCACTGCCCTGCATATCTTCATGCATCCCATACATGTAATTAGCCGGTTTTAAATTTGTGCCACCCGTGTCATAACAGATGCCTTTACCCACAAGAAACACTTTCTTACCTTTTGTTGCTTTATTAGGTGTGTAACGTAATCGAACAATCCCGGCATCTGCTTTGGGGCTAGCTTGCGATACAGCTAAAAATGCACCCGCTTTTTTCTTCTTCAATATCGATTCATCGTAAAACTCGAGTTTCCATTTATTCTCTCGCGCTAATTCTTTTACTTTTTTCAGATACTCAGTTGGTGTTAATTTATTTGGAGGCAAGATACTAAGACTACGCGTTAGCGCATTTCCGTCGGCAATCGCGAAGCTTCGTTTAAAACCATGTCCCGTTCGCACACCAAATAAGAATAATTTTGATAAGCGTGATGGCACCTCCTTTTCACTCTTGAATTTTGGCATCTTCGCAGCAGCAGCTAAAGCGGCAGAAATCAATGCTTCAGCAATGCGCTCCGACTCTACTTTATTAAAACCAGAAACAAGTAAACCTAATTGACTCGGGTTGATCGATGAATGGGCAGCCACCAGTTTTCTTGCTAACGTCAATAACTCAAAACTACTCATGCTTGCCTCAATCGCTGCGTAACTGACATGACTCAAATTCTTATTCGGTAAATCAAGAATGACCGGAGTAATATCAGCTTTTTTCAAGGAGAGTTCTTGTCGACGTTTCGATAATTTTTCCTGATATGGAAAAACTGACATTTTAGTTATCTTGTCCATAGGATAGGCGAAGATCATCAACCAATTACTAATCCCATCAATTTGTTTTTCGGTAGGCAGTTGTTCTTTTTGTTGTAGTCTAATACTCATGATTGTTCACGGTTCCTTACGCTATCTAGTTTTGTGTCTAATGATAGAGAACTTTACACAAGGACACGAGGAAAACACTTTCAATAAATTTGTGCGTAAACAAACCTCAAATTCATACAAAATTATTCGTTTGGTCTACCAATGCAATATTAAATCTACATAAGCCAATATACTGGTATTAAAAATGCATAATTATTAATTATTTCAAAAAATAAAGGTATGAAAACGACAAGCTCATTTTCTAGGCATTTTTCTTTGAAAACAAAGAATTGTCGACAATATTCATTGAAATTAGGATATTAAGCTGATAATTTCACTATATCATTAATTATTGTCAACAATATAAAGACCGATTTTGGTATATGATCTTTAATTATCAGAAAATTCATTATTCTATTAATGTAGTAGTAAAACGAATCTGAACCAAAGATATAGAATTAAATAGTTGTGGCAGTAATTTTGTCTATACGCGGGCTATTACAAAAAGTATAAAAGGACACATAACGATATGTCTGATCAAGAACACGATATCGATCCACATGAAACGACAGAATGGCTTGAAGCAATAGAAGCTGTTCTGAAGATAGAAGGTGCAGAACGCGCGCACTACCTTCTGGAAAAATTAATTAATAAGGCAAGAAGCGAAGGTGCTGATATCCCATTCAGCGCTAACACAGATTACGTCAACACCCTCCCCGTCTTCAAACAAGCAAAGTATCCGGGTGATACTACTATCGAGCACAAAATCAGATCCTATGTGCGCTGGAACGCTATGGTTATGGTTCTTAGAGCAAACGTAGATACTAACGTCGGTGGTCACATTGCGAGTTATGCTTCAGCAGCCACGCTCTATGACGTTGGTTATAATCACTTCTGGCATGCCCCTTCAGATGAGCACGATGGCGACCTGATTTATGTTCAAGGACATTCATCTCCAGGTATTTATGCCCGCGCTTTTATGCTGGGTCGTTTATCTGAAGATCAAATGGATAATTTCCGACAAGAAGTCGATGGCGGTGGTCTACCTTCGTATCCACATCCCTGGTTGATGCCAGATTTTTGGCAATTTCCAACAGTCTCTATGGGACTTGGCCCCATCATGGCCATCTATCAAGCGCGTTTCATGAAATATTTACAGGATCGCAATATCCGAAGTACTGACGGACGTAAAGTTTGGCTGTTTATGGGTGATGGCGAATCCGATGAGCCAGAGTCGCTCGGCGCAATAGGTATGGCCGGACGCGAAAAACTCGATAACCTGATATTTGTAGTTAACTGTAATTTGCAGCGCCTGGATGGACCTGTTCGAGGTAATGGTAAAATAATTCAGGAACTGGAGTCGAACTTTCGCGGCGCTGGCTGGAACGTAATCAAAGTTATTTGGGGTACTCGCTGGGATTCATTGTTACAGAAAGATCACAATGGCGCATTAAAAAAACGCATGGCGGACTGTGTAGACGGTGACTACCAAACCTACAAAGCTAAAGATGGCGCTTATGTACGTGAATATTTCTTTAACACACCAGAACTAAAGGCAATGGTGGCAGATTGGTCTGACCGAGATATCTGGGAGTTGAACCGAGGTGGACATGACCCTGCTAAAATTTATGCAGCATTTCATGCCGCCGTTAACCATAAAGGCCAACCCACCGTAATATTACCCAAGACCGTAAAAGGGTATGGCATGGGGACTTCTGGCGAGGCACAAAATATTACCCATCAACAAAAGAAAATGAGCCTGGATTCACTCAAAATATTTCGTGACCGTTTTGAGCTCCCTATAGCGGATGAAGACATAGAGAAGTTACCTTATCTCGTCTTTGAAGAGGGTTCAAAAGAACTCGAATACATGCAGAACCGTCGAAAAGACCTCGGTGGTTATTTACCTGCGAGGAGACAGAAATCAACCCCGCTTGATGTCCCTGCTCTGAGTACTTTTGAAACTTTATTAAAGGCAACTGCAGAAGGACGAGAAATATCAACGACAATGGCCTTTGTCAGGATGTTAAATATCCTTGTCAAAGATAAGAACCTTGGCAATCGCGTTGTCCCGATAGTGCCTGATGAATCGCGCACTTTTGGCATGGAAGGCATGTTTCGACAATTGGGGATCTGGAATCAGTTTGGTCAACTTTATACACCTCAAGATTCTGATCAATTAATGTTTTACAAAGAAGATAAACATGGACAGGTATTACAAGAGGGTATTAACGAAGCCGGCGGCATGAGCGACTGGATTGCTGCGGGCACATCTTATTCGACTAATAACGAACCGATGATTCCATTTTATATCCTCTACTCGATGTTCGGCTTCCAACGTGTAGGTGATCTTGCCTGGGCAGCGGCTGACCAACGTACACGAGGCTTTCTATTGGGCGGGACTGCGGGGCGTACAACTCTGAACGGCGAAGGCCTGCAACACGAAGATGGTCATAGTCAACTTTGGTCCGCCATGGTGCCAAATTGTATTTCATATGATCCTAGTTTCTCTTTTGAACTTGCTGTTATTATTCAAGATGGTTTGCGTAGGATGTATGTCGAACAAGAAGATATTTATTATTACATCACGGTAATGAATGAGAATTACGCGCATCCGGAAATGCCTAAAGGCGTTGAGAAAGATATTATTAAGGGAATGTACGCTTTTAGTAGCGGCGCGAAGAATAAAAAACCACGTGTGCAGTTATTAGGTTCGGGAACGATCTTCAACGAGGTCATTGCCGCAGCCAAGATGCTTAAAGATGACTGGGGGATTGAGTCTGACATATGGGGTTGCCCCAGTTTCACTGAGCTTGCTCGCGATGGTCAAACATGTGAACGCTGGAATCGACTACATCCCGACTCAAAGAAAAAAGTTTCACACATTGAAAAATGTTTGGCCAAGAGTAAAGGCCCATTGATAGCCGCTACAGATTATGTTCGCCTGTTTGCAGAACAAATTAGACCTTATATACCAGCACAAACGCAATATACAGTTTTAGGCACAGACGGGTTTGGTCGTTCTGATACACGAGAACAACTACGTAAACATTTTGAAGTGAATCGTCACCATGTCGTGGTTGCTGCTCTGGATAGTCTTTCCAATGCAAACATAATAGACAGTAGTAAGGTATCAGAAGCCATAAAAAAATATGATATTAATAATAAAAGTCCTGCGCCATGGACAATTTAATTCATCCTAAACAAATACGCAGACGACAGGATTTTATTTAATGAGTGACATTATTGAAGTAAAAGTCCCTGACATTGGTGACTTTGATGCGGTAGAAGTTATCGAAGTGCTGGTTCAAGCAGGTGACACCATCGAACAGGAACAAGCACTGATTACGTTGGAAAGTGACAAAGCAAGCATGGAAATACCATCTACGCATGCAGGCACTATAAAAGAAGTGTTTGTGAATGTCGGCGACAACATTGCTCAAGGTGCAAACATACTCAGCTTATCGGTCAGTGCGAGTACAGGAACTAAACTAGAAACACCATCTGAACCTGATATTGAAGAGCCCAAAACCCCGGCGCCAGTAAAAACACCTGAAGTCAAACAGCAACCAGCCCCTATCGCTCCAGCACCAGCGAAACAACATGGCGCTGGATCACACCCGAAAAGTCATATACATGCAAGCCCATCGGTACGTCGATTTGCCCGCGAATTGGGCGTAGACGTCACAAAAATAACAAAGGCAACTGGTCCAAAAAATCGCATCCTAAAAGAAGATGTAAAACAATTTGTCAAACAATCATTGTCGAATACCAGCGTACAAAGTGGCTCAGGTATACCCGCGATACCTGCCATCGACTTTACTAAATTTGGTGAAATAGAAGAACGACCATTAGGGCGGATAAAAAAACTAACCGCGATCAATCTGTCACGTTCCTGGTTAAATGTACCCATGGTTACGCATCATGATGTCGCGGACATCACAGAGATGGAAGAATTCAGGCAATCATTAAAGGCAGAGGCAGAAAAAAGAGGTGTCAAAGTCACCTTTTTGGCCTTTATCATGAAAGCATTAGTCGCTGCCTTAAAAGCCTACCCTGAATTTAATGCCTCACTTTCCAGTGATGGTAGTTCACTTATTTTAAAGAAATATTTTCATATCGGTATTGCTGTTGATACGCCGAATGGATTAGTTGTGCCCGTGTTCAGAGATGTTGATCAAAAAAACATTTATGACCTGGCAGAAGAAATGGCCATAGTGAGCAGTAAATCCAGAGAGGGGAAATTAAGTCCAAAGGAAATGCAAGGTGCATGTATGACCATTTCGAGTTTAGGCGGAATCGGTGGTACAGCATTCACACCAATAGTGAATGCACCTGAAGTCGCGATACTTGGAGTCACCCGCTCTGATATGCAACCCAAATGGAATGGCAAAGAATTTGAGCCACGTTTAATGTTACCGTTAGATCTAACTTATGATCATCGTGTCATTGATGGCGCGGCAGCGGCAAAATTTATGGCGACATTATCAGGCTTCCTGCACGATATCCGCCACATATTACTTTAGATTTTATTCTGGATAGTAAAGACATTGATTAAAGAAATTAAACTACCTGACATTGGCGATTTTGACGCCGTCGAAATAATTGAAATACTGGTTTCATCTGGAGACCATGTAGAAAAAGAACAGTCGTTACTTACGCTGGAAAGTGACAAGGCATCAATGGAAATCCCGGCAGAAATAGCAGGGGTTATTAAAGAAGTCTGTATTAGCGTCGGCCAAAAAATATCACAAGGCGAAATTATTTTTAAAATAGATTCTGAAGATTCGGCAACCTCATCTAAAGAAAAAGAAAAGCCAAAACAAGAACAACAAGAGTCAAAACCAGAACCTAAACCGGCGAAAACAGCTAAGTCTGTCGTTGATAAAGGTGACACACATGCAGAGGTACTTGTACTTGGCGCAGGCCCGGGCGGTTATACCGCCGCCTTTCGTTCATCTGATCTCGGCAAAAAAACAATCTTAATAGAGCGTTATCCTTCGCTGGGTGGCGTTTGCTTGAATGTGGGTTGTATCCCTTCCAAGGCATTACTGCATGTTGGCAAGGTTATTTCAGAAGTTGAAGAATTTAAAGAACACGGAATCGATCTAGGTTCAGGAAAACCAGATCCAAAACCCGTACGCAAATGGACAGAATCGGTCATTAATAAACTCACCTCCGGCTTGGGTGCGATGGCGAAACAACGTAAAGTCGAAGTAGTGCACGGCCATGGGAAATTCATATCTCCTAATGCTATAGAAGTTAATAATAATGGCGAGACAAAGACCATTACCTTTGATTCAGCAATTATTGCTGCAGGATCGCAAGCAACCAAGATACCTACCCTACCCGATGATCCACGAATTATGGATTCCACCGATGCCCTGTTACTGGAAAAAATACCCAAACGTATGCTGGTTATTGGCGGTGGCATAATCGGTTTGGAGATGGCTACTGTCTATGCGGCGCTTGGTTGCAAGATAACCATCGTAGAGATGCTCGACTCTCTGATTGCCGGTTGTGATAAAGATATCGTCCGGCCATTACAAAAACGGATTAAGGGCCTTTACGAAAATATCTATTTAAAAACCGCCGTAACATCGGTTACTGCAAAAAAAGCAAATCTGGAAGTAAGCTTTGAGGGTAAAGATGCGCCAGAAAAAGATAGATTCGATGCTATTTTGGTTGCCGTGGGGCGCCAACCCAATGGTAAAAAAATCAGCGCAGAAAATGCAGGCGTCAATGTCGATGAACGCGGCTTTATTGCAGTTGATGATCAACAACGCACTAACGTGAATAACATTTATGCTATCGGAGATATAGTTGGGCAACCCATGCTCGCGCATAAAGCTACACACGAAGGTAAGATTGCAGCTGAAACTATTGCCGGACACAAAGTCGGGTTTGATAATCGAGTTATTCCTTCAGTAGCGTATACCGATCCTGAAATCGCCTGGGTTGGTTTATCTGAAACCGAGGCCAAAATAAAAGGTATTGAATATGGCAAAGGCGTATTCCCATGGGCGGCCAGTGGTCGATCATTGGCCTTGGGTCGCGATGAAGGCATCACCAAGGTTTTATTTGATAAGGAATCAAACCGTATCCTGGGCGCTGCAATTGTTGGCCCAAATGCGGGGGACTTAATTGCTGAATGTGCATTAGCAATTGAAATGGGCAGTGATGCTGAAGATATAGGTTTAACTATCCATCCTCACCCGACCTTATCCGAAACTGTTGCTATGGCGGCCGAAGCATTTAGCGGCACTATTACAGATCTCTATATCCCCAAACGTTAATGTTTTGATCAGCATTTCTTATCATGCGTCTTAACTATACTGAACTTGGCCAGGGCCGCCCGGTAATTATTTTGCATGGCCTATTTGGTTCAGCACGAAACTGGCAAGGAATTGCTCGCTCCTTAGCAGACAGTCATCATGTTATTACCCCTGATCTTCGCAACCATGGACAATCACCTCACGCTCAAAGCATGTCTTATCAAGAAATGGCCGATGATGTTATTGCTATCGCAGATCATTTAAATCTCAAAGATCTCATAATAATGGGTCACAGTATGGGAGGCAAAGTGGCAATGGCAGCCGCATTAACTCAGCCTGAACGGTTTTCTGCCTTGATCATTGTCGATATCGCACCTGTCAACTATGACCATAATTTTGATTTGCTAATAATGGCAATGAAGTCATTAAATTTAGACCAGTTGGAAAGCCGTGCGCAAGCTGAAGCAATTATGAGTAGCTCCATCGACGATACCGGTGTTATCCAACTGTTATTACAGAACCTTATTCGTATCGGTGATAAATTACAATGGCGCATTAATCTCGAAAGCATCATGGAAAATCTCGACTTAATTGGGAAATTTCCAGACACGCTAAAGGGTAAGTCTTGTCGTATTCCTACACTTTTTCTCGGCGGCTCAGAATCAGACTATCTGCGTAATATCTATAATGCTGATATATTTCAGTATTTCCCCGCTGCAGAGATTACAATGATTGATGGTGCCGGGCATTGGCTTCATGCTGAAAAACCGAATGCTTTTTTAAAACAGATAAAAACTTTCATCAATTTCGTCTAAGTATTGATAGTTTTCCCTTAAACGCTAGAATGAGCGCCTTTCCAAGATTGATTGAAGATAATGACCAATAAAAAAATTAATAAAGTAGTTTTGGCCTACTCAGGTGGTCTCGACACATCCGTGATTCTTGCCTGGCTGAAGGATACCTACGATTGTGAAGTAGTGACCTTTACTGCCGACCTCGGTCAAGGAGAAGAGGTTGAGCCAGCTCGCGCTAAGGCTGAGCAGATGGGTGTAAAGGAAATCTTCATTGAAGATCTGACAGAAGAATATGTCAGAGATTATGTTTTCCCGATGTTTAGAGCAAACACCCTATATGAAGGCGAGTACTTATTAGGCACGTCTATCGCAAGACCACTAATTGCAAAACGTTTGGTTGAAATTGCAAATGAAACTGGCGCCGATGCAATATCCCATGGCGCAACGGGCAAAGGCAATGATCAAGTTCGGTTTGAATTAGGTGCGTATGCTTTAAAACCAGACGTGCATGTTATTGCACCATGGCGTGAGTGGGACTTGAATTCACGGGAAAAATTATTGACCTATGCAGAACAAAAAGGCATACCCATTGAAGCTAAACGCAAAGGTGCTTCACCTTATTCGATGGATGCCAATTTGTTACACATATCTTATGAAGGCGGAGAACTTGAAGACCCTTGGTGTGAACCAGAAGAGTCCATGTGGAAATGGACCGTTTCCCCTGAGCAAGCCCCCGATACAGCAGAGTCGATTGAACTGGAATTTAAAAATGGTGACCCAATTGCATTAAACGGTGAGTCGTTATCACCTGCAAAACTACTTGCCAGCTTGAATAAACTCGGTGGGAAACATGGTATTGGACGTGATGATATTGTTGAGAATCGTTATGTAGGCATGAAATCACGAGGTTGCTATGAAACACCAGGAGGCACAATCCTACTTAAGGCGCATCGAGCAATGGAATCATTAACACTCGATCGAGAAGTTACCCATCTAAAAGATGAATTAATGCCTCGCTATGCAAAACTAATATATAACGGTTATTGGTGGAGCCCAGAAAGAACGGCATTACAAACCTTGATTGATGAAACGCAAAAAACGGTTAACGGCACTGTTCGTTTAAAACTTTTTAAAGGCAGTGTTTCAGTGACCGGCAGAAAGTCTGAGTCAGACAGTCTTTTTGACGAATCAATTGCTACCTTTGAAGACGATGCCGGTGCATATGATCAAAAAGATGCTGACGGCTTTATCAAGTTAAATGCTTTACGTTTAAAGATACAAGCCAGAAAAAAATAACAAAAAGATGCTGCAAAGCATCTTTTTGTTGCCTGCTAGATACATTTCTGTTTTTTTGTGAATCAAATCACATGTTTAGCAAGCTTATCTACAGCTCTGTGAGCTGTATCACAACCATCTCATCATAATCCACTATATTCTATAGTTATATAACAAAGCGTTTATACGTGTTGTTGCAATTGAATTTAGATATAGGAACGATAAAGTGGATACAGCTAACATTATTAATGAAAATATAAATTCACAGCATTCAGATAATATTCTGGATATTGATTATATTAACTCCGAAACGAAGTACTCCCTCAATAATAATAACCTGGCTTTACACTATCTATATCAACAAGCACCAATCGGTATTATTTTAAATATAATCTCAGGTTTACTAGTGACGTGGTTTATTTTACCAACTGCACCAGACTACCTTTATATCCCCTGGTTAGCGTTTATTGTTCTCACTGCTTTTACACATACACTTTTGATTAAGGAATTTGGGAAACATAAAAAATCACTGCAAATAAACAATCAATGGGCTGTTTATCAAACGATGATGGTTACCATATCTGCGTTGACGTTTAGTGTAGGTTATTTATTATTTTTACCATTAGCCAGCTCTTTTACCCAGATAATACTATTACTGATATTAGCAATTCTTTCTGCTGCTTATCTACCCCTATTATCTGTTTTCTTGCCTTCCTACATAATCTATATTTCTACATTTATTTTCCCAATGATCTTCTGGATATACAGCATACCCCCTGAAGAGGCTTACCCAACCGCTGCATTACTAGCTATAACATATTGCACCTTAGTGTTTTCTGCTAATCATTACTCTAAATCTTTACTAAAAGCATTTGGCCTTGCCGATGAAGTAAATATCCAGGTAAAGGAATTACGTGACATTATAGAAAATACAAAGAACCTTAACGTTAATCTTTATAAAGACAACAATGAATATATCAGGAGAAACGAAGTTATCAGTCATGCAAAACAACAAGCTGAAATAACATTACAATCAATAGGTGAAGGTGTTATCTCAACTGATAAATTCGGTCGCGTTGTTTACATGAATCCAGTAGCAGAAATATATACGGGCTGGGACGCAGACGATATTAGAGGAAAACACCTCTCTATGGTATTAAATCTCGTTGACGAACCCAGTCATATGAAATTATCTAACCCTATTGAACAATGTATTGAAAATAACGCCATTATCAACAGTGCAGATAATTCAATATTAATAAGGCGTGATGGGCTTGAGTACGCAATTGAATACAGTGCAACCCCAATAAAGCAGGAAGACAATTCACTTGCTGGTTCCGTAATGATTTTTCGTGATGTCACAGAAAAAAGGAGTCTGGAGAAGAACCTAAGCTGGCAAGCAAAACACGACCCATTAACCGGCTTAATAAATCGCCGTGAATTTGATGCCAGACTAAATAAAATAATTTCAAGTTCTAATAATTCTGATCGAGAGCATGCTATTTGTTATATCGACCTTGACCGGTTTAAATTGGTTAATGATAGCTGCGGACATGAAGCTGGTGACGTACTTTTAAAAAAGATATCAGATCGATTAAAAATGATAGCGCGTGATACAGATACTGTCGCAAGATTAGGTGGTGATGAATTTTCAATTATCATGTATAGCTGCAACCTTGATAAAGCAAAATTAATTGCTGAGATCTTTCGCGAAGAGGTATTTAACACCAAGTTTGACTGGCATGGAAAAAACTTTTCCATAACTGCAAGCATAGGTATCGTACCACTTAATGATGCCACTACATCACTAACCGAATTAAAAAGAGCCGCAGATCTAATCTGTTACCGGGCAAAAGATGCAGGGGGTAATAGAATAAAGGTATTAGAGTCCGGGAATACTCACTTCAAAAACCATACTGGTGAACTTAAAATTCTGGAAGAATTGCAGAAAAGTCTTGAAAAAGAGAATTTCAAACTCTACACACAGAAAATAAAACCGCTTGATGATTTAAACGATCTGCTTTTCTATGAAGTACTGCTACGGATGAAAAATACTGAAGACGAACTTTTATCTGCAAGCAGTTTCTTACATACAGCTGAAGCTTACCATATGTTATCTGCTATAGATGACTGGGTATTAAAGGTTGTAATGGAGATGATAGCGTATGGCAACCCTCTATTTAACAAAGCACACATGATCAGTATAAATATATCTCAACAATCTGTTTTAAATGAGAATTTTATAAAATACGTCATTGATACTTTTAATGATTACGACATTCCTGCTGGCAATATTTGTTTTGAAATCAATGAACCGCAGTTTTATGACAACATGGAACGCTTCAAACGTTTTGTTACACTTATGAAACGACAAGGTTGCAAAATCGCATTGGATAATTTTAATTACAATCCTGTTAGTATTAATACAGTTAAACAATTAAATATTGATTATATAAAACTTGATGCAAGGCAGTTTAACCAGACCAATAATGAACAAAGTCATGAATATAAATTACTCGAATCTATAAATGATATTAACCATCTGATCGGTGCACAAACAATCATGAAATGTATTGATAGTGATGATATTGTCGAATCTTCGTTTCAGGTAGGCGCCGATTTTATACAAGGCTTTGTTGTTGAACCTCCACAAGCATTAAATAATATCCAAAATACTTGATGCTTCATTCTTTCAATAATACGGGTAACATCATTGTCTGAAATGAATAAGGTAAAGATAATAACGCCTTAGGCACTAGACCGAATCGTGCACCAATAGTTAATGGTAATGCCAGAGCTAATGTAACCGATTAATACTAAAACAATACTAAAAGGCACTCGAACTTTAGCTGTCAACGACTCAAGTTGTGTTGAAACGACTAATATTGATACAACTTTTTTTATAGTACTATATTAGCGCCTGAATTTTTTCGCTACCCAATAATCAAGACTGATATACTTACCTGCGCCTATAATCAATAAGGCCATTAGCATAATGAAATAAGTAGCGGCAAATTCGATTCCATTATTGAGTATAACTATAGTTCCATTCTCGGTTAACCAACTATAGTCACCATGTTCCCTCAGAATATCCTTAGCACGATCGAGTCTATCTATCGCTCCCATAGTTCTTTCAGTTGCAAAGAACCCGGATCCTTCAGCTATAGCCAACCAACCATTCTGTATATGCACAGTCAAAGCCGCAACAATCATTGTAGCTATAAGCGGTATCGATACCCAGCGTACTCCCAGACCTAAAAATAATAATATTGCTCCACCTGCTTCAGTCAATGAAGCCATCCATGCCAATAATGTCGGGAATGGCAAACCCAAGCCCCAATCTGGATTACCAAACCATTCAATCGTACTTTCCATCGAGGCAATCTTTTTTGTGCCTGCGATCCAAAAGACAGGAACAAGATATAAACGTAAAAATAATGGCGCTAAAAAACCAACAGCCTCCAGTATTTCTTCTAATAAATCCTGACTCCAATTCATTAGATTTATTATTGCAGTCATCACTACCTCCTAATGTCTATTAAAATACAAATGATGATTACTTATTCCTTTCTGCCCTTCTGAAGAAACATGTATCATTACGCTGTTATACTGGACTAATCAACAAGAATGATTACAGCACAGATGACTTTAAAATAGGCTATTTTCTAGTACCTAACAAAATATCTTTTTCCAGAAACCCCTGCATAATTTCGAGTCCTCCCCGAATGACAACTTCAGGACTGGGATGATTTAATTCTTCTGCGATCTTCATAAGGGCTTCTCGCCCTGTGTATTTTTCATCTGATTGAAAGTATTCAATCAGCTTTGCTGATACTGGATTAAGCACAATAAATCCAACTTCATCATCCTGTTTCCGATAGACAATAATATAGGTTTTTTCATTTGGTGGTGATTCCGGAAGATGCGCTGGACTTATCTCGTGTACTGGCCACGTATATGCAAATGCCATCGAAATGGGATTTAGTACAGGTATACCTTCAAGTAGTTCACCTTTTTGATCAATATTGCTTAAATCGATTTCACGAGTATCAATGGATAAGGCTATCTCGAGCCATTCATAATGAGCCAATTCTAAAAGAAAAGGATGATCCTCAGGATGTTCTCCACGTTCATATTCTAAATAGTGTATAAATTCTTGAGGCATTTTTGGAAACAACGGTGTATGTGCTCGGTGATGATTAACATAATCTCGTAGCATTTCATGCCATTGTTTTTCTGCTGTGATTTTACGTATTACCGGAAAACTGTTTCCAATAAAACTTTGTATATTATTATATACAAGCTCTCTATATACAGCTAAACGTCGATCCTCAACACCTTCCGGAGCTGGATTATTATTCGGATCACGCATATGTCGCGTGAACACACTCTGAATGTCTTGAAAATTTTCAGTTTTGCTGTTGTTTGATAGACTGGTCATTGTTTTCATGCTTTATTTGGTACTGCCGAATCGTTTCAACCTCTTTTAGCAGAATGTCTAATGGTGGGATATTAAAATCTCTTTCCAGTAGCGTTGGAAATACACCAAAATGTTTATAAGCAACATCGAGTAACTGCCATACAGGATCAATGACATCTGCCCCATGAGTATCGACACGTAAATCTTCTGCTTCAACGTAATGCCCTGCTATATGTGCATAAATGATACGATCACCAGGCAATGCCTTAAGAAATGCTTCAGCGTCATAACAATGGTTAATGCTATTAACATAGATATTATTAATATCGATATGGAACAAGCAATCAGCTTCTTCCAACACCGCATTTACAAACTCTATCTCCTCCATTTCCTTACCAATAGCAGCATAATAAGATGCATTCTCCAACGCCATTCGTTGACCAATAATATCTTGCGTACGCATAATTCTTTCAGCAACGTAATGCACTGCCTCTTCAGTAAAGGGTATTGGCATCAGATCATAAAGATGGCCTTCGTCCGCACAATAACTGAGATGTTCGCTGTAAACGGGAATGTTATGTAGATCAAGGAACTGCTTAACTCGTCGAATAAATGCTTCGTCTAGCGGAGCCTGACCACCGATATTTAATGATAGTCCGTGACAGACCACCGGGATTTGTTCTGAAATTTTATGAAACTGACGCCCTAACTGGCCACCAACGTCGATCCAGTTCTCTGGCGCCACTTCCATGAAATCTATTTCGGGGGGAACATCATCTGCAAGCGAGCCAATAAAGGCTCGCCGCAGACCTAACCCTGCACCTTGTACAGGATAATTTTTAAACACTGTATGTTGACTCAGGCTTATTTCTTATCGCCACACTTGCCTTCACCACATTTACCTTCAGCTTTCTTTTTGTCTCCACACTTGCCTTCACCACATTTACCTTCAGCCTTCTTTTTGTCTCCACACTTGCCTTCACCACATTTACCTTCAGCCTTCTTTTTGT
>CAXBLT010000008.1:0-113878 GCA_963976795.1 uncultured Gammaproteobacteria bacterium
CTGGTTTCAGGCATCACGAAGAAACTCAGTAAGTAGAGTAAGTAGGGTCAGGTACAATATTTATAAACAATTAGGGCTAACTTCCACTTCTGGCCGAATGAAGAGTTATAATTAGGACGTCCTAAAGCGGACATTAATACGAATTTATTATGGATAATAACGAAGAAGATAATCATTTCCCACATGGTCCGTGGTTAATATTTCCAGAGATAATAGGCGTTGCAGTTGTAGCAATATTGGCTCCTTTTTCGCTTATAGAGATGTACTCAAACGGAAAGATTATTGTTCCTATTATTGGTTTTTGTTGTTGGTTAATCGCATTAGTCTACACAGTCATATTTATTAAAAAAGGACAATATTATTTGGCTTGGTTGCCGATGTGCGGAATTTTAATGGTAGGTTTGCTCATTAATTACACTACCAAATAAATATTAATAGTTTTGTCTGCTTATGGCCGAAGTAGATTCATAATGTATATCAGCCTAAGATTTACTAACGACACTTTTACCAACCATCAAATAATCCACCGTCAGCAAAGTCCCAAACCAAATAAGCATAGCCTCGATAATCGTATCTATGAGTATCATTTAATGGTATTTCTGCGCCTATATTCAACATGATATGGCCTCGTTTATTTAGTCCAATTTGTGCTTGTGGAATCAGACTAACTTGTGAAAATGATTTACGAGAAGTTCCTGTTCCTCTTTCTATAGGAAAAGAGGCGACCAATTCCAGTCCTGGTTTTATGCTTCGTGGCCACAGGCTCGGTGACCAGTGCACTACACTTGATATTTCCACGTCACCATCACTGAAATTTTCAAATGGTAATGTTGAGCGTGCTGTTCCTTGCATGGTTAAAGTTTTCGTTAATCGTTTTGCTACGGCAATATAGGGTATGAATTCATCAGACGAATTACTTTCTTCTGTCTTTATCGCTAATAAGGCACCGACAGATGTTATAAATTGCTTTATCGGATCTTGATAAACAACCTGTTTTATTCCGGGTTCAATCTGATCAAAATTACCGTGACTATTATCAATACCATCATCAATTTTATGGCTTAATTCAAGAGAAAGTTGGGTGTTTTTAAAAATACGTTTTTCTATTTCGATGACGTTACGTATCTGATCATGGCTACTATTGTTTGCATCATCCTGAAAACGAAGCTTCCAAACCACTTCATCTTCCGGGAATGCCTTTTTGGTTCGTATCGGCAATATAAAATTCATATCCCCAGAAGGATATAGATGCTCACCTGCCAGTGTTTTTATATAGTTAATAACTTTTTCTATCTGAAGATCGCTTAGTATTTCTTTGAAGGCTGGCATAATCTTTGAAAAGCCCTTTGCAGCGCCACCTTCCTTAACCACGAGAAACCAATCTTTAGCTGGTTCACGACTACTAAACAGCGCATCAGTAAAGTTAGCCGGAAGTATCCCAGACTCTTTAAACATAGGGTTTTCAGGATCGGGATTACCAACTTCACCATGACAGGCAGCACAATTGTTTTGAAATACTTCTTTGCCGGAAATCTCTTCCTCAGCTTGAACTAGACTAATGCTGAACCCAATCACCATATAAAAAATGATGGTTATAATCTCGATCTTTAAGTTCATGGCGTTTCCTTTATATGTTAATTTTTATCATTTTTATCTTGCGGCAAGTCATCCAGTACTTTTTCACCGGTAATCATCGCTGAAATCAAACCATTCTTTTCTCGTACTTCAGTAACAATAACTCCGATGATATGTATCAATATCAAAATCGATAGTATGTAAAAACCATATACGTGAAATGAGATAAATGGTTTGCGGAATGAACGCATTTCCGCATAGGCACTTTCAACCACCTGGCTTTTATCACCCGGTCTTAATTGCTTTAACCGTTCTGGGTCGCCGCCAGTTACCCACTCTGAAAAATAACCACCAAACGGCGGGTAATAGAGATCGGTCCCCGCAATAACTAACCCGGTTATTGCCTGCATAGTGAGTAATATAAAAAAGAGACTAATGATTAATCTTGCAATAGGGTTATGCCCCAGATACTGCTGGCGAATGCCAGTAAAAAAATTTGCCGCATATGTTTTCAACGAATGAAAATAATTTTTCCCTGTTGGCAGGATTTGCCGCCAGCGGGCATGATAATTACCGAAAAATGCCCAGAACATCCTCCACAGAAGATTAATGACAAACACATAGCCAATGTAGACATGTACCGTCTTTAGTAAAACCTTGGCCTCTCCTTCTATACCGAAAAGCTTTGCGTTCAGGATAATTACGCCAACAATAATCAACGACAATACAGAGGTGGCGTTAATCCAATGGAACACTCTCGTCGTTAGATCCCAAACTTTGTATCGTTGTAATTTTGTCGTCATAATCTTTATCCTGTGATTCGTTAAACGAATTAAATTTACCTGGCTAGATGTACAATGGAAATATGCGCTCTTGTTTGAAATTTAACTATCCGCTATTTGTGAAACCGAATTAAATCAATATGTTAAACATCAATAAATTATTATTTGGCAGCCGTTTTCGCTTAATCCTGCTAACTGCTTTTGTCTGTATTGGAGTGTTGGCCGCAATAGATATCGTTGCAGATCTGCAAGAAGGTACTGAATTAGCACACATCATTATTGAAGGTTTTGTTTTCACCATTGCGATTGTCAGTACCCTCGCTATTTCTCTTCGTTTATTTAAAGAAGCCAAGAAATCACGGCGATTGGTTGAGGAAATGTCGCTGGAATTACAAAAGAATAGAGAAGAAGCAAAGGAATGGAAAAATGAGACTCAGGTATTATTACAGGGGCTGGGTATTTCGATTAACAAACAATTTGAGCGTTGGGGACTGACCCCAACAGAAAAGGAAGTCGGCTTATTTTTATTGAAGGGTTTAAGTCATAAAGAAGTAGCCTATATTCGTGGGGTAAGTGAAGCAACGGCAAGACAACAGGCACGTTCAATATATAAGAAAGCAGGACTGAATGGTCGACATGATTTATCTGCATTTTTCCTTGAAGAACTAGCTCTGCCTATTACAAACGAATAAAACAAAAAAGCCTCTTTAAATAAGAGGCTTTTTTATTTATCTGGCGGAGAGAGAGGGATTCGAACCCTCGATACGCTATTAACGTATACACACTTTCCAGGCGTGCTCCTTAAACCACTCGGACACCTCTCCTGATTCATTGAGGTTGCGAAGATTAAAGAATAAAGCCTGTGTATGCAATGAATAACCGTGAGTTAAAACGAATGTGCGCTATTTTTTGCTTTCGCTTTTTGCAGATGCGCAATGAGGTTGATTTCCCCGCGACTCAAATCACAGGTGGATAGCATTTCGTCTTCTGTCGCACCACGGTTGTATAGGGCGATCGCTTGTTTATACCCTGCGCCACCCGACTCACCGACTTCTAGCTTATCTTGCCGGTCAGTGATGTTACGAAATTGATGTTGGTAGGTGTGTAGTTTTTCCGATATCCCCCGACTACAAGACAATAAGGCGTTCACTTCTTCGTTGAGCTGATTAATGCGTTGGTATTGCTGCATTGTTTTTTTACGAAGATGCTGCGTTGAGAAAAATAACATTGTAACTATCACACTGAGAAATAGCGGCATCAAATTATAGAGAAGTTCTAAATATGCGATATTCATTAATTATTTCCACCCGATATTTAATCATTAAGTTTTTGTATAACAGGAAGTATGCCATCCTTGGCACTCCCCATGACGCAGGCACTGCTCATCAGACAGCACCTAAGTCGCTCTTCCTAAGAGACTTTGCCATTCCTATATATACTCATCAACATGCCCTTCGGGTTTAGTCACACCGGAGTCATGCTTGTCTTTCTCTTTCTTCTTGCCATCCTTTTTATTGCCAGAGTCTTTCTTGATTGGGTTTATCACTATCGGTTGCGACACTGGTTTTATTGGGCCTAGCTCAGACATCTGCTTACATGGAGTTTAAAATCCGCTCACTGCATTCCATTCAGTTTCGGTCAGCAATTTATTGACATCCACCAGAATGAGAATCTCATTATTATTACTATAGAGCCCTTGAATATATTTGGAGCTTTCGTTGTCTTCACCCAAATTAGGTGCCGTTTCAATCTCAGACATATTTAAATTAACTACCTCGGTGACACTATCGACCAATATGCCTATCACCTGGTCATCAACTTCAGTAATAACAATCCTGGTCGAATCATCAGGCTCTCTTGCTAATAAACCAAAACGTTGGCGGGTATCGATAACAGTGACCACATTCCCACGAAGATTGATGATTCCCATTACCGCGCTAGGGGCTCCTGGAACCGGGGCAATTTCTGGTAAGCGGACAACCTCTTGAACCTGCATAACATTGATGCCATAGATCTCATCATCTAGTTTAAATGTAACCCATTGAATTATGTCATCATTAGTTTTTGTATTCTGGCTATTCAAAGCTGCACTCATTAGTCTTTCCTCTTCATTCCAATATATTTGCTACTGTCAAAATCCTGTCTTCCCTACAGTGTTAATGGAATACCTGCATGAGATATGCCAAGAATAGAATTATTACTATAAAAATTTGACGTTCAAGTCATTGTAATCACACTCTATTTTCATATTATCCCATTAAAATAAATGCACTATTCAAGCCAGTTCGGGTAGGATTAGAGATACAAACGCAAAAACGCTATTAATGTCACTTATGCATCAATAACCAGGGCAAACTGATATGGGAACACGTAATAACCTGCAACTAGATAAACTGAGTGGACTGTTGGGCGGAGTCAGCAAGTTACTTGGACGTCTTAAAGATAGTTTCTTGCGATTCTATCGCCCAGGAATGTCAGCGCAAGGTCCCATGCAGGTTTTGATTGATTGGACCGGTGGTCGAAATATAGTAATCGGCGCCACTGCTATTTCATTACTCATTTCTCTTCTGGCATTTAAATTATTTGCCTTCTTGTTTGCTCTTGTATTCTCAATAGTTGTAACGACACTTATTTTTATCATCGCTAAAACTATCTTCTACAAACCAAAAGAATATTCCATTGAGCTTGATGGAGAAAATACAGTATTGTCATATGTGAAAGATGTGCACGTCAGTGGCGAGAGCGAGATTGTCATCCATTCCCAACCGGGATACGGAAAGGAAAAGAATACCTTCGTTATGTTGCAATTGTTGGATTCAATCTCGATTTTGAACTGTCGAAACATAACCTCGATTACGGACACCAGTTATCGTGATATTACAATAAAATATTTTCATCCGATTGAAGGAGTTTATACTATAAACGCATTTTCAAACGATGGTGATGTGGCTTTTGAAGCTATTGAACAATCTGCGGATCAATGTCGCATTGAATTTTTAAAACCTATTAGGAAGAATGTCAGATTAAACTTTATTCCATCTTAATACTTGCAGGAATCCTCATTCCAACCACCAAGGCATCTTCCCACCACAAGCATTCTTCATAATAAGTTAAACCCACTCTGTGATCTCGCTTTATTTTTGACTTAACACATTCACGCTAAGCAGATTGTAGAAGCTCATCAATATGCGGCATCGAGTCCATCATTAAAAACTCAAGCAGTTTTTTGTATGCCACTACCCCATGTGACTCTGCATATAAAAATGAGGCAGGCTTACCCCTGCTACTTGCTTCGCGAAACTTGGTGTCGATGGGGATACACCCTGACCATAAATGACTCTCATGTTTATGCTGTAAATGTTGCAGACTTTCTCGTGAGGCGCGAGTGCGACGGTCATACATCGTTGGTACAATCGTATATTCAAGGCTTTGTTTTCCTGAGACGCCAATCATATTGATAGTATGTAAGATACGTTCCAAGCCTTTGATAGCCAGAAACTCTGTTTGCACCGGGATGATTAATCGATCGCATGCTGCTAATGCATTGATCATAAGAATACCTAACGTAGGCGGACAGTCGATCAAAACATAATCGTAATGGTTAGTATAAGGATGTAATGCATCCTTTATGACCAAGCCCATTCCCTTTGTCATGCCTGCTTGACGATCTAGTGAAACCAACGAAGTAGATGCCGGTAGTAAATCAATATTGTCTATCCCTGTTTTGCAGAGTATTGAAGCCAATGGAGTACGCTTTGCGCTTATCTTTTTTTGAAATAGGGAATACACACTTTCATCAATCGAATCCGGATTATAAGAAAAATAACTGCTTAAAGATCCATGAGGATCCAAATCGATCATTAATATTTTATAACCTTGTTGTGCCAGTAACCCTGCCAGTGTCACTGTGGTCGTGGTTTTACCAACGCCACCTTTTTGATTAGCTATCGTCCAGATATTCATAATTCTTCCCTGTCGTCCGGCACAGTTGGGATGACGATTAAAACACGTCGGTTTTCTTGCCTACCAGCTTCTGTATTATTATCTGCAATAGGTCGAAACTCTGCAAAACCGACCGCTGACATTCGCCTAGGCTCTATCCCCTTTCTCATAAACAAGTGCACGACACTAGCAGCTCTGGCTGCCGATAATTCCCAGTTTGACGGAAATATCGTTGTCTTAATCGGTTGATTATCTGTAAAGCCTTCAACTTGAATTGGATTATTAAATGTTGAAAAAATCGTTGCCAAATTAGAAAGGACAGGTATCGCTTTTGAAACCAAACGTGCATTTCCACTAGGAAATAATAATTGGCTCTTAATCTCAACTTCTATCGCCTTATCAGTATTATTTACACTAATTAATTGTTCATCAATAAATGGTAATACTTCATAACGAATATCATCTGCTATCTCGCCTAGGCTTTTTTTAACACGATCTTGTTCTATGCCTGACTTAGCAAGATTTTCTGCTTGCTCATCACTCTCTGTCAGAATTTCTTCTTTAACTCCTTCAACTGCTTCTGCTTTTATAGTGCCTTCGGCTTGTTCATAAGGTAGGCTTTGGGCAATAGGTAGATCAATCGGGTTAGGGATTAGCGCCGTTGTTTTCTGATTATTATCAAATGCCTGATTCAAAGCATCGGATAACACCCGGTACTTGCCTTCACTGACTGAAGAGATTGAATACATCACTACGAAGAAGGCAAACATTAAGGTAATAAAATCGGCATAAGAAATTAGCCAGCGCTCATGGCTTGCCTCTTCATCCTGATTATGTGCATTTCGGCGCATTAAACATTTACCTCGACTCGAATGTCATACACATTATTAATAAGGACTTTCTCAACAACAACGCTACATGTTGCAACCATGTTTTCGATATAGGAGCATGTCAATCTATCTGTTTGAAGAAGGTATACCAAGTTTATTAAAGACAACCTATGCCATGCACTAATCACGATGCACCACTTACATTTCTAATTGAGAAAGACATAGAGCCGCGATTGTATAATCCGAGGGTTATCACCCTCGGCAATACTGACAATGCCTTCAATAAGCATTTCTTTATATTGACTTTGAACCCGTATCACACTCTTTATCTTGTTCCCTATTGGAATAAACAAGAGATTTGCGAGTGCAACCCCGTATACAGTAGCTACGAAAGCAACGGCTATGCCACTGCCAAGTTGTGTAGGATCAGCAAGATTGCCCATAACATGTATCAAACCTAAGACTGCCCCAATGATGCCAATTGTAGGTGCATAAGCCCCCATGCCATCAAAGACTTTTGCTGCTTGAATATCAAAATTTTCTTTACTAATCATATCGATTTCAAGAGTAGCCCTGATCGATTCTGGCTCATGGCCATCAACCAACATTTGCATACCTCTGCGAATAAACAAATCTGGTTCTCCGTCAATTAGGTTTTCCAAACCTAATAGTCCTTCACGACGAGCAACGTCACTCCATTTCACGATACGCTGTATTGATTCTTCGAGAGGATGTTGCGGTGGTTTGAATGCCCATGAAAGCAATTTCAACGCATGGGAAAAGACTATTAACGGCGTTTGCAACATAGTCGCACCAAGCGAACCACCCAGCACAATAATCAGGGCAGGCCCATTTAGCAGTGTTGAGACATGTCCACCGTCAAGATACTGACCCAAGAGTATTGCACCAACACCAGTGATGATGCCAATAACACTTAGAATATCCATTTATGATTAATGCCGCGCAAGAGACATTCCTATCTCATCAACTGACATTACCTTATCTGCTAAATTTTGTTTTACCACTGCCATTGGCATCCCATAGACAACGCACGACGCCTCATCTTGTGCCCAGACCGTGGCACCTTTTTCACGTAACATCTTTGCGCCATTACAACCATCATTCCCCATCCCCGTAAGAATAATCGCCAAAACTCGCCCTCGATAAGCTTTTGCAATCGAATTAAAAGTAATATCAACAGAAGGTTTATACGTTGTTACAACAGGTTCATCTCCAATACTGATTGTATTTCTACGTCCATTCTGTTTTAGCCGCATTTGCCTCCCGCCAGGGGCTATATACACAGTCCCCGGTTCAAGCAGATCACCGTCAGCAGCTTCTTTTACGCTGATAGCACACAATTTATCCAGACGTTCAGAGAAAGCTCCGGTAAAACTGGCGGGCATATGTTGAATGAGTAGTATCGGTAGAGGGTAATTTGCAGAAAGTTGTTTTAAAACTTTTTCAACTGCTACAGGACCTCCGGTGGAAGCACCGATCACGGCAAGCTGATACCCTTTTGAACTAGCTACCGTAGAAGTTCTTAATACTGTCGGCACTTTTATTTTTGCAACACTTGTATTTACAGTATCTGTTCTTGCCAGGGAATAAATGCAATCACATAGCTTTTTTATTGCGTCCTTCTGCTCACTAGCTATGTCCTGAAACCTTTTTGGCAAGAAATCAGAAGCACCGGCATCGAGTGCTTCAAATGTAGCTTTTGCACCATCATGTGTTAATGATGAAAACATTAATATCGGTGTTCGTTTTGTCTCACGTATCTTTCTAACCGCACTTATCCCGTCGAGCTTTGGCATCTCAATATCCATGGTGATAACATCAGGGTTCAACTCTTTTGTTTTTTCAACAGCATCTATACCATCAACAGCCTGCCCAATCACCTCAATACGGTCATCAGACGAAAGGAACGCTGTGATTCGACGTCTAAAAAAGCTTGAATCATCAACAACAAGTACTTTAATCAAAATAAGTTACCACCCATTTTCTGGACAAGTTTTTAAATGCTCTATATTTAATGTCTACTATTAGCCTTAACCTGAATCAAGCCGGGTAAATCAATTATCAGAGCAATATTCCCATTACTTGTTATGGTTGCGCCAGCTAAGCCTTTAGTCCCTTGTAACAAAGCACCTAACGGCTTTATCACTACTTCTTCACGTCCCAATAATTTATCAACTAATAAACCAACATGATGTGTTCCAATAGTGACAACGACAACATGTGCCGTACTATTCGCATAGTCTTTGGTATTATCCGTTAACCAATTACTTAAATAGAACAAAGGAACAGGTTTTCCTCTTATAATCACGACCTGCCGTCCATCAACTATATTAACCGTGCTCATATCCAATTCGATAATCTCATTAACGTTGACTAATGGAAGGGCAAATGTTTGTTGTTGTTCACCAAGTTTAACCATTAAAGTTGGCATAATTGCCAATGTCAGAGGCACTTTGATCGTTATGGTTGTACCCGTACCTGGATTTGAATCAATATCAATAATGCCATTTAATTGGTTTATGCGTGTTTTGACGACATCCATACCGACGCCACGACCAGAGATATCAGAGATTTCTTTTTTGATAGAAAATCCCGGTAAAAAAATCAGGTTATAAATTTCTTTCTCATCTAATCTGGAAATTGCATCCTCGTCCATTAAGCCTTTTTCAATGACATTTTTACTTAGCCCAACTGCATCAATTCCTGCTCCATCATCAGCAATAGTCAGCAAAATATGTTCGCCTTCTTGTTCAGCAGATAGCACGACTGTCCCTTGTCTTGGCTTGCCGGCAGCTTCACGGACGTCAGGCATTTCTATCCCATGGTCTACTGAATTACGTACTAAATGAATCAAAGGATCAGCTAACGCCTCAACCAAATTTTTATCGAGATCAGTTTCTTCACCAATCATTTCAAGAACGACATCCTTTTCCAGACTTCGCGACAAATCTCGAACGACTCTGGGGAACCGTCCAAATACTTTTTTGATCGGTTGCATACGTGTTTTCATTACTGATCTTTGTAAGTCTGCTGTTACCACATCAAGGTTGTTGACGGTTTTACTCATGTCGTCATCGCCAATCTCTACCTCTAATGTGGTCAAACGATTACGAACCAAAACTAGTTCACCGACCATATTCATAATCTTATCAAGCGTACTTGTTTCCACTCGTACTGTAGTCTCTGCTGTAGACCTTGCAGCTTTTGTCACGACAGGTTTTTCTGTTGTTTTTTTAGAATCCGCAGGCACAGGCTTTAGCTGAGGTGTCGTCACTACAGCTGTTTCTAATGTTGGTTTATCGGTATCCCCTTTAAGAGTATCTTGTTTGTTAGCCTGTAGTTCATCAAGCAAAGCTTCAAATTCATCATCTGTGATTTCTTCAGCACTGGGTTCAATGCTTTCTATCGCTTTCTTGTCTGAGTTACTATCAAACACAGACTCAGTTTCTGGTGTGCCGCCATGTGCACCTTTTCCATGTAGTTGATCTAACAAATCTTCAAATTCGTCATCGGTAATCTCTTCAACAGCGCTATTGCTTGAATCTATTTGTGTAGACTCTTTATGTGAATGCTCAGGCTGCTCGGTTACCACTTCAATATTTTGCTGTTCAATGCTGATTTCTGCTGATTCAACTTCTGTTTGAGATGTATTGCTTTCGGTTTCAGGAACAGAAAGTAATTTCAAGCGTTCTATTAAATCGCTCTCTGCTGGACTTGGTTCCTGTCCCTGATTAATTTTTTGAAACATGTTATTTACGACATCCAATACTTCAAGAACAACATCCATTAATGTGGAATCTACTGATCGTTGTCCCTGACGTAATAAATCGAATACGTTTTCAGCCGTATGGCATACCTCAACCAGAGGTTCTATCGCAAGAAAGCCGGCTCCACCTTTAATCGTGTGAAAACCTCTAAAAACAGCATTTAATAAATCATTGTTATCGGGGTTTGATTCCAACTCAAGCAATTGCCCATTCAACAGTTCGAGGATTTCTCCTGCTTCAAGGAGGAAGTCCTGCATAATTTCGTCGTTTAAATCAATTGCCATAATTAATACCTGAGTACCAATTCATTTTGCTTATATATATATTTAAAACCCAAGGCTCGACAGTAGATCATCGACATCATCTTGTCCTGACATAACATTAGGGTCGTTCTCTTTATTTACCTGTGGTCCTTCTGCTGCGATGTTCTTTTTAACTTCTGAAACATTGGCCATGCGACCTGATTTTTTGATGACACTCACTAAACCTTCTTCCAGATCCTGAACCAATTCGATAACTTGCCTGATGATTTGTCCGGTTATATCTTGAAAATCCTGCGCCATCATTACATCAGAAAGGCCTTTATTGAGTTGTTTAGCATCTACTTCGACGGACTCCAGAAAACCCTCAATACGCTTGCTCATCTGCCTAAACTCTTCTGCTTTCATTTCTCGACGAGTAAATTTTGCCCACTCTTTTCGCATGATACTGCCACTTTCTTCCAAATCATGTGCGATAGGCAATGCTTCTTCAACAGCATTTAATGTTCGATGAGCAGATTCTTCTGTTCGTTCAATGACATAATTAAGGCGTTCCCTTGCATCAGGGATACGGTTTTCAGCAAGGTTTGAAATACGTTCGTCGTCCCGAAAACTTCCTAAGGCATCATGTAACTGGCGTGTAAGCTTTCCAACTTCCTGAAACAATATTGATTCATGTTGACTAGTCAGATTCTTAATGAGTTGGTCAACTTCGTCACGGTTTCCCTGCTCAAGATTGCTCACCAGAGATTTAGCTAGACACAAACGCGTATCAAGGGATTCATGTATTTCTGCTGTATCAGTCATTACCACTATCCCCCGATTATGCGGCTTCAATACGTTCAAATATCTTGTCTATTTTTTCCTTTAACGTTTGTGCAGTGAACGGTTTAACTACATAACCATTGACACCGGCCTGTGCTGCTTCAACGATCTGATCTTTTTTTGATTCTGCAGTAACCATCAACACGGGTAAGTCTACAAGCTCGGGATTTTCACGAACTGCTTTTAAAAGGTCGATACCTTGCATGCCAGGCATATTCCAATCGGTCACAAGAAAATCATATTTCCCGTTTTCTAACATTGGAAGCGCTGTTAGACCATCATCAGCTTCGGCAGTATTTGTAAAGCCAAGATCACGCAAGAGATTTTTTATGATTCGTCTCATAGTAGAAAAGTCATCTACTATCAGTATCTTCATATTATTGTCCACAACAACCTCCATTTTCGTTTTTGATGTATAAACCTATTCCTGCTATTAAAATAGCTACTAAATTACTCATCTTTTATTACTCTTTGCACTTTTGCCTTGAGACGAATTAATGCTTGAGAATGAATCTGACAAACTCTCGACTCACTGACACCCAGAACTTCGCCGGTTTCTCTTAAATTTAATTCTTCATCGTAGTAAAGCGACATTACTAACCTTTCCCTTTCTGGCAGCCCTGCTATTGCAGTTGCTAATGTCTCTTTTAAATCATCTTCTTGTAAATTCTCCAATGGACCGGTTATTTTTGCGCTTAAACCGTCAACTACATTTGCATCCTTCGAAGGAATATCTTCGAAACTGACTATTTGGTGACTACTCGCATCTTGTAAAACCTGATGATATTCATTCAAATTCATACCTAGTCTTTCTGCCACTTCACTATCACGCGCATCTCGACCATATTCCGCTTCTATTTCACGCATTGTCTGGGAAATCTCCCTGACTCTTCGGTGCAATGATCGCGGCGTCCAATCTCCTTTTCTTATTTCATCCAACATTGATCCACGAATACGTATACCCGCATAGGTCTCAAAACTTGCTCCTTGTGTAGCATCATAATTTCGCGAGGCTTCCAGTAAGCCAATCATCCCGGCCTGTATCAAATCATCGACTTGTACGCATGAAGGCAAACGACTAATCAGGTGATAAGCAATCCTTTTTACCAACGTGGCATGTTGTTCAACCAAGTCATCCTGAGAGACTTCATTGACATTGGCCATTTCCGTATAGGCTGCAAGTTCGCTTCTCATGTCATCGCCCTCGAAGGCAGGACTTCTTGCGACCCAATCATTTTCTCCGCAAAAAACGTCAATCCGCCGCTGGCTCTAACACTCCTGTTTTGTTTATCGACTTCATAGGCCAATTTCTTGAATGATTTTATTGATTTGGAGCCAGGATATGACAAATAGTAGGCGCGTCGCTGCCGTACCGCGCGCAAAATATTATCGTCATAAGGAATAATCACTCTCAGATGTAAGACAACATCGAGAAATTGTTCTGTCACGGAGCGTAAGCGTTCAAACAAATCGCAACCTTCAGCATCGGTTTCTACCTTATTAACAACGACTTGAAAGCGTTGAACTCGAAAATCATGATTTAGAACTTTTATTAGCGCATAAGCATCTGCTATAGATGCAGGGTCATTACAAACGACAATCAGGATCTCCTGGGCAGCACTACAAAACCTGATAACGCTATCGGATAAACCTCCGGCAGTATCTACAATAAGAAAATCTGTGCTCTCTTCCAATTCATCGAATGCGTGTATCAAGCCGACATTTTGCGCAGGCGTCAATTGGTTCATCATCTTTATACCTGAGGAAGCGGGAATAATTCGGATATCATTCGGACCGTCGATCAAGATATCCTTTAACTCGCAGTCACCTTCTATAACATGAGACAGGTTTCTCAATGGTTTTAATTTTAACAATACATCAACATTTGCCAGTCCTAAATCAGCGTCCATTAGGGTCACAGATTTATCTCTGTCAGACAAAGCCAGCGCTAGATTGATCGATATATTCGTCTTTCCAACACCACCTTTTCCACTGGTTACAGCAATAACCTGTGTTGTTTTTTTTCTAGTCTGCATGATTCACCTGCTTAGTGCTCAAGTCCAAATTCATTTTCGTAATGTCCAATCGATTGCTCTAAATGTTCTTCATCAAAATTTATTTTATTTTTATTAGCCCTGCTAACGACTCGTGAAACAAGTTCATATGGTTTCATCTTATGCATATCTTCCGGCACTTTTTGCCCATCACAAATGGAAGCCACAGGTAAAAACTTCTCAATAGCAACGGACAGTAACCCACCAAGTGATGTGGCCTCATCCAGTTTTGTGGGAATACAAAAATCGGGTTCCAGCGAGCTATAAGTATCGATTAGACGAGACAATCCATTATAATGTTCTGTTGCTGGCAAGATGAGACAATTTGTCGTTTTACGCTCGGTTGATTTCACGAGGTCAAATTGCTCTTTGTGTTTCTTGTCGTTGATACTCAAGCCTGCTGTATCAACCAGAATCAATTTTTCCTTATTAACGCCATCATATAGGCCTTGATATTCTTCCTCATTATTAATAGTTCGAATTGGAACACCTAATATTCTTGCGTAGCTTCTCAGTTGTTCACGCGCTCCAACACGATAAATATCCGTCGTTGCCAACATAATGTTTTGCGCCCCGTACTCGAGTGCATAACGCGTTGCCATTTTTGCAATCGTGGTCGTCTTACCAGATCCGGAAGGGCCAAGAAAGAGAACCGTCTTCCCAGCAGTCAATATTTTGTCATGGTATTGAGGGACTTTGTATGTCAGTAAAGCCAGTACTGTTCTCCAGGCTTGATCGAACTGATAGTTTTCGGGAATCTCGGCAACTAGTTCTCGTGCTAACTTTGGTGTTAAATCGAGATTAATCAATTGCCGGATTAAATTTGCCCAAAGCGGATGTTGTCTGCCTATCGCACCCCAGGCCAAACCTGACATTTGTTGTTCTAACATCGTTCTGAGAGATTTTATTTCATCACGCATTTGATCTATCGTTGATTCACGTGTCCAGATATCGGTTACAGAATCGTTAACAGCAAGTTCATCCGGTTTAAATGATTTTATTTCCGTAGCTACATCAGACTTTTGCGTATGCTGCTCAAGCTGACTGCTAGCTTGTCTTGAACTTGCAGTTTTATTGTAAACTTCTTCGTCATAGTCTTCGGCAGCGATTAATTCAACACCGCCTAATACTTTTCTATTCGAAAGTATCACCACATCTGGTCCATGTTCATCGCGTGCCATTTCTAATGCTTGACGCATATCAGATGCAAAATATTTTTTTATTTTCATGGTCGCTGTATTACTCAATTTTTATTGTCATGTTTTGTCATATTGCACATAAATCATGTGGAACCTATCGTACTTACTATCCTGATAGCCTTGTTCTCTGGCACTTCGTTGAAGGCTAAAATATTCAACCTTGGGATGCTAAACCTGATAAGTTGAACCATTAGTTCCCTCATATTATCTGCCACGAGCAATACTGATGGTTGTCCTGCTAACTCTTGTTTTTCACATGCCTCGCGTAATGATTGAATCAGCCTCTGCGCGAGATTGGGTTCAATAGCCCCGGTCCCATCCGACATTGCTTGTAGTGATTGTTGCAATAACTGTTCCAGCGTTCCATCTAATGTGATAACAGGTAATTCATCGTCACCACCACTAATACGTTCGATGATTAATCTACCAAGGGCAATTCTCACTGCTGCGGTTAATTGGTCTGTAGACTGTGTATTTCTTGAGTGCTCAATAATAGTTTCGATAATTGTTCTAATATCTCGAATTGGAATATTTTCACGCAATAAATTTTGCATTACTTTTAATACGGCACTGACTGGAATGATTCCAGGAATAATGTCATCCAGGACTTTCGGTGAGTGTTCGTTGTATCTTTCGATTAAAGATTGCGCTTCTTTGTGGCCTAACAGTTCATAGGCGTGCTCCTGCAAGACTTGGCTCATGTGCGTTGCAATAACGGTACTTGGATCTACCACTGTGTAACCGAAGGTTTGAGCCTGATCGCGCTGCGAAGGTTCTATCCAAACCGCCTCAAGACCAAACACCGGATCAGTTGCAGCGTTGCCTGGTAATTCACCGAAGACCTGCCCTGGATTAATAGCTAGTTCGGAATCAATTTGAACGGAAGCCTTGGCAATCGTGGCATCTTTAATCACTATACGATAACTGTTTGGCTCCAGATCCAGATTGTCGCGTATATGTACCGCCGGTAATAAGAAACCCAGTTCCTGAGTTAATTTTTTTCTCACCCCTTTTACTCTGGATAAGAGTTGCCCTCCTTGCTTTCTATCAACCATAGGAATCAAACGGTAACCGACTTCCAATCCAATTTGATCAATACTTTCTACATCGCGCCAACCAAGCTCACGTTCTTCTTCTGGTGCTTCAATAGTTGGCTCTGCTTCTAGTAATTCCGTATCCTCGACGGGTTCGCTCTTTCGTTGTTCTCTCCAGTAAGCCAATCCGCCAGCGGCAACTGCCAGTAGCAGAAAGGCCACATTAGGCATACCCGGGATAATACCAATTAATCCGAGAATACCGGCGGTAACATATAGTGTCTTAGGGCTATGAAACAATTGAAAAACAATTTGCTCTCCCATATCAGAATGAGAAGAAACACGAGTCACAATGATTGCAGCGGCAGTTGATAAGAGTAATGAAGGAATCTGTGCAACCAGACCATCACCTATCGTTAGTAAGGTATAAACACGCGCTGCATCACCCATTGGCATTTTATGTTGTATGACACCAATCGCTAAACCACCCAGGATATTAATAAATAAAATTAAAATTCCGGCAATCGCATCGCCACGTACGAATTTACTGGCACCATCCATTGCCCCATAAAAGTCTGATTCCTGAGAAACTTCGGCTCGTCTTAGCTTTGCTTCTTCCTGGTTAATCAATCCGGCATTTAAATCAGCATCAATAGCCATTTGCTTACCTGGCATCGCATCCAGTGTAAATCTGGCTGTGACTTCTGATATTCGACCGGCGCCTTTTGTAATAACCACAAAGTTAATCACGACCAAAATAGCAAACACGACGAAACCAACTGTATAATTACCTCCAACAACAAAGTCACCGAATGATTCAATAACTTTGCCAGCAGCATCTGGTCCGGAATGACCATGCAATAAAACAACGCGTGTTGAAGCCACATTTAGACTTAAACGTAATAAGGTTGAAATTAATATGACCGTTGGAAAAACAGCAAACTCCAGTGGACGTTGACTATAGATGACGGCCAGCAACACCACTAAAGAAAGCGCAATATTGAATGTGAAAAATATATCCAGAATAAATGGTGCTAAAGGCACTACCATCATAGCCAACATTGCCATCAATAATAATGGTGCGCCCAAACCCATACGATTGAGTTCAGATAGTTTTAAGGACATTGCTCCGGTTGTAGCCATTACTTAATCTTCACTTTTATATAATATTTTTCGCTCCAGCCCATCCTGTGTTTGCGACATACAGTACATCCTGTATATATTTTTTTAATCATGTTGAAACTCTTCCGGTATAGGCAAATCAGTAGGTGGAGCAGGTTTAATACTGCGGGAAATATTAACGCTTTCACGTAGCTGAAAGACATACGCTAAAACTTGTGCAACAGCCAGATAGAGACCCCCAGGAATATCCTGATTAACTTTAGTACTGAAATACAATGCCCGAGCTAACATAGGTGCCGGAAAGATCATGACATTATGTTCCGCGCCCAGATTCCTGATACGTTCTGCGATAAGGTCAGCACCCTTGGCTACTAATTTAGGTGCGCCCATTTCGTCAGGTTTATAACTCAAAGCGATAGCATAATGTGTAGGATTGGTAATAATAACGTCCGCATCGGGCACTGCTTCCATCATCCTTCGATTCGCAAGTTCTTGTTGCAATGCTCTGATCTGTGATTTGACCTCAGGTTTGCCTTCAGTATCTTTCATTTCATCTTTAAGCTGCTGTTTGGTCATCTTTAATTGTTTACTGTGATTCCATATTTGAAACGGCACATCTATAAACGTAATTAATATTGAACCAAGGCACACAACAAAAAAACTTCCAAGAATAAGGTCAGACGCATCAACGAGACCCGCTAACAGGCCATTATGCCCGATGCTTAACAGTTCGTAAGTGTGATGCCAAAGCATGAAAATGGCGATTCCGGTAAACAATGTAAACTTTGCAAATGCTTTAAGTAATTCCATCAAGCTATTCGCGCTGAATAATCGTTTAATACCTGCGATTGGATTTAATTTATCTAGTTTTAATGCCAGCGCCTTGGGACTGAACAGCCAACCACCCACAAGCATCGGGGCAAAAAATGCAACGATAAGTAACACCATCAGAAAAGGCGCGAAATCAAGCAGTACGTTTCCACCTGACTCTACAATGGCAGAAAACCCAAATGAATCATCAAAGATATCGTGCCGTTGAATAGTAAAATTATCTCGCATCAATTGCTGCAAGCTCATTGATAATTGTTGCCCCATAAGAATAAAGCTCAGGGCGCTAGCCATTAGTATAAACATCGTAGTCAATTCTTTAGAGCGGGATATCTGACCTTTGTCACGGGCCTCTTCCTGACGTTTCGGCGTCGCCTGTTCAGTACGTTCCTGACTGGTATCTTGTTCGTCAGCCATTAGATACTCACCAGTTTACGCATCATCGAAATACCTTCTTCAAACATATTCATCATGTGTGGAATAAAACTGTTTAAGCTAATCAATATGATAATGACACCAAGGATTATCATGACAGGAAAACCGACGGCAAAAATATTGAGTGATGGCGCTGATCTTGTCATAACTCCAAATGATAAATTCACAATTAACAATGAAACCAACGCCGGCAAAGCAATAATAACGGCGGTAGTAATGATGTGTCCTGTCCACATCAAAACTTCCCATGCCCCGGTTTTAGAAATACCTGTTGTCCCTATCGGCATGCTTGTAAAACTTTCGGCTAACACGCGTATCATCATTAGATGGCCATCAACGACAAGAAATAATAATGTTGCAAGAAGCAGGTAAAACTGACCAATAATGGGTACCTGATTACCGTTAAGCGGATCAACCATCGATGCCAACATAAGTCCCATTAACTGTCCGATCGCCTGTCCTGCCAGCTCTAGAGCAGTAAATATTACTCTCATGCTTAAACCCATTCCGACACCAATAATTATTTGTTGTACAGAGACTAGCGCTCCTTGTAATGAAACGGGATCAATTTGTGGTGCCGCAGGGATAATTGGAAAGATAACCATAGTGATCACCAATGCCATAGAAATGCGCACACGAACAGGAACAGATCGAGTACCAATGATAGGTGCTGTCATGAGTAAACCCGCTATACGAAAAAATGGCCACAACCACATTTGCACCATTTGTACGATTTCATTTACTGTAATGGTTAACATTTTTGATGTCTTTGATCTTCAGCCTAATAAATTTGGTATATTTTGAAATAGTCTTAAGGTGTATTCTGTTAACAGCGTTAACATCCATGGTCCTGCCACAACTAATACGAGTAATGTCACTAATAACTTAGGAATAAAACTCAAGGTCATCTCATTAATTTGTGTTGCGGCCTGAAACATACTAATCAAGACGCCGACTATTAATGCCGGTACCAACAATATCAAAAGAAGAATCGTTAGATTAAATAACGCTTCCTGCCCGATATGAATGACTGATTCTGGTGTCATTGGATCAGGCGAAATAAAAACTGCTTGCCAGTGTGCCCATAATCAATGCCCACCCATCCACCAGAACAAACAACATTAATTTAAATGGAAATGAAATGATCAATGGTGACAACATCATCATCCCCATAGACATCAGAACACTTGCGACGACCAGGTCTATTACTAAAAACGGGATAAATATTAAGAAGCCTATTTGAAATGCCGTCTTTAATTCACTGGTAACAAAGGCTGGCACAATTAAAGAGAAAGGAATATCTTCTCCAGACACGATATTTTGATTACCAGATATTGTTGCAAACAATTCGATATCCGTCTCCCTCGTCTGCGCCAACATAAATTCACGTATCGGGACTTCTGCATGTCCTAGTGCTTCATTAATTGTGATTTGCTCATCAAGATAGGGTTGGACTGATGACTGATATATTTGATCGATCACCGGAGTCATAATAAAAAAACTTAAGAATAGCGCTAAACCAATAAGGATCTGGCTACTAGGTGTTTGAGCTGTACCAAGAGCCTGACGCAAGATTGCAAGAACAATAATTATTCTGGTGAAAGAAGTCATCATCAAAACAACTGCTGGCAATAAAGTCAGTGCTGTCATCAGGAAGAATATTTTTATACTCAGAGTATAGGTTTGACCGCCATCCTGATTATCTATCACCGATAACACATCGAGACCTGGCTGAGCGTAAACTAAACAAGGAAAAAGTAACCCAATCAATAATAGCTTACGCATTACCGGTCTCCACGTTTTGCGAATCATGAGTTGATATAGATGTTTTTGCTGCATCCATAAGAGGCGCAAATGAGGTTTCTGTTGAAGCAGTGTTGCCAACGGTATCCAGCTTTTTTATCTGCCCCGGTGTTATAGCTAACAGAATCTGTTTGTCTTTTAATTCTACTAATACTAACCTTTCACGGTTCCCTAAATGCAAACCATCAACTATTCGCATTTGTCCACGACCTGTCATTGGGCCATGACCATAGCGTTTAAATAGAAATGTACTTACAAGAAACAGTGCAATTACAAATACCAGACCTAACACCACTTTAAAATAATCTGAGGTATCAATCACATTCTGGTTTGTTAGTTGCGTCGCTGCATTAACATTCACACTAGTAAACAGTAAGGGAAATGTTAAGAAACTCTGTTTTAATCTAACCATTAACTGACAGGAAGAATTAATATTATTGCAGTTTTTTAACACGTTCATGTGTGCTCACAATATCAGTCAATCGAATACCATATTTCTCGTTAACAACTACAATTTCCCCATGTGCAACCAGAGTATTATTCACCATTACATCGAGTGGCTCACCTGCGAGTCGCTCAAGCTCAACCACCGACCCCTGATTCAGTTGCAATAAGTTTTTTATGCTAATCTTGGTTTGTCCAATTTGAACAGATAAAGAAACAGGAATATCCAGTATTGCTTCAAGGTTTGCCGATTCACCATTATTAACATTATCTGCTTGTAAGTTCTTTAACGGGGCTTCTGCTAAATTATCATTTGTATTTGTAGATTCTGCATTGGACTGCTCAGACATAGCTTCAGCCCAATCACCTCCCGCATCATCTGCAGCTGTGTTTGTTTCTTCAGTCATTAGATTGCTCCTGTAAATATTTAATTGGGGGTGCAGTTGCATCATGACGAATCATTTCAACAACCTTTAATGCTCGATTACCTCTGGAAAGACCATATTGACCTCGAAATACGGGTATACCTTCAACCTCTGCTGTAACAACATCTGGTATATCAACGGGGATGACATCGCCAACGCTTAAATTATTGAGTTCACGTAATGAAATTGATGTTTCTGTTAAAGTACTAGTCACCTGCACCGATGCACTTTTAATTTCTTCTCTAAGAGAATTGATCCATCTTTTATCATGCTCTGATGTATCACTTTGCACCCCAGCGTCTAACTGTTCACGTAATGGTTCAAGCATTGAATAAGGCATCGTCAAATGGATGTCACCACCACCATTATCCAGTTCGACATGTATGGTAGAAACAACAACAACCTCACTAGGCGTAACAATATTTGCAAAATGTGGATTAACTTCTGAACCAGCATGTTCAAAATCAATATCCATAATAGGTGCCCAGGCATCTTTAAGATCAACAAATATTTTTTGTAAAATATTTTGAATCACCTGCATCTCAGTGTTAGTAAAATCACGACCCTCAATCTTGGTATGAAACCGACCATCACCACCAAAAAATGAATCAACAATCGAATAAACCAATTTGGGATTTAAAACAAACAACGCAGTACCGCGCAGGGGTTTAACTTTCACCAGATTTAGATTCGAAGGCATAAACAAGCTATGAATATATTCACCAAACTTGGTCATTTGTACGCCATCAACAGAAATTGTTGGTGAACGCCGTAGAAAATTAAATAATGTTATTCTAAAATTTCTGGCAAACCGTTCATTGATCATTTCAAGCGTTGGCATACGACCGCGTACAATGCGATCCTGGCTACTAAAATCATAGGATCGTGCTTCACCATCATCGATCTCATCATCATTTTCTGTCTCGACATCTCCACTATCAACACCAGTCAATAATGCATCGATTTCATCTTGTGAAAGAATATCTTCAGCCATGATTATCTATACCTTGAGTTATTGCATGACGAAGCTGGTAAAATACACATCTTCGACACCTTCTTGGCCTGTTTCTGCTTCTAAGACTTTTTGAATTTCTTTCAAGACCTGTTTACGAAGCATAGCTTTGCCTTTTTGTGTATTTAGCTCTTCATACGTTTTACCGCTCAACAACAAAACCAGATTATTTCTTACCTGTGGAAAGTGTTTGGTAATATCTTCCTTAACTTTTATATCTCTTGTTAAGCCTTCAATACTGACTTGTAAAAACCGGGCCTTACTTTTTCCAGTAAAGTTAACGATAAAAGGAGGATCAAGTGAAAAATATACTGCCTCTCCAGCAGTTTCTGTCTCTTCACCTTCTTCGACATCGCCTTCAGTAATTTCTGCTACTTCCGTACCACCAGCTTGATCACCCATCATGAAAAAAGTGCCCGCACCGCCACCAACAAGTAGTACAACAGCAATAATAATGATTAATTTTAAAGGTAGTTTTTTCTTGCCATCACCAGCGTCTGCTTCAATTTCGTCACTATCTTCTACAACATCTTCGTCTGCCATCATCACTCTCCATATTATTTGTATTATTCATTTAGCAAGCCCTATGCCATGGTTTTTTTTAATTATAATTCAATGGGTTAGGTGAAAAACAAAAAAACCATGTCAATTCATTGACATGGTATAAATGCTCAGGATGTAGAACAGGAGCAATGTCTATAAATTAATGTTGATAATGGTAATAAAAGTTTCAGGTGTAATGAGAAGGTCTTAGACAAGCCTTGCAACAGCTGTCTAGCATTAATCAATACCATAAAACAAATGATGTGATTTTATATAGAGAACGAACAGGAATACTGAAGTTTAAATATATCGAATATTATTGTTAATTAGTAAATAAGCTGACCGTGTACTTCAAGTACTATAACAAGATGCTTTTATAAAAAAATTATGACACTACGACATTTTAAACATAGTGATCAACAAACCCAGTGTTGACGATATTCAATCGTTTAGTATCTATCTGTGTTTCATCTACCAGTAACGAACCAGTTTCAGAAACATCCTGTGACTCATTCCCTGAGTATGAACTTTTTTGTTGCGAAGATTGCTGTGATACATTTGCATCGGAAAGACTTAGTCCATTTTGCGAAAACATTTCCTTTAGTTTAGGGAAGGCATCTTCAATCGCATCACGAACAACAGCATTATTTGAAACAAACTGCACGCTGGCATGATCTTGACTTACATTAACCCTTACTTCAATAGGTCCTAGCTCTGCTGGATTAAGATGAATATTTGCTGTCTGTATTTTGTCATTGATCATCATCATTAAACGATTGCCAACAGCCTCGCCCCAACCTGCTTGTTGAACATGGACGTCAACTCGGCTAAGCATTGTTAATGGAGCCCCATTGTTTGGTTGTATTTGAACCCCAACATTTGAATTACTGACAGCATGTATAGCATTAGTTGGCTTATCGATACTTACGAGTTGATCAGCGAGCTTTATTGTGCTGCTTTCCTGTCGGCTTAATTGCGTTATTAGTTCACGATTTATATCAGCTTCTTTAATACTTAATTCATTCATGAAATATGATGCATCATGGGCCACAGTTCGCGCATTCGCTAACCCAACGTCCTTCTTCATTATCATCTGCTGAAGAACTTCGTTTACCGAACGACCAGGTACTCCACTCTCGATTGTGCCTTCCTTTAAGGATTCAGCATTGGCGATAGCGGTTTTGAATATATCAATTGCGTTAGGGTTAGCTGCCAAATTAATATTATTAATTTCAAGCGCTAGAGTATTCAAGAATGACTGTTTCAAATCTGCTGAATCAGAAAATAACTCGGGCGATAACTGAATACCCATCTGTTCTGCCAAATCGGTAAGCTGTTGAATGTCTAATTTTTTTAATTCGGCAATATCCAGCGGCTTGTTATTGCCGTTTGCGGTAAATGTTTCCTGCATTGCCTTTGTATACTCATTTGAAAACGCATCTCCAGATATCCCGATAGTTCCCATATCAGATCCTGGCAAACTACTGTTTTCTATAGATTTAATGGCAGCCACTATATCTGTTGTCGACGTTGGATTCACTAGTGTTTCCTATAATTTGTATTCATATAGGAGTAATTGCAACGCCTATGCCAACTAGCATAAAAACATCAATACTTAGATGTTTGTCTTTGACTAAGTTCGTCTAACTGGTTCTGTTCCCGTAATGTCGCTATTTTCCTTTCAGCACAACTAAAACGTTCGAAAATATTTTCCATTGTATCAAGTTGTTGTTTTTCTTTAAGCCAATTATCTCTTTCACGGCTGTTCATAGATTCTTGCAGATTAATTTGCTGAATTAATAGTCGTATCCCTTCATCAATTTGCAATATAAATGCCTGATGTTCACGCAGGATGGTTATTGATTGTGCCTGCCCTCCTGGCTTTAGATAGCCCATGTATTCTTTTCTATAATTTTCCAGCTGGGTTAATCGTTCTTTATAACCATTTAATATTTTCTGTGTCGCAGCAAATTCTCGTGCAGCGCTTCGTTCTTTATTTTCTGAGAGCTTAACAATTTTTTTAATCCTTTGTGACCGAGTCATTGCCTTCTCCCTGTATTGCTAATGTGTTTGCATCATCCTCCTTGCAACGCTGTGATAACTCTTTTAGCTGTTGCATGGAATCAACATAACTGACTTTTTCATTCATATTCTGGCTTATGTACTTTAAAAAATAAGGTTGCAACTTTATTGCCAGATCAAGTTGTTCATCTGCACCTGGCTGATATGCCCCGACACTGATCAAGTCCTTATTTTGTTGATAAATAGAATTTAACTGGCGAATAAAAAGCGTTTCCTTTTGGTGTTCACCGTCAGTAATTAAATTCATCACTCGACTGATAGATAGCTCTATATCAATCGCAGGATAGATTCCAGATTCAGCAATCTTTTTAGATAACACAATATGTCCATCTAATATAGCCCTCGCCGAATCAGCTATAGGATCATTGTCTGCGTCGGCTTCTGTCAACACGGTATAGATAGCTGTTATTGAACCTTCTCCATTTGCGCCATTACCTGCACGTTCTACTAATTGCGGTAATCGCGTAAAAACTGAAGGAGGATAACCTCGAGTTGCTGGTGGCTCTCCTATGGTTAATGCAATTTCTCTCTGTGCTTGTGCAAAACGTGTTATAGAATCCATTAACAACAATACATGCTGTCCTTGGTCACGAAAATATTCAGCAATACTGGTAGCCAACATTGCACCATGCAAACGCATTAAAGGCGGATCATCAGCAGGCGTAGCAACAACCACTGAGCGAGACAATCCTACTTCGCCAAGACTCTGCTCAATAAACTCTTTAACCTCTCGACCTCGTTCACCAATAAGGCCGACAACGATAACATCTGCTTCTGTGAAACGTGCCATCATGCCTAACAAAACACTTTTACCCACACCACTACTGGCAAACAATCCCATACGTTGCCCACGGCCAATTGAGAAAAATGTATTTATGGTACGTATACCTACATCCATAGGCTCAGTAATTTTCCCTCTCGACAATGGATTAATCGGCCTGCCTGTTAAAGGGACTCTTTCCTTTGCCTTGATAACAGGACCTCCATCAAGCGGCTGACCGGCGCCATTAATAACACGGCCTAAAAGTTCTGGTCCAACAGCAACATCACCTGCTCTACCCAGTGGTATGACACGAGCATTAGGAGATAATCCATGAGGTTGCCCGGTAGGCATGAGAAAAAGGTTATCTCCAGAAAAACCAACAACTTCTGAATCGGTCAACGTTTTTCCATCGTTTTCAATTCGACAGTAATCACCTATGGCTGCGCGACAACCTGCTGCCTCCAAAGTTAAGCCGACCATCCTGATCAATCTACCATGAACAGCTAAAGGGATAGGTTTCCTGTTTTTTTCAATAAGCTGGTTTATTTTATGTTTCCAGACAGGTCGCCGATCGGCTTCAGGTAACATCATCACTTATACCTTCATCGTGTTGACGCTCATCACCTAGCATATTAATAGCTATTGCAGACAAACGTGCTTCAATACTTGCATCTATGTTTGATGATTCTGTTTCAACTCGACAATCACCCCGAGTCAACAATAGATCTTCTTCAAAACGATATGATTTTTCATCTTCGCCAACAGACAATGCATTTCTAACGAGTTGAATATCTTCTGGATGTAAATATATAGTCGGTTTTCTTGCGGATAAAGGTAATGCTCGGACTGCCTCTCTGACTACAGCGACAATTTCACCGGGTTCAGTCTTTATTTCTCTACGTACTAATTGTCGGGCAATCGATAATGTTAGTTCTGCAATACTATTCTCGATTTCATCATCTAATAGCGAAATAGGGTCGGCTAATGAATTTAAAATATCCCGCAACTTTTGAAAGAGTTCTTGTGATTCTAATTCTGCTTGATCACGTCCTTCCTTGTAACCTTGAGAACGCCCCTCTTTACGTCCCATATTAAAACCTTCGTCGTAGGCATCTTTATGTAACGATTGCATTTCATTCGCCGTAGGCGGTCGAACTCCACCATCAAATTCACTGGCAATCTTTCCCTGAACTTGAGGTTCTTGCCATTCGACATATTCATTTGCATCTTTTGCAGTAATGATGCGATGTTTTAAATTACTCACAGAATTTGATATTTAGCTATGATTTTTATAATGAAGGATTTCTATATCTTTAAACTAATTCTTCGTCAGCACTTCCACCTAAAGAAATTTGTCCTTCGTCAGCCAATCGTCGAGCAATTGATAAAATTTCTTTTTGTGCCGTTTCTACTTCACTCAATTTAACCGGGCCCTTGGCTTCCAGATCATCACGTAGCATTTCAGCGGCCCGTTTTGACATATTCGCGTAAATTTTTTCCTTTAATTCATCATCAGAGGCTTTCATTGCCAAGAGTAAACTATCAGTTGAAACCTCTCGCAAGATAGTTTGCATAGCTCGGTCGTCAACACCTAACAAATTTTCAAATACAAACATCAAGTCTTGTATTTCTTGCCCCAAGTCTTCATCAACCTCTTTAACCTTCTCCATAATCGCAGCTTCAGCAGATGATTCGATAAAGTTTAATATATCTGCTGCTGCCTTAATTCCACCGATTGAAGATGATTGAACATTACTACCGCCTTTTAACTGTCGTTCCAGAGTTTCATTTAGTTCCCTCATCGCCGCAGGTTGAACACTCTCTAATGTAGCAATACGCAATAACAAATCAGAATGCACTTTTTCTGGAAATTCTGTAATTATTTCTGCTGCCATATCACTTTCAAGATAAGATAAAATAATAGCGATAATCTGTGGATGCTCATTGTTTATTAATTCTGCAACTGATTTTGGCTTCATCCATTTTAAAGACTCAAGTCCCTGTGAGTTTCCACCGAGCAGAATTCGATCAATAACACTTGCTGCCTTATCTTCACCTAATGCACTATATAAAACATTGCGCACATAATCATCGGCACCTACACCTAGACTAGTCTGCTTGTTCACAGTCGTCATAAATTCACCAATGACAGAATTGACCATTTCTTTGGAAAGATCTTTGACTGTTGTCATAGCTATACCAATACGCTGGACTTCTTTTGGCCCCATATGTTTCATTACTTCAGAAGCAGATTCTTCACCAATTGACATTAGAAAAACAGCCGCCTTTTGAGTAGGATCCATTCCTGCACTTTTCTTTGTTGCTGCCACTAGTCTTCACCTACCCAGTTACGTACTACCTGTGCAGCCAGTTTGGGATCAGTATTGACCATTTCTTTAACATTATGGATAGATTTATCATATTCTGGCGCAGCTGTAAGTGCCTTCATTTCCTGTACCTGTGGAGATGATTCCTCACCAGATAATTGGCCTCCGGTACCAGTGGGGCCAGCTAATGCGGTCTGGTGTAATGTTATCTCTTTATTCATCATATTTTTAATGGCCGGTTTTAAGATCCCAAAAACAAGAAATAAAACAAACAATCCACCAAGTACTTGTTTAGCAATATCCCAGACCCATGCTTGTTGCCAAATGGGTGACTCGGGTAACGGCTCGACAGCGTCAGGTAAAGTAAACTGCGCATTCATAACGTTGACACTGTCCCCGCGAATTGGATTAAACCCGATAGTTTCTTTTACCAGGTTTGTAATTTGATTTAATTCTTCCGGGGTATGTTCGATACGCTCAACTACGCCTTTTTCACCAAGGGTCTTCTTGTAATCTATAACAACAGCAACAGACAACCGAAGCAGGCTTCCAGTAGGCAGGCGTGTATGACTAATCGTTTTATCTAACTCATAATTTTTCGTAGAACGGCGTTGCATACTGCCCATAGCGGAGCTGCCTTCATCATTTTTAGAATTACTGTTACCAACAACCTCAGGAGCACTACCATTAAGACTTGGTTGATTTGATAATGCGCCGGGCACGCCACCCGAAAGTCCTGAAGAAGATTTTGAATCTTCTTCCAATTGTTCACTGCGCAAAGCAGACAGATCGGGGTTAAATGATTCTCGTGTTTGCTCGGTACTTGTAAAATCTAACTCAGCTGTAACCTGTGCCTTCACGCCATCTTGCCCTAGCAAGGGAATCAATATGTTTTCAATTCTTTTTATGTATGAATTTTCTACTTGTGTGGTGTATTGAAATTGCGATGCTGTCATTGCCAGATCTGCTGATGATTGATTCTGCGTCATTAACCGCCCATATTGATCAATCACACTAACATTCGCTAACTCAAGACTAGGTACGCTTGACGCTACCAGATTAGCAATCGCAGCTACTTGTCCAGCCTCAAGTCGATGCCCCGGATATAAATCAAGAAGTACTGATGCACTTGCCGCCTTACGGTTACGTAAAAAAACACTTTCTTTAGGCAAAGCCAAGTGAACTCTTGCTGCCTTAACCGCACTGACTTTTGTAATCGAAATAGCTAGTTCATTTTCCAGTGCATGTTGGTAACGCGCTTTCTCAATGAATTGACTGGTTCCGAGCTTTTGCTCTTCATTCAACATTGCAAAGCCACTATTAGCACTCTTAGGCAAGCCTTCTGCTGCCAGTTTCATCCTTGCTTCATGAACCTTTGAAGAAGCAACCATGACAGCACCAGTATTTTGATCGACATGATAATCAATATTTGCCTTTTGCAGAGATTCAATGACTGCCGAAGCATCTTGATCAGACAAACTACCATATAACAAACTAAAGTTTGGTGACTGTGACCAAAGTACGACATAACCCCCAACCGCCACACTTGCTGCAATAGCAAACAAAAAAACGACCTGCCGAATAAACAGAGTACGTTTCACATCGAAGGGAATTTCAATTGCTTCAGCCATTTTATTTTCCTAACATGATGTTGTTAAACTGACATGTTCATTATTTCTTGATAAGCACTAACCAGACGGTTACGAACCTGAGTCATTGCTTGAAATGACACTGATGCTTTTTGTAGATTAATCATTACATCGGTGACTTCAATATCAGGATTACCTAACTCAAATTGTTTTGAGAGCTCACCTGCATGTTGTTGTGTTTCATTGACTTTATTAACTGCGCTTTGAAACATATTAGAAAAATCCGGGTTACTACCTTGTGCAACTGCCGATTGATTAATCGTATTTGCTTTATCGGCCATTGCTCGCATTTGAACTAACAACGTATCCATATTAATTTCACTCATGCTTAACTCCTCCTAAACATCGATTATTAGTTAATAGGTATTGCAACACCATGCTCACGCATCTTTGCAAGCTTGTACCTCAGAGTACGTGGACTAATACCCAGTTTTTCAGCTGCCGATTTACGACTCCCCATGGTTTCTTTCAATGCTTCAATAATCATATTTTGTTCACGTACCTTAAGATCATCGCTAAGCTTACTATCTGTTTCTGTATCCAGGTTTACTTCATCCTGAAATTCAGCTTCAGCAGTTATTCCTTGATACGTTTGTTGCTCAAACTGTATTTCATTCATTGTAATTATCCCTGTCATTTGAAGAATTAAAGCGCGTTGCATAACATTATCTAATTCACGTACGTTTCCAGGCCATGAATAAGTTTTAAGCATTTCACATACCTCTGTTGACAACTCGGGACAAGGTGCATTATTAGCTGTTGCTGCTCGGGCCAGTAGATATTCTGCGATCGGGACAACATCCTCTTTTCTTTCTCGTAGTGCGGGCATATTTATTGGAAAAACATTTAAGCGATAAAACAAATCTTCCCGGAAACGGCCGGCGGTCACTTCCTTACGCATATTCCTGTTTGAGGTTGCAATCACACGAACATTTAATTCTATTGAGTTTTGATCGCCCAGACGTTCAACTTCTTTCTCCTGAAGCACACGCAATAACTTGGCTTGTAAAGGCAAACTCATTTCTGATATTTCATCTAGCAAGATAGTGCCATCCTGAGCTTGTTCAAATTTTCCAGGGCATGATTTATAAGCGCCGGTATAAGCTCCTTTTTGATATCCAAATAAAATCGCTTCCAACATGTTTTCCGGAATTGCTGCGCAATTAATTGCCACGAATGGTTTTTTACTTCGCGATGATTGTTGATGAATAAATTGCGCAAGTACTTCTTTACCCGTTCCACTTTCCCCGGTGATCAGTAATGTAGCGCCAGTATCTGCAACCCTTTTTGCTATTTCCATTACCTCGTTTGTCTTGGCATCAGCCGCGATAAAACCAGTATCAGTTTCAGCCAAAACTGTGGGTAAAAACTGACTAACCTTGGAAACAAGTACCTCTGGTTCGAAAGGTTTAACAAGATAATCAACAGCACCAATTTGCATAGCGTCGACTGCTTGTTGAACAGAGCCAAATGCCGTCATCAGTATCACGGGTAAACCCACCTGCGTAGTCTTCATTCGTTTTAGCAGATTAATACCGTCCATTTTAGCCATTTGCACATCGCTAATAACCATGTCAATAGACTCATTTTGGAGAACATCAAGTGCATCTTCACCGTTGGCTGCAGTTTTTGGAATATAACCTGCGATAGTCAGCGTATCAGTCAAGGCCTCGCGTAAGTCGTTGTCATCCTCAACTATCAAAACTGTATAATTCATATTGCACTCCGATTGGTATTCAAACTATTTGTAGTCAGTTTATTTTTTTGTATTAAATATTTATTGTTTTCAGTTTTATTGACCGGCAGATTTATTGTGAAAGAAGTTCCTCTTTCAGGGCCGTCTTGCACAGAGATCGTACCTTTATGTGCACGTACAACAGCGTCGACTACGGCTAAGCCGAGTCCTGTTCCATTGGTCCGTGTTGTTACAAACGGTTCAAACAATCTCGGTTTAATCGCTGCGGGGATACCGGGGCCATCATCAGTCAGAACCAGTTGAACTTCTTCTGGATGTTTTTGTGACAGCTCAATATGTATATTGGTATTAATGTTTCCAGCCTGGCATGAATTATTAAATATATTTTGTAAGGCGCTCTTAAATGCATCACAAGCAAGATTAACCTGAACGTCTGAAGTCTTGTCATCAAAAATAATATTTAATTTACAGTCTTCCAGTGTATTTTCTTGCTGTTCAATCAAATCTTTAATTACTGATGAAACATTTGAAGGTTTTGCATTCAAACGACCACCACGAGCAAACAACAACATTTCTTCTACCAGTGTTTCCAGATGTTGGAGTGCAGACAAGGTTTTCTTTGTAAAACGCTTTCTACGTTCTAAATCAAGTTGGTTCGTACCAAGGTTTGAAATGTAAAGTAAGGCGGATGAAAGCGGGGTACGTATCTGGTGTGCTAATGCAGCAGCCATTTCTCCCATGGCAGACATACGTTTTAAACCAGAGATCTGTTCTTGTAGTTGTCGTGTTTCAGTAACGTCGGTGATTAGTAATATTTGTCCCGGTTCTGGATCGAGAGGCTGCGTAGAAATATTAACGTATTGACCAGTATGTAAAGTTATATCATGACCATCATCCCATTTTGGCTTGAATGAACGCTCAACAACATCACGCCAACGTTCATTAAGTAATGGTTCTCCAAGTAGTTCCAATGCTGCCGGGTTAATTTCTCTTACAATGCCTTGTCCATCAAGGACTATGACACCACCAGGCAATGCACGTAAAAGATTTTCAAGGCGCTTGGTCACGCGTTCACGTTCTATATATTCATGTTTCTTCTGTGAACGTGTATCCGCGAGTTCCTGATTTAGCAAAGAGACTTCTTGCTCAAGACCTTTATAAAAACGGGACAATGATGAAGATACTTCACTAAAATTCTGAAAAGCCTCTTCTAATGATTCTGCTTTACTGCTTTCAGTCTCTATTGAATATAACTGTTGTGTCATTTCCTCACCATTAACAAATTAAAGTTGTTAATGGTGTAAGAGCAAGGACTATGCCATTGGGTATATTCTAATAAATACAAGTAATTACGGAGAAGGTGATTAAAATTTTCTAAGCTTATGTCAAATACCCGACGCTGTTTCTTTGCGTTGCATACCAAGTTTACGCATTTTCTCGACCAAGGTGGTACGTCCCATATTCAAGCGTTTTGCCGCATGAGCGACGACACCATTTGATTCATCAAGAGCTTGTTTTATAAGACTAAGTTCAATTGAATTAATATGATCTTTCAGATCAACACCACTTTTAGGTAATCTCGGCATACGTAAATGCAGATCTGATTCAACGCCACTATCCTCTTTAGGAAGTTTTTCCATAATAGTCTTTGCCTGATATTTTTCTGGCATATCCTGCACATCGACAACACCATTGGGATACAAAATGGAGAGTCGCTCGATTAGATTGGCTAGTTCGCGAACATTACCCGGCCATGAATATTGAGCAAGTGACTCTGTAGCTGATTGTGTTAACGATAAACCCGTACTACCTTCATGTTCCAGTCGCTCAATTAAATCACTTATCAGCATGGGTAAGTCTTCAGTACGATTCCTTAATGCCGGCATTTCAATTGGGAAAACATTTAGTCTATAAAACAAATCTTCACGAAAACGACCGGTTTCAATTGCTTTGTCTAAATCAACGTGAGTTGCAGCAACAATACGTACGTCAGCCGCAATACTCTTGTTGCTACCGACGCGCTCAAACGTACGTTCTTGCAGAACACGGAGTAACTTTACTTGCATCGGTAAACTCATGTCGCCTATTTCATCAAGGAATAATGTACCTCCCTCTGCCATCTCGAAACGTCCCTGGCGTGCGGTGATAGCCCCTGTAAAGGCACCTTTTTCATGGCCGAACAACTCACTTTCGAGTAATTCAGATGGAATTGCACCGCAATTTATTGGAACAAAAGGTTTGTTTCTTCTAGATGATTGATAATGAATATTACGCGCCACAACTTCCTTACCAGATCCAGAGTCGCCCATAATGAGTACATTAGCTTCTGTGTCGGCAACCTTATCAACCATACGTCGCACACGTTTTATCGTTTTACTGGTACCACCAAGACTGCGAAATAGCTCCATAGATCTAGGCGTGCCATCTTCATGACGTGTTTGTCGATAGAGTTTAATCTGTTGTAAAACTGATTCCAGTTTCTGATAGCGTAATGGTAAGTCTATCGAAGCTATAGAACCGATATCCATTTCCTGACTAAATCGTGTTTTAGCATCAGGATCATTTAACAAAATGATCGGCAAGTAGGAATCTATGGATTTTATACCTCTGAAAACAGCTAACAGCTCTTTGTTAGTACCACAATCGCCAAGCACCAACATGATAATCCCATCCGTTTTATCGAAACGGTCTTGCCAATTTTCAGGGTCTGATATTGAAATAGGTTCATAACCCATGAACTCCATTACGGCTGTTACATGGTTACGCACCTTACTAGAAGCATCAATTATTACGACTTTATTTTTCACTTCCTCCACGCGATCTCTCCTCCTTTATGTTGAAGATCACATTGCCTCTGGATGATAGTTAACCAGTTGAAGTTATAAATGTCAAAATTCTGTCGTTTTTTTTAGACAACGCTTGTTGAAAGGATGGTGAGAGTCAAAGGCAATTGAGAAGGTTAGACGCTATTTATCAAATTAAATTACATCCAGATGCAAATTACAATGCGCTTTGGGGGTAGGTATTCTGCATTTTTTTTCCTGCTTGTAATCGTTTAATACTTATCGAAAGTTTCTCTTTTTTTCCAGTAATTATAGTTACCATGTTTTTATGCGCATTCATTAATTTTTCTAAACGCTCAATATCCGCAGGGCTTAATTGATGTTTATCCAGTTTAAGAAAATATTTTTCAATTTTCTCTGTATATTCAGACAGTTTTTGTTCGAGACCAATCATGTCCTGTTCTTTTACCCGATTAAAAACCTGTTCACCTGTTTTGATTATTGCATCGAAACCAGTTTGAGCATCAACTTGCATGAGAGTTATTTGCTTAGTCTCATCAGGCTGCTGGTTGTTCAAGCCGTTTTTCCACTTGTGCTACTGCAGGTTGCTCTGCGATTGCATCCCAGGCAGATTTAATTTCCATCAATAAACCATAAACTTCGTCAAGCATGGCAACATCGTTTTTCAAATTTGATTCCATCAAGCGATAAGTCATGTATTCATACAAACTATCAAGATTAATGGCTATATCTCCACCTTTCTCATGATCCAGACTATCGCGCAACCCGCCTATTATTGAGATAGCCATACTGACATCTTCACCCTTTTTCGCTACATCATTTAATTTCATGTGGCCTTTGGCTTGTGCCAACTTTCCTAATGCACCTTCAAGCAACATCTGTATCAAACGATGTGGCGAAGCGCTTTCAATACCTGTATGTAAATTTATCTTGTTGTACTGCTTTAACGCGTGAATATTACCCAAGTGTGCATTGCCCATTATTCATTACCTCATTAAACTTTAATTTAATCATGATTTATAGAACAGCAGATTATGAACGGTCATTAATGTTTTTAATCGCTTCAAACTGTTGAGTTAAAAAGCTGCTGGTCGAATTTAATTGTGCTACTAATGCATCCATCGCTGAAAATTGTGCTAATAATCTTTCTTCAAAGGCTATTAACGACAGCTCCAATGCTTCCAGGTCTTCATTAATATTCTCAATAGTTGAATTTAAACCATTTGTTTTACTATCGAGCAAACCATCTTTTTTTACATATTCATTTACAATGCTATCAAGCTTGGTGGCAACACCATTTGTAGAAGAAAACAATGCAGAAACATCATCTATATTCTCATCTATCGCTGAATCTAATGTATTAGAATTTATCTTTAATGTGCCATCACTATTGGAAGTAATGCCCACATCTACTAATGTTGTAAATTTTCCACTTATGCCTGTTACTGCATCTGCAATCCGTGTCCTGATTTGGTTGCTAATATTCCTGGTTGTCGCATCGCCTAATAATACAGCAGCCTCTCCTGTTGCAGGGTCAAACTCTGTAACATCATTCATAAAGGTTACTAAGGTATTATAATTTGAGACAAAGGATTGAATATTGGATTTTACGGTTTCTGTATCATTCGCAACTGTCAGTCCATAAGTATTGCCAGGATCTTCTTTAAGAAGAGTTATCGTGACACCATCTATTGCATCAACGACTGTATTTGATGCACTTAAAACCTTTTGACCGTCGATATAAATCTCAGCATCAATAGCCGCATTGATTTGCGTTAATTGTTCTGGTGTAGTGGCATCACTCGTATCATAGTAAAAAGCTGACAAACCTGAACTATCAGTATCATCCAAGTCACTATCATCTACAGTTATCGTTATTGCATTATCAGTTCCGGTATTATCAGAGCTCAGAACCAACTTCGCTTCAGTACCACCTACTCCATCATCAACATTGATAATAGTAGCTGAAACCCCAGTATTATCTGTTGCGTTATTAATGGCATTACGTATCCCGGCAAGTGTTTCATTATTGTTATCTATGGTTACATCAAAACTTGAAGTTCCCGAAAAAATAGTCAGTGTCCCGGTACCGACAACTGTATCCTGATCGGCAAAGCCGCTTGTCATTAATTTATGTGCTTCTGCAAAGTCCCTTACTTCTATATCAAATATGCCTGGGGAGATCGAGCCAGAGGTGGATGTTGCAGTAAAGACACTGGTATCCTCAGAGGTCAGTGTATTTGCTTGAAAGTTATCCGCCGACTTGAGAAAGGTCAGTGATGTGGCAAATGTGGATAACCTGCTTTTTAAGGCACCAAATGCCGATACCTCAAATTGAGTGTCGGAACGTTGGTTGGCCAATAATAGTGTTTTAGCATCGCCTTCTGCGGCGACAAGACTCGTCACTATTGAATTGATATCAAGTCCGGAACCTATACCGGGCACAGAGATCATATCGACTCCTAATTATATTCTGGTTTCTTTGTAATTAAAGAATGCAGAAATCGCACCAACTAAGCCTCGGCATTAAGCAGTATGCCTACTGTCTGGTTTAATTGTTGTGTCATACTGAGAAACTCCTCGGAGGGGATCATCCGAATCGTTTTCTGACTCTCACTATCCACAACCCTGATAACAGTTTCACCGGTATCGTCATTGATACTAAAGTGCAAATCGCGCTTCAGATTCTGGACATGCTTGTTCAATTCTTCAGCGGCCTGCTCCAATTCTTGACTTGTAGGTTGACTACTATCCTTAGCAGGCGGCACAGATTGTTCATTTTCAGACAATATTTGCCGCGCAACAACCTTGCTTGTTTCTCCTGTCCGGTTGGCTCGCGAATTATCAACTCCGCGGGACATTGTATTTCTCATTTCTGAGATGGCTTCAGTAGGCATAATATAACCTCCAAAATATTTTAAACTTAAATTGCGGTCGGGCTATTAACCCGACCGCTTTTTTTACTATTCAAGCTCACTATTACTGTAGTAATGACAGTACTAATTGTGGCTGTGAGTTTGCTTGTGACAAGATTGAGATACCCGCTTGTTGCAAGATCTGACTCTTGGTCAAAGCCGCTGTTTCAGATGCGAAATCTGCATCCTGAATTCGACTACGAGCTGCAGACAAGTTCTCAGAAGTTGTAGACAATGAACTTACAACAGATTCAAACCGGCTTTGTATCGCACCTAAATCACCCCGGCTTGAGTTGATAGAATCTAATGCGGCATCTACTGAAACAATTGCAGCATTGGCACCAGTTACACTACTAATGTCTGTAGCAGTAATCGTCGTCCCTGTTAGAGTTGAAGAAAGAGCTGTAGTGGCGGCGGTCAAACCAGCATCAGCAGCATTAGTGCCTGCAATAACCAGGTCAGCCCCAACACTTGTGATAGAGTTAACCGTGCCACGAAGAGTAACTGTTGCTGCACTTACACTACCATTAGCAGTCAAACCTTCAGTTGCATCTGAGTCACTTCCACCTTCGATAAACACGATGTTACTGCCATCAGCTTTAGTGATATCGATATCACCCGTATTATCAACGACGGTGTAGCCCGTTGTCTGAGCATCGAGGATGGTTTTCAATTCGGCTGAAGTAATCTTGCCATCTGCACTAACTGTTGAAAAATCAAGCGCAGTACCATCAATTGACAATGTGTATGTAGGTGCCACGGCTGTTATAGCTTTCACACCGTCTGAAGTGGTAGCGCCGTCACCTGCAAAAGTAGGGGCATTAGAAAATCCACCATCATTAGTCTCAGTGGTTGTAAACTCGAAACCATCAACACGTTGAACAGTTAATGAATCATTTGTTAATGCAGCCGTAATATTAGCTTGGCCGCCCAGGTTTAATGAATAACCAGACACCGTACCCGTGCCATCAGCGACAAAACCAGCGGTCACAAATGCCGCAGCAGCTTTCGTAATGAAGTCAGAACCATCATTGGCAACATCATCTACAGTTATCGCCAGGGAGGCAGATCCACCATCACCACTATTGTCAAATGTAAGGACATATTGGTTGTCAGCATCAGTATCTGTTGTAGCATTAACCGTCAATGCTCCCAGTGCCTGAGTAGAAGGAGTTGCCGCAACAGCTTCTGTACCAATTACATCAGCAAAAGCAACACCCGTTTGCGCATTGATAGCCGTTGCCGTTACGTCAGAAGACGTTGCGGTAATCGCATTTGCTATAGCTAATGCATCAGCAGCGACTGCACCGACATCGGTACCATTAATGGTCAACTCACCCGCTGTTAAAGCATTCGCAGTTACAGCTGTTGTATTAGCAAGTACTGCAGATGCTCGCTGACCTAGATCATCAGTACGAGAGCTTGCTATCGAAGCAACATTAATTGTTTCGCCTGCATTGGCGCCTACCTGAAACTGCTGAGAGACAAAACTACCATCTAACAGATTTACTCCGTTAAAACTTGATGCAACAGCAATACGATCAATTTCAGCAATTAATTGAGATGCTTCAGCTTGTAGCGCAGTACGATCTGTAGCACTATTTGTAGCATTGGCTGATTGAACCGCCAATTCACGAATACGTTGTAAACCTTTGGTAACTGCACTTAAATCACCTTCAGCTGTTTGTGCTAGTGAAATACCATCGTTGGCATTTCTAGCTGCCTGATTCAGGCCTCGAATCTGGGCAGTCATTCTATTTGAAATAGCAAGACCTGCAGCATCATCCTTAGCACTATTGATTCGCAGTCCAGATGAAAGTCGTTGTAAAGATGTTGCGAGGCTTGCACCAGAACTATTCAAGTTTCTCTGCGCATTCAGAGATAATACATTTGTACCAATTACTTGTGGCATAATTTTGCTCCTTTTCATAACCCTGTTGTTTTATCTTGTGTCAACAGAGATAGGATTATTCTCTAGCAGATATATCAAATTATTGGATCGATATTCACTGCTTCCGACTAGGTTATCGGAGGAGCGTAAAAAAACTTTAGCTTAATTTGGCTTTATTTGGGGAGAGGTATAAATTTGGCATGAGTTTAGAAATAAGCACATTTTAACCCAATTACAATACCTTAGAAGTAATCAAAAAGTGATAGTCCTTGAATACGGGTATAGGTTGTTTGCGCAGCCTCCAATGCGATCAATCGAGATTGCAATTCAACTGCCGCTCCAGCAATATCCAGATCCCTGACCTTGGATAAGGTTGTGGTCATTTCAATCTTGAAGTCTTCATTGATATTAATTTGGTCATCTATCGTTTTAAGCCTGGCACCCACGCTGGTACGAACGCGCGTGATATTCTCAAATGCTAAATCCATTTCACTTAATGTCGAATTAAACATATTAAGAAAGTCAGAATGTCCGGCTGGATTATTAATCGTCGTTTCTAATGCAGTTGCCAGTTTTTGTACTGAGGAAAACATATCTTGTGTAGTACTCGGCATTATCGTAAAGCTATCACCAACGACTGGAGCACCGGTTATTCCGGTTTGAATCCCGTTAAACTGAATTGAACCACCATCACTGTAATCGGGCGCATCGGTTACCAGGTTTTGTGGTAGTGATGGAATTAATTGTCCGGAGGTACTACCAACAACATTATAGCCCAGATTACCACTGCCATTAGTTACCAGAGAGATCGTATAGGTTTCTGCGACATAGGAACTTAGGTCAACTACCTGACCAACATTAAAAACACCTGTGCCAGTATTTGCAATATTCGCACTCGTTTGAAATGTTCCGTTACCATTTTTTATATTAATAAAAACATCACTACCTGAATCACTATCCTTAATTTGGCGTCCCGATGATATCTGTAAGGCACGCTGTCCTTGATCACCATCGTATTGAAATGTTCCATCCGCAGCCTGACTGATGGGTTTGGTCGTGACTTTATAACCTGAAAATAGATATTCCTGATTGGCATCCTTGGTATTTGCCAGACTAACCAATTCATTTAAACGTTCGCGCACCTCTTGAGCCAGAGACTGGCGATCGCTGTTATTTATGGTTGGGTTCGCACCTTGTATTGCTATCTCTCGAATGCGTATTAAAGAGTCTTGCACGCTATCCAGCGTTGATTCCTGTAGAGTTAATCTATTCAGTGCATTATCTGCATTGCGTTGATATTGACTCGTAACCGAGAGTGCTTGTTCCAGACGTAATATTTGTGCCGCCCCGGTAGGGTCATCAGAAGGCTTGCTAATGCGTTGACCTGATGATATTTGTTCTTGCATGTCAGCAAGCCGAGCTTGTTGGTCCAGAATACTGGTAAGCCCACGTTGCGTAAAATAAGCAGTTGAAACTCGCATAAATATCCCTTACCGGAAAGCGTTTATTAATGAGTTAAACAAGTTATCGGCAACACTGATCATTTGTGCAGCAGCAGAATAGGACTGTTGAAATTTAAGCATATTCGCAGCTTCTTCATCCAGATTAACCCCGGAAATACTTTCACGAGTTTCTATCGTTTGCTCTTTTAATACTGCTAATGCCTCGCTGCTTATCTCTGATTGTCGCGTAGTCGAACCAACATCAGCAACGAGTTGGCCATAAGTATCCTGATATGTCGCTGAACCGTTTAATAGTAAACGACTTGATTGTAAATCACTGAGCAATAACCCATTTCTATTATCACCATCAGCACCAGTATTATTCTCAATTAAAAATCCATCACCATCTTCTGGAAAACCTGAGACGGTAAATGTCGCATTGCCTGCCACAGCAATAGTAAATTGTTTACCTGCATTATCTGTTGCGGGATTGTAGGCCAATGTGCCTCCAGGAGGGCTAGAGAGATCAAACCGATTATTTACGGCATCAAAGGTTAAGGTGATATTCGAAGCCAATGGTACTCCAATCGCAGATGAAATATTCACATCTGAAATAGTTGAATTACCAATATTTGTTGGTATGCCTGAAGCATTGGTAACAGCGCCTCCTTTTAAAGGCCCTGCCACTGATACTTTTCTCGGGTCAGTAATAAGAACTGCGAGATCACTCGCACCATTTATAGTTGGTCGAATGATATATTGATCACCCGCTGTGGCGCCTGCAGTTATATCGATAGTAAAACCATCGATTACTGGTGTTGTATAGGGCGTCGCACCGCTAGTATCGATCGCAGTTGTGGTAGCATCACTCAAACGCGTTAATGTATAACTATTACCACCATTAAAAGTTAAATTATAATCACTATCTGTAAGTGCAGATGAGTCTGTTATAACAGAGGTCACATTATTTGGTGCAGTACCCAAAGCAGCAACGCTGGGGGCCCCCACATTAAAGAAAGAGGTATTTACATCACCATCCAGACTCGCACCTAATTGATGCTGTTGATTAAATGTATCGGCCAGACCGATTGCCAATCGCCCCAGAGCATTTTTGGCTGGTTCTAACATTTGAGATTGAAAATTAATCTGGCCACCAAGAGAGCCGCCACTAATACTATCGGTGATATTGCTGGAACTGTATTGATTAACTAAAGATATATCGTAATGACCTTCGTAGGTTTCAGTTATACTCAAAGTGCTTGCCTCTTTATTTATAACAAGAGGCAGCCCTTTACCGATAAAGACATTTAGAGAACCATCATTTTGTTCAATGGTATTGACTGACACCAACTCTGCAAGATCTAATATAAGTACTTCGCGTTGGTCAAGTAAATCATTAGGAGGTTGCCCACTAGCAACACCTGTCGCTTCAACAATACGTGAATTCAATTCAGCGATCGATTTTGATATCGTATTAATATCGCTGATATCTCCGCTAAGTTGCGTTTTAACTTCATTACCAAGATCAGAGAGTCGTTGATCAAGGAACTTAAAGCGTGCGGCTAATGAGTCTGCCTCACTCATCATCACTTGTCGCGCTGTTATAGAAGATGGCAAATCATTGACATCCTGAATTGCGGCAAAGAAATTTTGCAAACTCGGACTCAAACCCGTTTCCGCATCTGCCAACATATTATCCACTCTGCTAGCTAACGTTAAAAAAGCATTGATGTCGCTTGAGCTGCTGGTACTTGTGCGTAACTGTGTTGTCAGGAATTGATCAGTAACACGCGTAATGCTTGATGCCTCAACTCCACTGCCAATGTAACCTACACCTCTAAACTGAGCTTCACGCGCCACCAAGTCAACACGTTGCCGACTATAACCTTCAGTATGCACATTGGAGATATTATGGCTCACTGTTGCCAAGCTGCGTTGCGATGCTAGAAGGCCACTAATTGCTGCGTTTAATATTGACATGTTTTTTTATTTATACCCGGTTTCTAAATTGCTTCGCGGTTAACAATGTCTATCACTTTTTTTGCATATTGAGGATCAGTTGCATAGCCTGCCTCCTGCAATGCCTTGATATAAGCTTCTCCATCCTCGCTTTTCTGTAATGCTGAGTGGTATCTATTATTAGATTTTATGAAGTCCACATAGTCATCGAAACTCTGTTTGTAAGAGTCATACACCTTGAAGTTTGAATGTTCACGTTTTGCATGCCCATTAACATATTCAAGAGAACTTACACGGGCATGTTGACCGTCCCATTGTTCGTTTGCTTTTATCCCAAATAAATTATGACTGCTCCGACCATCCTGATGCTGAATAACTTTATTTCCCCAGCCTGTTTCCAGTGCCGACTGTGCCAGTAAGATGTTTGCTGGCACACCTAACTTACCAGCAGCATCTTCGGCATAAGGACGCATTGTTTCAATATAATCTTTTGGTGTTTTAAAACCAGTTTCTTTTGTTCTAATGTCGGGTGACATTTTTAACATTGATCGCTCAAAACTTTTACGTTGCGGCAGTGGATTTAATATTTCTGATTTTTCATTTTGTTTAACTGTATGTTTCAATTGTCTGATAATGCTATCAGCTATACCAATCGTTCTTTTATCAGCGAGATCTAGTGATAACTGTTGATCCATCATGTCTTGATAGAGTCTTGATTGATCAGAATCAAATAGACCATCACCTAAACTGGAATCTCGCATTTGTTTCAACATCATTTTCATGAAAAAAGCTTCAAATTGATTAGCTACCTCTTCAAGTGCTTCGGGTGAAGCATTTTTGGCAGCAAGTTTGAGCTTATGTAAACCACTAAACTCAGTATAGATTTTTGCGCTAGAAAGTTCGGTTTGCATATCGTTTATCCTGCACTCTCATCAAATGATAATAAGTTGCGCTCTAAGTGCGCCGGCCTCTTTTAGCGCCTCAAGTATTGCTACCAAGTCACCGGGTGCTGCACCAACCTGATTAACCGCTCGAACAACATCATCTAAAGAGACGCCAGGGTTAAATAGAAACATGCGATTATCTTCCTGCTCAACAGATATATCAGAGGATGGAATTATTGCTGTAGTACCGTCGGAAAAAGCTCCAGGCTGACTCACAATAGGATTCTCTGTAATTGTTACAACCAGACTTCCATGAGACACGGCCGCCTCGTCAACAGTAACATGCTGACTAATAACGACAGTCCCCGTTCTCGAATTAATTATCACTCGTGCCGCTGCGGAACCAGGTTCAAATGTAATGTTTTCTACTAAGGAAGTGAAGGCAACGCGCTGTGAGTAATCTAATGGCGCAGCAACTCTAACAGATGCTCCATCTATTGCTTTAGCAGTACCCAATCCTATCCACTCATTAATTGCATCTGACATACGATTTGCCGTGGTAAAATCTGCCTTATGTAAATTAAGAACGATAGAGTCTGACAAGCCAAAAGATGTCGTCACAGTCCTTTCAACAATGGCTCCATTTGGAATACGACCAGCACTTGGAACATTAACCGAGATACTGGAACCATCATCTGTAGCGACACCAAAACCACCAACAACGACGTTACCTTGTGCAATAGCATAGACATTACCATCAATACCTTTTAATGGTGCCATCAATAAGCTACCGCCGCGCAAACTCTTGGCATTACCTAACGATGAAACAGTTATATCAATGTTTTGTCCAGGTTTAGCAAAGGGAGGAAGCATGGCATGTAGAACAACAGCTGCAACATTCTTTAGCTGCGGATTAGTACCTGCAGGCAATGAAATACCAAACTGCTTCAACATACTATCCAGGCTCTGAATAGTAAAAGGTGTTTGTGTTGTTTGATCACCTGTACCATCAAGACCGACAACCAAACCATAACCGATCAATTGGTTTTCCCGAACACCGGCAATATCTGCCAGATCTTTGATGCGTTCCGCATATAATAATGAGGTACTAAACAAGCAGAAGAGTGTAAAGAGTGTTTTCAGTACGTTCATTTTCTACTCCCTTTAATAAGGCATAAAAGGGCTAGCAAAAAAACGTGCCAACCAACCAATTAAACTAGACTCAGCTACAGCGCCTTCCCCAGTATAATTTATCGTTGCATCAGCAACCTGAGTAGACAAGACTGAATTATCAGCAAGGATATCAACAGGACGAATAATCCCCGATAGCTGCACATATTCGACACCATTATTCAAGGTGACGCGTTTTTCGCCTCTTACTATCAGATTACCGTTAGGTAACACCTCAACAACGGAGACGGGAATACTACCTGTTAATGCATTTGTCTGGGCAGTTGATCCAGAGCCATCAAACTCATGATCCGAACTTAGACTGGATGCGAGACTTAAGTCTTGCGATCTATCCAATGGGAGAAACTTTGGTACACTAAATTCGGGACTAGCACCAAAGATAGTCGGATTTGATATTGAACTTGTATTAGTTTTTTCAATTTCAGTTGATGTCGATTTATTAGCATTAGTAGCTTCTGCTAATCGTACCGTCAAAATGTCACCTACTCGACGTGCCTTTAGATCTTCAAATAAGCGCACATCAAATCCCGGTTTATAAATTCCACCATTGGATTCTGGCTCAATTGGCGGCAATGGTGGTCGCACAGCGGCAAATGCCGGGTCGCGTTTTGCCGGGCCTTGGCAACCAGAAATTAACAATGAAACTCCTATCATCATGATAACTTTAGAAATAGTTAACTCATTCAAATATTCACGCATTATTGCTTACTCACTTTATAGATTGTTACTTGCGTATTGCAACATTTGATCCGAAGTTGATATTGCCTTTGAATTCATTTCATAAGCACGCTGTGTTTCGATCATATTAACCAGCTCTGCGACAACATTAACATTCGAGCTCTCTAGTGAACCCTGCACGGTCCGCCCTAACCCTGTCAGACCTGGCGTACCCGTTGAGGCCGAACCACTAGCTGCTGTTTCTTTTAATAAATTATCTCCAATAGGTTGTAAGCCTGCCGGATTTATAAAATCAGCGAGTTGTATTGAACCCACTTGAGTTGGCGTCGTACTACCGGCAACTAATACGCTTACGACACCGTCTTCACCAATCGTCATACTTTGTGTATTGGCAGGTATAGTAATCTGTGGTTGCAAGATAAAACCATTTGACGTAACCATCTGTCCTTGTGAATCTAGTTGAAACGTACCATCCCGAGTATACGAAGTTGAACCATCTGGCATTAGAATTTCAAAAAAACCATTACCTGTTATCCCAATATCTAATGGGTTCTCTGTCTGTATAATATTGCCTTGACTGTAAAATTTTTGTGTAGACATAGTTCTGACACCGGTTCCTACCATTAAACCGGAAGGTATCTCTGTATTTTGTGATGATTGCGCACCAGGTTGTCTGACCGTTTGATACAACAAGTCATTGAATACCGGTCGTGAATATTTATAACCTGTAGTATTTACGTTGGCGAGATTATTTGAAATCACTGCCATTCGTGTTTGTTGTGCATCCAGTCCTGTTTTTGCAATCCATAATGCTTGAGTCATTATTTTTTCTCCAACTCGTTCAAACTTTATTGTTCATTAATTAAGTGAAAGAATTCGTGTTCCTACTTCGTCATTTTCTTTTGCAGCCGTCATCGCTTTAATGTCCATTTCAAAACGACGCGAGTGTTCTATCATTCGTGCCATAGCACCGACCAGGTTAACATTGCTGGTTTCTAATGATTCAGGAGCGACACTAACGTTGGCATCAATACTGGCTTCTGAACCATCACGTAAGCGAAATAAACCATCTGCTGATTTAACAAGGTCTGAAACAGGGGGATTCACTAATTTGATACGATCAACAACCGCCAATGTTTTTTCATCTTGCCCAGCAGGTCGTATACTGATCGTGCCATCACTACCAATCACTGCTTCTTCTGAAGGAGGTAATGCAATAGGTCCTCCGTTACCATAAACAAGCAGGCCATTTCCATTTTCCAATAGACCTGCATTATTCAATCGCAAATCACCACGGCGTGTATAGGCCTCTGTACCATCAGGTGCTTGAACAGCGATCCAACCATCTCCATTTATTGCAAAATCCAGTGGGTTGCCCGTCTTATAAATTGTGCCATCCGTATAATCGATACCAGGTCTTTCTGACATCGCATAAACTCTGGAAGGGTGTCCATCTCCAAATACCGGCATGCTTCTAAACTGTTCCAGGTCTGACTTAAAACCAGGCATCTCAGAGTTTGCAAGATTACTAGAAATCGTTGCTTGACTCAGCAAGGTATTGGTGGCCGCTGTCATTGAAAGATAGAGTAACTTATCCATATCTTAGTCCTTTGCTTATCTCAGATTGATGATTGATTGCGTCACTGTATCTGCGGTACTAATGACTTCTGCATTCGCCTGAAATGAGCGTTGTGCAATAATCATATTGACTAATTCTTCTGACAGGTCAGTGTTCGATTGTTCCAGTGCTCCTGCCTGTAACAGGCCCAGACTTGCTGTGCCCGGTGCGCCAATTGTTACGGCACCAGATGAAAATGTTTCTCCCCAGGCAGTATCGCTCACAGGTTGCAAGCCTTGATTATTAGGGAAATTAGCCAATGCAATTTGGCCTTGAACACTGGATTGTCCATTTGTAAAACGGGCAAAGATGATCCCCTCACTATCGATATCCAGACCACTAAGACGTCCTGTAGTGAAACCATCTTGAGCTAAAGCATTGACAGAAAAAGCACTACCGTATTGAGTCGTCGCTGAGTAATCTTGAGCCAGTGTCATTGCCGCACCACCACCTGTAGGTGTGAATGATGGTGTTGTTATAACGCCACTTGCCGGCGCGGTTAATGCACCAGTAGCAGAAAAAGTTAATGTGTCCGGCCCATCCACTTGAGTGCCATCAACAAAAGTATAAGACTCCCATTGGTTAGCCGTTGCTGTTTTAACATAGTACATCGATGCTAAATGTGAATTGCCTAAACTATCAAAGATAGTTGTCGAAGTTGAGTGATTAAATGAATTCGGGTTCGTGGCATCAAAGACACCTATTGCGGGGACGCCTTGCGCTGCATCCAGATTCAAATCAACTGTCATGTTTGCGCTAGCTTGTGGGGCTATGTTTGCTGTATTTACTTGTATTGGTCCAGCAGCACCAGTAATGTTACCGCTAGCATCAGCACCAAACGCGATTAAGTTTTGGCCTTGCGCATTAGCCAAAAAACCATTTCGATCAACACCAAAAGCTCCACCGCGTGAATAGATTTGTGTGCCACTATCATCGAGTATAAAAAAGCCGGTGCCGTTGATAGCCATGTCTAGATTATTATCAGTAAATGCAATATTACCTTGTGTAAACTGCTGCCTTATCGCTGAAAGACGCACACCACTTCCTGGCGTGCTGCCGCTACCACCAACGCTTGACACGGCAAATACATCGACAAACTCAGCGCGAGATTTTTTAAACCCTGCTGTATTTGAGTTAGCGATATTATTACCGATCACATCTAACTCGCCTGATGCTGCTTTTAAACCACTAATTGCTACTCTAAATGCCATTATTCTTTCTCCTGTGAATTTATCACATAACTCATTTACATAATCTCCAATACATCATTCATACTATATGCACCCAGACCATTGAGATTAAGTAAGGGTTCAGCACCTGTAATCAATGAAACACTATCAACCTTTGCATTGACCAATACAGTTTGTGCAACAGCTTCACTGTCAACTTGCACTGCTGCTTCTATGGTATAAGTGCCTGCGGGTAACGCTGCACCAGCGTCATCTAGACCGTCCCAGTTAAACTCTACCAATCCGGCTTCATGTTCTCCCAGGTTGAACTTTCTGACACTTTGTCCTTTTGAGTCCGATATATTTAGCACCAGATTAGTAGTAGAACTTTCTGAAAAAATCTTTCCTGTAACCTGGCTCCCGGGTACCAATTCAGCTTTATCACTTGGCACCAACACCGTATTACCCACCAATGTGGAAGCCTGAAGTGCCTGGCTTGATTGCATCGAACTACTTAAGGTTGCAAAAGAGCTACTTAATTGACTGATACCATCTACTGAAGCAATCTGCGCCATTTGACTAACAAATTCACCACTATCCGCCGGATTCAAGGGATCCTGGTTTTGTAATTGCGTCAATATCAAATCAAGGAAATCAGCTTGATCAAGTCCTTCATTTGCTTTTGTTTCAGGCTGCTTGAGTGCAAGATGTTGTAGTTCAGCAGGTAGTATTGTTTTCGAATCTGCCATAATTTTTTCCTCTATATCTTCTTAATCCGTTTATTGTCTAGTTTGAATTGGTCAATGCTATTGCCCGATACTTAACGTTCTCAACAACATCTGCTTCGAAGCATTAATGATTTCTACATTATTTTGATAAGTACGTGATGCAGAGATCATGTTTGTCATCTCCTCAATCGAATTTACATTCGGGTAAAAAATGTACCCATTTTCATCTGCTTTCGGATGCTCAGGACGATATTCCTCACGTAGTGGAGCCTGACTTTCAATTATTCCAGCAACACGAACACCATTACTGATAGAACCATCGCGCATAACGTCTGAATACACAGTTTCAAAAACAGGATGTCTTGCCCGATAAGTTTCACCCGTGCTACTACTAACGGCATCAAGGTTTGCCATATTACTTGCGGTAACATTCATACGAACTGTTTGCGCACTCATGGCAGAACCAGCAATATCAAATATGTTTAATAACGACATTAAATTTCACCTCTTATTGCTGTCATCAAGCCACTTATTTTTCCATTAAGAAAACGTAAACTAGCTTGATACATCATTGAATTTTCTAAAAAAGCAGAACGTTCCGTTTGCAAATCGACGGTGTTACCATCGAGACTGGGTTGTGTTGGTGTGCGATACATGATTGCAGCACCCATTTTAGAAGTGCCAGCACTAGTGATGTGACGCGAATTTGTCGTTATCATCTCACTACCTTTGCCTGCGGCTAATTTAAGTGTCTGTTGAAAATCAATATCACGCGCTTTAAAGTTAGGTGTATCCGCATTTGCTATATTCGCTGCCAGTAACTCGGCTCGGTTAGCTCTTAACTTAAGTGCTGTTGCATGTATTCCAAATAAATTATCCATAAACCCTTATCTAAATCATTTAACGATGTCTGACATAGTGCATCTGCCGTGCCAACGTTATAATCTATTTAGTTATTAAAGACTTATGATTCGTTTGTAGCTTCGTGATTGATGAAAGCGGAAGGGGTTTGCCTCTAAATGGCAATGTCTGTATTGATTAGGTTCATGCATTTTTTTAAAAGTGTCGGTAAACAACACCGCGTTTACATTTCACCATTTCAAAAGCTTTACTGTAATTATTGACCGTTTCTGATGCTCCCAAAATTAATACACCGCCATGATTCAGTGCCTTAGCAAACTTATCTATGATGGCGGATTTATTTTCTTTCGAAAAATAAATCAATACATTGCGGCAAAAAATAATATCGAACTTGCCTATGCTTGAATAATGTTCAAGCAAATTTAAATATTGAAACCGAACCCGGTTTTTTATTTTACTAACCAGCTTATAATTTTCATTTTCGGTTTTTATGAAGTATTTCTTTTTACGCTCCTCGGATAGACCTCTTACTATCGAGAGACGATCATATTCTGCTGTTGAAGCACTTTTGATTACTCTGGATGAGATATCCGTACCAACAATTTGTATGTCTACGGGAAAAGCTCCAGGATTCCTTGCAGTATATTCATCGATGATCATGCTAATTGAATAGGCTTCATGACCATGAGAACAAGCTGCGGACCAGATTTTAGGTGCTACCGCACGCTTGCCTTTCAGCTTGGGCAATAACTCATCATGTAAATATTCAAATGGATATTGATCTCGAAACCATGACGTTTCATTTGTCGTCATCGCATCAATGATTTCAAGGCTTAGCTTCGGATCGGTACCCTCATTAATTTTTTTCATGGCATCTGCTAGTGTCTCAACACCATGCGCTGTCAATATCGGTCGCAATCGATTCTTTACCAGATAAGCCTTATTAGCTCCTAATGTAATCCCAGATGTTTCTTCCAGATAATCACAAAAAGCAAGGTATTCATCCGTATTTGAATGCGCTACGTTATTTGATTGAGACAAACCAAAATCTATAAATTTATGCTGCTTGTTTGTTTTGGTCATTATCATCAACTTTTAGATGTTGCAAAACTCGCGCCGCCAGTTCTGTAGCATCGTATTTAGCCAGAAAATCATCCGCACCCACTTTCTCTATCATGCTTTCATTAAATGCCCCACTGAGCGATGAGTGCAGAAGTACAGTTAGTTTCGCTAAGTCAGGGTGTTCCTTGATTGATTTAGTCAGTGTATACCCATCCATCTCTGGCATTTCAACATCAGACAGGACTAATGAGCACTGTTCAGTAATCGGAATAGTTTTATCCTGAATCCATTCAAGCAACATTTCGAAAGCCTCTTTACCATTTTTAGCTTGGGAATATTTGATACCTACTTGCTCAAGCACTTTAATAATTTGCTTTCTCGCCATAGTCGAATCATCAACAACCAAGATATGCTTATTTCTCAGATCATCCTTATTTGTACCGTGCAACACAGTATCATCAATAACATCAGAAAAACCCATAATATCTGCCATTACTTTTTCAACATCAATGATCTCAACCAGTTCGTCATCAACATTAGTTACCGCTGTCAGGAATGTTACATTACCAATACCATCAGGTGGTGCTTTAATATCTCCCCAATTCATATTTATGATTTTATCCACACTAGATACCAGCAACCCTTGTACATGCCGATTGTACTCGGTAACGATAACAAAACTCTCTTTCAGATTACTAACTGCTGGTTTACCAACCGCCATCGCCAAATCCATGACTGTAATCGTTTTACCTCGCATATTGGCTAAACCACGTATTGCAGGATGTGCTTGCGGCGCTCTGGTTAATACGGGGCAGTTAATTACTTCCCGAATTTTAAAGACATTAATACCGAACCGTTGTCGTTGACCAAGGCGAAACAATAATAATTCGAGTCGGTTCCTGCCCACCAACTGAGTCCTAGAATTTACATTCTCCATTAATTCTGTCATTACAAACCCCGGTATTAGTATTTATCTGACTTATTTATCGGCGATGATGGTAAAGACTTGAATTAAGCATGTTAGGCACATCATTTGCATGCTACGTAAACTAAACTCTCATTAACACCAATAGTAGGTAGTACCGAAAATGACACAGCAGAAATATAAAATGTTGCGAGCACACCAGCAGTTACGACAGACATTACGAAATATTTTCCCTGTATTTACTACTAAAAAACACAATCAACAAAACGATACTGGAGATAAGAATACTGCTGCCAAACAAATATCTGATAGTAAGAACATAACGATAAACTTCTTGAGAGATATTGAAAACTGCGCAAATGCTGCAAGAGAAATTGGAGTTTGCGGCCAAAATAAATGGGGAATATAAAGCGGATGAAGCCTGACAATTTAACAAGTTTTTTTATGTCTAAGCTCCTTACTTTACTCATTATTACGATGTCGTCCTCCAGTGTTCATAGTAAAGAATATCATTCACTTGAGGACATAAGCAGGACGGCTCATGATTTTGTATTAAATAAAATACAATCACTTGATGAAGAGATACAAATTAGTGTAGGTCGGCTTGATCCCCGTCTAACTTTACATCGTTGCACAATACCGCTTGAAGCATTTACTCAAGGTTATGAAACACGTCAAGGGCGCAGCACAATTGGTGTACGTTGTACTGATCATAAGCCATGGTCTCTTTATGTGCCCATAACAATAAAGAACTTCAAGAAAGTTGTTGTCCTTAAACAAACAGCGTCACGTAACACAGTACTATCCGAAGCAAATATCTCTTTAGAAAAAATGAATATCAACCGTTTGTCATCCGGTTATTTTAGCGATATAAATCAAGTACAAGGCAAAATATTGACTCAAAACCTTTCTAAAGGTGCTGTTTTGACAAACAATCACATAAAAATACCCATGGCGATTAACCGTGGACAATTAGTGACCCTGATTGCAAAAAACGCTGTCATTGAAGTCAGAGCAGAAGGAAAAGCGCTGTCTAAAGGCGCTGTTGGCGAAAGGATTAAGGTCAAAAACATGAAAACCAAGCGTATAGTCGAAGGCATAATAATTGACAAATACCTGATAAATGTGAACTTATAGGCATTTTAAATTTAAAAATGATTAAAGTTCTAACCTTTAATTGTCGATAAGGTCATTAGATAGATTATGAAACATTGTGGAGCAACATATGGTTAATGATATAAAAAGTTCAAATCATTCACTGTTATCCGGTCTTGCGAGTCAGCAACAAGCAGAGCAGACCAGAAACAATGAGAATGCAGCAGGAAATAAAACACAAGGTACCGCTGATGACAGGGTCAATTTAACTGATCAGGCAGAGAAGCTAAGAACGCTTGAATCCAGCATCATGAAACAACCCGTTGTTGATACTAAACGCGTTGAATCAATAAGAAGTGCAATTCTGGATGGCACTTACACTATTGATAATAATAAGACAGCGGAAAAAATGGCTGAGTTCGAGGGTTTACTTGATACTAAAATTGGAGATGGAAAGTCATGAATGAGACTCAAGGAAGGTTTTTAACTCTACTCAAACAAGAAACATCACTCTTAGGTGACCTACACGAAGCCCTATTAAAAGAGCTCGCCGCACTAAAAGAACGTAATGTTGACTTGATCAGCGAATTATCAGAGGTGAAGACATTAATACTAGATCGGCTTGGTATGCTAGATAATCAAAGACAGCTTTATTTAGAGAACGAAGAACATCATTATGAAATTCATGATGAAAAGACAACATTTTCAAACGAAGTCAAACTATTAAATAATGAAATCCAGGATTATTTAAAAAAGTGTAAGCAGCAAAATAAGATCAATGGCGGTGTTATTGAAATCAGTCAGCTATTTAATGAAAAAATACTTGATATCATTTACGGGAATACTGATAGACAGACCACCTATAGCGCCGAGGGAAGAAACAAGTCAAACATCGATCAGCATAGTCTTGCACGTGTTTAATCACACTCATAGTAATGCAAAACACAGCCATAACTGAGAAACGCATATCAGATAATAGTCTAGGCCAGCAAACGAACCTTGAATCTATAAAGCTCACGTCTGCCGAGGACATCGGTCGCTTATTAAAAAAAATATACTTAAAGCATGCTCTTTTAACCATAACAATTGAATCTTCCGACGAGTGTTATGGAAGCACTATTCTGGAAGTCAACAATGAAAATGGCTATCTGGTTATTGATGAACTTCATCCGGAACAAGGTCATTCTAAAATTGAAGTAGGTACTTCTATTTCATTCAATTCCCGGTATGCGGGCGCATTTGTTTATTTTGTAGCGACTGTCGAAGCTATTGGTGATAATTCAAAAGCAGCTTATTACAAAATTGGCATTCCTGACGAAATTCAATATCATCAAAGACGCAACACGTATCGAATTACTACCAGCATTAGTGAACCAGTAACCGTTAATCTCGTCAACGAAGACGATGTATTAATAAAAGCTGAATTAAGAGACATTTCACATGGGGGTGTTTGTTTGCGTGTAAATTCTACTTCACATATATCCATTAACAGTGGCGATATTATTCCAACCTGTTTAATCCAGGTTAGTGATGAACGAAAAATTCTAAGCTCGTTAAATATTTGCCACGTTGAATTTATCAAGGAAACTGGCTCACTACGTATAGGCGCTGAGTTTTCAGACATGAGTGCCTTCGATCAGAGAGAGTTGGAACATTTTATCGCAACATTGGAACGTGCAATAATTAAAAATATTAAACGTGCAGACACAAGGATTGCCGTTTAATAGTAAAGCACCGAGCTTGTCCGTTTCAACATAAAATATGGCAATAGATCAGCAGTTCTATCAACATCCCAGCGCTCGGGTAATAAATCAAGTTTCCAATCTAAAGCGTTTATATTTTCACAAGTATCATTAAACACCTTGTCTTTACCCCATTTTATATTTGAAAAAACTTGAGCATTGTTCTTAACCATCCCTATAAGATAATAACCACCATCAACTGCTGGACCTAAAACCACATCCGTATTATTTTTAAGATATTCGGCTGATGAGACTAAATCTGAACTCTTTAAGGAAGGACAATCGCTACCAATCAAGACGGCATACGAATATTGGCGTAAAACAGCATCAAAAGCGTTGAACATACGTTCTCCCAAATCTTTGCCCTTCTGTTTACGAAGTTTTATAAAATGCCTGCTCTTTAAACGGTTAAAGTAACGATGCTCAAGATCGCCATCAACCCAAACCTGAATAGAAGAAAACCCAGCTTTTCTTGCAGTACTTAAAGTTTTTGTTAAAAACTCCTGGTATAGCAACACAGCACTCCGACAACCAATACCGGGAATTAATCGTGTTTTAACCTTTCCCCGAACAGGTGCTTTGGTAAAAACAAGCAGTGCTCCTTTCGAGCGCTGTTTACTCATAGAGCTTTGCAAGTTTGTTAGTGTCGTAATGAAAGAAATAGAGTAAACGTAATAGCCACATCTTTACAATTGTCTTAACTATTCCATGCTTTTCCCAGCGCCGACTAGAACTGATGACTTTTTCTCTAATACGAATTGGCCTTGAGAGATTAACCAACGAAGTAGAAATAGCAATATCCTCCATCAAAGCTATTTCTGGATAGCCCCCAATTTTGCAAAACAATTTAGCGCCTATAAAGATCACCTGATCTCCGGTAACAATACCAGTAAAACTTGAACGTTTATTCATGCATGATTCAATAACACGAAATATCCAGTTACTTCCCGACAAGCTGATATCAAACCTTCCCCATTTGTCTTCAATATTAGTAATGCTTAAAAAATATTCGAGAATATTATCTGGTAAAACAGTATCTGCATGTAAAAAGACAAGGCAATCTCCCGTCGCTGCTTCTGCCCCACAATTCATTTGAATTGAACGTGACTGTTGTGTCTGACAGACGCAATCACATAAGGGAGAAACTAATGAAACAGTACTATCAATACTGCCTCCATCTACAACGATCACCTCATGACCTGAATCTCGTAAGACCTGAAGTCTCCTGAGATGCTGCTCTATATATTCGGCTTCGTTTAGCGTCGGGATTATAATAGATAGTTTTATTTGCATCTAAACTCAAGCTGTTAATGCACCACCACAACTGCTCCCTTGTCCCGCAGTGCAGCCATAGCAATGATCGCGAACGGCAATCATATTACCCTCTACATCATTATTAATCAGTTCAGAAATATGCACCTGTTGCTCATTATCACTCAAATTGATATTTAGCATTTGATTAAAATCACAATCATAAACGTAGCCCTGCCAATCAACGCTGATCAAATTGCGGCACATTACATTTTCAATATTTTCATCCCGATGCGACTGCATAAGAATTGCCATATAATCATTTAATTGATTATTAGACACCAAAGTACTGCCAAATCGGTTAATCGGCATATTGCACAAGGTAAAGAGCTTATTAAATTCAATGCCATACCTATTTAACAATTCTTCCTTATAAGCACTTTCCAACACATCTTGTGCCGGGGGCAACACAGGTCCTTGGGGGTTAAACACCAGATTCAACAATAATTTTTTGTTTGAATAACCATAACCAACATTATTTAATTGTTTTAAACCCTTAATACTTTTTTCAAATACCCCTTCCCCACGCTGTCTATCTACATTTTCTAACTCATAACAAGGTAGAGAAGCTACAACTTCTACTTCATAATCTGCCAGAAACTGAGCAAGCCCCTCCATCCCTGACTCTTCCAAAATAGTCAGGTTGCAACGATCGATAACATGCACCCCTTTCTCACGAGCATATTTTACAAGCGCTCTAAATTCAGGGTGAAGTTCCGGTGCACCACCAGTGATATCCAGGGATTCAATATTATTTGTTGTAAGAAAAGATTTGACTGCTCCAATGGTAGCAACAGACATCTTTTCTTTCCTTTTCGGGCTTGAATTAACGTGACAATGAAAACACTGTTGATTACATTTCAAACCGATATTAATTTGTAACGTATGCAGATTATCCCGCTTAATAACAGGAAAATTTCTTTGGTTTAGAGAAGGTAGCGTATCATGCATAATTGTTATGCCATTATTAAATTCCTAGTTACGTCCAAAGTCATCATCAAATCGTACAATATCATCTTCACCTAAATACTCCCCTGATTGTACTTCAATGATTTCCAGTGATTCATCAGTCGTATTTTCTAATCTATGCTTAACTCCTACAGGAATGTATGTTGATTCATTCTCATGTAAGACAGTGATTTCATCACCTTTAGTCACCTTAGCAACACCCTTTACCACAACCCAATGTTCAGCGCGCTGGTGATGTAATTGTAAAGATAGTTTCTTTCCGGGGTTTACAATCAAACGTTTGACCTGAAACTTCTCTCCAGAATCAACTGAATCATAACTACCCCATGGCCTGTAGACCTTTCGATGTAATAAAAATTCACTTCGATTATCGAATTTTAATTTTTCTACAATTGTCTTTACATCTTGCGTCTTATTTCTATCCGCAACCATAATGGCATCATCAGTATCAACGATAACCATATCACGACAACCAATTGTGACGACTAAACCACGTTCACTCTTAATAAAACAATTACTGGAATCTTCGACAATGGCATCCCCTTCGATATAATTATTATTACTATCCTTGTCATTGATTTCCCATACTGATGACCACGCACCAACATCCGACCAGCCGACATCCATCGGTATTACAGCAATTTTATCGTCATTGCTCTGTGCCAATTGTTCCATTACGGCATAGTCAATAGAATCATCCGGACACTTCAAGAAAGAATTTTCATCCAACCTAAAGAATAGCCCATCATTTTTTCCCTTATGTATAGCTTCTGTGCTTGCATTAGCTATCTCCTGCTGAAGACACTTTATTCTTTCCAGCCAAACCGATGCCTTCATCATGAAGATCCCACTATTCCACAAGTAGTCCCCCGAGCTTAAATATTCTTCTGCTGTAGTTCGATTCGGTTTTTCAGTAAACCCACTAATTGCGTGAACTGCCTGACCATTAATAGTCTGTATTTTGTCGGCAATATGAATATACCCATAACCTGTCTCAGGAGATGCTGGTTTGATACCAAAAGTCACAAGATAATTATCTTGCGCCATTTCTAAAGCTGCTTTTATTGCATCATGAAATAATTCAGTGTCAGTAATAATATGATCTGCAGGCATCATTATTATAACTGCATCACCTTCTTTTTCGATTTGATGTATTGCAGCTACGGTTAATGCAGGAGCGGTATTCCTACCTTTTGGTTCAAGAATAATACTGCCGATGTTTCTGGAAACTTGAGCACTTTGCTCCGCAACAAGAAATCGGTGTGCTTCATTACAAATGATGACAGGATCTAAAACATTATCCGATGAATCTAACCCATCTAACCTTAATAAGGTATTTTGCAATAAGGTATTATCATCGAACAATTTCAAGAATTGTTTGGGGTAATATTCTCTAGATAACGGCCAAAGACGGGTACCGCCACCACCAGCCAATATGACAGGACTTAACTTCATTAATATACCTATTGTTATTAGTTTCCGGATACCTAATGTGAACAAGGGGATCACGTTAGCTTTAAAGCCTGAATCTTATCAGATAAACTACATGAAGTTTTAAAAACGGTTGTATATGGCCCTGGTAGCTCAGCTGGATAGAGCGTCCCCCTCCTAAGGGGAAGGCCAGAGGTTCGAATCCTCTTCAGGGCACCATCTAATATATTGAAAAAGATCTTATTAACTTGCTATTTCACTCTGATTTAGAGTTAAGATTATCCCCAGTGCTAGATTCTATTTCATCCCTCAATGCCCTACGCAGGACTTTGCCAACATTTGACTTTGGCAATTCTGAACGAAATTCTATTTGTTTGGGTACCTTATAAGCCGTTAATTGTTCGCGGCAATGTTTAAGGATTAAATCTTTGGTCAGTGCTGCTGAACTACGGACTATATAGGCCTTTACAATTTCTCCTTTTTCTTCATTCTTTACACCAACAACTGCCGCTTCAATGATATCAGCGTGTAAGGTTAAAACATCCTCTACTTCATTTGGATAGACATTAAAACCAGAGACCAAAATCATATCTTTTTTCCTATCTGCCAAATAGACATACCCCTTTTCATCCATCCAACCTACATCTCCACTCCTGAACCAGCCGTCTTCAAAGAAGACTTCTTCAGTTTCATGCGGTCTCTGCCAATAACTCTTCATCACCTGTGGACCGCGGATACAAATTTCACCAACTTCTCCAATTTCGACTTTATGACCAGTATCATCCATTATTGTTATTTCAGTACTGGGAACGGGAACTCCAATAGAACCGTTGAATTCTTTTATATGCAAGGGATTAGCGGTAGCCATCGGACTAGTCTCAGTTAATCCGTAGCCCTGGGTAATATGGCAGCCTGTAACCTGATACCAGCGTTGTGCTACATCCTGTGTCACAGCCATTCCGCCGCCAATGGTCAACCTAAGATTAGAGAAATCAACTTCGTCGAAACCTTCGGTATTTAACATAGCATTGAATAGCGTATTTACGCCAACCATGGTCGTAAATCTGGCATTTTTAATCGTGTTAACAAAGCCCCGGAAATCTCTCGGGTTGGTTATTAACATAACTTCCTGCCCGTGTTTCATCGGCATAAAAAACGCAAGCGTTAGAGCAAAGATGTGATACAAGGGCAAGGCAGCGATTGTAATAACAGGATCATCATCTAATGACTGACTAGCCCATAAGGAGCATTGCGTGATATTGGCTAGCATATTTCTATGACTTAGCATCACGCCTTTTGAAACACCTGTTGTGCCGCCCGTGTATTGCAGAAAGGCAATGTCTTCGAGTTGTAACTCGACAGGTGTAAACGTCAGTTGTTTACCTTTTGATAAGATCTTATTGAAGCGTATGTATTTATCCAGATGCCATTTTGGCACCATGTGCTTCACCTTACTCACCATAAAGTTGATGACTTTTGATTTAGGAAAGGGAAAGAGATCTCCAAGTGATGTAACAACAACTTGATCCAAGTTTACTGTATCAATTACTTTTTCTAGCGTGTGAGCAAAGTTTTCCAAGATGATAATCGCAACGGCACCAGAATCATTAACTTGATGCTCCAACTCCCTTGGACTATACATAGGGTTTACATTAACGACGATGCCACCCGCACGCAAAATACCAAACAACGCAACCGGATATTGCAGGACATTAGGTAGCATTAATGCAACACGATCTCCCTTTTGTAAATTTAATTCATTTTGAAGCCAGGCTGCAAACTGCTCGCTGAGTTCATAAACTTCAGCATAACTCAGTTTTTCCCCCATATTTGAGTACGCCGTACGCTCTGAAAACACATGACAAGAGGAGTTAAATATCTCGCAAAGTGAAGCATAACCATCAAGATTTATTGTTTCGGGGACACCTGTCTCATATTGAGAAAACCAGGGTGGTTTCAGTGCTGAACTCTCTTCTATTATTGCAGTATTTGAATTACCTAATAATCTGGATAACACCTGCTTAATGGCATGCAACATCCGAATGAATAAGTTACGCACCATAATAATATTTTACTAGAAAGACTCGCAGATCATGGCAAAGCCCATACCAGTACCAATACACATGGTAACCATGCCATATTTGCCTTGAGTTCGTTTAAGACCATGCATCATCGTCGCAGTACGAATTGCACCCGTCGCTCCTAAAGGATGTCCTAATGCAATAGCACCTCCATTAGGATTTACCTTCTCTCTATCTAATTTCAATTCATTACATACCGCTAAGCTCTGAGCAGCAAAAGCCTCGTTGAGTTCTATCCAGTCCAATTGATCTTGTTTCAATCCCGCCTGTTTTAAGCACATAGGTATAGCTTCTTTCGGGCCAATTCCCATAACTTCAGCAGGGACACCAGCAACAGAAGAAGCAATGAATCTGCCCATGGGTTCTAGATTGTATTCTTTTAAGATTTTTTCACTTACCAACAATACTGCACCTGCACCATCTGACATCTGTGATGAATTCCCTGCCGTCACCGTTCCATCGGCACGAAACACCGTTCTCAACTTTGCCAATGCCTCGACTGAAGAACCAGGTCTTGGACCTTCATCATGAGTCACTGTGTATTCCTGTTGTACTGTTTCTAATTGTCCTGGGTTTAAAAAAGAACAATTTACGTCGTAATCCAAAATCTCATTATTAAAATATCCTGCCTCTGTCGCGGCTAAAGCACGACGATGAGATTCAACAGCGAACAAGTCCTGATCTTCACGACTTATCTTCCATCGTTCGGCGACCTTTTCTGCAGTGATCCCCATGCCGTAGGCGATAGCAACATTGTCATCTTCAAAGACCTTGGGATTTAACGCAATCTTATTACCCATCATAGGAATCATTGTCATAGATTCTGTACCACCCGCAATCATCACATCCGCCTCACCGACGCGAATACGATCAGCAGCAAGGGCCACGGCTTGAGAGCCAGAGGAACAAAATCGATTAATCGTCATGGCAGGAACATGATTCGGAAAGCCCGCCAGTAGAGTTGCGATACGCGCAACATTCATACCCTGCTCTCCCTCAGGCATCGCACAACCGATAATCACATCGGCAACTCTGTCTTTCAGTTCAAGGTTGTTTGCAACGACACCGTTGAGGACATGGGCAAGGAGATCATCTGGACGAACGTGTTTAAACTGACCATTGTACTTTGCAACCGGCGTTCTAAAAGCATCAACAATATAAGCATCTTGTAAAGTCTGACTCACAATTTAATTCCTCGTATTAGTTTCGCAGTGGTTTGCCGGTTTTCAGTGTATGCATGATCCGCTGCTGGGTTTTTTCCGTCTGGATCAATTCAACAAAATATTCTCTCTCTAGTTTAAGTAACCAATCCTGACTAACCATGGTTCCACTTTCCACATCGCCTCCGCTCAAGACCGTGGCAATTCCCTCAGCGATCTTGTAATCATGTTCTGAGATAAAATGCCCTTCCAGCATATTAGTGGCAAGCATCATCAAAGTAGCTTTACCTGTCTTACCAGTAACTTTAACGGGCTTATCTCGACGTTGTGGTCTCGCACCACTCTCTGCAAGAGCGCGGGCGTGATGTATAGCAACATGTAAAATTTCATGTTGATTCGCGACAATGACATCTTCTGCTGATAACAAACCAAGATGTTTTGCGTCCAAAGCGCTAGCTGAGACCTTAGCCATTGCTGTTAATTCGAATGCCGCTTGTACATGCGGAAATAGATCACCACCTTTAGCATTAACCATGGCATTAAGAGCTAATTCTTTTAAACCACCTCCAGCAGGTAATAAACCTACCCCTGCCTCTACCAATCCGATATATGATTCCATCGCTGCAACAGTTAAATTACAATGCATCTGGAATTCACAACCACCCCCAAGCGCCATGCCTTGCACGGCAGCAACGGTTGGAGCCCTGCAATGTTTGAGTGCCATACTGGCCTGCTGAAACTTTTTAACGATGCCATCGACTGCAACAACATTACCAGCTTTAAGCTCATTACCAACCTGAGTTAGATCTGCACCAACCGCAAACGGTGTAGTTGGATGCCATAAGACCAATGCAGCATGGTTCTTATCAGTCTCGTCACAAGCTTGCAAAACACTATCTAACACAGCTTCGCTAATAGTATGCATTTTGGTTTTGAATGAGAGGATGGCAATATCATCATCCTGATTCCACAAACGCACAGAGTCATTTTCAAAAATCGTACTACCTAAGCCTGTCTTTAGCGGGATGACATTTTCTCGTAATTTCTGTCGTGTATAGACAGGATTATTACGCAAAGGTAGATAGGTTTTCTGTATAGGTGACCAGGAACCATCTGCATGGTGGATTTCACTTAAACTCTTAGACCATTCAGGTAAGTTAGTTTTACTCATAGCCTGATCCGTCTTGATATGTTCTTCAATTGCAGCAACTACATCAGACCAACCTATTGCCTGCATGATCTCAAACGGTCCTTGCTCCCAACCAAAGCCCCAGCGTATTGCAAAATCGATATCAGCAGCGCTGGAGGCAATATCTTCAAGATGAAAACAACAATAGTGAAATAGGTCAATCAACATTCTATAAACAAATTGAGCTTGTTCGGATTTATCATCCTTAAGTATATTAAAACGTTGACTCCAATCTTTATTCTTCAAGATACCTGCTAAAACATCATCTACATGTGCGTTGGCATCTATATGTCGTTTCTCTTTTGGACTAAAGACCTGCTTTCCCTTGTTAATATAAATACCTTTTCCGACTTTCTGCCCCAGTGCACCTTCTTTTATCAAAGCCCGAATGTATTCGGGCAATTGATAATAATTATGCCAGGGATCTCCATTAAGATTATCATCCATTGTCTGCACTACATGAGAGAGCACATCCAGTCCTACCACATCCATCGTACGAAAGGTTCCTGACTTTGGTCGGCCTAATGGTTTTGCGGTAATTTGATCGACAACTTCAAAAGGGATATTCAACTTCTCAGCATGATGTATGGTGGCAAGTAAATTAAATACACCAATACGATTGGCAATGAAATTTGGCGTATCTTTAGCAACCACCACTCCCTTACCAAGGCTTGTTACTAAAAATTCTTCCAGAGAATTGATATGTTCTAGCTTGGTAGTAACACAGGGAATCAGCTCTACCAGATGCATATATCGTGGTGGATTAAAGAAATGAATGCCGAGAAACTGCTCTCTCTTATCTTCTGGAAGAATTTCTGCCAGCTGATTTATACTCAGTCCTGAGGTATTAGTCGCCAGTATTGCATCGTTTTTTATAAAGCTATTGATTTTGTCATAAAGATCCTTTTTCCAATCCATATTTTCGGCAATGGCCTCAATAATAAGATCGCAGTCTTTTAGTTTAGCCAAATCATCATCATAGTTAGCCGTTTCTATCGCGTATTGAACACTGTTTGTTGCAAATGGGGCAGGCTTAAGTTTTGCCAAACGTTTAAGCGCTTGTTTACTTAAAGCGTTTTTATCTTTTTCATCGGCAGCTAACTCAAATAAAATTACTGGGACATGCATGTTCGCCAATAATGCAGCAATCTGTGCGCCCATAACTCCGGCACCAAGCACAGCGACTTTATCAAAATATTTTTTCATAATTAAATTATGTACTCTTATATATAGTAGTTCGTTTGTTAATCTGTTTATTTTTGCTCACAGTTAAGGCTTTATTCTCATGCTCTATGGTAATGTTGGAGTATCTTGTGACATTAATATAAACACTATCTCAAGCGACATTTGTATTTGGTACTTGAGCCTCACCTTCACAGGGCTTACGAATTAGCTCCAATTCATCGAAGTCATCCACATGAATAACTGTCATTAGATGCTCATCAAAGACTCTTAACTGATTCTCTTCCGTGTCGCTGATCACCCCAGCTTCATGAGCCGCTTTGATTAGTTCCAGCCCTTGCAACTTGGGAATAACCTTTTCTTTAACTGCTTGACGGATTTGTGAATTAATCGGTTCTAAACTTAGACTTTCAAGAAAAACTGCATTCACATGAGCCAACGGATTATTATCAGCGTCTTCTAAAAATAAACCGGCAGTCAGACGATCCCTTGCTTCATTATTTTGTGTAATAACCTCAACGACTTTCGTTTCCAATTTGTCATTGGGCGGAGTGAAGTGCATCCCTAATGGAAAAACAACAATCTTTAATCCATGAGCCAGAATACGATTTGGGTAATTGTCAACAATACCTTTGAAAGCCTCCTGATACTCATAAATCAAGTATTCCAGAGCCCATTGAACGATAGGAAAATCTTCATCCGGACAGCCCTCGTTTTCATAATGCTTAATGACCATGCTAGCGAGATATAAATTACTTAGTAGATCACCCATCCGCGCTGACAACATTTCCATAAATTTCAACTTAGATTGCAACGAAAGCATAGAAACATCAGCAATCAAGGCAAAGGCCGCGCTAAAACGTGTTAAGTGTGCGTAATAAGGCGCGAGTTTTCGATTCCCCGGGTTACTGACAATGCGTGAACCGGTTAATGCAAATGACAAAGAACGTACTGCATTAGTAATGCTATAACCAATATGGTTAAACAGTACATCATCAAATTCTGCAAGAACTTCTTCACTACTCTCCTGTTGAGCAAGTTCCATCTCTTTTAAAACATAAGGATGACTACGCGTTGCACCTTGACCAAAGATCATTAAGTTTCGAGTCAGAATATTTGCTCCTTCAACCGTGATGGCAACTGGTACAGATTCATAACCAGCAGCAACATAATTTCTTGGCCCTTTCATTACCGCCTTGCCGCCGTGGATATCCATAGCGTCAATAGCACATTGTCGTCCCATCTCTGTACAGTGGTATTTAATGATGGCTGAAGGTACCGCAGGTTTTTCACCTCTATCTACAGATTGGATAGTATGAATACGAGCGGCATTAACGATATAGCCCAAACCAGTCATACGGGCTAAAGGTTTTTGTATCCCTTCAAAGTTTTTCAATTGCACGCCAAATTGTTTGCGCAGACTGGTATATGCAGAAGTGCCCAAGATAGCCCGTTTTGCAAATGCGGCACCTCCAGTTGGCAAGGTAATGCAGCGACCAACGGAAAGACAATTCACCAGCATCGTCCAGCCTTTTCCGGCCATCTCAGTACCGCCGATAATATAATCAAGAGGAACGAAGATACCTTCACCTTCTATAGGACCATTTAAAAAGGCATCACCGATCGGCAGATGTCGACGACCGATCTTCATCCCTTCTGTATCGCGAGGTAGCAACGCACAAGTAATGCCATAATCATCCACTTCACCTATAAGATGCTCCGGATCTTGTAACTTAAACGCCAGCCCCACTAAAGTTGCTATGGGTGACAAGGTGATATAACGTTTATTGAAATTTAACTTCATACCAATAATTTCTTTACCATCCCACATCCCCTTGCAGACGACACCTGTATCAGGGATAGAAGTCGCATCGGAACCCGCCAAAGGCGCAGTTAGTGCAAAACAGGGGATCTCTTTTCCAGAAGATAACCTGGGAAGATAAAAGTTTTTTTGTTCTTCGGTGCCATATTTAATTAGTAGTTCGCCGGGGCCTAATGAGTTAGGTACGGCAACAAGATATGTAATGGCAGCTCCGGTATTTGACAATTTAATAAGCACTTCTGATTGAGCGACTGCGGATAATGCCAAGCCACCATACTGCTTTGGAATGATCATGCTAAGGAAGCCATTGTCTCGAATATATTGAATAATATGATTCGGAATCACATTCCAATCATGATTGATCGTCCAGGCATCTGCCATGCGACATAGTTCAGTTACCGGACCGTCAATAAATTCTTTTTCATCATTACTCAACTCGGGTTTTTCAATACTGGTCAAACTATCCCAATCAGGGTCACCACTAAATAGCTCTCCATCCCACCAAACCGTACCGGCATCAATGGCTTCTTTTTCGGTCTCTGAGAGTGACGGCAACATTTTTTTAAACATGCTAAAGAATGGTTTTGAAATTTTTCTCTGTCGCAGGGACTTCATACTTGATAAAGCACATATTAGTGCCAGGATGCCAAGAAAAAACGTAAAAACAGGATTGAGTGAGGCAACGAATGAAACTACCAATGAAATAATGCTGCCGATAGTAAACGCCTGTAAACCTGTCTGTTTTAGCACCAAAACCGCCAAAGCAGCAATGATGATGAAGGTGATCAGTAAAGCCATTTTAGTTCTCTCTGTCTTGGTTATAAGAGCGAGCGCTCGTTTTTATAAATTGAGATGTTAATCCAATATGTGTTAAGCTGTCCAGCAATAATTAACGAAAAAGTAATCCTCTCAAAAAATACTTTTAAAAAGAATAGCTTGAAATCCATGAATTACGATCAATTTAAGTCAAATTTTGCTTATAAGGGAAAGTCAGTTTATGCAACCGTGTTTGAAATGCATAAAGATAATATAAAAACTAAAAAACGGAAATTTGCAGTTAACAACCTAGAAAAAATTTTCAAAGCAACATTTAAGATTTCTTCCAAAATCGGCTTCCATGAAATGTCCTTACGAGGACTCTGCCAAGAAACTGGTTTGAGTATGGGAGGTATTTATTCTTGCATAGAATCTAAGGATATTATTGCTATTTTCGTCAAAGACTTAGTTCAGCATGTTTTCTCTGAGATTATTGAAGCTGCCCTTGTGCTGGACGATCCTCAACAGGCGCTGGACGATCTTATTCGTCATAGCATGTATTCCACTGACATTTTGCACCCCTGGTTTTATTTCCTTTATTTTGAAACACGCAGCTTACCCAAAGACCACCAGCAAGATTCAAAGAACATTGAATTGAATATGATTGAAAATATTGAAATGCTGATAAATAAAATTAATCCAGGAAAAAAACCTATTAACAACCATTTCATTGCAACTATGACACTCGCCATGATTCAGGAACGTTATTTAAAACATTGGAAATATAAAGGTGATGATACCAATATTGATGAACATGCTGGTGAGATAATAAGACTTGTACATTCAGCACTTTCCTATTAACAGCTATCGTGTAAATTGATTATGAACCGTATAACCCCTTTTCGCTTCAAGACTATCTTTAATTTTTACCCGCCATTATTTATCAATCGAACTAAAGTGACACACGTTAGCGATGACTTTAAAGAGGTTGATGTGGTATTACGTTTTTCATTAATGAACCGAAATTTTAACGGTAGCACCTTCGGCGGTTCGATATTTATGGCAGCAGATGCTTATTATCCAGTAATGTATCGTGCCGCATTATTGAATCGGCAGATCAAGAGTCAAGCTTGGCTCAAGCAGGCGGAAATTGATTATCTAAAACCTGCCTATAGTGATTTAACCTATAAATATCGATTAAGTGATGACGATATGAATAACGCTGAGATTGCAATAAAAGAATCGGGTAGATTTAAGGAATGGCATACAGTAGAAGCTGTAGATAAAGAAGGTGATATTTGTGCTCGTATTAAATTATTATCGTACCTAAGAGCAGATCATTAATCCTGAAAAATTATAACCTAACAAGCTTTTTTATATCTCAGCAGCCAAACGAGTTCCTTGATCAATCGCACGCTTGGCATCCAACTCTCCAGCAACATCAGCACCTCCTATTAACTCAACCTTGAGACCCGCATCACTTAAATCTTGGAATAAATTTCGTCTCGGTTCTTGTCCGGTACAAAGGATTATATTGTCCATTGTGTAGCATTGTGGCTTATTCCGTATGAGTAGATGTAGACCTTCATCGTCAATGTACTGATAATGAACAGCGTTTACCATCTTAACTCCATGACGTTTTAAACTAGTACGATGAATCCAGCCTGTGGATTTACCCAAGTTGGCCCCCAATTTACTGGAGCTACGCTGAAACAAGGTTATGTCCCTAGAGACTATGAGTTTAATTGGCGTTTTCAATAAACCACCAGCAGATTGATACTTTTGATCAACCCCCCAATACTTAAGCCAGGCTTCTGTATCTTGTGTTTCGTCAGGATCATGCGCGCATAAATATTCTGCAACATCGAATCCAATACCGCCGGCACCGAGGATAGCAACCTTTCGACCAACAGGCTTTTGATATTTCAATACATCAAGGTAAGTCAACACACTCGGATGATCTGAACCAGGAATATCGGGAACTCGTGGTGTCACTCCACTCGCCAGAATCACCTGCTCATAACCCTTTTCAACTAAAGCAGAAGCTTCAACCCGCGTATTTAAACACAGATCAACTTTAAGCAACTGGATCTGCTTATTAAAGTAGCGCAATGTCTCATTGAACTCTGCTTTACCCGGCACACGCTTGGCAATATTTAACTGACCGCCGATAACAGTGTCCGCTTCATACAATGTCACTTTATGTCCGCGTTGTTGTGCCACAATTGCAAAGGCAAGTCCTGCCGGTCCAGCACCAACAACAGCAATGCGTTTTGGTGATGATGTTATCGTATAATTTAATTCAGTTTCATGACATGCCCTTGGGTTAACTAAACAAGTACTCAGTTTTTGTACGAAGACATGATCAAGACAGGCCTGGTTACAAGCAATACAGGTGTTGATTTCATCAGCCCGATCATCTGCAGCCTTATTTATGAATTCTGGATCTGCCAGTAATGGCCTCGCCATGGATACCAGATCGGCGTCACCTTCACTAAGGATAGTTTCCGCAACTTCTGGTGTATTAATCCGATTAACCGCCACTAATGGTATTGAATTATCCAGAGATTGCTTAAACTTTTTTGTGACCCAACTAAATGCTGCGCGAGGCACCATAGTTGCTATTGTCGGGATCCTAGCCTCATGCCACCCGATTCCCGTATTAATAATTGTCGCTCCAGCATCAACAATTGCGTTACCCAACTGAACAACCTCATCCCACTCACTGCCGTGCGATACTAAATCCAACATGGATAGGCGAAAGATAATGATAAAATCTGATCCCAGCGCTCGTCGTATCTGGCGAACGATCTCGATGGCAAAGCGATGACGATTCGATGTTGATCCGCCCCATCGATCTGCACGTTTATTAGTACGCGGAGCAATAAATTGATTGATTAAATAACCTTCTGACCCCATGATTTCGACACCATCATAACCCGCCTCTCGTGCCAATTCCGCGCAACGTACAAAATCACTAATGGTATGTTGAATACCCCTTTCACTTAGCTTCCATGGTCGAAATGGGGATATAGGTGATTTAATTGAGGACGCTGAAACTGCAAAAGGATGATAGCTATAACGACCGGCATGGAGGATCTGTAAAGCAATCTTACTATCGTGCACATGCACTGATTCAGTAATGACGCGATGCTTACCAACCTGTGACGATATGCGTAAATCTGATGCAAAAGGAGCCAGCCTGCCACGTCGGTTAGGTGCAAAACCGCCGGTAATGATCAAACCTATACCACCTTCGGCTCGTTCCCGATAAAAAGCAGCTAGGCGATTTAAATCATTATGGTCTTCTTCTAACCCAGTGTGCATCGAACCCATTACAGAACGGTTTCGTAATTGGGTAAAACCCAGATCCAGCGATTGGAACAGGTTTGGATACGGAGTTTCACTGGCATTATTCATACAATAATATATTTTAATTTAAGAGCAACTGCTCGGTATTTTTAATCACAGTGATATATTTAACAAGCATTTTTTGCAAACGCAGTTACTTAAATAAACAAAAGGGTAGCGGTATTTATGACAGCACAACTAATAAAAGTATCAGTATTTTGATTACAGGACTAAATTAACAAAGCTTTTCAGCAATAACATCTCGACAACAATCAGACAGTTTTCTTTATCATTATTGCAGCAATTGCCGGTAGTAATAAAATTGCACCAAGCATATTCACTAAAAACATAAAGGTTAGCAAGATCCCCATGTCTGCCTGAAACTTAAGCGGAGAGAAGATCCAGGTAATAACGCCAATGGCTAATGTGACCCCGGTAAAAATAACACTCGAACCGGTTATTTGTAATGTGATTACATAGGCTTCTTTGAGTGACATGCCTTGTTTTAACAAACTATCCAATCTGCTATAGATGTAAATTCCATAATCCACTCCCACGCCAACACCTAAGGCAACTACTGGTAAGGTATTCACCTTGAGACCAATCTCTAAAATAGTCATTAAGGCATAAGCTAGCAATGAAACCAGCGCCAATGGAATGACGATACACAAGGTTCCCTTAACTGATCTAAACGTGATCAGACATAAAATAATAATTGCCGAGAATACATAAACTAAAATTGGAAACTGTGCAGCATCTACTTCTTCATTGGTTGCTGCCATTACACCAACGTTACCTGTAGCCAGGTTGAATTTTATTGTCTCTGAATCAAACTGTTTCCGAAAGGATTTAATATTATCGACAATATTAGAGATTGTTTCTGCTTTATGATCCCTGGTGAATATTAATACAGGAATAACACTGCAATCACTATTCAACAGTCCGGATGATGTTGGCACATAGGAAACCGATTGAACCAGCACTGACTGATTCCGTGGTAAAACTTGCCATTTAATATTACCTTCATTCCAGCCAGCATTAATACGTTTGGCAACTGACGGGAGTCCGATAACTGATTGTACGCCATCAACATTTCTCATCGCCCATTCAAAACGATCTATCGTATCCATCACATCATAATTAATACATCCCTCCGGAATGGTTTCCACTATGACAGATATAAGATCAACACCGATTGAAAATCGGTCTGCAATAACATCTGTATCAATATTATATTGAGAGTCACCATGTAATTCAGGCACACCCCGATGCAGATCACCAATTCTAATATCAGCTCCTTTCCAGATACCAAAGCCGAATAAGACGAAGCTGAGAAGAATTATTTTTGTTGCTGGACCACGCTCAGAAACATGGGCCAGTTTTTTCCAGAAAGGTAATAAGGCATCGGCACGACTAATAAGCTTATTTCTATATTTTTCACCTAAGTTTATGTAAGAAAGGAGTACTGGTAACAGGATCAAGTTGGTCAGGATAATTACCGCAACACCAAGGCTCGCAGTAATTGCCATTTCCTGAATAATTTCAATTTCTATCAGTAATATAGTAATGAAACCGATCGTGTCGCTGACCAATGCAATAACACCTGGCACTAGCAAACGTCTAAAACTACGCTTGGCAGCATGCAGACTACTATTGCCAAGAAAGACTTCAGATCTGAAAGAGCTGATCATTTGCACACCATGACTAACACCAATCGCAAATATCAGAAATGGCACTAGTATCGACATAGGATCGATACCGAACCCAAGTAAAGGAAGTATGCCTAATTGCCAAATTACAGCTATTAATGAACAGGTGAGAGGAATGATGGTCAGTTTGATAGATTGCGAATAGAGATAGACTAACAGTGCTGTAATAAATAAAGCGATAATAAAAAAAAGAACGACTCGCTTTGCACCTTCAGTGATATCACCTATTACCTTGGCAAAACCGATTATGTGGTAATTGATGTCCACCCCGACAACTGCATTACTATGCTTCTGCCGTATGTTTTCTTCTAGTTGTCTTGCAACGTCGACATAATTCAACCGCTTACCTGTATTAGGATGAAACTCTAAAAGTTCTGCGCTAATAAGTGCTCCTGAAAAATCATTGGCAACTAATCTACCGACAATACCTGCTTTGATAATATTCTCTTTGACTCTGGCGCGACCTTCCGCCGTATTTTCATAATCATCAGGGACAACATTGCCACCGGCAATACCATCCTCCACAACTTCTGTAAACCTGACATTAGGCGTAAAAATTGATGTAACCCGTGTCCGATCTACACCCTCAATAAAAAACACATCATCTGTTGTTTGTTTCAATGCATCAAAAAACTCTGAGGTAAACATATCTCCATCTTTAGCAACCAATGCAACGAGCACTCGGTTTGCACCACCAAATTCTTCTCTATGTTTGGTAAACGTCTGCATGTATTCATGCTGAAGCGGTAATAGTTTTGAAAACCCTGCATCAATTTTTAACTTCATCGCTGATGAAAACATGAAGATCGTAACAAACACAAAAAACACCATCACCCACCGACGATTAGAAAACAGTGTTTTTTCCAGCGTGCTTATGATTTTTGAATCAGCCATATGACTTGTCCTACTTAAGTAGCTCGACCCCTTTTTCCCCTACTGTAAACAATCTGTCTTCCGAACTTTGTATGATTGCGGTAAAACCATCCCGATGGCCTTGTTCCACTAATAAAAAACTCAGTCCATCATCAATACTTTTCAGAATCGTACCTCCCAATCCAGTGATATAAATTTCACCCGCCGTTGTTATAATTCCATTTGTTAGCATCTCTTGAGTTGGGGTTTTAATTTCCTGCCAACTTTCACCCGCATCGTTAGATCGAAAAAGGTGTCCTCGTAAACCAAAGGCCAGAACACTATCGCCGTTCAATGGTAATACACCAAAAAATGAACCAATGTAGGGAGATGTTAAGGCAATCCAACTAACACCAGAATCATCTGAGCGATAGATATTTCCAGCTTCAGCAGCAATGTATAACGTTCCATTCTCTGATATAGCGATACTATTTAAATGTAGATCATACGAATCAAGAAAATCATCATCATCGGAACTTGTAACTGATTTATCTGTGTTTATATTCATCTCGCTGACGTTCCAGCTTACACCACCATCGTTAGAAACAAGATATAACCCATAAGCACCTATTGCCAATCCATGCTTATCGTCTTTAAACCAGATATCAAACAAAGGTGTCTCACCTTCTGGATCGTAATATGTCTTTTGCCAATGTTTCCCGGCATCTGTGGTTAGTAAAATAACGGCATCATGCCCCACAGCCCAACCATTTTGCTTGTCATGAAAATAAACACCAGTGAGTGTGGCCCTTGTAGGCACGATGACCTGCTCCCAGTTTTCTCCACGGGATGAAACAAGTACATGCCCACGTTCACCAACTACAGCCATCACACCTTCTCTGGATATACCATCCAACAACATAGATTGAACTGCCAACTTGGCCTTAACAGAACTATCATTAGCCTGAATATCGACGGGCAATAATATGCTTACGATCAATGAGAGAGAGAAAAAAACTTTTTGTAAAATAAATTCATCTATGGAAAATAAATTTCGCATATGTTCAGTCACCATCCTTATGAATTATGTATCGTCGCGGCAGGCATACAGTCCACTTTCTGACATAAAAAACGCCTAGTCTGCAAACGAGCAACACTAAGCGTTTAAATTTTTGACCAATTCGCAATTTAGCCATCAACAGAAAGATTGCTTTATCGTTTCCCTGCCCTTCTCAATGCTGATGGGGTAAATTCACTCGTATCAAATTGTGCATCAAAATTATACGGCTTATTCTCATTTGTTAAGCCGATCGCGATATAACGTCCAGCTTGCAAATCTGTATGAACCTCAAGTGTCGTCCATAAATTAGGGACATTATAATGATTGATAGCGAAACCTTCTGAAACACGCCACAACTGATCACGATTATCATACTGATCAACTGTCAAAATTTGCCATGAATCTTCATCTATATAAAAAGTGCGTCTTTTATATAGATGTCTAGACCCTTCTTTCAGCGTTGCATCTACAACCCACACTCTATGTAATTCATAACGTGGGATTTCAGGGTTTATATGTAGTGGCTTTAAAATATCGGCATACTTAACACTAGGATCCTGAAGCTTATAATTATTATAAGGCACATATATTTCCTTTTTCCCCACCAGCTTCCAGTTGTATCTTTCAGGACTGCCATTAAACATATCAAACTGATCATTCGTGCGCATCCCGTCAGATGCCGTTCCCGGATTATCAAATGCCACGTTAGGTGCGCGTCTGACACGACGTTGCCCCGGGTTATATAACCAGGCCTTACGGTTTTCTGCCTTCTGATTTAAAGTTTCATGTACTAAAAGGATGCCTCCAGCCAAACGAGCGGGTGCTTTAACTTCTTGCTTGAAATATAAAATAATATTATTCAGTTTCTCAGCGGTCATCCCTGGCAGGTTATATTGCAGGTTAAACTGATCTGAAAACTCCACTAAGGTATAACTACCACCACGGGTAGGGGCAGCTTGAGCTATCTCGCGTTCAGCAAAATCGGCACGGAACCTAAGGATATGATTCCAGATAACTTCCAACCCGTTCGACGGAACTGGAAAAGGGATACCTATGATTGCATTATCAACACCATTGCCATCTGCCGTGAGTTTGGCAGCAGCTGCTATTTTTTTGGTCGCATCATAAACATGTTGCGGTGCTGCAGCTGAACGATGTGTCGGATAAATATTCATCTTGAAGCTATCAGGATAAGTTTCCAATAAGGCCTTATGACCCTCTGTCAATTTATCTGTGTGCTCAGCCATGTTGTCTGGCGTAATTGTTACTTTAATAACATCACCGGCATACGGATCAACATAATAGCCCCCTTCTGAATAGCCAGAAGGTGCTTGTGTCAATCCACCTTCCCATGCGGGGATTGAGCCATCCGAATTACCTGCTTTTTCACCACCCAGCGGTGTTAATTCATTACCAAGTTTAGCAACTTGATCGGCAGATAATTCAGCATACACATTTGATGTGATAAATAAGAAGGAAAGGAGAAGTATTTTCATATTATTCATTATTTTTGTCTCCATAATCCTAAAAAGAATAACTCAAATTAAATGCCATAAAATCACGATCATTTAACAAATTATACCGGCCGGCGCCTGAGAATCCTGTGTAGCTAAGATCAGCTCGCCATTCGTTTTGATAGTCTGCACTTATACCCAATGTAAGTGCTCTACGACCTTCAAGAAAATTTCCACCAGGCCCCGGAGTTATTCCACTCACATCCTGTGAAAAAGCAAATCGTGGAGACATATTTATGGATCCAATAAAATTATTATAGGTCAAACGACCAGCAATTCTGAATCCCCATGACGTTGCATCAGCAAAATGATCAGCATCTTCAGCAGCCTTTCCTGCGTGAAGTCCAGCCGTACCTTGCGTCACGTTACCACTGACAAAGGTACCAGCTCCGTTTAAACGCAGATCAGCCTTATTTGGCATATTATGAACATGTGTAATCCCAACCTCACCAATCAAAACCCCTTGATTTGCTTTTAACATTGGGCCAAAAACCTGGGTCGCTGTTACCTGAAACTGACTCACATTACGCTCTATATAACCTTGGATAACCTGATCAGTTCCCGTGCTAGCGCAACCGGGATCAACTTGATTGAGCCCGGCAGCACCACCAATTTGTCCGTTAATAGGGCAAAGCGCTGTAAACAAGAGTTCGACATCATCAATTTGTAGAGGTGCGTCGTGTATTAATGTGTATTCCCCCTGAAGGGCAATGCCCTTAACCTGAGTATTAAAACTTAATCCGAGCCGTTGGATATCATTGGGATATTCGATAATGTAATTCGCCGTCTGTGCATATGAAGCAATTTGAATAGTGTCACCAAAAGCATTTACTGCTGTTGCGCCTGCTACACCAGCCGCCGTGCCAGTGCGTGCACTAATTATCGGCGTTCTACTATGGTGATTGATGAAATACAGTCCGAACTCTGTGTCATTCAATTCTTCCGAATAATATTTCAGTGCGAAGCCAAACTCCCCGCCATTACCCGGTCGGTCGTCTGCGGCACGTTTAACAGCGAGAAACTCTGTATCGAATGCATCGAAACTTAAACCAGATGCAGCCAAGGCTCCATTTAATGCAGCAAAAACACCAGCACCACCGACTGCCGCCTGAACATTCGTCCCTCTATCAGAAGCAGCACCAAAACCAAGAAAGACTTTATCACCACCATCACCAACAAAGTCATTAGTCGAGAAATAAGATCCCACCGGCTCAATAATGGTGCGCTCCCAGTCGTATTGGTAATAGGCATCAAAGGATAAGTTATCGGTAGGTGCGATAGTGAAACTCACCATACCCACGGGTACTAAGGCATCTTTTATTTGTGACCCCGGAGTACGCAATTTACTAACATCAAAAGGATTAATAATATTAATACCATTTTGAATAAAAGTACTCTCACCCCAGCTTAGAACCTGTTCACCTACACGAATGTTGGCTGGCATGGAACCAACGTCAAAATCAGCCCAGACATACAGATCTTGTAGATTGAGGTTTTGTGAAACTAACCTGTCCGCTTTGCCGCTCAATGGAGTACGACTGCCGGCATCCATACTTTCAGAGTCGTAAAACCCATTAAAGCGCGTAAAAAGACCAAAGTTCCCATAGCTCAAGTCCATTTCAGTGGTAAATTTTACCACGTTACTGATTAGCCCATCGTCATAATTCTGATTGCCATCATCTGAGTTCTCAGAAAAGCCGGTACCTACTATGGAGCCATCTGTCCCTGCTAACCCTTGTCCCGCTGCATCGTCAGTAAGACCTATAATCCGTGTATCTTCTGCTGACATCCTGGTCGCAGTTCCATAGGTCAGTGTGGTATCGACATTGCCGGAAAAGTCACCAGATTCAAAACTGACACTATAAGCTGGGAACGAAACCATCGAAAAAATATTGAAGGTAATGAATAGGACTGCGAAAAGCTGAATGCCTGATCGCGATTTTAACGGCCCGTATAGAATCATTTGGACACCCTCCCCTGTGATGAGGTTTTAATTATTTTTATTTGAAAATAAATCGCACATAAATAACTCTATATCTAATACTACTATCAATTTAAGTATAGACAATACAAAACAACATTTTGGTTGAAAGATACATTGCTATATTGCAGCGCAATATAAATCATATCTCCTGAGATATTTTTTCTGTGGTAGCAGACAACCTATGTATCAAGGTTCTTAGGAATACCTTGAGAAACCGAACCTGACAGTTCAACGACACTTGGGATATCACCGTTGAGTTAATCTTCATTAACGATGTGTGATCAGGTGATTTGATGGTCGCAGTTCGTTTGGTTTTAGCCAGATAGCCCATTTCACCAAAGCAATCACCTTTATGTAAACTTCGAATAACAGACGCATTTTTCATCACGTCTACACTGCCATTAACGATGATATAAAAACAATCATCCATATCTCCTTCAACGATGATGTCATCATTTGCATCATAATCTTGCCAGGTGCTAGCACGAAGAATTTCCCAAATTTCTGCATCTGGAAAACCTGTGAAAAATTCGAGTTGCTTAACCGAATTGAATTTTTCTTCAGCGGAGATATCTTCTTTCGGCTTTTCTAGCGTATCGAATGCCTTGGTTAGATCCGCGGCAAAATCCAGGCCCATTTGATATCGTTTGGAGATGTCTTTCTCTAGAGCCTGCATCACAATTTCGTTTAAAGCTTCAGGCAGATCGCTCCGATAATCACTCATTGGTGGCGGCTCATCATTTAAAATTGTATTGACTAAACTTGAAAAACTTTCTGCCGGAAAAGGTTGTCGACCTGTCAACAATTCATACATAACCACACCCAGTGAGAAGATATCCGTCTGGTTAGTAACATGTTCTTCACGAAGTTGCTCGGGTGACATATACCTAGGCGAACCCATCATGCCTCCCATCTGTGTCGTGGTTGATTCTGAGTTATAAATATGGGCAATACTGAAATCACCAATCTTTACATCCTGATCAGGCGTAAACAATATGTTTGAAGGCTTAATATCTCTATGCACTACACCTTGGCGATGGGCATAATCAAGCGCATTAGCACATTTAAAAATGATTTCAACCACTTTGTTTATTGGCAATAAGGTATCAGAGGTACAATAAGGTTTTAAGGTATTACCACCCTCGATATACTCCATAACGATGTAACAATTGTCATCATCCACACCCGCATCATAGATATTAATAACATTAGGGTGCGTCAGGAGGCCTGCCGTATGCGCTTCGTTGAAGAACATCTTACGATAACGCTCTCCAGACTCAGGATCGTTCAAAGAATCCAGAAATGCGACCTTAAGCGCAACGGGGCGATTGATATAGGGATCATGCCCAAGATAGACGACCCCCATACTGCCACGGTCGATCTCATCTCGTACTTCGTATTTACCAAGTTTTTCAGGAGCACTATTAGCCATGAGATGATTCAGTCTCTTTTAAATTATTAGATACACTCTTTTAGAATGTGCACTGCAACAAAAATGTACGCCATCAAACTTATAAAAGCAATGTAATATACCGCTCTATGTTAATGCATCTGCATCAATTTTAATATCAATGATAGTGCCACAATGAAATGAAATAAACCGACACACAAAACAATACTTAAACATACGTTTCACAATGTTGACCACAATACCAAGGCTACTATACTAAATTGTGAGCACGACACCATTTGTATAGAGAGGGGTTATTATGACTACTACTGTAAATCAGCTATTAAACGCGAAACACAGTGATATTTTCTCCGTAACACCAGATTCACTCGTTATTGATGCCATTAGGATGATGAATGAGAAAAAAGTCGGTGCCTTGCTCGTTATGGAAAACAATAATTTAGTGGGCATCCTGTCAGAAAGGGATTACACGAGAAAAGTGATTCTGAATAACCGGAGTTCATCTGAAACTAATGTTAGTGAAATTATGACTACAGAATTAAAAATCGTTAATTCTTCCCAAACAGCTGATGAGTGTATGGTCATTATGTCAAATAATCATATACGTCATTTACCAGTGGTGGATAACGGTAAAACCATTGGTGTATTGTCCATTATGGATGTTGTGAAAAATATCATCTCTGACAAGGAATTCATTATTGAGCAACTGGAACACTACATTACCGATACAGCTTAATGGACTTAAGCTGAGTAAATATATGCTGTTTTAATTTTTGCAGTACTTTCAATTCAGGAATCCTGCACACATCCCAAAACCCTTTAAGTGTTGCGGCGCATAATATTTTGCTCGTTATTTTTTATTTCACTTGGATGGATTATCAATCCAATCTAAAATCAACAACCCAAACCTTTGAACCAATAAATACGCTCAGAAATATCAAGTATGACTTCATCGAATGATAAGCAATCTATCCGCTCGCAATTATCGACCCATTATTCAGCGATGCAAAATATTCATTTACGTGATTTATTTATGCATGATTCACAGAGAGGTAAAGCCTATTCGCTACAGTTACCTTCACTTTATATTGATTACTCTAAAAATATTCTGACAAATGAAACGCTATCCTTATTATTTCAGTATGCAACGGCATCCAGGATCGAAGAGTCCATCGGTGAGATGTTCGCTGGCGAAAAAATTAATGTAACGGAAGATCGTGCTGTGCTGCATACCGCACTAAGATCCACCGTTGACCAAAAACTTAAAGTTGACAATGAAGATATTATAGAAAAGGTCCATTTCGAACTGAATAGAATTAAAAAATTCGTCAATACTGTTCATGATAAAAGCTATCGAGGTTGGACAAACAAACCTATTAATACCTTTGTAAATATCGGGATTGGCGGCTCTGATCTTGGCCCTAAAATGGTAGTCGATGCTTTAAGCGAATATCAACAAATTGAAACACGAACTTTTTTTATCTCTAATATTGATTATCAAGCAATTGAATCTATACAACGCGTTATCAATCCCGAAACAACATTGTTTATTATTTCATCTAAATCTTTTAACACGATTGAAACAAGAACAAATGCGGAAACATTAAGAACCTGGATGCAGCAAACCGGATGCGATGATCTAAGTAAACATTTTATAGCCGTTTCTAATAATCTTGATGCGGCAAAAGAATTTGGCATCAACGATGAAAATGTTTTTGAATTATGGGATTGGGTTGGTGGGCGATTTTCATTGTGGTCCTCAATTGGATTACCCATTGCACTATCAATCGGTTTTGATAACTTCGAAACCTTACTTGCTGGCGCCCATGAAATGGATGAACATTTTTCTAAAACACCTCTAGAAAAAAACGCTCCGATCATCCTTGCCTTGATTGATTACTGGTACTCCAATTTCTTTAATGCAGAGACACATGCCTTCATACCTTATGATGAATCGCTTAAATTGTTTCCAGACTATCTTTCGCAACTTTTCATGGAAAGCAACGGTAAATCATTAGACTTAAATGGGCACCGGCTTGACTACCAGACCATGCCTATTGTCTGGGGTTCGACTGGTACAAATTCGCAACATTCTTTTTTTCAACTATTACATCAAGGCACACATTTCGTCCCAATTGATTTTCTTGTGCCATTATCAAAGCACGGTGACAAAAAACATCAAGCGCAATTACTTGCCAACTGTATTGCTCAGAGTCAAGCCTTAATGCAAGGGGAAAACAACCCAGATCCAAATAAATATTTTTCTGGTAATAAACCGAGTACAACTATTTTGTATTCTGAACTAACACCAAAAACACTAGGTTCATTAATTGCCATGTACGAACACCGAACATTCGTGCAAGGTCTGCTATGGAACATTAATCCTTTTGATCAATACGGCGTTGAACTGGGAAAAAAACTGGCTGCTGACATTTATAAAAATCTGGAAGGGACAGAGATTACGGAAGAACTGGATTCATCTACACAAAACCTGATTAACCTCTATAAACAATCTAACCCTTAAAAACTAATCTTCTCGAGATACGTACATTGCTGTTGTCGCAGAAAGGCGTTTAACCAGCGTCTGCATAAATACACGACTAAAGTGTAACTGGCATTCAATCGACGCCTGTTCAATTAATGTCGCATTTATCTTCATAAGGTCAACATCATTTTTAGCAGTAATTGTAGCCGTTCGTTTCGCCTTACTCAGGTAACTCATTTCTCCGAAACAATCTCCCGTTTGCAAGTGCCCTATCAATGCAGCGTCTTTATACACATCGACTTCACCTGCAGTAATGATATAGAAAGAATCATCAATATCACCTTCAACAATTATTTCGGAGCCAGCTTTAAATTGTTGCCAGATACAAGCACGGATAATTTCCCATAGTTCTGATTCGGGAAATTCTTTAAAAAACTCTAACGATTGAATAAGATTAAATCTTTCCTGAACGGCTATATCTTCCTCAGGTTGTTCGAGATAATCAAATGCTAAACTTAAATCTGCAGCAAAATTCAACCCCATCTTGTAGCGTTTTTCCGGGTTTTTCTGCAAGGCATGATGAATAATCTTTTCCAGTATCTCTGGTACATCAGATCGATGTGTACTCAAAGGTAAGTTTTTTTCATTAATTATCATATGTATCAACCGAGAAAAACTGTCTGCCGGGAAGGGATGTTTTCCCGTGAGTAATTCGTACATGACAATGCCCAATGAAAAAAGATCCGTTTGATTCGTGATAACATCTTCCTGGACTTGTTCTGGGGACATGTAACGTGGAGAGCCAACGAAACCCATAGGCATGGTATTCGTCGTATCAGAAGACATAATATGCGCGATACTAAAATCAGCAATTTTTACGTCCTGATTGCTGTCAATCAAGATATTGGTTGGTTTTATATCACGATGAATCACACCGTTACGATGCGCATAATCCAGTGCCTTTGCACATTTAAATATAATCTCAATAACAAGCTCAAACGGTAATAGCTTATTGGGATGGCAATACGTCTTAAGCGTATCCCCTCCCTCAATTAGTTCCATGACGATATAACAGTGTTCCTCATCTGCACCAGCATCAAGGATCTCCACTATATTGGGGTGTTTTAATGTGCCCGCAGTATGCGCCTCATTAAAAAACATCTTTCGATAACGTTCTCCCGACTCCTTATCATTTAAGTTTTCAGACAAGGCTACCTTCACGGCGACATCTCGATCAGCAAACGGATCATGGCCTTTATAGACGACGCCCATGCTGCCGCGGCCGACTTGTTCTTTTATTTCGTACTTACCTAATTGTTCAGGAATATTCATTTGTAGATTTAAATACACTACTTATAATGGGTTACAACGGTTTATTAAAACATATTATTGATGATTAATTGAGTTTTTATCTGAAAATGCGAGTAAAGACATTTTTAGTAACAGTGTTACAATTCAAATATTCCTGATAGTTGCCAATAGACGACAAAACCTCCCTTGGTTCGATAACAATTTACACAAAGGTATAAGTAACAAACATGAAGGCCATTATTCTTGCCGCGGGCATTGGTAACCGACTTGGAGCACATGCTGCCAATCAACCCAAATCATTACTGGAGTTTGAAGGCAAAAGTCTATTAAAACGCCATATTGGAATTCTTTCAGCAAACGATATTGAAGAGACAACAATAGTCACCGGCTATGAGTCTGAAATGATTAAGGATCACCTTAGTGATGAGACAATGCCAATAAACTATATTTATAATGATCGCTATACTGAAGGCAGCATCATTAGCCTGGGTTGTGCACAAGAAATATTGTTCAATGAATCTGAATTTATTTTGATGGACGCAGATGTTCTTTACGATCAGAAAATGATTAATCGCCTGATCAATTCAAATAATAAAAACTGTCTGTTACTCGATCGTGATTTTGTTCCCGGTGATGAACCGGTCAAAATTTGTATCGATAAAAACGATCAAATAAATGAGTTTAGAAAAAAAATTGCTGGAGATCTCGTTTACGCTAAACAGGGGGAGTCAGTCGGTTTTTTCAAGTTTACCAAGCTCATAGGAACATCTTTGCTTGGGAGAATAAATGACTATCTTGCAAAAGGAGAAAACAATACGCCTTATGAAGAGGCAATACGCGACTTGTTATTAATCTACCCCGAACAGTTCGGCTATGAAGATGTCACCGGCATTCCATGGATCGAGATAGATTTCCCTGAGGATATTGAACGCGCTCAAAACGAGATAATTCCAAAATTATCACCTATTAATCATTAATCAGTACTTAAATATAAAATGTCTAAAAACAGCACTAAAGTAATAAGCAAATGTAAACAATTACGCTCTCTCCTTGAATCAAACGAACTCGAATTTATTCTGGAAGCACATAACGGTATCTCAGCAAGTATTGTTGAAAGTGCCGGCTTTAAAGGTATTTGGGGGAGTGGCCTTGCGATGTCGGCACAGTTTGGTGTGCGTGACAGTAATGAAGCAAGCTGGACACAAGTGGTGGACATGCTCGAATTCATGTCTGATGCGACAAGCATTCCCATCTTGTTAGATGGTGATACCGGTTATGGTAATTTCAACAATATGCGCAGACTTGTCGTCAAGCTCGAACAACGTGATATCGCGGGTGTTTGTATAGAGGATAAACAATTTCCTAAAACGAATAGTTTTATTGATGGGAACAAACAACCCCTGGCAGATATTGATGAGTTCTGTGGCAAGATTAAAGCAGGTAAAGATAGTCAAACCGATGATGACTTTAGTATCGTTGCCAGAGTTGAAGCGCTGATTGCTGGTTGGGGGTTAAACGAAGCGCTGAAACGTGCAGAGGCCTATCGCCAAGCCGGTGCGGATGGGATATTAATTCACAGTAAACTCTCCAGACCAGATGAGATCCTTGCTTTTGCAAAAGAATGGGCTGGTCGTTCACCTCTAGTTATCGTTCCAACTAAATATTACAGCACACCAACAGATGCCTTTCGTAAAGCAGGGATTGATCTGGTTATTTGGGCCAACCACCTGATTCGTTCATCTGTTCATGAAATGGAAAAAACCAGTAAGGCGATATTTGATTCGGAATCCTTAGCGGATGTTGAAGATAAAATCGCCAGTGTGGATCATATCTTTCAGTTACAAGGCGCTGCTGAATTAAGTCAGGCGCAAGATAAATATCTGGTGCAAAAGTCTGATATCCATGCCGTCATCCTTGCTGCCAGCAGAGGGAGTGAGTTACATGAATTAACACACGATAAGCCCAAGGCAATGATTAGTATCGGCGGCAAGACCTTATTGGGTCGATTAATGGAAGGGCTTAAAAGAGCCAACATCAATAAATCTACGGTTATCGCTGGATATAAAGCAGAGGCAATAGATCTGCTCGGCATTGAAAAATGTATCAATGAAAATTATGAAGAAGGTGACGAGCTACAAACACTAATTTGCGCAGAAGCAAATTTTAATGACGATATGTTGATCCTCTATAGCGATCTTTTATTCCGAGAATATATCCTCAGAGACTTGATAGAAACAGAGGGTGAAATTGTTATTATTGTTGATTCTGCTTTGGACAATCCTAATATTACCGGTTCTCCTGACTATGCTTATTGCAGCAAAGATGATGATCGATCTCCGTTTATGCAAGATGTTACGCTAACACAGCTATCTTCATCCGTAGATTCTTCAGAGAAAAAACCATCTGGCTACTGGATTGGTATGATGCGCGTGAGACAACAAGGTCGAAAATGGGTAGAGGCAGCACTTGCAGAATTGAAGTCAGAAGAAAACTTTAATGAATTAAAACTACCTGACTTACTCAATCGTTTAATACAGCAAGGTAAACCCGTTAACGTGCATTACATTGATGGGCATTGGCTTGATGTGAATTCATTAGATGATATCGACCGCGCTAGCGACTTCACAAAATAAAGAGAAAGAAATTGATCGAAGCAAAAGAATTTGTTGAGGCCGCACGCGAACTCGGTTTCAGTCGTTATACCGGTGTCCCCTGTTCATTCCTGACACCCTTTATTAACTACGTTATAAATGATGACACATTGGAATACGTTTCCTCTGCTAATGAAGGTGATGCACTAGCTACCGCAGCGGGCGCAGCAATTGGTGGGCAACGTTCGGTTGTTATGATGCAAAACTCCGGGCTAGGTAACGCTGTCAGCCCGATAACATCCCTTTCTTATGTGTTTCGTATTCCAAACTTAATCATTAGCACACATCGTGGTCAACCCGGCGTTAAAGACGAGCCACAACATGAATTGATGGGGCAAATCACCAAGGAGTTATTCGATACCATGTGCGTACCGTGGGAAATATTTCCACACAGTGCAGAAGACATCGCGCCAGCCCTGCAACGCGCTGATGAGTATATGCAAAAAGAACAACGACCTTATGCCTTCATCATGGAAAAAGGTACAGTTGCGCCACAAGCCTTGCATAAAAACCCGGTGCAAGACATATCTCAACGAAAGACGCTTGTTCGTTCATCACATAATCCCGATGCAAAAGCAATTAATCGTAATAACGCATTACAACGAATCATTGAACACACACCTGAAGAGAACACAGTTTTAATTGCTACGACAGGCTTCACGGGTCGTGAGTTATTTGCTGTTAATGATCGTCCCAACCATCTCTATATGGTGGGCTCTATGGGTTGCGCCTCTTCATTAGGTTTAGGTGTAGCGTTAGCCAGACCGGATTTGAAGGTAGTCATTATTGATGGTGATGGCGCAGGCCTGATGCGCATGGGCAATTTTGCAACAATAGGCAGTTACGCTGGAAATAACCTGATACATATACTATTAAATAATGAAGTCCATGATTCAACCGGAGCACAAGCTACCGTCGGTGGCAATATCGATTTTACCAAGGTAGCAGAAGCAAGCGGCTATCGTGTTTGTTTATCAGGTAATGAAATTAATTTAATAGATGAGCTATTTTCTTTAGAGCCACAAGCAGGCCCAGTCTTTGCTCACTTGAAGATCGCTGCAGGTACTATAGAAAACTTACCAAGACCTAATGTCACGCCGAATGAAGTTTTGACTAGACTGATGAAACACATTAATAGTAGCTTCTGATCATGACTATATTACTCAACCCCGGACCCGTTGTTCTAAGCGAACGCGTAAGACAAGCACTAACAAAACCCGATCTCTGCCATCGAGAGCAGGAATTCATTGATCTACAAAACAAGATCAAAACCGATCTGTTAAACGTCTATCAACTTCCCTCAGACCGGTGGGCAAGCATTGTCTTTACCGGTTCTGGCACCTCGGCAATGGAAGCCATGATGACCAGCCTTGTGCCTGCACATGGCAAGGTATTAATTATTGAAAATGGTGTCTATGGTGAGCGCTTAAGCTATATAGCTAAAACGCATGATATCGATCACGTCGTACTACATCATGAATGGGGTGAAGAGATTGATCTCTCCAAACTGGAAGGAGAGCTACAGTACCACGAAGAGCTATCCCATGTTGCCGTGGTACATCACGAGACCACAACCGGTCGTTTAAATAACATCGATGCCATTGCAGAACTCTGTAATAAACACGGCAACGTCCCACTATTGCTTGATGCCGTCAGTAGTTTTGGCGCAGAAGAAATAAAATTCAAAGACTGGAATCTCGCGGCCTGTGCCGCAACGGCCAATAAATGTTTACACGGTGTCCCCGGCACATCATTTGTCATTGCTAATAGAGAGGCCATGTCGCAGATGTCGGCAACCCCTGCCCGCACACTCTATCTCGATCTTGTGACCTATCTAAAACTACAAGACAACAACGGCACACCGTTTACTCAGTCAATACAAACCTTCTATGCCTTGGCCGAGGCATTAGATGAATTAAACGATGCCGGTGGTTGGCAAGAACGCCACAAACAATACTGGCAAAGAATGGACATCGTGCGCGATGGTTTACAAAAATTAAACATCAAAGCCACACTTGAACGCAACGAAACCTCCTGTGTACTAAACTCATTCCCACTACCTGAGGGTATTAGTTACGAAGAACTTCACGACAAACTAAAAGCCGCAGGCTTTGTGATCTACGCAGGCCAAGGTGGCTTTGCCAAGTCACTATTCCGTATCTCTTGCATGGGTGACATTAGTGATAGTGATATGGAACGGTTTATTGATGAAATGGGAACTATCGTTAATTCCTAAAGTCATTCCCGTGACAACGGGAATCTAGTGAACTATATACTTCATTATTTTCTTTTCGACTTTGCTTTCCGTCTTTATGACGCCCTACTTTTCTTCAAAGAAAAGTAGGCAAAAGAACCTCTCCCTAATACCTTGGTCTCCGACTCCCCTCGTCATTCAATATCGACGGATTTAGAGTCACTATAATTAGATCTCTAATCAACCATGTTGAAACAAGGAGGTTTTCATAATGCTACTTTTCAACATCTATAATACATTAGTAGAAATGTGTTCCCTTATTCCCAGTTAAATGCCTAAATAAATATTATGGAAACCACAAAGCATAACGGAATTTTAATTGGGGTTTTATTTATTACATTACTTCTCGCCCCACAAGTATGGTGGTTTGCTTCGGGTAACATCCCAGCACCGGATATTCAGCAATGTGCATATTTTATCCTTCTCGCCTGTCTTATGCTTTTGAGTTATTACCAGGAGAGCAAATCTTTCCTATTTCGTTGGGTTATGTGGTCACTCACTCATTTTCATTTTCCTAGAGGCAGATGGTTAGCTCTCCTATATTCAGTTTTATTTGTTTTGCTCGCATTTTGGCGCCTATCAAAATCTTTATGAAACATATAGCAATATGGCAATTAATAAACAGCTTAAGATCGACACGCAAAAAATTAATAAGGAGAACAAGCAAAGACGTGCTACTGCACGCTACTTAACTTAGTATTCATCAAGCGCAAAAAACGAGGGTATAAATATGGCGTTAATAACAAATAGTCTTATTGGTCTTGTGGCTCTTCTGCATATTTACTTTCTTATCCTTGAAATGTTTCTTTGGGACAAGCCCTTTGGTCTTAAAACGTTTGGCCATACGAAAGAAGCTGCCAGTGTCACTAAAGTACTGGCAATGAATCAGGGACTTTATAATGCCTTCCTTGCCGCTGGTTTAATCTGGGGTTTAATACTTGGCACTGCGGGGACCAACATCATTATCTTCTTTCTTAGCTGTGTGATCTTAGCCGGTCTATTTGGTGCGGCGACAGCAAGTCGTAAGATTTTATTCATACAAGCAGCACCCGCTATTGTCGCACTTGTTTTAGTACTGCTCTGATTCAGAACAAAGGGCTTAGCCTTACCCGTCAATTAACAAAGTTCGTTACAATTGATTTTAAACTCCCTTTTGGCTTGCCGAGGTGTTATTTTATTTCTCGGATGAGCTACATGGATGTAGCGAAAGCGCATTAGGACAGGAGTCCGTATGCGCGTACCGTTAGAAATAAAAGAATGCCGAGGGTATCCGCAGGACAAATCAATGGGCGGCCTTTTTCTTCGTTAGTTCTTTTTGGCCGCGCAAAAAGAAGTGACTCGCCACTAGGCGAAATACTACTTAAAACTTATTAAGAATATAAAATTAATCGCAAAATTTATTGTCTACCCCTACCCCATATTCATAAACAAGTCTCCCTCCAAGGAAGCCAGTAACACAAAGACAAATAAATCCTGCAACAGACAATCCCACTTCCAATACTCCCACTTGCACTAAAGTCTTTTCCTCAATTCGAAGGAATAAGCTGGATGCATATAAACCCCAGGTTATGACAACAAAAACAATATGCAGGTTAAGCACTTTCATAGCAGGACTATCTGACTTGATCTTAAGCATATCAAATAAACCACCACCCATAGCAACAAGAGCCATTAATGTTCCTAAGGTTAAACATGCTCCCGTTACTTCGGATAAGCGTTCGCCATATTTAAAACTGAGAAGATCACCAACGGTGGCGAACGACCAAAATGCTACGGGGAAGTGGACTAATATTGGGTGTACCGGGTGTGACATATCAGGAAACTATTTATAGTTGTTTCTTATAATCCGAGAGCAACACTCAACAAAGTCAGAAACCCTGCTACTGCAACTCCACCATGGATCAAGACAACGCTTTTAGGTGCCAGCTTTCCTTTAAAATGAATTGAGGCGAGATAAAAACCACCAAGCGCAGCAATAACGAACAGGCCTAGTGCTGCTGTGATTCTTCCAACTCCCGCCGCTTCATTAACTACGGTGAGTATTAACAAAACCAATCCTGTTGCACCTAATAACGCATGAACAATGGATATTGCCCATGGCGCCTGATGTCCGGTTAATATTTTTATTGCCAGAAACAACCCACCAACAGCGGTGATGGCAAACACAATAATTGAATACGTTAACATGAGACTCCTCCCTCTTTTATCTGAAATTAAAAAACATGACTATACCATCATAAACATCTTTTACAATATATTTATGTTATTAATGATATTCTGCTAATTTATGCTAAAATGGGCATATGTCTGCTCTTTCAACCATAGGTCAACGCCAACAATTATTGCTAACGGCATTACAGCGTAGCGAAACAGGCTTAACTGCCGATGTTCTGGCAAAGGAACTGTCGATCTCCAGAAATGCCGTAATCCAACATATCGCCAGTCTTGAGGGTAATGGGTTTATTGAAAATTCTTCCTTATCAAGTACCGGCGGGAGACCGAGCCGTCTTTATACATTAACGGATCGGGGTCAGGAACTTTTTCCCAGACACTATGCCTTGTTTTCAAACTTATTGATCGACTGGATAAGACAAAAACTCGGAGATAAGAAACTAAAAACCGGACTGATTGACCTTGGTAAACGAGTCGCTAAAGAATATCAGGGACGTGTAGATACTCACAGCACACTAACTAATAAAGTGAGTGAGGTTGCTAATATTATGCAAGAGTTGGGATACGATGCGTATGCCTCTAAAAAAACGGGGACTTCTCCTGAGATTGTCGCCAGCAATTGCATCTTCCACAAACTTGCTGAGGAATACCAGGATGTTTGCCAACTGGATTTAAGTCTTATGTCGACATTATTAGATGCGGATATCGAGCATAAAGAGTGCATGGTTAGAGGTGGTCAATGCTGCAGGTTTAAGATATCAAAAAACAACAAGCCAAAATAAACCTAACTGCTTACCTCCTCAATTTTTTTATTACTTTGTTCTTCTAATAAATCGAATATTTTTTCAGACAACTTTTGCGGGTTAAATGGTTTCACAACATAGTGTTTAATCCCTAACTCAAGTGCTTCTGTGACATTGTCTGTTTGATCGTTGCCTGTCAGCAGTACGAAGGGTAAGTTTTTATATTTGTCATCGGCTTGCATGTGTTCAAAGAGCTGAATACCAGTCATATTAGGCATCATCCAGTCACAAATGATCAGATTAACCTTTTTACTTTTCATCAACTTCAATGCTTGTTGCCCATCGCCTGCTTCAATCAAACTGTTGAAGCCTTGAAGCCGCAGTGATGCCTTAATGGTGTGCCGCATTGAGGTCGAATCTTCGACGATCAGGATATTTTTTTTTGCTATCCTCGATGAAATTTTCATCCGACTACAACCCTTTAAATCTAGAACTTAAAATAGATATCGGCTGTAATTTAAAAGACTTAAGCGCTATTAACTACCCGCGCGATCTCGGATTCATCCATCTGTTCAGTAATAAAATCAAGGATGCCTTCATAATCAAGTTTGGCGTCTCTCAACATGTCTTCTCTGGAACCGTGCTGCAATAGCCTGTCTGGTAAGCCATAGTTAGCGATCTTTTGTTTGATCCCTTGCGCAGCGATCGTTTCATTGACAGCTGCACCTGCTCCACCTGCAATGACATTCTCTTCGACAGTAATAATCAGATCATGCGCTCCGCAGATGTCGATGATAAGCATTTCATCAATAGGCTTAACAAAACGCATATTAACGATTGTGGCACCGAGTTCTTCTGCAATACGCTCGCAAGGTTCAACCATAGTGCCAAATGCCAAAATAGCCAAACCTTTACCCTTACGTCTGTATTCCGCCTTACCAATAGGTAATGCCTTCATTTCTGTATCTACTTCGATGCCCGGTCCTGTGCCACGCGGATAACGAACAGCAGCAGGTTGATCAAGCTGGTAGCCGGTGTACAGCATCTGTCGACATTCATTCTCATCAGCAGGGGCCATAATCACCATGCCTGGCAAACAACGCATGAAACTTAAATCATATGAGCCATTATGTGTGGGCCCATCGGCGCCAACACAACCGGCTCTGTCAATCGCGAAAAGCACCGGTAATTCCTGAACAACGACATCATGTATCAATTGATCGTACGCGCGTTGTAAGAACGTCGAATAAATAGCAACAACGGGCTTTAAACCATCGCACGCCATGCCTGCAGCAACAGTGACACTATGTTGTTCAGCTATCGCGACATCAAAATATTTATCCGGATGTTCTTTTTCAAATTGAACCAGGCCCGAACCTTCGCGCATTGCGGGCGTTATTGCCGCAAAACGGTGGTCTTGTTTCGCCATATCACAGGCCCAATCGCCGAAGACTTTACTATAGGTCGGACTCGATGCCGGTTTACCAGAAGGGATAATGCCTTTATGTGGGTCAAACGGTGTTACGCCATGATATTTAACCGGATCGTCTTCCGCCGGTGCATAGCCTTTACCTTTTTTGGTGATGATGTGTAAAAATTGTGGGCCTTTAAGCTCTTGAATATTCTTTAAGGTCGCGATTAAAGCATGTAAATCGTGTCCATCTATTGGCCCGATGTAGTTGAATCCAAATTCTTCAAACAATGTACCAGGACTAATCATCCCTTTCACATGTTCTTCTGCACGCTTCGCGATCTCCAACGCACTAGGAATATTCGACAATACTTTCTTACTACTACTACGTACGCTGGTATATAACTTTCCGGATAGTAATTGGGCAAAACGATTGGATAAGGCACCGACATTGGGTGAAATGGCCATATTGTTATCGTTCAAGATAACCAATAGATCGCTATGCAAAGCGCCGGCGTGATTTAATGCCTCGAAAGCCATCCCGGCAGTAATGCTGCCATCACCTATAATCGCAACAGATTTTCGATCAGAGCCTGTTCGCGCCGCTGCAATAGACATTCCCAGTGCGGCGCTGATAGAGGTGCTTGAATGACCGACACCAAAAGCGTCGTATTCACTCTCTCCACGTTTAGGAAACGGCGTTAAACCTTCCCATTGTCGAATACTGTGCAATTGATCTTTTCTGCCCGTCAGTATTTTGTGGATATAAGCCTGATGACCCACATCCCAAACCAGTCGATCTTCTGGTGTGTTATACAGATAATGTAGCGCCACAGTTAATTCAGTCACTCCAAGACTCGCTGCAAAGTGGCCACCACTCTTGCTTACAGAGTGCAGCAAGAATAACCTGAGTTCTTCGACGAGCGACTCTAATTGCGACTCTGGCAGCTTTCTGAGGTCTGCGGGGCTACTTATCTGGTCTAAAAGAGGTGTGTTAATATCGTTATTCATTAATTATTTAAGTATAAAATTATTGCATTATGAATAGTGACAAAGAGGCATGCAAGAAGATCAATATTTTAGTGCTAAAAAGTAATAGCCGCGGCAATGTAAAAAATTAACTAAAACACAGACTGTACATTCACTCACACATCACTTATCTTGACGTGTTTTAGTGTCTCGGCACGGAAAATAACATCGAAAATCACTATCTAACTAAATAATCTGGAGTCGTTTTAATGGGTGTCCCTCTTATTCAGCAATACAGAATGGGTAAATATATCCTCGGTAAGAAATTCAGTGGTGAAAAAAAATACCCACTGGTTTTAATGTTGGAACCCTTATTTCGCTGTAATCTGGCCTGCGCTGGTTGTGGCAAGATAGATTATCCAAAAGAAATTCTCGATAAACGCCTGAGCTATGATGAGTGCATGAACGCCATTGATGAATGTGGTGCACCCGTTGTCTCTATCGCTGGCGGTGAACCATTGATTCATAAAGAAATGACTCAAATAGTCAATGGCTACATTGAACGCAAGAAGTTTGTCTATCTTTGCACCAATGCCCTATTGTTAAAAAAACATATCGACGAATACACACCATCACCCTATTTGACCTTTTCAATTCATCTGGATGGCAACAAAGAACGACATGATGCTTCGGTTTGCCTTGAAGGTGTCTTCGAAAAATGCATAAGCGTAATCAAACTGGCTATTGAAAAGGGTTTCCGCGTCACGATCAATTGTACCTTGTTCCAGAATGAGCCCGCCGAAGAAGTTGCCGAGTTCATGGATATGGCAATGGCATTGGGTGTTGAAGCTGTCACTATTTCTCCAGGATATCACTACGAAAGAGCACCTAAACAGGATGTGTTCCTGAAAAAGACAGAAAGTAAGCAGCTTTTCCGCGATTTATTTAAACTGGGTATTGGCAAAAAGTGGCGCTTTAATCAATCATCTTTATATCTGGATTTCCTGGCTGGAAATCAGACTTATGAATGTACGCCTTGGGGCAACCCAACCCGTAATGTCTTTGGCTGGCAAAAACCTTGCTACCTGTTAGTTGGCGAAGGCTATGCAACAACGTTTGCTGGCTTAATGGAAGAAACCGAATGGGCCAATTACGGTACTGGGAAAAATCCAAAATGTGATAACTGCATGGTTCATTGCGGCTTCGAAGCTACCGCTGTCAATGACACGGTTAATCATCCATTTAAAGCATTAGGTGTATTCCTGAAAGGACCTAAGACCGATGGCGAAATGGCACCTGAATTACCCACATTGTATAAAGAAGAAATAATCGCACCAAAACTAGTTGCAGAAACTAAAGCAACCAAGAGTTGTGGTAGTAGCAAACAAGTCGCCTAATGGAACTGACGCTCCTGGCAGTCATGCCAGGATTGCTTATCTGGCTCGCAATACTGTTATTACCCTGGCGTCCCTGGAGCACACGGGAATCACTCGATAGCCAATCAACTGAAAATCTCGATTTATCCGATGTCACTGTCCTTATCCCTGCCAGAGATGAGGCAGAAACAATCAGTCAAACACTCACGGGCTTGAAACAACAAGGAAGTGCATTAAACATAATCCTGGTTGATGACCAATCTACCGATAACACTGTCGAAAAAGCACTCGCCGTTAATTTAAATAATTTGCAAATCGTCTCCGGAACTTCATTACCTGAGGGTTGGAGTGGCAAATTGTGGGCTCTAGAACAAGGCCGTCAACTTATCAGAACACCTTATCTCTTATTATTAGACGCTGATATCGTTTTAAAGCCTGAACTAATCCCTACGCTGATAAAGAAGGCTCGAGAAGATGACCTAAAAATGCTTTCCCTAATGGCTCATTTGAAGATGGAATCGATCTGGGAAAAAGGCTTAATGCCCGCCTTTATATTCTTCTTTAAGTTACTTTATCCATTTCATCTTTCTAACAAACCCAGTTCATCTATTGCTGCTGCTGCGGGCGGCTGTATCTTGCTGGATGCAAACGTTCTAGAAAAGCTAGGTGGCTTTAGCTGCATTAAAAATGCATTAATTGACGATTGTTCATTAGCAAAACAAGTCAAACACGACGGAAATAAAATCTGGATGGGGCTGACTCACTCAGCCGTCAGCATTCGTCCTTACAATTCACTTTCAACCATTTGGCAAATGGTGACTCGAACGGCTTACACCCAACTGGCCTACTCTCCAGTGCTGCTAATAGTTTGCACTATGTTGATGATTGCTGCATTTACCTTACCCATTGCGGCATTGTTTCAAACACAGGTAGATATAATCATTATTGGACTAGTAATACTCAGTATTCAAGGTGTGTGTTATCTACCGACGCTACGCTACTATTCGATGAATCCTCTATATTCACTTTCTTTACCATTGGTAGGGTCTCTCTACCTGCTGATGACATGGAGTTCTGCATTTAATTATTATTTTGGCAAAGGTGCGGTTTGGAAAGATCGTCATTATAATTAAGCTCCATATTGCAACAAACTTCATTTAAGACCCTCTAAAGTCATATAACGACACAATGATTAATAGCGTGAACTCGAGGCAAACTGGTTTGCCTGAATATGTATCATAAACAATGGATTTAAATAAATGACTCTAAAGCTTCAACATCTATTAAAAACAACGATCTTTATCAGTCTGTCCTTTTTCAGTTGTATGCTTTGGGCTGAAATAGAACAAGAACAGGCGATCCATGCCCCTGTTAATGAATTACATGCGTCCTTACTAAGCATCATGGAGAATGCCGACACTACAAGTTTTCAAGAACGTTATGATGTCGTGGAAGAAGTCGTGGTTAAGTATTTCAATTCCCCATTAATTGCCAAAGTTATATTGAGTCGATATTGGAAAACGTTAAATGAACAATCTCAGGCTGATTTTATAGATTTATTTAATCGCTTGACGATATCAACTTATGTGGATCGTTTTGATTCATTCAATGGAGAGTCTTTTAAAAACCTGTCCATTGAGCAAATGAAAGAAAATAGATTTATGGTAAAAACAGAGTTTGTACGTACAGATGATGAGCCTGTCTCATTCAACTATATTGTTCAAAATGATGGTGGCGAATGGAAGATAATCAGTGTCATCGCTAATGGTATCAACGATCTATCTTTGAAGAGAGCAGATTATTCAGCAGTCATAAAGGAAAGCGGTTTTGATGCTTTGGTAGCCAACCTGAAAGAAAAAATCAGTGACTTACAGCCAAAATAATTTGCAAAATCTATATTAAAAAATTGTCTCCAGCCTTAAGGTATGTCAATATTTGCTGAAATATAATAACAACATTTTCGAACTGCAAGAGAGAGTAAAAATGACTGGAAGCCATTTATTTAAATTACCAAAACTCCTGATACTCACTGGGATTCTGTTAATAGCCACGGGTTGTGCTACGACCCAAACCACTGACAGAAATGACGATCCAATCGAGCCGGCGAACCGTGTCTTTTTTAATATAAACGAAACGCTGGATAAGCACCTGATGAAACCCGTTGCTGAAGCCTATGTTGAAATTACCCCCGTACCAATAAGGACCAGTGTTACTAACTTTTTCGATAATCTTCTTTACCTAAATGTTATCCTAAATGATTTTTTACAAGGAAAATTTAATCAAGGCTTAACCGATATGCTTCGCTTCACTTATAACTCTACATTCGGTATTGCTGGTTTATTTGATGTCTCTACACCTATAGGCATGCCTAAAAACGAAGAAGATTTTGGTCAAACACTGGCCGTCTGGGGTGTTGATAAAGGCTCTTATTTTTATCTACCAATATATGGCCCAAATACCGTTCGTGACTCTACCGACTTAGTCTCAAGTGCGCTATTAAACCCGTTTTTCTATATCACAAATACCGTGTTGATTCCAGTCGCTGCGATTCATGCCATCAATGAACGTGCAAATTTACTTGAAGCATCAAATATCCGTGACGAGGCAGCGCTGGATCCCTATTCATTTACTCGCGAAGCCTTTTTACAACAACGCGAATACCTCATCTACGATGGTGAACCGCCAGCTACCGGTTATGACGATATCTTTGATGATGCTAGCGATGCTGGAAATGCTGGGGCTGGAGATGATGAAGAATCTGGAATGTTAATAATCGAATAGCCTAGCAAGCTCATAAAAAATACTTACACCAACACATAAATCACAGGTCGCTGCATTATTTAATTGATGCAGCGACTTCTTCTATCCAATGTCTTACCGGTACCGGGCTTTTCTGCTGTAAATGCTTGAGACAACCAATGTTTGCAGTAAGAATCATTTCAGGCTCTCCTCGCATAAGGTTCTCAATCTTATTTCCTCGTAACTCGTTTGAAATATCTTCTTCCAGTAAAGAATAAACACCAGCAGACCCGCAGCATAAATGAGCATCGGATACAGGTGTTAGATTAAACCCTAGCCGCTGCAATAGTCTTTCAGTAACACCAACCAATTTTTGACCATGCTGTAATGTACATGGACTTTGAAATGCCACATTCCTTGAACTATCAATTTTTAATTTTTCTAATTCAAATTCTGACACAAACTCAGAGATATCTTTAGTCATTGCAGCAATTTTTGCTGCCTTGGCTGCATAGTGTTCATCTTCTCGCAATAAATAACCGTATTCTTTTATGTGAACGCCACAACCGCTAGCTGAGACGATAATAGCTTCTATACCCTGTTCTATAGCCGGCCAATACAGATCAATGTTTTTGCGCATAAATGAAAGGGCCTGATCTGTTGCCGTGAGGTGGTGACTTAAAGCACCGCAACATTGTTCATTGTTGATTTCAACAACAGAAACACCAAGAACATCTAAAACTTGTGTGACGGACTGATTTATCCCGGGCGCTAATGCAGGTTGAACGCAGCCGCTAAATAATATGACCTTTCTTGGATGTGATTTTATATTAGTAATCTCGGCCTGCTTTTCATTTTCAGGGATCATGCTCTTTATTTTCTCAGGCAAACAAAAACGAAAGGTTTGTCCAAGTTTGAGCATAAGCTCGAATCTTCTTTTATACGGTAATGATTGTGAAATCAAAAACCGATAAAGTCGCTGATGCCATGGTCGTGGCACTCTCTGACTAACATATTCTCGTCCGATATCGAGCAACTTGCCGTACTCAACGCCTGATGGGCAGGTTGTCTCACATGAGCGGCAAGTCAAACAACGATCGAGATGTTGCATTGTCTCTTTTGAGCTTGCTTCGCCTTCAAGCATAGATTTAATCAGGTATATACGACCTCTTGGACCATCCAGTTCATCACCTAATAATTGATAAGTCGGACAGGTCGCCGTACAAAAACCACAATGTACGCAAGAGCGAAGGATACGCTCCGCCTCTTTTCCCTCTGATGAGTTACTAATAGATTGTTCGATAAATGTTTGCATATTTTTTAAAGTGACTCGTACATCTTTCCAGGATTTAATATTCCGTGCGGGTCAAAAGCTTTCTTCAACCCCTTATGTAGTGACAATAGACCTTTTGATAATGGTTGAAATAATACCTGATCTTGAATAGCCCCGCGAAATAACATAGCACTGCCGCCTACTTCCTGTGCTAAATCAAATATTTCTTTGGCAGGACGCTCAGAGTTAAGCCAATACAAACCACCGCCCCAGTCTACTAAAAATGGATCATCTCCTAAATCAGGGTTTGCAGTAGTTGGAACAGATATCCTCCATGTATTGATATCTGTATTAAAAATAGGCGATTTATAATCACGCAATTCACCCCAAAAACTCTGATCTAAGTCTTCTTTATCAAAATCAATTTTCTTGCTCGTTTCTTTTACACTATTTTCATTGCCCGACAATCTGACATACAGCACTTTGCCATCATAACAACTTGCCGATATAGGTATGGCCTTTGCAGACAGATCTCGCATACTTGCCAATGCCTTTTCTTTTGTCGTTGACTGGCAGCAACTTATTTCTAGTTCTGGGATGGGTGCTACCTTGAGCGAAACCTCCAGAATAATTCCCAATGTGCCAAAAGCACCCGTCATCAGCCTCGATAAATCATAACCGGCAACATTCTTCATCACCTGCCCACCAAATGATAGATCTTTGCCCAGACCATTAAGACAACGAACACCTAAAATGTAATCTCGTACCGACCCACTGTAAGGTCGACGAGACCCACTCAAACCAGTAGCAACAACACCACCAATTGTTGTTTTATCGGTAATACCAGGTGGGTCAAATGCCAACATTTGCCCGTTTTCAGACAGGACATTATTAATGTCACTGAGTAATGTCCCGGCTCTTACCGTAATATAGAGCTCAGTCGGCTCATAACTTATAACACCGCTATAAGGCGAGATTTCGACTACCGTTCCTGTTATTCCTCTACCCAAGAAAGCTTTGCTATTACCACCCACTATCTTGAGCGGCTTACTTTTCTCTACTGCCTCTAATACATGCTCTTTAATGGAGTTAAATTGCTCTTTCATAGCGCTGTCAGATTTTTGATAAAGCTTGGTAAAAGGGACGTATAGTTACATGAATGCACTTGCAATGTATAAAACTATGATTATTGCTAAAGTTATTTCTGATTTTAGCCGAAATACTCGGTATGGATATTTTTACACCTAAAAATCTTATGTTACTACAATGGCACAACAAATTACCATGAAAGTATTACTCGCAGAAGATTCTCTGACAATGATGTTAACGGCATCAAAAATCATAAAGAATTCCGGACATGAGGTTATACGCGCGCGCGATGGCAAAGAAGCACTATCATTATATTTATCTGAAAAACCCGATTTAGTATTACTTGATGTTGAAATGCCTAAACTATCAGGTTTCGAAGTCGCCGAAAAAATTCGAGCAGATAAAACTAACAAATGGATACCTATCATATTTTTAACCGGTTTTGCTGATGACGAGAATCTCTCTAGAGGTATTGAAGTTGGCGGCGATGATTATCTAGCCAAACCAGTTAGCCAAGTAGTGCTCAATGCGAAACTAAATGCCATGCAACGGATTTCCGAGATGCAAAATAAATTGATTGATTTAACTAATGAATTATCTGAAACAAATAATAAATTACAAAATAGTGTCATAACAGACCCGCTTACCGGAGCCAATAATAGATTGTATCTGGACGAATGTATTAAAAATGAATGGTTTCGGGGCATGAGGGATAAATCAGAATTGTCACTGTTAATCCTCGATGTAGATAACTTTAAAACACTTAATGATACTAATGGTCATCAGGCAGGAGATGCATGCCTCATTGATCTGGTTAAGTTATTCGGTTCTCACTTAAGACGCTCGTCAGATGTGCTGTGTCGTTATGGAGGCGATGAATTTGTCATTGTACTACCTAATACGCCTGCGTCTGACGCATTGCAAATTGGAGAAAACATCAGAACAAGTACTATCAAATATAACGACGAATCAGAAATGAAATCACCCGTTGCTATCAGCGTGAGCATCGGTTGTTCATCATGCATTCCCGATAACAGTATCTCTTTTGATGAGTTTTTGGCCTATGCAGACAAAGCACTATACAAAGCGAAGGCAACTGGCCGTAATTGTGTAGTCAACGCAGAAATCACAGCGCATAAAACAATCGCCGCTTAATCTTAATAGCGTTCCAACTCGGGAAACTTGTCTTCACCGCCATGCACATGCATCGCACCAAATTCTGCACATCGGTTTAATGTTGGCACGGCTTTGCCTGGGTTCAATAAGCCTTTTATATCAAAAGCCTTCTTTACGGCATGAAACTGCTCAAGCTCATCGTTATCAAACTGAATACACATCTCTTGTATCTTTTCTATACCTACGCCATGTTCGCCCGTTATCGTCCCGCCTTTTGCTAGGCACAATTGAAGGATCTCACTACCGAATTCTTCGGTGCGTTTTAATTCACCTGGGATAGCAACGTCATACAGAATTAACGGGTGAAGATTGCCATCTCCGGCATGAAATACATTGATAACATCCAGTTTATACTTTTCTGATAGCGTATTAATACCCGCTAACACTTCGGCTATATGCTTTCTTGGAATTGTGCCATCCATACAGTAGTAATCAGGCGCAATTCGACCTGCTGCCGGAAAAGCTGCTTTTCTTCCTGCCCAAAAGAGTTCTGATTCTGCCTCGTCTTGTGCAACACGTACTTCAATAGCACCGTATTGCTTCAATAGATTTTCAACTTCCAATAAGCCTGATTGCACATCTGCTTCGGTGCCATCCAGTTCGCATAATAAAATCGCCTCTGCATCAATGGGGTAACCGGCATGTACAAAGTCTTCCACCGCTCGAACACCCGCCTTATCCATCAATTCAAATCCTGCGGGAATAATTCCATTGGCAATGACACCAGCCACGGCAGAACCTGCTTTTTCTATATCATCAAAAGCAGCCAACAATACTCTGCTAAATGGCGCTTTTGGAATGAGCTTGACGGTGACTTCAACTATCACACCTAACATCCCTTCTGAACCGGTCAATAGGGCAAGCAAATCGTAACCCGCAGAATCGTATGCATGACTCCCGATAGTGATTAACTCACCTTCGATGGTCACCATCTTTAATTGCAAAATGTTGTGCACTGTTAGTCCATATTTCAAGCAATGAACCCCGCCTGAATTCTCAGCGACATTTCCACCAATGGTACAGGCGATCTGAGACGACGGGTCAGGGGCATAGTACAAACCGAATGATTTAACAGCCTCAGAAATTGCCAAATTACGTACTCCAGGTTGAACCCGGGCAGTTCTTTGAATTGGGTCAACCTCAACGATATTGTTAAATTTTGCCAAACTCAAGAGCACGCCTTCTGCATGAGGCATAGCCCCACCCGAGAGGCCGGTCCCCGCGCCTCTGGCAACCACGGGGATATCATTTGAAAAGCAATATGACAATATTGCCTGAACTTGTTCAATTGAATCGGGCAGAACAACACAGGCAGGCATAACCCTGTGTGCAGATAGGGCATCGCACTCGTAGACTCGCTTAGACTCTTCAGAGAGCAATACAGCCTCTGGTGGGAGAATCTCTGTAAAATACTCAAAATTCATAATGAATCATTTTATCCTCATTTTTTCAATTAAACAGCCCGCTTAATCCCTTTGTTTTTTCACGCTTTCTTGACCACATATAGAACAAGATAATGATATGATAACGGACTCCTAAATGTTATGTAAAAAAACATATTACAGCCAGAAGAACACGAATCATCATGAGCGAAGAAATCCTGATAAATGTTACCCCGCAAGAAACACGTGTTGCCGTTGTTGATAATGGCGTCTTGCAGGAGGTTCATATCGAACGTACGCAAAAACGTGGTCTGGTGGGCAATATATTCAAAGGCCGAGTCTCTCGAGTCTTACCCGGGATGCAAGCCGCTTTCATAGATATTGGGCTTGAACGCACCGGTTTTCTGCATTCTTCAGATATCGTTGCCAACAACACTGAGTATGACCCTGAAAAAAAAGAGGCAGAACAAATACATCCGATTGAATCGGTTATAAATGAAGGGGAAGATATCCTTGTTCAAGTTATTAAAGATCCGATAGGTAGTAAGGGGGCCAGACTAACAACCCGCCTTTCAATCCCTTCACGTTATATTGTTTTCATGCCAGATTACCCCTCCATTGGCATCTCCCAACGAATTGAAAATGAAGAAGAACGCGAGCGACTCAGGAATGTCATTTTAGGCTACCTCTCCGGAATCGAAAAACTGGCTGTGGGCAATGAAGATAATGTCATTTTGCATAGCGCCTTACGCGAGTCTGAAATACTAAAAAAGGGAGGTTTCATTCTCAGGACGGCTGCCGAGCATATTCCTGATGAAGATATTTGCAAAGATATAGAGTTTCTCAGAAAAATATGGGAATCCATCATGGTACGGGCGAAGAATACATTTCCGCCTAGTATTGTCTATGAGGATTTACCATTGGTAATGCGTACCATGCGCGATTTAGTTCATTCTGAAGTTGAGAAGGTGCGTATCGATTCTAAAGAAACCTATCAACGAGTAATGGAATTTTCCAAACATTTTATTCCAGAGTTTCTTGGCAGGATTGAATATTACACAGGCGATCACCCAATACTTGATTTGTATTCAGTGGAAGATGAGATACAACGTTCGCTTAGCAGGAAAGTCCCATTAAAATCTGGCGGCTATTTAATCATCGATCAGACCGAAGCTATGACCACGATAGACGTCAATACTGGCGCCTTTGTTGGCCATCGTAATCAGGAAGAAACCATTTACAAAACCAATCTTGAAGCGGCGCATACGCTTGCCAGACAACTTCGCTTAAGGAACCTTGGCGGTATAATAATTATAGATTTTATCGACATGAAAGACCCGGAACATGGTCGACAAGTATTGCGTTCTCTTGAAAAAAATGTCGAGAAAGATCATTCCAAAACAAGCTTGAGCGAACTAACGTCGCTCGGGCTAGTACAATTAACCCGAAAAAGAACTAGAGAAAGTTTGGAACATATTCTTTGTGAAACATGTCCTACTTGTGATGGCAGGGCATCAATTAAAACATCTGAAACAATTTGCTATGAAATATTTCGAGAAATTTTGCGTGAAGTCCGACAATTCGATGCAAACAAATTATTGGTCGTTGCCTCGCAACGTGTTGTCGACATGTTGCTAGATGATGAATCTACCAGTGTAGCAGAATTAGAGGCATTTATTGGCAGACCCATAAATTTCCAGGTAGAAACTTTTTATACACAAGAACAATACGACATCGTCTTACTTTGATTTATTTTTAATGTCTAACAGAATCCTTACAGGCCTATACCATCTCTGCTGGTATGCATTTGCATTCATCATCCTTAACGCTGCCGTTTTGGTCACTGTCGTGCGCCTGGCATTGCCTGAGATTGGTAGTTACAACACTGAAATACAATCATGGGTTAGTAAACAGATGGAACATCCCGTTATTATTGATGGGATAAGTGCTGAGTGGCGAGGGTGGACACCCAACCTGTACCTGGAAAACATCGATCTCTATACACAAGATAATAATAAGCTGATTACAAAGCTAGATTCCGCCCACATAGGTATCGATCTTATAGCCAGTATTAGAGCAGGTGAAATCATTCCTAATTATCTGTCTGTTTCTGGCCTAGACCTTGGTATTTCACGTCGTCATGATGGCTCGCTATCCATCAGCAATGATAATGATCCAGACTTTAATACTGATTCAACTAAAAGCTCAGCCTTATCAGGTTGGTTGTTAAAGCAAAAACACATCATCCTCGAGAACGCCTCTGTAGCATGGCGTGATGAAAGATCGCCAGAAAAAGAAACCCAGTTTTCTGATGTAAAAATTGAATTAAAGACAAATCTACAACGCTTGCAGATTGAGGCAGATATTTCCCTGCCAGAACAACTTGGTCAGTCTTTGAGTGTAAAAATGGATGTGAATGGCAACATATTAACGCCTGAATGGAGTGGTTCAGTATACATTGAAGTTGAAAAACTTAACCCGACTGATTTATTGAATAATTTTTCCATTAAAAGCATTGGTGGTATCGCTAACATCAAGCTATGGACAAGTTGGGAACAATCCAGGTTGATTAATTTCAATAGTGAATTAGATTACGCCACTTTTTCTCTATCCGCTGGAAACTATAAACTGCCAGTACACAACGCAGTCTTGAAATTATTTGGCGAACGCTTTCAAAACAAAGACTGGTTATTAAATATAAAGCTTGATGAACTGCACACAACAAACGGTTTATGGCCTGCGTCAAACCACCAGTTGCTAATTAAAAAAGATTCGAACGACAATAAACAATTTGATGGTTATTTCTCTTATCTGAATCTAGAGGATGTTTTACCATTTATAATTGCTACTAATTTTATTCCCGACAAAGCCAAAAAAGTATTTGAGAAAAAATCATTAAAAGGAGAACTACTGGATTTAAACATCAGCTACCAGCTCGACGCACAAGAAAGCAGTCCTATTCAATTAAAAACTGCATTCAATAATCTTGAGTACATCTCTACTGATAAAAACAACTCTATCTCCGGGCTAAAAGGTTCATTAACTGCCAATAGAGAAAAAATTAATATTCAGCTCAATAATTCGAGCCCTGAAATCAAGATTGACTCGCTATACGAAGACAGGCTTTCTTTTTCAGACTTGAATGCTAATCTGGAATTAGTTAATAGCGAAACAGTTGAATTGATCATTCACAACCTAAACATCGCTTCCCTGGACTTATCAGTGAATTCATCTGGAAAAATCAGGTTTGATAAAAAGTCACCCTTCGTTGACATCGTCGCGCACATTGATGAAACCAACATAGAAAATATACCCGCTTACTTACCCAAAAAAGTTATCCCAAATCTACACGCATGGTTTAATCGTGCGCTGGTTGGCGGTAAATTTTTGTCCGGAGATTTACTCTTTCATGGTCATAGCAGTGATTATCCATTTGATAATGCTGAAGGTCGTTTAAAGGCTCTCATTAATATTGAAAATACGACACTTGAATATAATGAGAAATGGCCAGCCATTGATAATTTTACTGCCGAGATCATTTTAAATAATGATGATCTCACAATCGCATCTCATTCTGGCTATATCTTTGATGCTAAAATCGATGATCTTAAAGGAGAAATAAGAAACCTTAGCAAAGGAAACCATCAATTAAATATTGCCGGTTCTTTAGATGGGCATACTAGTGATGCCACACATTTTATTACTCAAAGCCCGCTGAAAGAAAAAAAATCTTTGCGAGAATCAATAAATAATGTCGTGGGTAGTTTTGAACTTGACCTGAAACTAGACATCCTTCTAAATGAAGGCAATACAGACGTTGAAGGTTTGGTGGCTTTTACTGACGCTACAATTGAATCAAATATACCGGGGCTAGGGCTTGAGAATGTAAATGGCAAGGTTAATTTTACCAGTTATGAAATATGGGCAGATGATGTTCAGGCTTTATATCAAGGTTTGCCCGTATCACTAACTGCCCCAAGAACGGGACCGGGTAACCCTTACTCTGAAATATACGAAATATCTGGTATTGCTAACAAGGCATTTATCTTGAACCAACTCGGCAGTTTCTTTCCCTCATTTAATAACATTGGGAAAAATGTAAGTGCCTATTTTGATGGTGAAAGCAAATGGTCTCTCTCGCTTAAAAAATCAATATCAGATAACAATGTTAATATCAGAAATATCGAATTAAGTTCTGATCTAAACGGTTTTGAGATAAACCTGCCTTATCCCTTCGGCAAAAGTAAAGAAGAAACACGACCATTAACTTTATCAACCAGATTAACTAACGTATCAATTAATAATTTTAATTTTAATTTTGATAATCTTTTTTTCACGGATGTCATCGCAGATAACAGTAAGAACTTAACAATTAAAAATATTCTCATCGGTCTAGGTCAGCCACACGATAAGTCACCACAAACAAATGATATATCGATACAGGGTCGACTTGAGAAACTAAACCTGTCGGAATGGACAGACGTCATTGCTCTAGACAATATCAGTCAATCACAGAAAAATGTAACAAATCAAACTAAAAGCATCTCTGGGCAATTCACCATTGGGGAATTGCAAATTCTAAACAATAACTTCAATAACGTTAATATAGAGCTAAACAACCCTGATGAAGGCTGGGATGTTTCTTTTGATGGGAATGACATTAAAGGTCACACTCAATTAATCAAGATTGCTAACAGTCAAAATGACAAATTACTAATTGAATTAGAATCTTTGTCATTGAATGAAAGTGAAACCGGGAATGATTCAGGTCAGTCTGACATAAGTAAAATACCTGAACTAGATGTGAGTATTGAAAGCTTTAATTATAATGACCATCAGCTAGGGAAACTTGAACTGCGAACCAACAATGTTGAAAATGGTATTAACATTAGCAATCTAAGTATTTCCAAACCCGACTTTAACATTACGGCAAACGGTGAATGGATGCGTATAGATGATATAGATCGTTCCGAGTTTTCTGCCAAATTAACGTCTGAATCTATTGAAACTATGCTCGCTACTTTTGACTATGACTCCGCCAACATACAAGGAGGTCAAACAACAATCGAAATGAATGCAAACTGGATGGACACACCTATGAATTTTTCTATGGAGAAGATCATTGGTGAACTCGACATGAAAATTGACAAAGGTCAATTTCTTGATATCAACCCATCTGCTGGTCGACTATTTGGACTACTTAGTATTCAAACCCTGCCAAGAAGACTTGCGCTCGATTTCACCGATCTTTTCAACAAAGGATTTGCTTTCGATAGTATTAGTGGCAACTTTAATATGGATCAAGGTCATGCCTACACAAACAACCTCGAATTGATTGGTCCCGCTGCAAATATTATTGTCAGTGGACGGACCGGAATCGTTGCAGAAGATTATGATCAGATTGCGACTATAACACCAAAGGTCTCTAACAGTTTGCCTGTCGCCAGCGCGTTATTTGGGCCTATAGGTGTCGGGGTAGGAGCAGTTATTTATCTTACTGGTGAATTATTTAAGTCTATTCCAGACAAAATAGATCAAATATTAAGATATCAATACAGCATAAAAGGCAGTTGGGATAACCCTGACATCGTAAAAATAAAAAAAGACAGTAAAAACGGATAATCTTATTTGTCAGATTCTGGCACACCCCGAAAGAAATACTATTTAGCAAATAACATTACTTTACCAAGGAACACATTATGCAGTGGAAACCAAACACAACTGTTGCTGCGATTGCTGAGCGAGAGGGTCAATTTCTACTAGTTGAAGAATCAATCAATAACGAACTCGTATTCAACCAGCCCGCCGGACATCTTGAACAGGGAGAAACCCTGATTGAAGCCATCAAACGTGAGGTCATGGAAGAAACTGCTTGGGAATTTGAACCAGAATCATTAGTCGGTGTTTATCTTTATCCTAATCCACACCAGCCAGATATTACTTATTTACGTTTTTGTTTCTATGGAAACTGCATTAAGGAACACATAGGACAAGCTCTTGATGACGGAATACTTCGCGCAGTCTGGTTAACGCCAGAAGAGATTGAAGAAGAACAAATGCGGTTACGCAGTCCTTTAGTCTCTCGTTGTATTAAAGACTTCCAAAGCGGACAGCGCTATCCACTCGAATTAATTCATCATTCCCTTAAAAGTGAATAAAAAAACTAATAATAAAATTATCGTTGGTATCTCCGGAGGAGTCGATTCATCGGTAACGGCAATGTTATTGAAAGAACAAGGCTATGAAGTTGAGGCCTTATTTATGAAAAACTGGAATGACACATCTGAAGATGGTGCCTGTTTGTGGGAAACTGATGTAGAAGACGCTATGATGGTTTGCGATAAACTCGACATCCCATTAAACACGGTAGACCTTTCTTCTGACTACTGGGATAAAGTTTTTAAGAATTTTCTCAGCGAATACAAAAATGGTCGTACTCCCAACCCTGATGTTCTGTGCAATCAGGAGATTAAATTTAAGGCATTTCTGGAACACGCAGAAAAGCTGGGAGCAGCTAAAATTGCCACAGGTCATTATGCCCGAATTCGACAACAAGCAGATACATTCGAGCTGTTAAAAGGGCTTGATCAAAACAAGGATCAAAGTTATTTCTTGTGCCGCTTAAATCAAACACAGCTCCAAAAAGCGATGTTCCCTATCGGAGAGCTTGATAAAGCAGAAGTCAGACTACGCGCTGAACAAGCCGGCTTGATAACACACGATAAAAAAGATAGCACCGGTATCTGTTTTATCGGTGAACAGCCCTTCCGTCAGTTCCTGAGTCGCTACATCCCTCCTGATCCCGGTGTTATTAAAACTACCGAAGAGAAAATAATTGGTGCGCACGAAGGTGTGTTTTATTACACCCTTGGGCAGCGGCAAGGCTTAGGTATTGGTGGTGTCAAAGGCGCTAGCGATGCCCCCTGGTATGTCGTACAAAAAAATATTGAAGGAAATGAATTAATTGTTGCTCAAGATCATGACCACCCATTGCTTCATAGTCACAAGCTAACGGCATCAAATATGAACTGGGTTTCAGGAGAAATGCCTGAGATTCCCTATAAATGTCAGGCCAAAAACCGTTATCGGCAAGCAGATCAGAGCTGTACCATCGAAAAAATTGAAAATGGCAGGTGTAACGTCAGTTTTGACTTATCTCAAAGAGCCATAACACCCGGCCAATTCATTGTATTTTATAAAGAAGATACTTGCCTCGGTGGTGGTATAATCGATTCCGTACACTAATTTTGCACCAAAATAAATCGAAAATTCGATTAAACATTAGCGGGATCTTCATTTATACTAGCCGCCCTTCGACTAGGGTCCTAATGAGTGCCCATCCGAGAATAACCTAAAGGAGAATTGTTTTGCTCGAAGCTTATCGCCAACATATACAAGAACGGGCCGACCAAGGCATCGTCCCACAACCATTGACGCCAGAACAAACAGCAGCGCTAGTTGACTTATTAAAGAATCCACCTGCGGGTGAAGAAGATTTTATCCTAGACCTGATTACAAACCGTATTCCAGCAGGTGTTGACCAGGCTGCATACGTCAAAGCAGGTTTTCTTGCCGCAATTACCAAAGGCGAAGCAGAGTCTCCTTTAATCGATAAGGTTAAAGCGGTGGAACTTCTAGGTACTATGCTAGGTGGCTACAACATCGTCGCATTAATTGACTGTCTCGATGATGATGCTCTGGCATCAGCGGCTGTAGAAGCCCTGTCACATACATTATTAATGTTCGACGCATTTCATGATGTGAAAGAAAAAGCAGATGCTGGTAACAAACATGCGAAAAAAATTATTCAATCATGGGCAGATGCTGAATGGTTTACTTCTAAACCAAAATTAGCTGAAAAAATCACCGTCACCGTCTTCAAGGTTTCAGGCGAAACCAATACCGATGACCTCTCACCTGCTCCGGATGCCTGGTCACGTCCTGACATTCCATTACATGCACAAGCTATGCTGAAGATGGAACGCGATGGTATTAACCCTGATAAAGCAGGTGAAATAGGCCCGATTAAACAAATCGATGAATTGAAAGCGAAAGGCTATCCTCTAGCCTATGTCGGTGATGTCGTGGGTACAGGCTCTTCACGTAAATCAGCCACCAACTCAGTGCTCTGGCACATGGGTGATGATATTCCGTTTATTCCAAACAAGCGTGATGGCGGTTATTGCCTTGGCGGCAAGATAGCACCGATCTTCTTTAATACTATGGAAGATGCGGGCGCGCTACCCATCGAATGCGATGTCAGCAAAATGAATATGGGTGATGTCATTGACATCTATCCTTACGAAGGCAAGGTCAAAAATGCCGAGACCGGCGAAGAGCTATGCGACTTTTCATTAAAGACCGACATCATCCTTGACGAAGTACAAGCTGGCGGGCGAATTCCATTGATCATCGGTCGTGGCCTGACAACTCGTGCTCGTGAAGCACTGGGATTAAAGGCTAGCGATTTATTCCGTGTACCCGTACCTGCAAATGATACAGGTAAAGGTTATACCTTGGCGCAGAAAATGGTCGGAGAAGCTTGCGGTGTTGAGGGCATTCGTCCCGGCACTTATTGCGAACCCAAGATGACGACTGTTGGCTCTCAAGATACGACTGGTCCCATGACGAGAGATGAATTAAAAGACCTCGCCTGTCTTGGTTTTTCTGCCGACCTGGTTATGCAGTCTTTTTGTCATACCGCTGCTTACCCAAAACCTATCGATGAGATTACACATCATACCCTGCCTGATTTTATCCAGACCCGTGGCGGTGTGGCACTACGACCAGGTGACGGCATCATTCATTCATGGTTAAACCGTATGCTATTACCTGACACTGTAGGAACAGGTGGCGATTCACATACGCGTTTTCCGATTGGTATCTCCTTTCCTGCTGGTTCTGGTCTAGTCGCCTTTGCTGCGGCTACCGGTGTCATGCCACTGGATATGCCGGAGTCTGTTTTAGTACGCTTTAAAGGCAAGATGCAACCCGGTATTACCTTGCGTGATCTGGTTAATGCAATTCCTCTGGCAGCAATAAAGTCAGGTGACATGACCGTAGCAAAAGAAGGTAAGAAAAATATCTTCTCTGGCCGCATATTAGAGATTGAAGGCCTACCTGATCTCAAATGTGAGCAAGCATTTGAACTCTCTGATGCGAGTGCAGAACGTTCAGCCGGTGGCTGTACCATTCGCTTAGGTAAAGAATCCATCATTGAATATCTGGAATCCAACATCACGTTATTACGTTGGATGATAAGCGAAGACTATGGTGACGCACGTACACTTGAGCGTCGTGCAAAGGCGATGGAAGAATGGATTGCGAACCCTGTCTTGATGGAACCTGATGCGGATGCAGAGTATGCCAAGGTCTTCGAGATAGATTTAAATGAAATCAAAGAACCGATACTGGCCTGCCCGAATGATCCCGATGATGTAAAAACATTATCAGAGGTCGCTGGCACCAAGATCGATGAAGTTTTCATTGGTTCTTGTATGACAAACATTGGTCATTTCCGTGCAGCGGGTAAGATGTTAGATAAAATTGGGGGAGCGATACCAACGCAACTCTGGATATCACCACCAACCAAGATGGATCAACATCAACTAACAGAAGAAGGTTATTACACTATATTTGAAAAAACGGGTGCAAATCTGGAAATGCCCGGTTGTTCATTGTGCATGGGAAATCAGGCACGCGTTAAAGAAAAATCGACTGTTGTTTCAACTTCAACTCGAAACTTCCCTAATCGATTGGGTGATGGGGCAAATGTCTATTTGGCATCTGCTGAAATAGCCGCTGTATCTTCTATACTGGGTCATATTCCGACCATGGAAGAATACATGCAATTCGCTGCTGATTTGGATCCAATGGCAGCAGATGTCTATCGTTACCTTAACTTTGATGAGATCGAATCCTTTCAAAAGAGTGCTTCGCAAGCACAATCGAAACTTGAATCGATTCCGGTAGCTGTTGTGTAATTTAGTCATTTAGCATTAGCAAAAAAGGCGACTCTAGTCGCCTTTTTTGTGCCTACGTTAAGCTGAATAGACGAAAACACATTATAATAGAACCATGTATTTATGAATTAGATAAACTGAGACGATAATAAATGACCACTATAAAACAAGATGACTTGATCGAGAGCGTTGCAGACGCCCTTCAATATATCTCCTACTACCACCCAGTAGACTTCATTCAGGCTGTCAATGCCGCCTATGAGAAAGAAGAATCCAAGGCTGCCAAAGATGCCATGGCGCAGATATTAATTAATTCACGCATGTGTGCTGAGGGCCATCGTCCTATTTGCCAAGACACGGGGATTGTCACCGTTTTTATTAAAGTCGGTATGGACGTGCAATGGGATGCCGAACTCTCCGTAGAAGATATGATTAACGAGGGTGTCAGAAAGGCCTATAACCATCCTGACAATAAACTACGTGCCTCCATCATGTCTGACCCTGCTGGCGCACGAAAAAATACCGGCGATAACACGCCCGCTGTTATTCATATGGAAATCGTCAAAGGCGATAAAGTAGATATTCAGGTTGCAGCAAAAGGTGGCGGCTCTGAAGCCAAATCGAAATTCGTCATGTTGAATCCCTCTGATGACATTGTTGATTGGGTTGTTAAAACGGTTCCGACTATGGGTGCGGGCTGGTGTCCTCCTGGTATGTTAGGAATCGGTATTGGCGGCACTGCTGAAAAAGCCATGGTTTTGGCAAAAGAATCTTTAATGGAATCCGTTGATATACAGGAACTTAAAGTACGCGGCGCAAAAACAAGCACTGAGAAATTACGTTTGGAAATTTACCAACGTGTTAATGACCTAGGTATTGGCGCACAAGGGCTGGGTGGCTTGACAACCGTACTCGATGTGAAGATAAAAGATTATCCAACACATGCTGCAAACAAACCTGTCGCGATGATTCCAAACTGCGCGGCAACAAGACATGCTCACTTTGTTTTAGATGGATCAGGCCCTGCATTACAAACACCACCTAATCTTGATGACTGGCCAAAAATCACTTGGGATGTTGGTCCAACAGCTAGACGAGTTAATTTAGACGAAGTGACTGCTGAAGATATAAAAGAATGGAAACCGGGTGAAACAATCTTACTCTCCGGAAAAATGTTGACCGGACGTGATGCCGCGCATAAAAAAATTCAGGATTTGCTTGATAAAGGTGAGCCACTACCTGAAGGTGTTGATTTCACCAATCGTTTTATTTATTACGTTGGCCCCGTCGATGCAGTACGTGAAGAAGCCGTTGGTCCTGCTGGTCCAACAACCGCAACACGCATGGATAAATTTACTGGGATGATGTTGGAGAAAACCGGCTTGATTGGCATGGTCGGCAAAGCTGAACGCGGCCCGATGGGTATTGATGCCATCAAAAAGCATAAAGCCGTTTATCTAATGGCAGTCGGTGGTGCTGCATATCTTGTTTCAAAAGCAATCACACATTCAGAAGTCATTGCCTTTCCAGAATTGGGAATGGAAGCGATCCATGAATTTGAAGTAAAAGACATGCCAGTAACAGTAGCCGTTGATGTAAATGGTAAAGCCGTACATCAAATCGGGCCACAAGAATGGCAAAAAATTATTTTTGATAGAAAAAAAGCAAGTTAAGATAACGAATAAAGCTATTCAACAAATAAATCACTTAATGGACTACGAACACCATGCGTACCTTGTTTAAAAACATGTGTGTAAATTTCCGTTGTCTTTACATCCGAATGACCTAATTGAGTTTGTACTGTTCTGATGTCGGCTCCTCGTTGCAAAAGATGTGTGGCAAAAGAATGACGTAACGTATGACTCGTTACTTGTTTTTTAATTCCAGCTTTGTGCTTCGCTTTTCGAATGGCTTTATTTATCAGCGTCTCATCAAGATGATGGCGGCGTATGTTGTTCGTCCCTGGCTCTATACTCAAACGCACCGAAGGAAACAAATAATGCCAGCCCAATTCTTTATTTGCATTTTTATATTTCCTGGATAACGCATCCGGAAGCCATACCCCTGCATAATCATCATTCTCTAAATCTTCTTCCAATAATGTTTGTACATGTTTTATTTGTCGATTTATTGCAGGTAATAATTCTGGTGCCATTGTTGTGATACGATGTTTAAAACCTTTGCCATTCCAAACCCGGATCTGTAATAGAGAATGTTCAATATCATGAACTCTCAGGCGCATCAGTTCAATTCGTCGCAAACCTGATCCATATAAGATTGCTGCCATTAATCTATGCACACTATGCATAGATGACAATAACTTTTTAACTTCTTCGGGAGTTAAAACAACTGGTAATTTTGCCTGACGCTTTGAGCGTTTAAACTCAGTCATCTCCTCTATAGGTTTATCAAGAAATTTATTATAAAAAAACATTAAGGCATTTAAGGCAAGCGCTTGAGTGCTAGAAGCCACTTTTTGATTAACTGCTAAATAGGTCAAGAAAGCTTCAATTTCATCTCGCCCCATAGTCTCTGGATGAGACTTATCGTGAAAAATAATAAAAGCTTTAATCCAATACTGATAGGTCTTGATAGTACGCAGGCTATAGCGTCGTGTTAGCATATACTCTTTAACAGAGTTTAAAAAAGGTGAATTAGACATCCTGTCTGAAGTGTACTGAGAAAAACGGACATTGAAATTAAGCAACATACTGCATTCTC
>CAXBLT010000009.1:0-109743 GCA_963976795.1 uncultured Gammaproteobacteria bacterium
GGCAGGTGGCTTTGAGAATCTAATTGTTGATACTGCTAATGATGATGTGACTACTGCAATCACTGATATTAGTACATCAGAGAGTATTGGTGTAGATGATCAGAACACAGACACAGATACTGGCGTTGCTAACGATGATATTAATTCTGGACAAAACATTGGTACTGAAGGTAATGCTCTCAAGGCAGAAGGTGCGGTGATCGATGCCGTAGCAGGAGCATACAGTTTGGGTTCAGTTCGTTCTTTAGATGCCGATGGTGCTGTATTGGATGCGGTCGAAGCCGCTAATAACAGTACGATTTATTTTGGGGATAGCTTTGATGATAAGCCTGCTGATAATACAGGCCTTTGGGATATCAGTGGTGTTAAGGGATTTTCTGTTAGTTTTTCTATTTCGGAATCTGCGCAGACCACAGGTTCTGAGTCAGAACTCAGTTTGTTTCCATTGCGTATTGGCTCCCCAGAAGCGGAGAGTAAAGATAAGTTAATTGTTAAATCTATTTTGCGTGATAGATCTCTATTTCTTGAGGTTGATTATACGATTAACAGCGATCCAAATTTATTAGCGACAAGTATTTCTGTTCTTCAAGCGGATGGTAATCCTTTGCCCGAGTGGTTACGAATTGACGATAAAGGGGGGTTGATTAGCGGTGAACCTCCGGTGGGCACAGAAACTATTGAATTACGCATCGAAGTTACTTTAAGTGATGGCACAGTAGTGATTCGCTATCTTGATGTTAATGTGACTAGTGGTGAAATAGCAGCATTACAAAAAATTGGAAACGAATTTATCGCTGGTGCAAGTTTATTTGATGAACAAATTGCACAAGAAGCGGTTAAATTTGATGATTCGATAGAAAAAATAAAAAATATCTTTATTAATTAGTGCTTTACTATTAAAATTAGATGCTTTCTCTTAAGAGTTGGGGAACGCTTAAGAATTACCTATCTATAAATTATTGTTAATAAAAGCGATTATCTTCTTTATGAGTAAAAATATGCAAACATATTGTTGGTAACATGAATTACCGTCGTTACATGATTGTGCTCGCTCTGCTGTTGCTGTCTGGCTGTTCGTTTATTCCTGTGCCATTTACAGCTGAAGAATTAAGAGACCAAGCTAGTCAGGATAGTGTTCGGGTTACGCAAAATCAGGAACCGGTTGCAGGACCTATTTCACTCTATGAATCAATTGCGCGAGCGTTGAAATACAATCTTGATTTTCACCTTGAATTTGCTGAAAAAATTCTTTCTGAAACAGCATTAGACCTCTCTCGTTATGATTTATTGCCACAATTAGTTGCAAGTACAGGTTATAACGGCCGTGATAAATTTAGTGGTTCATCCAGTCAATCTTTGATCACAGGTACACAGTCACTGTCGACATCGACTTCTTCTAACCGGGATATTTTTAACACTGATTTAAAATTGACTTGGAATGTGCTTGATTTTGGACTCTCATATATCAGGGCAAATCAAGCGGCAGATAAAGTTCTCATCGCTGAAGAGGAAAAAAGAAAAGTTATTAACCGAATTGTTCAGGATGTAAGAACGGCATACTGGCGTGCAGTTAGTAATGATCGCTTAATAGAAAAGATTGAAAGCTTATTAAAACGGGTTTCGAAGGCGATAGAAGAATCAAAACAAATTGAAACGAAGCGTTTAGATCGTCCTTTAACTGCACTTACCTACCAACGAGAGTTAATAGGTATTAAACGTGAGCTTGAAGAACTACAACGTGATTTATCAATTGCTAAAATTCAGCTTGCGGCATTAATGAACCTAAGACCAGGAGAAGATTTTCAGCTTGTAATCCCAGATAGAATAGAAGCTGTTAATAAGGTAGATATATCTCCTGAAATGATGGAGCAGCTCGCACTTGAAAATCGGCCTGAGATCAGAACCATCTCATATGAAGAGAGAATCAATAAGAAAGAAGCCAAGGCAGCTATATTAAAGCTATTGCCCGGTTTGGATCTTAATTTAGGAAAAAGCCATAATAGTAATTCATTTTTATTCAATAATAACTGGTTGAGTTACGGTGCTAAAATCAGTTGGAATCTGCTTGATATTTTTAGATATTCCGGGACGAAGAGAGAATTAGGTGCTAAAGAAAAAGTACTTGAAGCAAGACGTCTTGCCTTAAGCATGGCTATAATGACTCAAGTTCATGTGAGCTTGGCACAATATGAGCACGCACAGCGCGAATATAAAACTGCCGCAGATTATTACTTAACTCAGAAAAAAATTCTTGACCAATTAAAGTCAGGTGTTTCAGTTCGGACGGTTACTGAACAATCTTTAATTCGAGAAGAGATGAATATGATGGTTGCGGAGATCAAATATGACATTGCTTTTTCTAATATTGAAAATGCTTATGCGAGTATCTTTGCATCTTTGGGAATTGATCCTTTCCCCATTGATGCCAACATGGAGAAGGTGGATTCATTGGCAAATTCCATAATGCACTACTTTGAAGGCTTATCTTTACATGAGCAACTTTTTTCAATGAAGGTTAAATAGATTTGGAGTGACGATATGAAGAATAGTGTATTACACCCAAAACTAATATTTTTATTTGCAATTATTTTCCTTAGCCAAGTTGGATATACTGAAGATGATGATTTCTTTACAACAGGTATTGTGTCTGACAACGTTAGAGGACTTATTAAACCGGTAGAGAGAGCAATAATTTCTAGTGAGATCGCCGCGAAAATAAAAGATATTCCATTTAAAGCAGGTGATCGGTTTAAAAAAGAAGATTTGTTAGTTGGGTTTGATTGCTCTTTTTATCGAGCAGATATGGCATCGGCTGAAGCATCATATAAATCAAGACAGCATATATTTGAAAATAATAAACAATTGTTAGCGTTAAACGCGATCAGCGATATCGATGTTTCAATATCGGAGTCTGAAATGGAAGTAGCCCGAGCTGATCGCACTATGAAAGTTATTAGAGTAAATCAATGTAAAATAAAGGCACCCTATAGTGGACGCGTAATTGAGGTTGCTATTAACGAGCATGAAACAGTCCCGGCGGATAAAGAGATTTTATCGATACTCAACGATCGTGATCTAGAAATTGAATTAATAGTACCATCAAACTGGTTAAATTGGTTGACTGTAGAAGAATCATTTTCATTTATGATTGATGAGACAGGGAAGATACTCGATGCTAAAGTTTCTAAAATTGGTGCTGTCGTTGATCCTGTTAGCCAGACAATCAAGTTAACTGGGAAATTTTCTGGTGATATCAGTGGCGTACTGTCTGGCATGAGTGGTACAGCTCAATTTAACAAGAAGAATGATTGATTGTGAATAGTGAATCACAAAAACCAGATCTAGCGGCAGTTTCAAAATTGTTGCAATTAGAGTCTATGGCGCGTGCTGCAACATCAGTTGATGCGTTGCGGTTTATGATTGTGAATGAAACGCGCCGCTTATTGCCTTATAGACAAGCCTATTTATTTTCTTCGTTGCATCCAATAAAACGTGATTGCAAGCTTGTCTGTGCTTCTAGTGTTTCTGTGATTGAAGAACATGCTCCATTTGCTACCTGGTTAGAGAAAACAGTTGCGACATTGTTTGACAGTGATTCTATTTCGACGCAAAGAATAATCGATGAGGTGCAATGCCCAGATAAATTAAAAGATGGATGGAAGGAGTTTTCATTACCCTTTGCTCTTTGGACACCTCTAAAATTACCCGATGGCACATTTATCGGTGGTCTATGGGTTACTAAGGAAACCCCCTGGAAAGATAATGAACTTGCTTTGTTTAAACGTCTTGGAGAAACTTATGCGCACGCTCTAGTTGCTATTGCCAGCAGGCGAAAGTTATATCATCGACCAAAGAAGGTTACCTTTGCTGTTTGGGTAATCCTTCTTTTTTTATTAGCGGTCTTTATTAAACCGATACGTATATCTGCTTTAGCACCAGCAGAAATTATTGCTAAAGACTCGGTTATTGTGAGTTCTCCTATGAATGGTGTCATTACTGAAATTAACTTTTCGCCAAATACTTATGTTAGCAAGGGAGAAACTGTTTTTTTTCTGGAAGATACAAACCTTCGTAATGAATATAACGTAGCGGAAAAGACCTTGGCTGTAGCAGAAGCAGAATATCGTAAGGCGTCACAGGACTCGTTTAGGGATTCAAAAAGCAAATCACAAGTGGCATTGTTGAAATCTCAAACAGAATTACATCGCAGTAAACTGGAATTTGCAGCAGAGTTACTGGATAACATTCATGTCGATGCAGCGAAAGATGGCTTACTTATCTATACGAATAAATCAGACTGGATTGGTAAGCCTGTTCAAGTTGGTGAGCGGGTCATGGAGATCGCTGATCCGGATAAAATTCAATTAAAGATTAATTTGTCGGTAGATGATGCAATTGTTTTGATTAAAGGTGCTGATGTTGATGTGTTTCTAGATACCGATCCATTAAATCCAGTTATGGCAAAAGTAGTTAGTACTAGTTATATGGCAGAAAAATACAACCAGGATACGCTTGTTTATAGGCTCTATGCAGAATTTGATGAGGTTGATAGTAAAAAACTGAGAATCGGTTCTCAGGGGACAGCTAAAATTTACGGTGACCGCGTATCTTTATTTTTCTACCTATTTAGACGTCCTATCTCATATGTTCGTCAACTTTTTGGTGTATGAATGAACCGAGCGAAGATATAGTACTGCCGGTTTTACGGCATGATTTGCAGTTGCTTGAAGGTCCTGTTGCACTTGATGGATCACCTAGTTGGATAATTCTTGACCCACTCAGGAATAAATATTTCTACATTGGTTGGACTGCGTTTCAACTCCTCTCCAGATGGACTGTTGGCAAAGCAAGTATTTTGCTAGCGAAAATCAAAGAAGAAACAACTCTTGAAGTGAATAATAATGATGTTCAAAGTCTTTTATCATTCCTTTTTTCAAATAGCCTTACGCTTGATTCTGCAAATGGCACAAGCAACGATTATCTAGAACAGTATTTAGCAAGTAAGCCCAGTTTTTTAATGTGGTTGATTCATAATTATTTATTTATAAAAATACCTCTGGTTAAGCCTACAGCTTTTCTTAGAAAAACACTTGTTTATTTTGAACCTTTTTTTTCGATAACTACGGCAGCATTATTCGCTCTTCTTGGGTTGATCGGGCTCTATATGGTTGGTCGTCAATGGGATGAGTTTACTTCTACTTTTCTTTATTTTTTTAATTTGCAAGGTCTTGCGTTTTATTTTATATCGTTAACAGCAATTAAAATACTGCACGAACTTGCTCACGCTTATACGGTAATCCGGTATAGGTGTCAGGTCCCGACAATGGGTGTTGCGCTGCTAGTCATGTTCCCAATTCTATACACTGATACATCAGATACATGGAAAGTAAAATCTGCAATTGAAAGAGCACATGTTGGTGCTGCAGGTATGATAATGGAAGTCTATATTGCATGTATCGCAACATTTAGTTGGGCATTTTTACCTGATGGTATATTTAAAAGTGCTGCATTCATTATGGCGACAACGAGTTGGATATTATCACTAGCGATCAATACCAATATTTTAATGCGTTTTGATGGTTATTATATATTTTCTGATTTATTAGGGATTCAAAACCTGCAAAAGCGTTCATTTGATATTGGTAAATGGAAGCTAACAGAGATTTTATTTAATTTGAGGTTGCATCCACCCGAAACATTACCATTATCGATGCTGCGCAAGCTTTATATTTATGCTTGGTGTGTTTGGATCTATCGATTTTTTCTGTTTATCGGCATTGCAGTCGTTGTTTATTATTTGTTTTTCAAATTATTAGGAATATTTTTATTCGTAATAGAAATCCTCTGGTTTATTGTATTGCCAGTGATTAGTTTAATAAGAGGTTGGTGGGAAATGAAATCAGAAATTATAAAAACCAGACGTTTTTATCTTACATTATTAATTTTCACCTGTTTAATCATTCTTTTCGTATATCCGTGGAATTCAACAATAAAAATTCCCGCAGTTTATAAAAGTGAACAAAAATCAACAGTGTTTTCACTTGCTCCAGGTTATATTGACTCCAGTTTTTTAATAGAAGGTAAGCATGTAGAAGCAAATGAAATCCTGCTGATATTAAATTCGCCTAAGATTGAGCATGAAATAGAAACTACATTACAAGAAGTCGATATACTAAAACTTCAGGCAAAGCGAATTGCAGCAAGTTCAGAAGAGTTATCAAATATTCAGATAATTATCCAGCAATTACAAGAAGCGCGATCTAAACTAAATGGTCTATATGAGAAAAAGAATGAGTTGACTATTCGTGCACCTCTGAGTGGTGTGGTTTACGATATGCAAAAGTCGCTACACCACGGTCGATGGATTAATGAAAGACTTCCAATAGCAACTATTATTAATTCTGATAAACCAACTATTGAAGGTGTTGTTTCAGAAGAAGGTTTAGCACGGCTTCACCTCCAATCTAGCGCAAAGTTTATTCCGGAAAATCCACAATTGAATTCAATCTGGGCCTATGTTCAAGAGATAGATTATGCCAACCTTCAGGCTCTAGATCTTCAAGTCTTGGCCTCGATTTTTGGTGGTAAAGTGCCCGTTCAATACGATGAGTCAAATCGAATGGTCCCGGATAAATCAGTGTACCGAGTCAGGTTTAATATTAGCCCTGTTGAAGATGTATTTGTTGAGCAAATTATACGTGGTGTGGTACATGTTGAAGGAGAAACTCAAAGTTTTATTAACAGAGCTTATAAATTAGTGGCTTCTGTATTACTTCGAGAGTCCGGTTTCTAATATAAGTTAATGTATGTAATGGAATATCCGCTGACATAAATGTTATTTTCATCACACTCGATTAGCATGAAACGAGACATGGTTCTCATGTGCTTGATAGATAATGTGAAGCAGTACACATCATTTTTTTATATTTATTATATAGTTTAAGTATATCTAACAACTACATGTAAAACATATGAAAAAATATTTTAAACTTGTTTCGCTTTTAGCCTTTATTCTATTCATTACGGCTTGTACGTCTGCATCAACGAGAAGTAATATTGTTGAGTCATCTGAGCCAGATAATACTTTGTTAGTTTATGCAGATGGCAGGATGGAATTCAATTCTCGGTTTTATAATGAAAATGAAGTTGTCATCTATAATGATGGTAGAGGGGGTGAACGTGCAGCTATAAAAGTTCGTGTGCCTATACATTCTGATTTTTATCGCGATTCAATAATTGTTGTGCGTGTTGCCGATCAACTTGTTGAATCGATAGCTGATGGTAAAGACGATATTGTAAATACAGACCTTATCAATTAATAATATTGTTGTAATGTTATCGAAATTTATAATATTTCCTTGGTAGCCCCTTTTGCTATCGACTATTCTTAATGTCATGCAACTTATTGTTGTAGTTAAATAGATCCTGTAGTTTTATTTTTCGTCAAAAAACGGGTATCAATTAAATTATAAATTAGTAGGGGGAGTTGTAATGAGCAGTGGTAAAGTAAAATGGTTTAGTGAGTCTAAAGGCTATGGGTTTATTGAGCCAGAAGGTGGTGGCGAAGATATTTTTGTTCATTACTCTTCAATAAAGAGTGATGGGTTTAAAACTTTAAATGAAGGGCAGTCCGTCACATATAATGCAGAACAAGGGCCAAAGGGATTACTTGCTGTTGAAGTTGAGATTATTTATTAAACGATTTCTGTAGTGCGCTATTAAAGCTTGTAAATTATGCAGGTTTATTTACATGGATAAGTACGCATGATTTGAATTTATATACTTGCCGTAGATTCTTTTGATGTCATTTGGTATCAATAATTATATGCGTAATACCAAGAGAGCAGGGCATTCAAACAATAATGTTAGCCGCGCAATAAATACTTTTCAGCGTTTAATACAGCGCTTTGTATCCCCTCAATTACGACAGCATCGCCAATTTCAAATCGAAACGATTTGTCGAGCGAGTCAAGTCTCTTTTTTCCTCGTCTCACAGCCAAAATCGTCGCATTATTTTTTTCAAGATTAAGATTCTCTTTTGATTTTCCTATTGCATAACTATCAGGTAGTAATATTACAGTATGCAATCTCAGTGCATCTGGCTCATCCATGCCTAAAGTTTCTTCACCACGAAAATAGCCACGTAATTGCCGGTAGTTATCTTTACGCGCTTGTTCAACAAAGGTTAAAGATCTGCTTGTTGAAATACCCATGTGTTGTAATACATGAATAGCGAGCATCATACTGGCCTCAAAGCTTTCAGGAACAACATTGCTAGCACCGATATCGTGTAAATTATCCATGTACTGATCATCTTTACTACGAACAACGATAGGTACTTCCTTATTAATCTGGCGCGCGCTTCGAATAATATGATCAGCGACTAATGCATCGTCAAAGGTAATAATTAATGCACTGGCACACTCTAACTCTGCTTTTTTGAGTATCTCTGCATGTGTGCTATCGCCATAAAAAACATTTTCACCCGCTTCCCAAGCTTCCTGAATTAAGCTGGTATCCAGATCTAGTGCAACATAAGGAATGTTCATTCCCCGAAGAATGTTAGCCAGGTTTTGACCAATACGACCGAACCCGCAGATAATGACATGCTCGGATAAACTTTTGCAGGCTAGAGTGAGTTCTTTAGCGGGGGCATTTAACCCAGCGGTATAAGTGCCACGAAATAAATATTCGGTTATTTTGCTGTTATAGCGAATTAATATCGGTGTGATTAACATACTAAGCAATGTTGCAGCGATAATAGGTTGTGTTTCTTGTAATGTTAATAAGTCGTTACTTATGGCAACCACAAGCACCGCAAAACTAAACTCACCCGCTTGGCCCAGAGTCAGACCTGTTCTGAATGCAGTAGGTAATTCATAACCTGCAAGCCGAGTTAAAACAAGTATTACTAAACCTTTGCCAACGATTAGCCCAGTTGTTAATAGTCCAATCCAGAACCATTCTTTTACTATAATCGAGGTATCTAATTGTGCGCCGACACTGATAAAAAACAATCCTAACAATACGTCTTTAAAGGGTCTTATGTCTGCCTGAATTTGGTGTTTGTATTCAGTTTCGCTTAGCATAAGCCCCGCCATAAAAGCGCCAAGCGCAAGAGAAAGTCCGAGTTGATGGGTTAGCCATGCAGCGATCAACGAAACAAATAAGGTCGCTAATGTAAAAATCTCAGCGGAACGAGTTGTGGCAACCAGATGATAAAAAGGTCTTAATAGACGGTGTCCTATTTGGAACATGATGAAGATCGCAAACAAACCCTTACCTAGTGCTTCCAACACCTGCAAGGTTAACGATTGATCTTTGCCGAGGGCTAATATGGGTATAATGACTAGCAGTGGGACTACCGCAAGATCCTGGAATAGTAGTATTGCGATAGCTAATTGACCATGACGTGCTTGCATTTCTAACTGATCAGTTAATTGTTTGGCAACAATGGCTGTTGATGAGAGAGCCAAAGCACCACCAACTACCAATGCGCCTTGCCAATCGATACCGGTCAACCAGGCAATAGCACCGCCTGAAAGTGTTGATATTATGACCTGACAACTACCAAGACCAAATACAGTATTTTTCATGGCAATCAATCTCGTTAAAGAGAATTCCAGGCCTATCATGAATAACAGAAATACCACGCCAATCTCGGCCAGAGTCTGAATGGTTCCACTTTCTGGTAACCAGCCAAGCGCATATGGGCCAATCAAGGTACCGACAAGTAAGTAACCCAAGATGGGTGAAAGTTTTAGGCGTTTTAGAATCCAAACGACGATTAAGGATAATGCTAGTAGTATCAACCCATCGTTAAGAGCGCTGTAATCCATAATAAATACTATTGAGGTTCTCTTTTATTAATCTTGATTCTAAAGCAACTTACTTAAATAAGTTAGAATAAAATCTATATACATTGTGATCAAAGAGAGATTCAAAGTTATACTTCTCTACTTTATTTTTAAAATAGGAAAATTATAAAGATGCCGGTTTGGGAACAAGTTGCCCTCGTTATTGTCATGATTGCGTTCCTGTTTTTCTTTTGGCCAGGGGCGAAAAAAGAGATGGAGCATAGCCAGGAAGCAGAGAACCCGGATTGGAAAGGGGTGTTAATACCCATTGGGGCGGTAATATTATTTGTGATTGTACTAATTACATTGGCAAGCGCCTAATACTCGATGCCGAGGGTATGACTTGATTGACGGCATCAATAAAGTACTGGGTTTCTGGTTCGGAGCTGATGTCGATCAAAAAGAAATCATAAGGAAACAATCCGCTCTATGGTGGGGAAAGGATGCTGATACTGATTTATATATAAATGAACAGTTTGGAGAAATATATCAATCAGCAATTAATGGCAATTTGAATAGTTGGTCAAGAAGTATAAAAGGCCAATTAGCATTGATTATTGTATTAGATCAATTTTCACGTGTTATTAATCGTGATAGTGCAGATGCTTTTTCGCAGGATAGTAAGGCATTAAAAATCGCATTAGAGGGTATTGCTAAAAATTACGATAGTTCATTGCGTTTTATCGAAAGGGTTTTCTACTACATGCCGTTGGAACATTCTGAGAACCTGGATAATCAGAGTCAGTGTGTTGAGTTATTTCAGAAGCTTTTATTTGAAGTGCCAGAAGGTCTGAAAAATGAATTTCAGGATAGTTTGCAATTTGCCGAAAGACACAAGGAAATTATTGAACGATTTCGTCGTTTTCCCCATCGAAACAAAGCGTTGAACCGTATTTCCAGTGCGGAAGAATTGGCGTTTTTAATGCAGCCAGGATCATCATTTTAAGGTAATAATTGCTCCGGATAATGATAGACTAACGGCCGCTTTTTGCGAATATACAGAGGAAGAGAAATGAGTTTGATTAAAAAAACGATATTAATTTTACTAAGCTTAGGGCTACTCAATTCAAATATAGTATTAGCAGAGGAGGAAGAACCTGAGTTATTGACGGCAGGTGAACTTCTGGAAAGCTGTGAAAAAGGCTCAGTTCCAGGAGCCCCGAATAGTGGGTGCATGCAGTATGTCGTTGGTTTGGTCCTGACAGTTATGCAATTGCATCAAGCAGAACAAAGCGCTCCATTTTTTTGTATAAACCCGCAACTAAATCCGAAAGAAGAAGTAACTGACAACGTCATTGCCTATTTACGTAAGCAATCCTCACGAGCCAGGGACGCAGCACAAACTTTGGCTTTAGAGGCACTTACTAAGAGTTATCCCTGCGCAGGGGCAGGCGGACAGGCCTAAAATGCAGGCTGCCCAACGCAAACAGAAGTATAGTCACGACAAATTACAAAAGCGGTTGCGACGCAATGTAGGTCGTGCCATCGCTGATTTTAATATGATTGAAGCGGGTGACAGAGTGATGGTCTGTCTGTCCGGCGGTGCTGATTCTTATACGATGTTAGATATCTTGCAAAGTTTGCAGAGAAATGCCCCTGTAGAGTTTGAACTAATCGCTGTTAATCTTGACCAGAAACAGCCTGGTTTTCCTGAACATGTCTTGCCCGACTATCTTGATGCGCTTGGTATTGAATACCATATTATTGAAGAAAATACCTACAGCGTTGTTAAGCGTGTCATCCCTGAAAATAAAACATACTGTGGCTTATGTTCCCGCTTACGCAGGGGTATTATTTATCGTTTTGCCAAAGAGCAGGGGTATACCAAAATAGCGTTGGGGCATCATCGCGAAGATATTATTGAAACATTATTTTTGAATATGTTTTATGGCGGGAAGTTAAAATCTATGCCGGCAAAATTATTAAGTGACGATGGCGAGAATGTTGTCATTAGACCATTAGCGTATTGTGCCGAAACGGATATTAAAGCTTATTCCGAAGAAAAGGCTTTCCCAATTATTCCCTGCACCTTATGCGGATCACAGGACAATATGCAGCGACAAGCAATTAAGCAAATGTTGTCTGAATGGAATAAACAAAAGCCTGGTAGGGTAGAGTCGATATTTACCAGTATTCAAAATATTGTCCCATCACACCTAATGGATACCAGTGTATTTGAGTTTGAAAAACTGGGCGCAATTCAAAATGAACAAACACCTGACACGGATGCATGGTTACTCAGCCCACAAGATTAGGAATATATTCCAGTTAAATATTATTTTCGATTGATATATGTCTGAACTTCCCGTTGCCTATCAAATCCTTGTCTGGAGTATTCCGGTACTTTTTGCAATCACTTTACATGAAGTAGCGCATGGTTGGGCTGCCATGTTGCTAGGCGACTCAACTGCAAAAGACATGGGTAGATTGTCGATTAACCCACTAAAGCATATTGATCCAGTTGGCAGCATCGCAGTGCCGTTGATTATGTTCTTTTCCAGTGGCTTTATATTCGGTTGGGCAAAACCGGTACCGGTAAACTGGGATCAACTTAATAATAAAAAGCGCGATACTGCGTTGGTTGCTTTAGCCGGCCCCTGTGCAAACCTCTTGATGGTTGCTTTCTGGTTGCTCATCGCTAAATTATTAATTACGGCTGCTGATCAAGGAGATTCAACAGCACATATCTTAACTTTAATGGCTTGGGCCGGTATCGTAATAAATAGTTTACTGATGATTCTAAACCTGTTTCCTTTGCCGCCATTAGACGGTAGTCGCGTTGTCTACTCACTATTACCGGAACCTATTGCAACTTACTATGCGAAAATTGAACCTTACGGATTAATTGTACTTGTTTTGTTATTAGTCAGCGGCCTCTTATTTAAAATGATAGGGCCACTTGTTTTTGGTTTTCAACAAGCCGTGTACTCAATAATTACATAGTATGAGATTGGAGGTTGTAACTTGAAGAGACGAAAATTAATTATAAAATAGGTGGTTCTTCAGGAGTTTTAATATCCGTGGCAGGATCCATCTTGTGTTGGAAAGATTCGACTTTGTTTGCAGCTGTTTGTGGGCTTTTAAACTGTGCAATATGAAACAAAGCTTCACCTTCATTCACCAATGGTATATTGGTGCGGCCAATTATGATGCCATCAGTAGGTGAGATTATTTCTTCTTCAACTTCACCAAACGGGTCTGATACAAACCCAAGAGATTCATTTAGCTCAACCCTTGTTCCTAGTGACTTTTGTACTCTTAATATGCCACTTTGAGGCGCTCGTACCCAATTGCTGGAACGAGCAACGATGGGATTAGTGGGCTTGCGTTTATTTTTCAATGTGGACAGCATGCCTAAGTTACGCATCACGGAAGTGATGCCTCTTACTCCTGCACGTATGGAGACTTCATCGAAACGCAATGCTTCGCCCGCCTCATAGACGATGACAGATACGCCCAGTTTTTCTGCGGACTTGCGTAGAGACCCTTCAATAATATCGGTATTCAAGATTAACGGAGATGTAAATGCGCGAGCCATTTGTTCGGTATCTTCATCATCTAAGTAAGCTCTTATGTGTGGAAAATTTTCGCGATGTATCGCGGCAGTATGCAAATCTATTCCATGCGTGCATTTTGATACAATCTCGTTTAGAAAAAGGTTTGCCATTCGGCCCGCCAGTGAGCCTTTTTCAGAGCCAGGGAAAGAGCGATTTAAATCACGTCGATCGGGTAAATAGCGCGTTTGGTTAATGAACCCATAGATATTAACAACCGGTATGGCTATCAATGTTCCTTTAAGTTTTGCCAGTGACTTTGTGTTCAGAACACGTCGAATAATTTCAACGCCATTGATCTCATCGCCATGAATTGCAGCGGAAAGAAATAGTATCGGACCGGGTTGTTTGCCATGAATTACGTGAACAGGTAATTCAAGTTCTGTATGTGTGTACAGGTTAGGGACGGGTATCTCAAGGGTTTTGCGTGTCCCTGCATTAATAGTTTGATTACAAATTTTTATTGGATCGCGCAATTATTTATGTCCACCTTTAGTGCCCGTCTTGCCTTTTTTAGCCGTTTTTTCGATGAATTGAATAATGCTTCCCGCTATATCTTTGTTAGTTGCATTTTCAATACCTTCGAGTCCAGGTGAAGAGTTAACCTCCATCACAACAGGTCCAGTGTCAGATCGCAATATATCAACACCACAAACGTTAAGTCCCATCGTATTCGCAGCACGTAATGCGGTTTTGCGTTCTTCTGGTGTAATAGAAACCAAAGAGGCTGAGCCACCGCGATGGATATTGGAGCGGAATTCACCTTCCGCTCCTTGGCGTTTCATGGCAGCAACAACTTTTTCTCCGACAACAAAGCAACGTATATCAGACCCGCCAGCCTCTTTAATGAATTGCTGGACCAATACACTGGCTTTCAGCCCAAGAAATGATTCTATGACGCTCTTAGCTGCATTTCTAGTTTCAGCTAGCACCACGCCAATTCCTTGTGTGCCTTGCAATAGTTTTATCACTAGGGGAGCACCGCCAACCATTTTTATTAAATCGGCAATATCATCTGGTCTATTAGCAAAACCGGTAACTGGTAAGCCAATTCCTTTTCTAGATAATAATTGCATTGAGCGTAATTTGTCTCTAGAGCGAGATATTGCGACTGATTCATTTAAAGGGTAGACCCCCATCATTTCGAATTGTCGTAATACTGCCGTACCATAAAAGGTTACCGATGCGCCTATTCTTGGGATCACTGCGTCAAAATCGGTTAGTTCTTCACCTTTATAGTGAATGCTGGGTCGACTGGATGTGATATTCATATAACAACGTAATACATCAAGAACGCGTATCTCATGACCGCGTGACTCTGCTGCCTCAATTAAACGCCTTGAGGAGTATAAATTTCGATTTCTGGAGAGCAATGCAATTTTCATAGTTTCGCCTTAAGTGTAATTTACTCGTAACAACCGGACTTAATGCCGGCTGTATAGTCGAGAGTTGGGTCGACAAGTAGATTACCAGCAATTAGTGCTGTCCTGCCTAATAATGTTCTAAATAACATATTCTCACGACTAGTAAGGCTGATTTCGATATCCCACCTTTTACCGCTAAATAATACCGGTGTTTGGATGAAGATTCTCTCTTCTTGATGCCCCCCGGAATCTTTAACTATACGCATATCTATAATTTCAGACTCACAGACCACAGCGATATCTGTACGTTTCTGCAAAGGGTGAATGTGAAATTGGACCATGTCTTTGCCGTTTTTTGATAATCGTTCTAATTTGAAGGTATGTAATGCTGAAGTGCGCGCTCCGGTATCAATCTTTGCTTTTATTGCTGGAATATTTAGTTCTGGCAAACTAATCCATTCTTTCCAACCGATTATCTGTTTTTGTGTCATTTGAAAATTTGCTATGAGAATATGAACAATTCTGATAATTATAGCTTAGTAGTAAACAGCTAAACATCGATTAAAGCAAATGAAGACGAATTAGTATGGATGATGAACTTTTAAAAACTTTTCTAGAGATACATAAGACCAGGCATTTTGGTCAAGCTGCGGAAAACCTTTTTATTACACAGTCGGCCGTAAGTGCGCGAATGCGACAATTAGAACAGGAAATGGGCGTGCAGTTGTTTACGCGAGAGAGAAATAACATTCGTCCAACAACTGCCGGAGAAAAACTTGTTAAGTACGCGGAAGATATATTAAATACATGGAGCCGAGTTAAAACTAATATTGTTGTTGAAGATGAAAATAAAATACCGCTGACGATTGGTGCTGTCTCCAGTTTGTGGGACATTTATCTTAATCGTTGGCTAATAAAAATCACAAACATTAATAAAAATATTGTTTTGAATTGTCAGGTTCTTGGTGCAGATTCAATTCATCAGAAGATAAATAATAATACATTGGACTTTGGTTTCACTTACACCGTGCCTCAGGAAACGACGGTTACTGTAATAAAGACATTACCTATAAAGTTTATTATGGTTTCATCTGACGAAAATCTAAATGTAAAAAATGCTGTAAGAAAAAACTATATCTATGTCGATTGGGGGGTATCATTCGCTGAAGTACATCGCCAGTATTTTCAGGATATACCCACGCCGCTGATGCGTATCGAAGCAGGTCGAATGGCAAAACGTTTTATAAAAAGCAAGTCCGGCACTGCTTATTTGCCAGAGGCTATAGTGAAACGTGACATCGAAAATAAGATTTTATTTAAAGTGAAAGATGCGCCTGAGATACACCATAAAGCATATATTATTTACAGTAATTCGAATGAACGTATCAAGCCGATAGTAAAAAAAATATCTTGATTACAAGATGTTTAATCAGAAAACAAATAGCTCCCTCGACAAGCATTATTGTATTGGCCAATTTTAATATCAGTCTTGTTCATGGTGTCTTCGTAAAACACACTTGGGTTTAGTGTCTTAAGAATCTCGCTAGTTGGTTTATGTGTGCGTATTTTTGAGTATATTAAACCGCACCTACCGTTGCTTTTAAAATAGTTCATGGTTTCCTTTTAATTAAATGTTAGATCGTCGTAGAAGTCACCGGTATTTTTCTTAAGCGCCAGGAGCTCTAGTTTTTTTTCAATTTCTGCACGGACATCCCTTTTAAAGGCAAATTTTTCATTATCGAGTTTTTCGTCAATAAAAATATCGTCATTATCATCAGACATATCCAGGTCAGAATCATTAGTATTCATCATTAAATTAACCTTCTAAATCAATAAGTTTATTTTCTGGACAATGTAGTCGTTTCAGAATTTAGCGATTTATATTGTGAATTGATAAGTAAGTACAATGAAATAATTTAATCATAATAAGAAAAATATTTAATCGATGCGTTACGTGCAATAAAGTGCTTAAGAGTTATCTTGCTATAGTGAAAATGATGCATGTTGAGTTACAGGTAAAACCGATTTTATTTTTATAAAAAATATTTCTTCAAATATAAACGGAAATATTTTAATTATGTTAGGCAGTATTTTAATCGTATCTATTGTAACTGTGATTAATATCAAGAGTGACTTCAAACCATCATTCACCGTTGATTAAACCTGTTTTTGCTTCATAAAGTGCTTTAATAAATCATCCTAAACTAGCATTTGTCTATTTTTTTATCATTTTTATACTTATATATAGGCAATATAGGGCGATTGACCTTGCGTTGTTTTTCTTGATTTTAGATTCTTCTTACATCTAAAATATTTCAAACGATAAGCTACCAGTGGAAACCACCACATTGGAGTTCAGCATAATAAGGTGGGAATGGTTAGGGGTAATCAGAATATGGTCAGTTATACGAATGGTGTAATCCAGGATGATTCAGGTAAAGCACTAGGAAATGTTTTGTCAGGAATAATCAGAGATGGAGACAAGATAGGCACAGGCAAGACACTTGGAAATGTAAAGCAAGGTCTCGTGCGAGATAGTGATGGTAATGTACTCTTTAATGTAAAAAAGGGCATTGTTCGTAACGGTAAAGCGTTAGGCGGTGGGATGAATCTCGGTAAGATAGGAGATTATAGTATTAGCGGAATGCAAAGCGAGTCCGCGGATGAAATTGTGGCAAGCTATCATTTCTTGGTCAAAAAAATCATATAAATTAACTGAGGTAAGGTTGGTGCAGTTTCATTGTATAAAAAACCCCAGCCAACCTGATATTCTTTCAGGGTTGGCTGGTTTTTTTATTTAACAAGACGATTTTATTTCTCTACATTGTGTAAATGCACATCTTGTTGTGGATAAGGGATAGATATACTTTCTTTATCAAAACGTAATTTCACTGCCTCGGTGAAATCAAATTTCACACCCCAATAATCAGCGGAACTAACCCAAGGGCGAACAACAAAGTTAACACTGCTGTCGGCCAGCTCTGAAACAGCGACGACAGGTTCCGGGTCTTTTAGAATTCTTTCGTCATCAGTTATTAATTCCATTAAGAGATCTTTTGCTTTCTTGATGTCATCGTCGTAACCAATACCAAATACCATATCAACACGGCGGGTATCTTTCGCCGAATAATTTGTTATGTTACCGCCAGTAATACCGGAGTTAGGGATAATTATGGCCTTGTTATCGCCGGTACGCATCTGCGTGGAAAATATTTGAATCCCCTCTACAACACCTGCGACGCCACCTGCCTCAATAAAGTCACCCACTTTGAATGGACGAAAAGCGATAATCATTACACCTGATGCGAAATTAGCCAACGAGCCTTGTAGCGCCAGACCAACTGCTAAACCCGCTGCACCGATAATGGCAACAAATGATGTTGTTTGGATTCCAAGTTGGCTGAGTGCTGCGATAGCAACAAAAGCGACCAGAGCGACATAGACTATATTACTGGAAAAAGAAGCGAGTAGTGCATCGACATTACGCCGTTCCATCATCAGCACCACGTATTTTTTAATTTGTTTTGCTAACCAAATACCGCCAAATAGAATGGCAGCTGCAATAACGATATTCGTTACTAATGCAGTTAAAGTGTCACCCATAGTAAATCTCCAGAATTTATGATTAATCGATTTTGTTTGTCCTGCGTATTGCACCCTCAAATTCAAATAAAAGCAAGCCTGACAAGATCATGGCACATCCAATAATGACTTCATGAGTTATAGCCTCATCATTGAGAAAATGACCGAGCATGAGAGCACACACTGGGACTATCAGGGTGATTAACGAAGTTCGCGTTGCCTCAACTCGTTTTAGTACAAAGTAAAATAAAAAGAAACCCAGCAATGAACCCACCGTCGCCAGATAAAGTATGGCTGCCCCTGCCCGGAAAGGTATATCAACGGGGGTGTCAACGTCAGAACCAAACCAAACGCTAATAAATAAAATGGCAGAAACAAGTAAGCCACCTGTTACAGTTGAATAGGTATCGATGTCAGCATCGATTCTTTTGACCATGACCATACTGAAAGAATAAAACACCGATGAGGCTATGACGCCAAAAATGCCGTAGCTAGTGTTTGGACCGAATTGCAATCCAGTCTCAAGCATGATGTATAAACCACTAATACTCATAATGATCGCTAAAGTTCGAAACAATGTTAGACCTTTTTCACCAAGCAATTTCATGGCAAATAAGCCGGTAATAATCGGTGTTACACCGTATATGATTGAGACCCAACCTGAAGGGATATATTGAGCACTCCAATAGACTGTCAACATCGCTGTAAATAATCCCAATCCCGAGGCAACATAAGTTTGCAAGGCCTTATGATGCGTAGCTAAGGGTTTACCCAGAAGTAGGATGATGCCTAAAGCGAGAATAGCACCTAAGACCATTCTGCTTGATATACCAAATAAAAATCCCACGGACTCACTGCTCCATTGAATAGCGAGTGGCGTCGTAGCCCAAATGAGGACGATGGAAATATAGGCTGTAATGACTTGCATGTTTTACTCCATGAATTTGTCGCTGCGGACTCCTCGGCTCAAACTCCTGTATACGTGGAGTCGTATCCTCTCGCGACCATACTGTACATAAAAAAAAAGGCCTCAGGTTGTAACCTGTGGCCTTTTTATATGAATCAATTCTTTATAATTAAACTTATGATTCTCCGGCGCACAGACAATAGCTGACTCGTTTCAGCATACAACGCAGCCAAATTGAAAGTAGTATTGAGTGTGTTTGAGTAATCATAGGAGCGCGAGTTTCTGCCTATTTAGTAAAACTGTCAAGTACTCGGTTTTCAAAATGGCTAGTGATCTTGAAGTAACCGCTGAAGTTTCTCAGGAGATGTGACCGCCTTTGACCTTATGCCATCGATCTCAATTGAGGCGGAAGCAGTCGTTGCTGAGGTTACCTTTATTAATTTATACCAGCTTGGGTTACGGTGGGCGATCTTTATAAATTCTTTTAATACAGGGTCGTATTTTTTTCCATGAATTATAATCGTTAATGGTGTCGACGACATTTCACGATCGATGAGTAATATACCTGCTTCTTCCATGCGCGCTGTTGCTATCTCCGGGATGCATAGATAACGTAATCCATGTTTTGCCATCTTTGAAAAGATTTGTTCATCACTGTAATGACTCAGTAGATTAGCAAATCGGGTTAGTGAGATATTTTCGTCAATTTGTCGAGGGGATGTTGTTTCATTTTTAGAATGTACTTTGCCGTTATAGCCGCATATTTTATTTTTGAAATTACGATTGATAAAACGTGCTGAATCACATGCTAGTCTTAGGTACTGTCTGTCAAGTGTTACGCGGTATAGTTGTAACATCGCTCGAGCCATAGAAAGTGTGTCAGACAGGTACAGTGGTTTTTGAACCATCGTGTTAGTTAAATAACCATTGTTTTGATGTCGACAATGGTGGTTGATCCAACGTGCAGCATTAATAGCCATGATCAAACTCTTTTGATTGCCACAGTATTCATAATGTGTTGCCAAGGCTTCAATGATCCAGCCATTTTCTCTTGTATGTATACGTTTATCGATTTCTGGGATACCTATTTTTTTTCGGTTTGTATTGCTGAGAGAAAAGAATAACATTGGGTTAATACCAGCAATACAATCGGATTGTCCCGTATAAAATGCACCAAAACCTGAAGTCATAAAGTCCTTTATGTATGCTTGAATCGAATCACATACTTCCTTGTATCGATTTAATTTCATTTGAGCATAAGCCAAAGAATATAAACGAAGGTGACCTGCTTGAGCTGCCATGGTTTTACGGTAGTGAGGGACATCCCATTTTCCCTGCGTTGAGTATTGATAAACGCCTCCCCATACGGGATCCAGTAGTGCCGATGCATTATCTAGAGTGATTCTTGCCATACGTTCTTCATTCTTGTCCTGATCATTAGCTACTGCTAAAGAATATTCTGTGCTGTCGCGGTCTATAAACTTAATCGGCGATAACAGCCCTCCTTGTTCCTGATCAAAACTCTGCATGTGCATATAGCGCAAACGTCGTCGCACTTCATTGTTCAAGACTGGATTAACCTGCTCAGTTAATCTTAATGAACGTTCTTTAGATACGGGGATTTCACAGGTAGATTTTAATAATGCATGCATAATGTTTCCTCAACTAAGAATAAATGAATGTTTGAATTTAGCGGTAATCATGTAGCGTAATGGTCCGCCTGCTTGAATGGTGTCAAAGGGATAACAAGTGATTAAAATTAATTTGTTTTCTGAATCAACAGGGATAGTTTCTACTTTTGTCTTATCGAGAACCTGTATGTCGGTGACTTGATAGGCACTCGTTTTTTTATTTGATTGAAGCTCCAGATGGTCGCCTTTCTTTATATTTTCTAGAAAAGAAAAATGCGTATCGCGATGTCCCGATATAATGATATTGCCTTTTTCTCCGGGCAGCGTACTACCAAAAAGATGCCCTGGGCCGAAAGCCAATGAAGAACCATTGGCTCCAGCCAGGACGATGCGGCTGATACCAAGAGCGGGTGCACGTAGACGAGCGACAGGCCAGGTATCTGCCCATGGCCAAGGTTTCACCTCCTTATTGCCACTGAGCGTTTCTGTCCATGCTGTCTCCAGGAGGAGTTGTGCGACCACCGCCTTGGCATGGATATAGGCACCTTGTCCTATAAACCATAAGCCGCAGAGGGGGAGGAATATAATTAATATTCTTTTAAACGTACGAATCATGACGACGGGTCAGGGTTTATGTTTCTGGCGCAACAGTAGACGCCATGGGCGAACCCAAAGTACTTCGGTTGTTGTTTCAGGCACGACTCTATCTCTTCCGTTCCTGTAGTCGTGTACCCAAGCCGGCATAAAAAGAATATTGTGCTAAGGAAGAGAAGTATTAGGCCGATGACGAAATTGAATCGTGCATCGGTGGCTGTTGACGGAAAGGGTTGTCCAAATACTTTGCTGTGATTCCAACCAGCAGGTAGATGTGTAGGTATCGCATGGGATTCCAGATTTTTATCCTGTGGGCGTACTGGTGTTACGTCGACTGCTACGAGACTGGTAAACTTACTGACCAGATGATGTTCTAATGCGGTATCAATGATCAGTTGTTTTATCGATTCAAACTCGGTATCACGTTTTTGTTCCATTAAAGCCGCGATCTTATTACGTGCCCATAGTTTTGAAATACCCTGGCGGTTTTTACCACCCTGTAACTCTAATCGGGTTGCCCAATCATTTTTTGCTACTTCCCCACTGATATTGATTTCATTTGGTAGTTGATCCGCTTTTGCAGTAATTAATAGTGGTTCGCCGCGATAAAGGTCACTTGTTTTTTGCGGCCAGGATTCAATGTTATTTGTCTGTTTATTTACATGGCTCCAGTCGATGGCGATATCTTTTAAAACCGGATTTTCGATCTTTTCAAACAGACTTAGCATGCGCGTTTGAACCTCATCAAGTTTGCCAATATGTGTATGTGTCCCGCGACCAAAATTAGCAGCACGTCTCATAAAATATGAGTTGGGCGCTGACCCAATACCAACAGTGAATAAACGACTATGTCCCAATTTATTTTGTATGATTTCGAATAAGGCCTGTTCATTGCCAATACTGCCATCGGTCATGAATATTATTTGACGTAAGCTATTATCATTCGACTGATTAGCGAGAGCTGTATGCAAGGCATTTGTCATTTCGGTACCACCTCCTGCCTCTAAGGAACGAACATAATTTAATGCTTGCTCTAGCGTTGTTGAATTCACTAATTCAGCATGATTGAATAGTTTTGATGTGAAAGAATTAAATTGAATAACATTAAAACGGTCGCCCGGTTTAAGTCGTGTTAATGCAAGTTCAAGCGCAGTGCGAGCTTGTATGATTGATTGACCGCCCATAGAGCCAGAGGTGTCAATAACATATATTATTTCTTTGGATAAGGTTTCTGTTTTCTCTACAGTAGGCGGCACCATCATTATTAAGGCATAGGTATCGCCGTTCATCTCTTCGGTAAATAATGCTGCCTTTGGCGTATCACTCGCATAGGCTTGCCAAATTAATTCGAAATCCCGGTTAGCAAGTATTGTTTTCTGTTTAAGCTGAATTTCATAATGACCAGCCTGTTTATCAACCTCAATGCCATGATATGGACTATGAATTCTCTCCAGTGTCAGTCCAGCATCAAGATTGATTTTAAGAGACACTTCGTTTTTACGTTGACTACCCGGCGGTAACACTGGCGGTGTGATTCGTGCCGCATCGGCAATTTCGTCTGTATTTAATGCCCAACCGGTTCCGGAAAAACCCTTAATACGTTGCTTTCCTGGTATATAACGTGGGCCGACAACCATGGGAAAGCGTAACGAGAAAGCTCCATTGTCATATTTAACAATTTGCTGGTATTCGATTTCAATTTTGATGGTCTCATGTGGCGGAATATTAGCGACCGAGGTGGTAAAGATATTGGGTCGCTCCTGTTCTGTTAATGCTGCTCGCTTGCCCAGCTTTTTCGCCTGTTGATAGGTCTTTTTCGCAGCTTCTTTTTCTTTTATTTGACCTTCAATAATACGTTCACCAATCCTGAGGCGCATATGATCTACTGCTGCGTTTTCAGGCAGTGGGAACACATAAACTCCTTCCTGCCAATCGTCTGTTGTGTTGTTAAAACTTTGTGTGACACTGACACGATTAATCATGCCAGTGATGTTCATTACCACATCAATATTGAGTTGTGCTGCCTTCTTATATTGCTTAGCTTGTTTGAAAAGAAGGGTTCCATGTCCTAGTTCATCAAAGTTCTTGACGACATCTGTAACAATAATGTCGTCTTGCTGAATAGGGTTAGCCTCAGCATCGATACTGTTGAATAAAATCAAAGAAATCATTATCAGGTTAAAACACAGGCCTAAACCTATTGAGGCAAAGAAGAATCGTGACCCCGCGCGTAATTTATTAGAGATAAGATGAGAAATAGACATGATAGTCTCAAGCCTCCGTGTCCAGAGTTAAATTAATGGTCACCCTGCGGTCGAAAAAATAGGCTTCCTTATCGTCTGGCTTCGCCGTTGCGGCACGCTCGCCATATGCCTGTAATTGAAATCGTTGTTTTGAAATTCCTGCATCAATAAAGGCAGTGCGCACTTTATCGATCCGTTTTTTACTGAGAAGCAGATTAAAATCGAGAGAACCACGATGATCGGCGTAACCTGCAATCTGGATTTTTATCTTAGGGTAGGGTTTTATTAATTCAGCCAGTTGTATGATCTGCGGGAGAACATCTGTGCGTATATTCGCATCGTTAGTTTTATAATAGATGACATAAGAGATGCCCTGACTTAATTTTTCCAGAGACTGGATCTCACGGTTATTAACAACCTGTTGGAACTCTTCTTTAAAACGTGCCCTGGTATGTGACAATTCATTTTGTTGATAGGCCAGCTCAATGCTTTGTGCATTTAATTTTTTTTCCAGTGTAGCGATCGTAGTATCTGCATCACTTTCCCGCACACCAAACCAGGTGCCACTGGCAGCACCAATAACTGCGCCCGGTGGGCCAGCAAGAAGACCACCAATCAGCGCGCCAAGTCCAAATCCGACATTTCCTTTTGTCGGATCGGGAGCTTGTTGTACCTCCTTTGCGTTGACAGTGAATTGAGTGCTTAATAAAAATACAAATGTTAATGTTGTACATAATTTCATGTTGAATGCCTCCTGTTTCAAAACGGCCCTTAATCGGATTAAACTGGATATCATTAAAGAACTTGCACATGGCAGGACAGAGGTCGGATGCTGAAAATGTGATGATGAAATATGGCAAAAAAATGGCAATGACAGCTAACGCCTTTAAATTTCCACACAAGCACTCTAAAGTGTGCAAAACAACAAAATCAGGGAGTAGCTAATGCCTCGGCAAATTATTCTGGTTGAAGATGAACCCATACTTTGCGAAAACTATGCAATTGCTATTCGTCAACAGGGCTATGAAGTACATACCTGTAATAATAAGCAGGACGCTATAGACAGTGTTAACAAACGATTGCCAGACTTGGCTATTCTTGATGTCGGTCTTGGCGATGATGTAGAAGCCGGGTTTGATCTATGTCGGGAGATTCGTTCATTATCAAATACCATTCCTATAATTTTTCTGACCGCGCGTGATACGGATTTAGATACGATTTCAGGTCTACGTCTCGGTGCAGATGATTATCTGAGTAAAGACACCAGCATGCCGCATATTCTTGCGCGTATAGCGGCCTTGTTCCGCCGTATACAAGCCTTACAAACTTCAATTGAAGTTGAACAGATTAAGCATGGTTCCTTATTGATTGATGCGCAGCGCTTTCAGATAGAATGGAAAGGTCTTGCTGTTGATTTAAGCCTGACTGAGTTCTGGATGGTGCATTCACTGGCAAAAAGAGTAGGGCATGTAAAAAACAGAGAGCAGTTAATGCAAGATTCAAACATCTTTGTTGATGACGGCACTATTACCTCCCATATCAAACGTATTCGGAAAAAATTCAAGGAGCTTGATGATGACTTTGATTTTATAGAGACTGTGTACGGGGTTGGCTATCGATGGAAAAGTTGAACTAAAAATGCACTTCTTCTGCGATACAACGTGCCGTTCCTTATTAATTATACATGGTAGCAGCGTCAGCTCGGCAACTGCTTCCGGCGTTGCTCTACCTCCTGCATCCATGCAGTCGTCCGTGCGGGGGTACCGAGATCCTCGCTCTCATAGAAAAATCACTATTTTTAGTCTCAACTTATTTTGTATTTAATTAAAGCGAATGTCACAAACTAGCATCAGGTTTTCCTTACGTAGCAAATTAATGCTGTTGTCTATTGCGGTATTGATTATTCCCTATATCGGGTTTGATTATCTACGGCAGATGGAGACCTATCTAAGAGAAACATTAGAAGCCTCTCTGGTTGATTCGACCTATGCTGTTGCAGGCGCTTTGAATGATAAACCCAAATTATTTGAATCAAGTTTTAATGAAACCACAAACAGTTTATATGTACATCAATTAAAAAACCCAGTTCAATTGGACGGTTATACGGATGATTGGCTGTCCTATATTGACTGGTCGGAAACCTATTATCCTGAATCGGTGACTGATGCGGATAATTTTAAATTGATCATTAGCAAAGATGACGATTACTTCTATGTCCTAATGCAGGTCAAAGATGATGCCCTGGTTTATTCAACGTTGAATAATGAGGGACATATTAATGGTGACCATATTACGGTTGTCTATCGTGATAAATATCAACGCATGCAGAAGGATTATCTGGCACCAAGTGGTCCAGGTCTAATCAGACCTTTCCGGTACGAAGAAGGCTACGATGAATACGGTGTAGAAATTCGGACACAAAAGAATCTGACTAATACCTCCGCTGTTTGGCAAGCGTCAGATGAGGGCTATAACATTGAGATTAAAATTCCAGCGTACTTATTAGGAGGTAATCTTGGGTTTGTCCTGAATGATGTTGATGATGTAAATGGGCACCTATTAAGTAATACGATAAGCACCTTCGGCAATGATGATTATGCTGAACCCGGAAAAATTATAAGCTCATCAAAACCTATTGAAAATATTATCTATGCTCAAGGGCGCAGTGACGGAAGGCGGATATGGGTATTAGACAAGTCTGCTCAAGTATTAGCGAGTGATGGTAGCTTGAAACGTGTCTTTCCAGACAATGCATTTAATATTGTTTACACGCTCCTGTTACCGCCAGCCTACGATCAATTTACGGATGATTTAGCTGGTGCGTCTCGTTTACAAGGTGACGAAGTAAAGGAAGCCTTGTCGGGTAATACACAAACGCGTTGGCGTTCATCTCCCGATGGCAAAGCAGTGATAGTCTCTGCCGCAACACCTGTCTGGTTCGACAATAAGGTTGTTGGTGCCGTTGTTGTCGAAGAGACGACGAATAACATACAAATAATACAACGTCAGGTATTAGCCGGTCTATTTAACAAGACCCTCATGATATTTTTTGTCATTGTTTTTCTACTTTTATTATTCGCCAGTCGTTTATCGTCGCGCCTGATTAAGCTTAATCGTGAGACCACTGAAGCAATTGATGAACATGGAAAAGTGATTGGAGAAATTTCTGTGAGTAATGCCAGTGATGAAGTTGGCGAATTATCAAGAAGTTTCAGTAATATGCTTGAGCGCTTGCATCAGTATCATAGCTACCTTGAGGGTATGGCAAGTCGCTTGTCACATGAACTGCGTACACCGATGGCGATTGTTAAATCATCCCTGGACAGGTTACAGCTTGAGCAAGACGAAGAGGGCAGAAAAGTTGCACTACAGGCTGCTGATACGGGGCTACAACGCCTGCAAACATTATTAACACGCTTGAGTGAAGCGTCACGATTAGAACAAGCACTACAAGAGTCGGATAAACAAACAACCGATCTGAATGAATTTTTAACGCAATGTGTCTCCGGCTATCAGAGTGCATATCCAAAACAGTTATTCGAGCTGAATACACCCGGAGTGATTCTGGATTACGTTATTAATCGAGATCTTTTTTTCCAGATGCTGGATAAACTCGTGGGTAATGCCATTGAGTTTTCCCATCCAGATAAAGCAATCACAATTAATTTACTAGACAAGACGAACTCAATCGAAATTCAAATTATTAATATTGGCCCAGTCTTACCCGAAGACATGTTTAATGACCTGTTTAACTCAATGGTCTCCATCCGTGCCGAACGTTCTGATGCAGCCCCCCACCTTGGTCTAGGGCTTTTTGTGGCGCGTTTGATAGCAGAGTTTCATGACGGCACCATCACAGCAAACAATCTAGAGAAAGGTGAAGGTGTGTGTGTGATAGTGATGCTGAATAAAGAGTAGTCGTATTTAGTATTACTCATTACTAGGGTTTACTGATACCGTTCAAATATAAAAATCTCGACTTAGGTAGACAGTTTATACTGTTATTTACCTATTTAGGAGTCGGGAACCATGAATCGAAGAGCAGAGCATGATATTCGTCAACGCACCCGTAAAAAATATTCCGCAGAAGAATCGTTGTTTGGTTACACTTTCCCGTGAAAGATGCCTGTGCGTCAAACTGAGGCAGGATTAAAGCGTCCCTTAATCCCTCGTTAACTGTACATGCACATGAGCATTTTTAATTGATAAATTAAAAATAGGTGTACTGTTTTCAGCCGAAAAGGTGCGGATACTTAAATTGGAAAAATATGCATTAGCATCATCATTGGCAATCACATAGAGAACAAACTAGAATTCACGGTCATCAACATTGCCTCAATACACACACACATTAGGATACAAACATGGCCAAAGGCATTATTAAACGTTACGACTTCCGCAAAGGTTTCGGCTTTATTGTCGACGACAAAAACAACGAAGATTTCTTCTTCCACAAAAGTGAATGGCAAGGCGATGGCCCTATCCGTCAAGGTTTAGCTGTTAAGTTCGTCGACAAAGACTCGGACAAAGGCCCTCAGGCTGAATCTGTTATTCCTGTAGACGGAGTCAGCAAAAAATCATCTAGCAACAATAAACCTGTGGCTAAACCTGCGTCTTTACAAGATCGCGTAGCATCATTAGAAAGTGCTGTAGGTGCATGGAAAGTTTTGAGTTTTTTAGCGCTTGCTGGTGTTATTGCTCTGTTGGTTGAGAAGTTCTTACTATGAGTATTAATTCACTATTTCAATTACTCTGCGGGCTGAACGCGCTTACGCGCGTCTTTGCTTGCGGCGCGTTAAAGTCTGCTCTCAAGAAACAGGCTGTTTATGGCTGATATTGCTAGTTTCAATGAATATAATCTAATGCTTGGTGACGCTATCAATCTGAAGTCCAAGACGCAAATACGGAGCAACCGCATTAGCTACGGTAAGTAGTAAGCATTAGAGTTCTTAATTTACTTCTTCATACTCACTGATGGGGACACAACTACAAAATAAATGTTTGTCGCCATGCAGGTTATCGATCCGCCCCACAGGTGGCCAGTATTTATCCTCATGTAGTACAGGCATGGGGAAAAAGGCCTGCTCCTTTGTATAGGGATGCCCCCAATCTTCTTTAATTAATTCCTGATGCGTATGCGGTGCATTTCGTAATACATTGTCTTTAGCATCGGCTGTATTTTTTTCTACTGCGTCGATCTCTTTTCGGATCAAAATCATCGCCTCGCAAAATCGATCTATTTCGCGTTTGTTTTCACTCTCTGTCGGTTCAATCATTAATGTGTCGGCCACTGGAAAAGACATTGTCGGCGCATGAAACCCATAGTCAATTAAACGTTTTGCCACATCATCTACTGTTATACCTGTCGTTGCCTTGATGGGGCGTAAGTCAATAATGCATTCGTGGGCAACCATGTCATTCTTTCCGGTATACAAGATCGGGAAATGAGGTGCCAGGCGTTTGGCAATATAGTTAGCATTCAAAATCGCTATCAAGGTTGCACGTCTTAAGCCGTTGTCACGCATCATAGCGATATAGGCCCATGAAATCGTTAGGATACTAGCTGAACCCCAGGGGGCTGCGGAGATGGTGCCAATAGTACCTTCCGGCCCGGCATCTGGATTGACACCACCAACAACGGGATGGTCAGGTAAATAAGGTGCTAGATGTCCTTTTACACCTATCGGTCCCACGCCCGGACCACCACCACCATGCGGAATACTAAATGTTTTATGTAAATTCAGGTGGGTGACATCAGCGCCAATTTTTCCCGGACGACTGATACCCACTAATGCATTAAAGTTTGCACCATCAAGATAAACCTGTCCGCCGTGTTGGTGGATGATTTCACAGATATCGCGAAACGCTTCTTCAAAAACACCATGCGTTGATGGGTAGGTGATCATCAATGCTGCCAGATTTTCTGAGTGTTGCTCTGCTTTGTTCTTTAAATCATCAACATCGACATTCCCGTTCTCATCACAAGCAATCACGATAATTTGCATTCCTGCCATTCTGGCACTAGCCGGATTAGTGCCGTGAGCGGATGCCGGGATTAAACAAACATTACGTTGCGTATCACCATTTACTTCGTGATATTTACGAATGACCAATAGTCCCGCGTATTCGCCTTGCGAACCGGCATTAGGTTGCAGGGAAAAGGCATCAAATCCGGTTAAATCACAGAGCATGTTTTCCAGTTCTTCAAATAATTGCAAATAGCCCTGTGCTTGATCAAGCGGTACAAAAGGATGCATGGCACTGAATTCACGATAGGACAGGGCTTGCATTTCAACAGAGGCATTCAGTTTCATAGTGCATGAGCCTAATGGAATCATCGCTCGATCCAGCGCGATATCTTTTCTAGCTAATCGCCGCATGTAACGCATCATTTCAGTTTCCGAATGGTAGTCATTGAATACCGGGTGCGTCAGAAAATCACTACTGCGTTGCAATGCTTGCGGGATACATTCGACAATCGCATTATCCAGTTCATCAAGGTCTAGCTTGTCATCAGCATTAGAATCAAAAACACGTAATAGACTTTTTAATTCTTGTCGTGAAGTTGTTTCGTCAAATGTTATACCGAGTGTGTTTTTATCAAACACACGTAAATTAATTTGAGACTCACGTGCCGTTGCTGCAAAACGCCTTGCTCTACCGGGAGTTTTAATCATGATAGTATCAAAATAGGACTCCGTTAGTGTTTCATAACCCAGTTGCGTTAATGCAGCAGACAGGATTTGCATCATCCTATGTATGCGTCCAGCAATTAAACGCAGGCCTTTTGCGCCATGATAGATAGCATAAAAACTGGCGATGATGGCGAGCAATACCTGCGAGGTGCAAATGTTACTGGTGGCCTTATCACGACGTATATGTTGTTCGCGTGTTTGTAAAGCCATACGTAGTGCATGCTTTCCATGATTATCTTGTGATACGCCAATGATACGACCGGGTACAGAACGTGCGAATGCAGTTCGTGTTGCGAAGTAAGCGGCATGAGGGCCACCATAGCCCATCGGCACACCGAAGCGTTGCGAGTTGCCTATTACAATATCAGCGTCCATCTCGCCCGGCGAGGTTAATAACACCAGGCTTAGAATATCCGTGGCAACAGTGATCAATGCTGATTGTTCATGCGTATATTTCACTAGCGGACGAATATCTTTAACACTCCCGCTGGAACCCGGGTACTGTATCAACACACCAAAAACATCTTTATCTTGTAAATCCTGCCAGGGGTCACCCAGTATAATTTCAAAACCTAATGAATGCGCTCGCGTTTGTACAACGGCTATGGTCTGGGGGTGACAATCATGGTCAACAAAAAATGTATTCGATTTTGATTTGGCGACGCGTTTAGACATTGTCATTGCTTCGGCGGCGGCAGTAGCCTCATCCAATAACGACGCATTAGCGATCTCCATGCCAGTAAGATCGATGATCATTTGTTGAAAATTAAGCAAGGCTTCCAAGCGACCTTGACTGATCTCTGCTTGATAGGGGGAATAGGCGGTATACCAACTCGGGTTTTCCAATACATTACGTTTAATCACGGGCGGCATAATGGTGCCGTGATAGCCCATACCGATCATAGAGGTATAAACATGGTTTCGTTCACGCAATTTACGCAGGTAGGTTATTACAGCGCGTTCGCTTTTTGCTTCCGGCAATGCCAGCGGTTCCGTAGAAATAATATTTTCCGGAACAACGCGCTCTATAATTTGTTCGATAGAATCAAGGTCAAGATATTCAAGTATATCTTCGATTTGATTACGTGTGGAACCAATATGGCGGCGAATAAAATCACCACGCATCTCTAGCTCTTCTAAAGGTTGTTGTTTTTTTGCCATGCCTGACATCTCCAGCGCAAGGGTTAAAAGAATGTGATTTAATAGTTTCTGTTTTGTTTAAAACACCTTAATTAATTTCAGGGTTTATTAACTATATTTAGTTTAAGTTCTGTTTTTATATTCAGTGTGATTATTCATTCAATGAATGATAGATATGCTGCCTCATCCATAAGCTGGTCAATCTCTGCCGGATTATCCAGTTTTAATTTCAGGAACCAGCCTTCTCCTGTTGGATCAGTGTTTACCTTTTCCGGTTCATCGCTTAACAGTGAATTGATCTCTAAAATCGTACCGCTAACCGGTGCTTTTACATCGCTTGCCGCTTTAACTGATTCGACCACAGCGGCATCTTCATCTTTTGTCACTTGTTGGCCTATTTCAGGTAGCTCTACATAAACCACATCACCTAATTGTTTCTGGGCAAAATCTGTAATGCCAATGGTAACTGTTGTTTCGTTATCGATACGTAACCACTCATGGTCTTCACTGTATTTTAATTCAGACATTTCTTATGTTCTCCTTTTGTAATACCGGTGTTCGAGGAAAGGTAGTGCGACAACTTTAACGTGTTGAATTCGATCGCGTACTTTAACGATAAGCTGTGTATCGACAGACGTGTATTTTTTATTGATATAGCCTATTGCTATGGGTTTTCCGATACTAGGGCTGAAGCCACCGCTGGTAACGGTACCCACGATCTCCTCTTGTTCATTAAGTATAGATACCCCTTCTCTAATAGGCGCTTTCCCATCAGATAAAAGCCCGACACGTGATCGTTCTATACCTTGTTGGGCTTGTCGTCGAATTGTTTCAATGCCGGGATAAGCTTGTGACTCATCTTTTAAACGCGATTTTGAAATAACCCAGTTTAAATTGGCTTCTACAGGAGACGTATTTTCATCGAGGTCATGGCCGTATAAGCAATAGCCAGCCTCTAGTCGTAAAGAGTCGCGCGCGCCCAAACCAATGAATGCGACTTCTTTTTCTGCCAGGAAATTTCGCGCGAGGATTTCTGCCTGTTTAGCAGGGATCGAGATCTCAAAGCCATCCTCACCAGTATAGCCGCATCGATTGATAAAGCAGGGAACGTTATTCAATGTGAATTTTGCGCCGGTCATAAACATTAGGTCTGTTGCTTCTGGACAGAAACGTTGCATGACAGCACTGGCCTCAGGTCCTTGTAGTGCTAATAAGGCAAAGTCTTTCAATTCTTCAAGGATGCAGCTATCAGGTAATTGATCTCGCATATACTTGATGTCGTTATCTCTACAGGCAGCATTGATGACGACAAAAAAATGGTCCCCTGCATTGGTGATCATCAGGTCATCAATAATGCCGCCTTGTTCGTTAGTGAATACGCTATAACGTTGAGTTTGTTGTGGTAGATCTTGAATACAACTGGGAACCAGAGATTCCAGAAACTGGGCAGCGCTTTCACCAGACAGCTTAAGCTGCCCCATGTGTGATATATCAAATAGCCCGGCATGTTCGCGTGTAAATAAATGTTCTTGCTTAACGCCTTTTGAATATTGCACTGGCATCTCATAGCCTGCAAAAGGCACCATTTGTGCGTTCTGTTCTATATGCAATGAGTACAACGGTGTTCTTTTTAGCTCTGTATTGTTCATACCTTGTATCTTGTTTAGTAACGGTAACTAAGCTGAGTTAGCTACAGGACTTACGGTTTTTCAAACATGATTGTTGCGACGCAATACTGGCTAAGATTGATCATTTTTGCAACTTAAGAGTAAAAATATTTTTAAAAAGTGAATTGTCAGTTTGAGTTGTTACTTTTGCGCTGTTCTCGCAATTAAACCGGATTGAGTCAGAGAGACGACGTATGTCGTTTTATCTGTCATTGGTAAATAGGCCGCGCTACCATAATGTGCATCGATCCAAGGCAGCCATTTCTTGTAATTATTTATTAGTTTCCAATAGTCGATATTATCTTTTTGCTCAAACGAATAAATCGACCGGGGTTTTTCTCGCTCGTCATTGATATCAGAATATCGTCCACTGATTCGTTCTAGTTTATACAGGGAATTAAGTCCTAGTAATTGTGCCCAGCCATGCCATTTAATAACACGGGCATCCATTTGCCATTCATCACCGCGGATTAAAAACTCATTAACTTTATTTTGATTCATATAGGAGACTTCTGCTCGAAAATGCTGTCTATCAAGTTGACTGAACGTTAGCTTGGCAATATCTTGCTCATACGTCAGGCGGTCATAGCTGTACAGGTTTGTAGCAATCGATAGAAATAGCATTCCGGTCAGGAACAGAGATACACCGGATAGACTTTGAATGCCTGCACTGATTAATTTCCCACGAAAAAACCGTTTGATTCCCATCACGACAAGCAAAACGCTTAACGTTAAAAGTACGCTCAGGCAGCTTAGAATCCGATAGTCCAGATTCGTAGCATTTTCAATCGTTATAAGCTCATTTAAAATCATCAATAAATATCAGCAACGTTAATTAATTGGCCTAAAATGCCCTGTTATTAATAGGCAACACAGCTTACAATTCATGTGCAAGATGTGAAACTCAATATGTTGCAGAAAAGCTATAATTTTTACATTATTTCGGTGTGCCCGACAGTCTGGGATGGAACCAAATTATACTAATTAATAGATCAAGTTATTTCATTATTATTTAAGATAAAACAATGTCAGAAGCCAACGAACAACTGCATAAGCAAATAAGAGAATTAATACCAATCAACGAGTTACCCCAGACTCTTCAGGGAAGATTGTTGGTAAAAGCCAAGATCATGGAGGTCAAAAAATCACGCTTTATCTTCAAGCAAGGGGATAAAGATGATTATTCCTATTACCTCCTAGACGGTGAGATTGAGCTCCATGCAAATAAACAGTTAGATAGTGTGATTCAAAGTGGTAGTGACCGAGCAAAATATGCGCTAGCGCAATTGCAACCACGGCAATTTTCCGCAAAGGCCAAGACACCGGTCAAGATTCTATTGGTCGAGCGTAATAACCTCGATCAGCTTATGTTGTTGGCACAACAGACGCCGACTGAACCTACACTTAGATCCAGTACAGACATGGAAGTCGATGAAGTCGATGGTGTTGATGATGACACCGACTGGATGACTCAGATGTTGCAATCAGAGTTGTTCTCAAAAATACCTATGGCGAATATCCACCAGTTATTTTCCTTGTTGGAAGAGGTTGAGTTCAGTGCCGGAGACATCGTTATCAAGCAAGGCGATCCGGGCGACCATTATTACATTGTTTCTGAAGGTCGCTGCGCTGTTTCCAGAAAACCTTCGCCCAAGAGCAACGATGTTAAACTCGCGGAGCTAAAAACCGGCGATAGTTTTGGCGAAGAGGCTTTAATCTCGGAATCAACACGCAATGCCACTGTTACCATGATAACGGATGGTACCTTGATGAAGCTAGGTAAGGATACCTTTGTTGAACTCGTTAAAAAACCTACATTACAATCCCTAACATTTGATGAATCCGATGCATTGGTAAACGAAGGCAGCGCGAAATGGTTAGATGTTCGTTTTCCTAATGAACATGGAGAGTCGTCAATTGCCGGTAGTCTTAATATTCCACTGAACTCCTTGCGCCTGGAGTCCGACAAGCTTGAATCTTCGATGATTTATATTCTTTATTGTGATACCGGGGGACGAAGTTCAACCGGTGCATTTTTATTAGCCGAAAGAGGATTCGATGTTTCTTATCTCGATGGTGGATTGGTGAATAACCCCGAAGCCGTCGGTGTACAAACAGTTGTTCCAAAAGTGTCGGAGCCGGTGAAACAAGTTACGGCTGCCCCTGAACAACAAAGTAAAGATAAAGATGAAGTTGATGCGAACGCTCGCATCGAGATGTTGAATGCTGAGTTGGAAACGACACAGGTAAAAATGGATAAGGCAGCGACATCAAAAGATGATTCTGATGCTGAAAAGAAGAGAGAGCATGATGCGAATCAGAAAAAGTTAGAGGAAGAAAAAGAAAAGCTGGAGCAAGAGAAGAGGTTAGCAGAATCAGAAGCAAAGAAAAAAACAGAGCAGGAAGAAGTTAGGCTCAAAAAACTTCAGGCTGAGTCTGATAAGCAAATGCAGCAGGAAAAGAAAAAGCTGGAAGAGATCTATAACAAAAATGCCAGGGACATGGAAAAAATACAAAAGGCAAAAGAAGAGGCAGAAGAAAACTTACGCAAGGAACGAGAGAAGCTGGAGAAGCAAGCTGAAGTTGCAAGAAAACAAATAGAAGAAGCAACGCGAATCAAACAGGAAGCCGAAGTTTCGAGAAAAAAACTGGAAGAGCTTGAGGCTTCGAAGAAGCTTCTGGAAGCAGCAGCAGAGAAGAAAAGACTGCAAGATGAGGAACGTGAAAAACAATTGCAAGCAGAAGCTAAGGCTAATATAGAAGAAGAACGTAAAAAACTGGCCGAACAATACGAACGTAACTCAAAAGAATTTGAAGAATTACAAAAAGGAAAAGCCGCTGCAGAGGCCGCAAAATTGGCGGCAAAAAAAGAAGCCGAAAAAATGATCCAGGAATATAAAACCTCACACGATAAAACGCGAGCTGAAGAAGTGGCCAAGCTAAAAGCTGAGCGGCAAAAACTGGAAGAAGAAGCACGAAAGATACAAGAAGCAATGAAACAAATTCAGGAGGCCAAACTTGAGGCGGCACAAGTCAAACAAGAGGCCCTCGCTGAAGCGGGTAGGTTAAAAGAAAAACAGATGGAATCGACCAGTTCCAGAGCGCAGCGTGAAAAACTGGAAGTCGAAATCAAGGCAGCTCAGGAAAAGGCCGTCGAGGCAGAACGCGAGATTGAAGATGCGGCTCATAGAGAAAAATTAACTGAATCTGCGAAACAAGTGAATGAAGCGGATCTAAGCAAAAAGAAAAAGCAAGAGGAGGCTTTTCTTGCTCAGGTCGAAGGTGATTTACAAGATTTTGAAGAAAAGCAGGAAGAAGAGGCGGCTTCTGTTACTCAGGTACAAATGCATTCGGATATGATGAAACGCATTAAACTCAAGGCAGCGGATGCCAAAAAGAAGGCTGCCCAGGCTAATTCAAGTCTGCTTGATGATATTTCTAATCAGCTTGAAAATAAATAGTCCGTTCGTTTAATCTTCAATTGACTGTAATTCATTAGAACAACTTTCCCTATTAATTATTTGAGCTAAAGGAGTTTAATTATATGAGTGATCGCATTGTCATGCGTGTCGGTGAAGCGTTAGTTGCGGGTGGTCCACCAGGAACAGCGGCTGAGCCAGAGGTTGTGATTGGTGAGTTAGATGGTCCCGTCGGTAATGCTTTCGCAAACTTGATTGGCGATCAGGTAAAAGGTCATTCACGGGTGTTGGCTATCATGAATACCGATATTATGGTTAAGCCGGCAACGTTAATGGTGAGTAAAGTAACGGTCAATAAGGAACGTTATACTAATATTCTAATGGGAACGGTACAAGGTGCGACAGCAAATGGCGTGCTTGATGCTGTAAGAAATGGAGACATTCCAAAAGAAAAGGCAAATGACCTTGGTATTATAGTTTCTGTCTGGTTGAACCCACTAGTTGCAAAAGCTGATGATCTTGATCATAAGATATTATTTGATATTCATCGTAAGGCGACTGCTATGGCAATTCATAAAGCTATGAATAATGAACCGGACATCGATTGGTTACTGGAAAATCAGGAAGAGATAGTACATAAGTATTATCAAATGGGACTGGACGGCAAGATCTGATGTGCTTATTGAATAGGCTTGTTATGTCATGCGTGACGAAAGCATGGACACTCTAAAGAATATGTCTGATTTATTAAAACCAGGTGTATTAACACTGTTGCTTTTTTTTCCTTTCTTAAGTGTAGCAGAAGAGAACGAACCTGAACCCGTCATTAATAGTAATAAGATCTTATTATCAGGTGAACTGTCCTCACCTTATCATCGAGTAGACTCTGTAGTGTTCAACAATGGATTCTATGAATTTCAAGTTGAATCCGATATTGGAGATTTTGAATTAAAATCTTTGGCGGTACTGAAGAAACGACTTAATGAAATCAGGATTCTGTCGCAAGCAATAGAACAATACAATAATCAGAACGAAGAGTTTTCAGATGAGCTACGTAGCCAATTAATTCTTTCTGACGATTCTGCAGTTGATTTTCTGACTTCACCTATAAGAACTGCGAGAAACCTGGCCGGGCAATTGGGTAATAATCTGGGCGCGACACTGGAAGGTGAAGATCCTTTTGTCAGAGATAGATTAAACCGGTATTCACTCAGAGAACCAAATGATCCGACAGTTGCCAGACATAAACGTAATGCGTCGTTTCAACTAGGTCTTGATATGTATTCCAGTAATTACAAAGTACAATCTTTTTTGAATACTGTTGCCAATGCACGGGCCTCTGGTAAAGTCTCTGCCGGTGTCGGTTTGAATAGTGGTTTTACAACTACTCAGAATCAGAACGAGATGGACACTAAAGTAAGCTATATTCTAAAGAGTAAAACGCTGGCCGAACTGAACGAATATAATGTTGATCTGCTTTTGAAAATGGGAATCAACAAAAAGCTGATCAAGGCATTTATAGAACATACGGTCCTATCACCAACAAATAAAACGATAATTACAACTTATCTTTCGGGGCTTGAAAAAGTATCCAGACTCGATTCATACATCGAAGTAGTTTTGACTGCAGACGATGAGGTAGTCGCGCTTATATTTGAGCAACTTAGCAAAATGTTGTTTCGGTACTATAAAGAAACCGAAAAATTTTCTGCATTTTATAACTTTAAAGGTCAAGCAGCTGTGCTGACCGAGTCACGAAGAATTGTTTTTTTTGAATATGCAGACTTGTTGATTTGGTCTGAAGAAAATGAAAAAAAATATACGCAAGCAGCAAAACATGCGATGACTTCTGGGTATAAAGGCTGGGAGGTCGTTAGTCTTGGAAGCATATCATCACTAACCGAGCAACAGTTGGATGTATTAGCATTAAAGCATCAGGCTAACTTTCTCGAATCATCAAGCGCCAGATGATTTAATAGACAGATTTTGAATTTGCTTTTTTAGTTTATCATTTCGGCTATTTTGGAGGTTCAATAGCAGTGTTCTTATATTTTTCATGTGCTTCATATATATAGTGAGCAAACCTATTTCTATAGGTGTTTTTGTACTACCAATAGAACGAATTCTTTCTTCGTAGTAACTTAGATCATTCAGTAGCATCTCCTCGTTATCATCGAGCATCTTTTCATAATGGAATATTTCCCAAAGTAATTCTTTTTCTTCTTCATCTATCTTTAGCAATTCGTTTGTTGACACTTGTGTACCCTCGTAATCGTAATAATCTTATGTAGCGCAATCGCTGTGCCAAGAGAAGGCACAATCAACTAAAGATAATAAAAACAAATAGATAGCTTGAAAATACAGGTTTTAACTTGTCAGTTTTTTGTTATAAAACAGCTTAATGCGTCGTTCGAACACGACAATATTTGAAGGTTTAAAAGTTAAATATCTGAAAATAATTTTTTAAAAGTGAGCGATTAATCATGTGAGCATGTTCACAGAAACAGCTATTTGAGGTGTTAAGAGAATGCATTAATGGCTTAAATGTATTGAATCATTATCAGAGCATAATCCTTACAAAGTAAAACCACGGACACATGAGTAGATATGGTATCACCGCCTAATATTGAGTTAGCCAGTATCCTTAAAACACTTATACCGATAAACAATCTGTCGAAAGACAACATTGAATTAATTGTTTCAGGGTCAAACGTGAAAGCAGTGCCTAAAGATCGTATCGTTTTTAGTGAAGGTGATAATGACGATTATGCTTTTTATCTGCTTAAAGGTGAGCTGAAACTAATTTCAACAGATAATACAGACTTTCGCATCTATTCGGGAACAGATGGCGCGCGCTATCCACTAGCCCAATTCCAGCCTCGACAATACACTGCAAGAGCGGAAGATGATTCTTTAATTCTCTGTATAGACAAAACATTGCTGGATTCATTACTCATTGGTAATGATGTAGGCATAGCGAGTTGTAACCCCGGGCTTGAGGTTAATGATATAGGTAGTGATGGAGATGAAGATTGGATGACAAGAATTTTGCAGTCTCCTCTTTACAATAATATTTCAGTTGAAAATATCCAAAAGATATTCTCTAAAATAGAATCAATCAATGTCAGTGAAGGTGATGTTATTGTTAATCAGGGCGACAACGGTGATTATTATTACATTATCCAATCTGGCCGCTGTCAAATCAGCAGGAGACCAACGCCGACTGCTCAGGATATTAATCTGGCTCAAATAAGAGAAGGTGATGCCTTTGGGGAAGAGGCCATTATTGCAAATACTAAGCGCAATGCTTCTGTCACCATGCTCACGAATGGTCGATTAATGCGTTTAAGCAAAGATGATTTTGTAGAACTCATTTTATTTTCGATACTACAAAAAGTAGATTTTGAAACAGCGCAAGCTATAGAAAAAGAGGGGGCCATATGGTTGGATGTTCGGTTCCCGGATGAGTATCAGGATTATTCTGTAGAAGGAAGCATCAATATACCCTTAAATATACTTCGCTTACAGCTTGGAAAGCTGGATAGAACAAAGCAATACATTACTTGTTGCGATACCGGCTCTCGTTGCGCAATAGCTGCTTATATCCTTGCTCAGCATGGTTATGATGTTTATCAATTGAATAGTGGCTTAAAAACACTCTTCAGACATGTAGCTAAAGATCAAACGAAAATGATTAAAAGTGATTTAAGCTCTGCAAATATCTTACCCTTCAAGAAAAATGAGACATCAAATGAAAATATCAATGAACACGATAATATTATATATGGAGAATTGAAAGAACTTCGTCAAGAGCTTGAAAGCATACGGGGAAAGTTTAAGGATATATCACATATACAAGATATTGCTTCTGAATTAAAAAAAACAGTAGTTGAACTGACAGACAAGAAATTTAAAGAGCAACGAAAAAAAATAACTTTACAGACACAAAGTTCCAACAAACTGGTTCAACAAGCAAAGAAAATGTATGAGAAGATAGAGCAAGAACGACAGTCTATTTGCAAGATAGTAGAAACACAGCAGCAGAAACATGAAGAAACAGTGGCGCATTTTCAAGCTGAGATAAATAAACGGTTTATTGAAGAAGAAAAGAAGATGCAGGAATTTTATTCATGGAAGGCAAATGAGATTGAAAAAATAAAGAATATGCATCAAGCAGCCGAGGCAGAGTACATTAAAGTAAAAACGATAGGAAAAACTGAACAGGGTGTGCAACAATCCGCACAAAACCACGCATTAAATAATGATCTTAAGGAATGGTTGGCGGAACAGGTAAAAAATGAATTATCTCCGATCAATAAGGAGGTTAGAAAAGTTAAGGGAAGAATAGTGCAACAAGCGGATGTGCGACATAAAAAGGCAAAACAAATATCAAAAATACATGATCAAAGTCTATCCGCGGAAATTGATTGTTTGCTAAAAGATCTAAATAAATAGCATTAGTGAAAACCCGCTTCAATCTTCGGGATTTTTAATGCTGTGTTAACAACGCTATTTTAAGTTGATTGAATAAGGGGGCATGAATATATAATATGCCCTCATTAGGGTTTGTGTATAAACTTGTGGGCGTTACTTTATTTTTACCACACTTCCCATACAGGTGTGAGTCCCTGCGGTAACTCTGTGAGTTTCCCTAGTTGACTCCAGGCGGTGTTTCCACTGTGAAAATCGGAACCGACCGACGCCGCTGTATCGTAACGTTTAGCATAAGCCGTAGCCATTTCAATTTCATTTGACTGGTTATGCCCTGTGACAACTTCAATAGCGCTGCCGCCGAGCTCTTTAAAATCTTTTATTAATTCACGCAATTTTGTTGCTGTTAGTTTATAACGTAGTGGATGTGCTATAACGGAAACCCCGCCAGCATTATTGATTTGAGTAATAGTATCTTCCAGGCTAGGCCATTCAACAGCAGCATACCCCGGTTTGTTATTGACTAGATAACGTTTGAAGACATCTGTCTGGTTTTTTGCATTACCATTTTCAATTAGGTAAGTTGAAAAGTGTTGACGAGTTACGGTGCCTCCAGCTGCGATTCGTTTGGCATTTTCATATGCATCATTAATTCCGACCTTTTTGAGTTTTTCACCTATTTTGATGGCGCGTTCTTCACGTAGTTGATTCAGGTGGGTTGTTGCATCAATTATAGTTTTGCTCTCTGCGTTAAAATTCAGACCAACGACATGGATCGTTTTATTATTCCATAGACATGATAACTCGATACCATTAATGAGAGTGATATTATATTTTTTTGCTGCACTTTGTGCGGCAGCTAAACCTGAAACTGTATCGTGGTCAGTTAACGCCAATGTATTGATCCCTACTGAATGAGCTTTTTCGACTAACAACGCGGGTGACAAAATGCCATCTGACGCAGTTGAATGAGTGTGTAAGTCGAAAACGTGTGACATTAGTTTTACGTTTAGTCCCGAAAATTTATATATTGCAAAGGGAGTTCAAATTTTGCGTCTTTAATCGCTGCAATCGTTTCTTGTAAGTCATCACGTTTTTTTCCAGTGATCCTGACCTGATCTCCCTGAATCGCCGCCTGGACTTTTAGCTTGCTACCCTTGATCATTTTTACAATCTTTCTGGCAAGTTCTGTATCAACGCCTTTTTTTATTACAACGGATTGTCTAGCTTCCTTGTTATTTTCTACAATATCGCCGTACTCCAGACAACGAGTATCAATACTGCGTTTCACTATTTTTGTCTCAAGTATGTCATGAATCTGTTTAACCTGAAATTCAGATGAAGAGATGATAGTCAGACTGTTTTCTACCAATTCAATCTTTGAATCGGTTCCCTTAAAGTCAAAGCGATTGCTTATTTCTCTGTTTGCTTGATCAATCGCGTTAGTAAGTTCATGTTGGTCAATTTCAGATACAACATCAAATGAAGGCATTGTTTAACTCTCCGTTGATTTAATCTTTTTTGTTTAAACTGGATTCCAGAATTATACCATCTGGATGGTCAAGCTGTATCGATTCTAAGTGATGTCCGATCACATAGGCGGTGCCGCTAAAACGGTTTTGACCATCAGGACTAAATTCAAAATGGTAATAACGGTGAAATGCAAAATTACCAGAAAAATTACGCCCGGGCTTTATCGATGTCATTGCCACAGATTCATCCAGGAATTGATAACTTAAATCACGACAATATCGCCGTGAACATTTCACGGCTAGTTCGCGCGCATGTAATGCATCTTGCCAAAACCAGATACCAAGACCAAGTATGATCAGGAAAAGTATTTCGTTCATCTTTTATTATTTATAAATTTATTGAGCTAGAGCGTAACGTTTAGTTAGTTAGATAAGCCCTGAAGTTTTCATTATAGCGTTCATCAAAACCTGTTCTGGTTTTGATGATCATATAAAGTGCTACATTTATTTTATCAGCCAGTGCCAGTGACTTTTCTGGCCCCGACACCATAAAGGCCGTTGCTAGCGCATCTGCATGCATTGCAGAACTGTGAAGTACTGTGACAGCAACGAGAGTGTGGCTAATAGGCTTACCTGATACCGGGTCGATCGTATGTGAATAACGTATACCGTCGTTCTCAAAATAATTTCGATAATCCCCTGATGTAGCCATGGCAATATTTTCAAGACTCACAATCCTTTGCACCGAACGTTCCAGAGGGTTGGCTTGTTCAATACCAATTTGCCATGCTTGTTGCTTTGCATTCGTACCCTTAGCAATGAGTTCTCCACCTATTTCTACTAAATAGTCAGTAAGATCCAATCCATCCAGATATTGCGCGACCTTATCTACGGCAAAGCCTTTTGCAATACCTGATAAGTCGATAGTGACAAGGGGGTCTGATTTTGAAATTCGATGTGATGCTTCTTCAAAGCTTAATTTTTCAAAGCCAGTATGTTGTTTTATGGATTGTATGGCTGAGTCTGAGGGAATATCTCGTTTATATGGAACAGGACCGAAGCCCCAGATATTTACCAGAGGGCCAACTGTGATGTCGAAAGCACCACCACTGATAGTGCTAATTTTATTACTGTGTTTAATTACTCGATACAGATCGCTTGAGAAGGTTTGCAAATCAGTAGTTCTGGATTGATTAAATAGTGTTATTTCCGAGTCCTCGATATAGGTCGACATTATCTGATTGATGTCAGTCAGGATGTTTTCGATATTTGTATGTACAGTACCTTTATCGATTTCGTTGGACATTATTTTAATAGAGTAACTCGTGCCCATTGTCAGCCCGTTAATGGTGACCAATTCTTTATTCGAGTCTTGGCATGCCGATAAACTTGTCAATAAAAGCAGAATCAGAAAAGTTTTTCGCATAAGGTTATTTAACTATTATTTCTATATCTTAAAGTGATTGCCTGACGCCATAGAGTTTCGCATAAAGCCCGTCCTGTGATAGTAATTCACGATGTGTGCCTTGTTCGCCAATCGTACCAGCTTCAAAGACATAAACATGATTCGCTTGTTTTATTGCGCTTAACCTATGCGCAACAATTATCGTTGTTTTATTACTGAGGAAGTCGGCGAGTGCAGTATGTAGGTGGTATTCTGTCTCAGCATCCAATGCAGAAGTCGCCTCGTCAAGTATAACAACTCTGGGGTCGCTTAAAATCATACGTGCAATTGCAAGTCTTTGTCTTTGACCGCCAGACAATCTAATGCCTTGCCGTCCAACTATGGTATCCAACTTATTGGGTAGTTGTTCTACGGTCTCTTTTAATTGTGCAATCTCAAGTGCATGCCATAATTGTTTTTCATCAACCTCGCGCCCCAAGGTTAAATTAGTCCTGATAGAATCATTGAACAGAGCCGGGTGTTGTAAAACAGTAGCAACATTTTCTCGAACAACATCCATCCCGATTTGCGTGACCGAAACACCGTCATAAAAGATGTTGCCGCTCTTTGCTGGATACAAACCAATTAATACTTGTACCAATGTAGATTTTCCGCCACCACTAGCGCCAACAAGCGCCACCTTTTCACCTGGGGCAATCGTGAGGTTAATGCCATTCAATACGTCGGAGTTACCGTTGTCACTGTTACTGTTATAGGAAAAATACAGATCAGAGATATTAATTCCAACGGTATTTTTTTTCTCAAATGGATTAATGATATGCGGGTAATCAGGTTCCAGATCGAGCTTTATTAATTCATTGATGCGACCCAATGCGGCCTTGGCATTGTAAAAGGCATATTGGATATTCAGAACTTCCTGTACGGGCGCCATCATAAACCAAAGATATCCAAATACAGCAAACATTTGACCGATGGTTAATCCGGAAAAAATAACCATTAACATTGCTACTGCGCGAAATATATCAAAGCCAAATAAAAATACGACAAAGCTTAAGCGGCCCGCCGCATCGCTTTTCCAGGCAAAGGCAATGCCATGATCTTTGACTTCATTCGCTTGCTCTATGATGCGTTTTAAATAATGTTTCTCCCTGTTGCTGGCACGTATTTGATGAATAGAATCCAGCGTTTCCACTAAAGACTGTTGAAAAATAGCAAAGGCTGAGTTTTCATTTTTCTTTAGTTCTTTAACACGCTTGCCTAAAATGGTCGTGAAATAAATCACTATTGGATTGGCAAAGAGTATTAATAATGCCATTTGCCAATGCATGATGAGCAGAATGATCGCGACACCGATGATTGTTAGAGTAGCGACTAATAATTTACTGACTGTTGACCCGACAAAATCATCGACAGTAGTGAGGTCCGTCACGAAATAGGAAGCGACTGTGCCACTGCCGAGTGTTTCGTATTCAGACATTGAAACTTTGTTTAGTCGTGTCAGTAGCGTGCGGCGAATTAAAAAAATGACATCTTTAGCAATGATGGTGAATTGTCTTGTTTGAAAAACATTCAAAACTAATGCTATGAGGCGTAAGCATAGCGTCACGATTAAAATAATTGATATATATAATATCGGCCCGTGCCACCCAACAGGAGTAATAGCGTTTATAGTACTCACTACGATTCCAGGTTGATCTAATAAAACTTCATCAACTAATAGAGGCATTAATAATGGAACGGGTACGCTTGCCAGTGTCGCGATTACAGCAATAATATTGGCCATGATTAATTGGCGTTTATGTTGTTTTGCTATTTCGAGGATATAGTCCCAGTTGTATTCTCTTGTTTCATCACTGGTATTGGTCTGTTCTGTACTTATTGTTGCAGTCATAATTCAATAGCGTTTCCAGACCAGCGCTGGTTCCTCCATTAACGACGCTTGCTCGCGTAGGCTTAGTATTTGATCTTCCCAATAGTGTTGTGAATTGAAGAATGGAAATGCGATGGGGAATGCCGGATCGTCCCAACGTGCAGCAAGCCATGCCGAATAATGAATGAGGCGCATTGTTCTAAGCGCCTCGATTAAATGTAACTCGCGTGCTTCAAAATTTCGAAACTCGGTATAACCTTCCATAAAATCATTGAGTCCCACAGTCATATAATTACGATCACCTGACAGGAACATCCATATGTCTTGTACTGCAGGGCCTGATCGGGAATCATCAAAGTCAACAATATAAAAGTTTTCATCGCGAACTAAAATATTTCCCTGATGGCAGTCGCCATGCAGTCTTAAGGTCTTGTAGTCGCCGGCTTGTTCATAGCAATGTTTGATTCTAATAATAAGATCTTCACAAAGTGTTGAGTAGGCGGGTTCCAGATAAGCAGGGATAAAATCGTTTTCTAACAAGTATTGAACCGGTTTTATCGCAAAGTCTTCAACATTAATACTAGGTCGTGTGTTAAAGGCGTTGAGTTCTCCTAAATTATGTATCTGAGCTAAAATTCTTCCTAGTTGTAGTAAGTGATCCGGGTTGTCCAGTTCGGGCGCATAACCACCAAAACGAGGGTAGATCGAAAACCGATAATCGTCATAATTAAATAAGGTTTCATGGTTTATGGTGATAGGCGCAACAATAGGGATCTCTGCATCGGCCAATTCAAGCATAAACGCATGTTCTTCCCTGATCATGTCATCAGTCCAACGTCCAGCGCGATAAAATTTGGCAATTATCGGTGCTTCATCTTCAAGACCTACCTGATAAACGCGGTTTTCATAGCTATTGAGTGCCAGTATTCTACCGTCAGAAACATAACCCAGTGATTCGATCGCGTGAATAACCATATCTGGATCGAGCAGGCTGTAACTGTGTAGATTTGTGTCTTTAGTCATGTTCGAGAGTCTATCAGAAGTCACGCGTGTCGAGTTTTATAATAATGATTTACTATACAAAACAGGGCGATACAGGCTAAGCTTTTTAAATAGGCTTTAGTTTCAGGGAATTCTTGAATATATGGGTGTTCAGTTATCTGTACTAACGAAAGATGCTAATGCGGGGGATGTGGATGCCCAGCTTCAATTAGCCGATCTTTATGAAAATGGTATAGGCGTTCGCTTAGACCCCGGACAGGCTGCATTTTGGTATCGCAATGCCGCTGAGCAAGGTTCCAGTAAGGCGCAATCGCGTCTTGGTCAAATGTACTTACGGGGCATTGGTGTCCCGGAAGATCATGAACAGGCGGCTACCTATTTAAAACAATCAGCAGAGAAAGGAAATGTCATAGCACAGGCCAATTTGGCCTGGTGTTATCAGCACGGGCTTGGTGTAGAAAAAAATTATAAGCAGGCTTTTGAATGGTATCTCAAATCAGCAGAACAGGGACATGCGGGTGCACGCTACAATCTGGCGTTTATGTATTCCAAAGGAATTGGTATAGCAGAAAACGATGCTGAGGCATTGAAATGGTATTTACGTGCGGCAGAACAAGGGCATATGAAGGCACAACTTAATGTTGGCTTAATGTTGGCACAAGGGCAGGGTACCAGGAAAAACGAAACAGAAGCGGTCCGCTGGTATCAGGAAGCTGCGAATCAGGGGTATGCCAAGGCACAATATAACTTGGCATTAATGTATGGTGGCGGTCTTGGTGTTGCGCAGGATGATGAAGCCGCATTTAAGTGGCACCAACTCGCAGCTAAGCAAGGATACGCACGCGCGCAATTTAATATGGGCCTTTTTTATATTAATGGATTAGGTGTGCCACAGGACTTCAAAGCAGCCGAACAATGTTTTCAACTAGCAGCTAAACAATCCTATGCCAAAGCGCATTATCAACTGGGAAAACTTCACGCCTTTGGTCTTGGTCTTCCATTAAACGAATTAGAAGCCGCTAAATATTATCGCATGGCTGCCGAGGCAGGTTATGTTAAGGCGCAGTATCGATTAGGGCATCTTCATGTTAATGGTTCAGGGGTACATAAAGATGAAGCGGTTGCCTGCGCATGGTTTGAAAAAGCAGCAAGACAGGGCTTTCAAAAAGCGCAACATATGTTGGGTGTGAGATATGCAAAAGGATTAGGTGTTGAAAAAAATTATATCCGCGCCTATGCCTGGTTATTGTTGGCAAATGATACGGGTGGTTCAGATGTCCATGAAGCACTAAACCGTGTGCGAGATAAATTATCGGAAGGACAAGTTTCAGAAGCTGAAGTGCTGGTCACTGAGTATAGTCAGGCCTATAAAAGGGTAGAAAGTAGAACAACGGCCTAAGTTACAATGCTGGAGAGGTAATTCGCACTTTTTCCAGTTTCAAAGGCTGATCGAGTTTTTCCAGTATTTCCTCTTGCTGGTACAGGCGTAAAATATCGTAATAACGCCTGATTCGTCTTACGAATGCAACAGGTTCGTGTCCTCTGGCATAACCATATTTTGTTTTTTTATACCATTCTTTCTGGCTGAGTTTTGGTAGGTGTTTTTCAACATCAATCCATAGGTTTGGATCATCTCCCAACGATTCAGTAATAATGCGGGCATCCTCTAAATGGCCCAAACCAACATTGTATGCCGCCAAGGACATCCACGACCGATCGGGTTCCTGAATTCTCTCAGGCAAAGATGCTTTTAATATGTTCAGGTATTTTGCGCCACCCATAATACTCTGTTCTGGATCCAATCGATCTGTAACCCCGACACGTTTGGCCGTGTCTTGGGTCAGCATCATTAAACCGCGAACTCCGGTGTGCGAACGTGCTTTATCATCCCAATGTGACTCCTGATAACTAACAGCAGCCAGAAAGCGTTCATCAAACTCATTATTGATCGCAGCGACCTTAAAGTACGGACTATATTGCGGCAATCTCTCTTCGATTAATCTCAAATAATAAGAGCTATCAATATAGTTAAAGACATTTAGGTGCCTGTAATAAGTATTATAACGCTGTTCCAGTTTGCCGTTTTGTTTCTGCCGGTTAATAAAACCATTAATAGAGTTTGAGAGAGAAATATCTTCGTCCTTGTGTGTAAACCAGCGCGAGGGGTATTGCTTGGTCAATGTGAACGCAATTTTGATCTCGGGATATAGATAGCGGTAATACTTATAAACATCAGCGCTGATTATACTGAGTTTGAAATTATTTAGATTAACCTGCTCTAATACCTGTCTGTTATTGCCATGGGGCAACTCTAGCCAATAAAGAGAGGGGTGTTTCGGTTTTATATCAGACAAGACTAAAGCTGGCTTACTATCTTTAGCGACGATGACAGTACTGGGCGTGATGTCATCGAATGATTTTGGCAATATGTTTTTTCGATTTCCGATGACATGCCATTCACTCTCCTCATAGGAGGTACTTCCCAGTATGTTTTCGTCAGGATAGTCAGGAGAATTACCGGCAATACCGATATGAGCCTTACCCTGCTTCAACTGAGCAATAATTTCGCCGATAGTATTTACCCGAATAATTTCTAACTTAGCACCGATAGATTGGGCGTAACTGGCTATGATTTCATAATCATAACCTTTTATGAGTGACTCATCAGGGAAGTAAAGTGGTGGTGTTGCAATTAGCGCAACTCTAAGTGTGCCGCGCGATTTAATACGTTCGAGTTGAGATAAATTATCTGAACAAGCATTCAATATTGCCAATAGGCAGATAAATAGTAATCGAGCGAGAACGATTATCGACTTATTGTGAATGGGCATGGTTTCAATGTATTTAGTAAAAAGTATCTTTATTAGTCAGGCTTAAATTCTATATGTTCACATTCTAAAGCAGTCTGGTATATCATGCTGCCTACAATACTTTAAAATAGTAATAATAAATGTGTTTCGCCCATTACGGATAATCTTATTTTTGTATCTGTTTAGTGTCTCCCACACTATTAACGCAGAGACCTTGCCCGTTGAAAGTTTCGATGAAATAGCGGTCAATACCTTCTGGAATGAGCTCTATGCCAATGGTGGATGGTCTTTATATTGTGGTTTTCGTTTCGATTCATCGGTCGCATTAACCGAAGATCGATTATTTGTCATTGAACAAATCTACCCGTCAAGCTGGATGTTGCGGTACATACAGTGTGACAGTCGGCGACAATGTCGACTCAATGAAAAATCACGTTTTACCCGTATGGAAGCTGATATGCACAATCTTTACCCCGTCTGGCAAGATGTAGATGTGGCACGACGTGATTCAAGTTTTGGCATGATCGAAGGCGAGGATTGGCGTTACGAAAACTGTGACTTTGAACGTAACCATGACATTACCGAACCTCGACCTATAGCACGAGGTAATATTGCCCGCGCAATCTTTTATATGCACACCCAGTATGGCGTTCCTGTGGCAAAAGATATGCTGAATGAATTAAAGCGTTGGAATCGTCTCGACCCACCGAGTAAGCAAGAGATGTTGCGCAATAATATAATTGAAGAGCTACAGGGCAATCGGAACCAGTTTATTGATAACCCTTCTATGGCAGAACAGATATCCAGTAAGTGGTTGGCTGACGAATAATTTATTCAGTGGGTGTTATTTTGATGCTAATACTAAAGAAAAGTATGCGTTCTCATCTTGGTAATGTTCAGTGATTGTGAAGTTAGCTTGCTTAAGCATTTCCTCAATACCGGTATAAGTATATTTCTGACTGATCTCGGTTAATATCTCGTCGCCACGATCAAACTGAATAGATTCACCTAGTTCATCGATGTGGACATGCTGATCAGTATTGGAAATTAGTCGCATCTCGATTCTTTCTTTATCAGTATTGAAGGTTGCTGAGTGAGTAAATTCTTCGGTATTAAAATTTGCATTCAATTCGCGATTTAATACGTGTAAGACATTCAAATTAAATTCTGCAGTAATGCCCTGAGCATCATTATATGCAGCATGTAACACATGGTTTTCTTTTACGCGATCAACACCAATTAATAAGTGGTCGCCAGAACGCATCGTCTTATAAACTTCTTTAATAAAGTCCAGTGCATCAGCGCGTTCAAAATTGCCAATAGTACTTCCCAGAAATACAAACAAGTGTGAGCCTTGGGCCGCAGGTAAGTTTCCCAAGCCACCATGATAATCACCCAATAATGGGCTTAGACCCAGCCAATCGTATTCTTCAGATAATTTTTGGGCGGCTTCAATCAAGACTTCTTCGCAGACATCTAATGGTGCATATGTACAGTTTTGAGCAGTCTTCTGACACGCATCAAACAATCTCCTGGTTTTGACTGCGTAACCACTCCCTAGCTCAAGTATCTGATCCGGTGTCGTTTTATTGATAATATCAAGTGCATGTCTGGACAACAGGTGATTTTCAGTACGTGTCGGATAATACTCTGGTGTAGAACAAATTTGATCAAATAGCTCAGAACCGCGCTCATCATAAAAGTATTTCGGCGACAAACTTCGAGGGTGTTGCAATAAGGACGCACGTACATCGTCCACCATATCAGGAATCTTCCGTGTCGGCATGATGGTAGTGCAGGAAATCTCTTCCTGTTGTGTATCGTAGTTATATGTTTGCATAAGATTCTCTGCTTATAGCAAGAGAAATATTTAAGTCACAAGGTTAACATTGTCAGTTTATAATGCCAATGTGACTTATCTATGACAGATGAGCTCACCATAAATCGAACCTTATATAAGACTACATTGATCACGCATGAATAAGACTCTTGGCAAACTGATAGTGGATGGAGCGACAATTATTACGCCTACACAGCGTTTAAGTCGTCACTTGCGTTACCAATTTGCGACAGATCAAATCAAGCGTGGCAAACAAGCGTGGCGGACGGCAGATTGTTTGCCTTGGACAGCCTGGTGTAAACGCAGTTTTGAATCACTTGCTTTTCGTACGGACGATAAATTCACTGTATTGAATAATCTTCAGCAACAATGGCTATGGCAAGAGATCATCGGTCATTCGAAATATAAAGAACAATTGTTACAGACCACGGCGACAGCCAAACAAGCCGCGCATGCGTATCAACTTTGTCAGCAATGGTGTGTTCCCATTTTTCCAGAAGGAGTGTATTTATCAGAGGACGCCTTTGCCTTTAAGCAGTGGGTCGAGCGCTATGAGAAGCAAAAACAAGAGAATGCCTGGCTGGATGATGCTGTCTTACCAGACTACCTGAGTACGCATGCCGAAGAACTGAAACGTCACATAAACAAAATTATTTTTTATGACTTTGACCTACTAACGGCACAGCAACGCAAGCTCAAACAAGCCTTGATTGATAATGGTGTTGAGGTTGAAGAATTTAATGCGACGCCACGTAACGAAACCGTAGCCGTCTATGAACAGACCGATAAGCAGGCTGAGATCTGGTCTGCGGCGTGTTGGGCAAAGCAACGCCTGCAAAACAGGGTTGCGAATAATTCAGATGAAACGATAGGTATCATCGCTCCGAACCTCAGCAGCCTGCGCGAGCAGCTTGAATATGGTTTTGCCTCGGTGCTTACACCAGCTAAATGGCTTAAAACAAACGCAACACAACACAAACCGTATTCGATTTCATTAGGTAAACCTTTATCCAGTTACCCTCTCATCATTACGGCGATGAATCTGCTGGCGTTGGGAAAACGCAAAGTGCCAATCAATACGCTGAGTGCTTTATTACATTCACCGTTTATCAGTGGTGCTGCGGAAGAAGCCGCAGCACGAGCAAAATTTGATGCTGCACTCAGGCGCATCGGCGAGCAACAGCTCAGTTTCAAAACCTTGTACTGGATTGCCGAAGTTCGCTGTAAAGAGCATGAACAATGTGAAGGTTTTATTCAATTATTGAAGACGTTTGAGATCTCGTTTCTAAGTCATGCAAAGAAACAAACATTACGCGAATGGACCATGAGTTTCTCTGAGTGGTTAAGTGGTTTTGCCTGGCCGGGGGAACGAAGTCTAAACAGTGATGAACATCAGGCATTACAGGCATGGCAATCCGCATTAACGCAATTGGCTAGCCTGGATGGATTGACCGAGCAGGTTAGTTTCAGTACCGCTTTTTTTCAGTTAAATCGTTTGCTAGGTGAGACACAGTTCCAGCCGGAGACCACAGAAACCCCGATTCAAATTCTGGGTATGACGGGTGCTGCCGGGATGCAGTTTGATTACCTGTGGGTGATGGATATGCAAGATGAGTGTTGGCCGCAAATAAAACAGGCCAATGCATTTATCCCGATTACTTGCCAGCGGGAGTTTAATATCCCTGACGCCAGTGCCGATATGCAACTCAAATTGGCAAAGCAATTAACGCAGAAACTGAGCGCATCGGCAAAGGAAATAGTCTTCAGTTATACCAAGCTGGAAGGTGATCGTATCTGCCGCCCCAGTCCCTTGATCAGGGTTGAAAATGCAGAGACCAATAATACAAACATGCCCTATGAAGATTATAAAGACATTCTATTAGGGTCGTCCCAACTGGAATCTTTTATGGATGTCCACGCGCCAGAAATTCCTGTTGGTCAAATTGCGAATGGTGGTAGCGCCTTGTTTAAAGATCAATCAGCTTGTCCCTTTAAAGCCTTTGCGCGTCATCGTCTCTATGCTGAGTCATTACAACAGAGTGATATCGGTCTCAGTGCCGCCGAACGTGGTAATCTGGTGCACCGTGCTTTGCAGTATCTTTGGCAACGCTTGAAGTCGTCAGACACTCAGGACTATCGTTCAGAAACAGAACTGACAAAGATCATTCGTTCTGTTGTACAAGAAGCGATCAAACAACAGATCTCGCAGCAACCGGAAACTTTTACTGATCGATTTACCGAATTGGAACAACAACGACTCGAACAACTATTAAAAGAATGGTTGTTGATCGAAAAAGATCGCAGCGGTTTTAAAATTATATCAACAGAAGAATGGCGAACGGTCTTGTTTCAGGATATCGAATTAAATCTGCGCGTTGATCGCATTGATGAACTGGCCGATGGTCGTTGTGTGATTATCGATTACAAGACCGGCGCGGTGAGCAAAAATGATTGGGAGTCAGATAATCCGAATGATCCACAGCTACCCTTATATGCGATTACCAGCAAGCAGGAAGTAGCGGCCATCGCCTTTGCTAGTTTAAAACGCGGTAAATTAGGCTTTGTCGGCCAGGCCGATGCAGATGATATCTTACCCGGCATCAAATCAGACAGCGATCTGTCATGGCAAGACAAATTGGATGCATGGGAACAGATACTGATCCAACTCGCGGATGACTTTCGACAAGGCAAGGCGATTGTTGACCCTACCAAGACAGCATGTCGTTATTGTGACCTGCATGCCCTGTGTCGCATACATGAACGTGTAGAAAACCCGGATGAGCTTGAACAACAGGAGGGTGAGGCCCATGTCTAATCCCGTTGTTGATCAAGCCGCCAGAAGCAAGGCGTTGGCACCGGATCAATCTTTTATTATCCAGGCCCCGGCCGGTTCCGGTAAAACCGGGTTGTTGATTCAACGTTATTTAAGATTATTGTCCTTAGTCGATGCACCGGAAGAGATCATAGCGATTACCTTTACCCGCAAGGCGGCCGCCGAGATGCAGGGGCGAATACTTGATGCCCTGAATATGGCAGCGAATATGGATTCAAGCGGTGACGAGCCAGAATCCGATCATGATAAAACAACATTCGTTTTAGCGCGGGCAGCATTGCAGCGTGACCAGGAGCAAGGCTGGCAGATCATTGAAAACCCCAGTCGTTTACGCCTGCAAACGATAGATTCATTCTGCGCCTATCTCACGAGACAGATGCCGCTGTTGGCAAGACTTGGTACGCAACCGGAAACGCTGGATGATGCCGAGCATCTATATCAACAAGCGGCGATCAATACGCTGGCAGAATTGGAAAGCGGCGCAGGCTGGTCAGAGGCGATAGCCAATCTGGTATTTCATCTGGATAACGACTTGCCGCGCATTAAAAACTTGATCGTCGATATGTTAAGAAAACGCGATCAATGGTTAAGTTATGTCGTACAGGAACATGATCGCAATGACATGGAACAGGCATTGGTCAGATTGATCGAAGATCAATTGAGCATCACTGCCGCGTTGTTTCCCAATGAACATAAGAGCGAATTGCTGGCGTTAATCGATTTTGCGGCAAAACATTTAAGCGAGTCTGACCCAGATAACCCGATCACAGCGTGTTTGTCGATCACCAGCATGCCGGATAGCAGGGCGACTAGTCTTAACTATTGGCGCGCTATTAATGAATTGTTATTAACCAAGGCCGGGACATGGCGCAAACAACTTACCGTCAAGAATGGTTTTCCGCCGGCAAGCGGTAACAAGCTGGAAGCGGATGAACGTACCAGCAAGAAAAAACAAATACAGGCCTTGATCACGGAGTTGCAAAAGGTCGATGGTTTACAACAGTCGCTGGCTACGATCAGTACCTTACCACCTGCACATTATACCGATGCAGAATGGTTGATCGTGAATGCCTTATGCGAGTTGCTCAAACTTGCCGCGGTACAACTACGTTTGATCTTTGCTGAACGTAATCAAATGGATTTTATTGGTATTGCCGAGTCCGCTGTGAATGCGCTGGGTACAGATGAGTTGCCAACAGAGCTTGCCTTACAACTGGATTATCACATCAAACATTTATTGGTGGATGAATATCAGGATATCTCGGTCAATCAATATCGATTGTTACAACGCTTAACACGAGAATGGTCAATGGATGATGGACGTAGCCTGTTTCTGGTAGGCGACCCGATGCAATCAATCTATCGTTTTCGTGAGGCCGAAGTTGGTTTGTTTATTAAAACATTTCATGATCAATCGCTAGGCAATGTCCCGCTAAATGCATTACGCCTCAGCGTGAACTTCAGATCACAACAAGGTCTGGTTGATTGGGTAAACGAGAGTTTTAATAACATCTTTCCCGCACAAGATGATTTGATTACCGGTGCCGTGTCCTACAGTAGGGCAGATGCCTTTGATAAAAGCGCATCAAGTAATAATGTTCGAATCTATCCCCTGTATGGCAAGGCCTATCAAAAAGAGTCACAGCATGCGGTCGAGATCATTCAGGAAATCAAACGACAAGACTCGCAAGACAATATTGCTATCCTGGTTCGCAGTCGATCACACCTGGCCGAGATAGTACCAGCCTTAAGGAATGCAAACATTGGTTTCAAGGCAATCGATATCGAAGGTCTGGGTAGCCAGGCCGCAATACAAGATCTACTCGCATTAACTCGTGCTTTTTTGTTCCAAGCCGACCGAGTTGCCTGGTTGGCCTGCTTGCGTGCGCCGTGGTGCGGTCTAAGTCTCGAATCCTTATACGCGCTTTGTGACCAGCATCGGGATAAGACAATTTGGGAATGTGTTTGCGATGAAGAACTGGTCAATAAGTTGGCGCAAGAACAACAAATACGACTGCAAAACTTCAAAGCAATCTATGAAACCGTACTGTTACAAAAACAACGCCTGTCGATTCGCGATGCCGTAGAAGCTTTCTGGATTCAACTCGGTGGCCCGGCCACCTTATCGGGAAAAACCGATCTGGAAAATTGTTTAAGCTATTTATCGCTACTCGAAACATTGGATCAGGGTGGTTCGATAGAAGACCTACAAGAGCTTATCGATGATGTCAGTCAACTCTATGCCGCGCCTGATCTGAAAGCCGATAATCAAATACAGATCATGACCATACACAAGGCCAAAGGACTGGAGTTTGATCATGTCATCCTGCCAGGACTTGGCCGTTCACCGCGTTTCAATCAAGGGGATCTATTGGTCTGGTTATTACGCCAACGCGATAACGAACAGGAGGATCTGGTGTTGGCTCCCATACGCGAGGCAGGAAACTTTCAAGCCCCGATCTATGATTACATCAATAACACCGATAAGGCTAAACAACGTTACGAAGACGCGCGCTTGCTTTATGTCGCTACCACGCGGACCCGAAAAACATTACACCTCATCGGTAATGCGAGCCTGAAAGAAAGCAAAGACGAAGTAAGTTGTGATGCGCAAAGCCGTTCGCTACTAGGACACCTTTGGTCTACAGTGCAAGCTGTCTATGAGCGGCATATGCCCGGCACAATAGAGCAAGGTGAAACAGCACCGACGCTGGTGATTAATCAGGAAACGAAACGTTTAACTAAAGACTGGCAGCATCCCGAACTACCCGCAAGTATCACATGGCAACATGCAACTGAAGACGAAGCTGAACCGGTCTTGATCGAATTCGAATGGGCAGGGGAAACGATTAAGCATATCGGTTCCGTAGTACATAAGGCCATTCAATGTATCGCAGAAGAAGGCACCGACCAGTGGACACAGCAACGTATCGAAGCCGAACAACAGGGTTTTGATAATGCCTTGCGACAACTGGGTGTGCCGCAAAGTGAAAGATCGAACGCCGTAAAGCGCGTGATCAATGCCTTAAGTAATATGATCAATGATGAACGCGGGCAATGGATCCTCTCAAAAGAGCATAAACAACGACAAAATGAATACCCAATAAGCGGTATAGTTAATGAAAAATTAACCAATGCGATATTGGATAGAACCTTTGTCGATGAAAAAGGGACTCGTTGGATTATTGATTACAAGACCAGTCGCCACGAAGGCGCTAATCTCGATACGTTTCTGAATCACGAACAGGAACGCTATCAGGAACAACTGGAGAAATACGGCACACTGATGAAGCAACTCGGCGAAGAGAATATAAAACTGGGTTTGTACTTTCCGTTGTTGCAAGGTTGGCGGGAGTGGGAGCATCTTTAATATGAAATTATTTGATTTCAGCGTAAATCGTCAATAGGACTTTTAACACCCCGCCCCCTTTTTTTGACAACAGGGATTCTTCTTGATGGACGAGCATAATTAAATTTCAAATCATCCAATGTGATATTCAGAAACTTCTTATAAAGAAATACCAGCGCATTCAATGCCGTTTTTTGTGTGCTCGGTGAGACACTACGTTCGATGGCTAAAAAGGAAAGAAAAGCATCTATCTCAGTTGCGCTCATATCTTGAGGGTGTCGCATTTTGTTAAATCGAATATAATAAATAATCCAATGTAGATAGGTCTTTTCAGTACTATCAGCGAGGCCTTTTTTGCGTATAAAGGAACGAAGTTGTGGAATAAATCGGTTAGACTTCGGATCAATGGGAACAGGGATATCATCCATGAGAAAACTCCTTAAATTAATAGCAGTTCTTGCTGATTTATTATCATGCAATCTATTTCGTAAAAAACAACTGACAGTGCCGTTGTTTTTTATCAGAACCGAAATAAAAATAAGGCATATAAATTAATCATATATAAATAAACTCAATAGCCTGGTTAGAAAAAAAACAATCGCAGAAAACAACGGCACTCGCGGCTTATTTTTTAACTAAATTGAGCTAGTATTGTAAGAGTTTGATTTGAAATGAATAACAAGGAGTATTAGCGCGATGGAATTAAAGAAAACAAAAGCCGAAAACTACGGCGTGCGCCATAAAACAAACTGTTAGCTACTTAAACAAACACCTATGGACGATATATGTAAAACAGTCGTTGGCTACTATCTAGAGTCGGATCGTTTCAACGGGTCTCCGGTCAACGATTCATGGGAGCGATCTGTGATTCAGGCGCACATCGAAGCTGGGGGGATTGAAGTCATCGGTCCGGGGATTTTCCCCAATCCTCACATCAAGCCATTTTCAGGAATTCCAATCGAGCGGCAGTTAGAAGAATTCGCCTCAAATCCAGATGATTGTTGCCTGTACCCAGGCAGGCCACTTTTAGAAAAGGTTGTAAAAGATAGCGATTATGAGGGGCGGCCTTACACCAAGCGTGTTGCTTTAGGTGGTGGGCAGTTAGATGGTGTGTATTTTGATATTTCGATCTTGGAGCAATACCGAAACGATCCGAGATATTACTATTGGGCCAATGATATCAATGGACAGATTTGCATACAGGATGAACATTATGAATCAAACACAGTAGATGAGAGAGACAAGGTCTTACTCGAAACTTTTGGATTCGGTTTCAATGATTCTTATGAACGATGTGTCGTATCGTTGCTGTGGTATATCTCTACCCTAAGCAAGGAGCATCAACAAATCTGGGCGGCGAAAGAACTACTGAGCAGTGATTTTAAAATGCACCCTGATTATTACAAAAACAACATCGTTGGTGATTGGGGTGAGCGCCTGCCACTTTGTGAAGCATTTGTCATGGAATTATCGGTCATCAATCAAATGGCCAACATGATTAATTCTGAAAATCTGTTCAGAAAAGATTATTCCGAAGCAAGGCCGAAAGAGTTTGCCTTTCTTATTCGCCCAACCCTTTCCGCGTTCAACTCGTTCGTTCTTCTTCTAGACCAGATGATGTCGGACAATATAAACAAGAAATTCTTCGCGGGTGAAATTTCGGACGAATACGATCATGAGAGAGATGACGGAAGGGTTGAGGTGAGAAAAAAAGGGACGATAGCAATTCTTGAAGAATGGATTGATCGGTACTTTCGACCACAAGATGATGGGCCGATTAAAGAAATGAAAGCTGCCTTTCGAAAAGTGAGAAAGTTGCGACAGAAGCCTGCCCATAGTGTCCAAGAAGATGCTTTTGATCAAAAGTACATCAAAGATCAGCGAAAACTTATTCTGGATGCGTACGGAGCGGTTCGCACTTTAAGGCAAATATTGGCCAACCACCCAAGAGTTAAGGCCAACCCACCTGATATCAACGAACAACTTTGGAAGGGCGAAATATGGCCTATGTAGCTAACAAGGCTGTCAACGCGGACGCGTTTTTCGTTCGCTGCGCTCACTACAAATGCGCCGGTTACGGCTGGCGTTATGTGTAAATAGAGTATCGAGATATGGAATTTCAAACGATCCCAATTTTACGAATATTTGATGAAGAGAAGGCCAAAGAATTCTATTTGGACTTCCTCGGAATGAACCTTGACTGGGAACATCGATTTGAAGCCGAGGCACCTATTTATATGCAGGTATCCCGAGATAATTTGGTATTTCACCTTAGTGAACATTCCGGTGATTGCACTCCGGGATCAAAAGTATTCGTTAATATCAGTGAACTCGATAAATTTCACGAAGAGATCACATCAAAAGGTTACAAATACAATCATCCTGAAATAACCGTTGCACCCTGGGGAGATAGAGTTCTAGAAGTGGTAGACCCATTCTCTAATAAGGTATTGTTCAATGATGAAAAAACACATAACAAATAGATCAAGCGGACGCGATAAGTCGCGCGTGATCTAGCACCACTTATTAGGTCGTTAGATGGGTAGGAGGTAAGCGTGACTGAGAACAAAACCAAGCCAACTTCAGCGTCCGTAGATAGCTTCATTGCAGGTATTGAGAATCCCCGTCGTCGAGCTGATGCGCTGACCGCTCTCAAAATATACAAGGAAGTGACCGGTCTTCCGCCAGTTATGTGGGGCCCGTCAATCGTTGGCTTTGGGATATACCATTACGTGTACGATAGTGGGCGCGAGGGGGTTTTGCCGGCGGCCGGCTATTCGCCCCGAAAGGCAAATATGACTTTCTATGTTGGCGGTAAAACCGAAGGCGTAGAAGCGCTTTACGCTAGATTGGGTAAGCACAAGAAATCGGTCGCGTGTCTTTACATCAATAAGCTTGATGACGTTAACCTTGAGGTGCTGCGCGAAATTATAGCACGCGAGTATGCTCAAACAATTCAGGTGTGACTTGGATGATAATGAAAACCTTGGTTATGCCATCTAACAAGAAAATCAAGTCGTTCGCTACCGCTTACTGGCGCGCGCAAAAAGCTGCGCCCCCCAGTAAGCGTTAGAAGCCAAAGTAAGTTATGGGCATCGAGCAAGAAATAGAAAATTGGGATGGAAAATCATCGAGCGACATCAGCGCTATTTACAGTCGTTATGGCAAAAAAGCGTCTTTTGTACCAAAGCTCATTGAGCTTTCTCGTCAAGAAGGTCTTCAAAAAGGGGCTACATGGCTTCTAAAGCACCATCTTGAAAACAAGCATAGATTAAACGCTAATGATGTAGCGACTATCTATAAACTTACCCCGAAATTTAAAAACTGGGAGGCAAAACTCCATATCCTGCAAAGCATCCCTTATATGCCAGTTGGTGAGGCAGAAAAGAAAGGCGTTGAATTGTTTTTGCGAAACTCTCTCACAGATACAAACAAATTTGTAAGGGCATGGGCATATAATGGGTTTTACGAAATTTCTCTTCAGTACCATGAATACAAAGAAGAAACCAAGCAGTTCTTTGAAATGGCAATGAGAGACGAAGCACCATCAGTAAAAGCAAGAATCAGAAGTATCATGAAAAATGACTTCTAACAAATCATTGCGATGGACATTTGACTCACTGTGTTTTTTTGCTGTCGAAAAAAATGCTCACGCGTTAAATGCCACTGAATTCAGGCGTTGCAAGTCATCAGAGAGTTAACAGCATGAAGCTAGGGAAACTAAACGCTATCTCTGTTTTCATTGCATGAGTTGCAATGGCTGGTCTTCTTTTCTTCGGCTTATTAAGTTATTTATATTATCTTCTTTAATATATTTATAGGTTTAGCATTACTACATATAGTTCTAATATTTTTTGTTCGCTGTTTTTACGGCAATAAATATATTACAACGCAAGGTTTCAAATCGCCTCACCCTGACTCTGATGGTAACTGGGAAAATACTATAGCAAAATGGTTTTCTGACTCTGTAGTATGTATACATTGTGGGCAGCAGATAAATACAAATGACTTATAACAAGCCAAAGTAATAGGACGCAGACAAGCACGCTATCGTTCACTGGAACAATAAATAGTGCCGAAGTAATTTAATTTTACCAAGGTGAAAATCAGGCTGAAACAATGTTGCTACTTCGGGATGTAATCAAACCGTACGACGAACGTTACAGAGCTATTGCTGCTGAGGCCTCGTTGAGTTTCAAGCTATAGCTCAACCTATGGTCGTACATGAGCAGTCACTTTACGAGTTTACGGAGCTAGGATTATCAGGAAAAAAGTTGACTCACTAACGGGAATAATTGATCAGCTTGAGCATAAACCGTCAGCAATATAGTATTTTAATATTTATTGTTTGGTAATCAAGATATGAATCCATCTGATATTGGTAAAGCTTATAATGAAATCACGCACCTTTGGGAAAGTGATGATTTCGATCGAAACAATGGTATCGAGCAGCACAAGCGCGCGATATCGTTTGTAACAAATAAAGGCAAAGCGCTCGATGTTGGTTGTGGTTGTACTGGGCGCTTCATCGATCTGTTTCTAGAGGAAGGGTTTTCTCCGGAGGGCGTTGATATTTCTGAGTCAATGATAGCGTTGGCCAGAAAAAGACATCCGGAGATAAACTTTCATCAACAAGATATATGTGAATGGGAAACAACTGAGAAATATGACCTCATCACGGCTTGGGATAGCATTTGGCATATCCCTCTTAATCAACAAGTGAAAGTAATGACAAAGCTGGTGTCGTGTCTAAATACAAAAGGTGTCTTAATATTCACCTGTGGTGGTACTGATGAAGAGGGCGAACTTACAGATGATTATATGGGACCAAAAGTTTACTACTCGACATTAGGTGTCAGTGGGTTTCTAAATTTATTTATAAGTCTGGGCTGCGTGTGTAAGCACCTTGAGTATGACCAGCATCCTGAATCACACATGTTTCTTATCATTCAAAAAGTCTAACAATGACATTAATTGCCGTCAGTAAAATGAGTGGAACCTTCGCACTAAGAGATTTGTTTTTAACTCTTTCGCCATTATTTATGGGAACACTATCTATTTCAACGAGGAGTTAACTGAATGTATGCAGTCATCCTAAGAGCAACTGTTGGGGAACTCGATCAGCAATATTCAGCGGCGATTGAGAGAATGAAAGAGCTGGATTTTTCGGAATATGGTTGCTTGGAGTTTACTGCACTAATGGAAGGTGACCAAAGAATTGCGATTTCCTATTGGAATAGTGAAGAGGATATTCGCAGATGGAAACTGAACAACGAACACTTACAGACTCAAGCCATGGCAAAGAATAAGTGGTATAAATCCTATTCTGTCCAGGTGGTAGAAGTGAAACGTGAGTATAGTCACAACATATAACATAGTGATCTATAAACTGACGGGACCTGTTAGCAATAGGCAAGAGCTCTCGGGTTTGAAAGAATGCTTCAAATTAGCTATTTATTATTCGCCTCTAGTAATAGCATATCTTCTTTACTCAGCTCAATATTTTTTGACTTGAGACTGTCCTCAATACTGCTGACTTTACTTGCACCAGGTATCGGAAAGATGTTCTGGCCTTTATGCAATAACCAGGCGATCATTATTTGATACGGCGACGCATCATATTTTTCAGAAAGTTTCTTTAACAATACATTCTCAGCTCGTTGTGCATGTTGATAATGTCCGCCGACCGGGCTATGTGCAATAAAGGTAATGTTATTGTCTTCACAAAACTTAACTACACCATTCTTGAACGAAGTGCGTTCAAACAGGTTACATCGGTTCTGAACGGACATGATGTGTGTGATTGAGAGGGCATACTCAATCTGCTCAACGGTGACATTTGATAAACCGATGTAGTGAATTTTTCCTTCTTCTTTTAGTTTTAAAAGTTCGCCGACAGAATCGGTAAAAGGTACATCTGGATCCGGTGCATGGAGTTGATACAAGAAGATTGAGTCGGTATTCAAATCACGCAAACTTTTTTCACATGATGCCCTTAACCATGCAGGACTGCCATCAACCTTCCATTCTCCCTTGGGTCTTCTAAGACCGCCTTTTGTGGCGACAAGGATATTATTTTTACTCACATGTTGCGTTAATGCCTTCGCGATTAGTTTTTCATTGTGTCCGACATCATTGTCATCAACACAATAAACGTTGGCTGAATCGATGAAATTACCGCCGCCATTGATAAAGGTGTTAATTACCTCAAGCGCCTGTGTTTCATCAGGACGTCCTTCCAGTGATAGAGGCATTGCCCCTAAACCTATGGGAAATATTTCAATATTTGTATTATCGAGGAATTTATTTTTCATAGTCTAAGATACTATTTAATTATTTATTAAAATATGGATGCGTCTTTAGATGATATTATTATAATTCAGTTCTGTTAAGATCTTATTAATGAATAAATCAGAAAAGTCGTCCCAAGCAAGAAAATTATTATTGTCTGAATATCAGGGTATCTTGAGTACGCACTCTATTGATATTCCAGGGTACCCCTTTGGTTCCGTTGTTCCATACTGTACTAATAAAAATGGGTTGCCGATCATATTGATCAGCACTATTGCGCAGCATACAAAAAATATTCTTGCTAATCCCAAGGTTTCATTAACGATAACTGAAGGTAATGCAGATAATTTACAGACGGTGGGTCGTGTAACTTACGTGGGCGATGCAGAAAAACTGACAGAAGAAGATGCCGAAAGTGTCGAACGTTATTATAGTTACTTTCCTCTTTCTCGGGGCTACCATCAAACACACGACTTTAGTTTTTATTGCATCAATCCTGTCCGCATTCGGTTTATAGGTGGCTTTGGTCAAATTTACTGGGTTGAAAAAGATGATTTTTTATTGGCCAACCCATTTAGTTTTGATGAAGAGAAAAAAATGTTCGAACATATGAATGTTGATCACATGGAAACGATTAAACATTATTGTAATTTATATAACATAGACTACTTAGAATCAGATTTACCTGAAATGGTCGGCATTGATAGTGAAGGTTTTCATCTCCGTGTTGGTGCACGGGTTCATCGTATCGGTTTTACTGAAACTGTAACCTCAGCTGGAGCAGTGCGTAAGGTATTGGTTGACATGGCAAAATCTTCAATATGAATAAAACACTCATTATTTTAATACTTGCTGTTATTGTGCTTAGCTGGAATTTTGTTTTTACCGATTCAAAAAAAATAGAATTAACTGATCCTGCTAAGGTGTTAAAGAGTTTGTCTCTGGCAATTAAATACAAAAAGGCTGTAAATGAGTACTGGCAAGCTAAGGGATCTTTACCTGAAACTGAAGAATGGCAAGAGACAGAACAAGATATCGAGGTTGATATTTCCCGGTCATTGGTGAAGAACATTGTCGTTGGCACTGATGGCGCAGGCGTGATATCCGTTTATTTTATTAATAAAGATACGATAAAGGTTGAAAAGGAAATTGATGGGGGAAAGATTATGTTAATTCCCAAGATTAAAGGTGAACGATTGATTTGGACATGTAAAGGGACGTTACAGAAAGAATATTTACCAAGTAAGTGTCAGTAGTTTTTATAAATATCGAAAATTAAGCAGCAATCTCATTACCCGATTTATCTGTCGTAGAGCGTAGATTGTCATTCAAATTTTGGGCAAGCCCCTTAAGTATATTGATGGCTAATTCAGGCTCCGAGCCTACCATTACATCAAAGGCACGCCGTGTTAGTACTGTTAGTTTTGTCTCTTCGTGAGCTCTGAGAGTAGCAGGGCGAGGGGAATGATCAATCAAAGTCATTTCGCCGATACAACTGCCCTCGCGCAAGGTGGTTGCTACGGTAGTGAAGCTTCTCCAACTTGTCATTTTAATGACTTCTAATGAGCCAGAAATAATAAAGTAGACACAGTCCCCAGCCTCTTTTTCATTGAATAGAATTTCTCCTGCGTTTAATTCAAGCGTTTCAAGATACGGCATGAGTTTGTCTATCTGACCATGGGTCAGATAAGAAAAAAACAGTAGGTTTTCAAGCTTGTCTTTCATCAACAATTTCCGATATTAATTCTCTATTGACCATAACGGTGACATTGACATGTTGTTCGGTGTGAGAGTCTGCTCATGGAATCAAGCCGATCGGCATTGACTGACTTTATTAATATGAGAGGCACTAATATTGTGTTCATGATCATGAGAATCAAGAAACTTGGCCTCCAGTACATAGGCAAGGGATTCCAGTTCATTTTTACATTTAGCGTCTTTATCTATACCGGTTTGGTATTGTAGGTAATGGACGAGCTCATGTAGCAGAATACCTTTGCCTGCATCCGTTTCCAGATCGATGGAGTCGAGCAGGTAAACCGCACCATCATTAAAATTATACAAACCAAAAATTTGTAAAGTGTCTGGGTTGATCGCCTTCGGTAATTCACCACCAAAAGCGACTTCAGCGATCTCTTTAGAAGAGACCTTTTTTATATTCGGGATGTTATCAATATCATAAGTAAAAGATGAGTGGCTGTTTATCCATCCGAGCAAACCCGCCGCCAGTTCTGCTTCTGTATGATATGAATCCAGATCGAGATCAAAACCCGCTTGAGTTTGCGTGTGTTCAACGTCAGTAGAAACGTGTAGGACATTATCATGGTTGTCATTGGATTTTGCTTGAGCTGTTTGCGACATTAAGCCTGCTGTCAGTACCATCACCGAGACTACATTTGCGCGGCGACGGTTTTGAACGCGTTTAATACCTTCAAGAAAGTCAGAACGCTGATCTTCCTTTAATTGATAACCTTTCGCGCTGGCAAACTCGACTATCTGTTGAAACGAAACAGAATCTTTTTCTGCTAAACCATGTTCATAAACAAGCGTATGTTGCCCATTAATAATACATGGGTGAACCATAGCGTGTTCTTTCTTTTTCAGCGTCACCGAACGCATCACCCGGTCAACCCAGTTGGCCGGGGATTTTTGCGCTTCAGTTTTACGGAGACTCTCTAGAATATTAGTTATATCAGACATGTTCGTTAGTTATCCTGGATCAATGAGCGTTAAAAGATTGATTTAGATCTTTCCATTACTGATGTCACTTGCCGATGCGATATTCATATTTGGATTATTGCCACTCGCTATCATATTGCCGACAGTGTCATTAATAGCAGATCCGTAGGCATTACCAATAGTAGAATAATCTTCTTCAGCCATGACAGCGGTGTAGCCGATTGCATAAGATGCTTTTAATAGCCCCATGCCATCTTTAGAGCCATCTCCCATCATCAATTGCATGGATGAATTATCCTTGTCACCGAGGATTTGGTCATAAGGGCCCCATAGCTTAGGTGCACCAAATGCCCCACCACCAACCAAGACATCTAGTACGACTTTGCCTTCACCCGCGTGATAGCCTAATGCGCCAAAGCCTTCGCCTTCGTAATAACTAAAGGTTTCTCCATTGGCAAAGGTATGTTGGTAGCGATTAATAAAACCACCGACATAACCGGAGGGCATCTTTATCTTTCGAGTGCTAACGCGTTTTAGTTTTCCTTTTGCCTTGGCTTCTGCCGCGACAGCCAGTATTGATTCAGTCTCACCATAAGGATTGGTAATGAAGCGCTTGCCATTTTCTTGCGTGTATGCACGATCGTTACGGTCATAAGTCCCGGTTACTTCGATATCTGACATAACGCTGATTCCGGAGTTTGGGGAAATATCAGCCGCAGCTGCGGCATTAGACATAAAGATGCCACTGGCTAGAAATAACAACGGTAAACTCTTTGCTAATCGACGCTCAAATTTTACTGGTTTGTTAGTTTTTACACGTTGGTCTTCTTTAATTGCAAATGAATTTTGTTCTGCGTAAGCCTTGAGTTGCTCATAGGCTTCAGGACTTTGTTTCATTAGCCCATATTCATGAACCAAAACTCTATGGTTGTTTATGATGCAGGGATGGACTTTCGTGGCCTTTTTGAGATTACGATTAATCTTGTTTTTAAGAAAAGTTTCCGTAACTCTCTCAATCCAATTGCCAGGTTCATCGTTGTCGTCAAATATATCTACAGCGGCATTGTTATTCATCTTGGTTTTCTCCAATAAATTAAAATACTGTTTAAATTTATTTCCTGTTATGCAGACTCAACAATTGCTTGCCTTGAATCTAGCCATCGCTCTACAAATATCTCAAAATCACTTCTAAACTTTTTGGTTAATCTAATTCGCTTTACTCGCGAATCTTTTTTATCATTTTCTCGTATTACTATTTCCATCTCTTCCAACAGTTCCAGGTTACGTAGTGATTTGTTTCTTGAATCACCCACATTTAAATACACTTCTTTTACTGCCGGCATATGACTTCTTAAATTACTTATTCCTATGAAAAATACTGTGTCAAAAATGCTGCCAAGTAATTTACTTCTGTTAAGAACACTGGTCTTGCTTGAGTAACCATCTATTAAGTCGACAAAATTATTTCTAATACTTAATAGTTTTTCTATCTCACCTTCGCGATAAACTATTTTTTTTATCGACTCTTCAGCTGTCATGGCTAACAAGTGTAGTAACTAAAATTTATCTGGCAATCTGAAAAGAGTTCAGTTCTGAACATGTCATTTGCGATTGTTTGAATAGTTTGCTTGTAACAGTGATCGTGATAAAAAAATATTCATAGTTTTGTTCCTTTTGTTTACGCTAAATATCGATAACAAAGTACGGTCAATTCCATGCAGGAATAGTATTAATCCTGATATGCAATTAGTCTCATACACTGTATCGGCCTTATGGTGGATTACTTTAGTTATGAATGAGACTTTAGAGTTCTGATTGCGCTATGTAAGGTATTGATAAATATATATTTATTTTTAGATCGTAGAGATAGGTTCGGATTTGAACCTATAAGTAAAATCGACTGATATAATGCCAAACTATGGCTCGTAGGTAAGCTTGTAGCCATAGATAAAGCAGAACTATTCAGTTTATGGAACGAGGAATCAGGCACAAGCCATCATTGGATTTGAAACTATGGGTAATCTAGCAAAACATAATTCGATCGTTAAAAAGTTTTCACTGTTGCTAGATCTATCAAAAAAAGAGAAAAACATGCTTCTTTCTCTTCAGGATAATTGTCAAAGTATTCCCGCAAAAACGGATCTGGTATTAGAAGGAAAAGAGTTTGTAAATACGTACATTATCCAGGATGGGTGGGCATACAATTACAAGTTATTGGAAGATGGACGTCAGCAAAACTTAAACTTCTCAATACGTGGTGACTTTATCGGACTTTATGCCACAGTCTTTAATAAATCGGAAAACTCTGTCAGAGCACTAACCGACTTGACTGTTTGTAAGGTTGAGCCGGATAGAATTATCGAACTGTTTGGCAAAGCACCAAGGTTAGCCGCAGCAATTTGTTGGACAGCGGCGCGAGATGGGGCAATTCTTGGGGAACACATCACCCGAATAGGACGACGAACAGCCTATGAGCGTACCGGGCACATTATATTGGAGTTACTGCGCCGACTTGAGGCAGTTGATTTAGCAGAATCAGATTCTTATGAATTTCCTCTGACACAAGAAATATTAGCAGACACCTTAGGCTTGACCACGGTACATATGAATCGAACGCTTAGGACTTTGAAAAATGACGGCATGATAAGTTTTGATGGCAAGAGAATTATCGTCAATAATCGTAGTAAGCTACGAGAAGTCGCGGGTTTCAATCCGACTTACCTACAACATAAAAAATTACCGGGAAAGATTAAATCCTTGTAGGTGTCAGAGCGACATATTGAAAATATGATCGTTATTAAGTATTTCTAACGCTAACGAAATCTAGCGTTAGTAGATAGTACCTATGGAGTATGTGTTTTATCAGCGTGGGAATTTTTATACCAATCTATTAGTTTATTTATTCTATGACAATAACCTATGTTAAAGATATAAAACGACAGATAATATAGTATTACACTATTAGCAAAACCAAGAAAACACATCCAATAATTTTATAAACACCAAGTTCGGTAATAACTAGTAACACCCCTTACGCTTATCTCTCAATCAGCTAACAGTGAGAACGTGCTTACGTTTTTACTGATTTAATAATGGAAATAATTATGCGAAATAATAAAAGAGGAATCATGTCATTTAATCATCTTCGTGACAGTTGTAACGTCACCCATAATAAAAATATGAAATATATTATCGCGGCTATTATCTGTTCTTTGCCAATACTCGCCGTTGCGGATCATGTCTACTTGAAAGATGGCAGCCAATTGGTCGGTCAGATACAGAAAATGTCTGATACTAAACTAACCATGGATACTGGTTTTGCCAAAGGGCTTGAGATTCAATCAAACACCATCAAAGGTGTTGCAACTGATAATAAACTAATGGTCGGTTTGAAATCAGGAGATCGATTAAACGGTATTCTTATGTATTCTGAAGAAACAGGGCAGCGACTGGTTAAAACAAGTTTTGGCGATATTCAGCTTCAAGGAGGATCTGAGCTAGCTAATATCTGGAGAAAAGAAACAGACAGCCCTGAAATCGCAGTCGAAACACAACAACATAAACAAACAGTTGCCAAACTAGAAGCACAACACAAAGAAGAGCTGGAACACGTTAAGCAGTCATATGAAGAAAAGATTGGTGACATAGAAACAGCTAAGGCCAAGCTAGAAGATCCTTGGTCGGGTAATATCGGTTTAGGTGTCTCTGGACAAAGCGGTAATACCGACAACTTTGGTGTACAAGGTCGAGGTGAAGCGGTGCGTGATACTGGTTTTGATCGAATCACTCTTTATGTAGAAGGTAATCTGGAGAAGCAAAACAAGACTACTTCAACTAATGAAGTTTTTGCCGGTGCTGCATTAGAGCATGATCTGAACCCAGTCTGGTTTGTGTTTGGCAGCGCCGATTTTGAAAAGGATGAATTTGAAAACCTTGAGTTACGTGGCATAGCACAAACAGGCTTAGGCCGATTTTTCATTCGCCAAGATAACCTAATACTTAAAGGTTTAGTTGGCCTCGGTTATCAACACGAGTCATTTACTGACGGTACAACTTCTGAAGAAGGAGTTGTTTCACTTGGCACTGACTTTTTATATCAGTATGACGAATGGTGGAAGTTTGGACATAAATTCACTTACTACCCATCACTAAGTCGCCCCGCAAGCGATTACCGTCTAATCAGTAATGCCTTTGCGGAACTGCCATTGGCCGGGATTGATAGCCCCTGGAAGCTCCGCCTTAGCTTGCGTAATCAATATGACAACGTACCGAAACCAAGCATCAATAAGCTTGATACGACTTACATGATGAACCTTGTCTATGATTGGGAATAATAAATGAGCTTATAAATAAAAATTATAAATCATAAATAATTACAAAGTCACAATACTAAAATGGATAGAAAAATGAAACATGAATTGCCAAAACTACCTTACTCTCTAGACGCACTACAACCGGCTCTATCTAAAGAGACGTTGGATTATCATTACAATAAACATCACGCTGGATACATTAAAAAATTAAATGCACTGATTGATGCAGATCAAGACTGCTCAGATAAAAGCCTTGAAGATCTTATCTTAAATAAAGTACCTGGTGATCCAGTATTTAATAATGCCGCGCAGATTTGGAACCACACATTCTACTGGAATAGTCTGTGTCCAGGCGGCAGCGATGAACCGAGTGGCGAGTTAAGAGAAAAGATAGAACAATCCTTTACTGATTTTAATAATCTAAAAAAAGAATTTATAGAAGTCGCAACAGGTAAGTTTGGATCTGGCTGGGTATGGTTATATCGGGACCAATTAGATAGGCTAAAAATCACAACTACGGATGATGCGGATTGCATCATTCGGTTTGAACAGACTCCATTGATTGTTTGCGATGTCTGGGAACACGCTTATTATATCGACTATCGAAATGATCGAGGTACTTACCTTGAGAGATTCTGGGGATTGATAAACTGGAGTTTTGCTGAAAATAATTTTCTTGGCGTAAAGTAGACTATCGTTGTTGAACTTAATTAGAGGGCTTCTAGTCCTTTAATTAAGTTGTCTTCATTCATGCTCAAACGTATATGCACATCGAACATGACGTACAGAATAAATATCTCTATTATTGCATTATCGATATAGCCATATTCATAGTTTGATTTAACCATGTTTAGAATTCGAAATTTTATACTGGCCATTCTTTTAATTCTCAGCACAGCTTGCAGCAATAAGTTTTTTTACAATCAACTCGATTGGTTAATTCCTTGGTATGTTGATGATTATGTCGATCTCACCTTTGTACAAAAAGAGAAACTAGATAAGCAGGTGGAGGTGCTACTGCAATGGCATCGAGGCGAAGAATTATCGCGCTATATCGAAATACTCAATCACATCGAAAAGGACGTTGCAGGAAACATCACCGCAGAGATAGTGAAAAACTGGTTAGATATGATGCTTTTCTCAGCAAAACGAATTCAGGTGAATATTTTACCTTCAGCTATAACACTGGGTGAAAAATTAACCGAAGAACAGATGGCAGAATTCGTAAAAAATCTTTGGGATCGACAGGCTGAATTTGAGAAAGAGTATTTAAGCCGCAACAATGAAGAATACATCGAAGACAATTATGATAATTTAACTGACAAGCTAGAGAAATATGTGGGGCGTTTAAATGACGCGCAAAAGGAACGACTTAATAAAGCAGCAAGTTCCATGCAGCGATTTGATCATGTCTGGTTAGATGATCGCAAAGCTTGGCTAGAAAAAATAGAAAGATTAATGAAACGAGAGCAGGGGTGGCAACAAGCAACGATAGATGCCTTTGCATCACGAGGGGAACAACATCCAAAAAAGTTTAAACAATATTTAAGCTACAACATGAATATCATTAGTCAAGCGATTGCTGATGTAATCAATCAACTTAGTGATAAGCAGCGCGGCAAGTTACTGATTGAAATAGTAGATATTAAAAATGACTTCCGAGTGATTATTGCTAGTGCGGAGTGACTGATTGATTAAATTTTACTTGCGCGTGACCCATGGGCATGCGGATGCTAATCCGCACCAACGTTACAAATAAAAAAACCACCCGAAGGTGGTTGATTTATTTGGTGGAGGCGGCGGGAATCGAACCCGCGTCCGCAAATCCTCTGCCATCGGATCTACATGCTTAGCCGAATCTTTAATTTAACCCAATGCTACCCGACCGGCAGGGAAGACAATGAGCGATCCCGATTAAGTTTTAACGAATCCACCTCGGACGAGTTTCATCGCGGTCTTGTGAGAGTCGACGCCTGATTCCACCGTGCACAAGCACATGAATGGGCAGACGGCACTATGACAGGTTATTAAGCTGCTAGTGCGTAGTTGTCTTCGTTGGCAACTAAAAGTTTTGCAGAAGTGTTTACGAGGTAATCTGCACCTCGGCATGCCCCTCAGGTTTCATATCCACGTCGAAGCCAGTACGCCCCCGAGTTTTATTTCCTGAAGAAGATTGGATTATAGACTAACTGTCACCAATTAAACATTGAATGTTCAAGTGACTGACTATGGGGGCTAAAGAAAGTTTCAGGGAGGAGAGTGGCGCTAGAGGACAATACAGCAGACTTGGTCTTATTTATGCCTCATTATTTGTGCTTTCTGTCTTTGCCAATCACGGTCTTTTTCGGCTTCGCGTTTGTCATGTGCCTTTTTGCCACGGGCGATGCCGAGTTCTAGTTTGACCTTGCCGTTTTTCCAATAGAGTGCCGTTGGTACCAAAGCAAAACCCTTACGCTCTACAGCACCGATCAATCTATTCAATTCGGTACGATGTAACAGTAGTTTACGGCTGCGTTGTGGTTCGGGTGAGATATGTGTCGAGGCCGTAGGTAATGGTGTGATTAACGCGCCAAACAGAAAAGCCTCGCTATTTTTCAAGAGGATATAGCTTTCAACGATCTGAACTTTGCCCGCGCGCAAGCTCTTGACTTCCCAACCTTCAAGGGCGATACCTGCTTCAAATCGTTCATCAATAGAATAATCGTGGCGCGCTTTTTTATTCAGGGCAATTGTTTTGCCGCCGCCAGACTTTTTGTCTTTACTCATTTTACCTGCTCGGGTTAGTTATCCGGCGGATTATAGCAGGAGTTGCCAAGATAAAAGTATGAATGAATATAATGATGCTTATTTATTTTGGTGTAGTGAAATAACGAGTTGTTTGAGTAGATGGGCCAGATAAGTAAATTTTTGGAGGATGTTTAGTTTTCAGCGATCTGGAGTATTACTAATGTATTAATCTTGATATCGAGAAATTCAGTTTATTGATACGACTCAAAGACTATGCTCGTTCCTATGTGATGCTGTAGGTTAAGGTAGTTTCATAGGGAGGTTTCCCCTGGTGTAGTTCCTGTTGTTTCGAATTCCTTAAAATCATGATTATGCATGGTAAAAGAAATAAAGTTTTTACAGAATGTGTTCTTGTGTGGGTCGATGCCTAGCGCTTCGCAGTGACTGATTAGCTCGTCAAAAAGAATTTTCAGGATTTGGGTCACTTTTTCATAACTTAAAGAGAAGCTGACTTTGTAACGATTGATAATGTGTTGTAGTTCTGCTTTTGCCTGTTCATGATCCCCACAAGCGGCGGCCTGTACAATTTCATTGGTCAAAGAAGATATTTGCGCCAGGAAATCCTCTGGCTTAGCGGGCTTCTGAGCAATTCTTAGTGGTTTAGGCTGTATACCTAAGATTATATTTTTGGGTAGTTTCCATCCTATCGCGATAAATTGACCTATGCTGGCAAAATTAACGTCGAGTATTTTTCTGGTCGCTTCGTCTTCATCAATACCTTTTTCGATAATCAAATCCATGATGTTATTATATTCATCCGGTAAGAAATAAATGGTGATTTGTTTGCCGAGGTTATGAAACATACTGGCTAGAAAGGCTTCTTCCGAGTTTACCGAAGGTGATTTTTTGGTGAGTTTTTTTGCAAATATAGCACTTAAAAAAGATTGGCAGGTATTACTCTTGAGTATTTCTGCCATTGGGCCATTGTTCAGTTTTTCAAAGACCATGATACTGATACACATGTTTTGTACCTGAGTTAAACCCAGGATGATGACAGCGCGCGATATTGTTTTTATCTCACCTCCAAATTGCCCATATCCGCTGGAGTTAACCCTGCTAAGTACTTTACTACTGAGTGATTGCTCTCTTAAAATAATCTCAGCGAGTTCTTCTGCACATCCGTGCCCTTCAACAACCTGCATGATCTCTGCAATGCTGTTTCCCATTGCTGGAAATTCTTTGTGTTTTGCCAGACTTCTTTTTAACAACATCATGGTGGTATGTTTTCTGACAGCTGTATCATCTGTTGAAGTGTTTACTTCTGGACTTGCGTTGCTTGTTTCTGCAACCGGTTTTTTCATTTGTAGATTAGATAACATCGATACTTACCCGAATTATTTTTTTACCTGTTGGATTGCCAATGAGGCTTGATTTCGTAAGGTTTTAAAAAATCCAAGTGCTTCCATGGATATTTTAATACCCGAGTCATCGTTGTCTGCATAGATCAATCCAAGGCAACGTTTGTTTACTATCAAGGGGTAAAGTACAACAGTAGTTGGCATAGTGAGTTTTCTAAGCCATGCGGGTATCATGTCTTTATATTCGTCAGAGTTCACATCCAGGACAATATATTCCTTTCCTTTGCGTATTGTTGATACAAGAACATCTTCCGTATCCGTGATCTTATAGCGAAAATCCGGAATAATCTCATCTATAGTTTTGCCAAGCCCGAAACGTGCTATGACTTGTTTATTTTTAGCATTATATACGGCGAACAAAACCCGATTAAATCCCATGCCTCGATAGATTGTTTCTAAAACCATCGTCAGGATCTCGTTGAGGTTAAAGTCGTCCAGTAGTGAATTTGTGATCTCGGCTATACCATTAACCAGAATATCGTGCTGGTTTTGCTGTTGGTTCTTTGGTGCCGTTTTTACGGTTTCAATTGTTACTCCATCATCGGTATCGCTGTTTTGTTCAACTGCTTCCGTGTTCCAGTTCTCACCTTCCTCTGTTGCTGCTACGTTTTTACGGATGTTATTGAATACGCTTACTTTGCTAGTATCAATATTTAATATGCGTGTAAACTCCTCAGCTTCTTTAATGGAGGATTCTAAAATTTTGTCGATACTCTCTTTGCTTACGCCTAGTGAGTCTTTGTAGCGGGCAGCTAGCGCCTCATAAGCATCAGTTGTGTCTTGATCATTGCTGTTAATGGCACATAATTCATTTGAGAAGCAGGCCAGTTGCCTTAAGGATTCAGTTGATGATTTAGCAACAGGCACAGTACCTTCAGGTATGCGCTTCATGCTGTCACCAATAACATCGGGCAGCTTCCATTCTTTCGCGATGCCGCGGCCAAGTTCATCATAGCTGACGCCCAGCACAGAACGCATTGCCTGATCTTCATCTACGCCTTTATTCAATACCGACGTTTTCATGGCTTCATATTCTTCAGGGAAATAATAAATGGTTAATAACTTTCCCAGGGTGTGAAACATGGATGCTACAAATGATGTCTCTAAATCATCCTCATTGAGGACTTTCATTTGTTTGGCTTTTTCTCGGGAGATGATGCCACTCATTAATGCAGTGTAGGCTGCATTTTTTAACTCATTGGCTTGTTCGCTGTTTTGTAAATGCTCAAATAGAATGATACTTAATACCGCGGCACGAACTTGTTCATAGCCCAGGATGACTATAGCCCTGGAGACCGTTGTGATTTCGCCACCGAATTGACCGTAAAATGATGAATTAACCAGACGCACAACCTTTGTAGTTAGCGCAAAGTCTTTCAGGATTACATTTGAAAGTTCTGTTGCAGAACTTATATTTGAAATAGCTGATTTTTGATTTATTTCTGTAATATGTGCAGACACAGCAGGGAAGTCCTGCTTACGTTTCATGCGACGTAACAGGAATTCTACAGTACTGGAGGTATTACTGTCGGTGGATTCCTTCTCATCATCAACTTTAAGATATTTTTTTAATGCTATTTGCATTTCTGCGGCATTGGCATAACGATTAGCCGGGTCTTTCTCCAGCGCTTTCATAACGATGGCATCCAGATCTTTATCTATCTTCGGGTTCCGTTTCGATGGTGGTGCTACGACATCATTCGTTATTTTGTACATGACGGCCATTGAATTATTGGCTGCATAGACTTGATGACCTGTCAACATTTCATAAAGAATTAATCCACTGGCAAAGATATCGATGGCAGGACTCAGCTCGTTATTGGTTAATTGTTCTGGGGCAAGATAATTTACCGTGCCGGTTATTTCAGTACTTGATGTGTGAGTCCCGGATATAACTGAGATGCCAAAATCCATGATCTTGGTATTGCCTTCTTTATCAATGAGCAAGTTTGAAGGATTAAGATCTCGATGAATAATATTATTTTTATGGGCGTATCCAATACCATCGAGTATTTGATCTGTGATTTTAACAGCATCAAGTTGCTTTAATTTCTCTTCGCGTTGTAACCGTCGTTTGAGTTGTTCGCCTTCATAGTATTGATAAACGAGGAAAGGGATTCCTTGATGGAAATCTATCTCATAAAGCGGGATGATATGTGGATGACTTAGTTTACTGACATTTTTTGCTTCCTGATTTAATTGCTCAGCATCTTGTCGGCGTTTATCCAATGTTTTAATGGCGACTTTCCTGTCTAGCTGCGTATCTTCAGCTAGATAAACAATTCCCTGAGCACCTTTTCCCAGGATATCACAAGGCTTAAATCGACCTAACTGCTCAGGTAAACTAGTATTTGTTGTTTTATTTACTGCTACTGAACTCATGTTATTTTCCGAATAGTGCTTAATTAATAGCGGCAAATTCGTCAGTATCTTGAGATAATTCGGTGAAATATTGCCTGCTTGTAGGAACTGGCAAATTCACGGAAAATGAAACAAAAAAGAGTCTAAAACATGGCCGCTAAACGTTCTTCTATCCATGGTCAGTGGTCATCCCGCTGGGCCTTTATTCTTGCTGCAACTGGTTCTGCCGTTGGTTTGGGCAATATCTGGCGGTTTCCTTATTTAGCTGGTGAAAATGGTGGTGGGGCCTTTGTCCTGGTTTATCTGGTGTGTGTCGTCTTGGTGGGGTTGCCCATTTTAATGGCTGAGATTCTATTAGGTCGTCGCGGGCGTCAAAGTCCAATTAATACTATGGCTGCCTTGGCTGCTGATGAAGGACTCAGCCGACATTGGCAATTACTCGGTTGGATGGGCGTCGTAGCTGGTTTTATTATCCTTTCGTATTACAGTGTGATTGCCGGCTGGACCTTGGCTTATATTTTCAGGACCGGTACCGGTTTATTTGTTGACGCAGATGCAGCCTTGTCTAAACAGGTGTTTACCGATCTAACTTCTGATCCAGAGAAATTACTCGCATGGCACACTATGTTCATTGTAATGAGTGTCGTTGTCATCTCGCGTGGAGTGAAGAGCGGTTTAGAAAAAGCGGTAAAATTTTTGATGCCGGCATTATTTATTTTATTACTGGTCATGGTGGGGTATGCCATGAGCACAGAAAAATTTATGGAAGGGATTTCCTACTTATTTGTACCCGATTTCGAGCGTTTAGCAGACAAGAATTTTTTTGCCGATATTCTTTTACCTGCTTTAGGGCAGGCCTTTTTTAGTCTGAGTATTGGTATGGGTGCGATTATGATCTATGGTTCTTACTTGTCGCAAAAATCATCAATCACATTTAACTGTTTTACGATTGCAATTGCGGATACATCAGTCGCTATTCTAGCCGGCATTGCGATTTTCCCGGTTGTGTTTACTTATGGACTTGAACCTGCCGGTGGACCAGGTTTAATCTTTATCACGTTACCCATTGCCTTTGGACAAATGCCCTTTGGCACTTTTTTTGGTACGCTGTTTTTTGTCTTGCTACTATTTGCCGCATGGACGTCTGCTATTTCACTATTGGAGCCTGCGGTGACCTGGCTAGTTGAAAATAGGAATATGTCTCGTGTTAAAGCGACATCGATTGCCGGGATTATTGCCTGGACACTTGGTTTGGTGACGGTTTTATCATTTAATCATTGGGCATTTCCTTTTAGTTTTGCCGGTGTAATAAAAGAAAATGGCTTCTTTGATATCTTTGATATTTTAACTTCAAATATTATGTTGCCCATAGGCGGTTTGTTAGTTGCCATATTTGCTGCATGGTTGATGTCAAGATCATCAACTGTGGATGAATTGGGATTGGATGATGGTCTTGCTTATCAAGCCTGGCGGTTTGCTGTTCGTTATGTCGCGCCAGTTGGTGTGATCGTTATATTCCTGAATGCAATTGGCATTTTTAAACTATTAGGTTTCGTTGAATAGCTGACTCAGATAATGACTACGACTACAATAAACAAGCAAGCACAGGTTGCTTATAGTGCACATCAAATGTTTTCTCTGGTTTGTGATATTGAGTCCTATCCGGATTTTCTTCCCTGGTGTACAGACACCAATATACTTGAGTCTAAAGATAATTTTACCGTGGCTTCTGTTTCAATCGCAGTCGGTAAATTAAAACAAACATTTACAACCGCTAACAGAACTCAGTCTGATACCTCAGTTATTATGAAACTTGTTCAAGGGCCATTTAAAGAGTTGTATGGGAATTGGCAGTTTCTGGAAAATGACAATGGTGGTTGTCAGGTATTGCTGGAAATGGAGTTTGAGTTTAAAAATAAATTGTTGAAACATGCTCTCGGTGCAGCATTTAAAAAGATTACTGATTCTTTAGTTGATGCCTTTATCAAGCGAGCGCGAGATGTTTATGACTGAGCAGGAGAACATTAGCGTGGAGCTCATTTACATCACACCCGAAAGTCAAAATAGTTTAACGCTGGAATTACCACAAGGAAGCGATATAAATCAGGCCATTAATCGTTCAGGTGTATTAAGTCGCTTTCCCGAGATCGATTTAACAGTTAATAAAGTAGGGGTGTTTAGCAAGGTGCAAGCATTAGATGCTAAACTTAACAATGGTGATCGAATAGAGATTTATCGACCGTTAATGGCTGATCCAAAGGAAGCTAGACGGCAGCGCGCAAAAAAGTAGTCACTTTATTCCCCACCCAATGGATCGGCTTTGTTGCCTTCTAATGGATCGGTTCTATTGTCGTTCGGTGGATTGGCATCATCGCCATCAAACGGGTTGACTGAATCGAGAAGCCGACCAAAAAAGCCTTTGTCTTTTTTGTTTGATTTAGGCACAACTACGGCATCTGCCTCGACGATCTTATTCACATCTCTGCTTCCATCAGCAGCTGTAATATCGCCGGTGATATGAGTAAGCACTTGTTCGTCTTCATCGAAATGTAGTGTGATGTGGCGCTGCTCCCTGACACCACCACCTTTCTGAAAGCTGAAAATATATTCCCAGCGATTATTATGAAACGGGTCTATTAGTACAGGTGTACCCATGATGAACTTCACCTGATTTTTATCCATGCCGGGTTTTAGCCTATCGAGCATTTCTTGCTCAATGACATTACCTTGTTGAATATCAACTTTATAGAGTAAAGGTACTTCGTAACCACCATCGAAGCTTCTGGTGCACGCGCTGAGAAATACAAGGGATATAATGAATATAGCTAATTTGTTCATGCAAAGGCTTAATGTTTCGTACCGGTTAATAAGGAGGAATATCAGGGAGGATAACTGTTGCAGTGGAATTCCTCAACGACATTTATTATGGCTTAAAGTATACTTTATCGTCAATTTTCGGTTTCACAGTGGTGAATACCCATTCTTTAATTTTTGCAGGGAGGTTTTACTTGGAAGCGACAGATTTAAAAAAAGCTGGTCTTAAGGCTACCTTACCGAGAATCCGAATCCTACAGATCCTTGAAGACTCACATGAGCGGCACATGAGTGCTGAAGATGTTTATAAAACTTTATTAAGTCATGGCGAAGAAGTCGGCTTGGCAACTGTATATAGAGTGCTGACACAATTTGAGACAGCGGGTTTGGTGATTCGTCATAACTTTGATTCAGGACATTCTGTGTTTGAGCTAGATCAAGGTGCACATCATGATCATATGGTTTGTTTAAATACTGGCAAGGTCATAGAATTTAATAATGAAGAGATTGAACGCTTACAAAAAGAAATTGCGAAGGAACATGGTTACGACTTGGTTGAGCATAGCCTCGTGCTATATGTTAAACCAAATGAATAGGTAGTCTCACAATAATCCGAATTCAATAAAAACAGCGATTAATGTTACCGTTTATTAATTCCTAACGTGTTATAAAACCAACTCAAGCATTTGTGCGGCGTTAGCTCGACTTTCATGGGTCACTTCCATTCCTGCCAACATGCGCGCAACCTCATCAATTCGTTCCTGTTTAGCTAGCTCAATGACCTGGGTAAAGGTTTGTCCTTTTTTACTTTCTTTTATGATACGTAAATGATGATGACCACAGGAGGCAACCTGTGCGAGGTGGGTGACGCAAAATATCTGTCGATGTTCAGCGAGGCTGTTTAGTAATTTGCCCACTATCTCTGCGATACCTCCACTGATGCCAGCGTCGACCTCATCAAATACCATGGTGGGCACACCATTATCTTTTGATGCAATGATCTGAATTGCAAGACTGAGTCGAGATAATTCACCGCCTGATGCAACTTTAGCGATGGGTCGTAGTGGTTGTCCCGGGTTGGTTGAGACGATAAAAGAAATTTTATCCATGCCGAATTGGTGAGGCGTCAAGGTTTCTAAGCTCTCCATTGCTTCAATGCTGATATCGAATTTCCCACCCATGCCAAGATCTTGCATTTTGTTCGTTACTGCTAATGCAATTTTCTTTGCGGTTGATTTTCTTTTTTCGCTGAGTTTTTCTGCAAGCTTTTTGTACTCATGAAGTAATTCGCTCTTCTTTTTCTGTAGCAGCTCGTGTTGTTCTTGGCCACCCTCCAATTGATTTAATTGCGATGACAGTAAAATCAGTTGTTCAGGGAGTGCCCCTGGCTTTACTTTGTGTTTTCGGGCCAGTTCATTAATCTTGTCCAGTCGGCTTTCCATTATATTTAGCTGGCTAATATCCGAATCAAAACGGTCGATATAATCTTTTAATTCTGAGCAAGCTTCATCGATTTGGATTGCAGCACTATCAAGTAGACTATTGATGCCTTCGAGTGAGTTATCTATCTTGCAGAGATCAGTTATTGCACGTTGATGCTGAGCGAGTTGACTAAAGATCGCAGAATCTGACTCTGATAGCTCAGCCAAGACTTGCTGACATGTTGCTATCAGGTCTTGCGAATGCGATTGGCGTTTAAATTCCTCCACAAGTGATTCATATTCTGATTCACCAATATCAAGCTGAGTCAGCTCATCTATTTGATATTTGAGAAAGGACAATCGTGCTTCAAAATCATCTCCGCTGGTTTCGAAGTCTTGGAGTTGTTCGTCTACCAGTTTCCATTCATGATAGTTATCAGCAACTTTCTTCAGTAAAGAGTCATAAGTTCCAGATTGATCTAATATTTCACGTTGAGTTTTTGGTCGAGATAAAGATTGGTGCGCGTGTTGCCCATGGATATCAACCAGGTGTTCGCCTACTTCGCGTAAGGTTTGAATCGGAACAGGAGTGTTATTCAAATAGGCGCGTGAGCGACCATCTTTATTAATCGTTCGTCTAATAAATAACTCCTCATCAGACGCTATCTCCATTTCTTCAAGCCGATCATTAACGTATAGATTAGTATTGATTGAAAATATGGCGGTGATATCTGTCTTATCAGACCCTCCGCGGATAATATTTGTATCGGCGCGATCGCCCAGCACCAGGCCTAATGCGTCAAGTAAGATAGATTTTCCTGCACCTGTTTCACCCGTTAACACTGTCATGCCGGGTTTAAAATCAATGTTAAGATTATCGATAACGGCTAAATCATTGATGACGAGTTGTCTTAACAAGCTCATTTACTCCAGTTTAATTTCTCGCGCAGTATATGAAATTGATCGTGATTAGGTGGGTGAATCAATCGTACGTTTTTGTTCTTCTTTTCTACCCGAACACGATCGCAAGGGATAAGCTCCATCTTTGTTTCACCATCTAAAGTCAGGTGCGCCTGATCAATTTCCCTACTACCGATAACGACCTCGATGTGACTATTGCCGTCGATAACGATTGGGCGATTAGTTAATGAATGTGGGCAAATTGGAACTAATAATAGGGCATCAAGCGATGGATGGACAATCGGCCCACCGCCTGCGAGCGCATAGGCAGTGGAACCCGTCGGCGACGAAACAATCATACCGTCAGAACGATGAGTATGGACAAACGTTCCATTGATATAGGTTTCTAACTCTACCAAACGGGCAATATTCCATTTTTGGATAATAATATCGTTAATAGCACTTCCTTCGAAGATGCATTTTTCTCCTCGAAATACCTGACCTTGCAAGAGAAAGCGCACATCTTCGACATACTGGCCATTTAATATTTCATCCATATTGTCGGGGATATTATCTGCCGGGATATCGGCGAGAAAACCAACGTGTCCGAGATTGATGCCAAGTAACGGGATGTTGAAGTCACAAAGTATATGTGAGGCCATCAACATGGTGCCATCACCACCGATGGCGATGACAAGATCACAATGTGCTCCCAGTTCACTGGCATCAAACACATCAAAGTTGTGATCGTTCAGCAATTCGGCACAACATTTATCCAGAATTATTGTTCTTTCACGGGACTCAAGATATTCAAGCAACTCATTTAATGTTGTTTGAATGGCTTTGACGCCAGAATTGGTAATAAGTCCGATTCGATTAAACATGGTTTTGAATCTATCCTGTTGGTTTTTAGACAAACATAGCATGGCCTGCGATAGCGACCAATAACTCTCAAAAGTTATTGCTTATTGGCTTTTATTATAAGGTGTGTTGAAGATGTTTTGCACTCAATACAGGAGAGTGCTAAATTTCAGCTTATTATCCCTGTAACACTCGATTAAGTATGGCTTCATCAACAGATTCGTCACAATTATCAGAGCGCAGCCTTTATTTATTTAAGGCTTTGGTAGAGCATTTCATTGCTGATGGTGCTCCGGTTGGCTCGCGCACACTCTCTAAAGATTCAGATTTAAATTTGAGTCCTGCCTCTATACGCAACGTCATGGCCGATCTTGAAGATTATGGTCTATTGCATTCACCACATACCTCTGCCGGTCGAGTGCCTACCGCAAAGGGATATAGATTGTTTGTTGATAGTCTATTGAGGGTGAATGATCTCAATTCAGCCGAAGTTGAAAAAATTGCGAGAGAAATGGCTCCTGAAAATGATTATTCCTCATTGATGCAACGTACCTCATCCATGTTATCGGACATAACTCAGTTGGCAGGGGTCGTTATGCTGCCGCGTAGCACGCAATCTAAATTGCAGCACATCGAGTTTGTTCCCTTATCTTCAAACCGGGTATTGGTCATTCTGGTTGTGAATGATCGAGAAGTGCAAAACAGGATTATTAATACGGATAAAAATTATTCAAGCTCTGAGTTACAGCAGATCTCTAATTATTTGAACGAGATCTTTTCGGGTAAAGATTTGAAGGTTGTTCGAGCATCAATCCTAGATGAATTGGAAAGGATGAAGGAAGAGGTCAACCAATCCATGCAGTCAGCAATTGAGATGGCACAAACGGCATTTACAAATGACGATACCAAGAGTCAGAGTGATGATTTATTGCTATCCGGGCAAACCAACCTTATGGATCTTGCTGAGCTTTCAGATGTAGAAAAATTAAAGAAGTTATTTGAAACTTTTAATCAAAAGCGAGACATTTTGCATTTACTCGAACAGGCAATAAATGCGGATGGTATGCAGATTTTTATTGGTGAAGAATCAGGTTATGACGTACTAGACAACTGTAGTGTTGTCACGTCTCCCTATGAAGTCGACGGTGAAATACTGGGTGTTTTAGGCGTAATCGGACCCACGCGTATGCATTATGAACGGGTGATTCCTATTGTTGATATTACGGCAAAAATGCTTGGTGTTGCCTTGAACTCAAAAAATTAATCCCCACTTAGTGAAAATGCATCCTACTGGATGCAGGGATTCTATTGTCTAAAAAGAGGTTAGAAATGACAGGTCAAGAAAATAAAACAGCTCAAGATGAAACGCATGACGTTGTTGAGCAAGAAGCTGAAGCGGTAGAAGAATTACTAAATGATGTCAGCGAAGCTTTGGAAATCGAAGGTGAGTTAGAGCCAGCAGAGGAAGTGCTTAGCGACATTGAGTCTCTACAGAATCAGCTTGATAAGGAAAAGGAACTCTCTCAGACGAATAAAGACCTCGCGCTTAGGGCTCAGGCAGAGATGGATAATCTGCGCAAGCGAACAGCGCGCGATGTCGAGAATGCGCATAAATATGCTCTGGAAAAATTTGTGAATGAACTCTTGCCGATTATGGATAGTCTGGAATTGGGGATGTCAGCCGCAGAAAGCGCAGAAAATATTGACGATTTACGTGAAGGCATGGATCTGACGGTGAAGATGTTTAATACGGCTATGGATAAATTCAATGTCAAAGCGGTAGACCCACAAGGTGAAAAATTTAATCCTGAACAGCACGAAGCAGTCTCGATGCAGGAAATTGAGGGTGCAGAATCAGGTACCGTTGTGACGGTTATGCAGAAAGGCTACGAGCTAAATGGACGTTTAGTTCGCCCAGCAATGGTCGTTGTCGCTAAATAATCGGAATATTTGGTAACTATTTCATAGAAAAGCTTGAAATACATAACCATAGTCCATATTTAATCAAACAACATAATTTTTTAATTACACAATAAATCAGTAAGTTAAGTATTTTGGAGAAGACGAATGGCAAAGATAATTGGAATTGATCTCGGTACCACCAACTCATGTGTGGCAGTTTTAGAAGGTGGTGAAGCAAAGGTCATCGAGAACAGCGAGGGAGGCAGGACAACACCATCAATCGTTGCCTATGCCGATGATGAGGAAGTGCTCGTTGGCCAATCAGCTAAACGCCAATCAGTAACGAACCCGGATAATACGCTTTATGCAGTAAAGCGACTCATCGGTCGTCGTTTTGAAGAAGATACCGTTCAAAAAGATATTAAGCTTGTGCCTTACAAGATCGTAAAAGCGGATAACGGTGATGCCTGGGTTGAAATCAATGGCAAAAAGATGGCACCACCTGAAGTTTCTGCACGCGTTTTGATGAAGATGAAGAAAACGGCGGAAGACTATCTTGGTGAAGATGTTACGGAAGCCGTTATTACCGTACCTGCTTATTTTAATGACTCTCAGCGTCAAGCAACCAAAGATGCAGGGCGAATTGCCGGTCTTGATGTTAAACGTATTATCAATGAGCCTACCGCTGCGGCATTAGCCTACGGTATGGATAAAAAGCGTGGTGATGCCAAGATTGCGGTCTATGATCTGGGTGGCGGTACCTTTGATGTGTCCATCATTGAAATTGCTGAAATTGATGGTGAGCATCAGTTTGAAGTACTTTCAACCAATGGTGACACTTTCCTTGGTGGTGAAGATTTTGATTTTCGAATCATTGATTTCCTTTGTGAAGAATTCAAGAAAGAGCAGGGCGTGGATCTACATAACGATCCTTTGGCGTTGCAACGTCTTAAAGAAGCGGCAGAGAAAGCCAAGATAGAATTATCATCTAGCCAGCAGACGGATATTAATTTGCCTTACATCACTGCAGATTCCAGTGGTCCCAAGCATCTTAATTTAAAAATGACACGAGCCAAGCTGGAATCATTAGTTGGAGAACTTGTTGAACGAACCATCGCACCTTGTAAAGTTGCACTCGATGATGCCGGTCTATCAAAATCTGATATTACCGATGTTATTTTGGTTGGTGGTCAAACTCGTATGCCAATGGTGCAAGAGAAGGTTCAAGCATTTTTTGAAAAAGAACCACGTAAGGACGTCAATCCTGATGAAGCGGTTGCCGTTGGCGCAGCTATTCAGGCAGGTGTCTTGGGTGGTGATGTTAAAGACGTACTCTTATTAGATGTAACACCATTATCTTTAGGTATTGAGACGATGGGCGGTGTTATGACGAAGTTGATTGATAAGAATACGACGATACCGACTAAGGCGAATCAGGTCTTTTCGACTGCTGAAAATAACCAAACTGCGGTTACTGTGCATGTGTTACAGGGTGAGCGCGAGATGGCTGCAGGTAATAAATCATTAGGTCGTTTCGATCTGAGTGATATTCCACCGGCACCAAGAGGTGTACCTCAAATTGAGGTTAACTTTGATATAGATGCAAACGGTATCTTAAACGTTTCAGCAAAAGACAAGGCGACAGGCAAAGAGCAATCTATTGTTATCAAGGCATCGAGTGGTCTTTCGGATGAAGAAATCGATAACATGGTTAAGGACGCTGAAGCACATGCTGAAGAGGATCGTATTGCTAAAGAGTTGGTTGAAACAAGAAACATGGCAGAGAACATGATCCATGCAACGAAAAAATCAATGGAAGATCTTGGCGATAAGGTTGAAGAGCAAGAGAAGTCTGATATTGAAGCTGCTATAGCGGACCTTGAAGAAGCCTTAAAAGGTGACGACAAAGAAGCGATTACAGAAAAGACAACTAAGCTGACTGAAGTCGCTGGCAAACTAGCTGAGCGAGCTTATGCCGAACAGCAGGGTGCGCCGGAAGGTGGCGATGCGCCTGAAGCAGCAGAGGGGAGTGGCGCAGCCGATGATAACGTTGTTGATGCTGAGTTTGAAGAAGTTGAAGACGAGAAAAAATAATCGGTTAGAAGCTTTTCTAAAAGCAGCATAATTACAATAAAACAGCCCGGAGATGAGTATTGCTCTCCGGGCTATTTGCGTATTAGCTTTATGCAAAATAGACATAAAATAGAAATTTAAAATAGAGTATAGGCATGGCAGATAAACGAGATTATTACGAAGTATTAGGTGTTTCAAAAAATGCTAATGAGGCAGAATTGAAAAAGGCCTATCGTCGTTTGGCAATGAAACATCACCCCGATCGTAATGAAGGTGATGAGAAGGCCGAGGAAAAGTTTAAAGAAGCAAAAGAAGCGCATGATGTTTTATCTGATCCTCAAAAACGCGCTGCTTATGATCAGTTTGGCCATGCAGGGGTAGAGACCAGTGCTGCAGGTGGTGGTGCTGGCGGTGCCGGATTTGGCGACATCTTCGATAGTGTCTTTGGTGATATTTTTGGCGGTGGAGGTGGCGGCGCTGGTGGACGTGGTGGTAATCGTGTCTATCGTGGTGCGGATTTACGCTACAATCTTGAATTGTCTCTGGAAGATGCTGTCGCTGGAACGACAGTTAAAATACGTGTTCCCAAAATGGTGGTCTGTGAAAGTTGTAAAGGGTCCGGTGCTAAAAAAGGAAGTGCTCCAGTTAATTGTCCAACCTGTGCCGGACATGGTCAGGTTAGGATGCAGCAAGGGTTCTTTTCTGTACAACAAGCCTGCCCACAGTGTCGAGGACAAGGGAAAATAATCAGTGATCCATGCGGACCTTGTCGTGGTGAAGGTCGAGTCAGAGATAGTAAAACTATTTCAGTGAAGGTCCCCGAAGGTGTAGATAACGGTGATCGGATTCGTCTTTCTGGAGAAGGCGAGGCCGGTGAAAATAACGGGCCAGCTGGCGATTTATATGTACATATCTCTGTTAAAAACCATCCTATTTTTGAACGCGATGCCACTGATCTTTATTGTGATGTGCCGATCAGTTTTACCACTGCTGCGTTGGGTGGTGAACTTGAGGTGCCCACCTTAAATGGAAAAGTGAAATTAAAAATTCCTGCTGAATCTCAAAGTGGAAAAATGTTTCGTTTGAAATCAAAAGGTGTTCGTTCAGTTAGAAGCTCATCAACTGGTGATTTACTCTGCCGTATCATTATTGAAACACCTGTAAAGCTAACGAGTAAACAAAAAGAATTATTAAAAGAATTTGAAGCATCAATGAATACTGGTGGGAATAAACACAGCCCTCAAGCTAGTTCTTGGGTTGATGGGGTGAAAAAGTTTTTTGATTCTATGACAAGTTGATTGAGGCAAGAAAATCAGGTCTTATCAGGGATAAACCGTTGTTTAAAGGTATAGATTAAAACGATTTTAATCTAATAAACTCAATCCTGTTTTTATTGCATTGCGCATTTCTGTCTTGTCTTTGGTTACTCTGGAAGAGACTAATAAACCTTGTATTAATGTTATAAAGTAAGCAGCCAATGCATCTGCATCCTTCTTTTTATCAATTTCACCTGACGCTTGTGCTGACAAAAGATGATTGAGAAGCGCTTGCTTCATACGGGAGAGGTGCTTGTTCATTTCACTAAATATCTCTTCATCAACGGAAGCCATTTCGAAAGCAGTGTTTGTTACTAAGCAACCGCCTTTACGAGTAGTATCGTCACAGCTCTCAATCATTAAATTAAAAATCTTACCTAGAATCTTTTTTAAGGGGACATCAGAATTTTCAATTAGAAGTGCATAATAAGAAGTATGTTCCATATAATGTTTGACACACTTTAGGAGCAAGCCCTTTTTATCACCAAATGCCTTGTATAGGCTGCCGGGTTTTACGCCAGTCACTAAAGCAATGTCTTGTATGGACGTTGCCTGGTAGCCACTAGCCCAAAATTGCTTCCCCGCATTTAACAAGGTTTTGTCGTAATCGAATTCTCTAAGTCTTGCCATAGGATTCTTTTATCATAAAAAAAAATAGATTGATATAAATCAATCAAGTTCCAACTATTTTTCGTTTGTCGATGATTATTGTAGAATGAACGTATAACAATCTATATTGTGAGGTGGTATTTGGAAAATACAGGAAACCAAAAGCAATGAAGCTATTTTTTTCTCCCACATCGCCTTATGTACGAAAAGTACGAATTGCTGCAATAGAACTAGGTCTAGCAGACCGACTTGAATTAGTCGTAACAAACCCTTGGGAAGATCCTTCGGAGCTAACGGCGGCTAATCCTCTGGGTAAAGTGCCAGCGTTGATGATCTCTGATCATGAAATATTATTTGATTCACCAGTGATTTGTGAATATCTGGATAGTCTAAATCCGGAGTTCGCACTTTTCCCCGGTTCTGGTGAAGCACGTTGGGATGCTTTGCGACTACAAGCCCTTGCCGATGGCATCCTCGATGCCGCTGTGATGATACGTTATGACAGTTTGCGCCCTGCTGCCGAACAATATAGCGGTATGCGCGCTAGACAATTAAATGTAATACGGCGTTCGTTACATTCTTTAGACTCAGAAATGACACGACTTATTGGACCGATCACGATTGGGCAAATAGCAGTGGCTTGTGCACTTGGATATCTTGATTTTAGATTACCAGAAGAAGACTGGCATAAAGCACATTCAAAGCTTGATTGTTGGTATGCCAGCTGGAAGGAAAGGGAATCGATCAAGCTAACGATGCCGCCATCACAATAACTGTGCGCTAGTTATTATGATGTGGCTGGTGTTCACTTAAAATCTTCAGGAATGTTAAGTCAGTTTCAGGAATCGATGTATAATCTGAAATAATAGAATCTATATAGGCGTATTAGTTATGTCGGTAAGAGTTGGTGTGTGTGGTGCAGCTGGAAGAATGGGGAAGACTATCATGGAGGTCTGTAAAGATGCTGATGGAGTCGAGGTCACTGCCGCAATAGAATACGATGAATCCCCTATGCTTGGGATCGATGCTGGAGAAGTGGCCGGCATTGGTAAAACAGGTGTTTTAATTACCAATGATATTACAAATATTACTGATCAAGTTGATGTAATTATTGATTTTACATTCGCAGCTTCAGTAACTGCGAATATTAAAAAATGTGTCTCAGCTAATTGTAAGATGGTTATCGGAACAACGGGACTCAGTAAAGCGGACCATGAACAGATTGAATTAGCATCAAACAAAATTGCCATTGTATTTGCACCAAATATGAGTATTGGCGTTAACTTGTGTTTAAAACTATTACAAATGGCGGCGCAGGTCATCGGTGATGAGGCAGATATCGAAATAATTGAAGCGCATCATCGGCATAAGAAAGATGCCCCTTCGGGTACAGCGTTACGTATGGGAGAAGTCGTTGCGAACACTCTGGGACGTGATCTTAAAGAGTGTGCTGTTTATGGACGCGAAGGTATTACCGGGGAAAGGGACAGGAATACAATCGGTTTCGAAACTATACGAGCAGGTGATATTGTTGGTGATCATACTGTCATGTTTGCAACAGAAGGCGAGCGCGTGGAGATCACTCATAAGGCCTCATCAAGAAAAACATTTGCTAATGGCGCGGTAAGAGCCGCAAAATGGCTGGTAGAAAAAGACAAAGGCCTGTTTGATATGCAGGATGTATTGAACCTGGTATAAAAAATACGTTTATTTCAAAAGTGTTAATCAAGGATAATTGTTCAAGCATGGAGCTAGTTTATTATGACGAATCTTAAGACAGTTCAAAGACTATATGGTCAGTCGTATATTAGTTATAGCGCGACTTATCTTGCTGCAATCCTCGCTTTTTGGCTATTTCAGGATGTTTCTCAAAGTAAGATATTAAATGTCTGGTTCATTATCTTTACTTTATTGACGTTTATACGGTTTGTTATGACATGGAGATATAACCAATCCACACATAACGAAGGTAACGAAACATGGCTGATCATGTTTCTGATTATGTCTGCTATATCAGGAACTATGTGGGGACTTAGCGGGTTTTTATTTATTCCAAAAGGATCCTTACCATTACTTGAGTCAGTTTTATATCATGGGATGTTATTTTTATTTATTGCATCACTTATTGGCGGGTCAATTATTACCTATTCCGCTAGCAAGATGGTTTATCTAAGTTTTTCATTCCCGGCAGTTGTACCACAGAGTTTTATGTTGATAGCACAAGGCGACAAATATCATTCTTTCCTTGGAGGGATATTTCTTGCTTATGGGGTGGTCATGTTTTTAATTTCTGTGTATATCAACAGGGTGTTTGCCGAACATAATAATGTTGATGCCGAAAATGATCGTCTTAGGTTACTTTTAAAGAGACACGATATTAAGTGTGATTAAGTTTGTATAGCTTGTAAACAGACTTTATTTTATTTCTTTTAATTTTGAAGTCGTTGATGTGTACGGCACAACCAATGATATTTCTCCTTCGAGCTGATGTTGTTGTACCTTTCGCCAATATTGAGCTGTTAATAAATCTTGATGATATTTCATGAATTCTCTTTTGAGTTTTTCATTCATGGATAGAAACTTAATAAACTCCTCAGGAAATATATCGTTCTTACCAACGTAGTACCAGGTATCTGTCAGCATTTCGTCTTCAAAGTCACTTGCTTCAGGAATCTCACGAAATTTACATTCGGTTACCAATGATACTTCATCATAATCGTAGAAAATAACGCGTTTATGTAGCGTAACCCCAAAGTTTTTCAAAAGTAGATCCCCGGTGAAAATATTTGTCTTGGCCAGATCTTTAATAGCTTGTCCATAATCTATTATGGCGGCGATAGCCTCTTCTTCTGTAACTTCATTAATATACAGATTCAAGGGGCGTACACGTCTTTCTGTATAGACCCTTTGCAATAGTAGATTCCTGCCTTCCATACGCACACTTTCCGAGGCCCCTTCGAGTAACTCAACTAATAGTTCTCTTGAGAACCGGTTAATAGGGAACTTAAGGTTGAGGAACTCTTGAGTATCGATCAGTCTACCGGCTCTATCATGTTTTGAGACGAGTTTGTATTTACCAATAACTTCATCACGGGAAACAGTTTTCGGATAACCAAACTTATCACGAATAATTTTGAATACCAGGTTGTACGATGGCAATGTGAAAACGATCATAACAAGACCGGTATCTCCTTCAGCATGTACAAACTTATCTTTGGTGGTAGTTAAATGCGTGGTAAATGTTCTGTGTCTTTCAGTTTTCCCTTGTCGTAAGCGACCAAGTACAGTGTATAACTCATCAATAGGTTTTTTGGGAAGTATGGACTTTAGAAAATGAACGGCACCTATTACTGAGTTTGGATCAGCAAAGTAATATGACCTGGTATAACCAAAGATTAGACTGATTTCTTTTTCACTCAGAAAAACAGCATCAATCATGATGCCACTGTCTTCATTTTTAAAAGCGAGAACAATAGGTGTTTCGCCTTCACTAAGTATTAATTTCCCCACTAGATAAGCGCGTGCTGCTTGATAAAAAAATGAATCGATAAACTCAAACCTTATGTACTCGACAACGTTACTAAACTTTTGTTTAGTGTCTGCGTTGATCATTTTCTCAATACGTTTGGCATTGCGACTGATATCGTCATAGGGTATTCGAAATGAGAAGTCATCAAGAATAGTTTCAAAGATACGTTGCAAGGAAACCCAATATGGGTAGCGTCTTATATTGAGTGACATTATTAGGTGCAGATCATCTGAAGGGCTGGATGAGGTGAACTCTATTTCTTGATCAACACCTTCTGTGCCGAATATACGACGAGTGGTTGAGTTAAAGAAGGTTTTAATAAAATCATTATCCGGAACCTGATCCAGACGCTCGCCAAAGTAGCTTCTTATCTTGTGCCAAAGTTCTTTATCATTAACACGCTCGTTCAGTGTCTTACGCAGGGTAAGCACGATACGTCGCACTGATTTTTCATAGAGGTCAACACGATCAACAATGTCTTGTTGATGGCCTTTCCAGTCTCGTTGTTCAAAACGTGTTCGGGCACGTCTTGTCATACGATGAAAGTGATTGTTATAACGGATAAAGCCGTCGTAGATAATCTGCGAGCATTCTGCAATCAGCTCTCTGTCTGGCATAACGTTATATTACTATCACGGCATCACAGGTTTGAGATTAAGGCATCTGCAAATTCACTACATTTTACTTCTGTTGCACCATCCATCAGCCGGGCAAAGTCATAGGTAACGGTTTTATTCATAATGGTCTTATCCATTGCTCCGATCACCCGATCTGCTGCTTCAGTCCAACCAAGATAACGTAACATCATCTCTCCAGATAATAAAAGTGAACCCGGATTAACCTTATCCTGATCAGCATACTTTGGCGCAGTACCATGAGTTGCTTCAAAGATTGCATGGCCAGTGTCGTAATTAATATTGCCTCCCGGTGCGATGCCAATGCCTCCGACCTGAGCCGCCAATGCATCTGAAAGATAATCACCATTCAGATTCATGGTTGCAATAACTTCAAAGTCTTCAGGACGAGTCAACACTTGTTGCAGAGTAATGTCGGCTATTGCGTCTTTGATTAAGACCTTGCCATCTTTTTCAGCTTGTTCCATCTCATCTTGTGCAGCTTGCGTTCCTTCTACAGCGCGGGTACGTTCCCAGATATCCCAACTATAGGTCTCATTTGCAAATTCAGTTTCGGCGAGTTCGTAACCCCAGTTTCTAAAAGCGCCTTCTGTAAATTTCATAATGTTACCTTTATGCACAAAGGTGACACTCTTACGCTTGTTATCTATTGCATATTTAATGGCGGCACGAACCAGCCGTGAAGTACCTTCTTGTGAGATAGGTTTTATGCCAATACCACAAGTATTTGGAAAACGGATCTTTTGATAATATTTGGGGAAAGCCTTTTTAAACAATTCAAGAAATGTGGTGTTCTCATCACTACCTTGTTCAAACTCAATACCTGTGTAGATGTCTTCTGTATTTTCGCGGAAGATCACCATATCGATTAATTCGGGATGTCTGACTGGAGAAGGAACACCTTTATACCAGCGCACAGGTCGGAGACACACATATAAGTCCAGGATTTGCCGAAGTGCGACATTTAATGAACTAATACCCCCACCAATTGGTGTCGTTAAGGGGCCTTTAATCGCAACCAGAAACTCACGACAAGTTTCTATAGTTTCATCCGGTAACCAGTTACCGGTAATACGATTAGCTTTTTCACCGGCATAGACTTCAAGCCATTTAATTTCTTTTTCCCCAGCGTAGGTTTTAGTAACGGCAGCATCTAACACGCGCTGTGACGCTTTCCATACATCCGGGCCAATGCCATCACCTTCTATATAGGGAATGACGGGAGTATCTGGTACGCTTAATTTTCCATTTTTAATAGAAATCTTTTTGCCACCATTAGGGGCTTTTTTAAATGTGGCCAAAATACTTCCTCCCTGCAAAATATAATTATTTATTGTCTTTATATAATAGCTGTTATTTTAACCACTATACTTACTGGTAGAAAGTGACTTTAAATATTTGACATAGGAGATTAAATTTACTACTTTCTATGCATGCGCCGATTTGAAATCAGCTTGCGGGCGCAATAAAAATACCGCTAAAGAGACAACCTGCTTTAGCTGAAGCTGAATGTGGGTTTTTTTATGTCGCGAACACACGACTGCATGGATGCAGGAGCCAGAGCCAAGGACGCCTGTTGCGATGTTGTTTAGTAACTGCTCGATGAAATTAGAGGAGTTCGAAACTAATCAGGAATATTCCCTCGTTCATTTCAGTAATACTTATCCCAGGCTGACTCTGCAAAGCTTTAATCATTACTATTGAGGATGCCAATATGACAGACAATACAAAAAAATTAAGCGCTAATACGCTTGCCGTTCGCGCTGGACAGGTCAGGAGTCAGGAAGGTGAGCATAGTGAATTGATATTTGCCAGTTCAAGTTATGTCTTTGCCAATGCCGCTGAGGCTGCAGCTCGTTTTGCTGGTGATAGTCCAGGGAATATCTACTCGCGGTTTACCAATCCCACAGTTCGTACATTCGAACAGCGCCTCGCCGCTTTAGAACAGGGTGAGCGTTGTATCGGCACCTCCTCCGGGATGAGCGCGATTCTGTGTACATTGCTTGGTCTTCTCAAGGCGGGGGATCACATAGTTTCATCACGAAGTATTTTTGGCACAACAGTCAATTTACTCTCTAAAATATTACCTAAATATGGTATTACGACGACATTCGTTGACCTAACCGATTACGCAGCATGGGAAACGGCAATTACGCCAGAAACAAAGTTACTTTTTCTGGAAACCCCCTCGAATCCATTGACTGAGATTGCCGATATCTCAAGATTGGCAGATATAGCCCATAGCAAGGATAAATTGCTGATCGTTGACAATTGTTTTTGTACACCTTGTTTGCAATTACCATTGAAACTAGGTGCAGATATCGTGATCCACTCAGCGACGAAGTACCTCGATGGGCAAGGGCGTTGTGTAGGGGGCGCTGTTATTGGTAGTGACGCTTTACTTGGCGAAGACATTTATGCTTTTCTGCGCACTGGTGGTGCCAGCATGAGCCCATTTAACGCCTGGGTTTTTCTGAAAGGACTGGAGACATTGTCGATCCGTATGCAGGCACATTGCCAAAATGCCCAGCAAATAGCGGAATGGTTAAATAATCAAGAGTTTGTCAAAAAAGTCTATTATCTTGGCCTGGATTCTCATCCGCAACATGAGCTTGCAGCAAAGCAACAATCTGGTTCAGGAGGTATCGTCAGTTTTGAAGTGAATGGCGGCAAAGAGCAAGCGTGGCGGTTTATTGACTCAATCAGACTGTTTTCTATTACAGCAAACCTGGGTGATGCCAAGAGTACTATTACTCATCCGCGTACTACAACCCATAATAAACTAAGTGATGAACAAGCCACAGCAGCTGGTATAAAACCAGGCTTGATCCGCCTGTCGGTTGGCCTGGAAGATGTATCAGACTTGATTTACGACCTGGAACAGGCTGGATCGCACATGGCAAAATAGTGATGAATCATTGATAAAACTATTAAATCTTCTCAAAATATTGATTTGCTCCTTATTTTTTAGTTAGACTGCGCAGCTTGCAATCAATCGCCGCGATCTAGCTCTTGATGCTCATTGCGATAAAAATTATAAAATAATTAGAATTGATACTCACGCTCACCGCTGAAGAGATGTCTTAGCGAAAGCTCCTGAAACTTAGAGAACATAAAATAAAAAAGTGGTCTTCCCTTTTTTATTTGTAAAGGACATTTTTTTCATAACATTGGAGGGTATACCATGCCTGGACGTAACTTTTTATTTATCCCTGGCCCAACAACGGTGCCGCGTCGTATTCAAAATGCGATGAACCTCGAACAGGAAGACATGCGTGCGATGGACTTGCCTGCTTTCACCAAACCACTTTATGAAGATGTTAAAAAAGTCTTCAAGACTGAGAATGGTCGTGTGTTCATTTTCCCTGCATCGGGCACCGGTGGCTGGGAATCAGCCGTATCAAACACATTAAATGCGGGCGATAAGGTATTAATGTCTAGCTTTGGTCATTTTTCGTATCTGTGGGTCGATCTTTGCCAACGTTGGGGGCTGGAGGTTCAGCACCTTGAAGAAACGTGGGGTGATGGTGTTCCTGTAGGAAAATATGCCGAAGTGCTAGCGGCTGATAAAAATCATGAAATTAAAGCGGTCTTCGCAACACAAAATGAAACAGCGACAGGCGTTGCTTCTGATATTGCTGGTGTACGTAAGGCATTAGACGCTTGCGACCATCCGGCATTGCTAATCGTTGATGGCGTGAGTTCTATTGGTTCCATCGATTTTCGTATGGACGAATGGGGCGTAGATATTTGTGTCTCAGGTTCACAAAAAGGTTTTATGTTACCTACTGGATTGGGCATTGTTTGTGCCAGTGAAAAAGCATTAGCATGTCGTGAAGGTTCTACCTTGCCAAAAACATTCTTTGATTGGAACGATCAAATCAAAACGAATGACTTGGGTTTCTTTCCTTATACACCACCAATGAACTTACTCCGTGGCTTGCGCGAATCACTTAACATGCTGTTCGAGGAAGGGTTGGATAATGTTTTTGCACGCCACAATCGTATGGCTAATGCCGTTCGTGCAGCAGTTAGCGCGTGGGGAATGCGTCCAATAGCGAATGATGAAAACTGGTATTCCGATACTGTTACTGCTGTTAAAGTTCCGGAAGGCTTTGATGGCAATGAAGTCGTTCGTCATGCCTACAACTACTACAATCTGGCTCTTTCTATTAGCCTCACCAAGATTGCCGGACAGGCATTTCGCATAGGCCACCTTGGTGATATGAATGAGTTGATGGTTTTAACCCCGATCAATGGCGCCGAGATGGCCATGAAAGATCTGGGATACCCGATTGAATTGGGCAGCGGTGTTGCAGCAGCACAAGAATATTTACGTTCAACTGCTAAACCAAGAATACAATAATAATCAAGCTTCAATGGCGGGCGCTTAGCCCGCCTTATCCTTAAAAATACATTCCAGTATTTCGATACTGAATATTCTGTTATTAAATGTATAGTGTTTATATAAGTTTTTGCTAATGCAATTCGTTGTTTTTAGTAAAACGGAGGGTAAATAGTATGAGTTTCACACAGTATGAGCAGGCACGTGCACGACTACAACGTAGTGAGTTAGCTGTACCCGGTTCCAATCCAGGTATGTTCGAAAAAGCTGCCAGGAGCGCCGCTGATTATATATTTCTCGATTGTGAAGATGCCGTTGTCCCTGATGATAAAGAGCAGGCACGAAAGAATATCATTGAGGGTTTGAATGATATTGACTGGGGCAATAAAACGATGTCAGTTAGAATTAACGGACTGGATACACACTATATGTATCGTGACGTGGTTGATATTCTGGAACAAGCTGGCAACAAACTAGACACTATCTTAATTCCTAAAGTAGGTACGGCAGAAGACGTTTATGCCGTCGACATGATGGTGACCCAAATCGAAACCGCGATGGGACTAAAGAAAAAGATCGGTCTTGAATGTTTGATTGAAACTGCACTCGGTGGTGCGAATGTTTTCAGTATTGCACAGGCAAGTCCTCGGCTTGAGGCCTTCCATTTTGGTGTAGCAGATTACGCTGCCAGTTTACGTTCTCGTACTACTGTGATTGGTGGATTAAATCCGGACTATGTTTGTAAAGGTATTGAGATTGACCAATGGCATGCTGCACAAGTGCAAATGCTAACAGCATGTCGCGCTTATGGTCTACGTGCAATTGATGGTCCTTTTGGTGACTTTACTGATGCCGATGCCTTTAGAGAAGCAGCACGTCGTGTTGCTGCTTTAGGTTACGAAGGCAAATGGGCCATTCATCCTTCGCAAATCGAATTAGCAAATGAAGTCATGTCTCCTCCCGATGCAGAAGTGACGCGTGCACGCCGTGTACTTGAAGCGCTTGATGCAGCAGCTAAGGCCGGGAAGGGTGCGGCACAATTAGATGGTAAAATGATCGATATCGCTTCTGAACGTATGGCGCGTAATGTGATTGCGCAAGCGACCCAGATCGCGGCCAACTAAATATTAAAGAATTCTATTTCAAACTATTAGGAAGTTGTAATCATGGATATACATGAATATCAGTCTAAAGAAATCCTTGCAGAGTACGGCATACCTATCCTTGCTGGTGGACTCGCATACAGTCCGGAACAAGCTGCCTATCGAGCTATTGAACTCGGTGGCGAAGTCTGGGTTGTGAAAGCTCAAATACATTCCGGAGCGCGTGGTAAGGCAGGTGGAATTAAAGTCTGTAAATCAGAGGGCGAAGTATCAAAGGCCGCTGAAGAGTTACTCGGTGCAAAATTAGTAACACATCAAACCGGACCAAAAGGCAAGATTTGTCATCGTTTATATGTAGAAGCCGGTTGTAATATTGAACGTGAAATATATTTGGCCTTTGTATTAGACCGCGCTAATGAAAGTGTCACGGTCGTTGCTTCAGCAGAAGGTGGTATGGAGATTGAAGAACTTGCGGTAAGCAAACCTGAATCGATAATCAAAGTTGCAGTTGAGCCTGCAGTTGGCATGCAACCGTTTCAGGCGCGTGAAATTGCCTTTGCATTAGGTCTTGATAAAACACAGGTTAACCAGGCGGTCACGACTCTCCTTGGTTGTTATCGCGCGATGCGCGATTTGGATGCGACCATGGTTGAGATCAATCCTCTGGTTGTTACCAAAGAAGGCAACATCATGGCCGTCGATGCGAAGATGGGATTCGATGATAATGCATTGTTCCGTCATCACAATATTGCAGAGTTGAGAGATAAGTCACAAGAAGATGCGCGCGAAATGCGGGCAGCAGATCGTGGACTGAGTTATGTCGGTCTGGACGGTAACATTGGTTGTATTATTAATGGTGCAGGTTTAGCAATGGCGACCATGGATATGATCATGCATGCTGGTGGCGAACCCGCTAACTTTCTTGATATCGGTGGTGGTGCCTCTCCCGAGCGTACTACCAAGGCATTTAATCTGGTGCTTTCCGATGAAAATGTTGAATGTATTCTCGTAAACATCTTTGCCGGTATCAATCGTTGTGACTGGATCGCCGAAGGCGTGGTTCACGCAGTTCAACAAATTGATCTAAAAGTCCCATTGGTCGTCAGGTTGTCAGGTACGAATGTTGAAGAAGGTCGCAAGATTCTTGTTGATAGTGGCCTGCCTATCATTATGGCTGATACCTTGAAGGAAGCTGCAGATAAAGCTGTCGCTGTCTGGAAAGAAACGACTGGTAAGTAAGGGGGATACGAACATGGCAATTCACTTAAGTGAAAGTACAAAAGTTTTAGTGCAAGGATTTACTGGTCAAATTGGATCTTTCCATACGACCGACATGATCAAATACGGGACAAATGTTGTTGGCGGTGTCACACCCGGGAAGGGCGGCACTAAACATTTGGATAAACCAGTATTCAATACGATGAAAGATGCTGTCGCAGCGACAGGTGCAGACGCGAGTATTATCTTTGTGCCACCACCGTTTGCAGCAGACAGTATTATGGAAGCGGCAGATGCCGGTATTCGATACTGTGTAGCTATCACCGATGGTATCCCTTCGCAGGATATGATCCGTGTTAAACGCTACATGCGTCGCTACAAAGCAGGTGATAAAATGTTACTGACCGGCCCTAACTGTGCTGGTTCTATTAGTCCAGGAAAATGCATGATGGGCATCATGCCGGGTTATATCTATCTCCCGGGAAATGTGGGTATCGTCAGTCGTTCCGGCACCCTGGGTTACGAGGCTGCTTCACAGATGAAAGATGCTGGTATTGGTGTCTCTTCCAGTATTGGTATCGGTGGCGATCCGATCAACGGCAGTTCATTCCGTGATCATTTAGCCGCCTTTGAAGAAGACGATGAAACCTCTGCGGTCGTTATCATTGGTGAGATTGGCGGACCACAAGAAGTAGATGCTGCGATGTGGGCAAAAGAAAATATGTCCAAACCAGTGATTGGTTACGTTGCCGGTTTAACTGCACCCAAAGGCCGTCGCATGGGACACGCTGGCGCGATTATTTCTGCTGTTGGTGAAAGTGCCGCAGAGAAAGTAGAAATCCTTCAGGAATGTGGTGTGATAGTTGTGCCCAACCCTTCATCATTTGCTTCAATAGTAAAAGAAGCACTGGCTAAAGTAAGTTAAGCGGAGCCTATTTATATGTCAAAACCTAAGGTTGTTCTTACCCGTAAATGGCCTACAGAAGCAGAAGCTAAGGCGCAAGAACTGTTCGATGTCGTTTTGAATGAAGACGATCATAAGATGTCGATCGAAGAACTAAAAGCAGCGATGCAAAACGCAGATGCTGTTTGTCCGACTGTTTCGGACTTTCAGATTAACGAAGATATTCTTGGAGTCGAAGGACGCAAGTGCAAGATCGTTTCAAACTTCGGTGTCGGTTTTAATAACATTGATATCGACGCGGCGAAAGCAGAGGGCGTGGTAGTCACTAACACCCCCGAAGTCTTGACTGATTGTACCGCGGATATTGCCATGAGTTTATTACTGACGGTTTCGCGTCGTGTCGGCGAAGGAGAACGACTAGTACGTGATAAGAAGTGGGATGGCTGGTGTCCAACACATATGCTGGCAACCAAAGTAACGGGCAAGAAACTCGGTTTTATCGGTTTTGGTCGAATCGCACAAGCCGTTGCCCAAAAAGCACATTTTGGTTTTGGTATGGAGATCTGTTTTTATGATCCGTACCCACCATTGGATGAAGTGATTAAGAAATACAGTGCGAAGCAATTTGATACAGTTGATGAGGTACTGAAAGACTCAGACTTTGTAACGTTACATTGTCCAGGCGGCGGCGCGAATACCAATCTTATGAATGCAGAACGTCTAGACATGATGAAAAGCTCTGCGTTCTTGATCAACACTGCCCGTGGCGATGTGGTTGATGAGCCAGCATTAGTACAAGCATTAAAAGACGGTACGATTGCCGGTGCAGGACTAGATGTTTTTGCCAAGGAACCCAGAGTGACAGAAGCGTTATTATCGATGGAAAATGTGGTGCTACTACCGCATTTAGGTAGTGCAACAACAGAAACCCGCGTTGCTATGGGGCTTCGATCTCTTGCAAACGTAAAGGCGTTCTTTGATGGGAATGAACCCGGTGACCGTGTTGCTTAAACTTATTAGTAGACAATATCTTATATGACGCCAGCACAAGCTAAATTGAACAAAAAAGCCATAGACGAAGCTTCAGCAGATTACGTAAAAGAAGTCGTTGGTCTTTTAACCGATCAACTGATTCAGGTAATTGAACATCGCCACAAAGAAATCCTGCCTTATGTCCGTGGCGAGTTAGCAATCCCGCCGGGAGACGGTAAATTACTACTGGGTATACTTCAGGCCTGGGGTATCTGGTTTCAGTTACTCAACGTAGCGGAAGAAAATACCGGTATGCGTCGACGACGTATGGGCGAGAAAGAATATGGTCTGGAGAACATGCCGGGCACTTTCGCTAATGTGTTCAAACAGGCAAGTCAAGCTGGTGTCAGTCGTGACGAGGTTCAGCGTTTACTGGACGTCGCACATATTCGCCCTACATTAACGGCGCATCCGACTGAGGCAAAACGGGTTACTGTATTGGAGATCCATCGCCGCATTTATGTGTTGTTGTATCGATTGGAAGGTTCTCGCTGGACAACTCGCGAACGTGAAAAATTTATTGATGCGTTACGAAATGAAATTGATCTGCTTTGGTTAACCGGTGAATTGCGACGGGAAAAACCTTCTGTTGCACAAGAAGTTGCCTGGGGCCTACATTTTTTCGAGCAATCCTTATACGAGCGAATTCCGGAAACGCATGAAAAATTAAAATGGGCGCTGAAACAGAGTTATCCTGAAAATGACTTTTCGATAAAACCGTTCTTTCAGTTTGGTTCATGGATTGGTGGTGATCGCGATGGTAATCCGTTTGTCACTAATGAGGTTACCCGCGATACATTGCTTAAAAACCGACAGATGGTGTTGTTGCATTACATCAAGCGCATGGAAGATCTGGTACATAAGCTGAGTGTCTCTAAAGAAAATATTCAACTGCCTGATACCTTTGTCAAAGATCTTGAATCGATACTGGAAGGTATCGATGAACTTGAACATGTTACTAGCAGAAATCCGGGTGAAGTATTCCGCCAATTTCTAACCTGCATGCTGATCAAACTTCGTGGCACAGTCGAGAATGACAAGGACGGTCATCATAGCGGTATACGTTATATCGATGCAGATGAGTTTATTAAACATCTTAAACAACTCATGTTCGGGTTAAGTACTGCGGACTGTAAACATCTGGCGGGTACATCCATTCTGCCTTTATTGCAGGAAGCAGAGGCATTTCGTTTTCGTACCGTGCGACTGGATCTGCGCGAGAATTCGACCACGGTAAACAACACACTGGTTTCTATCTATAAAGCCATTCATGGGCATGACACTAACCCTGAACACGGAAGTGATGAATGGAAGACCTGGTTATTAACCGAACTGGATAAACCATTGGCAAAGCTGCCGATCTTTTCCAATCTGGATAAGCCATCTGCATCAACACTGGGGTTATTCCAGATGTCTGCCAAGATGATGGACAAACTGGATCGCGAAGCCTTTGGTCATTTTATTTTATCCATGACGCAATCTGTCAGTGATCTGTTAGGTGTTTATCTGTTGGCAAAATACTCAGGATTGTTTGCAGTTGAAAATGGTGAAGTCTACAGTCGCTTACCGATAGTCCCCTTGTTTGAAACGATTGATGACTTGCAACGTGCGCCGGACATGATGGCAGAATTATTACGTATACCGATCATCATACAATCGATTAAACACCAGACCGGTGTGCAGGAAGTCATGATCGGTTATTCCGACTCGAATAAAGACGGCGGTTACTTCACGGCAAACTGGGAATTGACCAAGGCGCAAACCAGTCTCACCAAAACAGGGCAGGAAGCAGGCATCCCACTCTCCTTCTTTCACGGTAGAGGTGGCTCGGTTAGTCGTGGTGGTGCGCCGACGGGTCATGCCATCGCCGCACAGCCGGCCGGTTCAATTCATGGACAAATGCGCATCACCGAACAAGGTGAAGTGGTGTCATCCAAGTATGCCAATGAAGGTACCGCGCAATACCAAATGGAACTGCTGGCCGCGAGTGTGTTTGAACATACCTTGAAATCATTAGACGAAGAGGCACTAAAACCGAATCCGGATTTCGACCAGGCGATGGAACACTTGTCTGAGCTTGCGTTCAACAAGTACCGGGAGTTGGCAGAGACAGAAGGATTGGTTGATTACTACAGTGCTGCCAGTCCGGTTGAAGAACTGGCGAAGATGAATATCGGTTCGCGACCGGCAAGACGTTTTGGTGCCAAGTCGCTAAGCGATCTCAGAGCCATCCCCTGGGTATTTGCCTGGACACAAAACCGACACCTGGTACCCGGTTGGTATGGTATCGGTACCGCATTAAAGTCATTTATTGACGAATGCGGCACCGAAGGTGAACAGCTAATTAAGAGTATGTTTAACGATACGCGACTGTTCCGCCTGATCCTTGATGAGGCTGAAAAGACACTAGCACTGGTTGACCTGGAGGTATCAGCGTCCTATTCCAGACTCGTCGAAAATGAAAAATTACGCGACACCGTATTCGGCATGGTCGTCGATGAATATAACTTATCCGTCGAAATGGTCTTGAAGATCACAGGCGAAGAGCAACTCTGTGAACGCTTTAAAAAGTTCAGCCGAAAACTCAATCGTCGTTCTCCCGTACTGTTTCAAGCAGGCATGGAACAAGTGCAACTGGTGAAGGAATTTCGTAACCGCGAAGAGGGTGATGATGATTTGGGAGGGTTGGTGCCATTGTTGTTATCGATTAATTGTATTTCTGCGGGACTGGGCTGGACCGGGTAGCAGAAAGGCACTTTTTGTCCCAGAGCTTCGTTGCTTCAGCTTTCTGCGCTACTCATTTATAACGCATAAACTCCGTTGCTCGAAAACCTCGCGCTGACGAAAACTAATTCTGTCTGAAAAGGAAGTTCTTAACTTTAAAGCTATAGGATCGATTCCTCTGTATTTTCAGAAATTATCTTTTTCCGAATTATCTATATAGCAAGACATTGGAATTTCTAATATTCCAGCAACCTCCTCTCTAAAATTGACTATACAATGGACAAAACATTTGACATAATATCCCAGAAAAAGACATAAGAAATGCGTTTAAATAATAATAAGTATATGAATTTTATCAATAAAATAAGAATAAAAAAATGACATGATTGGTGACAACAAAACAGAAAAAATAAGGATTGAAACACATAGATCCGGGGTTTTTACTTTTCAGGTAGGTGTTGATCTGGATGCCTTGAACATGATTGAGCAAAGAGTTCATGACGCACAATTAAGATTTAAAAGTGTGCCTAGTCTCCCTAACATGGTTAACGCATTTCATGAGGAAGTATTGGCGAGCAGTATTCATGGCACAAATACTATTGAGGGAGGGACATTAACATTAGAAGAAACCAAAGCTGTCTTAAAAAGTTCTGTTGAAACAAAAATAGAAAAAGAGATTCGAGTTAAAAATATCAGCGCTGCTTATGACAAGGCCATTGAAAACGCTGAAGTATTTGTTGGAATAAAGGAAATCCCAGTAATCGAAGAATCTATGATCAAGGAGTTACACTTTTTAGTTACCAATAAATTGACTGATGAGCCTAGAAATATTCCTGGAGAATATAGAAAAAATAAAAAAGGTGAAATTACTAAAATAGGATCTCAGCAACATGGAGGAGTATATGTTCCCCCTAAGTGTTATGACGACATAAAAATGCTTATTGATGGGTTTCTTGAATGGATTAACTCGGAAGAAGTTAAAGACCTGCCTCCTATAGTAAGGGCACCGTTGGCGCATTATTATTTCGAACGAATACATCCATTTTGGGATGGGAATGGAAGAGTAGGCCGTGTTCTTGAAGCATATATATTGAGAGGTTCGGGTTTTAAATATGCACCTTTTGCGATGGCTAAGTATTATTTGGAAAACATAGATGAGTACTTTAAAAAGTTTAATGAAGTAAGAAGTGCAGAAGAAAATAATGAAAAATACCCTAACACTATATTTATAAACTTCTTTCTAACGGGTTTGTTGCAAGTAATCAATCAACTTCACGATAGGATGAATTACTTGCTAGCTTATATCTTATATGAAAATAAAGTTAATACATATTTGCAGCAAAAAGATATAAATATTAGGCAGTTTACTATAATTAATAATCTGCTCCCCCAAGGTATACAACATAAATTGAAAGATGTTCAATCTAAGCCATGGTTCAAAGGGTTGTACGAGGGGTTGACTTCTAGAACCGAATATAGAGACATCAAAAAACTTACTCAGCTTGGATTAATTGAAGTATCACAAGACAAGATTATAACGGTATTAGTAGTAGAGAATGCTTGGGATTGAAAAAGAAATAAGGACCAATAGGGGGCAGCCCACGGTTTTTGTAATCGAGCTTGTCTCAGTGGAAAGCGCTATCTAGAGACCACGTTGCCATTCCTGGCGTAAGGGGACTGAGCCCGGTTTTGAGATTGCAGAACGTACGGTCTGTAATAATTTTTCACGATCCTTATTGAGCGTACCTCTTAAGATAAGATAGTTTGATGCATGGTCGCTGCGGAATATCGTTTTTTCCAGTTGTAAGGTTGAGAGCAGTATTTCCATTTCCTGTGCCAATTCTATTTGAGTCAGTGGCGTAAAATCACCACCAAAATTATCTTGAAATCTTTCTACACCCAATGGAAAAGAAACGACTAATGTTGAGATGTATTCTGGTTGAGTATCGTTCATCAGTCGTGCTGAATTGATGGCGTGTTGCTCGCTATATTTATTTCCTCCAAGGCCGTTGAGAATCATCACTGATCGACTTATTCCTGCTTGTTGTGTTTTTTGCAGGGCGCTTAACGAAGACTGGTAGGTTTCACCTTTGATTATTTTTTCAAGTATTTCATCATCACCAGATTCACAACCGATATAAACCAGCCCCAAGCCCATTGAACGTAATTCGCGTAACTCTTCTACTGTTTTATTCTTGATATTTCTCGGTAGACAATAAGATGAAACTCGCTGTACATCTGGTAAATATTGATTAATCGCGCGCATGATATCTTTCAGGCGTCGAAAGGATAAGGTCATGACGTCGCCATCGGCCAGAAAAACTCTTCTTATCGATGGATCTGAGTTTGCAATATTGCTCAATTCAGCTTCGATCTGTTCTTGTGGTTTTAGGTGAAATTTCTTCTGCGGCGCTGTGTACATATCGCAAAAAGTACACTTGTTCCAGGAACATCCATTGGTTACCTGAAGGATTAGCGAATTGGCTTCGCTTGGTGGTCTATAGAGTGGTTCAATATAGTTGGGAAACATTTGTTCGTTCCACGAATTAAAGGGGACAGATTTATTTAAATATTATATAGCTATAATTTAAGGGAAAAAAGTGTGATCTGCTCCCACTTTTTTTAAACATAAAAGTGGATGCTACCCTTTAATTTCAATTAACAGTTGTTAATACTCGGAGTCTCTATTTTTCGATTACGCCCATTTTCACCAGGGAAATCCGTAAACATTGCTTCTAGCATTTCATCAAAAACTTCTACAATAACGGAGCAAGTGCCTGTGCTTTTTGCACGACCTTCGTAGACTTTATTAGGCGAGTCTTCTTTCATGCTATCAGATTCAACTATATCTAATGCTATGGCGCTAGTGTATTCAGTCTGGCTACTGGTAGCGGTTCCGACAACACCATAAGTCGTCATGGTGTAGCTTGTAGCTGTATAATTAACGTTTCCAGCTGTTCCGGTTGTTGTGGTTGTGCCGCCACCAGTGTGTCCATAAATAGGGGTAGAAACTATAGCGGTTTCTCCATTGTCTATTCCGTAGGCAACTAATGCTATAAAACGAGCGTTGTTTGGATCTTGTTCGATGATATATCCATTGTCAGCAAACTTGGCTTCAAATTTCTTTTTATATGCGGCCCACTCTAAAGAGTTATTGACGCTAACATCGGATGCGACAACTGCGATAGTACCACTGGGGCTGTATTGGTCTGTATAGAATACGGTAATATTTGTCCGTACTACGGGGGCGATAGTATTACAGCCATATAATATCGTGATAAATGATAACGCTATTAATCTGCAAATAGTGGACTTCAATTGACCCTCCTTTTCCAAGCGTTTTCAAATGTAAAAACATATTATTTCATAAAAATAAAATACGCTATTACAAGAATATATTTTTTTATGAAGATTTAAAGGGTAACGTCCCCTTTTCCCATAAGATATACTTTTCATATGACAGACATATTTACCGATTTTCATTTACTTCGACTCAAAAGCGAACATTTGCGTGCAAAAGGGATGTTGATCGTTTTAGCTGTCGTCTCTCTGATTGGTTTTTATACTTTTTTCTTTGCGCCTGAATCAAAAATTGGCCTTGGGCGTTCGATACTTTATACCGTTTTTATATTCGCCTGTTTTGAGGCGATCTTTTTGTTTGTTGTTCGTAATGCGATAAAAAAGAAAAAACGGATCATGAGTTTCTTGAGGTATTTTGAGTCTGTAGTGGAAGGTCTATTGCCGGTTGTCGCGATGGTGATAATTATGGATGTCGCCGACAATCCATTTACTATTTTAATATCTCCTGTATATGTTTTTATATTAATCATTATTTCTGCATCGGCATTACGTCTGACACCAGGCCTGACATTAATCACAGGACTGCTTAGTTCAGTATGTTATTTGGCATTGACGATAAGAGTGTTATATTTTGGTGACTTTCAGGAATTGAACCCGCATCCGAATACCTTGTATCTCTTTATGTCGTTGATGTTATTCATCGCGGCAATTGTTATGTACTTTATTACGCTTGAGTTACGTTCTTATGTCGATCTCGCAGTAGAAGACATGGCGTTGCAGGATGAATTGAATCTGGCGAGCGAAGTCCAGAAAAACTTGTTGCCTTCACCCTTGCCGAAATTACAGGGTTATGATGTTGCTGCCTTTAGCACGCCTGCCAGACATGCGGGGGGTGATTATTATGATTTAGTAACACCAGATCCTGGTCAAACGATTTTTATGCTGGCTGATGTCTCAGGGCATGGTATTGGCCCGGCACTGTTGACGGTATCGAGTCGCGCTTATTTCCGGGCAATGTTGGGAGAACATCAAAATATTTCTGAAATCATCCAACGTGTGAATCAGTTGCTATCAAATGATTTGCCTTCTGGACAATTTGTTACGTTGACGGCACTGGTCTTATGTATGAATACACATACGGCAAAATATTTTTCTGCTGGACATGGCCCAACCCTGGTTATTCGTAAACAGACAGGCACGGTCGAAAACCTGGAAGCGCAATCGATTCCTTTGGGTATTGATACCCCTTTAAACATGGAGCCACCAATTGAATTCGCGCTTGCGCCGGATGATATCGTCGCAATGTTTTCTGATGGTTGTTACGAAGGAAAAAATGATGAAGATGAAGCTTTTGGACTGACAAGAGTGATCGCTTTGTTAAAAGAAAATCAGGATAAATCGGTTGAAGAAATTATAAATATTTTACAGGAGTCGATAACGACTTTCACCGGACGCAAATCTCAAGTCGATGACATGACGATGCTGTTAGTAAAACGATTGCCTGAAGAAAATCAAGGGGACAGAGTACTTGAGACAAATTAAAGGAGCCAGAGCTCTTAATAATCTGAGGGTTATATAGAGATATAAACATGAGTAGACTATT
>CAXBLT010000010.1:0-97414 GCA_963976795.1 uncultured Gammaproteobacteria bacterium
GGGTTTAGAACGTCGTGAGACAGTTCGGTCCCTATCTGCCGTGGGCGTTGGAGATTTGAGAGGAGCTGCTCCTAGTACGAGAGGACCGGAGTGGACGTTCCCCTGGTGTTCCGGTTGTCATACCAATGGCATTGCCGGGTAGCTACGAACGGACGGGATAACCGCTGAAAGCATCTAAGCGGGAAGCCCCCCTCAAGATGAGATCTCCCTGGGACTTTAAGTCCCCTGAAGGGCCCTTGAAGACTACAAGGTTGATAGGCTGGGTGTGGAAGCGCAGTGATGTGTGAAGCTAACCAGTACTAATTGCCCGTGAGGCTTGACCATATAATGCTCAAGCAGTTTGTTGTGCACTATATAGTGTAAATACTTTAATCAGTTTTCCAGACGTGGGAGTGTTGATATATCAACATTCCCCAACAAATTGCCTGGCGGCAATAGCGATCGTGAACCACCCGATCCCATTTCGAACTCGGAAGTGAAACCGTTTAGCGCCGATGATAGTGTGGGAGTTCCCATGTGAAAGTAGGTCACTGCCAGGCTCTTATTTTAAATAAATCCTCGACTGTTTCAGTCGAGGATTTTTTTTGCCTGTATTTTAAATTTGGATATACGCATGTCGTGCTTCTTGAATTTGCTATGGATATTGATCAGCATGCTGCTCGACTAGATATATCTAATAAATATAAAAATATATTTATTAGTTACTTTTAAGAATATATAAAAACGGGTAAATTAACGCCGATTTTTTATTTCTACATGTAAGGTATTGAATTTATGAGTTCTTCTGATCCACGTCGCGGTGACAGCCTGGACAGGGATATTGACCTGGGTGTGCCCGGGTTTTGCTATAGTGATCTATATTCCCCTGAGCGTTTAAAAACATTACACGCAGTTTTTACTGAAGAGGTAAGAGAAGATGCCCCACAGCTTTTGGAAGACTTTCAGAAATATGAAAGTTGTGAGGGAGCAGATATTAAGCCTCAAGAAGCATCTGATTTGCTGGTACGCATGGCGCCATATGTAGGGGCTTTTATAGCCAAACTGTTTAAAGTAAGTGATGTTCGAGAGCAACAACAAAAATGTATTGAAGACGAGCTTGAAACGGTATTTGCGTTTCGTAATAAAGTTGTCTCAAAAGTTGCAGCTAAATATAAAGAGAGCTCTATTTCAGATTTTGATAATGAGAAGATCTGGAACGAGGTAGATTTATTACGCGTCGTCGCTTTTAAGCAACGATCTCAAAGTAGCGATCCAGAGAAAGATATATCATCAGTAGGATCGAAAATATTTGATCTTCATGAGCATTATTGCTCAGTCTCGAATGGAAAAGCAGACACGGATACTGATATAGACGCCAAGGTAGAAAAAATACAAAGCGACTTGGAAAAGCACCCGAAAGCAAAAACAATATTTTTAGAAAGCATAGATAAACCAACTAACGCGGAATTTGTTGAAAGCCTGCTATCTTATATCGAGCGTTGGATTTTTATAGCGCAACACGATGAGCGTAGTAAGCATTGGTCTTGCTTTAAGTTTGCTAAGAAAACTGATTTTGATCATTTAGTTGAACACGGTAGTAGAGAGAAGGATGGTTATAAAGCTTGGGTATGCGAGGAGCATGAACTCAGCCACAGAGATGGTTTTAGTCTAACAGATCTTCGATATGATGAACGGCAAGCCCTTTACGAAGTAGAGCATTGTATTTACTGCCATGAGAGAGATACAGATTCTTGTTCAAAGGGAATGCGAAATAAACGTAGTCAGGAGTTTAAAACAAACCCTTTAGGTGAAACCATTATAGGCTGTCCTTTAGGTGAGAAAATTTCAGAAATGCATGTGGTTAAACGCCAAGGTGATAATATTGGTGCGCTTGCTATGGTTATTATTGATAATCCTATGTGTCCTGGGACCGGGCATCGTATTTGCAACGATTGTATGCGTGGTTGTATTTATCAGAAAACAGAAGCGGTCAATATTCCTCAGATTGAAACTAATGTTCTTACCGACGTCTTATACATGCCCTATGGATTTGAAATCTATAGTTTGCTAACTCGCTGGAATCCATTAAACATTAAACGACCCTATACCTTACCGTATAACGGTAAAAATACATTGGTTGTAGGGATGGGGCCAGCGGGATATACCTTAAGTCACTATCTTCTAAATGAAGGTTTTGGTGTAGTCGGCATTGATGCACTTAAAATTGAGCCTTTGGCAGAAGAGCTTGTTGGTGCTAATGGAAAGTTGCCTCAACCGATTCGTGATTTTGAGGCTTTATACGAACAGCTTGATGAGCGTGTATTGAGTGGGTTTGGCGGTGTTGCCGAGTATGGTATTACCGTTCGGTGGGATAAGAATTTTCTGAAAGTTATCTACCTTAATTTAATAAGGCGTAATGCATTTCGTTGCTTTGGTGGTGTACGCTTTGGTGGAACCCTGACTATTGAAGACGCTTGGGAATTTGGTTTTGATCATATCGCTATTGCTAGTGGGGCGGGTAAGCCGACAATTATCGAATTGAAAAACAATCTAATTCGCGGTATTCGCAAGGCATCTGATTTTCTTATGGCGTTGCAGCTGTCTGGAGCATCAAAAGCGAGCTCCATGGCAAATCTTCAGGTGCGTTTACCAGCTGGTGTCATCGGTGGTGGTCTGACGGCAATTGATACAACAACAGAAGTGCTGGCTTATTATCCTGTTCAAGTTGAAAAAATATTGAAGCGCTACGAAAAGTTGTGTGAGATTAATGGTGAGGCTAGTGTTCGTTCTGTTTACGATAATGAAGAAATAGAAATACTGGATGAGTTTCTGGAGCATGGTAGACAGATAAGACAGGAACGTGAACGTGCGGTTACAGCTGAGGAAAAACCAAACTTTGTCAGGTTAATTAATAAATGGGGTGGTGTCAGTCTTTTTTACCGAAAGGGTATTAAGGATTCTCCTGCATACAGACAAAACCATGAAGAGGTTCATGAGGCGTTAAAAGAAGGGATTGAACTCGCTGAAGGTATGAGCCCTGTTGAAGCTATTGAAGATGAATATGGTGCATTGAAGTCGGTTAAGTTCTCCAAATTATTGGAACAAGATGGATCGTGGCAAAATTCGGGAGAGGAAAAAGAAGTGCCACTCAAGAGCATGTTTGTTGCCGCTGGAACATCTCCAAATACGATATATCAACAAGAGTTTCCAGCGACGTTCAAAATGGATAAAAAATATTTTCAACGTTATGAACCAATATGGTCTGATAGCGATTTGCCTGAGATGGTGCCGATAGATGATACGCAGATCCCAAAACTTGGCAAAGCTGCTCCATTCACCTCTTATCAGAAAAATGGCAAATTCGTTTCGTTTTATGGCGATAATCATCCTGTTTATGCTGGCAATGTTGTTAAGGCAATGGCCAGTGCCAAAGATAGTTATCCGTATATTGTAAAATTATTCGAAAAAGAAATTAATAAGCTATCTGCTGAAGCAAGTGATTTGCGGTTGGCGGCGATGGATAAGTTTTTTGCCTGTTTAGAAGAGAAGTTATTAGCTACAGTGGTCGAAGTCAATCGGCTCACCCCAACAATTATAGAGATAATTGTACGCGCACCCTTGCAAGCTGCTAAGTTTGAGCCCGGACAGTTTTACCGTGTTCAAAATTATGAATATCTAGCGCCAGAAATAGAGGGTACAGTTCTAGCGTCAGAAGGGCTTGCACTAACAGGAGCTTGGGTAGATAAGGAAAAAGGCTTGATTTCCTTAATTGCGCTGGAAATGGGAAGTTCATCTCGACTATGTGCATTGTGGCAACCAGGCGATCCTGTCGTTATCATGGGCGTTACTGGTGCACCAACAGAAACAGTTAGTAATAAAACGGTGATGCTGATTGGTGGTGGGCTTGGTAATGCAGTTCAATTTTCAATTGGTAAAGCATTTCGAGCTGCAGGCAATAAAGTAATTTATTTTGCCGGGTATAAATATGCAACAGATGTTTTCAAGGTGAGTGAGATTGAAGCTGCATCGGATGAGATTGTCTGGTCAGTTGATCCTGGAGATGGCGTGGTTCCGATCAAGACGACTCGCCCTCAAGATAAAACGATTGTGGGTAATATCCTTGAGTCTATAGAAGCTTATGCAAAAGGTGATTTAGGTAATGTCGATATACCCTTGTATGATGTGGATAATATGATTGTTATTGGTTCAGATCGTATGATGGCCGCAGTTAAAGAAGCACGTCATGGACGTTTAAAAGAATATTTCAAGCCCGAGCATATAGCAATCGGTTCTATTAATTCGCCAATGCAATGTATGATGAAAGGCGTCTGTGCTCAATGTTTGTGTAAACATATCGATCCGAAAACCGGGGAGGAATATTTTGTTTATTCTTGTTCGAATCAGGATCAAGAGCTTGATCGTGTTGATTTTCCAAATTTAAATGCTCGGTTACGACAAAATACTGTTCAAGAGAAGCTGTCTGGTCTTTGGCTTGAATATATCCTGTCAAAAAAAGGGAATGAACCTGAGAAGATAATTAAGTAAATCAAGTTGATTTTTTAAACTTAGCTTTAATTACAATATCAATATTTAGCATGTTATGTTGCAAAGTCATTTTTTACTAACTGTTTTTGTTATGGCCTGTTTTATAATCACTGCATCTAAGGCAAAGGGTGATAGTGTTGTTGATAGTGCTGCTGAAAAAAATATTGCGCAATATAGGGATAAAATTACTGAGATTAAAATGACTCTAGGCCCGCATGATGTTGCGATAGAAGAAAACCTGATTAGTTTGTCTATGATATATAAAGAACAAGATGATCACTTAAATAGGCTTGAGGTGCTAAATCAAGCTTTACATCTTCATCGACTTAATTATGGGTTAGAGAGCAAAGATCAACTTAGGATAGTTGAACAAATTATCTCTACGAAGGTTGATTTGGAAGATTGGATTTCCCTGGATAAGAGCTACGAATATCTTTATTGGGTTAATAGACGTATACATGGAACGAATTCATTAGATCTATTACCAACACTAAATCGAGTTATGGAATGGAAACTGGATGTTATTAAAAGGGGCTTGTTCGGGCACCCGGAAATCATTAACCACCAGGCTACAGACTTGTTGAGAAAAATAAGAAAAGTCAAAAAAATTAATTCTGAAAATTCGTAATAATCTTCATCATCATCATGTAAATGATTTAGTTGCTTAATCGGCGTACTAGAGATTTAAGTATAGTGATGCGTTCTATGCCTGAGGGATGAGAAATATTAAAAGACATGGTCGCTGTTTTTTTAGATTGTGCGTAAAGTGCCTCCTGTAAAGCAACAGCGCCTTCAGGGTCATAACCCGATTCGACTGCCCATATAGTTCCAAGATAATCAGCTTCACGCTCATTGTCTCTACTATAACGTGTGCTCGCAGCAGAAAAATCTTTCCCGCGGTTTTGTTCGAGGTTTTTTTTACTAATTTCGCCATGGTTTAATTTTAAATGTGCGAGCTCATGGCCGAGAAGTGCTGCAATCATGTCCATATTTGTATTTAATATATCCAGCATAGCAAAGTTGATGGCAATGAAGTTCGCCCCATTCTCTGTATAGCCAGCAAAGGCATTAGCTGGTGTGCCGTCGACAACAAGAAAATCCGCATTTGTTTCAGAGGCTTTAGAAATACTTCCCATTGCTGTATATAAATAAACCATTTGTTTTGCGCTAACAGTTTTTATTACGCGATCTTGCTGGTTCCTTAATTTAATGTCTTCTACTGGCGAGCGAGCAAGATCACTTACTCTCCATGAATAAATGTTTGTATCTGCATAACTATGAGTAGTTATGCAGAGTAATAATGAGACGAAAAAAGATATAATTGTTTGGTTGTTCATTAATTCAAGAATTCTTTTAATTGTGTTGCCATGCCGTCACAGGCATCGGATTTGACACTTGCTAAGAGCGGGATAGGTAATATAACAGCAGGTAGAAAGGAAGTGCCTTGTGTTTCTGTAGATATTTTTCCTGACACGGATGTGCTTTTTAAATCCCATATCTTTGCTTCATAAAGTGCTTCATCGCGCCAGGTAGCTAAGCCGAAGCAACCTGCGGGGCCACCTACACAAGATATAGTGCCGGCTTTCTCAATAGTTTTTGTATTACCTTCAATCCAAATAAAGAAATGTATCTTATAGTCAGCTAGTTTTTTTGAAACGTTCGGGTGTTGTAGTAATTTATCAAGATTTTGTACATTCATCGGTGCTGTGCTTGATTCAAAATAGGGATACATGCTATCGATGAACTGTTGTTCTGGTATTACATTAAGTCTTTCATCTCCCGAAGATAATTTTTTCTCTATGCAGCTAATATAATCCAGTTCTGTTTCATGTCGGCGCAAATGTCTACGGCCTAATAATACAATGGACTCTTTATCACCTAAGTCAATATAAGGAGATATCTTGTGTTTATCGATTACAGTTACAGTATTGCAGGAAGCAATAATTACAATTGTGAATATAATAGCTAAAAATTGACTTAAGCGATTTAGCATTATTGATAATTATTATAGTTTGGTGTCGAACCACTTTTTTATGTCGGGATCTGATTGAAATGAAACAATAAGTTTTGCAGCTAGATCACGGTATGCCTCGTTTGTAGAGATAACCAGGCCTTCTCTTTCATCAAGTAAGAAGTCGATTGAAGTATTAGGCAGTGATTTTCCATAGCCTGTTAAATTTAAATTCTTAATAGTTTCCCCATTGGGTTTTTGAACATGAATATTATATTTTATCCATGTTTCATGTATCTTTGTTTTTGTTTCATAGGGTAATGCAAACTGTATGTCCTTGATTTCGGGAATGATGATTGCATCGTATCGTTTATTTTTAGCTTCATCCAAATGGTTAATCGTTTTAATTGCACTAAACATCGATGGCAATACTTGATCGAATATCGCTATCTGAGATGGGCCAATAGTGATAGCCCAATTTCTTCTGTCATCGTTGTTTTCTGTGTAAATATATTCTCGTAATGATTCTGTATAGAATATAGCCATATTCAGCGGTAACTTTGTTTCGATTGGGTCTGGTATATCCAGGCTGGTCTTCAAGACCATGGATTGTTCGCATGCTGTTAGCAATACTAGCCAATACAAAAGAAACAGGTTTATTTTTTTTGACATCAATTGAGTCCGATAAAGGTGCCGCCATTGTTTTGGCCAACTTCACGCATTAATGTGGCATATCTTTGACTGGTAATCTGGAAGTGTTCAGGTGCATTTTCTGGTATAGGAAAGCCCACACCATGAATACGAATTTTTGTATTTCCTTTATTATCCTTTGGGTTGAGTCTGTCGATAGTCTTTACGACGTCACTTATTGATTTCCCAGTAAATTCATCGCCAAAGACATAAATACTTATTTTTTTATTTGGGTCATAAAAAGTACTTATGGCTCGAGTTATACCTTCAACAGGGCTGCTATTACTAAATGTATTCCATATTCGAAGGTTGCTGATCATTGCTCGTCGACGACCTGGTGTGTCAGGTATCCACTTCCCTCGGTATTGTGAGAATAGATAACTACCCATATCACTCATAATTTGTAAGCCTTCTACATTTGGGTAGACATCTAGAGTCGTAGTAAGTTGCTTGATCATCTTTTCCCAGTTGACCTGCACCATACTACCGGAGGTATCTATGATAAATATAATATACTCACTATCGACAGGTATTCCACCAACAAGATCGGTATCTGCACTCTTTAGTTTGGTTAAAAGACGTTGCATTTCTTTGGTCAAGGATTGTTTTGCTGTTTCGAATTGATTAGTAATACTCGATTGCACGGAAGAATTATCTTGTAGGCTGTTAATTTGACTCTCAGTATTATTTTTATCTTGTTTGAGACGTGCGATCCGCTGTTTCCACTCAGAGAGTTGCTCTTTCGCATCAGTCATATCACGATTCAAGATATTGATTTGTCCTCTGATTTCAAACAGTTGTTTTTGCAAATCTCTTACTAAGCCATCATCGCTTGTTTCAGGAGCAGACTCTATGCTTGCTGCCGGGATGCCTGTTTTAGTAATAACTAATAGCAGGATAATGGCACCAAAACCGCAGGTGATGATGTCCAGAAAAGACAAGCTAAAAATATCTGTATCACGACGTTTTTTCATATAATAATTATGGCCAATCCTTTGAGGGACTCATAAATGATCCTTGAGTTGCACGAGATAGTCTCCAATAAGCAATCGCTGCATATGGGTCACCTTCGATGGGGGTCAAAATTATATTGACTGGTATGCGCGCTGGTAATTTTTCGATTGCCTCGTTAAAGAGTTTAACTCGGTCCTTGCCTGATATCGTGGTTTTTCGTGAAGTTTTAGAGCCTTGGGTCGGAAAGCCATCTGTGATGAGATAGATATTATCTGGTTTGGGGTTAAGTTGGTTTGCAGCTATAAATGCTTTTTCTAGATTTGTACCATTTTCAGGAATCAGGCTATTAAGCGTTTTAATAGCAGAATCAAGCTTGCTTTTATCGCGCACGTCTAGCCACTGCCCTTTTGTGTTAGATGTAAGCGCATTTGTTTGAGTATTAAAATAATAGATTTGAAATTGACTGTCGAGAGGAAATTTAGCACTTAACCATTCAACGATCTTGATAGTATGTTGCCACTTAGCCGATTGTCGTTTGCGATCATCAGACATATTCCGGCGCCGTAAGATATTGACAATGGTCTCATCTAGCATGCTGGCTGAACTATCAACTAATATTAATAGGCGTTTCCCACTCATTTTTAAGCCGGATACGTAAGCACGATCGCCATCACCAGAGAATTTTCGTGATGCTTCTCCTGTTTCTTCTAGTCGTTCTTCCAGATTCTTTTTTTGCTGTTCAAGTTTAATTAGATCGGCTTTAAGCGAATCGAGCTCGGTGTCATCGCTTGCTGCCAACAGCGCCTCTTGTTTTCCGCTGAGTTCGTCTATCTCATCAGTTATTTTTCGGGCGAGACCTTCTGTGGTTACAATTTGCTGCGTTATCTCTTCAATAGTATTTTTGGCCTCAACTAGATTTAATTCGCCCAAACGTATTTCTTGTTCCAACAGCGAAACCTCTGATTGAAAATCAAGTGCGCTTGTAGCTTCTGGAGTTATCACGCCACTATCAATATTGTGTTTGATTATGAGGAATAATAAAACTGCAGCGCCAAAGCCACAGGACATGATGTCCAGAAATGACAAACTAAAAGGGGTAAGCTGGCGCCGGTTGCGGGCCATCTTTTTAGAAGACCTTTATTACAGTGAAACTGGTTTTTGAATCGACTGTTGTAATGCTGTCACCAAGCTTAAGTAATTGTTTGTCATTGATGGGGGCATTATTTAAAGAGACCTGCGAATTATTTTCGGCCTGTATAGAATAATGTCCATCATACGCTTGAATTGAAAATTTCGTTTTTGAACTAAGTAAAGTTTCAATTGTGTTATTAGCACAAATGTAGCAATTCTTTTTATTAAGCTTATAAGCAATATTATCAATCAAAATATGCGTGATGTTCGTAGTTTGGCGGCTCTCTATATTTGGGCGCGTTAAAGTTTCTGGTGCTTCAATTACCGGTAATTCAGATAAATAATTTGTATTTGAATCGGTGTCGAATAGTAATGTTGAATAGATTTTTGCTGATGTAAACGGTGCAAACTCATCTAATACACTGGCACTGGCTAAGCCATCGAGAAAACCAGGCAATTCCCCAAAACGGTGGCTCAGCAATAGTTTTTTTGAATCAGCAATGTATTTGTAAATATTGTCATATATTGGAGAAAGCATTTCCAAAATAGCTTCTCGCGTTATATTTGCGCTATAAGAGTTTCCCTGGTATTCAAGATCTACTTTAGACATTGATGAAGTTGTTAACTTCTTTAAGCACGAGGGAATGTTATCAAACAACAATTGTTCAGATTGAGCCTCATGATGTGGATCAAAGCGTGACTGGCTAATAAACTCATTACTGATTAATTTCGCGCACTGTTCATAAATGTTTGATAGCCCCATTCCGGGCAACACATTTGATGACGTGACTTTGTGTTTGTCGTCAGTTTCAAACAATGTCAGTACAGACTGGTGTAATTGCATATCTAAATGAGTATGTTTACCTTTATTTAAGTTTTTGACCGATGCGAGTAACGCGCTATCAATTAGTTGCACCTCTTCATAGTTAGCGGCTTTAAGCAGGCCCAGCAGCAAGGCTAACTGTTCTTGATTAAAACTTGCAGGAACAGCGACTAGCCATCTTACATGTTCTCCTGCTTGACTATTGATCTCTGCCAATTGCATATAGGCGAGGTCGGCATTATGACGTATTTGATTTGATGATGATTGAATTGCATCCTGGCTAAAGCGATACCAGTAATCATCATGCATACTGCGTGGATAGATGCGATTGAGCTTTGCTGCCGGGGTGCCAAAAGCAATTTGGTCGTCCTTTATGACAGCATAGCCAGGGCTATTTAATAATATCTGCGCATCTTTGCCGACGCGGATATTGGTATCATTGAGATCAATAACTGTAAATGGGCTCATAACAGTTACCTTATAATGCCTTAAGATGGCGTAGTAGCCTGACATCACAATAACGTTGTGAGTCGAGTACTAATCGTTCTTGTAATAACTGTAATTGATGCATTAGAAACATAATAAAAATGCTAATGATAAGAGCAACAAAGGTTGAATTAAATGCGACCCCAAGGCTTAATGTTACACCTAGTATGTCACCTTCAACGGCTTTGTGTGCCTGACCAAGCGCTTCACCAATACCGCGGACGGTGCCAATAAAACCGATAGAAGGTATGGCCCAGATGATATAGCGTACCATTGAGAGTTCTGAATCAAGCCGTTCTGATTCATGTTCACAAATGTCTTTTATAGTAGTAGCAACGTCTTGAATATTTCTAGTTGATCCAAAACGCTGTAGACCAGAGAGTAATGCTCTGGGTAATAGATATTCGCGTTCGTTTTCATCGAGGTTTTGTATTGGCCTTGAATATTCGCGAGTATCTTCAGGTAACAGACTTGTCCCCGGGCTTATATTGATTAAGGTTTGCGACAATAATGCACGTTCTTTTAGAATTGCTTTAGCCTTTAGCCCCATAATTGCAAACACCCATAATGCCAGAATAAAACAAGCCTCCTGTTCAAAGTCTTTCAGTACGATGAAAATTGAACGTTCAATTTCTACAGGTTCTCCTGCCGTTTGCTGAGCAGCTTGTTGTTCTAGGATGGCATCAGCATTCGGACGAATAACGGTAACGTAGATGGTGTGTACAACAATTAATGATAAAAATAATGCAATCAATTGATAGAGGAAGTCAGATAATGGATTGTGTTTATTCATAATGTTTTGATCTTCTATATATCTACTGGAAAGGCAGTGGGAACATCTTGAGATAAATTTTCAGTGGGGTCGAATGAGTCTGGTGTTTCGAACGTTGAAGCTGGAGGGGTGCTTTTTTCTGTTTCTGCTTGTTGATTATTATTAGTAGTCACCGTGGTTTTATCACCTTCAGTCTCGGCGATAGCTAAGGACATGAAACACAAGGAAATTATAAATAAGAGTTTATGCATGTTTTCAATTGTTCTATTCAAGATATCGAGCAACTCTAAAACCAACGTCTTCGCGCGGCTTGTCAGTGTAATCCCTAAAAGATAATCGTAATTCAGTAATAGTACCATGTGCCCACGATGCGCCACGGATAACATGAAACTCACCACGTTCAGGCCCGAGTGGGTCGACATGCGTTTTATTGCTGCTTGCCTGCACAGAATAATAGTCGTGCACCCATTCTGCAATATTACCACCCATGTCATACAGTCCTTTATGATTAGGGGCGAAGCTGCCTATGGGAGCCGCGACAGCAAAACCATCATTATAAGTAGCGATGGTCTTGCCTAAGAATCCGGCGGCATTACTATCTGCATAGTTGCCACTCTTTTTGGGAGGTGGCATTTTGTCACCCCAGGGAAATTTTAAAAGCTCAGTCTTGTTGACTGCTCTGGCTGCCCAGGCCCATTCAGCCTCCGTGGGCAAGCGATAACCATCACTAGTAGAGTTGATGCCATCGATTTTATTGTTTGATATTTTGTAAAAGGGGGGTAAAGATTCTTGTTGACTCAACCAGTTACAATACATGGCTGCATCATCCCAACTTATATTTGAAACAGGGAGGTTGCCGCTATTCAGACTGTGGCCTTGCAAAGAGCCTGAGTTGTGAGAATTTTTGAATAAGCGAAATTCGTCATTCGTGACTTCGTTGATGCCAAGATAGAAAGCGCGTTTCAAATCGATATTTTGTTCTGTTTCATTAGAACGACGACCTGGCTCACGACGCGATGCGCCCATGGTAAAAGAATGAGGATAAAATAATTTAAGTTTTTGTCCTGCTTTACTGGTGATGATGGGTTTTATGTTTTCAAGTTTTTGTTGCTGTAGCGACTTTAATGTCACGTTAATATTTTGCGCAATACCGGAAATTGGAGTAATGGTCGTGTTGTGATCTACATAGCCTTCTTTGCGTATCATTATGTTTTGTTGCGTAGTCGGCAGTGAGATTGTTGAACCAGATAATTCAACGCGTTTATTATTAATGTAAACCTTGGCGTCTGTAGGCTTAAGACTAAACATAACATCAACAAGTTCTGAGGACATGGGTATGTTTAGTTTTCTGCTTTGCCCCGCGCTAACCTTTACACTGCGGGTTGTTGCTAAAAAACCTTGTTTATAGAGTCGAACAGTGGCGGTTTCCCCTGGGGTTATGGCTGTTTCCAGTGGCGTTTTGCCAACATAGTTGCCATCTACAGTTACATTAGCTGCGGCTGGAACAGATTCAACAAACAGAGTTGCATCAGCCGGCTTAAGTTGTATATCGGTAAAGGCTGCATCTTCATTGGCAATAACCGTAATATTTTTTTGCCAGTCTTTAAAACCGGGTTTCTTGACCCTGATAGCATACTTTCCTTCGACCAGTTCTATTGACGCTGGTGTGTTTGCTGCACTTTCATCATCGATGAGTATTTTCGCGCCTTCGGGGACTGAAGCAAACTCGATCTTTGCCCAAGCGGGTACAAGTTCGACACTCAACTCTTGTGTTTTGTCTTTACCTTCGATCTCTATATCTTCTGTGTAAGGAAAGTAACGTTCAGCTTCAATTACTATTCGATGTGTGCCTGCGGAAATATTTTCGAGTGTAACCGGAGCATTCCCTTGTTCAACGTTATCGACAAAAACTTTTGCTTGATCGACCTTAGTGACGTCCACTTTCAGGTGACCGGGCAGAGGGAGTAGGGTATAGGTGAACTCCTGATTTTGTTTTGCGCCTACTTGTAAGGTTTCTTCAATCATATGAAAACCTTCTGCGTGTATTTCTATTTCATAGTCGTCTTCTCGTATTAGATAACGCTCTACCAATGCCAGTTTTAATAATGCATGAATTGTGACGTCAGCATCGGCGGGAATGGTCGTTATATGGACCGATTTGCTACTAAATAAAAACCAGGTCGAGAATGCAAGAACGGTGAATAGAAAAAAAAAGGTGAGCTTTAAGATTAAAGAATGCGATTTTACTTTGGTCAGTTGCTGAGGTTTAGCCGGTTCAAAGTTGACAGGTTCAATATGTGCCATAGTAGTAAATCAGTTTATCTTTTCTTTTGTAGCAATATGTATCGCCTGATTGCTGGTATCTTGTGAAACTAAAAACTCAATTCGCACATCACGATAACCATCACGTTTGCCGATTGCAATATACTTACCGGGACGCAAGCTCAGTTCTTTTGCTTCAAACATTCCCAATTTACCAACCTTATACACGATCACCTCGGTTAAATTATCTGACTGAAGTTTTATCCTTACAGGTGTCGCGCTTATTTGTATTAACTTATCAAGTTCAGCTAGTTGATTGGTCAGCACAGGTCCCGGGTTATCAAGCTGGCGGACTTGATTGTAATAAGCAGTCGTCTCGGCGTGTATCGTTTTATCACTGAGTCGTTCCGGATGAGATAATATCTGTTCCAACCGCTGATTGATGCCCAACTGGTATTGAGCTCGTTGTTTTCCTTTCTGTGCTTCGGCAAGGTTCTTTTCTAGCTTCAACGCACTATCATAAAGATCAATAGCTGTTTGCCATAACTCATTTTTTTCGTTTACAGAAGCCTGTTTCAAGGTCTTTTCTATTTCAACAGTTGTCGCTTGATGTTGAGTTTGTTGTATGGCTGTTTTTGCAGCAGATGAGTCAGGACGGATTACTAAGGCCTTATTAAATTGAGTTAATGCGGCAGTATAATTATGCTTATCCAAAGCGGCATATCCTGCTGACATAAAAGCATTAAATTGTTTGTTCGCTAATAAATGGTTGGTCTCTTGTAATTTTTGTTGGGCCAGCTTGGTATCAGGATCGAGATCAAGCGCAGATTGATACGCTGTTTTTGCCTCAGTTAAACGCCCTTCGTTGAATGCCTCGTTTCCCCGTTCGATATTAGCAAACACATTGTCCAATTTTTGTGCGCGCTCAAGGCCTTTTTCAGCTTGTTGTGATTCATCGGTGAATAAAGATGCCGTCTTAAAGGCAGTGAGTGCTAATACAGAATCACCTGCATCGAGGGCATTTAATCCACTTTCAATATTATCGGCATAGGTAATTTCAATTTTATCAGTTAGTGAATTAAAAATAGTTAATGCTTTTTGATATTCTTGGTTAGCCTCTGCAAATTGTTGTTGGTTGTATAACGAGTCACCACTAGTAGCGTGATTTAAGCCCGTTACATATTCTTTGCCAGCCCAGACTTGGGCATTGTTTTCTTCGAGATTTTTTTGTTTTTCTAATATTTCTTGCAGATAGGTTTGCGCCTCTTTCCTAAATGCCATATTCCGGGCTTGCTCTTCTGCTGGTAATTGCTCGACAACGGATTCCCCTGTAGAGGAAGGTGTTGTTGACTCAGGTGAGCTTGTTACTGATGATTTTGATGTCGTGCCAACGGTAGTGTGGTTAGTAGATTCTGTAGTTTTATTGCTTTCTACCCAGCCAGGTAGAAAGAAAACGACAATAATGAGGCCAACGAACATGACGGCAAGCCCAAGTGCTACATTGAGTGTTTTAATACTCATGCCATTCGTGCTAATTGACGCAGTTGTATTTTCAGAAGTACGATCAAATGGTGCTGGTTTTATTGTCTTAAAGCCATCGTTTAAATCGTTATTCATGGTAATGCATTAGGTTAAGTTATTAAATAGCGCCGGTTTCAGTTCTATATATCTCACGCAGTACTTCTTGCCATTGGGCATATTGGTCATTGACTGAGCCAGTTAGTGTGACCGTGCGTTCTTCGAGGTTTACTGTATGCGGTTCTATCTCTGCATCTAGTGAAGCAGAAATTTCTTGTAATGCCTCAACATGAATCTTCGCTTCTTCGCGTTTATTCATGCCGCTGACCACAGCCGCACCCCCCCCAATAATGCCAACTTGTCCGGCAGTACGAGAAATTGAAGAACTACTTCCTTGGGCAAGAATGCCGGCTAAAACGGCTAAAACACCACCAACCAGACGTGTCGTTGCTTGCGAGTTTACTTCACGCAGGGCTTCGCCCTCCTCGTAATAAGCACGGCGCCATTCAAGATAAGGTTCTTCCATTTGGCGGTTAAAGTTTGCGTAGTAATCTTGCAGAGTATCTACAAATAAATGATCCCGTTCGCGTATGGTTTGTATACGTTGTAACAACGGATCATTTTTCGCTGGTAAGTGTTTGACGGTTAAACGGCCTTTGTTGTCTGTGTCGATGTAATCGCTGAAGGCCTCGGGTGAGAAACGTTTGGCAAATTGTAGCTGTGAAATAGTCCTGATGCTTGTGATTCTTTCTGCCCCCAGGTTTTTGTAATACCGCAACATATCATTGGCAATTTCATCATATAGATTCTGGAAAGGTTCGCTATTGTTCGAGTTTTTATCGTAAGCGTATTTGCTGACTTCTTGCTTATATCGTTTGCTATACCATTGATTATTACTTGCGTCGCTGACTGTGATATCAAGTTCAAGTGTGGCGCCATCAGATTTTAATATCTTGCCATCGACCCAGACATCCATTTCACTCTGTTTGTTGGGGATGACGCGCACCACGCCCCAGTTGCCGCTACCCTGAATTGTTTCCATGAGTTTAAACGGTATGTAATTTGCCTCAGCCTCAAGAATTTTGGTGTAGCCATTGATTTCTTCAGTTTTATTATCTGTTATATCAGGGTCAAAAATATTAACGCCCACATCAAGCAATAATGCTTCCGGGATTGTTGTCCCTGTAATAAGTACGGGCTTTGATTGTGCCGATCTGACCGTGGTGGTATTACATGCAGCTAACGATAAGAATATGCTGACTACGAGTAGTATATTGTTAATTTTATGCATGTCTTTTACCTGTGTTAAATACCACTTTTATATTTTCTATACTCGTCCCAAAGTTTTTCTCTGAGCACAGGGTCTTTCTCTTTTTGTGCCGCTTCACGCAGTTGCCTTGCTATAACATCGTCACCCTTACTGTTTATTAAATCAGGTGGCGTATTTATATTTGTGTTAGTGCTGGGGTAAGAGCTCTGACCGGTTGCTTGTTGAGTGTCATTGTTTTCATTTTCTGTGCCAGAGTTACTTGTAGGAGTATCATCGAAGCCATCGAGGCCTTCAAAGCCATCTAAACCTCCTCCAGCAGTACCCGCGCTGCTATTATTCTGAGGATCACCTTGCTCCTTCTGTTTCTCGCTCAGGAATTCACGTTCTCGAAGTAATAGCCCATCAAAGTCTGCAAAGCGTTCGTCGAGTTGCTGATCAAGTTGTTGAATTTGCTCTTCGCTGGTTAAACTTACAGAGGCATTAGCACTTGTAGTTTCTTTTGGTGCGCTGTGATTTTGTTCGGATTTGATATTACTGGAATTCTGAGAGGATACATCTTGAGCAGTGGAATCGGCTGTGTTTGGGTCCGTATGTTCCGTTTCTGGAACAGGGGGTTCATCCGGGGTTGTTGGGATCGTTTTACACGCTGTTAAGAAAAAAACAGTAGTAATAAAAAAAGTAGTTTTTATAGAACGTATCATCTGGCAATAACGTGTTATTAATAGTTATGAACCCATACACCGGTTTGAATATGACATAGGAGCTTTTGCCTATTATGACATAATGAACAACGACTTGTTCCATTCCCTGCACTGTTAGGTTGGTGATTCTAAGGAATAGTGTGATGGTTTTGTTAGTTTCGAATATATAGGCATATTTGAAATAAAGCCTAGTAAATTACAAGTTGTCTTACTACCTCTGTATGTGCCAATACCTCACTTATTTCAGTACTGATTGAAGCCTTTGTTTTTTCATTTAAAGTCGGGTCATCGCGAGTTAAGACGATAACTGTTGCTGGATGTACGAATAAGTCTTTTGTGTGATAACACTCTCCAGGTGCTTTAGGAAGTACTCCATCATGGTGATAGTCTTTTTCCAGACTGGCGTGAGAAATTTCTTGCAAGTTGTCCTTTAGTATTAATGTTTTGGCTAAATATTCATTACATTGTGGCAAACGATATTGCGCACTACTAATGACATTCTCAGATAATGCCAATAACGCTTCTGCTTGCTTGCTGATATCTATAGCGTTGCTTGAGCCGTTATCTAGATTCATGATTAGCTTTTTAGCTGCTATTTCGTAGTCGGCCAATAAGCCTGCAGTAATCGAGAGGCGTTGTTGTGCTTCCTCGCCTGTCACTTCAACACGATCAACATTTTCAATCTCTTTTTCATTCATCGTGCCACTGGCATAACTGAGTTGAGCTGATCCTCCCATTATTAAGAGGCAGGCAAAAAAACTAGGTTTACTAAAATTCATGTGTGATCCAAGATAGAAATATCATATTAATGATAACCATTCGCATTAAAAAACAAAAGGAATATTAACTAATTTTGGCCAATCAGCGCTATTTGTAGATTAATTCCTGGATTAGAAGGGGTTCCAGGTCTTCTTGCGGGTGTATTTCATATAGCCGACATTAACCCCGGCTCTTAAGCCCGCACCCAACCTAAGTGGTGCGAGGATGATGTTATCGGACTGATGGTAATTAGCACTGATACCGCCGACAAAATACAGGCTGCCGTCGATCGCAGGGAAACGTTGAAATAAAGCAGCTGTATTCGGGAGATGATAGACGAGTACATATACCTTCGATGCATTTGCGCCGGCATCAAAGCCGATAGACGGGCCAGTCCAATGAACGGTTGTTTTGGTATTATTTTTCATAGAAAGGACGCCACTGCCATATCGTGCTCCGATTCCAATTGCGCCACTGGCTTCGTCTCCTTTTATAATGGCATTCGGTTGTCCATGCTCTTTGAAGATTTTCTCTATTACTTCACCCAAACCTTCAGCTCCTTCACCGAAGAAGTCTGCTGCATCGTCAATAACTGTATCTTTTTCGTAGTTATCACCTTCAGCAAAAAGAGGTGTAGATATAAAAATAATGAAAATGCTGCTTAGAAGGAGTATGCGTTTGATCATGATATGTCTCATCAGCTAAGAATTTATAGTCCGAGTATAAGCTTAAATAAAAGCTGGTTAAAACATTTATGCTTTGACTGTGATGTTATTCACAGGATGGATATTTTATTATCCTAGCTTGATATCTTTTTGTGCAAGTGCGGCATGGAGGATTTATCACCGGCTTTCATATACCTCTTTTCGCCGCCCGTGGCAGTAACATTTTCATAGACACCATCATCACGTTTTACCAATTTGGTAAAGCCATGTTCTTTGAGCCTGGAATTCCCGGTAGGAAAACCGATCGCTACAGGCCGGATGACCAATCTGACTGGTGCAGAGACGTCAGTGTCTCCAAGTGGAATCTGTGCAGTAAAACAGATTTCTCCCCAGGTTTTTAACTTGTCATTGATGCCATGATAAACCTCTACGGTTTTACCATTGTCTTCGCAGAAATAGTCATAAGTAGGCATAGTGATGTTACTTTTTTAATTTAATAATGTTTGATGATTATAGAACAGTTTTTTGCTCTAGAGAACGCTCCTGAACTATCTATACGAACATGACTATATTTTTATTATTGCTATTTTGCTTACGGGGTCACGAAGGGCATTAAAATAGAGAATCTTAAAGCAATGACTTTATTCCCATTCCAGTTCTGTAAAAGCTCTTGAAACATTTGTTGGGTGTTGAAAATCATGGAGCAACCAGTTCGACAGGTTCTCTTTGTCAATATTTTCCGCAGCTTCATTTACAAATTGACCTTCCTCTATAGCTTGACGTGTTTCAGCCAATAGCCGCTGTAAGTACTCTCGTTGTTGTTTAATTGCTATAGACATCGAGTTAGCAACACTGCCATGACCTGGTATTACCAACTTAACCTTAAGGCGGAGCAGGTCCTCCATTACTTTTACCCACCCGATCAGACTGCCTGTTAATGATGGAATTCGTTCCCGGAAGATTAAATCACCAGCCCAAAGTGTATTGGTTTCGTTATCAATAATGATTAAATCACTATGGCTATGAGAGACAGGGAAAGGTATCAAGGTTAAAATCCGGTCACCTAAATCTAATTGGCTAGATTTGTCGATTAAAATACTTGGTCCTACTATAGAAGATGGATCTGGATTCGAGCCTAGATCGTTTTTAAACTGTTCTAAAAAGAATTCTCGATTTCGTTCAACCTCAGAGCCGAGTTGTTGATGACCAACAAATTCCGGTTTTTCTATGACAAATGCTTTGTTACCAAGCATGTGATCAAAATGCACGTGTGTATTGATGACATAGCATATGGGTTTATCTGATATTGACTTGATCTTCTTGAGTAATTTTGTTCCAGTATTGATCGAGCCCCCGGTGTCAATTACAGCAATACATTTATCGCCGACAATGAATCCTATGTTGGCAATATCAGCGTGTTTAACGTCATCAATAGAAACATGAACACCTTTATGTAAATAATTGCCTTGCGCTACTTCAGTAATATTGAAGTCATCTTTTACGCCGGAAGCGATAACGAAATGCGTCAAACTTAATAATGCAATTAGCATGAAGTTTTTTATGATATTCATATATTGATTACGCCTGGATCAGTTTGATGATTTGTTTTAGTGATTTTGTTAATCGATTTTTATCTTCAAATGCCCTTGCAGATAACATGGCGCCTTCAAATGAAGCAAATAGTGTTTTTGCGCATTCAGCTGCACTTATATTAAATTTAAAAATTCCTTTGTCTAAGCCGTCTTTTAAAATAGATGTTAACCATGTTTCGTTGTCTATATAAAATTTGCGTACTTCGATTTTTATTGGATCTGGCAAGGTAGAAATGTCTGTTGTTAACATGGCGCAAGGACACATTTTGTAATCGTTACCCATTGTGCAGCTAAAGAGTTCTGCAAAGGCCTGTAGTTTTTTTAAAGGAGAGTCTGATTCAGCGTCAATGTTATTTATAGCCGACTTATGCATAAGTCGGCATCTTTCCATAACGGATTTCCCTAAGTCATATTTACTTGGGTAGTGATAATGGATGCTGGCAGTTTTAATACCGATTAGCTTTGAAATATCGCTATAGCTAAATGCGTTAAAACCATGCTTCTGAAGCAGATCAGTTGCCGCATCTATGATTTGTTCTGATGTCGTCATATGCCTACCTATTAGTAGATAGAATAGATGCTAAGTTTCAGATGTCAAATTGGTGATGCGGGTTGTGTCTAGAGCCTGTTCCGTAAGTTTTTGAAAATAAAGTTGTTATAATTTTATTCTTGTCGGATTCAATAATTTAGACTAGTGTTATAAGCGGGAATTATGAAAAGCACTGCCAAAACTTATCCACTTACGCTCACTCTTTTACAGGATCTATGCAAAAGAGTATCGAGACGGAGAGTCCATGCCAATGGGTTCCAATCTTCATATCATCATTAATACAGGGGGTGTCATGTTTGAACACGATCAGGAAATAGTAAATTCATTACTAAGCGAAAATAATGATTTCAAAAGGTTGTATGAAAAACACAATGTTTTAAAAAATACGGTTAAAGATGTCAATGATAAAAATCTTAAAGTTGATCAACTTAGCTTAGAAGGACTTAAAAAAGAAAAATTAATCTTGAAGGACCGAATGGCAACCATAATTGAAGATTACAAACATGATCACGTATAGCCGGTGAAAAAAATTCGTATTAAAACCCTGCCTAATGCAGGGTTTTTTATATACAGGATGCTCTGCCTCTTGGGTGCGCAGTAGCAGAGTGGTTTTAGAGACCTGACGGCGGGGGTGTGGTCCGGATGCAAATTCCAGAAGAACCCTGCTTTGATGATTAAAATACCAGCCGAATGCCGATTATTAAAAGCATGCTGGCAAGTACCGGACGCATAATTTTATCTGGCAAAAAAGTACCAAAATGGCTGCCTAGATAAATCCCTGGCAAGGAACCAATAAGTAAGCTACCTAATAAAACATAGTTTACGGCACCAATATGTGCATGACCTAATCCTGCTATAGTAGTAATTGGTATTGCATGGGCAAGATCAGTCGCGACTATCTTAATAGCTTTAAATCTAGGGTAGAGAAAAAACAAGAATGCGGCGCCAATAACGCCCGCACCTACCGAAGATAAGGTAACCAGAATTCCTATCAACACGCCGGCAAAGATCGTTACTGGTTTGCGATATTTTCTATGGAGCAGCTTTAAGGCGGAAAACTGTTCTTTTTGGCTAAATTTATGTAATTGATTTCGTGTCAATAAAAACAGCGCTGTCAATATCAACGCGATACTTAGGGTAGACATGATTAAGTTATCATAATTAATTCCGGATGCATCAAGGTGCTTGATAACAAATATTGAGAAAATCGACGCTGGTACACTACCTAGTGAAAGCAAGATGACGATAGGCCATTGAATGTTCCCGTGTTTATAATGTACGAACACTCCTCCCGACTTAGTGATTGCTGCATAGAGTAGGTCTGTCCCCACCGCTATGGCGGGTTTTATACCAAAACCGAGTACAAGAATAGGAGTCATTAAGGAGCCTCCGCCGACGCCAGTCATGCCGACTATAAAACCGACTAAAAAGCCTATTATTGTAAATGAAAAATCCATAAATCTTTGTATGCTAAGGGTTTATCCGAACACCATGGTTAAATTGTGAGCTAATTTACAGACTGACAAGTATTCTGAAAAGGAATTATTATGTATATTTTTATAATTTTATCGTATATACATATTTAGATAATGAAAATACAGCAACTCAAATATATCTGGGAGATTGCTAATCATGGGCTAAATGTCTCAGCTACGGCTGAAAGTTTGTTTACATCTCAGCCAGGGATTAGTAAGCAGGTAAGAATGCTTGAAGATGAGCTTGATGTTCAGATTTTTCAGCGTAATGGAAAGCACCTGACCGAGATCACTGCTGCAGGCCAGGTCATTATTGATATGGCTGGAGAAATATTGGACAAGGTTGAAGGCGTTAAACGAGTTGCTAATGACTTTAGTGATAAGCGCCAAGGCAGTCTTTCATTAGCAACAACGCATACTCAAGCGCGTTATGTTTTGCCGCATATTATTCAGGATTTTATCAAACTTTATCCGGATGTTTCCTTACATATGCATCAGGGTACGCCAGTACAAATTTCTGAATTAGCGTCTAAAGGCACGGTTGATTTTGCAATAGCAACTGAAGCATTAGAATTATTTGAGAATTTAATTATGATGCCCTGTTATCGATGGAATAGGTGTGTCGTCGTTAATCGTGACCATCCTTTGGCAAGCGTTTCTTCCTTAACTCTGGAAACGTTAGCTGAGTATCCTATCGTTACTTATGTGTTCGGATTTACTGGTCGTTCACAATTGGATCAGGCATTTAGACAGGCGGGATTAGTTCCCAAACTGGTTTTTACCGCATCTGACGCAGATGTTATTAAAACTTACGTGAAGATGAACCTTGGTGTTGGGATCGTTGCCAGCATGGCTTATGATTCAGAGATCGACACTGAACTAGTGTCGATTGATGCTAGCCATCTATTTGAAGCAAGTGTAACCAGAATTGGGTTTAGACGGGGCACATTTTTACGTGGATATATGTTTGAATTTATAAAACAGTTTGCGCCACATCTAACACGAGAAGTTGTGCAACAATCAATGCAAACAAATACCAGGCATGAATTAGACGAAATATTTAAGGAAATAGACTATCCTGATTACTAAGGCGCTAAATAAAATCCAGATCATTGCTATCTAATATGTCTTTAGCTGCGTCTGCTTCATTTGTCTTGTCACTTAAAGTCTCATTCACAAACTTGAAATAAACTGTATATACCTGTGTATCGCCAGCATCATTTTCAACAATGAAAAAGGGTGCACGGTCGACTTCATATTGCGCTGCTAACTGCATGCCTTCACTATTATTATCACGTTCATCGGCGATAACAGTGCGATCGATTTTATCGATATGACCATCTTTTTCCAAACGCGACTGAACCTCAGCACACTTCCTGCATAGGTTGCCATCCATCTTGATCTTTTTAACAAATGTTACTTTCATAATGTGCTATTTATTCTTATCGGCAACATGCAGGCCACACTCTTTCTGGGTTGATTCTTCCCACCACCAACGACCTTCACGTTCATGTTGATTTGGCAAGACTGGTCGGGTGCAAGGTTCGCAACCAATACTGCTGAACCCTTGTTCATGAAGTGCATTAAAAGGGACATCATTACTTCTTATATATTCCCATACTTGTGCTGATGTCCAATTTGCGAGTGGATTAAACTTGTAAAAATTCTTATCTGCACTTGAAAAAGCAGCATCTTTTTCTATCACTGGCACAGCATTTCTAGTATCAGGGCTTTGGTCTTTCCGCTGTCCTGTAATCCAGGCATCCAAACCCGCTAAATGACGTCGTAATGGAACAACCTTACGGATACTGCAGCATTCTTTATGACCATCTTTGTAAAAACTATATAGGCCTTTAGTGCGGACCAGCGCCTGTATTGCCTCTGCATCAGGTGAGAGTACATCTATCTCTATATTGTAATGCGCTCGCACATGCTCAATGAAACGATAGGTCTCAGCGTGTAAGCGCCCTGTATCAAGTGAAAATACTTTCACATCAGGATTAATTTTTGCCGCAATATCAACTAGAACGACATCCTCAGCACCACTGAAAGAAATAGCAATTTTATCGAAACTCTTCAGTGCTAATTTAATGATCGCTGCGGGTGATTGTTCCTTATATTCGTTTGCCAGTTGTTTGGAGTGAAAAGTTTCTGTACTCATGGTTAGTTTGTTTTTATAAGCTATTGATTTTATTTAATTAAGTATTCAAGAGCGATGATTTTATCAGAAACCATTATATCCACATATAATATGTCCTTATATTTATAGACCATTCTCATATATATTCTTTATTTACAATAAAGTTGGTGCATACTATCTAGTGTGCAGTTGGATAAAATAACCTTTTATCTTTTACGTCTGATAAAATGAGAAGAGATTTTAATTTACCAGTGGAGTCAAGTTAAATGAATGATAAAAAAGAAGTTCAAACGATGTGGTCGGAAAGCCTGCTTGAGCATCTTTATCTGGCACTAAAAAAAAATAAAGAAGATGCAATGATCCTGGAACTCATTGAGGAACTCAGAGCGAAAGAATACGACGATGAATTTATTATTCAGAAGGTGACAATGAAAGTTGGAGCTTCCGGCGCGACCAGAGTTACAGCTTTATTATCTGGAAAAACTATTGGAGGAAGTGATGCTCTTAGCGGTGTCGCTGCAGAGAAACCCTTGAGTAAGGCAGATCAGGCGAGAGCCAATGCCGCTAAAAAGAAAGCCAAGGAAGGTTTAGTTGGAAAAATAAAAGGGATCTTTGGTGGAAATCAAAGCTAGAAAGTGTGGCTCTCAAGATATTTGGCAGGGAGATAAGTGCCATGTGCGGAGAGGTCAGTCAAGTATAGTGTATTCGTCCCATCTGTTTCGATTAATAAATGCATCCGCGAGATATCTCTTAATTTTGGATCCATCATAATATCGCTTTTACTATCACGACCAATTACGTTCTTACCCGTTTTGAGATCGTAGCTTCGACCAGAATCATCAATAAACTTACTGCCTGATTCATCCGTAACAATTTTACATTGGTTCTTTGATAAAAGGATTACGATTTTTTTACCAGGTTTCATCCGAATGGTAACATTTTCACCCTTTGGCATCTTCTCCATTTCGCCACTCTGGTATTCGCCAGAAATAGGTTCGAACACCGTATTTTCCAAAATTAGTGTGTCTTTAAGTTCGCTATTTGCTTCTGTGCTACTTGAGGTGTTAGCTGATTTGAAGTGCCGCTTCTTTTCCGAATAAAGGTATTTAATTATTTCCTGTCGGGATGACAGATATTGCATATATTTTACAAGCGCGACGCGCCTGAATTCATTTAATTCTTCATCCCCATTATGTAATGCGCCTATGATTAAACGCCAGTTGTGATCCTGAGAAAATATTTGAGCATCCATTTCCCGTAAAGCACGATCAATGCTGCCGGGTTCTTCAATTGATTTCGATAAGATAGAAACAAATCGTTTCTCGATATCCTTTATTGTTCTGGCTTCTTTTTTTAACTCATCAAGTGAAAATTTCACCATCCCGGTTATTTTTTTTGACGGGACAGATGTGCGGCCCGACAAGCTAAACTCGAAATCTGCCAGGGAATTGAACTTTAGACTTTGTTCGCCAACGGTGATCTCAATAGGTTTAGCAAAGAATTTGTTTAACATCTTGTTTAGGTTCTATTGTTGATAGTAAATTTTGAATAAGACATTCAAAGTCTAACGGTCTACTTTAAAAAAACTTGTGAACCAGTTCACGTTCTTCACTAATTCTGAAGAATATCTTCCATGATCTTTTCGACTGTTTGATGAGGTATCCATTTGTTATAACGAAAGTTTAACAACTATTACAGCTAACATTCAAACATAATTTCTTGTGCATTCAATATTTCTTTTCGTTTCATTTGTTTACAGTGGGATAGTGACTCTATCAATGAATAGAATCTGTTTAAATCTTTATTCAACTTATTGAATATATTTATGAAAGAGGATGCATATTGATGATAAGTTACAGTTGCTGCTAGTTTTGCATTATTAAGGCCTGACGAGAACCAATGTGCGTAGCGGTCTTTTTTCCAATGATGACTGAGCGTTTTATATTCACCTTTCATCTGCTGAAACACTGCTTTTTTTTGTATAAGCATTTGTTTTTTGTCTGTTTCAGATCGATATAGTTTATCCAGTACAGTTTTGTATTTCATGACAAGAGAGATAAATTGTTTTTCTTGTGATCGAGATTGCATATATTCTGAAAGTAAATTCTTATCAGGGCTCTGCTCAAGCCATTTGATCACGCCAATCGTGGCCACTGCTTCAGCGTATGATTCATTGAATTCAGTATCATTTTTTATATAGAGTTGTTGGTGGGCGAGTTCGTGAAACATCACGGTGGCCAATTGAATATCATTCCACCGAAGCATTGTGTTTAATACAGGGTCGTCAAACCAGCCTAGTGTTGAATAAGCCGATACACCGCCGAGAAAGATATCGTGCCCTTGTGCCTCAAGTTTAACGGCATGATTTTTTGCGTCAGTTTCTGAAAAATAACCGCGATAATCCAAACAACCAACTATCAAGTAACACCATTTGAGAGGGGAAAGTGAAAATTCTTCGGTTGCAAAAATATTCCAGATCACAAAGTCACGCTCAAGATCGGCGTAGGACAGGTAGCTATTATTATCTGGGAGACCAAGTTGATTTATTGAGAATTCTCTTAATTTTAATATTGTCTCAAGCCTTTGTCGTTGTGAATCAGGGAGATTATTGTCGGCTAGCAGCATCTTGATATTTTGGCGTTTTTGAATAATTTCAAATTGCCCCTGAATTGATTGGGAATAATAATTTACTGTGGAGCAACCAGATATTAATGCGATAAATAAGAATAGAATGATACTTCTATAGTAATGTGATGGTTGAGTAATCATGGCATTATCATTATAAAATGAATCATAAATCGGAGGTGTATGAGAAATTTATGAAAATCTTTTTGTTTAAGTGTTGCGGAAAACAATATGTATACGACCTTGATTAGCGAGGATGTACTGTTTAACGAGTATGATAACCCTGATTGGATCATTTTTGATACGCGCTATGATTTGATGGATCAGAATGCAGGCAAAAATGCTTATCTGCAAGGCCATATTCCCGGCGCAATCTATGTCGATTTACACGACGATTTAAGCAAGCCACCATCTACAAATAAAGGCCGACACCCATTACCTACGGTAACAGCCATAAACACATTATTCTCCGAGCTAGGTATTCATTCTAATATGCAGGTGGTTGTCTATGATGATAATGGCGGGGCTTTTGCTGCGCGATTGTGGTGGATGTTGAGATATATGAAACATAGCACTGTTGCAGTTTTAGACGGCGGCTGGAAATCATGGATAACCTCTAGGCGACCGATTAATCAGAATGTAGAAGAACGAGTGGGCCGCGAATTTAAAAGCTGCGCATTGGATGCTAGTGCTATTGATATTGAAGAAGTCGATAATTTCAAGCTGATTGTAGATTCCAGAGAGCCTGCTCGTTTTAGAGGTGAAATTGAACCAATTGATAAAGCAGCAGGGCATATCCCCGGGGCAATTAATCGTTTTTGGAAGGACAATCTAACTGAAAAAGGGACTTTTAAGACGAAACAGAAGCTAAAGCAGGAGTTTGAGGCGATATTTGGCGATACAAAACCTGAAGATGCGGTTTTTTATTGTGGTTCAGGAGTGACCGCTTGCCATAATCTGCTTGCAGCAGCGCATGCCGGATTGGAGTTGCCAAAGCTTTATGCCGGCTCATGGAGTGAATGGAGTAGTACTCCTGGGAAACCTGTAGTAACTGAAATATAAAGCGGCATAACAATGATATATAAGTAAATCATTTCAGTATGTTACGAATAAACATATAATGGGTATCATAAGCAACTTAAATTTTTTTCAAAATGGATAAAATGGTCAGACTAATTCTAAAAATCACGTTAACTCTGGTGTGCCTATCAAGTCACGCGGAGCAGACATCAATCGATACTGTGGTTGATGCCGAGGTTGAATCTTTTGTCATTGATGCTGTGGATGAGACCCTCTCCGAAGAAGCTGACGCGATGTTTGATGAAGACCTCGATGAGGAATTAGCTGCAGAGGAAGAGTTTCAGATCGAAGAGGAGATGCCCTTAACCAAGGATGTTGTGTTGGTACTGGATAACTCCGGCAGTATGAAAAAGAATGATCCGGATTTTTTGGTTAGCAAAGCAGTAAAGGAATTTATTAGCCAGCAAGATGAAAATACGCGTGTTGGTATCGTTATCTTCGATCAAGGGGTACGTCTGCCTGTTGCATTAACAGTTTCATCATTAGCCAATCGTGAAGCTATCCTTAATAGTATTGAGGAAATTAATTATCAGGGACTTTTTACGGATAGTCCTGCCGGGATAGAACGAGCCATCTACGAGCTAAAGAATAATGGCCGTGATAATGCGCAAAAGTCTATTATTTTTATGACGGATGGTATTGTTGATACCGGTGCTGCGGATCGTGATTTAGAAAAATCCAAGTGGTTACGTGAAGATTTAGCGCCAGATGCAGCTGATAATGAAATTAAAATATTTGGTATTGCTTTTACTGAAGGTGCGGATTTTCAATTAATTCAATCCATCGCACAAAAAACGAAAGGTGAATACTATCGAGCCTTAGTGGCGGCAGATTTACAAAGTGTTTTTGAACGAATCGATAAAATTATTAACACCCCGCCTGAGCCTGAAGCAGTGGCTGAAGTTGTTCAAGTTGTACCGGCTATAGAGGCGCCTGTCACAGTTGCACAGCAGGCACCACCACCTCCTCCAGTCATAATTGAAGTGCCTGCTCAATCAATGGGGCAGGAAGAACGTATTCGTTCAATCATAATGATTTCTGCGGCAATCGTATTGACGATTACATTATTAGGGATACTTATTATTCTCTTGCGGCGCAATCGTGATTTAAAAATAAGTGCAGTCGAGACTGTGCAAGAAGGATATATAAACGATCTGCAAGGAAAAACAGATAAACAAACACATAAATTGGGCTCTAAACCTGTCATGTTTGGACGGGTTGCAGGAAAAGACACGGAGCATCTTGATTACATTGTTGTCAATGAAACAACTATTGGTCGTCGCCATGCTTTGATTGAATATAAAGATTATTCATTCTGGATTATTGATCAGGGCAGTATCAATGGGACATTTGTAAACGGCGAAGCCGTCAGTAGTGAAGTGCGTTTGAAACACGGCGATCGTATTCGATTACACAAATGTGATTTTGAATTTATCATGCCGGAAATGGAAGATAGCGGTATGACGGTTATTTCAAATACGGTATTTGCAGCACAACCAGAACCGAACATTGATGAATCAGAAGAGGCAACCCAGATTAAAGGCCATGAGACCACAGGAGGCTCAAGGGAAGAAGAGCTAAATTCTACTTCGAATTCAGCCATGGATTTCGATTTAACCGGGCCTGATTCGATTGACGAATTATCTGATTTGAATGAACCTGACCCTGATGATGAAGATACAATTATCAGAGATGTCCCCATCGATACTGAGGAATCAAATGCATCAGACTTTACACTAGACGTGGACACTGATGAGCTTGATTCTGAAGATGAAACGATAATGTTGGATGATGCTGAAGAATCTCAAGGCGAACTTGATGACGCAACTTTGCGTAAAGATGATCGCTAGTTGAATATAGTAATCATGCTCTGACTGAGGTTTTAGTGTTGCTCTTTCAGGCTTCAAAAATTGAATTCATCTGTTCATTCAGACACAATCTGTGAGCTTTGGTTTTATTGGCTACCTGGCGTGTTAGTCGATATCATTCTCTATTTTGAACAATCTGCCCCAAGATAACTTAGAGATGCTATAATACATTTTTATTTTTAAGTTATTGATATAAAAGACTTAATTTAACTTTTGCAAAGTCAGGAGGGCTGATGAATGTCAGAATCTAGCTTGCTAAATGAAGGAACAACTCTAATGTTATTTGGCATGGGGTTCGTTTTTGTTTTTTTGACATTACTGGTTGGTGTGACGTCAGTCATGTCTCGACTTATCATACGCTATGAGAAAAGCGTCGGTGTGCTGCCAGAAGAAGGAGTGCCTTCGCCCACAGCAGTAATCCCTCAGCATGCTCCGATTGCACAGCCCGAAACCGATAATAAAACACTAATTGCAGTTTTTACTGCCGCCATTCATAAGTATCGTTTGCGGCATTAATAGCATTCGCTACACACCAACACCGTAATTATATTTAAGGCCATAAATATGACCGAATCAAAACATCCATTAGGTATTACAGACGTTGTGCTTCGCGATGCTCATCAATCGTTATTTGCTACACGTTTACGTCTTGAAGATATGCTGCCTATTGCAGAAAAACTTGACCAGGTAGGTTATTGGTCAATAGAAACATGGGGTGGAGCAACATTTGATGCCTGTATTCGGTATTTAGGAGAAGATCCCTGGCACCGAATAAGAACTTTAAAAGCGGCGATGCCAAATACACCGCAACAAATGTTACTTCGTGGACAAAACTTACTTGGCTATCGTCATTATGCTGATGATGTTGTGAAAAAATTTGTGGAAAGAGCGACCATAAATGGTGTTGATGTTTTTCGAGTATTCGATGCCATGAACGACACGCGTAATCTTGAAGTTGCCATTAAAGCGGTTATTGACAATGAGCGACACGCGCAAGGAACGATCTCTTACACTTTAAGTCCAGTGCACGATCTTGCAATGTGGTTAGATCAAGCTAAGCGTATTGAAGATATGGGGGCGCATTCACTCTGTATTAAAGATATGGCGGGCTTGCTTAAACCTTATGCAGCATTCGAACTGATAACAAGCCTGAAGCAGACAGTCGATATCCCTATTCAATTACATGCTCACGCTACTACAGGTCTATCGACTACGACTATTTTAAAATGTGTTGAAGCGGGCATTGATAATGTTGATACGGCTATCTCATCAATGTCTATGACCTATGGGCACTCGCCGACGGAATCAGTCGTTTCTATGTTTGAAGATACTGAACGGCATACCGGCTTAAACATTGAGTTACTGGAAGAGATTGCTGCTTATTTTCGCAAGATTAGAAAAAAGTACGTCCCATGGGAAGGTTCTCTTAAAGGTGTCGATTCACGCATTTTAGTCGCACAAGTCCCTGGCGGTATGCTGACTAATATGGAGAGTCAACTACGAGAGCAAGGGGCAGAAGATCGAATAGATGAAGTATTAGAGGAAATTCCTCGCGTGCGTGAAGACTTAGGCTATCTACCGCTTGTAACGCCAACGTCGCAAATTGTCGGGACGCAAGCTGTCATAAACGTGTTAACCGGTGAACGATATAAGTCGATTACTGCTGAATCAGCAGGGGTATTGAAAGGCGAATATGGTACTGCCCCTGCAGCTTTTAATAACGAACTTCAACGACGTGTACTAGAAGGCGGCGAAGCAATTACCTGTCGACCTGCCGATTTAATAGAAGCTGAAATGGACAAGCTTAGTGCTGAGTTGAAGCAACTCGCAACCAAGGAAGGGTTTGAGCTTGAAGCCGGTGAGCGTGAGATTGATGATGTATTAACCTATGCATTATTCCCTCAAGTTGGACTGAAGTTTTTAGCCAATAAAAATAATCCCGATGCGTTTGAACCTGTACCAACTGTTGAATCTGCACAGGCATCAATACAACAAACAACAGCGGCTAATGTTGAACAGGATACCTATACCATCGTTGTTAATGGTCAAAATTATGTTGTTCAAATTAATGAAGGTGGCGACATTAATGGTTTTGTCAACATGCCAACAAATTCATCAGAAACAGATGTATCAGCTTCCAGCGGTAGTCCGGTTTTAGCGCCTCTGGCCGGTAATATTTGGAAAGTAGAAATTTCAGTGGGCCAAAAAGTTCAAGAAGGTGACGTTTTGGTGATACTAGAAGCAATGAAAATGGAGACCCAAATTGTCGCTGACAAAGCCGGTGTTATTGCTGCTATCTCAGTCAAGCCAGGAGATGCCGTCAACGTTGGCGATCATCTGGTTTCACTCACATAAAGGTTTTAAACATGGAAAATTTATTACAACTTTGGCACAACACCGGCTTGTATCAAATGGAAACTGGGCAAGCTGTGATGATCGGTATTGGTATATTTTTACTATATCTCGCCATTAATAAAAACTTTGAACCTTTATTGCTCGTCCCAATCGGCTTTGGTGGTGTTTTAGCGAATATTCCTGGAGCAGGCTTGGCCGATCCAGGTGGAATCTTATATATTTTCTACGCTATAGGGATAGAAAGCGGTGTATTCCCGTTGCTCGTTTTTATGGGGGTAGGGGCTATGACGGACTTTGGACCATTACTAGCCAATCCAAAAACACTATTCCTTGGTGCGGCAGCGCAATTCGGTATTTTTGCAACGTTGATGGGGGCTATTCTATTATCAACATTTGGTATTTTTGAATTTAGTCTGGCTGATGCAGCAGCCATAGGTATCATTGGTGGCGCTGATGGTCCTACCTCCATCTATGTTGCTAGCAAGTTGGCGCCCGACCTACTTGGTGCCATTGCTGTAGCATCTTATTCCTACATGGCGTTAGTGCCATTAATTCAGCCACCGATCATGCGGTTTCTTACCAGTGAGCAAGAACGTAAAATAAAAATGGTTCAGCAACGGCAGGTTTCTCATCGTGAAAAAATTGTGTTCCCGATGCTACTCTTGTTGTTAGTAGCCTTCTTACTTCCAGATGCTGCTCCATTATTAGGTATGTTCTGTTTTGGAAACTTAATGAAAGAGTGTGCTGTTGTAGATCGACTGAGTAATACAACACAGAATTCTTTGATCAATACAGTAACGATTTTTTTAGGTCTTGCTGTTGGTTCTAAACTCAGCGCTGATAAATTTCTCGACATCACGACATTAGGTATTTTATTGCTTGGTATGGTGGCCTTCTCTATCGGCACCGCGTCTGGTGTGCTAATGGCAAAAATGATGAATAAACTTGGTGGTAGCAATATCAACCCATTGATAGGTTCAGCCGGTGTCTCCGCGGTGCCTATGGCAGCACGGGTATCGAATAAACTGGGGCTTGAAGCAGATCCGCATAACTTTTTGTTAATGCATGCTATGGGGCCAAATGTAGCAGGTGTGATTGGTTCTGCAGTTGCTGCCGGGATTATGATTAATTACGTTACTGGTGGTTAATAAGTGAGTGTCTGCTAAAGGATATAATCAGAGACCACGCAACCTTTTAATGAAAGCAAAATATATCGCTGACATCCCCCCATCACTGGTAATCATAAAATTAACCCAGAATTAAAAGGCCCTGCTGCACTTTTATCTATACTTTCGGATGGCCAATTTCATTCGGGACAGGATATTGCAACACAATTGGATATTTCGAGAACAGCAATCTGGAAATCAATAAAACACCTTGAAACGTTAGGTTTGCAAATTGAAGCCGTACGCGGGCGAGGTTACTGTCTAGTTAGTCCCATAGAATTGTTATCTGAAAAAAAAATTAAAAGTGAGTTGTCTCCGACAGCAAGACAGTTTTGCAACGAGCTAATTGTATTATTTAAAACTGAATCAACCAGCTCATTTTTACTCAATCGATTGAGTTCTGAAAATAATCACGGCGTTGTCGTTTTGGCAGAATACCAATCGAAAGGACGTGGTCGACGAGGAAACCAGTGGGTTTCTCCACTTGCTAGTGGAGTATGCATAAGTGTGGCATGGCATTTTGATGTTGCTCCAAATGCTTTAGGACTCTTGTCTTTGTATATGGGGGTGGCAACGGCCCGTACATTATCTGCTTTGGGGGTAACGGAACTTGGATTAAAGTGGCCAAATGATATTGTGATTAAAGATAAAAAGCTTGGCGGGGTTTTGCTTGAATTACGAGGAGAAGCTAGCGGCCCTGTCGATGTAATAATCGGTATAGGGATAAACTATGATCTACCATGTTTTGCATTAGCTGATATTGATAAAGAGGTGACAGATATATGTAGCCTTACCGAAATGCACTTATCAAGAAACAAGATCGCAGCTACGCTATTATCAAATATATTTGAGGTGTTGGAGGAACTAGAGTTGGGAGTTAGTACAGATTTTCTTGATGAGTGGCGTCAATATGACCAGTCTGTTGGACGCAGGGCAAAGTTAATATTACCTGATCAGGAAATTGAAGGTATTTTACAGGGTGTAGATAACCAAGGTTTATTATTAATGATTGTTGATGGACAGCTAAAAAGTTTTGCCTCAGGCGAAGTTAGTTTAAGAATACAATAATGAGACTTTTACTAGATATTGGAAATTCATCGGTAAATTGGGCTATGGAAGAGGCAGGCCAATTTACAATTTATGGTGCTTTTAGATACGATAAAAATAATTTTGATAGAAGTCTTCAAGACAATCTATGCTCTTTGCAAACGCCGGTACAAGTAATGGTTGCAAATGTTGCGGGTAAAAATATTTTTGACTGCCTTGAAGCATGGGTAGAACAACGATGGCAGCTGAAATGCTGGCAGCCCAGCGTAAGCGACAAATTCAATCGACTGAAAAATAGTTATATCAATACGCAGGAAATGGGCATTGACCGTTGGTTAGCGATGGTGGCTGCGTGGGAAAAGCATCAGGTGGCATTATGTATTGTAGGATGTGGTACCGCTTTAACAATTGATTCGATAGACTCGCAAGGGAATCATCTTGGTGGCTATATCGTTCCTGGCATTGAGTTAATGCAACAAGCATTAGTAATGAAGACAGAATGTATCAATGTGTCTATTAATAAGCATGCTTCAACTGATTATGCACAAGATACTCAAGCGGCGATAAATAATGGTGCTTTTTTAGCTACTACGTCCATGATTGATCATGTGGTTAAGCGCCTTTCTGATAAACTAGAGACTTTGCCGAAATGTGTAATTTTTGGTGGTATGACAGAGTTAATCAGCCCCTTACTTCAAGATCAGTTTGAGCATGACCCCAACTTGGTGTTATCCGGGCTTTCTATTGTTCATAGGACCTCCTGATGAAGTGGTTATTTATATTATTGCTAATTGCTAATGCTGTCTATCTGGGGTGGGAAATGGATCGTGACGTGCAACTGGAACGTGCGAATGTATCAGCAGCTATCAAAGTACCTGCAGGGACGCAACGGCTTAAGTTATTAAACGAGTTGGAACACCTTCCAGAGACAAGGAGTCGTATCAAACTGGATACTGAGCTTTCGGTGGAGAATTTTAATTCTGAGCCAGTATTACCGATTGCTTTAAATCCAAATACAGAAAAGATGCTTGATACACTTATGACAGAAACTGCTGTAACGACGCAATGGGATACTCTAGCAATGTTTGATGAGGAAAGGGACGATCAGTTACCGAATTCACTACCAGCTGTAACGGTTTGTTATACTTATGGTCCAATACCTAGTCTGAAAGAGTCTCACTTATTCTCTGATTGGTTAAATACACGTGGTATTTTGTATAATCATCGGCAAACGGATGAGCAGGGAAGACAATTGTTTTGGGTGTATCTTGCAGCACAAGGCTCGAGAGCCTCGGCAGAGGCAGCGATGAAGGATCTCTCGCAAAAGGGCGTGAAGGATATGAGGTTAATAAGAGAAGGGGACCTATCTAATGCTATCTCATTAGGCCTGTTTTCCAGCCAGGCATCCGTGAATCGACGATTAAACGAGATCAAGGCCAAGGGCTACCAATCAGTTGTTGTCCCTTATTCCGGTGGGAACAAAGTGTATTGGTTTGACGTGAGTGTTATTAAAAATTCGGATTATGTAAACGATTTGTTCACCGGGTTTCCAGCTCGATTTAATGCCTTGCCGGTTGATTGCAATGAAATTGCTATGCAATAAGGAAATCCTTAGAATAGGCCCACCAAATTTCCACGCATGAATTAATTGGATTGATATACTTTGCGGCAATGATGTTTTTCGCCCCGATAGTTAAATGGTATAACCGGTGATTTGTAATCACCTATTGGGGGTTCGATTCCCTCTCGGGGCTCCAACTTGGTAGAATAGTTTGAAAGAACATATCAATTCATTATTAATGGAACTATTTAATGGCTTTTTATAAAACAATAATCGCGATATCTTTAAGTCTGCTTTTGACTATTCCCAGTGCCTATTCAAATACATCATACGGTGATATTCAGCTCTTGATTAATCAGGGAGAGTATAAAGAAGCATTAAAATTGACTGAAAAACAGCTGTCAGAAGATAAGTCGGATATAAAGTTGCAATTTATGAAAGGTCTGGTGCTGACACGTCTTGATCGGTATGGAGATGCTGAGAAAGTATTTGTGCAGTTAACGGCGGACAACCCTGAATTGCCAGAACCGTTCAATAATTTAGCTGTGGTTTATGCCGCACAGGGGAAGTATACAGAGGCAGAAGAAGCCCTCAAGAACGCAATTAATACTCACCCTAGTTATGCCACGGCACACGAAAACCTGGGCGACATCTACGCCAAGATGGCGAGCCGCGCTTATAATCAGGCACTGGAATTGGATACCAGCAATAAAGCAGCCAGAGAGAAGTTATCTTTAGTTAATGAGTTGATATCTGCGCCACCTGTACCTGAAAAAACAGTTGTTGGCAGTGCCGCACCCCAAAAATCTGAACCTGTAGCGGCAGTGGAGCCAGTAGTGAAATCTATTCCAGAACCGGAGATTATTACTATTCCGGCGAAGACAGAGCCAATTCGAGGCAAAACCGGGGGAAAAGCAATAGTTCCTCCAGTTAAAAAAGTTGATGCTGAAGAAGGTATTGCACAAAATAGAAAAGCAGTAGAAAAAACGATCAAAAATTGGGCTAATGCCTGGTCTGCTCAGGATGTAGATAGCTACTTGGCGAATTATGGACAGGAATTTATACCGCCAAAAAGAATGAGCCGAAATGAATGGGAACGAGACAGGCGTAAGCGCTTACGTAGACCGAGTTTTATCAAGGTTACATTATCTGACATAAAGATAAACTTGCATGGAAAAGATTATGCTGAAATCAAGTTCACGCAGGCATACGAGTCAAACACTTATGGTGACAAGGTTAAAAAGGAGATACTAATGCGAAAAGTATCAGATACATGGTTGATAACCCAGGAGAGAGTGCGATAGGTTATATAGTGTGATGTCTACAATGAAGATTAATTATAAATATCTTTTCCTTATATTATTATGTTTTGGCAATTTTTCCATGTCAGTAAACGCTGGCGACCTCCTTTCAAAAGCTACTTCTGATCAAGGGCTGACAACGCACTCTGAAAGCCTGCTTCTCAACGCGGTAGAAAACATCAATAACAATCATACGGAACAAGCAATAATAGATTTGCGCCAGTTGATAAAGGTCAATCCGGACTTTAAGGCGGCACAACTGATGTATGCAGATCTAATGTTAGCTCGCTCTCAAGTAATCACGGATTTTGGCAATATCCCGAATGCTTCTTTTGAACGCATCACGGCTTTACGAGATGAAGTTCAGGCACGCTGGCGCAACCATACATCACCCGTTGATAGAAATAAGATCCCGTCTTCATTAATACAGTTGGCGAGCAAGCAAGATCATGTCATTGTTGTAGATTCTTCACGTTCACGTTTATTTTTATTCAAGAACCAAAAAGGGTCGCCAACTTTAATAAAAGATTTTTACGTTACTATTGGTAAGAATGGCACTGGTAAAGATGTTGAAGGTGATCAGAGAACGCCAGTCGGTGTATATTTTGTTACCGGATTTATTAACCCGGATGAATTACCAGACCTCTATGGAGACGGTGCTTTTCCTATTAATTACCCCAACGCCTGGGACCAACGCCATGGCCGTACAGGTTATGGGATCTGGTTACATGGAACGCCTAGCAGGACTTACAGTCGGCCACCCAGAGATAGCAATGGTTGTGTAATAGTGAGCAATCAAGACCTAAATGTTTTAATGCCTTTTGTGAAAAAAGGAGATACGCCCGTCATTATTGCGGAATCGATTGATTGGGTCTCGAAGCAAGAATGGGAGAGTCGTCGTGGTAATTATGAAATGTTTGTTGAGACATGGCGCAAGGATTGGGAAAGTCGAGATGTGAATTTATACCTTCGTCATTATTCAAAAGAATACTCAGGTTTGGGTAAGGATTATAATTCATGGGTTGAATATAAGCGCAGGGTTAACCCATCAAAAAAATTCATTAAGGTTAATTTAACTAACCGCAGTATGTTTCTTTACCCGGGCGAAGCCCAGTTAATGGTTGTCACCTTTGTTCAGGATTATAGCAGCGATAACTTTCGTAGAAAGTTTACTAAACGTCAATATTGGCGCATGGAAGACGATGGGCAGTGGCGAATTGTTTATGAAGGGGCCGCATCCTGATTCTTTCCAAGTGATTCAATGTATGCTTCTTCGGTAATATTATCAGTTAACCATTTCACCATATCGCGCCAAATACTACTTATCTCCTTATTCGTCGGCATAATGCCAGCATAAGGAAGTTCAATCGTCACAACAGGTATTTCTCGTTGAATGCCTGCATAATTGCCTAAAGAGCCAGGGTAAGTTCCTAGTAAATTAAGATAGAGACGGCCTAGTTTATAAGGACCATTACGTGGGCCGTCGTAGTCAACGATTCCATGTGGCGCGTGTACAGCAACAATAACGTCTGGGTTATATTCATTGATGTATTCAACTAGCCAACTGGATTCTGGCTCACTTAAAGGGCCTTTCCCAGGATAACGTCTTGGATTCTTGTGTGTTTTATCAATCCAGTACTTAAGCGCAGTGTTTTCCCAGTCTTCCATTGGGAAGTTGCGATTCAGGTCGACGTCATTATCATTCATGCGTTGGGATTTTTTTCGTAACAAACCATCCGGGTTTAATACGGGTATAATTTGCCAATGGAATAGGCCTGAATGGTGATCATTTAATATTCTCATCCATTTAAAAACAATGCTGACAGATGAGTATTCATCACCATGAATGCCGCCAATCAAGAGGACTTTGCCAAGTGGCGAACGCCTTTCAAGAGGCGGGTATTCCTTTATGAGTATCGGAGCATTTTTAACGGTTCGTCCAGAAGTGGCGCTAAGGTTTATGTCCAGACAATCCTTTACGCCTACGCTGCCCAGTTTTTGGCCAATCCGTTTACATTCTTGTTTAACAAGATCCTGAGTATTTTCAGCGAGGACAGGTGTGGATGGCAGTAAAATAAAAAGAATTATTGTTATTACAGTTTTAGTCATCATGTTGCTAAAAGATAGTCCAGAAATATTCCCACGAAAATAATAAGGCCAACCCAGTTGTTGTTTAAAAAAGCACGCATACATTGTTCAGGTTCTCTGTCCCAGATTAAACGCAACTGGTGTAGAAAGAAACAAGCCGCAATACCAAGGCTAACGAAATAATAAACGCCAAGCTGTAATTGTCTTCCTGTTGCTATCAGCGTTATTAATACCAGTGCCTGAATAATAGCGATAATAACCCGGTCTGCATCATCAAACAAAATCGCAGTCGATTTAACCCCTGCTTTCAGGTCATCCTCTCGGTCTACCATTGCATACATCGTATCATAGACAACCGACCAGAGAATATTGGCGACAAGTAATAACCATGCAATTTGTGGCACAGCATTAGTTTGCGCTGCGAAAGCCATAGGGATGGACCAGCCGAACGTTAGTCCCAGGAAAAACTGAGGTAGATAGGTGTACCGTTTCATGAATGGATAGACCCCGGCAAGTATTACCGCAATCAGTGCTAGCTGTATCGTCAGTTCATTCATTGTTAAAACAAGCAGAAAAGCTATAAAAAACAGACTGCTGGCAACTAATAATGCTTCGAGAGAAGAGACGGATCCTGTGGCTAATGGCCGCGTTCGAGTTCGGGTAACTAGAGGGTCAAAACGTCTATCTGCAATATCATTGAGCACACAACCGGCAGAACGCATAAAAAATACACCGAAGACAAAAACGATAAAAACATCCATATTTGGAAAACCCTCGGCTGCAATCCACAAGCCCCATAATGTTGGCCATAGTAATAAGAGAATTCCAATAGGCCGGTTGAGTCTGATGAGCAAGGCGTATTGATGTAATCGTTCACGGATAAACGGCCAGTTATCTTTAATTGTACTTAATGTCTTTTCAGTAAAAATAACAATCTTGCCCCGGAGTTTATGGGACATTAATAGTGCTTTGTTTAGGCTGTTTTTCAGTCTCGGGTGCATTCCAGGATTGCCGGTAAGAATACTTCGGTAACAAGTAATGGTTTATTGTTAACATAAAAGAGTGATTGCCTGCCCCATAGGTCAGAGCTTATATCTGTATCTTTAGATGCTTGTTTATGAAGTTCGGAGTGTGAAGAAATACTCGCATACCTCATGTTAGTTCGATACGTCGTGTTGTCATTAAATAAAATATTGCCTAAAGGTTTTGTTCCTAGACGCATCAATTTTTGGCTTTCCCCTTTCAAGGTTGTCCGTGGAATTATCGTTCTAGCATAAACAATTCTTTGTTTGTCGCATTTTAACCATGATTCCCTGATAAATGTAATCTTACGACTGTAGGATGATAGTAAATAGCTCTCATCTGGCATTGGATAGCACCAAGATTCATTTATTAGTTCAATATGAAAAGAGCCTCTACATCGTTGTTGTATATAGTAAGACAACGAGCCATTTTGGAATAAAAATGGGTTTAGTCGTTTATCACGAAGCGCTAGGCGAGCGATCACTTTATTTTTCCAGCGTGGTTTCAATTATTATTATCCTTACACATTAAACGTTACTGTATTCGAGGCTTTTTCCTAACCAGCGATGGATTAATAATTTTACCTTGTCAGGATGCCGGGTGAGTAATGTTTTTGCCGTGTTTTGAATTTCAGGAAGTAAGTGAGCATCACGCAGCAAATCAGCAACACGCATTTCTGGCATGCCTGCCTGTCGAGTACCCAGGACTTCGCCCGGGCCTCTTAATTCAAGATCTTTTTCTGCTATAAGAAAGCCATCGCTACTAGTCCGCATAATTTCGAGCCTTTGTTTGGCTAGATCTCCCAGTGGTGCCTGATACATTAATACACAGTCGCTTTTAATTTCGCCGCGACCGATGCGCCCACGCAACTGATGCAACTGAGATAGACCGAAACGTTCCGCGTTATCTATAATCATTAAACTTGCATTAGGAACATCTACACCGACTTCAATCACTGTTGTCGCAACCAGTAGTTTAATCCTGTCATCCTTAAAGTCTTGCATTACGGCTTCTTTCTCATTTGCTTTCATGCGGCCATGGATTAGACCTACTTTTATTGAAGTTAATCTCTCGGTCAGTTTTTCTGCTGTTTCAATTGCAGTTTCGCATTGCAGGCTTTCCGACTCTTCGATTAAGGTGCATACCCAATAAACCTGACGACCTTCTGCGCAGATGTGTTTGATGCGTTCTATAATATCTTCACGTCGCTCATTTGAAATGACGCTCGTGTTTATAGTCTTTCTGTTGGGCGGAAGCTCATCTATAACAGTATGATCAAGATCAGCATAAGCTGTCATGGTTAAAGTCCGAGGAATGGGCGTTGCTGTCATGATCAATTGATGTGGATATTTATCATATTGTTGCCCTTTTTCCAACAAAGCGAGCCGTTGATGTACCCCAAAACGATGTTGTTCATCAATGATTATCAAGCCTAGTTTTGCAAAGCTTACTGACTCCTGGAATAGGGCGTGTGTGCCAATAGCAACGACTGGTGTTTGATCTAGTAATCGCGACTCGACATCAATCCGAATAGACTTTTTTAGTTTCCCGGTTAAAAAAACCACATCTATACCTAATGGTTCTAACCAACACAAAAAATTATTATAGTGTTGTTCAGCAAGCAGTTCAGTCGGTGCCATAATCGCCACTTGATATCCAGCTTCTATCGATTGTAACGCGGCTAATGCAGCAACCACGGTCTTACCTGAGCCCACATCACCTTGTATCAACCTAAGCATTGCTACATTCTTATTTAAATCAGACTCGATGGTTTTATATGCTTGTGTTTGAGCATTAGTTAATGTGAAGGGCAATCTTTTCAGGTATTCCGGGATAAGCTGTGTGCTTTGGTCAAAAGCAGGCGAGTGTTCTGATCTTAAATCATTACGTAGTTGTAGTAGGCTGAGCTGCTGGGCTAACAATTCTTCAAAAGCAAGTCGTTGCTGCGCGGGGTGACGCCCTTCAATCAGGCTTTGAATATCAGCATCAGGTGGCGGACGATGCACGTAGTCCAGGGCATCAATTAGCGTTGGCAGATCCTGTTTTGCCAGTATTTCCTCGGGTAATAATTCAGTTAGATTGTTTTTGTCATTATTCAGGGTGATTAAAGCTTGTTCGCTAAGTTTACGCATACGAGCTTGTTGTAAACCCTCCGTACTTGGATAGACAGCAGTCAATTGTTCCTCTAGTTCATCATCTTGAGCATCATTAAGTACTCGATATTCCGGATGAATTATTTCTAATGAGCCTGGGCCACGTCGAACTTGTCCATAACAGCGTATCGATAGGCCGCGTTGCAGCCCTTGTTCTTGTGCCTTGGAAAAGTAAAAGAAACGTAAAATTATTGCACCGCTACCGTCACTGATTCTACATAATAACGATCGTCGTTTTCCATATCGAACCTGTGTGAGTTCAATTTCTCCCTGGATGTAGGAATTATGTCCATAACGTAGTGAGCCGATAGGTGTTAAATGAGTTCGATCGATATAACGGCTGGGCAAATGAAATAATAAGTCCTGTATAATGTTTATACCAATACGTTCCAGTTTTTCTTGCAAGCGAATTCCTACACCATTTAATACGGTAACTGGATCTGATAGGGAATGTTGTTTTTGAATTGTCAAAGCCCTGAAGTATGGCAGTATGATCTGGGAATATGCGTTTAGATATGTCCTTTTTATTGCAGTTAGAGCGTTATTATGGCATCCATTTCCACCAGAGATCCTTTTGGTAAGCTGGCAACGCCGACAGCGGCACGCGCAGGATAAGGTTCAGAAAAATATTCAGCCATTACTTCATTGACCAAAGGAAAGTGTGATAAATCGGTAAGAAATATATTTAATTTGCTGACGTCTGCCAGTGTGCCTCCAGCTGCTTTTGCGACGGCAGTCAGGTTATCAAAGACACGTGTAATTTGGATGCGCATGTCTCCCTCAATTAATTCCATGGTTTCAGGTACTAATGGAATTTGCCCAGATAGGTAAACAGTATTGCCAACTTTCACTGCTTGTGAATAAGTGCCAATTGCTTGAGGTGCGTCTTTAGTAGATATTATTTCCCGTTGCATTATTGTCCCCCTGTGTAATGTTCATGTTTATCAAACACGAGTGATATGTGAAACACTTTTAATCGCCTTGATCTTCCTGATTACATTCGCTAAATGAATTCTGTCTTTTACATCAATAATAAATCTTTGATCTGCATAGCGGTCGTCGCGCTCCATCATTTCTACCTTCTCAATATTTGCCCCTGCATCAGCAATAGTAGCGGCAACATTTGCCAGCACGCCTCGCTGGTTACTGGAGTTTAAGCGAATCATAACCTGAAATTCACGATCTATATTTGCTTCCCACTCAACCTGAACCCATTTTTCTTGATGGTTTCGATATTCAGCAATGTTTTTACAGGTTTGTCTGTGTATAACGATACCGCGCCCTGATGTAACAAAGCCATGAATTGGATCTCCCGGTATTGGATAACAACATTTTGGAAAATTAACTACCAAACCCTCAGTCCCTTTTATAGATAAGGGGTTGGTTTCATTTGGCGAGATATTTTTATTTTCTAATAAAGTCAGTTTTTCAATTGCGACGACTTGTCTGGCAAATAACGGCGCCATCTTATTACCTAGTCCAATTTCTTGAAATAAAAGATCAACATGATCTAGGTGGTTGTCAGTCAGCAGTAAGCTCATATCTTTTTCACTGATATCTTGATAACTAATACCGAAGGGTTCTAATTCCCGATTTAACAGACGTTTTCCTAATGCAATTGCTTCATCATTCTGAAGGTTTTTCAGGAAGTGTCTAATTTGGGTTCTGGCCCTGACGGTTGCTACAAAGTTCAGCCAGGCCGGATTGGGTCTTCCGCTTTTTGCGGTAATGACTTCAACAGTTTTTCCGCTGGTTAAAAGTGTGCTGAGTGGCACCAATTTCCTGTTAATCCTGGCACCTACACAACGGTTACCAATATCAGTGTGGATGGCGTAAGCAAAATCTACAGCGGTTGAACCGCTAGGCAACTCCATGATTTTACCTTTTGGTGTAAAGACATAAACATCATCAGGAAATAAATCTACCTTTACATTTTCGAAAAATTCTTCCGGATTACCTGCCGTTTTATTCATTTCAACAATATTTCGAAGCCATTCTCTTGCGCGACGGTGAACATTACTTCGATCATTATCGACTCGAGCAGGGGTCTTGGACTTACCTTCTGCCTTATAGAGCCAGTGTGCAGCTATTCCTACTTCAGCAACGTCGTTCATGTCCTTAGAGCGGATCTGTATCTCAATCGGCACGCCATAAGGTCCAAACAAGACAGTATGCAATGATTGATAACCATTGGTTTTCGGGATCGCTATATAGTCCTTAAATTTCCCCGGGACAGGTTTGTACAAATTATGCACGGTGCCTAATGTACGGTAGCAAGTATCAACAGTATCCACGATTAAGCGAAAGGCATAGACATCAAAAATATCAGAGAAGGATAAATTCTGTTCTCGCATTTTCAGATAGATCCCGTAGAGGTGTTTTTCTCGACCTAAGATTTGTCCCGGAAGCTTTTCCTGACGCATGCGGCGTTTCAATGCAGTACGAATTTTAGTGATAATCTCCTTGCGATGACCACGAGCCTTATTAATTTGTTCATTAAGAATTCTGTAGCGCATCGGATACATGACGGCAAAACCCAGTTCTTCCAGTTCCAGGCGAATTGAATTAAGGCCGAGCCTTAATGCGATAGGCGCATAAATATCAAGTGTCTCACGGGCAATGCGCCGTCGTTTTTCCGGTTTTAACGATTCCAATGTGCGCATGTTATGTAGCCGATCGGCGAGTTTAACCAGAATGACGCGGATATCATTGCTCATGGCCATTAACATTTTACGAAAGTTATTTGCCTGAGCCTCTGCAGTACTTTCAAATTTAATTTTGTCTAGTTTACTGACGCCATCAACTATTTCCGTAACACCTTTGCCAAATTTGCGTTGTAGTTTTGCTTTAGCGATAGGGGTATCTTCAATGACATCATGCAGGATAGCCGCCATGATGGTTTGATGATCCATATGCATCTCACCGAGGATGCGAGCGACTTCCAGAGGATGATTAATATAGGGTTCACCACTTACGCGTTTTTGGCCCTCATGCGCTTTGGCGCTAAAATAATAGGCGCGTTGCACTTTGAAGACCTGATCTGGTTGTAGATAGGTGCCTATAAGCTTACTAAGGTCATTAATTGTATACACGGCTATAATTTAACAGTGATGGTAATTAAATGTACGGTCTTGCGTACGGGAACTGTATGATACAACAGCAGAAAGACGCATGCTGCGCCTTTCTGTTAGGGAGAGTGTCAGGGGTTATTCAGCAGAAGGGATATTGAAATCGGATTCAGTGAATTCGTCTTCTGTTTCAAATTTATTGATTGTGTCGATATTCTCATTATTGATCAGATTCTCAGCTATTTCGCGTAAGGCAATAACGGTAGGCTTGTCATTTTCTGCAGGGACCAAGGGGTCTGCGCCCATGGCAATTTGTCGCGCGCGTTTGCTAGCTAACAAAACCAGATCGTAGCGGTTTACAACATTCTCTAAGCAGTCTTCAACGGTTAATCTGGCCATGGTGTTCCTCTTCTTTTCCTGTATAAAACTTTAAATTCTTTCCGGTTAAAAAATAACCAGTGTTTTGTGGGAGAGCTATTCTACTGAATTCAATCCTTTTGTGCCATGATTTGACTGACAAAATCATCATAAAACGCTGATTGCCGACAGCTACCCAGGTTAGTGGTGGTAATAATGGCCTTGATATCGCTCAGAGCAGACTCAAAGTCATCATTAATGACAATGTAATCAAAGTCTTTGTAATGGGAAATTTCCGTACAAGCGGCGTTCATCCTTTGCTCGATAGTTTCCGCATCATCTTTTTGGCGTGAGATTAATCTATCGCGAAGCGTTGTATAGTCAGGTGGCAGAATAAAAATACTAACGCTATTACGCAATTGAGACTTTACTTGCAGCGCACCTTGCCAATCTATTTCAAGGATGAAGTTCCTGCCAGTAAGTGTTTCTTGCTCGACCCAGTCCTTTGGTGTGCCATAATAATTACCAAAGACCTTGGCATATTCAAGAAAGTAATTTTTCTTAATAAGATTTTTGAATTCACTCTCATTTATAAAGTTATATGCCTCTCCGTTCTTCTCTTCTGCCCTGGGTTGGCGAGTAGTATATGAAATAGAAACATCAATATTATTATCCTCTGTAGTGAGCGATTTTATCAATGATGTCTTGCCTGCTCCAGAAGGTGCAGCAATAATAAATAAGGTGCCACTTTTATTTTTCATAGATATACGACTATTCGATATTCTGGATTTGTTTAAGTATTAGGAAAATTATATCCATATAAATCAATTAGTAACATAGGATTATATTTTTTATTTTCTAATTCTGTCACCAATTCTGTCACCAAATGAATGTAGGTTGTTCTGAGTGTTTATATATTGTTGCAATTTATCTACAATTGTAAGCAATTTTATTATCCAACATCCTACCAAACTTATTCCTTAAGTTTTCCGAATAGATCAAATAATAGAGTATTGATATATTCACTTTAAAACCCCAGTCAAATCAGGCAAAGTAAATCCATAGGGAACAATAATAATCAGGAACTGAGTTTGGGAAGACTTCGGGATATGGTTAAAAAAGTCAGTCCACTAAAAGATAAGCCGCTTCGTCTTACTGGATAATAATTATTAAAAACAGAAATCAAAGTAAACAATCAATTTTAGCTTCAGTATTCTCAGGTGACTTACATTAATGAATATTCTTACAATAGATGGAGGAGGTATAAGAGGATATTTCTCTGCATATTTACTTGAGCGTATAGAGCAAGAACTTAATATCAGTTTTTCTAATTATTTTGATCTTATTGCTGGAACCAGTACGGGTTCAATAATTGCTGCTGCGTTAGCTACGGACTACCCAATATATGAAGTAACAAAAATATATAGAGATAAAGGAGAAATCATATTTAAACCACAAAAATTAAATTTTGGTGGTGTATGGAAAGCAAAATACTCAAAGTCAGGTCTGATAAAAGAATTAGAGGAAATATTTGGAGATAAGACTTTATCAGATACGAATACCAAGTTGTTAATACCGGCCATCGATTTGGTTAATTCACAGGTGCATGTCTTTAAGTCCAATTATTTGGAAGAGTTTGTTCGTGATGTGAATGTTCCAATAAAAGATGCAGTTTTGGCATCATGTTCAGCGCCTACTTATTTCGAACCTACTACAGTTGCCCCTTTTCTACTTGCGGATGGTGGGTTATGGGCTAATGACCCGTCGTTAGTAGCTTATGTGGAAGCTACAGGAAAATTAAACATGCCCGCAAAAGAGGTTCGTATTTTGTCGATTGGTACAGGTCTTGGTGAGCATTATTATTCACATGAAAATGCAGGTGCAAAATGGGGAGCAATTACTGGTTGGGGCGGCCCTCAAATAATTGATCTAATTTTGAATCTGCAATCAAAAACAGCTGGAAATATGCTTTCCCATTTACCTAAAGGTGAATATATAAGACTTAATTTCAAACGTGATCATAAGTTGAGTCTTGACGATGTTGATATGTTGTCAGATTTAAAAGTAATAGCAGAACGTTTGTTTGCAGATGAGTTTAAAAAAATAAAAGGATTTTTTGAGGATTAATTAACATGAAACATGTAAATAAATTTAATGAATTTATGAAAAATACTGTGAATCTAAATCAATCACGGATAGATACATTAACAAGCAGAGTTAATGTTATAAATAGATTTTTAAAAAAGGATGATGTTTTTAGTGAATTTTATATCTCGACTGATCCACAAGGCTCATACTCCCACCGAACAATTATTAAACCATTAACAAAAAGTCCAGAGTTTGATGCAGATTTAGTATTTTATTTAAAGGAAAACAGTGATTGGGAGCCAAAAGATTATATTGAAAATCTTTACAAGCAATTTAAAGTTAATTCTAATTATAAAGATATATCTGGAAGAGGAACTCGTTGTATTACTTTAGATTATGCTGGTGACTTTCATTTAGATATTGTTCCCTGCATAAAACGAGATAGTGTATGGGATGAGGAAACATTCCATGTGTGCAATAGAAGCGAAAATATAGAAGAAAAAACTGATCCGCAAGGATATACAGAGTGGCTAAAAGATAAAAATAAAAAGATAGAAAATAATAACCTTGTTAAATCTATTCGACTGTTTAAGTATTTGCGAGGCATTAAACAGACGTTTTCATGTAAATCAATTCTCTTGACAACTCTTGTCGCTAATCAAGCAAGACTAATGGATTCAATTATATCAGGCTTTGATGATTTACCTTCGAGTTTTAAAATATTAATAAATCGACTAAATGAATTTCTTCAAGAAAATGATGAAATGCCAATAATTTATAATCCTGTAAACAACGAAGAGAATTTTAATCGACATTGGACGCAAGAAAAATACGAAAATTATAGATCACAAATTAATAAGTATAATGACTGGGTAAATGATGCATATGATGAAGAGGATCAAAAAGAATCTATTAAGAAATGGCAAAAAATATTTGGTGATGAGTTTGCTAAACAAGTTATTTCTGAATCTTCTACGAAACAGACCCAATCAGATAATACTATAAATAATTTTCCCGTTCCTGCATATGTTGAAAAGCCTAAGTGGCCAATGTTCGGTATGAATAGTCTATCTATTAAAGTTACAGTTCATAGAACTAATGATGGTTCTCCTGAAATTGCCACAATACAAAGAGATATTATAGGTGTGCCACTAGGTAAGCATCTAAAAGTCAGAATGGAATATTTGGGAGGTATATCATCAACACATCAACTTTATTGGCAAGTTGTAAATACTGGGCAAGAAGCCATAAGGAACAATTGTCCAAGGGGAAGTATTTTTTCCGGTGATAAAATTAGATGGGAGGACACGCTATATACAGGCGTTCATTGGGTAGAATGTTTTATTGTGGATAGAAAAAAGAAAATATGTACGGGTCGTAGTGGACGTTTTTTTGTGAATATTGGGTAGTGTTATGCCAACTTCAGAAACTGTTAATAGAGCCAGCCACTACTTTACATCATACATGCAGATTGTGTTGATAGTGTCAAAATATCATCTATTAAATGTCCTCATATTTCATATAGAGGAGATGTAAATGTCTGATCGCTACGACACAAGTGAAAATATAGAAGGTCAGTTTCAGCATGGTTCTAATAACAAAGTGTTGCTTAATAAGTTGGGTATTATTGATGTTAAAGAAATGGATGATGTCGAGTTAGATTTACTTGATCAGCTCTATGATGATGTTCTGGATCGTGTTGCGTTGGATCAAGTGCTTACTGTTGCTGATATCAGTGAATGGCATCGTAAATGGTTGGGTAATGTCTATGAATGGGCAGGGCGTGAACGCTCAGTCAATATGGGTAAAGATGATTTTCAATTTGCGGTAGCGGGACAAATACCACGCTTACTCAAGGTGCTAGATAAGGACTTCCTAAGTGTTTATACCCCTTGTGATCAAATGAGTGATGAGCAGTTGATTGAAGCAATTGCCATTATTCATACTGAATTTATTTTGGTTCATCCTTTTCGCGAAGGTAATGGGCGACTATCGAGATTGTTGGCTAGCGTTATGGCCTTACAAGCGAATAAGCCTGAATTGGATTTTAGTGTCTTAGATGAGAAGCGGGAAACTTACTTTGCCACTATACAAGCTGGAATGGATTGTAATTATGAGCCATTAAAGGCGTTGGTTACGCAAGTGTTACGTGATAGCGAGCAGGGCGTTTGTGAGTAAGTTTAGCTTCGATTTCTTTAACAGACTCTGTCGTTTCAATCGCAGTATTACTAGCAAGGGATCGAATACGCATCTTACGTGCTGTCGCCTTATTAGAAAGGTGACGATTAGATTGCGATAGAATTTTTGATGAGTTCTGTTGAGACATAGCGTCTATTATAGTCTTGTTACAGGTCAAATTAAAGACAGCATTTTAATAAATAATAAAATACATTAATAGTAACGGCACTAGGTGGCATGGCATTTGAATCAAGGAGATGGTTCCATTATGAGGAACAACCTATTCATTCAAACGATAAGACTTACGCTCTTACAAAAATGTGGGGAGCGAGAACAGAAGAAGCGATGACGGATTTATTAAAAGAATTTGTCATGAATAACTGTTCATTTAACTATAATTATTAGTACCAATCAGCAAATAACATATACTTATGAAAATCATCATCACTATTGAAGATACAGAAAACGATGACGTCATTGTTAATGAAGAACGCTTACCTGCGGGTGGAGAGAATGTTGAATCTGTGTCGACAGCGACTGCCTTAGCTGATGCGATGTTTGATGTAATGGATTCGTTAGGTGAGCAGGAAGAGCAGTAATATGACACCCTATATATCATGTGTCGACACTATGAAATCGACTGTTGTTTAAGGGTAGATTTTTTCCTCAAAAACCTCATCTTTTCGCAGTATTTAGTCCCATTTTTCGAGAATCTAGCTTTGACTAGCTAAAACAATTAAATAGTCAATAAATACAATAACTTAAGCGATAATTTTGGCTTCAAATTAGTACGAATTTAGCGTATAATTCGAGTTGTAAGATGAGTAAAAAGTAGCCAAAAAAGTGCCAAATTTTCAAACAGCTTACTGACTAGAAAAAGCGGATTTTTTGCACATTGCAACACCATTACATCTCCCTCAAATGTCCATTTGAGTAACGATATACATCAAAATAAACTAGTGAAATAAGCCGTGGATCACCCGATCCCTGGCTCAGATAAGCAGTTCAAAAACATGTGGCACATCATTTTTCACCCGCTCTAGAAGAGAGCGCAAAACACACTATTTAGGCATATCAAGACGCTAGTCGATTCAGTTCAACACTGAATGGATTGGCGTCTTGTCGTTTAAAGGAGAAACAACATGCAAATAACAACAAAACCGTATCCCTTACCCGTTTCACACCGCTTTATAAACTTACTCGATAAAGAAACACAACACCGTTGTTGGAAAGCCGAGTCTGGATTAGTCCTGCATTTCCGAGACCCCAACTATTCAGCAAAAGAGGGTGGTTTTCATCCCGTAGAAATAGCGCTTAATCAATTCCATCGCCTACTCTACGTTACAGATTTCGCCTATGTCGGCCAAGAACCATTTGTAGAACTCGCTAAAGATCTAGACTTTGATTTTGTCTGTCGTGTGTTTCAACAGAACGGTAGAGATTACCCGATTGAGCAGGGGAAACAGCTGTTTGCACTATGGCAACGTAACTTTATTGCTTATTACAGAATGGGAGTTTATGGCATATCGGTGGAGGTAATGTAGATGTGTAAACGAACATTAAAACCATCTAAACACTCTATCTCGGATGATGACATTATTAAAGAGGCACTTAAACGCCTGAAGAAGCGCTTTCGCCGCGGTAAAGTCATCACTAAGCCGGAAGAGACCATCGACTATCTACAGCTAAAACTTGCTGAACGTGAGTACGAAGTATTTTGTGTGATGTTTCTGGATAACCGTCATCGGGTTCTATGCTTTGAAGAGTTGTTTCGAGGTACTGTTGATAGCTCGCATGTCTACCCGCGAGAAATCGTTAAGCTCGCCCTACAACACAATGCCGCTGCCGTGATTCTGGCTCATAACCACCCCTCTGGTAGTGCGGAACCCAGTGTTGCAGACCGACAGATCACACAATGTATCAAATCCGCTCTAGAGCTGGTCGATATTCGTGTACTTGATCATATTGTTATCGGTGTAATGGAGACGGTTTCATTAGCGGAAAGGGGGTTGATGGATACAGGGAAAGGGGATATTTCATGAGCAAGAAACTCATTACGCAAATCGATACTAGGTGGAGAATGACACCACGGTATGATGATCTAGCAGTCGATACATTGGACGAACTTGATCTTGCAATTGTGGATTGCCTTGATGAACCAACTGATAAAAATAAGACAATAGTGTTAAAAGCACAACACCAGTTTAATCACGCTGTTCAACGTTTGATTGATGAAGGCATCTTGTTACGTCGTAAGGGCAATTACAGTGTTGAAGACTACGGTTGTTGGGATTGTTGTATGTGTATGGTTGCGCATGATTTAAATATACGTTTATATCGAAATAATCACCGTAATGGATTAATACCCACACCTCCCAATTTTATTGAAGCCCTACGTTCATGGCAAATCATGAGTTTTATTGGTTACACTTTTGATCTCGTTATTGATCCCATGACGCTTGTTACTAAAAATAAGGTGCAGTTGTTCATGCATGAAGATTACGGGATAAACGGGATATCTCCAAGGGAGTCAGCATTGTTGTCGTATGCACTTCGTTATAGACAGCATGTTTGTATTGTTGCTTGTGTAAAAGGGCATGCATCGTATGGTGATAAAGATAGCACTCATTGGGTAATGATTGATGTACAGGAAGATTCGCAGACACTAATGATGCGTGATCCATCAAAAAACAAACGCACTAAATTCAACTATCGAAAATTGTATACGCTATGTTTATACGCGTCACCCAAAAGCATGCAATCACTTTTACGTGCTTATCAATAAATTCATTGTTGTAATTATTCATATTCAGGTTACCCCATTTAAATAAGGGGCGGTCTATTAAGAGCGCGATTTCAGAAAATAGCCCGTTAGCTACAGGTCATAAACATTTTCCCCCTCGTGTTTGATTAATCGCAGTGATCGTGAAATCCATTCATCAGCATTACTTTCGTTAATGCTTGTTAACGCAATCTAAAGGAGCCCTCATGAAAAAAACAAAACCAAATCCAGCAACGGTGTATTTAAACAGTCTGAGTCCATCTGGTCGTCGCAGTACGCAGTGTTTATTAACGACAGCTTTAACGTTGTTGAATAAACGACAAGCGATTGATCGTTTTCGTTGGCAGACACTCACGTATTCAGATCTGATAACAATTAAAATGAAGTTGCAGGAGCAGAGTAAAACTGTAAATACTATAAATCTCACATTGGCAGCGTTGCGTGGTGTGATGCAGTCAGCATTTCATTTAAGATTGATCAAAGCTGATGACTTATTGCATATACAGTCAGTCAAACGACTACCTTACCGACCAAAGTCTAATGGAAGAAGTTTAAATCAACGTGAATGTAAAAAACTGATACAACAGTGTGTACATGATAAGTCGGTGAAGGGGATACGGGATGCGGCATTACTGAGTGTCATGTTGACCACGGGGTTACGTAGAAACGAAATTAGAAATATTAATATGGCAGATTATGATCGTTTACAGCATGAATTAATCGTGTCATGTAGTAAAACGCATAGTGAACGTGTTTGTCCATTAACAACTATGATCGAAAAACGACTACGCGCATGGTTAAAAGTTTGTGGTAGCACGCATGGCGCCTTATTTAATCCTGTTTTAAAGAATCAAAAAATTGTGCTACGTCCACTTAGTACGCAAGCAATTTACATGATCGTGCAGCAGCGAGCTGTGGCAGCCGGTTTGGGTAAACTAACACCACATGATTTACGTCGCACATACATAACCAGTTTATTGGATGCTAATGTGGATATTAATATCGTGCGACAATTGGTGGGGCATCGTGATATCAAGACGACGGCGCGTTATGACTACAGAATTCATAACTGGCACAAGTATACAAAACGTATTTTTGCGACTCTCTAACCATTACATCCATTCATGTTACGACATATCTATGAATTGAAAATGGCAAATAATTGTCAGAACACACGCGCTGTTAAGCATTTTCTGAGGCTTGAGATTAGTCAGTATACGGTGAGAACTACTGAACTTATTTTAAAAAGATTTGATATTTTATGGAGTGATTAAATCATGTTCAAATTATTTTATGAACGTCATAATCGTTTGCAATCCAGTAAATGTTTTGAATAAGGAACGTTAGGACAAGAACAGAGACAGATTTGCATGGTAATATTGAAAAATAAAAATAATTAGTCCATATTCTGGTTATGCGAATTCAAATAGCAAAGATATTATTGGTTTTGATGACTCTATCCGGGATCATTATGCCGATACATGCCTATGCTCATGGACTAGCAGATACTCAGGAAAGTCATTCAATGGAAATTAATACACAGCATGATGCTGATAGTGACTCTATTTCCTGTGATCACTGCTGTCATTTATCATCACACTCATTAGTGTTTGATGCAAATGAACACTTCTTTCAATTATCAACAAGTCAAAAATGCCTTATACTTTTATGGACATAATTACGTTTCCTATAATCAACCACCGCCTTACCATCCTCCCATAGCTTAATCTCTCGCTACCATAGGTAGCTTCAAACTATATCGAACCTTTTTGTGTTTGCACATGAAAGGGAATGCCTTTTATTTAATGAGATTAAATATAGTTATTAAAACTTTAGTATTTACTGTTGCATGCCTCATCCATGCAACAGTTATCGCTGTTGATGAGAAACTTACACTTCCGCCGAAGATCGTAGAAGACAAAACGGGAGTTACTGATGAATTCCAATTGAAGAATAATTCCCGAGATAATGTCTATAAAGAGGTATCAACTTCATTGAGTCAATTTTATTTGCAGGTATGGAAAAACAACCCATCCGTCCAATCTGTTAGCATAAAAAAATTATGAATATATTAACCATTGGAAAATTAATATTTAGAATTTCGATTATAATTGCGGTTGTCGAATTGTTTATAATGCTTATTTTGGGCTATATTCCGCACGAGATGGAAGGCGAAAATATGTTGATTTCTGGCCTAGTCTTTCTGTCAATATCGAATGCACTTTTGTTGGTTATATTTACATCGCCTTTAATTTATTTTTGGGTTGTTAAACCATTTATTGATGAGCGTGATGTTGCTATAGCTAAAATTTCATCCTTGGCGCACTATGATGAGTTAACCAATCTAGCAAATCGTCGATTAATAAATCAAAATCTAAAAATCTTGCTGGCACAATGCATTCGACGTGAAATATATGGCGCATTGGTAATGATTGATCTAGATAACTTTAAACCAATAAATGATAATTATGGGCACGATGCAGGAGACGCGATACTTGTTGAAATCGCTAATAGGTTAACATCTACGATGAGGGATGAAGATGTGGCTGGGCGCATTGGTGGAGATGAGTTTGTGATACTAATTGATTTTCTTGATAAGAATAAACAGATCGCGACTGAAAAAGTATTGCAGTTATCTGAAAGGTTTCACGACATAATAAAGCAGCCTTTAGAATATGCAGGCGAAATATTATCAGTTGGCTCTAGTATCGGAGTAGCTTTTTTAGGTCCTGAGGATATAACTATAGAGACGGCATATAAAAGAGCAGATATTGCTATGTACAAAGCAAAAGAAAGCAATGGAAAATATATTGTTTTTTCAGAATAATAAATTAAGAATTTATTATCTATATTTACATGCTAACAATTGCATTCGATATATCGGTGCACTCACAAATGAAACTAAATGCGATTGCACGACAGACAGTTGAATTCACAAGCGAATGCAGAGATTCTCAAATATCATCAACTTTTGGAACTATCGGACTAATATTTTAGACTGACTTATATGGTAAATTTGAAATTTAACAATAATTAGTCCATATTCTGGTTATGCGAACTCAAATAGCAAAGATATTATTAGTTTTGATGACTCTATCCGGGCTCATTATGCCGATACATGCATATGCTCATGGACTAGCAGATACTCAGGAAAGTCATTCAATGGAAATGAATACACCGCATGATGCTGATAGTGACTCTATCTCCTGTGATCACTGCTGTCATTTTTCTTCGCACTCTTTGGGGCTAGTGCAAAATATATCATTTGCTGCAAATCAACGAATCAATGTAGTTCTGAATTTTCAAACACAAGATTATCTTTCCATTAACGGGCCTCCGCCTTACCAACCTCCCATAGCTTAATCTCTTACTACCTTCAGGTAGTTCTTAAACAATAATGAATCTCTTTCAGTGAGTGCTGAGAGGATGTGTATTTTGATTGACGAGATTAAGTATGGTTATTAAAACTTTAGTAATTACAGTTGCATGCTTCATGTACGCAACAGTCATGGCTGTTGATGATGAGCTTCAATTGCCACCAACAATGACACCAGAAGAATTTGATCAACCGATGGTACAGCCCAGCGGCGCTCTTTCTTTTCAGCAAGCGATTGTTTTGACATTAAAACATAATCCGGAATTGGCGACTTATGCCTGGACAATTAGATCGAAAGAGATTGATCAGATTGAAGCCGGATTGTTACCGAATCCTGAAGCGGCATTTGAAGTAGAAAACTTTGCTGGCTCAGGTGACTTAAGTGGTTTCCGATCAGCAGAAACAACCATTGCACTAAGTCAGTTAATCGAGTTAGGTGATAAACGGATGAAACGTCGGCAACTTGCATCAACTGATCGTGATTTGGCCCGATGGGACTATGAAGTAAAACGTGTAGATTTGTTATCACAAACAGCCGTGGCCTTTGCTGATGTACTTGGAGAACAAGAAAAGCTCACGATTGCCAATGAGATAAATGAGCTGGCTGATGAGGTTTATCAAACAGTTAAGAAGCGTGTAGAGGCAGGGAAGGTTTCTCCTCTTGAAGAAATTAAAGCAAGGGTTGAGCTTTCCAGAACGCGGTTGAGTCAGATGAATGCTGAACGGCAATTGGCAATATCAAAACAACATCTGGTGTCAGGGTGGGGTGGAACAGAGGTTACTTTCAATAGTGTACTGGGAGACTTTTACAATATACCTCCATTACCTGATTTAATTTCTATCGTTAGCAAGCTTAACAACAATCCAGATATCGCACGCTGGGCAACAGAGGTGAGCCGTCATCAAAATGCGATTAATCTCGCGCTTGCCGATACGATTCCTGACATTTCTGTCAGTGCAGGTTTGCGTCATCTCAATGAGTCTGATGATGTCGCTGCGGTTGCGAGTATTTCAATACCGTTATTTATTTTTAATAACAAGCAAACCGGTGTGAAACGCTCTGAGGTTGATCTTAGTCGCGCGTCGAAAGAACAAGCTGTTACAGAGACACGATTGCGTTCCGCGTTACTTATTGCGTACCACCGTTTAAACATTCTCTTTAAAGAAGTAACAACATTAAAAAGCGAAATTCTACCGGGTGCTGAAGAAGCATTTAATGCGGCAACAAAAATATATCGGTTGGGCAAACTGGATTTATTAAATTTGTTAGATGCACAACGTACGTATTTTGAAACACGACAACAATATGTTGATGCGGTGAATGAATATCATCAAATTGTCGTTGCGATTGAACGATTGATTGGATCATCGCTTGGTGATCGCACAGATTATATTGCTGAGGAGGCAATCAGATGAAATTTTTATTAAGTATCACTATCTGCTTAGGTTTATTACTCGGTTTTAATACCTATGCGGAAAAAGATCATGATCATGCACATAATGAAACCACTCATTCAGAGCAAGCTGAAGGAGAAGAACATGAAGGAGAAGAACATGAAGGAGAAGAGCATGAAGGAGAAGAGCATGAAGGAGAAGAGCATGAAGAATCTCTTGTAATTTCTGAAAAAGAAATCGAAGAGTTTGATATTAAGCTTGATAAAGTTGCGAGCGGCAGTATTAAGGAAACAATAACCTTGCCGGGAGAGATTACACTTGATCCGGATCGTTTGATTCATATTGTTCCGCGTGTTTCCGGCATTACCAAACAAGTTTTTAAATCCTTGGGTGATAGTGTTAAAACAGGTGATTTATTAGCCACATTATCGAGTCGTGAACTGGCTGAGATTAAGGCTGAAACGGAAGCTGCCAAGAGTCGTTATGATTTAGCTATATCAACGTATGAACGTGAGAGAAAACTAAAGAAGGAAGGTTTAACGTCTGAAAGGGAATTTCAGGAAGCACAACAAATTAAAGATAACGCTTTTATAGAATACAAGCTGGCTAAACAAAAACTACGTGCTATCGGAATCGAGCAATTGAACAATCTATGTAATGATGATTGTGATTTAACCTTGTATGAAATACGTTCACCTAGTGATGGAGTGATTACGGATAAACATGTTGTTCAGGGAGAACTAATGAGTGAACAAAGTAGACCATTTGTCATTTCTAACCTTGATCGTATTTGGGTAAATTTAACTGTTTATCAAAAAGATTTGGAAAAGATAAAAACGGGGCAACACGTCCGTGTGATTTCAGGTTACGGTGTACCCGATGTTGAAAGCGTTATAGATTATATAAGTCCAAAAGTTTCTGAAGAAACACGAAGTGCCACTGCACGTGTTGTCATTGATAATCAAGATCAAAAATGGCGTCCCGGTTTGTTCGTATCAGTTCAGGTGACATTATCAAACTTTACCGGTGACATTGTTATTCCAAAAACAGCTATCGAGTCTATCGATAATAAATCTGTTGTTTTTATCAAAACTGAAGAAGGGTTTGAACCGCATCCCGTGGAACTTGGGCGTAGTGATGATACTCATGTCGAAGTATTGGATGGGCTAGAGTCAGGAGAACAATATGTGACCCAAAATGCATTTGTATTAAAAGCGCAAATGCAAAAATCATCCTTCGGCGATGGTCATGGCCACTAATTAAAACCGAATAAAGAGAATTTAAAAATGATTGATAAATTAATCGACTTTAGCCTGCATAACCGATTACTGATGGTGTTGTTTGCCATCATGATAATGATTGCAGGTTATCGGGCCTATACGCAAATACCCATTGATGCATTCCCTGATGTCTCACCAAATTTAGTACAAGTCTTTACCGAAACGGAAGGTCTTGCTCCGGAAGAAATCGAAATGTACGTCACCTTTCCGGTGGAAGTGGCTATGACCGGATTACCCGGCATCGATAATGTTCGCTCTATATCCAACTTTGGTCTGTCAGTAGTGAATGTTTATTTTGAAGATGACGTTGATATTTATTTTGCGCGTCAATTAGTCAACGAACGTTTGCAGGAAGCAAGAGAACAAATACCAGATGGTTTTGGTGAGCCGGTAATGGGACCCATTTCGACTGGTATGGGATTAATCCTGTTTTATTATCTTGAAGATGCCACCGGTCAATATTCACTGATAGAGCTACGAGAGATTCAGGACTGGATAGTCAAATTCAATTTACAAACTGTACCAGGTGTTACTGAGATACTGGGTATAGGCGGTTTTGAAAAACAATTTCATGTGGAAATTAACCCCGATGCTTTATTACGTTATTCGGTATCGTTAAATGAAGTAATTGAACGTATTCGTGCCAATAATCTAAATGTCGGTGCACAGTTCATCGAGAAGAACTCTGAAGAGTTTATTGTCCGTTCTGTTGGATTAGCCAAAGGCATTGATGATTTAAATAATATAGTCATAAAGACTGTAGATGGCAGCCCTATTTTTTTGGGAGATCTGGCGGGTATTAAAACAGGGGGTGCTATACGCAGAGGGTTACAAACCCGTAATGGTGTAGAGGAAGTGATTGCCGGGATGGTAATTAAATTGTTTGGTACCAATTCTTCAACAGTGATTGCAGATGTTGAAAAAAGATTAAGTGAGATTAATAAGATACTTCCTGAAGGGATTCGAATCGTTCCTTATTATGAACAAAAAAGTCTGGTTGAGGCATGTGTTAAGACTGTAACAGATGCTTTGGTTCAAGGTGTTGTATTGGTAGTTATTATCCTGCTAGTGTTTTTGGGGGCACTACGGCCCAGTTTTGTCGTTGCGATATCAATTCCGTTTTCGGCCTTCTTTGCTTTGATAGGCATGTATGTTCTCGATATCTCTGCCAACTTGATGTCGTTCGGTGGATTAGCAATAGCAATTGGCATGATGGTCGATGGCGGTGTTGTCATGGTCGAAAATATCGATCGCCTGTTACGCAAAGCAAGTCCGGATGAGCCAGTATTACATATCGTAGGCCGTGCCTGTCGTGAAGTGGGAAGGCCGATTGTCTTTGCAATTGTCATTATTCTGATCGTGTTTCTCCCTTTGTTTACTTTGCAAGGAGTAGAAGGAAAAACATTTGGGCCTTTGGCGTATACCATTGCATTGGCGATGACGGGATCTTTGTTATTTGCAATCTTTATCGCTCCTGTACTTGCCTCATTTGTCATGAGCAAGCCTAAACAGAAAGAAAATGAAGATGGTGAAGATCATGTACCCATCGTGAAATGGTTACTTAAAATTTATACGCCACTGGTACGCTATTTCGTTCATAACCGAATCATTGCATTAATCGTTGCGTTTATCTTAATTGCTATCGGCGGTGCAATTTTTCCTCAACTGGGTGCTGAGTTCACACCAAAGTTGAATGAAGGCACGATAGTTGTTCGCTTAACTATGGCACCGTCTATTTCTTTAAAAGAAAGTAAGCGTAATACCATGTTAGTTGAAAAGCGCTTTTTAGAAATTCCTGAAATTACCAAGGTGGTGACACGTATCGGCCGTGGTGAAGTAGGAGCACATGCTGATCCAACTAACTCCGCCGAAATGTATGTCATTCTTAAACCAAATACGGAATGGCGTAAGCCTAAAGATCAATCTTTCATCGAAGATCAGATTCGGGAAAAAATAAAAAACATCCCGGGCATTCAGGCGAACTTAACTCAACCTATAAAAATGACGGTTGATGAATTACTGGAGGGTGTCAGAGCGGAACTCGCAGTAAAAGTTTTTGGTGATGATCTGGATATTTTAAAACAGAAAGCCGATGAAATAGCAGCAGTGATACAGGAAGTTGAGGGGGCTGCAGATGTTCAAGTAGATCAGGTATCGGGTGTTCCACAACTTCGCATTCGTCCCGATAGGCAAGCGATTGCTCGTTATGGTTTAAATCTGGAAGATGTGCAGAGTGTTATCAGTGCCGCAGTCGGTGGTGTTTCTGCCGGGCAGATCTTTGAAGGGATACGCCGTTTTGATATTTTTGTTCGATATACACCGGAAGCAAGAGCGACAAAAGACGATATTAGACAAATACTGATCGAAACGCCTGATGGAATAAAAGTGCCGCTTGAACAAGTCGCTTTGATTGAAGAACTGGTTGGTCAAAGACAGATCACACGACAAAACAATCAACGTTTTATTACGGTACAAAGTAATGTTGTCGGTCGTGATATTGTTACCTTTGTCGAAGAAGCACAACAACAAATTGATCAAAGTGTTGAGTTACCTCCTGGTTATCTAGTGACTTGGGGTGGGCAGTATCGTTTACAACAAGAAGCGAATAAGCGTTTAGCAATTGTTATTCCTGTTACGTTACTATTAATTTTCATTATGCTTTATAGCAGTTTTAATTCATTTAAAAATGCGACGTTAATCTTCTTAAATATTCCATTGGCTCTAGTAGGAGGAGTGGTCGCTTTATGGTTAAGCGGGCAGAATCTTTCTGTACCGGCCTCTGTCGGTTTTATTTCACTCTTTGGTATTGCCTTAATGAATGGAATTGTACTGGTAACCTACTTTAATCAATTATTTGAGAAGGGAATGAATATTGATGAAGTATCTATTCAAGGAGCGTGTCTCAGATTAAGACCTGTATTGATGACTGCTTTAACAACAATCCTGGCGATGATTCCACTATTATTCTCTACAGGTACAGGAAGTGAAGTTCAACGTCCATTAGCAACAGTGGTCGTGGGTGGAATAGTAACCTCAACCATTTTAACTTTGTTAGTGATCCCCGCACTTTATAAATGGTTCGCCATTCATATTGAACCTGAAAATAATTAAAGCCAATATTGGAGAATTTAAGTATGAAAATGATAGTTGCATACATAAAAGAACATATGCTTGAAAATGTGACTCTGGCGCTACATAAGATTGATGGGTTAACAGGGATGAGCATAGCTAATTACAAAGGTTTTGGAAGAAGCCGTGGTGGTACAGAAAATGAAGAGCGTCTTGAAGACGGTTTTGACTTTTTGCCGTGTATTAAAATGGAAATAACATGTGAGGATGAACTTGTCGAAAAAATAGTACATGAAATACAAACGCACGCTCATACAGGTTTACGACGTGATGGTAAAATCTATGTTTTACCAGTAGACAATGCAATTCGAATTAGTACTGGTGCTGCGGGAAAAGATGCAATCTAATATTGTGATATTCTAATAACATGAATACATCTCATGTACACACCGAACATGTAAACGTTAAAAATGCCGATGGTATAAGGCGATTAATACTTGCACTATTTGTCAATCTTGTATTGACCGTAGTACAGGTCATTGGTGGAATTATTTCAGGAAGCCTTGCACTCGTTGCTGATGCGCTTCATAACTTTAGCGATGCAGCATCACTTCTAATTGCACTGATTGCCAGAAGATGGGCAGAGAAGCCTGCGGATGAAAATCGTACCTTTGGTTATAAGCGTGCTGAATTAATCGGTGCAATGATCAATTTAACAACATTGATCTTGATCGGGATCTATCTTCTATTTGAAGCCATCATGCGCGTTTTTGAAACCGAACCGATAGCCGGTTGGATCGTCGTTATCATTGCCTGTATTGCATTAGTTATAGATGTAATAACAGCTGTATTGACTTATACCATGTCAAAAGACAGTCTTAATATTCGTGCTGCCTTTTTACATAATGTAGCAGATGCACTCAGCAGTGTCGCGGTTATCATTGCCGGCACACTTATCATTCTTTATGAATGGTACATTGTGGATACTGTTTGTACTTTCCTGATTGCAGGTTATGTACTTTTTCATGGTTATGTCGAAATAAAATCAGTGATTAGGATTTTGATGCAAAGTGTACCGACAGATATCGATATCAATGAAGTGACCAAGAAACTGGAGGAGATTGAAAATATAAAGGAAGTACACCACCTACATGTGTGGGAATTAAATGAACATGATCGGTCACTCGAAGCACATGTCGTTATTTCTGAGTCGGGACATCAAGATGCAGAAAAGATCAAAGGTCAAATAAAAGATATTTTAAATGAATCATTTCAGATATCGCATTCAACTATCGAGTTTGAATATGAGAGTCAGTCAAACAATAATAACTGTTGTGATAATTCAATCATCACTCCTCATTGATAAATTGAAATATAAAATACTATGAGCAATTGTGGATGTCATGAGGATATAGATCCAAAGAACCAACGTAATCTCTTAATTGTTTTATTAGTCATTAATGGCGTTATGTTTTTATTTGAGTTTGCGTTCGGTTTATATGCAGAATCGACAGGGTTAATTGCAGATTCACTCGATATGTTAGCGGATGCCATGGTATATGGTTCAGCATTATTCGTTATTGGTAAAACGGCAATAGCTAAAGCGAATTCAGCGATGTTGAGCGGCGTGTTTCAAATGTTACTTGGGTTTGGGGTAATTATCGAAGTTGTTCGACGTTTCATATTTGGTAGTGAACCAATTTCTGCCGTTATGATTGTTATTTCACTAATCGCTTTAACCGCAAATATTGTTTGCCTTGTTTTACTGAATAAACATAAACAGGGTGAAATTCATATGCGAGCAACTTGGATTTTTTCAAAGAACGATGTAATTGCAAATTTAGGCGTAATAACTGCTGGTTTATTAGTAGCATACTTTGATTCAGCAATACCCGATTTAATTATTGGCGCAATAATTTCAGCGGTTGTTCTATATGGAAGTTACCAAATCTTCAGTGAAGCAATTGAAGCACGGAGGCATGTGAATTAAATTCGTATTATTTTTAGAGTATGACTGATTTATTAAGAGTGTTTTTACCCATATATTTGTTTATATTTTTCTTTGCTGTGTTTCTGCTCAGAACAATCATTATATGGAAAAAAACAGGCATAAATGCGTATGTTTTACTTAATCAATCTGGGGCATACGGTGTAATTGGATTCTATTTCAAGATATTGCCCTTTTTCAGTATATTGGCAGTGATTATCTTCTCTTTCTTTCCTGAACATTATGCGTTGTTAGGTCCCATCCTGTGGTTAGAAAACCAAATTTTAATATTTTTAGGGTTAATTTTGATGGTCGCATCACTGGTTTGGATTTGGGTATCACAAACTCAAATGGGTAACTCCTGGCGAATTGGTATTGATGAAGAAAATAAAACGGAGTTGGTCACCAATGGAGTTTTTTCACTTTCAAGGAATCCCATATTTTTGGGAATGAAATTAAACTCTTTGGGATTTTTTCTTGTAATACCTAATGCAATTACGTTGGTTGTCTTATTGCTTGGTGTTGCACTGATTGATGTACAAGTCGCTCTCGAGGAAGAATATCTCGGCAAAGTACATGGCGATATATATAAAGAATATATTAGTAATGTGAGAAGGTGGTTGTAACACCATTATAATTAATACTATTATTCATTAATTTTCTTTTTACCCGTTATCATCGCTTTGATCAGGTTTTCTTTATGAAGTTTACTTGAAGCAATGACACCAATAATATGAAGAAAGATTAATGCTAATGTGAAATTTGTTGCGCCTTCATGTATCTCTTCCCAGAACTCTTCTTCATCCTCTTGTTCTTCTTTTTCTTCGTACTCGTATTCACCGGCACTGGCGTATGATTCGCTAATTAACACTATCTCACTTGAATCTGCCAAAGGACCTTTGCCTTCTTCAATAGCGTAAACTTTTAGACCACTCACTGTTACAACGAATAGGCTGGCTAATAAAAGGATTACCATACAACCACCTGCTGGGTTATGTCCAAGGTAGTGTTTTGGGTGTTTCATTACTAACCCTTTTAAATACTGAAATACTGTTTGTGGTGAATAAATAAAATCAGAAAATCGCGCATGCTTTGTTCCGATGAAACCCCATATGACACGAAAAGAGATTAATCCCAAAACAGTATACCCGGCATAAATGTGCCAAATGTTTTCTTCTTCTCCCGAAAAATAGGCTATAAAAAAAGCAATGACTAATGACCAATGAAAAATCCTGATCAGAATATCCCACACTTTTATTTCATTGTTTTGTTCCATATCTAATCTCCAAGTCCAATGCTATTGATTCACAACTATTTAGTTGTAATATGCGCACTTACTTGGAAAATCTCTATCCTACATATGTGAAGTCCATACGAATCAAGATGTTAGATTTAAATGAAATAATGTTTGAAGGTCGTTTTCGATTGTTTTTGTTAAGCGCTTTTGTGCTTATCGGTTTACTCGCAGCAATTGATATTTTTGCCGATATTCAAGAAGGGACTGAAAGCTTGCATATCGTAATAGAAGGGATTGTATTTACTATATCCATCATCGGTGCCTTGGCAATTTCCTTGCGTTTATTGAAAGAAGCAAAACAATCTCGCTTGATGATGAAGGAAATGGGGAGGGAATTACAGAAGCATAGGGAGGAGGCGACTGAATGGCGAAACGAGACACAAGCCTTATTACAAGGCTTGGGCGCTTCGGTTAATAATCAATTTGAGCGTTGGGATTTGACGCCATCTGAAAAAGAAATAGCATTATTTCTTCTGAAGGGTTTGAGTCATAAAGAAGTGGCTTACATTCGAGAGGTGAGTGAAGCGACTGCCAGGCAACAAGCCCGATCCATCTACATAAAAGCGGGGCTTTCTGGACGACACGATCTAGCAGCATTTTTTCTTGAAGACTTGGCATTACCATTAAACGAAAAGAACTAATTCTTTGGCCCTGACTCTATGCTTAACTTCAAAGTCTATACCTATCTCAAAAGCAGTGATTGAGGTTTCAATTTCACATGTACTCAATAAAAACAACTTGGCTTGATTGGCAAGGTTGCTATGGAAAATTATTTACAATCAAAATGTAAGTTTTTGAAAAACCTAATTATTTAATTACATCAGGTTTTTAGTAATTTCTATTTGATAATAATTCTCATTTTTATTACAATTACTATTAATGTTTAAAGAATAACTAGCGATTAATAATTTATGTACATCTGTGTTTGTAATGCAATAACCGATACTGACATCAAACAAGTGGTAGAGGATGGGGCAAATTGTATGAGCCACCTTGAATCAAAGCTTGGTGTCAGTAATCAATGTGGTACATGCGCTTGCGATGCTAAGCGTTGTCTTACAGAGGCGTTAGAAGAGCAATTTAACGATCTCGATCTTATTACCTACTAAACACCCTTAAACATATTTTCTACATAACAACCTAGCAGGTTGTTTTGATTGTTAGATGAGAATAATTATTATTATAATTTAGAATGAATATTAAAATTGGGAGGAATAATGGTACATTACAAAATATTAAAGAAGGCAATGTATTCTGCCTTTGCCTTTTTACTGGTAACCACTACAACAATAACAAAAGCCGATGCAGCTGGTGCTGAAGAGCAGTCAGTTCCAGAAGTCTTATCACAAGTGAGTATTATCGGTGATCCATCAGCGGTCTATACCATCCCCGGTTCCGCTCATTACATCGATTATGAATCAATTAGAGAATTTTCCTATGACGATATCAATCGTGTGCTACGTCAGGTTCCGGGTGTTTATATTCGTGAAGATGATGGATACGGTTTATTCCCTAATATTAGCCTTCGAGGGGTTGATACATCACGTAGTGCAAAGGTAACCTTAATGGAAGACGGTGTTCTCGCGGCTCCTGCACCTTATGCAGCACCTTCAGCCTATTATTCTCCAACTACCGGACGCATGAGTGGACTCGAAATCTTAAAAGGAAGCAGTCAAATCAAGTACGGACCACATACAACTGGTGGCGCTATTAATTATTTATCTACACCGATTCCCTATACGGAACGTGCTTTCTTACGTGCGCAGTATGGCGAAGATAATGAATATCGAACGCACGCAGTTTATGGAAATTCTTTTGAGAATGAAGCCGGTCGATTTGGCTTTTTATTTGAAGGTTACGCCAGAGGCGTTGATGGCTTTAAAACGATTGATACAGCCCCTGGTTTTAATGATACGGAAGACACAGGGTTTCAAAATATTGAACCCATGGTGAAATTAGCCTGGGAGCCATTAACAAATATGTATCAACGTTTTGAATTTAAGTATGGCTTTAGTGATGCTGACGCAGATGAAACCTATCTTGGCTTGAGTACTGCAGATTTCCGTGCAGATCCTTTTAGACGTTATTCAGCATCCCGTTTTGACAATATCGAACGCGAGCAACATCGAAGCTACCTGCGTCATTTTGTTTCTCCAACAGAAGATTTCGATCTGGTTACAACGGTCTATTACAATAAGTTTGCACGTAATTGGTACAAATTAAATGATATTCGTGCTGCAGTAGGTGGCTTAGCTGCTAATGACAGTTTATCCGCTGCATTAGCCGGTTCTCAAAATGGCACTGGCCTACAATGTTTACAAGGTAACCTGGCTTGTGGTTTACGTGTACGCGCTAATAACCGTGAGTATTATTCGACCGGTATTCAATCCGAAGGCAACCTTCGATTTGACACCGGTCAACTTAAACATGATTTGACCATTGGTATTCGTTACCACAGAGATCAGGAAGATCGTTTCCAACAGAATGATGTTTATAATCAGGATGCAACGGGGGCGATTACCAGTATAACGTTTGGTGCACTTGGTTCGCAGGCAGACAGGGAAGATGAAGTCAGTGCTTATGCTGTTTACATGGAAGATCATATTGAACTCGGCGATTGGTGGTTTACACCAGGTGTTCGCTACGAATATCTCGACCTTGAACGTGTTGATTATAATGCGGGAACAACCCGAGAAACCAACCTGGATATGTTAGGTGGTGGTATTGGAATCGGTTATAACTTCACAAGTGAATTGCAAGCATTTGGTGGCGTTCACTTTGGTTTCTCACCACCGTCACCAGGAGGTGCAATCAATAATAATCTCGAAGAAGAAACCAGCACCGGTTATGAACTTGGATTGCGCTATGCAAGTAATGATAGCGTACTTACAGCAGAAGCCGTTGGTTTCTTAACTGAGTTCGAAGACTTAATCGTTGTTAACAATATTGGCGGTACCGGCACCGGCAATGATGAAAACTTTGGTGAAGTTGATTCCTACGGTTTGGAATTATCTGGTCAATTCGATTTAGGTCTGGCAAAGAACTGGGCGTTTAGTAACCCTTATTTTATTGCCTTCACTTACACCAATGCTGAGCAACAAAATAATTCAACGTCAACCGATCCTGAATCTATCTTTAGCTTTGGTAGTGCGGGCAATAAAGTACCTTATATCCCTGAGTATCAATTCAGTGTCGGTAGTTCGGTTAACTTCGCTCGCTGGGGTGCATCGGTAAGGGCCAACATTGTCGATGAGACCTTTACCAGCGCTAATAACGTCAGTGCCGAGGTCAATGGCAATGGTGCGGCTGATGCACGATTTGGTAAAACTGATTCTTACCAGATCGTTGATCTCGCAGTTTATTACGACGTAAAAAAAGATGTACAAATTTTTACCGGGATGCAAAACGTATTTGATGAAGAATATATTGTTTCCCGACAACCACATGGTCCTCGTCCAGGTGCTCCACGAACCTGGTATGTCGGTTTTCAGTTAGAAATGTAGTTTCATATATAGAAACACGGTATCTAGACAAGTATCTATACTGTGTTTCTATTTTTCAAAAGCAACAATCATCGCGATTACTTTTAAATCATATTGACTCTACAAAAAATCGAAACAAAACTATTATCACCACGATTTGTCATGTCCACACATCCGGAATTATAATAATAATTTACTCAAGCCCTAACTTTAATAGTGTTACTGTTACTGGGCAGGTCATTTTTAATCAATTATTTATTACTAATAGTTGGCGCAACATTTTATTAAAACAGGAAGGAGGGCAATAAAAAATTAGAAACCACAATTAAATAATCGCCACCTTTATAATTAAGTGCATTATTAATTACGCTGTTATCGTTGTTTGGATCTCTAGGTGCACAAATTATTACGAAACCTATCATTATAGTTTCACTTTCCATCCTTATCTTGATTTAGGGTATATTTAATTCTGGAAAATATACCATTATATCTACTCAACTCTTGACTCTATAGTGAACTTCAGGGTTTATACTTAACTCATCGAAAACTGTAGAGGCGTTATATCTATGTATTCCATCGGACAGATTGCCAAAGAATCAGGGATTAGCGTTGAGACAATTCGCTACTATGAAAAAGAAGGATTGTTGGAAAAGCCGCAAAGGAGAGAAAGTGGTTATCGTCAGTATAACGGCGATGCTATAGATAGACTCTTTTTTATACAACAGGCAAAAGAACTTGGATTCTCTCTAAAGGAGATAGATGAATTACTCTCCATTAAATCTGATACAAACACCGTATGTAACGATGTTAAACATTTAGCTGAAGATAAATTAAACGATATTGGAAACAAGATTAAAATATTGCGGCGTATGGAAAAAAGCTTAAAAAAATTAGTTGATGCTTGTCCAGGCAAAGCACCAATCAGCGATTGTCCTATCCTTGATTCATTAGGGAAGAGGAGTGCATAAAGTGCCTTTGGTAGAGTTTGTGTACGAGAAAGGCTGTCCAAATATTAAGCCAACTCGTCTGTTGTTATTGCAAGCATTTACAAAAATGAATGTTAAACCCCATTGGCAGGAATGGGAGGTGAACAACTCATCGTCTCTAGAATATGTACGTCAGTATGGCTCACCAACAATTCTGTTTGACGGAATAGACATTGATGAATCAAAAGATTCAAACAATGCTAACCAATGTCGAATGTATACTCAGACTGATAATGTGTTTAGTGGTGTTCCCCCTTTAGAGAAAATAATCAATGCAATTCAAAAAGCAAAAACGGAAGAGAGTGGTATTGATGAAGTATCGGGTGCAAGATTAAGAATCACAGCAATACCTGTCATTATACTAGCTTTATTGCCCAAGCTGGCTTGTCCATTTTGTTGGCCATTGTATACCGGCATGTTAGGTGCGTTAGGTATAAATTTCATTAATTACACACCGTATCTATTTCCTTTTCTAACTTTGTTTTTAATATTAACCATTACAGGTTTAATAATTGGTGCGAAGGATAATAAAAAATATAAACCGATTTATCTTGGTGTGATTTCTTCCATGTTTATTTTACTTGGAAAAACTTTGTTCGAAACCAATGTGCTAATTTATTCAGGTATTATTGGATTAATGGTGTCTGTTATATGGCAGTCAAGAATTAAATCAATAGGTAATCGTGGTTTTTGTGCTGCCTGTGAAAACGAATCGAAATCGATTACCTAAGGAGATGTAGAATGACTAAACGTAAGGTTGAAATATTCAGTGCAGGTTGTCCGGTTTGTCAGGAAACGATTGATCTGGTTAATGAACTGGCCTGTCCTTCCTGTGAGATTATTATTCATGATACACATGATGCTGAAGTACAGTCTCGTATTAATGAGCTAGGGATAAAATCAGTGCCTGCTGTGGCCGTGAATGGTGTTTTGGCAGATTGTTGTCATGGAAAAGGAGTGGATATGGAAGTGCTTAAAGCTGCTGGAGTAGGGACTCCTTTATAACTTGTCACGTAAACATCCCAAACATTTGTTTTCTGTAGCTATAGTTGAAAAATGCAGAGCCTCTTTAGATCAGGTATTAAAAAGTTAGCTGAGTGAAACCAAGAAGGCATAACGCAGAAACCATTTAAATCTAAATACGTACCAGCACTTGGTTTTCACTGGCTTACTCCTTACTATGATATTGTGGTTGGTGCTACCACAAGGGAGCGTAGTTTCAAGCAGGCACTGATAAAACAAGCATGCTTCGCACCGGGTCAGCAGGTACTAGATCTAGCCTCTGGAACAGGCACCTTGGCAATTTGGATAAAACAACACCAACCACAAGCAATTATCACTGGAGTTGATGCTGATCCATCCATTCTGTCTCTCGCGTCTCGCAAAGCACAAAAGACTAATGTCTCGGTACAGTTCGACCATGCACTATCCTACAGTTTGCCTTATCTATCGGCACACTTTGATCGGGTAATATCAAGCTTATTCTTTCACCACCTGTCATGGGAAAACAAGGAGCGCACAGTTCAGGAGATATTCAGGGTACTTAAACCAGGAGGAGAGTTACACGTTGCCGACTGGGGACGCGCAGACAATATTTTGATGAGAGGATTGTTTCTATTGATTCAACTTCTTGATGGTTATAAGAATACACAAGATAATGTTTCGGGCAAACTCGTCATGCTATTCGAGCAGGCCGGATTTGTTGAAGTAACTCAGCGACAAACCTTCAGTACCATTTACGGAACAATTGCGCTTTATAGTGCACTTAAACCAAGTCAACATAACGCTTGAATAAATTGCCTTTTCTTTTTTTTGAAATTATTACTATCGTTTTTGTTTGTGGAAGGAACAAAAGGCTTAAACAGATAAAGCAATTATTAAATTAATCCATTTTAAGCTTCAGGCATTTAAAGCTGTATATTTTCTTAATACCAATAATGAAAAAGTGGGTGCCCCAATTGTTGCAAATATTAAAAAAGGCATAAGCCACTCAAAGTAGGTGATAAGTGGTAATAAATAAAGTACATCCTCAGCCTCAAAACGTGCAAAATGGGGTTGTCTTGCTTTTGTTTTACCTATCGTGTTCTCAATTATGTTACGCATATAAAATATCGCTGCTACAGATATACCGACTAAAATACCCATAAGCAGTGCCCATAAACCCATGTCTGACTGGCTCAGCCCAATACCAATCCCTAAAAACAGAATAATATTAACAATGGCATCACTAGCTAGATCGTAATAGTGACCAGTCCTGCTCATTTTGTTAGACAACCGAGCCAACTCTCCATCAGCATGGTCAAGAAAATTGGAGATAACAAAACACAATGCCCCAAGGTTTGATAGCAAGTGATCGTTGACAGACAATAAAATAGCGGCCAGTACCCCGAACAAAAGTCTAATAGTCGTCAGGTGATTAGGACTAATTCGGCTTTTTCTTAACGAATAAACCAGAAAAAAAGCTAATTGTGCATCCCAAGGTCTATTATTATTCATTGTTTGCTAATTTTATTTATGTAAGTAAATGAATGGGTAATGCAGTAATAATAAATGTTCATGGAATGATTTGTTAATAGTATATGACAGGAATAACAAAAAATTTAGTAATCAGGGTGAAACGTAACTAAAATAGATGTTAATAAGTTGTTATATAAGTTTATATCGCGATTATTAAATCTATATTCAAACTCTTTAAATATATTAAAAAATGATACTTCAATAGGAGAAATAAAAAGACTAAACATAAGGTTGAATCATTCAGTGCAGGTTGTCCGATTTGTCAGAAAACAATTGATTTAGTTAATGAGTTAGCCTGTCCATCCTGCGAGATTATTATTCATGAGCTAAAGATAAAATCAGTCCCTGTCGTAGCGATCAATGGAGTTCTAGCTGGTTGTTGCCAAAGACGCGGAGTAAATGTATAAATACTGAAAGAGGGTAGGTTAGGCGCATCTCTTTAAGTCAAAGAATCTCATAATAATCATAAATTTAAAACCACTCCTTGATATTGTCGAAGGATTGAGCGATAGTTATTGCAAGATATCCCTATCAAAATATATATATGTATGCTGATACAGCTTAAAAATAAACAGCGAAATATTGCATCTGTCACACTCTCCTTATTTTTGGGTAGTTGGTTGTTGCTTTTGTGTCAGACCTGTATGGCGTTGGTAGATGATGTCAATAACCTTATAGACTCTGTAGCTGAAGTATCAGATTGCCATACTACAGAAAACGATAATGCGATAGATGAAATAGTTGTTGAAAATGAAGAGCATTGTTTAGGGGTTTGTGATTGTGATGATTTAAGCGTCACGACAAACAGTGAAAAAAATCATGATTTAAAAAATAAAATTAAATTTTCACAAGACTTATATGCTTTTGATAATCCTTTAGTTTACCAAGCAGACTATGATTTGCCTGACAAACTAATATCGACTCAACCCGAACGGGCCATCCTCCTACCATTTAAACGCTTTACAGTTCTACTGAATTAAGCAATTCAACCTCCTTGTACTTGACTGGTTTTTGAATAGACCGGTGTAAGTATTTTTCACCTTATTTTTCATGACTAAAGCTCTGGAGAGTTGAATTGTGGGCGTAGTTAAAATTTCTTATAAAGTAAGTTTGTTATTATTAATTGTATTTCTCGCTGGTTGTACACATGTGCCGCGTGATGGCAATTTTGATGAGGTTGAGCGTTTGGTAAATGAGCGCATTCCTCAAAAAGTGCATTGGTATAAAGGTGGAGAAGAGGATAGTCAGGTTAAAGCGGCACTGAATCAGATTCTTCAAGAACCATTAACTTCTGAATCTGTTGTACAAATCGCCTTGCTTAATAATCGGCAATTACAATCAGAGTATGAAGAGCTCGGTATTGCACAAGCGGATTTGGTTCAAGCAGGTTTACTGAGTAATCCAGTCTTGTTTGCCAGTATTCGCTTTCCAAAAGGTGGGGCAGGCGGAAACAATACCGAGTTTGGTATTACCAAGGAATTTCTCGATTTATTATTGCGTCCTGCGCGTATGCGAATTGCTGCAACTGAGTTTGAGCGCGCTAAATTACGCGTATCCAATGCGGTAATCGAATTAGCTGCATCAGTACAAAGATCTTTTTATCAACTCCAGGGAAAACAACAACTCGCAGATATTCAAAATGTTGCAGCATCGTCAGCCCAGACTTCTTATGAATTAGCACAACGTTTTGACGAAGCAGGCAATTTGAGTGAACTTGAATTAGCACAAGAACGCAGTGCTGCAGCAGAAATGAAATTAGAACTGTTACGTACTCAAGCCGATGTGCAAAGTTCACGAGATAATTTAAATGCGCTTCTTGCATTAACGGGTACTGACAGGCAATGGTCGATAGAAAAAGGACTTTCAGAATTGCCTGAAACTGATCCTGATTTGGAGTCAATGGAAGAGAAAGCGATTAAACAACGTCTTGATCTAAAAGCCGCAAATAAAGAAATCGATCAACTTTCGGAAGCATTAGAAATGATTCGGGATTATCGATGGATCGGAGGCGCATCATTCGGTGTAAGCAGTGAAAGAGATCCGGATGGAGGCCGGGTAACAGGTCCTGATTTTTCAGTTGAGATACCTATCTTTGATCAAAAGCAAGCAGAGATTGCACGCATGGAATCGTTATTAGAACAGAGTAAGTCACGATTTCATTCACTTCAAACATTAATACGCAATGAAGTGCAATCGGCCGTTCATCGTATTCGGGCTGCACGTGAACTTTGTGAATATTATCGTGATGAATATTTACCAGCGAAAGAGCAAGTCGTTAAATTCACCCAACAAGAACAGAACTATATGTTAGTGGATGCATTTGAATTGTTGTTTGTTCGACAACAGGAAATACAGGCTTACCGAAATTATATTGATTCATTAACAGAGTATTGGGTTGCTCGTTCAGATCTTGCAAAAGTAATTGGTTTAGGTTTACCAGAAAGTTCTTCTTCATCAAAAAATATAGAAAGGCATAAACATGACTCTGAAGTGACTGACAGTCATATAAAAGAGATGAACTCAAATTCTGATCATAACAATACTCATCATTGAGGTATAGAACATGTTTTCACGACGTAATTTATTAACTTCTTCTCTTAGTCTACTTGGGCTTGGTTTTTTATATAGTGCCAAAGCAGAGACAACCGCTTTACAAGATACATTACCAAGTCTTGAAAACGGATATACAAAAAATAAACGTAGCGGACATGTGCCTGTTACAACACTTAACGGTACAACATTGCCTTATAAAATGATAAATGGAGTTAAGGAATTTCATTTGATTGCCGAAGAAATTGAACACGAATTTGCACCCGGCAGTAAAGCAAAATGTTGGGGGTACAACGGTTCAACACCTGGACCTACCATCGAAGCGGTAGAAGGAGATCGTGTAAGAATATTAGTGACGAATAAATTACCCGAGCACACGACAATTCATTGGCACGGTATTTTATTGCCATCAGGTATGGATGGTGTTGGCGGTCTCAACCAACCACACATAAAGCCAGGTGAAACCTTCGAGTATGAATTTACTTTGAAACAGCATGGTACGCATATGTACCACCCACATGCAGATGAGATGGTTCAATTAGGTGTAGGCATGATGGGTATGTTTATTATTCATCCTAAAGGTGGTGAACAAGTACCGATCGATCGTGATTATTGCTTCATGTTACATAACTGGGCATTGCATCCTGGAACGTATCGTCCTGACCCTTCAATTATGGTGGACTTTGATCTCTGGACAATGAACAGCAAGGTCTTCCCTGCGATCGATCCAATTGTAGCCCGTACGGGCGAACGAGTTCGTATCCGTATAGCTAATCTTTCAATGTGGAATCATCCAATGCATCTGCATGGACACCAATATTGGGTAACTGGTTCCGATGGCGGTCGTTGGCCTCAATCTGCATGGCGACCTGAGGTAACTGAGATTGTTGCTGTAGGTCAAACGCGCGACATCGAATTTATTGCCATACCTGGCGACTGGGCATTTCATTGCCATATGTCACATCACACAATGAATGCAATGGGACACGGTATTGCAAATCCATTGGGAGTCAATCAATCCGGTATTGCAGACAAAGTTAAATCGTTACTACCAGGTTATGTTCCTATGGGTGAAAGTGGAATGGCGGAACATTCAGAACATCTTGCCATGGCTGTAAAAGCAGCAAAAGGAGAAATGGGTGATATGAAGGATGATAAACATGCGGTTATGCACCATGGTGCTGGATTTGATGGACCACGAAACACACTTCCAATGATGACTGGGGAAGGTCCATTCGGTCCAATTGAAATGGGTGGCATGTTTACAGTAGTCAAGATCAGAGATGGAAAAATAAAACAGAAAGATAAAGGCTGGTACAACAATCCGCCAGGTACTGTAGCAAAACGTATAAAACATATTTAAAAATTATTATAGCAACATTAAGTTTAAGGTTTAATAAGAGGAGCGGTCAATGAAATTACAAAAAGTCACAGCAATAATTCGTAATGAAATGCTGGAAAGCGTAAAAGCAAAACTTAAAGGTTTAGGCGTGCCGCATATCACAGTTGATTTTGTTAGTGGATATGAAAATCCGAGTGAATTGTTTGAAATGCCTAACCTGCTTACTTACACGCGTATTGAAATATTAACGGAAGAGTCTGCCACGAATAAAATCATTAAATGTATAAAAGTTAATGCTTACGTAGGGACATATGATGATGGTGTTATCACTGTTTCATCTGTCGATGAGGTCATTAAGGTTAATGCTGGTGGTAAAGATATTGTTAATGATCTTGAAATACGTGGAAACGGTCGTTAATGGAGATCATCATGATAGAAATTATTCCGAATTGGCATCCAATCTTTGTCCACTTTACGGTAGCAATGTTAAGCCTCGCAGTTGGATTTCATTTGATATGCCCATTATTTTCTGATGGAAAAATAAAACAACAAATTCATATTTTGGCGCACTGGAATCTCTGGCTAGGCACGGGATTTGGCATTATAACCGCAATAGCCGGTTGGTTTGCGTATAACAGTGTTGCGCACGATGCACCTTCTCATGCTGCTATGACTGAACATAGGAATTGGGCCTTGGTAACAATATCACTATTTATTTTTATTGTAGCGTGGTCGTTGTGGGCAGGCATTAAAAATCGTCAACCAGGTAAAATTTTTCTTATTGGGCTCTTTATTGCTGGGATATTATTATTTAGCACAGCATGGCATGGTGCTGAAAGTGTATACAGATATGGACTTGGTGTGATGTCTCTTCCTCAATCTGAGGGTGATGGCCATTCCCATGAGCATGGAGAAGCGATAGAAGAAGCACAGAGCGAAGTGCTTCAGTCCATGGAGAATCATATTGACAGCAATATCGATATTCCAAATGAACATGAAGACTCTCATGATCAAAGTGCGATAGAAATTGAAAATATTGAACCTGAACTGAAAGTTGAAAGTGAGACAGGTAAAAGAATTCAAGAGTCTGTAATGCAAAGCATGGATGATCATAGTGGACATCAACACTAAGTTAATTATGAGACTGATTTATGATAAGTGATAACTGGTCACATAAAGTTGCGAGGCTCTTTGTTTTGCCTCTCCTCGATAGTCCGATAACACCAAATCATTTAACAGTATTACGTTTGACTACAGGCGTAATAGCTTGTGTTGCTTTTGCAAGTGGAATTCGCTATTGGGAAGTTATTGGCGGTTTTATATGGGTATTGTCTACGTTACTTGATTGCGCTGATGGTGAATTGGCTCGAATGCGTAATCAATGTAGTGAATGGGGGCATAAGCTTGATTATTTCAGCGATGTCACGGTAACAGCATTATTTTTTCTTGGAATCGGCATCGGATTGCGTGATTCGATGCCAGCAGCATGGTCTGTTTCGATGGGACTTGTCGCAGCGGCAGGGGTTATTACTGCAGAAATTCTTGCTGAAAAAATTGATCAATTAAAAAAAAGAACAGGTGAAAAAGCCTATCCGGGAATTGTGGGTTTTAATTTTGACGACATTTTATTTTTATTTGCTGTGATTGTATGGCTCGATTGGCAACAATACTTTTTGATAGGTGCCTCAGTAGGCGCACCACTATTTGCATTACTCACCATGTATAAGTTACGCCAATTTTACTCAGAAATTCACCAATCGTAGTTTATGAACTACTTAATTATTAATAACACATAACGACAATTATCAGATCACATTATGACCATAGAATCTAGCGCTGCACCGACACAATTATTTCCTTTAGTACGTCAATTGTCATATCGCTTGACACCGATTTTACTAAAGACGCCTATTACACCTAATCAGATAACAGCCGTATCTTTATTTTTTGGATTAATGTGTGCGGTTTGTTTCATGTTGGGGAATTACCTGTTTGGCATTATCGGCGCTGTATTCCTAACCATTAGTTATACACTTGATAATTGCGACGGTGAAGTTGCGCGTATTAAAAAGATGTCCTCTGAGTTTGGTGCCAAGTTTGATGACATGGTCGACTGGATGGTTGATGCCAGTTTTTTCGCAGCCCTGGGTTATGGAACAAGTCAGGCTATGAATCAACCCTTTTGGTTTTGGTTGGGATGTGCAGCAGCAGCAGGGGCGTTTATCGATTACATCGTTGACTTATTTTACTACGCTAGAAACAAACAGGAAGAAGATTCAAAAACACGAGAAGAACGAGCCATCGATTTTAAACAACCAGTCAATACTGTAGATTGGCTGATTTACATCTTTCATAAATTAAGCCGGGCTGATTTTTGTATTATTGTTTTGATACTTGCCTTGTGTAATGTGACCTGGATATTGTTACCCTTTGCTGCAATTGGTGCGCAGGTTTATTGGATTACCGATCTGTTCGATCGGGCCAGAGGGTTTCGTACATGAAAACAATTAATAAAGGCCCATTTAACTCACAAGTGCAACTAAATTTTAAACTGGCAGTAATACAAAAGTTTGTTCAAAGACTTCATTAGGTGTTTAAAAACCCAAACATTTCATGGGTCTATCATTAAATTACTGAACAATATTGTTGATTTTTATTATGTTATTTGATCTAGATCAATTTGAGGATCAACAATTTTCCCTATAGTCAGACCTAGGTTTAACATATAAGGCATGTAGACTAATAATGTGTCATCAGGCTGCAATTCGATCATTAGTCAGTATTTTTGTTCTCTTAGGGATAACATTATTTTCTGTCTCGTCTCAAGCGGCAAATTGTCATGAATCAATTCAAAAGACAATTGATTCTGATTCTATCGAACACACTGTTCAATATCACATTTCTAACAAAGACTTTGCCGACATCTCAAAATGTTGTGAGGGAAATCATTTAGGAACTTGCTGTAAAATATGTCATTCCTGTAAAATCTCAAGCGGCACATCCTTTATAAATGAATACACTGAAAATAAAAGAGATATTAGATATCAAAATGGTAAATTCTTTTATGAGGATTTAAATACAGAAGTATTAATGAGAGAAGTCCCAGCTCTCAAGCTTCAAAGATTACGGCATATAAATACCAATATTTCCTCAGCTAATCCCCCATTCAAATTCCGCGTGCTCCAAGTTTGATCCACTTTTAAATATGCCTTGTAAATAGCAAGGCAGAATGAAGTGTGACTCCCCGTAAAGTTTTAATCAGAATTTTTAAGCAGTTAGATTCTGTATCAAATATTAACGGTGCATAACACACAAGCTAATGAATGTTTACAGAGTATTTATCAGTTGACCTATGAGCCGCACCTAAGTTTTAAACTAAAACATGATAGCTGTAACGGGTAGCTGTAACAGGTAATTGAAAGGGGGAAAAAATGAACTTTTTACATCAAAAAGTATTGATTATAAGTTTAATATTACTAGGCTTTTCTAATGTCAGTTTAGCTGATAACAATGCGGATGCATTGAATGCACGAATTGAAGCATTGGAAAAACAACTCAATGAAGTTAAAACGCTACTTAAGCAGCAAGTACAACAATCTGCGACAAAAGTGGAAGTGCAAGCAGTAAAGAAAGAGGTTGAAGTTGCAAAAGCCGAACAAGCCGAATGGAAAAGTTATGACTCAGGAGTGCATTTGGCTGGTTATGGTGCCGTGAACTTTTCAGCTGAAGATGACAGATTTAATAAGGCACTGTTCGCACCAATATTCCATTATCAATTCAAGGATTCATTCTTGCTTGAGGCGGAACTGGAAATAAATGTTCAAGATGATGGTAGTACTGAGATCGCGATGGAATATCTGACTGTCGATTGGTTCATGAATGACTACATGGCCTTGATTGCAGGTAAGTTTCTCAGTCCAGTTGGCCAGTTTCGGCAAAACCTGCATCCAACATGGATCAATAAAATGGTCAATGCGCCCGTCGGCTTTGGCCATGATCAAGCATCGCCAATAGCAGAACTTGGGCTACAGTTGAGAGGCGGGTTTCCGGTAGGTGAGACGATGAATGCAAATTATGCATTCTATGTGAGCAATGGGCCTATTCTGGAACTTAATGGGGCCGGGGATGAGATAGAAGCTGTTGAATACAATGCCTCGACAGGAGATGTTGATGATAATAAAACGTTTGGTGGACGTGTTGCCTTAACGCCACTAGCCAATACTGAAATAGGGTTTTCAGGCGCCTTTGGCGATATTGCAATACCTGGTGAAGCTGACCGGGATTACGATGTAATCGGTGTTGATTTCTTTACTAGATGGAAGAATATTGATTTACGCGGGGAATATGTTCGCCAACAAGTCGATGCACTGGCCACGAGTGCTGCACCGGATAGTCAGGAATGGGAAGCGTTTTATACGCAACTATCCTATAAATTGTTGCCAACAAAGTTTGAAGCTGTCGCACGATACGGCGACTACAACTCGAATCATGCCGATCAAGAACAGGAGCAATGGGCACTTGGTCTGAACTACTTGTTTGCACCAAATGCGATGGCTAAATTGACGTATGAATTTAATGACGGGCTTGTTGGAACGGCAACAGATCAAGACCAATTACTCGTCCAGTTAACGTATGGCTTCTAAGGAGATTTGAACATGTTTAATTACATTAAAAACTTAAGCTGCGAACTAAATCGCAATATTGTCAAATTCGGTTTTGTGTCTATCCTTATGTTATTTTCCGGTATGGTGAATGCTGCGGATGATGACAGTAAAGCAGGTAATAGCACACGAGGCGCTAAACAATGGGCTGATAATTGTTCCCGTTGTCATAACATGCGCGACCCTAAAGAATTCAGGGATGATACATGGAGGAACATCATTGCGCATATGCGTGTCAGAGCAGGTTTACATGGCCAACAGGCACGCGACATCCTTGCCTTTTTGCAATCGAGTAATTTTATCGCTGTCGTAAACGACAGTAATCTAATGAAAGTTGCCAATGCAGACGGTGCTGATGGTGAGTCTACCTATAAACAAACCTGTATTGCATGTCACGGTGCAAATGGCGAAGGTGCAATCCCAGGAGTGCCTAAATTAAGTGAACGACTATCAAAATCTGAGGCAACCTTGTTGAGCAACATTAAAAACGGTTTTCAAAGCGAAGGTTCAACAATGGCCATGCCTGCGAAAGGAGGAAACCCCAGCTTGAGTGATGCGGATATAAAAGAAGTGCTAATTTACTTACAGAAAAAATTTAAATAGTGTCTTAGTGCGTGCCTTGTGTGTTTATTAATGGATGAAGTTGCCTGTGTGTTAAAACTAGATACACAATTGCAATGCATAGATTGATAACATTACAAGGCACACCTATTTCATCGGGAATGGGTTATGGTCGAGCTTGTTTTTCAAAAATACCAAATGCAAGTTCAGCGGGAACTATTAGCCAGAGTTTAAGTGATGTAACTCTGCATCTTACCAATACGTTTGTGAAACTTAGCAAGCAATTGCAGCAATTGGCGATAGAATCTGAACAACGCATTGATAAAAGTTCAGCAGAAATATTTCTGGCGCATCGATTAATTATTGAAGATAAATCTTTACAAGAGGCAATCCTGAATAGCGTCATGAATGACGCTTACACAGCGGAAGAGGCGATAACGTTCCACTTTGATTCTTATTATTCATATTTCATGGGATTAAATGATCAATATCTCAGCAATCGTGCTGAAATATTTTCAGAATTAAGACAGCTTCTCTTAAATGTACTTCATAAAATTGATATGCAACTATCCTGTAAAGATGCAAAGGGATGTGCAATGGGTGAATGTGCATTAGGTAACGATCATATTCTTATAACCAAAGAGTTAGATGCACATATCGCAGCCACTGTTAGAGAACATACAAAAGGTATAATTGTAGAAAAGTGTGGCAGGAATTCACATGGGGCAATTATTGCTCGTGCACTTGGTATTCCTGTTGTTAGTGGAATAAAAGAGTTAGAAAAAATCATTCTAATGGGGGTCGATGTATTAATAGATGGAGAGAAGGGTGAAATTATTATCGATCCTGGCAAGTTGACACTAGATCGTTTCCATGAGCAAATTAATTTACAAACAAAAACGTTTGAGGTAACTGAGCCAGTCACCAATTTAAGTGTATTAGCAGACATCGATCAATGGACTGATGTTCAAGATGCTTTAAAGGCCAATGCTGAAGGTATCGGGCTCTATAGAACAGAAATCGAGGTACTAAGGACTGGCCGTTTCCTAAGTGAGGAGGAGCAGTTTGGTTATTACGAAAAGGTGACTCAAAGCATGCATGATAAACCAGTGTACATTCGTTTATTCGATTTAGGTGGTGATAAATCAGCTACATGTCTAGGAATTGAGATTGAAGAAAATCCTGCATTAGGTTGCAGAGGTGCTCGCTATTTACTGTTGCACCCTGAATTAGTTGAATGCCAGGCACGTGCCATTGCCAGAGTATCAAAGCAAGCTCATATCAGTGTTATTTATCCAATGATTTCGAGTCTTCAGCAATTTATGCAATTAAAGAAAATATTTATGGTCGCCATAAAAGATATAAATCACGGAAAAATCTCTCACGGCATTATGTTTGAAGTTCCTTCTGCATGTATAGAAGCTGAAGCATTATATAAAGAAATGGACTTTGGCAGAATTGGTAGTAATGACCTAGTTCAATATCTGTATGCTTTTGACAGATGCAGTGATGATTTTAATTTTGAAGAAGCTATGAATGATCCTGCTATATGGAGACTCATTAGAGATTTAGTCAGAATTGCAGATGATGCCGGTAAGCCGCTGGAAGTATGTGGTGAGATGACCAATAATCCAATTTTTATACCCAAGCTAATTGAGCTTGGTATTACAACGGTTAGTACAAACCCTAAAAACATTGCCAATGTTCGCAGTGCCGCCCAAAAACAATTCATCTCCACAATATTTCAGTAGCTATCGATTATAAAGGCCTACAAAAGGAGGAAACACAAGATTGACTAATACGGATATATGAGAGGGTGATGTTATACGTACGAAAAGAATTTGCTAAATAAACAATAATATTGATGTTGTAAATTACGGAATATTTTAACAGTTGACCTATGACTCACTCCCATGTTTTATACTCATCTTTGTGAGCAAGAGAATCCTTTGACACAAATATAGAAAGCAGCAATGAAGCACTGCTATTAAGCATCTTATGTTTTAATAGTGCTAATTTGGTGCAGAAATTAATTTTAAAATTGTTATGAGTATATAAAAATGTAGAATTTTCAACTCAATAGTTATTGGCTTATTTATTGCAGAAATAAAGTTCGATGTTTAATTATCTCGATAAGTTTGCTGAAATATTATCTGATATTCGGGTGTCAGAATGCAAAAATATGGCAATAACAAATCAGCTATTTAAACAACGAAAAATACTATCTCATAACAGTTAATGTTCTTTTTTGAGTGTTAAATTGAGATTCATTAAAACTGTAATATGTAATTAGCAATGATTTTTTTAAACAAAAATGAAAAGGAGTAGAAAATGCGTAAATTAATTTTTATTGGAATATTGGTCTCAGCTTTTGCTGTCAGTGCGGCTGAAATGGATCATGAACCATTGGTATTAAAGGATGGTTCTCATTTATTTATTAATGATGACAATATTACGAGAATGATAGATAAGGATGGTAAACCGATAACTATGAAGGACGGAGTTGAAATGGAGCTTGAAGACGGCTCACTGATTATGATGAAAAACAAGAAAGTTTGGCGTCACCATTACCATAAACATGGTAATGGTATGATGAATAAATAAAAATATCCTTGCTGATAAGCCGTTGCGTGTATTTTTCACAAAACGGCTTATCAGCAATCATTATAAATGCTCTAAGTGTTTTTTTCATATTTCATATGATCCAATGCAATCTATAGTAGAGTAGTTAAAAATAAACTTTTAAAAATAAGAAGCAGTAAAAATAATTTGTTTTTACTTTGTGTCGTAATATTCCCCGATAGGATATTAATCATGCGTGTGAAAAGGTCCAGGTACATATTTATCATTCATCATATTTTTCTGATTTTGTCACCAAGCATTTTATTTGCTGATGAGATGAAAACAACAGAAGGATTAACTGTTCCTTATCAAACGATCATCGAAGAAGCTGTTGCGAGTTCAGAAAACGAACTGCTTTTAGAAGAGAAACTCACTCTCGAAGAAGCAATTAATTCTGCACTTGAAAGTAATCCTAGTTTGGGTGAAATAAAAGCAAGGGCTGAAGCATTTGCTGCAATCCCTTCACAGGTTGGCACACTGCCTGATCCGATACTGAGTTTCAATATGCTGAATCTCCCCACAGACACATTTGATACCTCTCAGGTAGGAATGACACAGGCTCCTCAATTTGGGCTTAGTCAGTCTATTCCGTTTCCTGGAAAACTCGGCTTACGTGAACTGGCAGCTGAATATGAAGCGGAAGCTGCATCCAATGATGTCGATGAGATACGACTCATTCTGGTGCGTGATGTAAAAACAACCTGGTGGAATTTATTTAACCTTGATCAATCGCTGAACATTATCCTGCAAAATCAGAATTTGTTACGTCAGTTTGTGGAAATTGCGGAGACTAAATATAGCGTTGGTCTGGGTCTGCAGCAGGACGTATTACTGGCACAGCTCGAACTTTCCAAGTTGTTGGATCTGGAATTACGTTTGCAGGGGACTCGACGCGCAGAAGAGGCGCGCCTGAATGCATTAATGAATATCTCTCCAGACCATGCTGTGCGTTTGCCACAGCAGGTTGATGAAAAAATGTTGAAATTAGCCGGGGAGCAGCATCTTTTTGGATTAGCAGATGAGTCAAGACCACTATTGGCAAAACAGAGTAATCGAATCCATGCAGCAAGTACTCGTGTTGAACTTGCCAAAAAGGATTTTTATCCTGATTTTAATATCGGTGCATTCTACGGGTTTCGTGGTGGTAATGAGATTAACGGTGATTCACGATCTGACTTTGCTTCAATCAAATTTAGTATGAATCTACCGATATTTACAGATCGTAAGCAGAGCAAGGCAGTAGATCAGCGTACAAGCGAATTAATGGAGCAGAATTACAAATTTCAGGATTTACGTCTTTCGATACAAGCTAATATAATAAACACAATAGCGGATTATCGACGAGCACGTGACCAATCCGAACTCTTTAAGACAGGCATTCTTCCACAGGCACGGCAGACTGTTGCATCCATGCTGGCTGGGTATCAGGTTAATAAAGTTGACTTTCTAAATCTCGTGAGCGCCCAGATTACGCTTTACAACTATGAAATCAGATACTGGCAGGTACTAAGCGAGGCCAATCAGGCCCTCGCAAGAATCGTTGCTGCTGTTGGTGTGGAGAATATAAATGAATAGAAAAATATTTTTGGTAATTACTGTTATTATCGCGCTCGTTCTGGCTGCTGGCAGTGGTTACTGGTATGCATTAAGACAGGGGCAAGACGATAATGATCTTAGCGTCAGCAAAGAAAGCATGGGTAAAGAACCCTTGTTCTACCGCAATGCGATGAACCCAGGCGTTACCTCACCGGAACCCGCGAAGGATTCGATGGGTATGGATTATGTGCCAGTCTATGCCGAGGAAGATAAGCCTAAAAAAGAACGTCAGGTACTTTTTTATCGCAACCCGATGAATCCAAATATTACTTCACCAGCACCCGCTAAGGACACAATGGGTATGGACTATATCCCGGTCTATGCCGAGGAGGACAGTGGCAGCGACGAAGAACCAGATGGAACGGTCAACATTGATGCGGTAACTGTGCAGAACATTGGTGTACGCACCGCCCTTGCCGAGCGGCGCAATCTGTCTCACGATATTCGTGCTGTGGGCAGGGTGGACTATGACGAGGAACGGCTGACGCGTCTGCACCCCAAGACCGATGGCTGGGTTGAGAAACTTTATATCGACAAGACTGGCGAATTTGTGAAAAAAGGCACCATTTTGCTGGGTCTGTACTCGCCACAACTGGTAACAAGTCAGCAGGAATATCTGCTCGCCCTCAACAATCGTGAGATTCTTAAGGATAGCCACTTTAAGGATATTAGTGAAGGAGCGATTCAACTGGTGCACAGTACTCGTGAACGTTTGCAATTGCTGGATGTGCCCGAGCATCAGATCAGTGAACTGGAGAAAACTCGTAAAATTAAAAAAAGCCTGCACATCCATTCGCCTTTCAGCGGCATCGTCATGAAGGTCGGTGCTCGCGAAGGTCAGTATGTAACGCCGACAACCGAACTCTACATGCTTGCGGATTTGAGCAATATCTGGGTCTATGTGGATATCTATGAAAATGAAATACCCTGGGTTTCGGTTGGAGATAAAGCAGAAATGCATGTTGCCAGCATCCCCGGCGAAGTGTTCACTGGCAAGGTAAGCTACATCTATCCTTATCTGGAGGCCAAGACCCGCACTAACCAGATTCGCCTGGAATTCGATAACCGGGATCTGCGTCTGAAGCCGGAGATGTTTGCAAATGTCACAGTAAAGGCAAGTCCACAGGTGGATGCCGTGTTGGTACCATCCGAGGCTATCGTCCGTTCCGGGATCAGAAATCAGGTGTTCGTGGTGCGTGCACCGGGCAAATTTGAACCTCGGCTGGTAACACTGGGTGTGAGTGCCGAGGGTATGACCCAGATCCTCGCTGGCGTGGAGTCGGGTGAAGAAGTGGTGACATCCAGTCAGTTCCTCATCGATTCCGAATCCAAGCTGCGCGAAGCCACGGCGAAGATGATGAAAGTACTGGAGGCCGACTCAAGAAACAAAGCCAAAGAAAGTGAGACGGGTGCGATTTCTGAGACCACCGATGATCATGAAGCCATGCAGGATCACGGTTCAAAGATGGATCAGCAGGAAATGGATCACAGCACCATGCAGGATCATAAATCGGGTCAGAACGATGAGACCAGCCATAAGCATTAGGGAACTGCCATGATTGAAAAAATTATTAATGCGTCCCTGAAGGATAAATTCATGGTGCTGATTGCCTCGGTGATGATATGTGTTGCCGGGCTCTATGTGCTGAAAAACACACCGCTGGATGCGATCCCGGACTTGTCCGACGTGCAGGTGATTGTGTTCACTGAGTTTCCAGGGCAGGCACCGCAGGTGGTAGAGGATCAGGTCACTTATCCATTAACCACGGCTATGCTAGCTGTGCCCTTTGCCAAGGTGGTCCGTGGTTATTCATTCTTTGGCTTCTCCTTCGTTTACATTATCTTTGAGGATGGGACCGATATGTACTGGGCTCGCTCACGAGTGCTGGAATATCTTAACTATGTCAGTGGCCGCCTGCCGTCTGGTGTTAACCCAAGTCTCGGGCCGGATGCGACCGGCGTCGGTTGGGTCTATGAATATGCGCTGGTGGATCGCACGGGTAAACACGACTTGTCACAGTTGCGTTCCATCCAGGACTGGTATTTGCGTTACCCCTTGCAGACGGTGCCCGGCGTTTCTGAGGTGGCCTCCATCGGCGGTTACGTTAAGCAATACCAGGTGGAAGTCGATCCCAATGTATTACTGAATTACAACATTCCCCTGTCGAAGGTGAAACAGGCGATCCAGCGTTCCAATAACGATGTCGGTGGTCGACTGGTGGAAATGGCCGAGACTGAATACATGGTACGGGGTTTGGGATATATCAAATCGATAGAGGATATAAAGAGTATTCCCGTAGGCGTGGACCAAAATGGCACGCCAATTCGCATGCAGGATGTCGCCAACGTGCAATTGGGGCCGGAATTGCGTCGCGGGTTGGTCGAACTAAATGGCGAAGGTGAGGTGGCCGGGGGTGTGGTGATCATGCGCTTCGGTGAAAATGCGCTGGCGACCATCGAGGGCATCCGCGCCAAGTTGGAAGATCTGAAACAGGGACTGCCAGAGGGTGTGGAGATCGTGCCGGTCTATGATCGAGGCGATCTGATTGAACGGGCTGTGGCCAATCTGGTAGAGAAACTGATCGAGGAATCCATCGTTGTCAGCCTGATCTGTATCCTGTTTTTGCTGCATGCTCGTTCTGCGCTGGTGGCCATCCTGACCCTGCCGATGGGTATTCTGATGGCATTTATCGTCATGTACTGGCAAGGCATAAATGCCAATATCATGTCCCTCGGCGGTATTGCTATCGCCATCGGCGCCATGGTCGATGGTGCTATTGTCATGATCGAGAATGCGCACAAACATCTGGAACATGATGCTCGTGACAAGGGCGAGGCATTGTCCCTGCCCGAGCGATGGGAATCAGTAAAAGCGGCTTCCCTTGAGGTCGGGCCGGCTCTGTTTTTCTCACTGTTGATTATTACTGTATCCTTCATGCCAGTGTTCACCCTACAGGCACAGGAAGGTCGTCTGTTTTCACCGCTGGCCTTCACCAAGACCTATGCCATGGCATCTTCGGCCATCCTCGCGATTACCCTGGTGCCAGTTTTGATGGGCTATTTCATTCGCGGCAAGATCCTGCCCGAAGCGCGGAATCCGGTGAACCGTATTCTGCATTTTGTACATAAACCTCTGTTGAGATGGGCTATGGACTGGCGCAAGTTTACCTTGGCTATGGCGATGATCTTGCTGGGTGTGAGTGTCTATCCGGTACTGAAACTGGGTAGCGAATTCATGCCGCCGCTGGACGAGGGCGATATTCTCTATATGCCGACCACTTACCCCGGGATTTCCATCACCAAGGCCAAAGAACTCTTACAACAGACGGATAAAATCCTCAAAACCTTCCCCGAGGTGCATCATGTCTTTGGCAAGCTTGGTCGGGCTGAGACGGCAACCGATCCGGCGCCATTGGCCATGATTGAAACTACCATCAAGATAAAGCCTAAAGACCAATGGCCCGATCCATCCAAGACCACGAAGCAGCTTATGGATGAAATGGATGCGGCGATCAGGTTCCCGGGCGTGGCCAATGCCTGGACCATGCCGATCAAAACTCGCATCGACATGCTTTCCACCGGTATCAAGACGCCTATCGGGATCAAGGTCAGCGGGCCGGATCTGAACGTGTTGGAAAAAGTTGCGGGCGAGATTGAAAGGGCGCTTGTGCCCTTGCCTGATACTCTTTCGGCTTTTGCCGACAAGGCGGCGGGTGGCTATTACATGGATTTTAATATTCTGCGCGATGAAGCTTCTCGTTACGGACTTACCGTAGGTGATATACAGGATGTGATCCAGACTGCAATTGGCGGCATGAATATCACCGAGACCGTCGAGGGTCTGGAGCGCTATCCAGTCAATCTACGCTACCCACGAGAACTACGCGATAATATAGAACAGTTGAAACGCGTGTTGATCCCGACACCGACAGGAAGCCAGATCCTTTTATCGATGGTGACCGAGTTTAGTTTGAACCGCGGTCCACCCTCAATTAAGAGTGAAAATGCACGGCTCAATGCCTGGATCTATGTTGACATCAAGACCGCCGATATCGGCGGTTATGTAGCCCAGGCCAAAGAGGTGGTAGCCAGCCAGGTGGATATTCCGGCCGGTTACGATCTGGTCTGGTCCGGGCAGTTCGAGTATATGGAGCGCGCCAACGAGCGCTTGCGTATCGTTGTGCCGTTTACCTTGGTGGTGATCTTCCTGTTGCTGTATTTTAATTTCCGCAACATCTCCGAGCCGCTGGTGGTGATGTTATCCATTCCCTTTGGACTGATCGGCGGTTTCTGGCTGGTCTACTGGATGGGCTTTAATATGTCGGTAGCGGTGGCGGTGGGTTTTATTGCCCTGGCCGGTGTCGCCGCAGAGATCGGTGTGTTAGTACTGACCTTTATCGATCACGAAATCGAACGGCGGCATGAGACCAAGGGTTCTTATCTGAGCACCAATGAAATTTGGGAGGCGGTACACCATGGTACCTCCGAACGAGTACGGCCGATTATCATGACCGCCACGGCAATCGTTGCCGGTCTACTGCCGATTATGTGGGGCAGTGGCACCGGATCGTCGGTGATGCAACGCATCGCCGCACCAATGGTTGGCGGTATGTTGACTGTGACCGTGCTAAGCCTGTTGGTGTTGCCAGTGATTTATGGCCTAGTGTTGCAGGTTCAGGAACGCCTCCGATTAAAGTCATGATTTATTGTTTTTAAAATACGGTTTTTGTCTGGGATAAAGAGAAACGTAATATAAACGACAGCTTATCTTTATCAATATGGAGTTAAGGAGGATGTAAAAATCATGTTAAATAATGGCACATTTTCATCAACGATTTTAGCTATTGTTGGAGCGCATATAATTGTCATTTGAAGCGAATATAGAATCTTCTATGGTCACTAATAATACCAGCATAGAGCGCACTCTAATCGGCAGGATTAGTGAAATTCATGGGCCGGTCGTTATCATTGATTGCGACCAACTGCCGATGGTTCATCAAGCTCTGTACACGACAATCGATCAGGAACTGAGTCTGTTCGAGGTTCATCAACATCTTGATGAGAGAAGAGTTCGTGCCATTACTCTACATCGTTCCAGCGGCTTGAGCCGCGGTTTGCCTGTCTATGATACAGGAGCACCGTTGCATGTTCCCGTTTCACCGGATTGCCTCGGGCGATTAGTGAATGTTTTTGGTGAACCACTTGATGATGGCCCACAAATTGAAGGCACAGAATTTCGTAACATTCATGCTGCTTCTGTCCCTCTTTATGAAATGTTAAATGTCGGTCAAATTCTGGAGACGGGTATTAAAGTTATAGACTTACTTTGCCCCTTTGCTAAAGGAGGCAAAACCGGGTTGTTCGGTGGCGCTGGTGTCGGTAAGACGGTGTTAATCATGGAGTTCATGCAAGCAGTAGCGACACTTCACCAAGGTGTTTCTGTATTCGCCGGCATTGGTGAGCGAGTGCGCGAAGGGCATGAATTGTGGCATGAAATCAAAAAAGCCGGCGTATTACCGCAGACACTCATGGTGTTCGGTCAGATGGACGAATCCCCCGGTGTTCGATTTCGTGTTGGCTTATCTGCACTTACCTATGCTGAATACTTTCGTGACACACTACAAAAAGAAGTATTGCTCCTGGTTGATAATGTGTTTCGATTTGTACAGGCAGGCAGCGAGGTTTCCAGTTTGCTGGAGCGTATGCCGGCAACCGTAGGCTATCAACCGACGCTAACTACCGAAGTGGCAGCGATGCAGGATCGAATATCTTCAACACAAAACGGTTCAATCACATCGGTACAGGCTGTTTATGTACCGGCGGATGATATGACTGATCCAGCGGTGAACGCGATTCTCAATCATCTGGATACCACAGTGATCCTGTCGCGAACGCAGGCCGGCAAAGGTATTTATCCGGCGATCGATCCCTTGCAGTCATCCAGCAAGCTTATGGATAAACACACACTTGGATCACATCATTACATGATCGCTGAAGGTGTAAGAGAGCATCTTGCCCGCTACAAGGAGTTAGAAGATATTATAAATATGTTAGGCGTTGCGGAGCTTACTGAAGCGGACCGCAAGATTGTTATGCGAGCAAGGAAGTTGGAACGATATTTTACTCAACCCTTTACAACAACCGCAGTACACACTGGAATTAAGGGAGAGTCCGTTCCACTGGAACAGGTGTTGGCGGATTGCGATTCATTTTTATTGGGGCGCTATGATAACGTGCCAGAGGAGCAATGCTATATGCGTGGCGCAATGGAAGAATCGGGATCGTGAGCACCTTTACACTCATGCTTCAAGATACGACACAGTCAGAACAAGTCGACAATGTCACTTCCTTTGTTGGTGAAGATGACTCAGGTGCCTTTGGTATTCTGGCCAGGCACACACGGATGATGACTATTCTTGTTGCCGGGTTGGCTCGATTTCGGGGTGATGATGAAAATTGGAATTACATCGCTACCCCGGGCGCAGTCCTCTATTTCTGTAATAATATCCTTACGCTCAGCACTCGTCATTATCTGTGTGACCGTGACTATATGCGGATAAGCTCGGCACTGCGCGAACAATTGCTTACACAGGAAGAACAATTGCGCGCGACAAAAGATAGCCTGCGGCAAATGGAGGAAGCGCTCATGAAGCGGATGTGGGAAATGGGTCGCAGTGAGGTGTAGCGTTATGCATGACCAAGATGAAGTCAGTAAAAAAGTGGAGCAACAAGTGCGACGCATGAAAAAAGCCGCGCATGAACGTCCAACCTTAATGTCGCAGACAGTGTTTATCGGCGTACTGGGTCTTCTGTTAGTGTTACCGATAATTGCGGGTGCTTATATCGGTCACTGGGTTGACCAACAAATCACAGCTTATTCCTCACGATGGACCGTTAGCTTGATACTGGTTGGTCTGTTTATTGGAATAATGAATGTCTACCTTTATATAAGGGAGGATTGAGCCATCGATAGTAATGAACTTACCGCAGGCATTATCTTTTCAATAGGGCCTCTCGATATCACCAGCACAGTGACAACCACCTGGTTATTAATGGCAGGCTTCTTTATAGTCTCTTACCTGTCTACGCGCCGACTGGATATTAATGCTTCGCCAAAGCAGGCAGCACTCGAGGGTGTCGTTATCAGTATCGAGCAGGCAATCAGAGAAATGGCACCACAGCATTCTCGGCAGATATTGCCATTTATTGGAAGCCTATGGGTGTTTTTGGTGATTGCCAACTTAACGGGTTTGATTCCTGGGCTGCAATCGCCTACTCGCGACCTGTCAGCAACCGCCGCGCTTGCGATACTTGTGTTTTTTTCGGTTCACTGGTTCGGTATTCGTGCCTTGGGATTTAAAGCCTATCTGCGTCATTACTTGATACCAAGTCCGATCCTGCTTCCATTTCATATCATCAGTGAATTTACTCGCACTATTGCACTGGCCATACGTCTGTTTGGCAATATTATGAGTCTGGAGATGACTGCTCTACTCGTTCTTCTGGTAGCAGGTTTTCTAGCGCCAGTTCCAATTCTGATATTGCATGTTGTCGAAGCGCTCGTGCAAGCCTACATCTTTGGAATATTGGCACTTACCTATATCAGTGGTGCCTTGCAAACCCAACAACTACAACACTCTAAAAAGGAGTAGAACATGACCGATATGACTTTATTTACTCTCGCCTCGACTGTCACTGCAATTCTCGGAATCGCGATCGGCGGTATTGGGCCTGCTATCGCAATGGGCTGGGCAATCTCGCGCTCAATGGATGCAATTGCCCGCCAACCGGAAGCTGAAAAATCGATCATGCGCACCTTGTTCATAGGATTGGCCATGATTGAATCTTTAGCCATCTACGTACTCGTTATTGTACTAATAGTATTGTTCCGAAATCCGCTGCTAGAGTATTTACTGAGTTGAGCGAAACGAAACTATGCATCTATGAACATACACTAACTCAACGCGAGGTATAAGAAATTGGAACTGAATTGGACGACCTTCATTCTCGAGATTGTCAATTTCCTTGTTCTCGTCTGGATATTGAAGCGATTTCTTTATAAACCGATTCTCGATATTGTAAAACAGCGACGTATTGTTGCTGAAAAGATTCTGCACGATGCCGAGGCTGCCAAAGGTGAGGCGCAGGCTCTAAATCAACGATACGAGGAACGCCAAGCTGACTGGGAGCAGGAGCGGCAACAGGCGCGCGAAAAGTTGATGCAGGAGATCGAAACAGAGCGTACACACCAAATGGACGCGTTGCAGTTAAAACTGCAAGAAGAACAGGACAAGGCGCGTGCTGCGGAATCACATCGTCAGGTCGCTATCGCACGTGCAGCCGAAAAGACGGCGTTGAAACAGGCTGCACGCTTTGCTTCCCGATTACTCGAGCAGTTTAGCAGTCTGGAATTGGAAGCGCATTTCCTGGATTCGATTGTAAACGAATTATCGCAACTCCCTGAGGAAAGTACCGCCAAACTACGCGACAGCTGGAGTAAACTGCCAGAACACATTCTAATCGAAAGTGCATATCCAGTTAACGAGAGTCAAAAAAACAAACTTGAAATATCCTTGTCGAAACTCCTCGGCGACAGTATTCCGATTAACTATAAACAGCAAGCAGACATCGTTTGCGGTTTACGGATCAGCATTGGCGCATGGATACTGAGTACGAATATCAGGGATGAACTATCTGGTTTCGTAGAATTGACGAACAATCTGACCATGGAGTCGTCATGAGGGAGAGTTTACTGGATCGCCAGGCTAATTGGCTGGAACACTACCGACCGAAGCTGCGTATTGGTGAACAAGGCACCGTCGCTGCAGTCGGTGACGGTATTACCTGGATCACTGGTTTACCTTCGGCGGCAATAGATGACATTGTCGTATTCGAATGTGGTAGCCGTGGTATGGTTTTTGATTTGACCGAAACAATGGTGGGAGCTATCTCTCTGCATGAAGTAGATGTTTTATCTTCAGGGTGTAAGGTTGAACTTAGTCAAAGGCCACTCAGCATACCCGTCGGGGATGGCTTACTCGGGCGCGTTATTGATCCATGGGGTGTTCCCCTGGATGGTCAACCCGCGCCACCTGCTGAACATTGGCAACCCCTTGAGGTTATCTCACCATCAATTATTGAACGCGATTTCGTCAACCGACCACTCTATACCGGCATCAAGATCATTGACACACTGATTCCGATCGGAAAAGGACAGCGCCAGCTGATTATCGGCGATGATGGTTTGGGACGAAGCTCAATCGCACTGGACACCGTGATCAACCAACGTGACAAGAACGTTTACTGCGTTTATGTTTTGATTGGTCAAAAGCGTTCAACAATCATTAACACGATAGAACTCCTGCGCGAATACGGCGCATTGGAATACACTACTGTCGTTGTCGCCGAAGCTAGTGGTTTGCCGGGACTTCAATTTCTTGCGCCTTACGCCGGTTGTACTGTTGCCGAGTTCTGGATGCGACAGGGCCGAGACACCCTCGTTGTCTATGATGATCTATCCACGCATGCCAAAATATACCGTGAATTATCGCTGTTGATTCGACGTCCGCCCGGACGTGAAGCGTATCCGGGTGATATTTTTTCGATCCACGCCCGCCTTCTCGAAAGGACAACCTGTCTTAATGCCGCACATGGTGGAGGCAGCATGACTGCTCTACCAATCGTTGAGACCATGCAAGGTGAAATCGCCGCGTATATCCCGACTAATCTTATTTCGATTACGGACGGACAAGTTTACCTTGATCGTGATTTGTTTTCAGGTGGCTTCCGTCCGGCCATCGATATTCGCCGCTCAGTATCTCGTATCGGAGGGCAAGCCCAGCATCAACGCATCAGAGACGAGGCCGGTCGCATGAAGCTGGACTACCTGCAGTTTCTCGAACTGGAAGTATTCTCCCGTTTCGGTGCACGACTTGAAGCGACAATGGAAAAGGCAATTCGGCGTGGTAACGTATTACGGGAAATTCTGAAACAAGAGAGGCTAACACCTTTCTCCGTCGAGTTTCAGATGACGTGGCTTGTCGCTTTTAATGACGGTTATTTCGATGATGTAGAACTGGAGACCATAGCGTCAATACTCGTAACTTTCAGAAACCAATTGGAAGATTCGTTGATAAAACTTGATGACCCTCGTGAGGTATGGGTACACGCAGTCTCATCATGGATAGAGTTGACACCTGCTCAATCACCAGAATGACAGGTCGGCGTAAAATTGAACTCCAACGTCGTGGTCTTGACGAGATACGGGAAATTATGAATTCCATGAAAACATTGGCTTATATGGAATCGCGCAAACTGAGTCATTACCTCGAAATGGAACACGCCATGTTAGCCAATATTGAGATAACAGCAGCCGACTTTGTCACTGCCTATCCGGAAACGCTGGCATCGGGCAATACCAATAAAACAGCAATAGTCCTGGTTGGCTCTGAACGTGGGTTTTGTGGTGATTTTAATGAAAGTTTGTTACGTCACCTGGAAAGCCTGGATGGTAGTTCAGAAAAAAACACTGAGCCCATGCTAATAGTGGTAGGTCACAAATTATGTTCTCGATTTACTGATGATGCGCGAGTGGTGAGTCTTTTGGAAGGGGCAGGCGTAGCTGAGGAAGTTGAAGCAGTGCTAATCCGTGTGGTTGGAATTTTGAGTGAATTACAGAAACAGCATGGGGTACTTACTGTAAGTGCAATCTATCATGCTGCTGGTAAAAATGAGATACGCACGCACCAACTCATCCCGGCATTCAAAGAATATGTTGACCAACCGCTAAAGTTTCCTGTTCCACCTTCATTGAATGTAGGGCCGGATCAATTTTTGTTGGAATTACTGGACCAATATTTAATTACCGCTCTTCAGGAACTTTTTTACAATTCACTCATGGCAGAAAACCTCCAACGTGCACATGATCTGGAGGGGGCGATCCAGCACTTGGACAATAAATCAGTTGAGCTAAAACGCCGGTCTAATGCCTTACGCCAGGAAGAAATTATAGAAGAGATCGAAGTAATTTTATTGACAGCGACAGGACTAAGCAAAACTCAAAAAGCGTAGAATAATACTATTATGAAATTCCAGGAGAGCCTGGAAAGCACAAAAATGGTTTCTTATTATGGGTGCGACAATAGAGATTATTCTGTTGCATCCCATCACTACAGTGGTTTACCAGATTAGTGGTAAATTATAGGGATCCCGGATAGTAATCTACGTCAGTAACTTTCTAAATCATCGTTTTTAACGGGAATAATAATAAGGGGAATAATAATGCTTGTTTTACTTTTGATTGCTGTGTTTCTGGTTTTCATCTGCATTCGATTTCATTGTTCAATATTATGTCGAACATCAATTTTTATTTCCAGGAATAAATTTTCACCAACAACAGATATGATGATCGTTTTACTAATCGCTTTATCCGCTCATATTGTAGAGATTTTTCTTTATTCGCTGGCATTATATGTGAATGTTGTTTATTTCGAAGCAGGACATATTTCTGGTGATTTTGATGCTGATTTATTGTCATATTTTTATTTCTCAATGGTTAGTTATACCTCTCTAGGTCTTGGTGATGTATGGCCCCACGGGCCGATACGACTACTAACAGGCATTGAAGCATTAAATGGTTTAATTCTAATCGCCTGGTCTGCGTCCTATACATACTCTTTCCATGAAAAATC
>CAXBLT010000011.1:0-92504 GCA_963976795.1 uncultured Gammaproteobacteria bacterium
AAAAATGTATTAACAGCAAGACAAGTTAATAAACGTAAACGTTTAATGAAATTTGTTAAAAAACGATAAAGTCTAACCAAAGCCGCAGTTTCCTGAACTTTATCTATTAGCGAAAACGCGCACTCGACTATTCATTTTTAATTAGTGAAATGGAACAAAGCTTCCCTGTTTATTTATCCAGAATTACTTTTTTAATAATGGATTAAGTTTCTGAAACTCTTCCCATGCCTCCTGAAATTCGGCCATATCAGTCTGAGCCGCAGCCATAGATATCATCGCTTTATTTCCTTTTTCCATGAGCTCATAATATTGACTAGTCGCCTTTGCGGGTAAATTCATGAGCTTGAACATTTCTTCAATCATGTTTTCCATAGCTACTCCCAGTTGGACTTTAAAATATGAGATTCCAGTTTTTCATAAATTACCATTAGTATTCGGTTAATCAAACATGTTTTGAATTATCAACACACAACATTAAAAACTTGTTTATATCAGACGGCGGTCATTTTTCGACTGGTGCAACAGAAAACCTCATGTTAACCATTGTTACACTTGCGATTAGACAAGCAGACTATATTGCTGAACGGGTGGACAGAGAATCGATTTAGATAACCCTCAAGTTCAGAGTTAGAATTGTAGTTGTAGACCTAGCGTCGCCCTGCCCACATCTCTCCCAGCAAAACCGCTAGCATTAGCATCCCCTTGTACATAATTAAAATTCACTTTGGTATTATGCCCATTGATCACATAATTCAAGCCCAGTTCAAAGGAGTCACTCGATCGTGCATCATCGGGGCTATTTTCTACATAACGTAAATAGGGTTGAAACTTACCCCAACCGATCACATTGGGAAACAGATAAGCTACTGTCCCGAATATAGAATGCCCATCAAACAAGCAAAAACACGAGCCTGAACCTGCGATGGGCGGTGACACCAGTGTAAAACCAGCATCGAATTTTTTATAATCCGCTTCTATAGTGATTACGCCGCCACCAGAAAGTACCGTCTCGGAGAATATATCAAGGGTATAACTATTGAAGTCTCCATGCTCATCAGGGTTACCTGTCCCATCAGCTTGGTTTTGAAAAGAGAATCCTAATGTCAGGATGTCACCCTGCTCGCCAAAATAGGCCGAACTGGTGTAGTAACCAAAATTAGATTCTATATTTAGAAAATGATAGGCCAATCGAACAGCATAGAGTTTGTTGTTATCCTGATTACTAAACCCTTTCAAGCCATCGTAGATACCTAGTGCATAATGAACCCTACCCGTCGTACCCCAAAAAATGCCGCCTTCTCCACGACCCAAGCTGCCTGCCGCACCACCTTGATCAGCAGGAAATAACGGTTGGCGATACTGGTTCCAGTTAAGCCCATAAAATGGACCATTGAGCTCCACACGGTCACCAGGGATCAATGTCCGACCAAACCAAAAATTAATACCAGGGTTAATTTCTATGCGCGCAATCGCATCAATAAGATCTGTGGAATCATGATTCTGCTTATCCGTATTGAGACTAAATTTTAGATACTTATGAACCTGAGCCGCGACATACAAGCGAACACTATCAAAGGAAAAATCAGAATTATTATCAAGATCATTTTTTCTGGAATCAAGCTGCATACGAAGACCGCCACCTACTGTCAGCCATAGGGTATCGCTATGTTCAAATTTAACACCGGCAATGACTGGCATGGTAAAAGTAAAAGAAAGACCAGCGATGAGAAGACAGATAGCTCGCCGCAAGGGATGGCTTCCACAAAACGGTTGTACTTCAATCATTAGTTGCCCCTTTGTTTTTAAGTCAGTAATAATTCTGGACTTACTGCTTAATATTGCACCTGAACACCAAATGTAAACTTATCGACATCTCTACCAGCATAACCACTCGCATTAGTATCTCCGCTAACATAACTCAGGTTTAGCTTGGCCTTATGTCCTGAAATTATATAGTTCGTACCAAATTCGATGGAGTCATTTGAAGTTGCACCAGTGGGATTGTTTTCGACGTAGCGAAAGTAAGGCTGAAATTTACCGAAACCAATTTTCTCAGGATACAAGTAACTTAAAGTAGCGAAAACTGAATCCCCATCAAACAAACAAAAACAATCCACCAAACCAGCGACAGGAGGTGATGCACTACTATAGTCTGCGTCGAAGTCTTTGTATTCTGCCTCAAGAGTGACAACGCCTATGCCAGGAAGGACTGTTTCGGATAGTAGATCAATGGAATAACCAAAATAATCGCCTTGCTCAATAGCACTACCACTACCGCCATCCTGATTCTGCAAGGTTAGCGCAACGGTAAAAAGATTCCCTTGTTCACCAAAATAAGTAGAACTAGTGTAATAACCAAAATTGGATTCTACATTCAGAAAGTTATACGTTAACCGAGCCGCATAAAGTTTGTTATTAGATTGATTACTGAATCCTTTTAAACCATCGACGATCCCCAACGCATAATGGAACTTACCCGTTGTCCCCCAAAACACGCCACCTTCACCGCGTCCTAAACTACCCGCAGCACCACCTAGCTCTGTAGGGTATAGCGGTTGTCGATATTGGATCCAATTCATTCCATAGAAAGGACCGCTCATTCCAATACGATTACCGGGAACTACCAGGCGACCTACCCAAAGATTAAAACTGGGATGTAATTCAAACCGGAGCATGGCATCAATCAGATCGGTAGAGTCGTGATTTTGTTTATCGGTATTGATGCTGAACTTCAGATATTTATGTAACTGTCCTGCGATATACACACGTATGCTATCAAAAGAAACCTCAGCATTATCATCGAGGTCACTTTTTCTGGAATCAAGCTGCATACGCGCACCGCCACCAATGCTTAACCAGACCGTATCACTATGTTCAAACTTAACGCCACTCATAGCTGGCATGGTGACTAAAGAAAGAGTAGTTAAAATTATAAGTTTACTGAGATCACGAACGTGTGTATTACAGAGGTATTGAACCTTAAACATATCCTTGCCCTTTATTATTAGTTTGCTACCCCCCACAACTTAGTAAGCAATTCGCTAATATTTTTAGACTCTTTTTCTAGTCTTGATAGATCAAGCTTTCCATAGCAGAAGATGAGCAAGCTAGTTTTATTTATACTTAAACGTGCAAATATTTTTAACCATAATTAAAAATAATGATACAGGATCAAGCTACGACTATAATTTATTATAATTTTGTTTTAGTGTATCAAGAATCACTTTTACATCTTCACCTGTATCCCATTCTCCACCTTTATTCATGATGATGACTTCTGTCTTATCGCCGACGCCAGTCAAACTTAACTGATAAGGCGTGCCCTCATCTTCATCATCACCCCAAAATTTTAGTTTAGAGAGAAGCCCTTTTTCTTCTTTCTCACCTTCCGGCATAAAGTAACGGAAATCATAAGTGCCTTTTGCCTGGTCACTGTTCTCAACAGCATACCCGGCACGTTCTAATATCATGAGTGCCTCACGCCAAGCACGGGTGAATTCTTGTGGAATTACCAGGTAACTTTTCCCATCACCAACATCAAGTATTTCTGCCTTGGGCTTTACCGGGTTAGTAGTAGCCCCAGATCCTGAAGCAAGACTGCTATTTGTACTACCGTTAGTGCTTGCTACATTTGGGACTTCAGTGCCGTAAAAATGTAGATTCAATTTCCGAATAACATTTTTTTCCAGACGCACATCAACCAAGGTATCAAGCCACTCGCCTTCGGATAAATTCTGCTTTTCACTCGACATGTATAGTATTGTACCGCCTGATTCATCAGGCTCAGCAAAGATCTTAAACTTATGTCTACTATCATTATCTTCTTTCCAGCCTGTCTCAAGCACACCTAATTCAGCATCATCCAAATCGATGACATACTCTTTTTCTCTCCAGAACTCTTTCAATTTGGGCCAGACATCAAAAGATGAACCTCTCAAGGCCAGCCATTGCTCCCCATCTGCCTCACCGGAACCCAAAACTGATCCCTGGCGTCTATTTTGAGAACGTTGTCGTTCAAATTCGCTTAAAGATGTCGACTCTTCTCCAGGAATTGTTGTCGCCAAGTCTCCTTCCGTAACTGTGAGATCAGGGGGAACTTCAAGTGTAGCCATTCCCTTGCTCTTTTGATAAGCAGTGCGCTTATCCGGCAAAACTTTTTCCAAATCACCAAGACCTGGAATATTAGAACAACCATAGAAAACAATAAAACTAAGTATTAAAACGAGATTACGTAAAATCATCATTGTGTATTTATATAACTCCTGCCTGTTTCATGGCATCTAGTAATTTGGGTTCTGCTGATTCAGACATCCAGGTCATTGGCAGTCTTATACCTGCTTGAATAAAGCCTAGTTTGTTTAAGGCCCATTTCACGGGTATTGGATTTGATTCAATAAATAACTCTTTGTGAAGACCATTAAGTGTATTGTCTATCCTGGCTGCACCTTTAGCATCTCCACTCAAAGCCAATTGACACATCTCATGCATCGCTTTGGGCGCAACATTTGCGGTAACCGAAATCACCCCGTCTCCACCTTCAAGAATAAAGTCTTTGGCTGTCTCATCGTCCCCTGTTAACAAAAGAAAATTCGCTCCAGTTCCAGCACGAATCTGCTTGACCCTTGACAGATCCGCTGTCGCTTCTTTAACACCGATAATGTTTTTTATCGACGCCAAACGGACAATCGTCTCGGGCAACATATCACAAGCTGTTCTGCCTGGCACATTATAGAGAATTTGCGGAATATCAACTGCCTCTGCCACGGCCTTATAGTGCAGATACAAGCCTTCCTGAGTTGGCTTATTATAGTATGGTGTAACTAATAGACAGGCATCCGCACCGACTTCTTTGGCACACCTCGTTAATGAGATCGCTTCAATCGTTGAATTTGCGCCAGTGCCTGCGATTACCGGAATTCGACCATTAACGATATCAACCATTTGCTTAATCACAGCACAATGCTCTTTTTCAGTTAATGTAGCAGATTCTCCTGTCGTACCCACAGCGACGATCGCATCCGTACCTTGCTCAATATGAAATTCGAGCAAATCCTTCAATGCTTGAGCATCAACTTCTGTATCTGGGCGCACCCCCGCTAACATCGGGGTGACAATAGCAACCATACTTCCGGTAAACATTATGAATAGTTATTATGAGTAATAGACAAAAACGTGTATGGTACTTAATGAAGTAACCCTATGACAAGGACATTAGACTTTATATAATATGCACCGCAGTTAGATAACGACAATGACGCTAATATCAGACCATTTACACAGTAATAACCTAAATATTCTCCAAGTTTAAGATGCAAAACTATCTTGTTGTCAGTGCCCTGGTCGAAAACTCCAGCGAAATCATACGTAAATTCACCAAACTATCTAAATCCAGCGGTTGCAATATCGTTGACAGTCGATTTAAGGTACTTGGGCACGAACTTTCTCTGATGATTTTCCTGACCGGGAACTGGGATGCAATTGCTAAAATTGAGGATATGCTTGGTATTCTCGCACAAGAGCACCAGATTAAGATCCATACGAATCGAACCACAGTAGACAAGCTACAGGGGGACTCCATGCCCTATGCAGTTGACGTAGTCGGGCTGGACCACTCCGGCATCATATTTGATATCACCGACTTCATGTCTAGCAACAATCTGATTATTCATGAAATGGCCTCAAATACCTATGAGGCATCAATGACAGGCGCCAAGATGTTTTCTTTGCATATGATGGTCAATATCCCGTCGGACTCGTCTATCGCATCTATCCGCAGCGATTTCATTGAATTTTGTGATCATCTTAATCTAGATGCAATAATGGAACCTGTAAAATAAGACCGCTTCTAAAAATGCACTTTTAAAATGTGAGTAACAAATTAATTATGAGTAAAGTCAGTATTGGGAAGAAAGTTCCCGCATTTACCCTGCCAGCAACTGGCGATCAAACCATCAAACTCTCAGCACTAAAAGGCAAAAATATTGTTTTATATTTTTACCCCAAAGACAGTACTCCGGGATGCACGCTTGAAGGTCAAGATTTTCGCGATAACATTCGTAAATTTAGTTCTCGTAATACTATCATTCTCGGTGTCTCACGCGACAAATTAACTTCTCACGAAAAATTTAAAGAGAAACAAAGCTTCCCTTTCGATTTGTTATCTGACGAAGACGAAACACTGTGCAATCTATTTGATGTCATTAAAGAAAAAAATATGTACGGAAAGAAACATATGGGCATTGAACGCTCTACCTTCCTGATTGACGAAAAAGGAATCTTGCGGCAAGAGTGGCGTAAGGTAAAAGTAAAGGGCCACGTCGATGAGGTTCTTGAAGCCTTAAAAACACTTTGAATTAATTTTAATATCACTATGTCTTCAAATAATAGCGCTCGCCTTTTTGTGCTTGATACAAATGTATTAATGCATGACCCCGCTTCACTGTTCCGTTTTCAAGAGCACGATGTTTTTATTCCGATGGTTGTTCTGGAAGAACTCGATCATGCCAAGAAAGGGGTGTCAGAAGTTGCCCGAAATGTTCGTCAAGTAAGCCGCTTCATTGATGAAATAATTAATGATGCCGAGACTAATGACATTAATAATGGTCTGGAACTTAATTCAGCAAGAACACTGAATGGACACGCTGAGCCTTGTGGAAAGCTGTATTTACAAACACAAATATTGCCGGACAGTTTACCGGAGTCATTACCCGGCAAAAACGCAGATAATACTATTTTAGGAACCGCACTATCCTTACGGAAAAAACACCTAGATAAAGCCGTCACACTGATCTCTAAAGATATTAATCTACGGATTAAAGCACATATCCTCGGCATTAAGACAGAAGACTACACCAGCGATCAAGTGCTGGATGATGCTGATTTACTCTATACAGGTATAAACGAATTACCTGCTAACTTCTGGGACACCAAGTCTGAAGCACTTACATCGTGGCAAGAAGACATGCGCACCTTGTATGAAATAAAGGGTCAGCCACTTGAAGAGTGTTACCCGCACCAAAGTCTCTACACCGATGAAGGCTCTGGCTTTGAGGCGCTGGTTAAAAAGACAGACAAAGAAAAGACAACCCTGGTACACGCCATTGATTATAGAAAAGAGAATCACGCGGTATGGGGTGTAAATGCACGCAATCGGGAACAGAATTTTGCCTTGAACCTGTTAATGGATCCCGATGTAGACATGGTCACTATTCTTGGTGCTGCGGGTACTGGCAAAACGTTGTTAACGCTTGCTGCCGGTTTGGATCAAGTTATGGAAAAGAAACGCTACCGCGACATCATCATAACCCGCGTTACAATCCCGGTAGGAGAAGATATTGGCTTCTTACCCGGCACAGAAGAGGAAAAGATGGCGCCCTGGATGGGAGCATTGCTGGATAACCTCGAAGTTTTAACAAGCTCGGAAGAAAGTGGAGAGTGGGAACGTGCCGCTACCGCAGACATACTAAATAAGCGCATCAAGATCCGCTCACTCAACTTTATGCGCGGACGTACCTTCCTGAATCGTTTTATTATTGTTGACGAAGCCCAGAACCTGACAGCCAAGCAAATGAAGACATTAATAACGCGTGCCGGTCCCGATAGTAAATTGATTATCCTTGGCAATATTTCACAGATTGACACGCCTTATCTCACAGAGACTACCTCAGGTCTTACCTATGTAGTCGACCGGTTTAAAAACTGGGAGCACAGTGGACATATCACCTTGATGCGTGGAGAACGCTCACGCTTGGCGGATTTTGCCAGCGAAGTCCTCTGATAAAACTGATGGTTTAGCTTGCGTCAGCTTCAAGCTACATTTACATTAAATCGGCTATAGATATTTGAAATAGTGCCGATATAAATATTGAACCCATTAATTCATCAATATTTATAATTGAAACAGGCCATGCAGCAAGCAGTCCAACAACAGTCTCATACGGTTCTCCCTAAAGAGCAGTCATATCAAAATGACCTGATGCTGGCAGCGGATTTTCAACGTGCTGTTCTACCTAAAATTATTGATGTTGATTACCTCGATGTTAATTTAATTTATAAACCTTACGATTCTGTTTCTGGTGATGTTTATGATTTTATTTTAAACCGGGAAAGAGAACTCGCCATATTTATTGGCGATGCAACGGGTCATGGAATATCAGCTGCGCTCATGACGATGATGGTACATATTGCTATCGACAGCCTCACCCCAAACCTACCTACAGACGAATCTACGCGTAAACTAAATCGACTCATCGCCTCGCGTCACACCGGCCGATCAGTCAGCAGTGTATTAATGCGAATAAGCCCTGACGGAATAATGAATGTAACACACGCAGGACATCCATCAGCCATTGTCATACCCGCAGACAATTCTGAACTGGTTATGTTCGATGAGGCAGGTTGCGCCCTCGGTCTATTTATTGAAGAACCCGTAAAATACATAGAAGAGTCTTATCACTTAAAGCCCGGTGACAAGGTCGTATCCTACACCGATGGTCTCATAGAATGGCGTAATCAATACAGAGAGATTTACGGTGTTGATCGCTTATTAGCTTACATCAAGAAGAATCGCTCACTTGATTGCAAGGCTTTGACTCAGGGTATTTATAATAATGTTAAAACGTTTGCCAATCATCAAAGTATTAATGACGATTTAACGTTGTTAATTGCAGAATACAATTAGTCATTCCCGTGGAAACGGGAACCCAGTTTATTTAATATCTTTTATTCCTTTAACCGTTGCTTTCCGCCTTTATGGCGTCTTACTTTTCTTCATAGAAAAGTAAGCAAAAGAACTCTTCCCTAATGTCATGGCCCACGGCTGCCTTCGTCAGTAACCAGTAATGTGGGGCACTTTTATAACTCCTTGAAACAACGTTAATAATTCCCCTTTTTCAATTGGATATTTTATAGAGTGACATACCGCATTTGGATATGAAATACGCAAAGTGGACACTATGGATATAGAATGACTATAATCTATTTACCACCTATCTCATTGAAAAAAGGAGTGTTTTCATGAAGTCATCTTTCAAAACCTATAATAGTATATCGGACAAAGCGTCCCTTAAAATATAGTTATAAAAAATCGTAATGATTAAAAGTTTGTACTAATAAAACTTATGCTAACGGATTAACACTAACAATGAATTACCCAATCAAGATGACGACATTCTTTAAAAAAAATGTTACTACTGAAGTGCATGATCAGTTGCGAGTGAAGCGAGCTTCCAATCGACAATCTGTCATCACTTCAGCAAAGCATTCAAACAATGTTCGCGCGTTCAGTTTATTTAACCTCGTTAAAATACACGGGGCGCATTCCTGATGAAGACGACTTCAGACGGGATTTTTATAACAAGACATTCAAATGGACGTGTCAAAAGCATAGGTCGCTTCGCGATCATAAAAGATGTCACGCCATTTAATTCAGATCGTTGATTTTTTATTCCCCGTTTTGCTTTGCCGAGGAGGTGGACTGTTATCGGGTTAACTGTGCAGGACGCACAGTTAAGTGCATTAGGACAGGATGTCCGTATGCGCGACCCGAATAATAGTACGCCGACGAGGGGAGCCGTTAGGCCAAAGCATCTGGGTGCCCTTCTCTTTGGTTACTTATCTCTTGGGCATGCAAGAGAAAGTAACTCGCCGTAAAAGGCGAAATCGATAATTAAAAGAATAAAAGATATTAAGTAAAACTAGATTCCTGCTTTCGCAGGAATGACGAAATAGACTAAGTCTGCCCCTGTAAAGTAGTATCATCGCTTTCATAGGTTGGCCAGACATTGATCAAGGCCTTAACCAAAGTTGCTAATGGAATAGCAAAGAATACGCCCAAGAAACCCCATAGCCCACCAAAGACCAGGATCGCAACGATGATTGCAACCGGGTGCAAGTTTACAGCTTCTGAAAAAAGTATCGGCACTAGAATATTGCCATCTAGAAACTGGATGATGCCGTAGGCAATCAGTATCCAGACGAAATCGGGGGCGATACCCCATTGGAAATAAGCAACAAAAGCGATCGGTAGTGTTACTACTGCAGCGCCAATGTACGGAATCAATACAGACAGCCCCACTATCAGCGCTAGCAATGGCGAATAATTAAGGCCAAATAAAACGAAAGTAATATAGGAGGCGCTTCCAACAATGATAATCTCGTTGAATTTACCACGCACATAATTACCTATTTGCGCATCCATCTCCGTCCAGATTTCGTTTATTAGTCGTCTCTCTTTAGGTAGAAAACGACCGAGCCAATCTATGATGAGCTCCTTATCTTTTAGAAAAAAGAAGATCATCAATGGCACCAGAACCAGATAAACAAGTATCGTAATAATGGCAGGGAGAGAAGCGACAGATATCGAAAGCACATTTCCTCCAAGCTCACTGAAGCCTTGGCGAATCGTGATGATCAGTTGACCAATATATTCTTCTGAAATGAATTCGGGGTATTGTTCTGGCAACTGCAATAATAAAGCTTGTCCATTATTAATCATGTCAGGGACTTCCTGAAAAAACTGGCTGACCTGTTTTGATAACAATGGTAACAGTCCGAATAATATAAACATCATGAAGGCGACAAATAATAGATAGACCAGATTAACTGCCCAAAATCGTGAAGATAATTTTCTTTGTAGTTTCGATACACCACCTTCGAGTAGATAAGCGATGACCAGCGCTGCCAATAGCGGCGCTAGCATTTTACCCATTGTCAGCAAGACAACCGCACTAATAACCAGTAAAACGACTAATAAGGCAGCTTGTGGATCAGTAAAATAACGTCGGTACCAGGAAGAAATAAACTCAAACATTTTTCAATATAGTTTCTTGTAGTGGTTGATCATCGCTCCGTGCGATGTCGACGACTCTGAATAAGTCACTGAGGATTTATTCAGGGCTTTCTTAAATACATTATCATAACGATATCTTGACTATACGGCGAATTTACCTGGCTACGGATTTCTAAATTACTGACAAAATTAAATGGTGTAAAAAAAAGGGCGCCGGAGGGGGTGGCGCCCTATAAAAATACAACAAAACTGTTGATGAGGAGGATACTAAATATAACTATTTTATGACTGTCTTTATTGCAGGTGTTGTGCCAATGTTTGTTTTTAATATAATTCAATAACTTAGATCGCAAACAATCCATATATGTTTAAGAATTGCACTATGGCGGTGACTTTTAGGACGTATATGGTGCATTGCAATATCTGTTTTATGGATCTGAACGATATTTATATAACCAATGAATAAATCACAACTATCTAGTCACATAAAATCGTGGGGAATTGAATTAGGCTTCCAACAAGTTGGTATCACGACGACCGACCTAGAAGAGGATGAAACCTATCTCTTAAACTGGCTGAAAGAAGGGCGCCATGGCGAGATGTCATATATGCAGCGACACGGCACGAAACGAAGCCGCCCAAGAGACCTTGTACCGGGGACCATCAGTGTCATTTCACTAAGAATGGATTACCTGCCACCATCTAGTAAGCATCCTGCACAGGTCTTAAACAATAAGGAGCTCGCCTATGTTTCTCGATATGCAATGGGGCGCGATTATCACAAGCTCATGCGTCAACGACTACAAAAACTCGCTTCTAAAATAGAATCGCAATATGGACAGTTTGGCTATCGTTGCTTTGTCGATAGCGCTCCAATTCTGGAAAAAGCATTAGCACGAAATGCAGGCCTCGGATGGATAGGGAAGCACAGTAACCTCATCAACCCTAAAGCAGGGTCATGGTTTTTTCTGGGTGAGATTTATACTGACTTACCACTTGAAATTGACAAACCTTTTACAAAACACCATTGCGGTAGTTGTGAGGCCTGTATCGATATTTGTCCAACTCAAGCGATTGTAGGCCCGATGCAAGTTGATGCCCGCCGCTGCATTTCTTATCTGACAATAGAACTACGAAGTTCGATTCCCGAAGAATTTCGCAAGATGATCGGTAATCGCGTTTATGGTTGTGATGACTGCCAACTAATATGCCCATGGAATAAGTTTTCAAAAAATTCAGAAGAAGATGATTTTCGTGTACGCAACGGTCTCGATTCACCAGCCCTGGTTGAATTATTCGCATGGACTGAAGCAGACTTTTTAAAAAACACCGAAGGCTCGGCAATAAGAAGAATCGGTTATGAATGTTGGCTAAGAAATATTGCAATAGGGTTAGGCAATGCATCTAGCACTAGCGAAACCATTAACGCATTAAAGAAACGCCAAAATGATGCTTCTCCTTTAGTGAGAGAACATACCGCATGGGCGTTGGCACAACATGGCATCCAAAACTAAAACTTATTCGCATACATTTTACACTCAACAAACTCCATATCAGGTTTGTATCCATCACTTGACTGATTAATTTTATAAATTAAACTTCGGGCCTTCTTTTGCTAACTTTTTTATGGAGATGTTTTTCATGCGTTTCACACTATTTTTTGTGCTTTGTTGTTCATTTATGACCAATGCTCATGCTAATGCAGGTATCGTTACCAAGGCTTCTGATTCGAAAATGTCTTGTGACGAAATTCTCACTGAATCACAAGAAGTAGAATCTCAACTAGGTGAAAACGCGACTGGTTTATTCGCTAATGCCGCGGCCGTAAATGTTGCCACCGGTGTAGCAACGAATGCCGCTGTCTACTCTGGTGTCGCAGGTTCACTAGGTGGTTGGGGTGGCGCTGCGCTTAGTGCTATAGGCGGTATTGCTAAATCAACAGCGAAAAATAATGAAGAAGAGGAAGCGGCAAAAAAAGCAACAGCAGAAAAAAGAGCCTATTATCTTTTTGGTTTATACCGAGGTAAAAACTGCGAATAATTTGCGCGTCACATCAACACAGAACCATCATTTTAAAACTGTATGAAAAAAGACCTTATATCTTGAATAAATCATCGAGGTCAGATCTGAATGGCACTTACTTAAGTTCCAGCAGCAATACTTTTCCTCGTTTGTCATCCCCGAGCAAGCGGGGTTCATGTCTCTTGGTCTAACTGGACATGAATTGTTCCTGCAATCCTTATTCATTCTCTCCTGCGCGGAAAAGATGGGTTTAGATAAGCACTACTCAGGTCAGTTTTTTTTACTTAAAATAAAAAATAAATCTTATTCAGAAAACATCGTTTCTGTTTCTACATTAAATATCGTACCTTCAACACTCATTACACGCACTTTCATACCAGCAGGCATATCGTTGCCCTTTACTTTCCAGATAGAATCATCGACCTTAACTTTGCCCACGCCATTCACTATCGCTTCATCAAGTGTAAAACTGCGACCGACATATTGTTCTCCACGTCGATTGAGATTAGGTTGATCATTAACATTAGGGTTCGACTTTTTATGTCGTTTATAAAGTATTAGGGACACGACAGATAACACCCCAAATATAATGACCTGTATCAAGACCGGCATGCTCGGTGCTGCATAAATTATCAAACCAACAATAAAAGCAGAGATCCCCATCCACAGGAAATATGCCGCAGGCAAAATCATTTCAATAATAATCATCACTACAGCAGCAATTAGCCAATACCAAAATTCAATCTGATCTAACCATTCCATAAGCTACTCCTCACACTTAACTGACGGGCTTATCATCTTTGCCAAAAGTCTCTTTAGCTATCTCAGCAATACCTGATATTGCGCCAATCACACTGCTGGCTTCTAATGGCATTAGAATAACTTTTTGATTTGGCGCAGAGGCAATGTCTTTTAATGCCTCTACATACTTGGTCGCGACGAAATAGTTGACGGCTTGTATATCACCTGTCGCGATGGCATTAGAAACATCTTTCGTTGCCTTTGCTTCTGCTTCTGCTGATCGTTCTCTAGCCTCTGCATCACGAAAGGCAGATTCCTTACGTCCCTCGGCCTCAAGAATCGCGGCTCTTTTTTCACCATCTGCTTTCAAGATTTCAGCTTGTTTGAAACCTTCTGCCTCAAGAATGTTCGCCCGCTTTTCTCGCTCTGCTTTCATTTGTCGCGCCATAGAATCGACCAGATCTTTTGGCGGTGAAATATCCTTGATCTCGATTCGAGTCACCTTGACACCCCATGGCCCGGTGGCTTCATCAACTACATGCAACAGTTGTGCATTGATGGCATCTCGTTGTGATAATAATTGGTCCAAATCCATCGACCCCATCACAGTACGAATATTCGTCATGGTCAGATTCAAGATCGCACGGGTAAGATTATTGACCTCATATGCAGCCTGCGCCGCATTTAAGACCTGAAAGAAAACCACACCATCGACTCTCACCATGGCGTTATCTTTGGTAATGACTTCTTGTGATGGGACATCGACAACTGTCTCCATCATATTCATCTTGGCACCGATTCTATCAAAGAACGGAATAATGATATGTAACCCCGGTGCTAATGTCCGCGTGTACTCGCCAAACCGCTCAACCGTATATTCGTTACCTTGAGTAACGATCGTTACTGCTTTGGTTATGACGACAAAGATGAACAGTGATAAACAAAATATGAAAAATCCTAATCCACTCATGGGCTTGTTCCCTTAATTGTTAATGTACATAACTTCGATTATTTTATAAAACGTATCGTGTATGGGTAACGATAGCGCACGCCTTCATTCGCTTTAATAGAGGCCATAATGACAACAATAATTTGATAGATGATTAACGCACCAAGCATTAGAAACCCGACAAAGACCAACATCAGTATCGCAGAAACAATAACAGCAATAAGCATCGTCAATTGAAAATTCAGTGATTCTTTCCCTTGATCATTAACAAAAGGCATCTCGTCTTTCTTAATTAACCAAATAATCAGCGGGCCAAGCACACTGCCAAAGGGGATTAAATAGCCAGAGAAAGAAACAAGGTGGCTCAACATTCCCCATAAACGCTCATCTTTATCAGATGAGCTCACTTCTTTCACATCCTGAGTCATACCGGCCTCCTACAGGAACAGTTTGGTTAGCGTGCTATTGTTTTCTTCTTGTTTGAAACATTATCATTCCAGACAAGGTTTGTCCCAGAGAATTACGGTTCAGAAGGTACATCATCTTGATTTTCCAGATTACCATCAAAATCAGCATCAACCATGATAGACATGCCAGGGGCGGCCTTATTGAGCCATCCACGGATACGCTTGATGAGCACATCTTCCATCTGATTAAAGTAATGGTCTGCTCCTTCTATCTCTAGCTGGATATATTCTCGATTATTACCTTTTTTTGCCGCAAGCCGTCGATCCGGAGCTTGATTGATAACGCTTTTAAAATCACGAGTTCCGTATATGTCTAGTACCGGAATTTTAGTTTTCTCGATCAAATCGAGTATATTAATGGTCGGTTTTACAAAAGGATATTCTTGTAAACCAACTGCTACTAGAGCGACAATCTTTTGCTTTTTTTCTTTTTCGAGATATGCAAGCGCAGTAGCAGCACCGAAGCTATGCCCGATAACAACAATATTAAGGAATTTTCGTTCACGTAAACTACGCACGGCGGCCTCAACCCGATTCTCAGCCTGTCGCAGAGTCTGCCCATAGTCTTCGATTTGATTCTCTGGTGCAATAACCGGCATCTGGATCGACAAGGTAGCCCAACCATGTTCGGGCAGTCTGGTTCGGATGGGTGAGATTGTTTGCGGCCAATCAGCATGACCGCCCATTCCATGTAGAAGAATCACCGCGCCATGCGCAGTTTTATTAGTTTGACTCGTATACAACGCCAAAAAGTCCTCTCCTTTCGCATCAAGCCAAAGCATTTCTGACCCTTTGACAGTATTCGCTAACTTTTCAGTAGACTGCTTCTCCCAGTTTCTATCCAGAGTCCCGGAAATAGCTGGCAGATTGCTTATTAGCAATAGTGAAAAAATAATACTCAATCGATATATTTGTTTCATAAGATTTTCACAAACTCCTAGCAAAAATATAGCAATAAACACGCCTTCCCTGAATGGTGGAGAGTATTTTCGCTCCAAACAATAACACCAAGGCTCCGAAAGACAGCGCAAACAAGCGTGCTTTCCCCAGCAATAATCTGCTGCCTATAGTGGCTATGGCTGGGTTGATCAGGTAAAGTTGCCCCCTCTTTAGATAGCGTTTAAATCATAGCGAACAATAACTTTCATGACTAATTATGTAATCGCACCTTCGATCTTGTCAGCTGACATGGCGCGTCTCGGCGAGGAGACAGCCGCAGTCTTGGCTGCGGGCGCTGATTTTGTCCATATCGACGTCATGGATAACCATTACGTGCCTAATCTGACCTTCGGCCCAGTTGTCGTCAAGGCCTTACGTGATTTTGGCATCAAGGCTACGCTAGATGTGCATTTAATGATCAAACCAGTAGACCGTATCATTCCGGATTTTGCAGCAGCGGGGGCCAGTTATATTACCTTTCATCCTGAGGCCTCGGAACATGTTGACCGTAGCCTGCAGTTAATTCGTGATAATGGCTGCAAGTCAGGACTGGTATTTAATCCCGCCACTCCGCTTGACGTGCTGACACACGTTTTGGATAAGGTAGATATGATCCTGTTGATGTCGGTAAACCCGGGGTTTGGTGGTCAATCCTTCATTAGCTCGGCGCTGGATAAATTGAAAATGGCTAGAAAACTGATCGACGACTCTGGCAGAGACATCCGCCTTGAGATAGATGGCGGCGTCAAGATTGACAATATCCGTGAAATAGCAGAAGCAGGAGCAGATACCTTTGTTGCTGGCTCAGCTATATTTGGTAGCGACGACTACCAAAAAACAATAACCGCGATGCGAGAACAACTAGCCCAAACTAATAGCTAGTCTAAAACGCGATTGATTCATTTTTAGCCTGTTGCAATTACATTATGCCTATCAAAACACCTGATTTAGTTTTGCTTGATCTTGACGGTACTCTGGTCGATTCAATACCTGATCTCGCATGGTCAGTTAACAAAACCTTGCTTGAATTATCTCTCCCTGAAAGAGAGTTAAGCAGTATCCGTAATTGGGTAGGAAACGGCCTGGAAAAATTATTACACCGATCGCTAACCAATGACTTTAATGAAGAGGCCGAATCGGCATTGTTTGAAAAAGCATCGGCACTATTCATGTCTGTGTATAGTCAAAATATGTGCAATCTCAGTGCTTGCTATCCGGGCGTACGTGAAGGCATCGATTATCTTAAAGACAAAGATATTAAACTTGGTTGTGTGACCAATAAACGCGGCCAGTTTGTCGGGCCAATTTTAGAAAAACTGGGGCTTAAGGACGACATGAGCATTATTATTGCTGGCGATACGCTTGCCAAAAAGAAACCCCATCCACTGCCACTATTGCATGCCGCATCAACTTTTGAAATTGATCCAAAACAATCATTAATGGTTGGCGATTCAGAGAGCGATGTAAAAGCGGCGCGGGCCGCTGGCTTTCAGATCGTCTGTGTCAGTTATGGTTATAACCATGGCAATGATATCCGTAGCACAAACCCGGATGCGGTCGTTGATTCATTGGCAGAGCTACCATGGCTGTTCCATTAAAGATCATGATCAACGAAACCGAATTCAATCAGCTCGCAACTCAAGGATACAACCGCATCCCCTTGATGCGCGAAGTATTGGCTGATCTTGATACTCCACTTAGCACTTACATGAAATTATGTGCAGCACCCTATTCCTATCTATTTGAGTCGGTACAGGGCGGAGAAAAATGGGGCCGTTATTCTATTATAGGCTTGCCCGCGAAAAAAATTATTACTGCAAACGGCAATCAAATAACGATTAAAGAAGGTGGGCATATTTTAGAAGAATATAATGTCGATGACCCTTTAGCAGAAATCGAACGCATTCAGAAAACCTATAAGGTTGCCGAAATTGACGGCATGCCTCGATTTAATGGCGGACTTGTCGGTTACTTTGCTTATGAAACAATTCGTTATATTGAACCGCGTTTGAATAAAAATGATAAAGACGATCCCATCGGCTCTCCAGATATTTTATTAATGGTATCTGATGAAGTTGTTGTGTTCGATAACCTTGGTGGCAAACTTTTTATTATTGTTCATGCTGACCCGAATGACGCTGACTCTTTTTCAAGCGCACATCAACGTCTGGATGAACTGGTAAACACACTAGCCAATAAACGAATCGATAAAACTAACTCGAACGATTCTCGTACCGTTAGTGAAAATGATTTTGTTTCCGGCTTTACACAAGAAAATTATGAAACTGCTGTTGATAAAATAAAAGAATATATTGTTGATGGTGATTGCATGCAGGTTGTCTTGTCACAACGCCTTTCTATCCCTTTTAAATCAAATCCAATTGACTTGTATCGCGCCTTACGTTGTCTCAATCCTTCTCCATATATGTATTTTCTTGATTTGGGTGACTTTCAAATCGTCGGTTCTTCACCAGAAATATTGGTGCGACTTGAGGATGACATTGTCACCGTTAGACCGATAGCCGGCACACGTCCGCGGGGCAAAACCGAAGCAGAAGATACAGCGCTTGAAAAAGAATTGTTAGCCGATCCAAAAGAGCTGGCTGAACATTTAATGTTGATTGATTTAGGTCGTAACGATGCTGGCCGTGTTGCTGAAATGGGCAGCGTGGTATTGACCGATAAAATGATTATTGAGCGTTACTCTCATGTCATGCATATTGTCTCAAATGTAACCGGAAAATTAATCGATGGCATGAGCGCTATCGATGTCTTGCGAGCCACCTTCCCTGCTGGCACTGTTTCTGGCGCACCAAAAATTCGCGCCATGGAGATTATTGATGAACTCGAACCGGTAAAACGTGGTGTTTATTCGGGCGCGGTCGGTTATTTATCGTGGAATGGTAATATGGATACTGCAATTGCGATACGTACCGCCGTTATTAAAGATAAGACCTTGCATATACAGGCGGGCGCAGGCATTGTCGCCGACTCAGTACCCCAGAATGAATGGGAGGAGACCATGAATAAAGGCCGCGCTATTTTCAGGGCTGTCAGTCTGGCAGAAAAAGGGCTGACATAATAAAGGTAAGACCATGTTATTAATGATCGACAATTATGATTCCTTTACCTATAACCTGGTTCAATATTTTGGTGAGCTAGGACAAGAGGTGCAGGTCTATCGTAATGATAAAATCTCAATAACCGAGATAGAAAAGTTGGCGCCCGATCATATTGTTATTTCACCGGGACCATGTACCCCGAATGAAGCAGGCATCTCCATTGATGTGATTAATCATTTCAAGGGGGAAATTCCATTGCTCGGTGTTTGTCTTGGTCACCAGAGTATTGGTCAGGCCTTTGGCGGCAAGATCATCCATGCACATGATATTATGCATGGCAAAACTTCTGATATATATCACAATAATACCGATGTATTTAAAGGTTTTGAAAAACCCTTTACGGCCACACGCTACCATTCTCTGGTGGTTGAAAAAGAATCATTGCCAGATTGTTTTGAGATCACCTCGTGGACACAAAATAAAGATGGCACTGTAGATGAAATCATGGGATTACGACATAAAGAACTTGCTATCTCGGGTGTACAATTTCATCCGGAATCGATCCTTACCTCATATGGACATGAGCTATTGTCAAACTTCCTTAATAATTCCTAGATAAACTAAAAACACACTTTTTAGGACGCTCTAATGTCAAAGCTAATTTAAAAAATGGATATTCAAACAGCACTCAATAACGTCATTGCCGGTAAAGATCTAAACCGTACTGATATGCATTCTGTCATGCAAACTATTATGCAAGGTGACGCAACGTCGGCACAGATTGGCGGTCTGTTAGTTGCGCTACGCTTAAAAGGCGAAAGCGTTGATGAGATTACTGCCGCGGCTGAAGTTATGCGCGAGCTTGCTGAAAAGGTAGATGTCGATAAAGAAAACCTGGTCGACACCTGTGGTACTGGAGGTGATGGTGCCAATACTTTTAATATCTCAACAACCTCGGCCTTCGTTGTCGCTGCCAGCGGCGCCAAAGTTGCCAAACATGGCAATCGTTCAGTCTCCAGTAAGTCTGGTAGCGCCGATGTCCTCGAAGCTGCTGGCGTAAATCTGGAATTAAATGCTGAACAAGTTGTGAGCTGTATAGAAAACGTCGGCATAGGGTTTATGTTTGCACCAATGCATCACAGTGCCATGAAACATGCGATTGGCCCACGCCGCGAATTAGGAATACGCACTTTATTTAATGTGCTCGGCCCACTGACTAATCCCGCCGGCGCGCCTAACCAAGTCATTGGCGTTTTTAGTAATGATTGGCTGGAACCGCTAACAAAAGCATTAAAACAACTTGGCAGCAAACATATATTAGTCGTTCACGCGCAAGATGGCATGGATGAAATAAGTATCGCTGCAAAAACAAATGTTGCGGAATTAAAAGACGGCAAGATCAATCTGTATGAAATAACACCGGAAGATTTTGGGATTAAAATACAGGGTATTGAGAAACTAGCCGTACAAGATGTTGACGAAAGTCTGGTAATGATGCGGTCAGTATTAAATAATACCAATGGCGCAGCAAAAGATATTGTTTGTCTCAATGCAGGCGCGGCCATTTATGCCGCTGGCATAACAAACTCAATCCAGGATGGAGTTGCTAAAGCCATTCAAACCATTGAGTCCGGCGTAGCAAAACAAAAACTTGACCAACTTATTCTACATAGCCAATCGTTTAAACAATAAATATTATGCAAGCAGACACACCTGATATATTAAAAGACATACTCAATTATAAAGCTGAGTACATAGAGCATGTTAAAAGAACAGCCTCATTGCAAGATCAGAAACAACGTGCGGCCGATTGCGAAGAAACTCGAGGCTTCACGAATAATTTACTTAGATCCATTACCGAAGGCAAACCAGGTGTTATTGCTGAAATAAAAAAGGCCTCCCCCAGCCGTGGCGTTATCCGTAGGGATTTTCATCCCGATGCCATAGCCAGGAGTTTCACTGAGGCCGGTGCCAGTTGTCTATCTGTATTAACTGATATTAAATACTTTCAAGGCTCAGATGACTATTTAAAACAAGTCCATGCCGCTTGTGAATTACCGATCATACGTAAAGATTTTATAATTGATCCTTATCAGGTATATGAGGCAAGAGTCATTGGTGCAGATTGTATTCTCATCATAGTGTCCGCCTTATCAGATATGCAGATGCAGGATCTCGTTGGTACTGCCACTGAAGTCGGGCTGGATGTTTTGGTCGAAGTACACGATCGTGTAGAACTTGAACGCGGCATGATGTTACGCACACCGCTCATTGGCATCAATAACAGAAACTTGCATACATTCGAGACAGACCTTGATACAACACTCGGGCTTTTAACAGATGTCTTTCATGACCGCACTATTGTTACGGAAAGTGGGATTCATACACAAGATGATGTCAGTGTAATGCGTAAAAACAATGTCAATGCCTTTCTTGTTGGAGAAGCATTTATGAAAGCAGAAAACCCTGGCGAAGAACTAAAGAAATTATTTTTCTCTGAGTAGTAACTGGAAAGCAGAGGCCGTCTTTCAGGCTATACGTCCGGGCTTCAACAATTGTGCTTACCAGTATTGTCTGCATAACTATCTTTGTAAAATACGCGTTTTTTGCCTCAAACAGTGGCAGTCACTTTAAGGTACCTACTATATATTTTATACCAATTTTTATATAGTAATTCAGACTATTTACACGACAACAATTCACTGAATTCCCACGAAACCATCTGTTTTTAAGGTTTTATGCTTAATTAATAATGGCCAATCAATTCAATCAATTCTTGAGCGCTTATCAGCAGTTGCGAAGCGCTCGACACGACGCCGTGCTGGCAACAGTCATAGAAACCATGGGTTCAACCTATCAAAAAGCCGGGGCACGTATGCTGATTTCAAGAGACGGCGAATTCACTGGTTTACTTGGCGGCGGTTGTTTCGAAGCTGATCTGGGCGAGCAGGCAGCATCTGTTTTTGAAGACAGGCAATCCAAAGTCATCTTTTATGATATGCGCTCACCGGAAGACGAAATATGGGGACTAGGTTTAGGTTGTAATGGTGCAGTTCGAGTCTTGTTACAGTACTTATCAATAGAAAATAATTTTTCACCCCTAAATGATATAGTAGCGGCTCTCGAACACATTCAGACCGGGGTTCTTGCTACGGTCTGTGAATCAAACCACCAAGATTACCCCGTAAACCAAAGCCTGTTTTTTCAAGCAACAAAACAGGAAGGTCAACTTGTCCTTACTAAGGAACATGAAATACATGCTACTCCCGCACGTCGTGTACTGTTACAAAATAAGACTATATTGGTTAAACATTATATAAATGATAAACATATAACGGTTTTTTATGACTTGATCGAACCTGCTTTGAGGTTACTGGTACTAGGTGCCGGACCGGATGCTGTGCCGGTAACTCAATTTGCCAAGTCATTAGGCTGGTATGTTTCAGTTATCGATCATCGCTCAGCTTATATCAAACCGGAACGATTCCCTGATGTTGATCAATTATTAAATATTGTACCTGTTGAACTAAATGAGAAATTAGCGCTCGATCAATTTGATGCCCTTGTTCTCATGACACACAGCATTGATTACGACGAACGTTATTTAAAAATAATCGCTGACAGCCATATTCCTTATATTGGTTTACTGGGGCCTGCTAAACGACGCGATCGTTTGTTGGATACTATTGGCCAGCAGGCTGAAAAAATTAAAGGCCGCGTCTACGGACCCACCGGACTGGATATTGGTGCAAAGACACCACAAGAAATTGCACTGTCAATCATGGCAGAGATACAGGCCGTACTCGCAAACAGGGATGGCCGTCAACTTTGTCAGCAGGCGCTCCCCATACAGGAACGTGAGTTAACAAATTGAATCTTAATGAATAACGCAACAAAAAATATTTACGCGATCATTTTAGCAGCAGGTGAATCATCGCGTTTTGGTTCGCCAAAACAACTGGCTAATTGGCATGAGAACAACCTGCTGCAACACACCATTAGTATTACAGAATCATTTTTCGATAAAAATATTATTGTTGTCCTGGGCGCGAATGCTGAGTTGATTCAATCCAGAGTAACTGAAAGTAAAATTACCATTGAAAAAAACAATGATTGGCAATCGGGGATCTCATCCTCTATTCGAGCAGGAATAAAAGCATTACCTGAAAATGCAGATGCAGTAATGATCCTGTTATGCGATCAACCGTTACTCGAAAAATCATCTTTAAAAAAACTGATCCACTTATGGCAACAACAAAGAAACTCTATTGTTGCAAGCGAGTATCAGGAAACCATAGGGGTTCCTGCTATTTTTCCAGCAGCATTTTTTTCACACCTTGAAACGTTACAAGGTGATAAAGGCGCTAAACAATTATTAATATCCATGAAAGAGCAGGTGCTTACTATTCCAGTTCCTGAAGCGAGTATTGATATCGACACACAAAATGATTTCAACAATTTAAAAAGGCAATTCAATATCTAAGGAGTTAGTTATAGTGAAGTTATTAATCAACGATAAGGAATACCCACTAGAAACCAATGAAGATACTCCATTATTGTGGGTCTTAAGAGACGTGCTAGGAATGACTGGCACGAAGTTCGGTTGTGGTAAAGCATTATGTGGTGCCTGCACAGTGATGCTTGATGGTAGTCCGATTCGCTCTTGCTCAACGCCCATAAAACATGTCAAAGACAAGCACATCACCACCATCGAAGCAGTTTCTGAACAACGTGTTGGGCGTGCCATTCAAGCTGCCTGGATAGATAATAATGTGCCTCAATGTGGTTACTGTCAGTCGGGACAGATTGTTTCTGCTACTGCCCTCCTCACCTCTAACCCCAAACCTTCAGATGAGGATATCAGTAGCTGGATGAATGGGAACATCTGCCGTTGTGGCACTTACAATCGAATCAAAGACGCTATCAAACAGGCAGCTGAACAACTGGAGGCCGGTAATGAAGGATAATATCGTTAACATTAGCCGCCGCGAGTTTGTAAAAGGTTTTGCGGCAAGTGGACTTGTGCTCGCAGTCGGCCTTCCTCGCCTGGCTTCTGCGGAGAAAGCGAAATATGGACGTGATGCTATGCCTCACGGATGGGTTGATAATCCATTGGCGTTCGTCTCAATTGCTGAAGATGGCACGGTGACCATCGTGGCCCATCGCTCAGAAATGGGACAAGGTGTACGCACCAGCTTACCTATGGTGGTCGCTGACGAAATGAATGCTGACTGGTCCCGCTGTACAGTCATACAAGCCGATGGTAATGAACAGAAATATGGTAACCAGGATACGGATGGTTCGCGCAGCATACGTCACTTCTTTATGCCGATGCGAAATGTGGGTGCAGCAGCACGCATGATGCTGGAAACCGCAGCCGCTACGATGTGGGCTGTCCCTGTATCTGAAGTACAGGCCATCGATCACGAAGTCGTTCATAACGCATCTGGCCGTAAAGCAGACTTTGGTGAACTGGCTAAAACTGCTGCTGACTTGCCTGTTCCTGAAAGAACGAAACTGATTCATAAATCAAAGGATGACTTTAAATATATTGGTAAGTCAGCTAATAAGCTAATTGATGGACAAGATATTGCCACTGGGCAAACTGAGTATGGCATGGATGTTCGACTCGAGAACATGGTTTATGCGGTGGTAGCACATCCGCCTGCTTATGGTGATAGCGTTAAGTCTTATGATGATACGGAAACACTTAAGGTGCCCGGTGTGATTAAGACACTGACCTTACCTTCTAGCCCACCTCCGGCTGTTTTCAATCCACTAGGTGGCGTTGTGGTGGTCGCGGAAAATACATGGGCCGCCATTCAAGGCCGTGAAAAGCTCAAGGTCAAATGGGAAACGGGACCGAACCGTGAATATGACTCCATCGCATTTCGTGAGCAGATGAAGAAAGCCGCAAACAGTAAAGGCGGAAAAGTGCTACGACAAGTAGGTGATAGCTATCAGGTGCTGAACAAAGCGAGCTCTACCATCACTGCTGATTACTATATTCCTCATCTCGCACAGGCGCCGATGGAACCACCAGCAGCAGCAGCTCATTTTAAAAAGGATTCATGTGAGATATGGGCCTGTACCCAAGGACCACAAGCCGCTGTTGACAATGTTGCCAAATGGCTCGAATTGAAACCCGAACAGGTGACGGTTCACGTAACCTTATTGGGCGGTGGTTTTGGCAGAAAGTCTAAACCTGATTATGTTGTGGAGGCTGCTCTGACATCTAAAGCTCTGGGTGGTCGCCCAGTCAAAGTCGTCTGGACACGTGAAGATGATATTCAACACGGCTATTTTCACACGGTTTCCTACGAACATTTGGAAGCAGCTTTTGATGAAAAAGGAAAAACGCAAGCCTGGCTACATAGAACAGTGGCTCCTTCAATCTCCTCTACATTTGATGCCAGCTCACAACACCAAATGCCAATTGAGTTAGGAATGGGCGTGGTAAATATTCCTTTTGATATTCAAAATATACAACTTGAAAACCCTGCGGCTCAAGCTCATACGCGTATTGGCTGGTTTCGTTCAGTATCTAATATTCCTCATGCATTTGCCGTTCAGTCTTTTATTGCGGAAATGGCACACCAACAAAAACGTGACCATAAAAACTTTCTATTAGAACTCATCGGTAAGTCACGAAAGATTGATCCAACAACACTCCGCGACGAGTGGAACCATGGCGAATCACCAGAGCTATACCCGCTCAATACAGGACGACTTCGCAATGTCATCGAGCTTGTTACTGAGAAAGCCGACTGGGGCAAAAAACTGCCACAGGGACAAGCACAGGGATTGGCTGCACACTACAGCTTTGTAACTTATGTGGCGGCGGTGGTAGAAGTTAAAGTTAATAACAAGGGGAAAGTGTTCATTCCCAAAGTCGATATTGCCGTTGACTGTGGTCCTCAGGTGAACCCAGAGCGAATTCGTTCTCAGTTAGAAGGCGCCTGCATTATGGGGATCAGTTTAGCCATGCTAGGTGAAATCACCTTTAAAGATGGTGTTGCGGTTCAAAATAACTTCGATGGTTATGAAGTGACTCGCATGAACGGTATCCCTGATACGATAAATGTACATATAGTGCCTGCCAATGACTATGATGCCCCGCTTGGTGGTATCGGTGAGCCTGGTATGCCACCTATTGCGCCCGCATTGTGTAACGCCATCTTTGTTGCAACTCAAAAACGTATCCGTGAACTTCCGATTCGGAATCAATTGGCGTCATAAATGCGGCAATGGAAGACTGGCATCATTAAAAAGTAAGCACTAACTTTTGAAAATACTTTGAATTAACTTAAAAGTCCGTATTATTTGGAACCTAGACCAAACTTCATTAAACTCAAACCAATCACTCTTCTAAGGAGAACATAGCGTAATGATTACTCGTAATTTTAACAATGTACTTATATTTTTAGTCTTCTCATTCTCATTTATTAATACCGCGTTCGCTAATGGACATGAGCTTGAACTGATGTGGGAAGTAAGCGGTTTAGCCAACCCGGAGTCCGTTGTTTATGATCCTGTCCTTAATCATTTATATGTTTCCAATGTTAATGGCGGCCCTTTCGATAAAGATGGCAATGGTTATATTTCTATCGTTTCAATGGACGGCAGAATTATCAATGAAAAATGGGTAACTGGTTTAGATGGCCCCAAAGGTCTCGCGCTTTCTGGACGCACATTATATACCGCTGACATTGATGCACTTGTTGCGATAGATGTTAATCATGGCCGCATCACTGATAGATATAAGGTAGAAGATCCCAAGTTCACCAACGATCTGGCAGCTGCACCAAACGGTGACATTTATATGTCCGATACGATGGCCAATCGTATTTATCTATTATCAGGAGACAGCTTTAGCATCTGGATAGAATCTGATGCGTTGGAAGCCCCAAATGGTTTAGATGTAGTGGGCGATGATCTCATTCTCGGCGCTTGGGGTGTAATGACGGATGGTTTTGCCACGGCTGTTGCTGGGCACTTAAAGCGTATCTCGATTCAGGATAAATCGATCACCTCAATTGGTGACGGATCGCCTGTCGGCAATCTTGATGGCGTTGAAGTCGATAAAGATAGCGGCTTCTATGTCACCGACTGGATGAACGGCAAACTGTTCCACATTTCAAGCGCTGGTGAAGTTAAAGAAATACTTTCGCTCAAGCAAGGCAGTGCCGATCATGAATTTATTATCGAGAAAGACTTGATGTTTATTCCGATGATGAATGACAACATCATGTATGGCTATAAAGTTAAACATTAAATGAGTGCTTATCAACGTCACCAGGTTTGGTGGCGTTGATAAGATTAAAATACTATGAATAAAAAATGCCAGTAAAACAGACTTTACCTAAACTCCTGCCGCTTTTTTTATTGCTTCAACCTCAGCTTCCCAACGTTTAACTGCCTTCTCGTAATAAACAAACACACAATTTTCACAGCCACTATCACAGCACTCTGAAGGACTAGGCCTATCCGGTTTGTCTGGTAACTTTAATGCGGTTTTCTTATTCATTGAATGTAGTTGAAGTAAACAATTGATTGCTACCTTTTAATAATTTTGGATCTGGAGTCGCAACTGTAAATTCCTGTCAGTTGTCTAGCGAACCTATACCAAAGAGCAGTTATGCTTTAGACATTAAACCGGAATAAAACCACGTCACCATCTTTAACAATATATTCTTTGCCTTCTGAACGCCATTTGCCCGCATCTTTAGCACCTTGCTCACCCTTATATTCAATATAGTCATCAAAGGCGGTTACTTCAGCACGTATAAAACCACGTTCAAAATCAGTATGTATCACAGCGGCCGCCTTTGGCGCAGTCGCTCCAATAGGTATGGTCCATGCACGTACTTCTTTTGGTCCTGCTGTAAAATACGTTTGCAAACTAAGCAATTTATAACCAGCTCGAATGATACGATTAAGCCCTGGTTCTTCCATTCCCAGTGCTTCCAAAAATTCCTGTTTTTCATCATCTTCTAATTGAGAAACTTCGGCCTCTATAGAAGCACACACAGGAATCAGTTGCGCATCTTCTTTATCCGCAAGCGCCTGCAGTTTCTCTAACCATGGGTTTGAATCCAGGCCATCTTCTTCAACATTGGCTATATATAGTGTCGGTTTAAGCGTTAACAATTGTAATCTTTTTATAGACTCCAAATCGTCTTCGGATAATTCCATTGAACGCACCGGTAATCCTTGATCAAGGTGTGTCATTAAAGCTTCAAGTTGTTGCTCTTCCTGCTTCGCTGTTTTATCACCACTACGACCTAACTTCATCGCTTTCTGTAAAGCCTTACTCACTGTTTCTTGGTCAGCCAGACATAACTCAGTATTAATCACCTCAATATCTGAAATGGGATCAACCTTCCCTGCGACGTGCACAATATTGTCATCATCAAAACAACGTACTACCTGGGCAATTGCATGAGTTTCACGAATATTGGCAAGAAACTTATTCCCCAGTCCTTCTCCTTTAGACGCACCCTCGACCAGTCCAGCAATATCAACAAACTCCATCGTCGTTGGCACAACCTTTTGGGGGGTCGTAATACCTGCTAATTGATCTAGCCGAGCATCAGGCATAGCAACCACACCGACGTGTGGATCAATAGTACAAAAAGGATAGTTTTCCGCGTCTATCGCAGAGTTTGTCAAAGCATTAAAGAGAGTTGATTTACCTACATTCGGCAAACCAACAATGCCACATTTAAATCCCATAACGTGTGTTCCGTAATTTTAAGATGATGAGTCGGACTCAGGCTTTTTCTTCTTGTTCAGATCTGTCATCAATTTATTGAGGTTGTCCTGAAAAAACTGGTCACTTTTTTCAAGCGCCAATGAAAATGAATCTATTATTTGATTTTCCTCATCCGCACCTGCACGTCCCAAAACATAAGGGACAACCTTATCTTTACTGCCAGGGTGCCCAACACCAATCCTTAGTCGTAAAAATTCGCTACTACCAGTCCGTTGAATAATGTCACGCAAGCCGTTATGTCCGCCGTGACCGCCACCTTTCTTGAGTCGTGTTGTACCGGGCATTAAATCAATCTCATCATGAACAACCATAACTTGATCAATTGATAGTTTGTAGTAATTCATCAACGCTTGCACAGCAGCACCACTGTCATTCATGTAGGTCTGTGGTTTACAAAGCCAGCAATCTATCGAACCACTTTGGTATCGACAGACTTCTGCTTGAAACTTTTTATCAGGGGAGAAACTCAGGGAAAATTTATTTGCCAACGCATCGACAAACCAAAAACCAGCGTTATGCCGCGTCATTAAATATTCTGGGCCCGGATTACCCAGGCCCACAATTAATTTTAAAGGTGTCGCCACTCAGGATCAGCTTTCGCTGTCTTTTGAGCCTTCTTCGTCAGCTGCAGCGGCAACGTCACCTTCCTCACCTTCAACTGCGACTGAATCTTCTTCTTCAGCAACAACTTTCGGCGCATGCACAGAAGCAACAGGTTGAGCAGCATCGCCACCATGTAAGAGACTATGAATATCTACGCCTTCTGGTAACTTCAGATCAGATAGATGCAAAGTATCATTGAGATTGACTTCCAACATATCAACTTCGATATATTCAGGCAGATCTTTTGGCAAACAGACAATATCTATGTCGGTCATAAGATGGCTTATGACACCACCTTCATTTTTAACACCAGCACATTTCTCTTCATTAATATAATGTAATGGAATACGCATGGTCAGGGTTTCATTAGCATCTACACGTAACAAATCAATATGCAAAAGTGAGCGCTTATAAGGATGACGCTGCAGATCTTTCAAGACGACACTTTCTGTTTCACTACCAATCTTTAGGGACAGGATCTGTGAATAGAAAGCCTCATGCTCAAGATTATGCATTACGGCATTATGTTGCAGCGTAATCATGCTGGCTTCTTTACTGGTACCGTAAACAATACCGGGTAATTTGCCGTCACGGCGTAGGCGGCGGCTCGCACCTTTCCCTACATCTGTCCGTGCTTCGGCGATGAGTTCAAATTCATTCATTTTATTACTACTCCTTAATATTTAAGGGTTATTGATTACCTCCTGAACGCGACCAATCAGGAGAATTTTTGCAAAATTAAAGGCTAATCCTGAAAGCCTAGTCTAAAAACATAGAGCTTAGGGATTCGCCTTCTGCGATACGACGCATACTCTCAGCCAACATTGCTGCCACGCTAAGTTGTCGAATTCGATCACAGCTCGCTGCCTCTGAGCGAAGCGGGATTGTATCTGTTACTACCAATTCATCAAGTCTTGAGTTCTCTATATTTTTAATAGCATTGCCGGAAAGCACAGGGTGAGTACAGTAGGCAACCACTTTTACCGCTCCAAAATCCTTCAAAGCCCCAGCTGCATTACATAATGTACCTGCCGTATCGACCAAATCGTCAATAATCACACAAGTACGACCATCCACATCACCGATTATATTCATAATCTCTGATTCGTTCGGATTTGGACGTCTTTTATCAATAATCGCCAACTCTGTGTCATCCAGACGCTTTGCCAAGGCTCGAGCACGGACCACACCACCTACATCGGGAGAAACTACCATTAAATCAGGATACTTATGCTTCCAGAGATCCCCCAATAACACCGGCGAGCCATAGACGTTGTCTAGAGGAATATCAAAAAACCCCTGGATCTGGTCTGCATGCAAGTCGACTGTTAATACCCTGTCTATGCCTGCCGAAGCAATCATGTTAGCAACCACTTTTGCGGTTATCGGCACGCGTGATGAGCGTGAACGTCGATCCTGGCGCGCATAACCCAAGTAAGGGATAACCGCGGTTATTCGGGTTGCTGAAGCCCGACGCAAGGCATCGGCCATGACCAATAATTCCATCAAATTATCGTTTGTCGGTGCGCAGACGGGTTGCATGATATAAGCATCTCGACCACGGACATTTTCATTGATTTCAACCATGACTTCGCCATCGCTGAATTGGCCAACCGTGATTTTACCCAACGGAATATTCAAATACTCCGCTGCTTCTTGCGCTAATTTTGGATTTGCATTACCACTGAACAACATCATATTGGAGATGGACATGAACTTTTGTTCTCCAGACTATTTAAAAATATGGCTGGGGTACGAGGACTCGAACCTCGGAATGCATGGATCAAAACCATGTGCCTTAACCAGCTTGGCCATACCCCATTTAATCGTTTCTAATCTCTTTTTACGAATGAACTGTCGTTATGCTCTGGATCGTTCAATCGCCAATCGTTCCAATAAGGGAGAGCGATTCATCCCCTTTACAACATAGCCTTGCCAGTTATCCGGCAACTGTGCTTTCACTGCTGTCGCAGCATGAATATCTGAGAATGGTGCAAACAAACAAGCACCTGTGCCCGTTAGTCGTGCCGGGGCAAATTCTGCCAGCCAATCCAGCGCATTTGCCACCTCTTTGTAGTGTTTTCGCACTACAGATTCACAGTCATTTATCCCCCCTCTTTCGAGGAAGGCGCGTATTGTGATTGGCGATGTATTCCGTGTCAAATCTTCTGCATTAAATACTGTCTCGGTAGCGACGCCACACCCCGGATGCACGACAAGATAGACGCTTTCTTCTGGCTCAATTGGGGTCAGATCCTCGCCGACGCCTTCGGCCCAGGCCGCATGTGAATGAATAAATACGGGCACATCGGCCCCGAGTGAAAGTCCAATAGTTGCCAACTCCCTAGTCGATAAACCACAACGCCATAATTCATTCAAAGCAACCAGCGTCGTTGCCGCATCTGAACTACCGCCACCTAAACCGCCTCCGGTGGGAATTTTTTTATCTACCTTTATATCAACCCCTAGTTTACAAGCTGTTTTTGCCTTCAAGGCATGAGCAGCTTTAACAACTAAATCATCCTCGGCAGCAACATCCGTCAGGCTTGAACTCCGCTCCACTTTATCCGAATCCAAAATAGTAAAATCAATCTCATCGACCAACTCAATAAACTGAAATACGGTTTGTAACAGATGGTAGCCGTCAGACCGCTGACCCGTTATATGTAAAAATAGATTTAGTTTTGCCGGAGCCGGCCATGCAGGACTATACAATATATTATCCTATTAACCTGTTCTGGTTGATTTCAAGAACCAGGATGTATATGTAATACATGAGAACATTGTGCTCTGTAGATATTTGAGTACGGAATTATCGTGGAAAATGTACATTATTCAGCCCAATCATTATGTTTCCCAACTTTTGATGACTAACTTAAGTTGAATATCATCACTCTTAATAGATATTTTTTCTGGTAAAGAGACACCATTCTGCTCGGTATAACGTAATACACTAACATCAAAACCAGACTGCTTCATATTTGTCAGTCGACCTTTATCATCAAGTAACAATTCACTATAGGTCATATAGGGTTCAGGAACGCCACGTACCCAATACTTTAGACCATTGATATGAATCTTCCAGCCCAGCGCCTGATAGAGTAATTGTTCTGCTGCGTTGGCCTTCGATATTTTATTATCAGGTCCATGCATAACAACACCGTCTCGAGTACCTTTTAAGATATAGGTCCCTTGCCCCAATGGTGCAATAACACGTAATTCATAGTCTGCATAGGATTGATCCCAGAGCAAGGTGGCGGTACCGCTGTCTTTTTCGTTTTTTACTCCCAAACGTCCATTGATATTCCAGGCAGTAATACCATTGATTACAATTTGATGCTCAAGCCATAATTGCGGTTTTAGGTCTTTATCAATTTTTGGTGCGGAACTACACGCAGCGAGCAGAGATGCTGCCAGTATAAATGGTAAAAATCGAATCACGGTTTGAACCGTTTTATAACATTTAATAATCGGTCATCGGTTGGTGTATCTTTGAGTGCTGTATCCCAAATATCTTTTGCTGCTTGTCTATCTCCCCTGACCCAAAGAACTTCACCAAGGTGTGCTGCGATTTCTGGATCGTTTCTCAACTCAAGTGCCTTTTGTAAATATTCAACTGCTTCATCCAGCCGGCCAAGACGATATAAAACCCATCCCATGCTATCTAGTATATAAAAATCGCTTGGACTTAATTCATAAGCACGCTGTATATAACCATAGGCTTCTTCATATCGATCCGTGCGATCTGCAAGTGTATATCCCAAGGCATTTAATGCGGTGGCATTATTCGCATCTTCTTCAAGGATAGTTTTGAGATCGGTTTCTAATAAGTCCATACGCCCCATTTTTTCAGCAAGCATCGCTCGGGAATAGAGTATGTCTACATGACTCTTTTCTTTTATAGCGCCATTAAAAAAGTCCATTGCTTCCTGATAACGCTTGGCATTAATCAGTATTTCACCTTCGGCCTGTATCAATATAAGCCGGCTAGATCCTCTAGCTTTTTGTATTGAACGAATATTATTCAATGCTTTATCAACATCACCCTGCTTGGCAAGGATTAAGCTTAAACGAATCCGTGCATCAAGATAGTTTTCGCCGCCATGAACACCCTGATATAAATCATTCGCCTTATCTAACTGATCTCTTTCTTCTGCTATACGCGCTAAATAATAATTAGCATCAAAAACGCGCTTTTTTAATCCCGTTAAACGTAGAAAGTATTTCTCTGCCTCACCAAGTTGATTAGTCTGTAGATAAAGTAAACCAAGCGCGTAGAGCACATCAACATTATTTGGTGCTTGTTCCGATAATATTTCAAACTGCCGGCGTGCATCATCAAACCGTTTTGCCTCTGTCAATAAACGCGCATAAGCCATGCGCATATTAAAATCATCTTTTTTATCCTGAAGAGCAAACTCTATCCACTCCAACGCTTTGTTGGACTCGCCTTTCTTTTGCAACAAGGCAAGGTAAGTCATTGCTGCTGCATCATTATCTGGTTTCAATTCTAGAATGCGCTCCAGTAAATCCTGTGAACGCTCCATGTCACCCATTCGGGCAGTAACATGGGCAAAGGCAAACATTGCTTCAGCATCATCCATATGATTTTCCATCAAGCGTTCCATCAATTGTAAAACCGCAACCTGGTTATCTTCACGACCAAGAAAACTGGCAATCATCCACAATTTCTGGTCAAACTGGCCATGCGAATTCTTCAAAATAACCTCTAGATGACTTAATGCCTGATCAATATTCCCTTCGCGCAAAGTCATCACTGTTAAAACCTGATGAGCATCGGGGTTATTTGGATCTACCTCAGCCCAAAGGCTGGCGGCCTCATAAGCAGACTCATTATCACGCGCATAAACGGATATCCGGGTTGCTCGCTCAATGACTACAGGATCTCGGGTCGTTTTGGCTAGATCGAGATAATTATCAACGGCAATATCTATTTTTCCGCGTTGCCCGGCTATTTCAGCAAGTAATATTTTAAAAAGGATGTCTTCCGTGAGTTCAATCTTTGGGCGTTCTGGCAATACTCGCTCGGGAATTGGCTCAGGTTCAGGCTGAGTGGCAACTGCTTTCACTGCTGTTGTGGGCACCACATTTTCAATGCTGACTTCTTCTTGAGGCACTGTGGTACACGCACCCACGAAGAAAACCAGCAGGAATGCCGATAATTTAAGTAAAGCTTTATCTGATGAGTATCGAGACATTTTTGCTATTTATAATTCTATTTTTGTTAGATCATTTTGTCAGATCGAGGCTAAAAATAATACTGTGTCAGGGTTAACAATTAATTAAGGAGATAAACATATTATATATTGATTCAAGACAGGGCTATTTGTTCAGTTGAGTTATATGATTTATATTTGATGTATCAGTCATCGAAATCAATATTTGGCCCGATTTTCCTTGTATTCAGTCACATCATGGCACAGAATTTTCATATAGATATCATTTAATTGCGAATACCATGACACTCATTGCCTACGGAATTAACCACTCGACTGCACCGATAGAAGTTCGGGAAAAAGTAAGCTTTGGTAATGATATCGTCACTGACGCCCTGAACGAGCTGAAACACCAAAACGGCGTACATGAAGCAGCTATCTTCTCCACCTGTAATCGTACAGAGATTTATTGCAGCGTAGACCAGCAAGATAACCACAACCCGGTTGAGTGGTTACACAATTTTCATGGAATGAAACAAAATCAGCTGCAGCCATTTTTATACAAACACCCGGATCATAATGCGGTTCGCCATGTGCTACGTGTCGCGAGTGGCCTTGATTCAATGATATTGGGTGAACCACAAGTTTTAGGACAACTAAAAGATGCCTATCAACGAGCCATTAGTGCTGGCAGCATTGGTCACCAGCTAAATCGTCTGTTTCAACATTCGTTTCATGTTGCCAAAGAGGTACGAAGCAATACGACTATCGGAAATCACCCCGTCTCCGTGGCTTACGCGGCTGTTCGTCTGGCACAACAAATCTTTGGTGAATTGAAAGATCAAACAGCATTGTTGATTGGTGCAGGTGAAACCATTGAACTCGCTGCAAAACACCTGCACGAAAATGGTTTAAACCGCATGATTATTGCCAACAGGACATTAGAACGTTCCCAACGTTTAGCAAGTGAATACTCTGGCTACGCCATCCATATTGGAGACATACCCTCCCATTTGGCAGAAGCCGATATCGTCATTTCATCGACAGCAAGTCCATTGCCGATCCTTGGTAAGGGCGCAGTTGAAAGCGCAATAAAAACCAGAAAACATAAGCCAATGTTCATGGTTGATATTGCCGTACCGCGTGATATCGAGGTTGAAGTCGGAAATATGGACGATATTTATTTATATAGCGTTGACGATCTAAAAGGCATGGTTCAGGAAAACCTGAAAAATCGCCAAGATGCGGCCAAACAAGCAGAAAAAATCATTGACTCCCAAGCACAAGAATTTATGGATTGGTTGAGTTCACTTGATGCCGTATCAACAATCCGGGCATTGCGTGGACAAGCTGAACAGATTCAGGAAGATGTTATTCAAAGAGGATTAACCAAATTGCGTAATGGTGCTGATCCGGAAACTATCTTGTTGGAAACAGCACACAGCCTGACCAAGAAATTGATCCATATTCCCAGTTCAACTTTAAGAAACGCAAGTGCTCAAAACCGGGATGATCTGCTTCAAGCCGCCGAAGAGTTGTATAGCCTGAAAGAACACCCCGTTCATAAAGATAAAAAACAGTAGCTGTCGCGACTACTGATAACTTAATCGCCTATTCAGGCATGATCCCAAAATATTTTTATTATAAAAGACCATGAAAGAATCACTACATTTAAAACTTGAAAAACTACTAGAACGACAGGAAGAGCTCGATGGATTACTCTCCGACCCTGATGTAATAAACAACCAGAATAAATTCCGTGAATTATCTCAAGAGTATGCAGAGGTGCGCCCTATCGTCAGTTGTTTTAACGATTATCGAAAAACGGTTGAAGACATCGAAAACGCAAAAGAGATGTTAAAAGATAGCGACAAGGAAATGCAGGAGCTTGCAACTGAAGAACTTAAAGGAGCTGATGCAGCACATGAACGGCTTGAAGCAGAACTTCAAGTGTTGTTGCTTCCTAAAGACCCTGCCGACAATAGCAATATATTTCTTGAAATACGCGCCGGTACCGGTGGTGAAGAAGCTGCATTATTTGCTGGCGATTTAATGCGCATGTACTCGCGTTATGCTGAATCAAGAGGCTGGAAAATAGAACATATCAGCGCAGCCGAGAGTGATCTGGAAGGCTACAAAGAAGTCATCATGCGTATAATTGGTGAAGGCGCTTATTCAAGGTTGAAATTTGAATCAGGCGCACATCGCGTACAACGTGTCCCTGAAACTGAGTCACAAGGACGTATCCATACTTCAGCATGTACGGTTGCTGTTTTGCCTGAAGCTGATGAAGTTAGTGAAATAAACATTAATACTGCCGACCTGCGTATTGATACCTTCCGTGCATCTGGTGCTGGAGGACAACACGTCAACAAAACAGATTCCGCAATTCGTATTACGCATATACCTACCAATACAGTTATTGAATGTCAGGATGAACGTTCACAACATAAAAATAAAGCACGCGCGATGTCTTTACTGCAAGCCAAGTTACTCAGTAGCGAACGTGATAAACAACAAAGTGAAGAAGCAGAAAATAGACGCAATCTGGTAGGTAGTGGCGATCGATCCGAGCGTATTCGCACCTATAACTTCCCTCAAGGCCGAGTCACCGATCATCGTATTAACCTAACGCTATATCGACTCGATGAGTTCCTACAAGGTAATGTTGACATGGTTATCGATCCATTAATAAGTGAATATCAGGCCGATCTACTCGCATCGATTAATGACTGATTAATTATTCAAACAAGCTGCAATGCGAATAATTGATGTACTCAAGCATGCCAAACGACAACTGGCATCATCAGATAGCGCAAGGATAGATGCAGAGAGTTTATTGTGTTCAATATTGAAATGTGATCGCAGCAAATTGTACGCATATCCGGAACAGGCATTAAGCGATGAGGAACTGGATTCATTTAATGAACTGCTTGCGCTACGCGCCGAGGGTCACCCTGTTGCTCATCTGACCGGACAAAAAGAATTCTGGTCACTTAACCTACAGGTAAGTCATGACACACTGATACCAAGACCTGAAACTGAATTATTAGTTGAGACAGCACTAACACTAATTCCGAATGATAAAGAAACAACGCTACTCGAACTGGGCACCGGAACAGGTGCAATAGCTATTGCCATTGCATCTGAACGTAACCATTCAAACATAACTGCAACCGATTTAAGTGCAAAGGCATTAAATGTTGCACAACTGAATGCGCGTTCGCTCGCAATAGAAAATATCAATTTTAAAATCGCCGATTGGTTTGCGTTTCCGGACATCGAAAACTATGATCTGATCATCAGCAATCCACCTTATATTTGTGCTAATGACCCACATCTGAAACAAGGTGATGTCCGGTTTGAACCGATAACTGCATTAGCTTCAGGTGTAGATGGTCTGGATGATATTCGGACTATCATTCAACAAGCGCAACACTATTTAAATACTCGGGGTTGGCTGTTGCTTGAACACGGTTATAATCAAGCAGCACAGGTCAGACAGCTATTTAAAGATAACGGTTATACAACAGTCACCAGTGTTAAAGACTATGGTGGCATAGAACGCGTCAGTATGGGTCAGCTCGCGCACCAGGCAAGATAACAAAACTGAATTAACAAACTTATGAATGACGACCAACTTCTGAGATACAGCCGACAAATGATGCTACCAGAGATCGATGCTGCCGGTCAGGAAGCACTCAGCGAAGCGCGTGTGTTAATCGTCGGTCTGGGTGGATTGGGTTCACCTGTTTCAATGTATCTGGCCAGCGCCGGTGTTGGTCATTTAGTGCTGGTAGATTTCGATAAGGTTGATATCAGCAACCTGCAACGACAAATCGTACATACAACCCCAGACATTGGTCGACTAAAGATCGACTCTGCAAAAGAACATCTACAGGCTATCAACCCGGAGATTAAGATTGAATGTATAGAACATGCATTGGAAGCAGAAGAACTGTTATGCGAAGCTACAAAAGCAAGTATTATCGTCGATGCCTCTGATAATTTTCAAACACGTTTTGCCTTAAACGAAGCCTCTGTAAAAACAAAAACACCATTAGTATCCGGTGCCGCCATTCGTTTTGAAGGCCAGGTCACTGTGTTTGATCCACGTGATGAGACTTCACCCTGTTATCGCTGTCTATACGGTGATGATGTTGCCACACAGGAAACCTGTACTGCCAATGGCGTCATTGCGCCGTTGCTGGGTATTATTGGTAGCATACAAGCGAATGAAACCCTGAAATTAATAATGGGTATTGGCGAGACCTTGCAAGGAAAGTTATTATTAATTGATTCGCTCTATATGGAACTGAATCAAGCCATATTGAGAAAAGATCCGTCCTGCCCGGTTTGTAATAAGTAAAACCGGAGATATTCCCTCAACATCAATCCACGCCATCAATAAAGGTTTCAACAAACGCCTTAATTTTCGCTATAACACGAGCAGAAATAGTGCCACGTTCTCTTAATCCGGGACGCGACTGCATAATACCGATGACATCATCACGCATAGGTGATTTCTCAGTAAACAAATAGTCACCAATCACCTTTTGCAGGCCTTCTTGCTCTAAACCTTCAGTGTCACTGAGTTCTTTAATCGCCTTTTGTTTTTCCTCACTCCAGTAATTTTCAAATTCCTGATCAATGTCACCACCCTTTGGTATGTTTGGAAAATTATTAGCGATAAATCGCTCTATCAATTCTTTCTTACTGCGCAATAAAGCAATGATGTAACTGACATTAATTTTATCTCTACGAATCAACTCCAGTTCAAAATCAATATCATCAAGAATAGAGACTCTCTCTTTTTCATGTTCGCTACGAACCTTGTCATAGAGATCAAGATATTTACTTCTGTAATCAGCAAACAGCTGTTCGTCCATTGGCAGGTCATCAAAAGTAAATTCAGTAAAGCACTCTAAGACATTCTTCAGCCAGATAATGTCACGAAAAGCCTGAATAAATTTTGCTTCGTCTTCTTCGGTAAGAAGCTCATCAACACTCGCAACTGTTGGCGTAATCTCTAATAATTTTTCAACCGCTTCGCTAAAGTGTTTTATATAATCCTCATGCGGCTCAAGAACAATCTCTTCAATGGCATTCTTGTTAACAAATAATTCCATCGCCTGATAAGAAAAAATAGTAGCAACGTTTAGATTATGTTCGCCGGCCTGTTTTTTCTCTTTCAATAATTCGTAATACGCCATCAAGGTTTTAATCTTCGAGACACAAAAGGTAGTGGTGTACTCGCGTGAATGCATCTTACGATTATGGTTGGCAATAATATAATCGGTAATATTATTTATCCGTAGCGGTGCTTCCATTACCTCAGCCGTATCAATCGCTTCGACCTCAATATCAACAACACCCTCTTTTGCTTAACCGTACGAATATATTCAATTGCAAACTTCAATACATTCTCATCACGAATAGCATCGGTAATAACATACTTATGTAAACACTCGCCAAACAAGTCTTTGGTCGTGCGTTTACCTAATGCATTCTTTGCAAAAATAGGTGCGCCGGTGAAACCAAACATTTGTACGTTAGTAAAGAAGTCTTTAATACGATTGTGTGTATCGCCGAACTGCGCGACTAGTTTTTTAGTATCATTGGTCGCATCAACGCTACCCTCAGAAAAACTATTAAATTCTTTAATTGTTTGGAAATCGAGGTCTTTTCTATCGACCACAAATACGACCTTATGTACATGTGGTGATTGCGTTAAAATTTGCGCGGTCTTGAATGAAGTGAGTGTTTTACCTGAACCGGTTATGTGCCAAATACAACCAAACTTCTCCGTGTATAACACCTGATTAACAATCGCTTCCACGGCATAGTATTGATACGGAGTGGCTGATAGTTCATGAATTGATTGTAAATTAAGCCAAAACTCAGGCGAAGTAGCAAATGCCTCTGAAAATAACCAGGCCGTTTCAGGAGTAATACCACGTTTGCCGCACACAATTTCGATTACCCGTAATTGATTCGGAATGATAAAGCTCTTCTTCCAATGTCAATTTATCACAGGCAAAGTTTTCATGCGTTTTTAAGAACTTATTAAATCGTGACACAGTGTCATCATCGGGAATCAGGCTAGTAGTTGCGATAGCACCCGCATTGATCATGGGGTTGAATGGTCCGCTCATTCCAAGGTCCAGACTTATCTTATTGACAACATTATAAACCCCGAGGTTTATACAATATGCTTAATAATATTTACTAAATTACGCATAATAAAAATAAAGTTTAACGCGAATGATTTATTTTTTTACATCGCGTGTTCTTACCCATGTTTGCTGAATAATATAGGCATCATAACTGGCACGATGTCTTTTCAAGTCCATCTCGGCAAGTATTTTATCCTTCGTATCATGCCAAATAGCCATTTGTGATTCAGACAGGATCATTTCCAGAGGACTGGTAGAAAACTTTGGTTCGATACTACATTCATAAAACAGTTTGAGTATCCACGGTTTGTCTACCACCCATCCATCGGTATATACCGTCTTACCATCTAGTAGTTCATTCAACTCATTAGCGACTTCGTGCAAAGGCTTGCCGTAGCTTTCAAGAATATCTCTTGGAATACGATGCACTCCTTCTGCATCATCATCCCAATGTGTCCAGTCTTGGTGTGGCAATAATAAACTACAGTATTTCTGCCCGTCTTCCAGTGCTATACCAATTTCAATCGGATAACTTTCCGGACCAAAACCGGAGGCTTCTACATCAATAATGAGTGGTTCTGAAATCAATTTCATGAATTATACACACCTTGAATTAACGAATGATTTAATACGTCTTTTGATGACTTTAAAAGCTCAACGGCTTTATAGCATAGAATTCAGTAAGGCAGAATGAACAAATTTAATCCAAACTGGAATGAAGTGTTTTGCACCAATATTGAACGGCTATGAGATTAATTGGTGCTAAATGAGTATTCAGCTTTAAACAAATTCAGTTGTAGCACGAAAGAAAACTAATGCGCATAAGATATTAATACCGATCAATAATATTTCATCATTAGTGGTTTCACTCATATTGGCTGACATGTTTTTCTCCGAAAAGACAGCGTCTGGATGTAAGTTTAAATTTATTCACACAACGAACAGCTATCAATAGGTTTGTTGTATTTAGTTATAACAGACTTACGATGCCAACAGTTCCTTTAACACAGTATCAATCTGCGCCAGGCAATCAGGATCGGTCCCGAACAAGCCAAGATGTCCGTCAATACTGTTAATGACTTTGAATTCGCTGTTAGGTATCAACGCTTGTTCGACCTCACAATCAGATGGCGGAAAAAACATATCATGGCTGATCGGCATGACATACGTCTTCGCTGTTATTCGACCCAGGGCTGTAGCCAAGTCTCCATCAGTATGACGACTTACATCACCTCGTTGCCACTTCCAGGCCATACATAGCAGGTTATTTGGATCCATCGGTGCAAAATAATTGGTCATAAAATCATCAACAAATGCTTTCATTGATTCGAAACCGAGAGCTTGATGGCGGTTCTGACGGAAAAATTCCGTACTCCAACCCATTACGGTCCACAACTTGGCGTGCCGCCTCAAACCTGCAACTACTTCTGTCGAATTCGCGTAGTTTCCATTATTGTATTTTGGATCGGTGGTAATGGCCTCCATAAGGGTTTCAGTATAGAGAAAATCATGTTCAGTATTTTTTGCAGTTCCAGCAATCGGTGCGGCACGCTTTACCATATCAGGGTAACGTACTGCCCATTCATAAGTTTGTTGAGCGCCCATCGAGCCGCCAACAACTAATTCCAGGCGGTTAATACCAAATGTTTCCGTTAAAAGTTTATGTTGCGCACGAACATCATCACCAATGCGAACCTTGGGAAATGATGCTCCGTCAGAGTTGTGCGGCGAAGTCGATAAGCCGTCACCAATCTGGTTGACCACAATAATAAAATACTTATCCGGGTCGAGAGCACGCCCGGTACCAATGTAAACATCCTCCATGATCTTGCTAGTACCTGAATACCAGGTAGTAATAAGGATGGCATTGTCTTTTTCTTCACTAAGAGTGCCATGCGTAGCAACAGCGAGCTGACAATTCGATATTGAACCACCCTCTTCCAATTCTAATGTACCGATGTCCATCAGTTCATAAGGACCGTGTCCTTCCTGACCATAGTAACTATTCGCCGTCATGTTTTTCCTCCAGAAGATTTACTATAAGGCGGAACAGCCTACCACACTGGTTCGAATGTTCCATTTGATCAAACGTTCCAAATGTATATGCTCTTATCTAAGGTCAAAACCGGCATAATCATTTTCAACGATATCCCTACAATGTTGATGATAAGTATTCACACCACCAATGTACGAAAGGAGCCGTCGTGGCTTGCCTTCAACATTCGATCCCATATACCAGGAGTTCGTCTTTGCCAGCAGTGTTGATTTAGAAATTTCATCATGATGCGCTACCCATTCATCCTGTTTTGATTCACTGGCTTCAATTTCTGACTTTTCTTTGCTTTTCAAAAACTCTATACATGCTGTAATCCAGTCTACCTGTTGTTGTAAACAAGTCGTCATATTACAAAGTGCCGCTGATGGCGCCAATGGAGCTCCGGTTGTGAATAAATTTGGGTAGCCGTGTATTTGCAGGCCAAGTGTCGTACGAATCTCCTTGCTCCATTCTTCTTTAATAGATCGACCTCCTCGCCCTCGTATATCAATGCGCGTTAAGGCTCCAGTTGCAGCATCAAACCCGGTAGCAAAAATGATAATATCGACTTCATGAACCTGTCCATCGGCCGTCTTTATAGCACTTTCGGTAACCTCTTCAACAGGGTTTTCTTTAACACATATGAGTTCGACGTTATCTCGATTGTAGGCTTCATAATAATTGGTCTCCAGGGGCACACGATGCAAGCCAAAGCCATATTCAGTGGGTATCAATTTCCTTGCAACTTCTGGATCATTAATACGTTGTCGAATTTTCTTGCGTACAAAATCAGAAATAACCTTGTTAACCTCTTCATCGACAAACATTTCGAAAAATGACCCTACCCAAAATTGAAGACTTCCATCGGCCCAAATTTCTTCCAAGGCTTGCTGTTGTTCATCAGATGAAAGTTCTGCCCAACTTCTCGGGTCTAAATCATAATCAAAGCCAACATACGTCCCCAATACTTTTTCTTTTAGTTCATGGAAACGTTTCTTAAACGCATTCCGGTCAGCATCGGTTAGTTTTGGGTTATTCATTGGGATTGTGTACTGCGGTGTACGCTGAAAGACAGTAAGTTTTTCAACTTCACTCGCGATAGTCTGAATGACCTGAATTCCGGTTGCACCGGCACCAATCACAGCTACACGTTTACCCGCAAGATTAACTCCTTCCCTTGGCCAACGTGCCGTATGAAACATCTGTCCTTTGAATTTTTCTTCGCCTGGATAGGTCGGCTTGACTGGGGCGGAAAGCATACCCCCGCAACTTATTAAAAATTGCGTAGAAAATGTCTCGCCCGTGTCCGTAGTAATAATCCAGCGCAGCGAATCTTCATTATAAGATGCTGATTTTACACGCGTTTCAAATTGAATGTCGCGTCTCAGATCACAGCGATCAACAATAAAGTTTAAGTATCTTTCTTGTTCTGGTTGTGTGGGAAACCGTTCACTCCAGCTCCACTCGTTATTCAATTCTTCAGAAAACCAGTATTGATAAACATGTGATTGAGAATCGACACGAGCGCCGGGATAGCGGTTCCAGTACCAGGTGCCACCAATGTCTGTACCAGCTTCTATAACTTTAACCTTATAGCCTTTTTCACGTAAACGATAAAGTTGATATAGGCCAGCTATTCCTGCGCCAATCACTACTGCATCATATTCAAGGGTACTCATAGAATTTTCCTCACTTTGCTAACTATTCAGAATTTACCCTCGATAACGCTCAAGTTCTTGAATAAACCGGAGTAAAATTTGAATAAAGCAGTGTCGACGATGGGCCGCAATATAAACTTAAGCCTGTTTTATTTCGTATTTCGCCGAAATACTGCTGGAGTAGTTTTAAACCTTGTTTGAAAGAGGCGTGTCATGTGAGATTGATCTGAAAAACCACAGTCCAACGCAATATCACTGATTAATTTAGTGCTGTGTTGCAATAGATGCTTTGCGCGTTCAATACGTCTTTCCAGTATATAAGCATGTGCTGACTGTTTAAATGTAACCCGAAACCGTCGCGTAAAACTCCATTGACCAAGACCCGTCACATGGGCTAACGAACTCAGATCTAATTTCTCATGCAGCCGAGAATCAATATATTCAGTAATTCTATTTGCCAGAATGGGAGATAAGCCGCTATCGTCATCCTTGTTACGAAATGTTGCTGAGGCATAATTACGAAATAGATGCACTGCTAATTGCGTTGCCACTGCCTCAACATACAAAGACGAACCCGGTTGATGTTGTCTGGCCTCTGTAGCTATTATATTTACTGCGTTACTAATGAGTGGATCTTGCATCTTCAATACGTCATGTAGAAAAACTTCATTCACCATCTTATCCATAACCTCACTTGCGACACCAGACATTAATGACTCAGAAAGATAAACATGATTAACATCAATATCATCGGTCCAGCACCATTCAGAAGCTTGCGATCTTGTTAACAGAGAAATATCACCTGGCACACATTCCGTTTGTGTCCACTCATTCTCAAAACGACGATGCATTTGCGTTGTGCCATTACGATAAACAACAATCATAAAATCACGCATCGCCGGAACTTCAACTTCTTGAGCTTGATAGTGATAAGATCTTGCGCCAACTCGATTCCAATCCAGGTTATCGCTAGCACATAACATCTTGCCGGGGACCCAGTTAGGCAACTCATTAGGTGTAATCAGGTTATTCACTATGTAACCCCATTTAGTTGGTCGATTTCCAGAGCGTAGGATTTTAAACGAAAATATCCTATGCAAACAGGGGCTATACACTGAACTATCAGCTTTTTCGGCATATATTATGCAGTGTTATTCTATTGGAATACAAACAATAACTATGCCGGCAAAAAAGTTACTTGAAAATATGAGCAGACAAATATCTCTTGCCGATGATGTAGTCCACGTTAGCGCGAGCATCGGTGCCGGGATCTATCCCGATGACTTTGCTGATATCGAGATCATGACAAAACATAAAATACTTAATAGAGCCGACTACCAATAAACATAATATTATTCAATAAGTATAGGAAAGTGATATCGACCCAAAACTCTGTCCACTCACCTGTCCATCAAACTCTTTAGAACGAAACACCTGCGCATAGGAAATCTTGAAGTTCTTGATTACGACACTGGAACCAAGAACAAACTCTCCAACCAGGGATTTTTTATCGATACTATGGCTGTCTTCAAATGTATTTCCATCAAGAAATATATCGCGCAATACCCAACGACCATTCGCAGCAGCAAAGAAATAAAAACTCAATGCATTTTTCCCATGCTGATAGCGTGGATCATTTGCATCGGTTGGTGCATTGGTATTACCGGCAGGTCGAATCAAGGCAGAACCAAAATCAGTTGGGATGTTCCACCCAAAACGAAATTCGGCACCTGTATTAAAATGTGTAAACACATTACCCAGAGCGAGTCCTCCGTGCATAATGGTATCAAAACCGAATGAGCTCACCATATCCGTACGCCTTATCAGTCGTTGCTTACGATCATAAATAAGTGCTATACCGACTTCGTTCTCAAGCTGATTGTCCCAACCATTGGCTTTATCAATCCCGCGAATCGAATGCACCAAGTCCTGCGCCTCTTCTGCCAAGGAAATATCACCAATGATGCCTAACTGGATCTCAAACGTATCAAGTCGCCTTTGATTTTTACTATGGAACGCTATGTCTCCATATAACCAACCAGCATAAGGACGTTCATTAACGACCAAGCCGCTACTGACAATATCTTGAGGGGTGAACATTTTTTGTCCCAACGAAAAAGACAAATGCCGCTGACGGTCGGGATCACTACTAAACGGTAATATATTGATAAAATTCCTGGCCTGCCGACCTAGAAAGGTGTCTTGCTTGAACCATTCCAAATCTTCAAACCATTTTAATTCTGGTGAAATCCAGTTGAGTTGAATACCGTTAGTATAGAAACGATCCGTATCTGCAAACAGATCGTTTTCATAGCCAAAGCTAAAGGTCCATGATTCGTGTGGCGGTCTATCGTCAGAAGCGTTGTCGGCTATAGCCGAGCTTGAAAAGCTAAATATACATAAGAATAAAACAACGCTTCTAAAACACATTAGAAAATAAGGACTAAGGCCCAAACTATGGCAGCATTAATTAAAGCAAGTAATACCGCTGCTGAACCAATATCTTTTGCTCGACCAGATAACTCATGATGTTCTGTACTAACCCGGTCGACAATCGCTTCTATACCGGAGTTTAATAACTCGGTAACCAAGATTAATAGAACAACACTGATAAGAAATGCACGTTCAAATCCATTTTCACCAAAATATAAAGCCAGAGGAATTAATACAATAGCTAGATAAACCTCTTGCCGAAAGGCCTGTTCATTAGCAAAAGCAGCCTTGAAACCTTTCCAGGAAAACTGTGTTGCCATTACTAATCTCGTCAAACCACTAGTTCCTTGAGAGACCATAATCTTAGCTACATCCCTGTCTTATTATAAATAATATTTTAATTATAATATTGCGAGTGCCGCATCGTAATTGGGTTCTTGTGCAATCTCCGGCACTAGCTCTGAATGAATAACCTTGTCATTCTCATCAACAACGATAAGGGCTCTTGCTGTAATACCCGCTAATGGACCATCTTCGATCAACACGCCATAGTCTTTGGCAAACTTTCGCGAACGCATCATAGACAGTGTAATAACATTATCTGTACCTTCGGCCTTACAAAACCGCGACATAGCAAAAGGCAGATCAGCCGCAATCATTAAAAAAACGGCATCAGATTTTTCCTTCGCTGCATCGTTAAACTTTTTTGTCGAGGTAGCGCAAACTGGTGTATCTAAACTTGGCACTATGCTGAGTAACTTTTTCTTGCCCTTATATGTCGCAAGCGAGACATCTCCAAGTTCAGCATTGACCAATGTAAAATCAGGCGCATTATCGCCTACTTTTGGTAGTTCACCATTCGTATTAATTTCATTGCCTTGCAATGTTATTGTGGCCATTTTATAAACCCTCCTCCGTTAACTCTGAATAAGCTTCGGGATCGATTAACCCCTCCAACTCAGAAACATCATTAGTTTTAATTGTGAACATCCAACCATCGCTATATGGTTCGGAATTAATTAATTCCGGCGCATCTTCCAGGGCAGAATTCACCTCTAAAATGATACCACTTAAAGGACAATATATATCTGATGTAGATTTAACCGATTCGACAACGGCACATTCGTCAGTTTGCCCAAATTCACGATCAATTTCAGGTGTTTCAACAAACACGACATCGCCTAGTTGATCTTGAGCAAAATCAGTTATCCCGACGCGATAGGTATTTTCGCCCAGATCTTCTAGCCAAAGATGCGTATCCGTATATTTTAAATCAGAAGGAACACTATGCATTTTGTTAAGTCACTCGTTCATGTGATCGGTTTATCTCTGTATAGGACATATCTGCCTGATCCAAGGCAAAAATAGTCTCTTCACTATCTCTATACATTACTTTATATCCGGGAATAGAACCAGATGATCAATCTCTAAACGTATTCCGATAGGCTCATTTATCGGGTGGTCATGATGGCTGGGCACCAAACTCATGAGGCGCAGACCACTATCTAGTTCAAGAGTGTATAGAAACTCAGCTCCTCTAAATGCTTTATCCGTGACTCGCGCCGTCATACTACTGTCATCATCATGCAGAATATCATCAGGTCTAATCAAAACACGCACCCTCTTACCTACCTCAGCCTCATGGGTAGCAGCACTTTGAATAATACCGATCTCAGTTTTGACCTCTGTATCAGTGATAACTTCACCTGAAATGAAAACCCCTTCTCCAATAAAATCAGCTACCACTGCTGTTTGTGGCTCGTGATATAGATTAAAAGGCGTATCCCATTGCAGCAACTGACCATCATTCATTACGCCAATCATATCCGCCATAGCAAATGCTTCAAGTTGATTGTGACTAACCATGATTGTAGTTATACCATCGTGTTTTAATATTTGCCGTAGCTCGCGCGCTATTTGTTCACGCAACTCTATATCGAGACTAGCGAATGGCTCATCCAATAACAGCACACCTGGCCTCGGGGCCATCGCTCGTGCCAAGGCAACACGCTGTTGTTGTCCCCCAGATAAACTATGTGGATATTTATTAATATGTTTTTCTAAAGAGAGCAGCATCACTAGTTCATCTAGTCGTTGTGCTACCATCTTGGCATTTAGATTTTTCAAACCAAAAACAATATTGTCTTTAACACACATATGCGGAAATAAAGCATAGTCCTGAAATACCATGCCTATATGCCGTTGCTCTACCGGAAGATGGTGCGTCGGGTTGCTAACCCTGACACCCTTGATCCAGACCTCGCCTTTATATTGCCTTTCAAAACCGGCAATGCAACGTAATAAGGTCGTCTTGCCACAACCACTAGGCCCAAGCAGACAAGCAATCCCTGTCTCATTAACGCCAAAGGAAACATCTTCTAAAATGGAGCGTCCTTCAATAGACAATGATATATCTTTTATTTCTATTGCGTTATTCATGGCCTGGCCGTGATCGTGAAATTGAATTACTGATAATAATTACCGGGATGATACCAGCAATCACTATCGCTAACGCAGGCACTGCGGCATCAGCGAGTAATTCTTCATTAGCAAGCTCATAAGTGCGCACTGCTAACGTATTAAAATTAAAAGGTCTTAAGATAAGCGTCGCGGGTAATTCTTTAAGCACGTCAACAAAAACCAGTAATAACGCTGTCAATAAACTACCGCGCATCATTGGCACATGTATACGTTTTACAATAGTCCCTGCCGCCATGCCTGTCGTTTTTGCAACTTCGTCCATGACCGGCTTTATCTTACCCAATGCTGCCTCGACGGTATTAATAGATACGGCCAGAAAACGCACTAAGTAGGCGAAGACGAGCGTAAATACCGTGCCGCTGATCAATAAGCCACTGCTAACGCTTAGGTTTTCCATCAAAAAATTATCTAATGAATTATCGAACCAGGCAAAAGGGATTAAAACACCTACGGCAATAACTGTCCCTGGTATTGCATAACCCATACTGACAAAACGTACCAGCATTCGATTTAGCAATGACTGATTGTTTCTATTTGAATACGCCATAAACAAGGCAAGGGCCAAGGCTAATATAGAGGTAATAAAAGCCAGCAACAAACTATGAAATAATAATAGATAAAAATCTTTGCCCAGTACTTCCGCATAGGTATCTAAAGCCCAGTTGATCAATAAAGAGACAGGAATAATAAAACCAAATATCAACGGCGACGCACAAATAATCAAAGCTATATAACCACGTCCGCTTGTCAAACGTTGCTGCATCAATGAACTGTAACGGTTGCTGGTATGGTGGTACCGTGCTTGTTTTCGAGATCGTTTTTCAAGATACAAAAAGACCGCGACAAATGCTAACAATAATGCGGACAACTGTGCAGCAGCAAGACTGTTGCCTAGTCCAAACCAGGTCCTGAAGATACCGGTCGTAAATGCAGAGACACCAAAATATTGCACAGTGCCGTAATCAGCCAGGGTTTCCATCACCACTAGAGAAAGGCCAACCATGATTGCGGGTCGCGCCAATGGCAAGCCAACACGTCTAAAAGCGCTGAACGCATTACACCCCAAGGTACGAGACACTTCTAATACGCAAACCGACTGTTCTATAAATGCAGCACGCGCTAACAAATAAATATACGGGTATAAAACCAGCGACAGCATGGCTATTGCACCGCCCAGGGAACGAACTTCCGGAAACCAATAATCACGATACTGCCAACCGGTAAACTCACGCAGCATAGTTTGCAATGGGCCTGCTACATCCAGTGCACCAGTATAACTATAGGCAATAATATAGGCGGGCATAGACATGGGTAATAACAGCGCCCATTCAAGTTGGCGGCTTAGAGGAAACCGGTACATAGTGACCATCCATGCCGGGATAACTCCAAGCAATAGACTAAAGAAACCAACACCAACTAAAAGGGCTAATGAGTTACCAATATAGTCAGTTAAAACGGTCGCTCTTAGATGCGCCCATACTTCATACTCCGGGAAAAATAGCGAGCCAAATACAACGGCAAGCGGAATGCTAAATAATAAGGAAATACCAACTAATACTGTATTCCAGCTTGTTATTTTAAATAAGCGACGCTTAACATTTTCTGCATTGGGTAATGCTTGTACAACGCGTGTGGCAAGCATCGATAACCGTTTACTTCCAGCCCACGCGGTCCATCAACAACACTGCATCTTTATTATGCTTACCTAGTAAATTCAGGTTTAATATATCAGCTTTGAATTTTCCCCAATTTTTTAAAATAGATTTACTTTCTATTGCAGGATTTACAGAATACTCATGATTTGTATCGGCATACCATTGCTGTGCTGTATCACTAACAAGAAACTCCAATAATTGTATCGCTTCTTTTTTATGTTTCGCTGACTTGAGTATGCCGGCACCACTCACATTCATATGTGCACCGCGACCATCTTGATTAGGCCAGAATAATTCTATTTTTTTTGCGGCTGCGACTTCAGCATCTTGACTAGATTCAAGCATACCAGCCAAATAATAATTATTAACTAAAGCAACGTCACAAACTCCTGCTGCTACTGCTTTTATCTGATCACGATCACCGCCCTTTGGTGGTCTGGCAAAATTAGTTACCAGACCTGTAGCCCAGCGTTCTGTTTTTTCCAAACCATAATTGGCAATCATTGCTGCAACGAGGGACTGGTTATACACATTTGAAGATGAACGCACACAAATTCGTTTTTTCCATTTATCATCAGCAAGGTCGATATAGCTATCCAGCTCGCTTTCTTTTACGCGATCAGGCGCATAAATAATAATTCTTGAGCGCAAAGATAAACCAAACCATTGTAGCTCAGCATCTCGATAGTGCTCAGGAATCGTTTTATTCAGCAATTCAGAATCAACCTGCTGAAACAAATCTTTTTCTTTAGCTCGTATTAATCGTGCCACATCAACAGTGAGCAAAACATCCGCTGGTGTATTTCTACCTTCAACCTCTAAACGTTTAAGCAGAGTATCTGCTTCGCCAGTGACTATATTTACATTAATGGCTGTCTCTTTTGTAAACTGCTCAAGCAATGGTTTTATAAGAGCTTCTTTTCTTGCGGAATAGATATTGACCTCAGCAGCAGTTACTACCTGATACTGGTGCAATATAAGTAAAAAGATGATTAATTTTTTCATTATTGCTGCTTAATGTTATTTTTTCTTAAAGTATAAATGATAATGATTCCGAATTACATTTTAATATTTTTATCAGCTTCTCTTCCACCACATCCACACGCCGGTGCATGACAGAAGCAACAACATTAATGCGATAAAATCGACAAAATACACGCCCCATGGACCCACAATTCGACCACTATGTAGATCCAACAACACCCTTTCGATGGTTAAACCACTCCCTCTATACTGTTGTAATAGATTCTCGTTTAGTTCTTCAGGCATTGTCGATACGAGCGACCAATCCGCATCAAGGTGATCATATTCTTTCCATTCGAGGGCATCGAGATTGACATGGTAGTAGCCATGCGCTGCTTTTATAACAATATCGCCTTGATCGTCAGTCCCTATTTCTCTCATGCCAGCAGGCACACCTTCAACACCAGCAAGATGCTCTATAGTCTCTCCCTCTTTGGAGAGCAACAGCAACTGCCCGTCAAATGCAACTGTTACAATATTGTTGGCACTCACTATTCCAATCAATTGCTGAGCATCTTTTGCTATCTCTCGTTTATCAAAATAAATGCGCTCGCCAAGCTGGCTAACCCTAATCCCATCAGCTTCAAAGCTTAATGGTTCACTAGCAGGGTTTATTTGATAAACCTCAAGTAGCCATTGCATTTGTATAAACTTATTGTTGAGTTGTAATTGCTCACTATGATTTAACGCTATTCCACTAATCACTAAAAAGATTACGAACAGTGCTGAAAACACTCCAAACTTTTTATGCCATTTATGAATTATTGCGAACATATTATTTTTAATTTATTTATTTTTAACTCGTGAATCCAGATACAATGCTAAACGGGCCAGTTTAGTTAATGCATTTACTGACAGCGTCGCACCAGATATCCCATCGATATTTCGATCCAGTTGGTTGTCTAATCCCAACGTAGACTGTTTAAACTGATCTGTAAAAAAGGGGTATTTCACTTCCCAACCACGAGATTCCCTGAAAATTAAAACATTAAGTTGCTCAATCTTGCTTTCTTTAACAACCAATCCAACAGTGATAGGTTTATCTCGACCAATTTCTTCTAAAATCCACACGGTCTTACTACCGTCATCCCAATAGCGCAAACGAACAACATTAAGATCATGCCCGAGAATCGAATTAATATCTGATTTTAAAGCTTTAGTAACCCACAGTTTTTCTGGTTGCGGTGGTTTATTCTCAAACACTTGCTGGAGAAATTTTTCTGGCTCCAGATAAACGCCTTTAGCAACAGACAATGTACTCATCTGTATTACATAAATTGCTAAAACAAGACTGGATATTATTTTTATCATATTGTAATTATGAAATTTAAAAGTATAAAGGGCGCTAATAAGCGCCCTCTAAAATTAACAACAGTTTTTAAAGTATCGTTAATATAACATTATCTATAAATCTAGAATTGATATCCCATCCCTAAGTTAATTCCGTCTCTAATAGCATCGGCCCGGTTATCGCCGCTTTCATTTTGATAATCCATTTTGAAAACAACATTTTTATGTGGCCACCAATTCAAGCCAACATTCCAACTGTCAAACTGGACATAGGTACCATTAGGTACCGTGCCCTGACCACGTTCATCCCACTCAGAATAACGTGCAAAGATACCTAGATCGCCTGGAATAAACCCTGGCCCTTTAAAACGATATGCGGGCTCTATATACCAACCATCAATATCATCTTGCGTATATGTTATCCCGACAGGCGCATCGATATCCCAACGCGCATAGAGAGCACGCACACCGAAACCACTACTATGCTTATAGTCTACATGCCCTTCAAATAAGGTAGCATCAACGTCAAAAGCATCCGCAGTCCCCGTCATATCGGCTTGATACTGCCCAGAAAGAGCCACTTCTAAACCAGGCATACCGGTATAACGAATTCGACCAGTCACTGCGATGTCCTGATTATCAGCTTCGGCTACTTTCGAACGCCCACTTCTAGGACGTAAAGTAGATGAACCCGTAGTCGGGCTTAATAAACCACCATGCGTTACCAGATCGTAGTTCCAGCCCGGTGCAACTTCTCCATTCAAACCAATGCCTGCTTCCCACCATGTTGCAGGAATAATTTCACTTTCTATCCTATTACGTTCTACGCCGTAAAAAGTATTTGGTTCATGTGTTGGATTGATAATACCTATTGGTAAAATATCGACCCCAGCACGAAAACGATGATTATCATTGATATCCATCTCTATCCATGCTTGTTCCAGCTCAACTTCGCCTGCTTGGCTCTCACCTGCAATGGCGTGCTCCAACTCAAACTCTGAAAAAAACCGAATACTGTCGGTAAACTCATGCCCAAAATACAAAACGAAACGATGAAAATCGACTCTATCACGCGCATCGTTTCCACCAACTGTATCGTTATCATCACTTAGGTTATTGTAATGTAACTCGCCATAACCGCCGATACTCGTGCGATCAAACCAGGACGATCCACTAGATGAAGATTGAGCTACCTCAATCGCTTCTGCAGCAGCTTCAACTTCTTGTGCTGTCGCTTCAACTTTTTGCTCAGCAACCTCCACCTTCTGCTCTGTCTTCTCTAATTTTTGTTGTAGTTGTTCTATTATTTTTTGTTGCTGCTGAATGATCTTCCACATCTCATCCGCATCTGGTGTTTCAGCATGAGCTAATGGAAAGAAAAATGTATTTACTAGCAATATTATAAAACCACACCTGAAAAACTTATTGTGTTTCATTTCTCTATATTCCTTGATAAAAAATTAATTGTGACTCATAAAAAGTAATGAGAATTATTAACATTTAAAGATCGAGACCATCCCAAGATAGATTTAAAACAAGGGGAGATATAAGCCTGTACGTTATTATAAGCTGAACAGATCAGCAGAGTTCATTTGCGATTCTAACGCGCGGTCTAAGCACGCAGAAGCATCGCAAATACACGTGCCACATTGGTTACCCACACCAAGCTTGCTCTCTAGTTGGTGCATACAATTTGCACCAGCTTTTACAGCTTTTTTGATGTCAGTTTCTGTGACCGCGTTGCAAACACAAATGTACATGGTTATGGATATAGCTAGTTCTCTGTTAAACGTTAATAGTAATTATATTATCAATGAGAACTATTATCAAATAGAAAACGATAAAAAACCCCAACTATTTTTAATAGATCGGGTTTTCAATCACTTACACCTGCGATTGCAAATAATTCTCTAAACCAATCTTGTCAATTAAACCCAATTGTTTCTCTAACCAATCCGTATGATCTTCTTCTGTGTCTTTTAGCAATACTTCGAGTATCTCTCGGGTTTGGTAATCTTTCTCGGATTCACAGCAACCGATCGCCTCTTTGAGATCCGCAATAACACTCAGCTCTAGCAATAAATCATTCTTTAGCATTTGTGGGACATCGCAACCTATATTCAATGCGGCGCGTTCTGACAAATCAGGTGTACCCTCTAAAAATAAAATACGCTTTATTAATTCATCTGCATGGCCTGTTTCATCTTCCATTTCGTGGCTGATTCGTTCGTAAAGCTTTGTTAACCCAAGATCTTCGTACATCCGTGAGTGGATAAAATATTGATCTATAGCCGTTAGTTCACCTGCGAGCAACTTATTCAGCTGACTTAACACTTTTGTGCTGCCTTTCATTTCAAGATTCCTTACTAAGAAGAGTTACTTTTATTTAAAGTCAGGATTACATCTTTGATTGTAAATAATTTTCCAAACCTGTCTTACTAATTAGGCTAAGTTGCGTCTCTAACCAATCGATATGCTCTTCTTCACTCTCCAATATTGATTCAAAAAGCTCTCTCGATACATAATCTTTTACTGATTCACAAAATTCTATGGCTACCTTCAAATCAGGAACAGCGTCTAATTCAAGCGCAAGATCAGCCTCCAACATTTCTTTTGGTGTCTCGCCAATACGCAGTTTTCCCAAAAGCTGTAAGTTTGGTAAGCCTTCAAGAAATAAAACACGCTCTATGAGTGCATCAGCGTGCTTCATTTCATCAATAGATTCCTTGAATTCATGTTCACCTAGCTCTTTCAACCCAAAATTCTTATACATTCGTGCATGTAAAAAATATTGATTAATTGCTGTTAATTCATTCTTAAGTACCGTATTCAGATGTTCTATTACTTTTTCATTGCCTTGCATTGACAGCACCTTCAAGATTGATTGTAGATAGCGGGAATGATAGTTAGCAAATATACTTTGTCAACGCCTAAGCTATTGTTTTTTAATTGATAATTATTGCTATTTGCATTACTTTACTCTCCTTAATTATTAATAGGCAAGACCGACGATATTATTTAACGGTATACATTGAGGGGGAAAGTAAAATGGATGTTTCAAGCATTATCTTTTTGGGAATCCTTGCTGCATTAGCTATGTATTTAGTTACTATTTATAACAATTTAGTTTCTTTGAAACATAACGTCTCCAAGGCATGGTCAAATATTGATGTGTTATTAAAACAACGCCATGATGAATTGCCCAAATTAATCGAGACCTGCAAACAATACATGGGGTTCGAACAAGAAACTCTGGAAAAAGTAATGCAGGCACGCTCGGCTGTATCTGCAGCCAGAGAACGCGGTGATGTCTCATCATTAGGTCCTGCTGAAGGGCAGCTTAGAATGGGATTAGGCAGTTTATTTGCGGTAGCAGAAGCTTACCCCGAGTTAAAAGCCAACGAAACCTTCAAACACTTACAACAACGAATTTCAGGATTGGAAGACACGATCGCCGATCGACGGGAATTTTATAATGAATCGGTCAACGCTAATAATGTACGCATAGAGCAATTTCCCGATGTCATCATTGCCAGGATAATGGGTTTTCCTGCACGCGACTTACTCATCTTTAGTGGAGAAGAGATAAAAGACGTCGACGTAAAAGCACTTTTTAGTTAATAGCAGTTTATGAGTGATGTGTTTCTCGCTCTCAAGCATTGGGCAAAAAGCGGCCCTGCTGAAGATTTTTGGTTTTGGACGCTTGGCTTACTAATCACCGCCTTGGTTAGTTTTTCCGTTTGCTTTATTTCACTGCACCGCAAACGCATCATTGAAGACACACCAACATCAAAAATACGCTCGGCTGCTCAAGGCTATGTTGAACTCAACGGGTACGGTCAATTGATGGAAGGCCAACCCATTGTCGCGCCACTGACAGGAACAATTTGTACCTGGTACAAGTATCGCGTTGATGAACACAGACGGTCTGGGAAAAACAGTAAATGGGTCACTATCAGAAGCGGAACCAGCGAAGAACTGTTTTTAATCAAGGATGATACGGGGCAATGTATCATCGACCCCGAAGATGCTCATGTCACAGTTACAAATAAAGATGTTTGGCATGGTGCTGAGGCTAACCCTGTCGGAGGAGTGTCAACTATCAACAAGGAGCCGGCTTTATTCTCGGGATTTGGCCGACATCGTCGTTATCGATATACCGAGGAGCGTTTACATACTGATGAGAGCCTTTATGCCATAGGCCTTTATAAAACCGTCGGTGGCGCTGGAGCCAAGTTCAACATAAACGAAGATGTACGCGAGTTAATTCGCGAATGGAAAGCAGATTCGGAGACTTTAATGAAAAAGTTTGATGCGGATAATAATGGTGCGATTGACTTACAAGAATGGCAAAACGTCAGACAAGCAGCTTATGACCACATCGTTGAAATGCACGGCGAACAAAAAGCCCTACCACCAGTAAATATCATGAATAAAACAAATGATAGTCGTCGACCTTTCATTTTATCCGCTATAGAAGAAAATAATCTGGTTTATCGACTACATATATATTCTATATTATCTCTCAGTCTGTTTATACTATGTGGCAGTCTCTCTACTTGGTTGCTAGGCATGCGCCTAGCTGCTTAGAACCCGTTCACTAACACCTTGAAATTATAATTATTAAATCAATATCTACTTATATGAAAAACCCACTTATACAGACAGAAGGGCTTCCTGCCTTCGAAAATATCAACGCTTCATATATTGAACCCGCAATCGATCAATTACTGTCAGAAAATAGAACTACCGTTCAATCGCTATTAGATAACAACAATACAAATTATAGCTGGGATAACCTGCTACAAAAATTGGAAGACATGGATGATCAGCTAAATCGAGCCTGGTCACCGGCCAGTCATCTGCATTCGGTTGCTGATAATGATCAACTTCGAGAAGCTTATAATGCCTGTATAGCCAAGCTTTCTGATTACTCTACCGAGATGGGACAAAATGAAGATCTGTTTCACGCCTATGAACAAATTGCGAAGGCCGATTCATTTAATGTCTTAACAACGGCACAACAAAAAATTATTACGAATGCATTACGCGATTTTCAGCTTTCTGGAATCGCTCTCGATACAAAAGCAAAAGAACGCTACAAAGTAATTCAGCAACAATTATCAAAGTTGCAAACCAAGTTTGAAGAAAATCTACTCGATGCAACACAGGCCTGGAAAAAACATATTACTAATGAAGATGAACTTTCCGGGTTGCCTGAGTCTTGCCTGGCTCTGGCAGCACAAACAGCTAAAAACGATAATAGAGAAGGGTGGTTGTTCACGCTTGAATTTCCGTCTTATATGCCCGTTATGCAATATTCGGATAACGCCAATTTACGAAAAGAAATCTATGAAGCCTATGTCACTCGCGCCTCTGATAAAGGCCCGAACGCAGGTGAGTTTGATAACAGCGATATTATGCTTGGAATCCTTAAGTATCGAACAGAAAAAGCCAAACTACTTGGCTTTGAAAGTTACGCGCATTATTCACTCGCAACAAAGATGGCAGAGAACCCTGACGAAGTCCTGGGTTTTTTAAATGATCTTACGGAACGGACAAAGAGCTATGCAGAACGGGAGTTCTCTGAATTAACAAAGTTTGCCAACGAAACAGCCAGTCTATCTAAGCTTGAAGCTTGGGATGTCACTTATTACTCAGAAAAATTAAGACAAAAGAAATTTGACATCTCACAAGAAGAATTACGCCCTTATTTTCCTGTGCACCAGGTATTAGAAGGCTTATTCGCAATTCCGAATAAGCTTTATGATGTCACAATAAAACGACGTGACGGTGTTCAGGTTTGGCATAAAGATGTCATGTTCTTTGATATTGCTGGTTCAAACGGTGAATTACGAGGCAGCTTTTATCTGGATTTGTACGCACGCCCGCATAAACGAGGCGGTGCATGGATGGATGAATGCATCGTTAGAAAAAAATCCAGGGGGGGTATCCAAAACCCGGTAGCCTATTTGACCTGCAACTTCACGCCTCCTGTTGATGGCAAGCCTGCTTTACTAACACATGATGAAGTTACCACTTTATTCCATGAATTTGGTCATGGCTTACACCACATGATGACACGAGTTGAATATAGCGGTGTATCCGGAATAAACGGGGTGCCATGGGATGCGGTCGAATTACCGAGTCAATTTATGGAAAACTGGTGTTGGGAAAAAGAAGCCCTCGACCTTTTTGCCAAGCATATTGATAGCGGTAAGCGCCTCGATGACGAGTTATTTGAAAAAATGACGCGGGCAAGGACATTCCAGGCCGGGATGCAAATGGTCAGGCAGTTGGAGTTCTCCTTGTTCGACTATCGATTACACATGGAATTCGCTACAAATGCGTCACTTGATATACAAGACCTGCTCAACGAGGTTCGAGGGAAAGTCGCTGTTGTCGAAGCTCCAGACTTCAATCGTTTTCAGCATAGTTTTGCCCATATCTTTGCCGGCGGTTATGCCGCCGGTTACTATAGCTATAAATGGGCCGAAGTTTTATCCGCCGATGCCTTTTCCAAATTCGAGGAAAGAGGTATCTTTGACAAAACAACCGGGAAAGAATTTCTTCAATCGATTCTTGAACAAGGCGGCAGTCGTGAGCCAATGGACTTATTTGTTGAATTTCGTGGACGAAAACCGAGCATTGAACCTTTACTAAGACATTCAGGAATTACAGCTTAAGGATAAATAATGCATAACTTCAGAGTAAAACACGCACTATTCGGCATACTCAGTCTGCTAGCAACCATAACTTATGCCGAGACGGTCTATGTAATAGATGAATTAAAAATTGGATTGCATAAAGATCGTACTATAGACAGTCCGATTATCAAACTTGTACCAAGTGGCGCATCATTATCAATCATCAAGCGTGATAATGACCTGCTTCAGGTTCAGGAAGCAGGAGGCACCAAGGGTTGGATAAATAGCAAGTATGTCGTCGTCGAAAAACCCGGTAAATCGCGTATTATAGAACTGGAAAAACAGAACGAAAACCTTCAGCAGGAAATTGCACAACTAAAGTCAAAAACAACGACGGCCTCTGGTAGTGAGTCAGAAACACAAAAAGATCTCGAACAACAATTAAATTCGGAGCGTCTGAAAGCAGGTGATTTGCAAGCACAACTCGCCGCACTCAAAACAAATGTTGCCGACATAGATGGCTCAGAGAAATTACTTGGTGACATTGAAACACTGAAACAGGAAAACCGATATCTAATTTCACAACTTGAGTCATCAGGCATTGAAGTTGAAGTAAATTCAGAATCCTTGAATAGTGACGATTTATTTTCTATTAACAGTCTGAAACAAATGATATTGACACTGCTTATTGTTTTTGCAATCGGTATTGCAGTTGGTATGTTTATACTGGACTTCCATAATCGACGACGACATGGTGGTTTTCGTGTTTAATCTGGCTCGTTTTTCTCAACTGGTTTTAATAACCTTTAATCTCCCCATATAAATTTAAATTGTGTTCAAAATAGCTACCTGGAATGTCAATTCCCTTAAAGTTAGGCTACCGCATGTCTTGCAATGGCTAGAATCAGAAACTCCTGATGTTTTGGCTATACAAGAAACTAAAACTACCGATGAAAATTTTCCCGAAGAAGCGATAAAAGAAGCCGGCTATCATGTCAGTTTTATTGGCCAAAAAACCTATAACGGTGTTACAACCATCTGTAAATCACCCATTGAAACTATAGCAACGGCCTTACCTGATTATGATGATGTACAAAAAAGAGTCTTGGCGATTAAAACTCAAGACGTAACTGTTTTAAATCTATACGTTCCTAATGGCTCAGAAGTAGACTCGGATAAATATCGTTATAAATTAGAATGGTTCTCAAAGCTGCACCCCTTCATTAAACAATTACAGGAAGAAAATGATCATGTGATTATCCTGGGTGATTTTAATATTGCTCCTGAAGATCAGGATGTACATGCACCAGAAGAGTGGATAGGGTGCAACCTGGTAAGCCCTCCAGAGAGAGATGAATTAAATAAAATATTGGCTAATGGATTTAAAGATTGTTTTCGTTCATTTGATCAAGCAGAAAAAAGCTTTTCCTGGTGGGATTACCGTGCAGCTGGATTCAGACGTAATCGTGGCCTGAGGATTGACCTTATCCTTGCCTCAACTAGCCTCGCAAAAAAGTGTCGTGCGTCTTATATCGATAAAGAACCTCGCAAACTAGAACGCCCTTCAGACCATACACCAGTGGTTGCAGAATTTGATCTTTAACGTTATAAAAAGACTAAAGGTGAACAACTCACTCAATTAAACAATCAGCTTATGCGCAACCGTAGCATCAACACAGAGTTTGACTTCAATGACTGGGCAAAGCTCGCCGAGGAAAACCCGGACGCTTTTGAAAACAAGCGCCAGCAAGTACTACAAAGCGTCATTGATCAGTCTTCACCAAAGATCAGGCAACGTATGCAAGGACTACAATGGCAAATCGATCAGGTTCGCGCAGCTTCACCCAACGCAATGGCTTCTTGTCTAAAAATTTCGCAAATGATGTGGGACACAACAATCGGTGAAGATGGTCTAGTCTGTCATTTGCAACGATTGACCGATCCAGACCATCGTCGAGATATACCAAACCAGGCCAGACAATCGGCGACAATAATGGACTTAAAAGACCGAACAAATCATGAAAAAGATTAAAATCTGGTGCCTCACAGGATTGCGGAATGCTTAACTTTCGCATACACTCCCCGCCCCTGATTGACGATTAGACGAATTGAGTAAAACAAACATGAAAACAGATATACACCCTACATATGAGGAAGTTGACGTTAAATGCAGTTGTGGTAACGCATTCAAGACACGTTCAACGCACACTGGTGAGCTCCATCTTGACGTTTGTTCTGAGTGCCACCCGTTTTACACCGGGAAACAGAAAATGTTGGATACAGCAGGCCGAGTTGATAAATTCCGCAAAAAGTATGGCATGTAATCTTGTTTACTACCAATTACTAAAAAACGCCCTTTCAGGGCGTTTTTTTATTCCTGTAATATTAATTCTTGTCAGCCCAATATGCCTTTCTGAAGAAAGACTTAAACTCACCTGTGTAAGTACCCACTTTGATGAAAAAGCAGAAATTGACTATGTCATTGATGGTGATACTGTCGTTTTAAAGGATAGAAGACATATCCGGTTAATTGGGATCAACACCCCAGAATTAAGTCACAACCATAGTCCTTCGGAAGACGGTGCAATCAAGGCACAGAAAGCGCTTAAAAAGATGCTGGCCAATTCAGCGTTTATACACCTTGTTTATGGTAAAGAACGCCATGATCGTCATGGCAGGACTTTAGCCCATATATTTGCTGGTGAGATGAATCTACAAAGCCAATTACTTCAGTCTGGCCTGGCAATGCCTCTCCGAATCCCACCTAATCTTTCTTTTGCTGATTGCTATAATAAAGCAAGCCGATTGGCCAAAAAGCAACGGCTGGGTCTTTGGACGCTGCCGCGCTATAAAACACACAGTGTTAAATCTCTCAGTGGCAGTGAAAAAGGGTTTTACTTCATCTCGGGTAAAGTTCAGCGAGTCACAACCAGCCGGTCATCTTTCTGGATTAACCTTGAAAACAATCTAGCGCTTAGGATTAAAAATGCTGACTTAAAATATTTTAATAAATCAGAAATACTCTCATTGAAGAGTAAATCAATTGAAGCTAGTGGTTGGTTATATAAACATAATAATCAACTACGCATGCAACTGCGTCACAATCTGGACTTAAAAATAACCCAGTCTGTAGATTGAACTAAATTATTCCACCGTCTATCTTAAAATCATGAAAATGAAATATCTATTCCCATTATATTTTTTATCCTTACTCACTATAAGCTCATGTGCTGTTAACCCGGTTACCGGAAAGCAAGACTTGGTGCTACTTAGTGAAAGTGACGAACTGGCGCTGGGTCGTGAGACTAATGCCGATGTTCTTAAACAATACACCGTTTACGATAATCCAGCTCTACAGAATTATGTTCAAAATATTGGAGCTAAACTCGCCGCAAAGAGCCATCGCTCGAACCTGACATACAGCTTTACTGTGCTCGACAGCAAAGAAGTTAATGCCTTCGCGCTACCAGGTGGATACATATACATAACTCGTGGGTTAATGGCCTATTTAAATTCTGAGGCAGAACTAGCCGCAGTGCTAGGTCATGAAATAGGACATGTCACCGCCAGACACTCCGTGCGCCAACATAGTGCAACTCAGCTAACAAACATCGGGGCCGCATTAACCTCACTATTTGTACCTGGTATGACTCAAGCGTCAAACCAATTAGTCCAATTCGCTGGAGGAGCACTACTAAGCGGCTATGGGCGTACCCATGAACTAGAAGCAGATCGCCTCGGTGCTGAATATCTCGCCCGGGCAAACTACAACCCGGAAGCCATGCTAGACGTCATACGCGTATTAAAAAACCAAGAGGTATTTGACAAAGAACAAGCACTAGCTGAAGGGCGCGAGGCAAGGACCTATCATGGTGTATTCTCTACCCATCCGGATAACGACACACGACTAAAAGAAGTCATTGATATGGCTAAAGGGCTTAACGAATCCGGATCCGTCAATTTTGTCGGTCGGGATGAATACATTTCAGTCATTGATAACCTCGTATTTGGCGATAGTCCGCAAGAAGGGATTTTACGAGGGCGTGATTTCTACCATGAAGGGTTGGGATTCTCTCTGCGTCTTCCGGAAGAATGGAACATGACGAACCTCCCTGACCGACTCCTGTTAACGACTGGCGATGGCAATGCTTTGATGCAAATCAGTACTGAAGCTGCTGACACCAAACTGACACCTAGAAACTTCATAATACAGCGCATGGGATTAAATAATCTCGAAAATGAGTCTCCACTAAATATAAATGGTCTCGCTGCTCACACAGGCATTTCGATTATTAGTAATAAGCAAGGGAGCACCCCTATACGCTTCACAGTTATCTATTTTCAACAACGGGCCTACATAATCGCAGGGATGGCAAAAGACAATAATATAACCCAGTATGACAACGCGATACTTGAAACTGCCAAGAGCTTTCATTCTCTAACCGCAGATGAAAAAATATTGGCTAAGCCAATACGAATTAACATCGTAAAAGCGAATAGCAAGACACAATTTAGTAGCTTGGCTAAGCAATCCCCTCTAGAGAGCCACGCAGAATCTCAACTTCGGCTTTTAAATGCGAAATACCCAACAGGAGAACTGGAAGAAGGTTCGCTGGTAAAGGTTCTTAAATAGTCTTTGCAACCTAATTCCCCTAGTTTCTCTATTACAACACTTCAGATCATTTCTAGCTTAAACCAGCTAAGTAATTGCTACTATTCAAGGTTAAATTTTTATCCACATTTTCTGTGGATAACTCTGTGGATGCAGTGTAAAAATAACGTCAAAAAGACCGCGGCTAACTCGTCTATGACAAAACTGTTAAAAACTAACCAGAATTAAATATTGCATATATATCAATATCTTACACCATTATTATTTGCCCTTAGGGGATATCGACTGTCGTCAGCACAATACAAATCAGCAATAAAAAAAACTGTGCATAAACGAAAATTTTTCGTTGACAAAACCCAAATCCCGGGAACTATATGTAATACCTAGTCTCTAAGCATTTAACAGCATATTTTTCCTTCCTTTCTTCCCTTAGAAGGAAAAATTGACCCGGTTCTCCCCAGCCGGGATATTCTGGCCCCGGATGCACACTTTCCCCTAAAGAGATCGCCCGGGGCATTTTTTTATGCTGATAAACATCATATCTTAAACAACCAATCGGCGAGTTTTTGGCGTGCCTCATCTAACCCTACTCCCTTCAGAGCAGAAAACTGCTGAACACTGCCATTAATATCTACCAGCTCACGGCTGATTTCCATAGCGGTCTTGTTTGCAACACTTTTAGATAGCTTATCTGACTTGTTTAAAAGGACATGTAATGGCAAATCACAGCTCTTGCAATAATCTAGCATTATTTGGTCAAAATTCCCCATTGGGTGACGTATATCCATAATCAAGAACACACCTTTCAGGGAAATCCTTTCCCTCAAATAGCGTTCGAGTAATTTCGCCCAGGTATTTCTCATAGTTTCATCGACCTTTGCGTAGCCATATCCGGGTAGATCAACAATATGTGTAGATTCATCATAGGCAAAATAATTTAATTCTCTGGTTCTACCGGGAGATTTACTCGTCCTTGCCAGAGATCGTCGATTAGTAATCTTATTCAAGGCGCTTGATTTTCCAACATTGGATCGGCCTGCAAAGGCAACCTCAACACCGTTATCCTCTGGAAGTTGATTAAAAGCAGCAACACCTTTAATAAATTCAAAGCGGCTGTACCAACCATTTGGTATTATTTGTTCTGTTTGTATAGTCATCTCTTAGTGAACTGTTAAATTTTGCTTAACCATTAAAATAGTTTGCTTATGTTTTTGAAGATTATCGGGTTTTGAATTAACCTTCGTTGTCAGGACATTGTCCTGAGAAATAATCATACTATGAGTTTATTGTTACTACCCGGCATATATGTTGTCTTTAAAGGATCTGGAATTATGAAAAATTATTTAATTGTTGTTTGTCTGTTAACGCTTACCTCCGCTTATACCTATGCTGCTGAAGGTGACCCTGCAAACGGCAAGACTCTCTCTCAAACCTGCGCGATGTGTCACAGCGTCGATGGCAACAGTGTAAACCCTGTTTGGCCAAAACTGGCAGGGCAACATGCTTCCTACATCGTCAAGCAGTTGAATGATTTCAAAAAAGGAGACCGTGTTAACGCCCAAATGTCACCAATGGTGGCTCCATTAAGCGATCAAGATATGCTCGATCTAGGCGCCTATTTTTCCAGTCAAAAAACAACCTTAGGTGCGGCTAAACCCGAGTTAATTGAAACCGGACAACTTATCTATCGAGCTGGGGACAAAACAACGGGGGTTCCTGCCTGTATGGCTTGTCATGGGCCTAATGGTGCCGGCAACCCAACTGCTCTGTATCCTGCCTTACGCGGTCAGCACGCAGCATATACTGCCAGCCAACTTAAAATGTTCAAGTCTGAAGAACGCAGTAATGATCCTAATAATATGATGCGCACTATCACTGGACCAATGACTAACCTTCAAATAGAGGCGGTATCTCAATATATTCAGGGCTTACATTAAAAAATTACACTTTTTTGAAGCAAAACCTGAATATAGTCGTCTAAACCCTGCAAGGTTTGGTTAAACAGACCCGAAATCTAATAAATTTTAAGGATCATCATGAAAAAAATAGCTACGACTCTTTCGATATTTTTATTTTTCCTGATTAGCGGCCAGTCATTCGCTGATGGCGATGGCTACGTGACCATCTCTCCCGCACAGCCAACCCAGTCAGGAGACAAAATAGAGGTAGTAGAAGTATTTTGGTATGCCTGCCCACACTGTTTCGATTTTGAACCATATATAAGCAAATGGTTAGCATCCAAACCTGATGATGTGGAATTTCGACGCATGCCAGGTATTTTCCGCAAAAACTGGATCCCTCATGCCAAGGCCTATTTCACTGCGGAGAAGTTAGGTGCTTTGGATACCATCCACACACCATTATTTGATGCCCTGCATAAACAAAAGAAAAATATTCATGACGATGATGCAATTGAAGAATTCTTTGTCAAACAGGACGTGGACAAAGCGAAATTCACACAGGCATACGAATCTGATGAGGTCCAAACCAAGGTTAAGCAGGCCTTTATCATGGGCCAACGATACAAACTCACAGGTGTCCCGGCTGTCATAGTCAATGGGAAGTACATGGTTAGTGGTTCCACTGCTGGTAGTTTTGAGAATATCCTAAAGGTTATTGATCAACTCGTCGATAAAGAAAGGGCGAGTACTACAAACGATTAAAATATAGCTACAAAGGTGTGCCATTCCTGCTGAGCAGCAGAAGTGGTACACCTCTCCGATTGTAAGGCCCGCATCATGTTTTATTTAATTGCCGGATACAATCAATGCTGTCACAAGAAAAAACTGCCGACGCTGATACAGACTGGAAAAAGCAATACGTTCAGATCTTAAAAGAACTCGATGTAAAAGAGAAAGCCTGGGAACAACAGCAACAGGAATTACTAAAAACTGTATTAAGGTTAACCTTCGCCTATCAGGGCTCAAATGACATTCTCGATAAAAAACTGTTTGACCTCAAAGAGGCTTTGAAACAGTCAGATAGCAAACTGCCACAAGAAGAAATTGAACAGATTGTTGTGTCCATCCTGTCACTTAAAAAAGAAAAGGATACCGATGCGTCGAGAACAAATCAGTTAGTCACAAACGTAATTCAACTACTATCCAACGACAATCAATTTGATCAACATTTTGAGGCTGTCAATGAAATCAATAATGACATACAAACAAACTCCATCGACCCCGCCAGCCGATTAAAATCAATAAACGATGTTATTAGTAATATAAATAAATCAGCAGCGACAAAAAAACAAAAACCTGACACCTTTAAGGTGTTCTTAAGAAAACTAGCTGAGCATCAGGGCACGGAGACTTCACTTGCTGATCTGTGTAAAAAGTCCATAGCATTAAAGAGCGAGCAAGAAAAATTAAAAATAATCAGCCAATGCATAGAGAAAATAAATTCACAATCGTCTCAGCAAGACAGCAACACATTAACATCAACTACAAGTAAGAAAGAGATAACATTTGCTATTAGTCACCTGGTTACTATGCTTGACTGGATAACAATCCCAGGTAAATCACAGGCTAAACTCGACACACTAAAACAACAACTTGCACAACGTAGCGAAGACGCAGACGTCACCAGTTTACTGCGCCGGGTAGCATTGACGATAAGCAATGCCTATATGGAAGTTCAGGCCGAGCTAATAGAAACTGAAGGCTTTTTGAAAAAAGTAACTCACCAATTAAATGAGATTACCTTACAGGTAGCTGACATAGAAACTCTGGAGAACGAGTCGTTTTCTAACTCTATTTCACTCAGTACCGAGATGGAAAAACAAATCAACTTAATTCAAACAGGTGTTGATAAGGCCGATTCGATTGAAAACATCAAGAATACAATTAATAACCGCATTGAAGTGATACAAAATAATATGGACCAGTTCATCAGTGTTGAGCAGAACAGAAAAAAAACATCTACCAATAACCACAAGAAACTGACAGACCGTCTAAACGACATGGAATCTGAAACCAAAAAACTCAGAGAAGGTATTGAGAAAGAAAGAAACAAAGCCTACACCGATGCGTTAACAAAAATACCAAACCGTATGGCTTTTGATGAACGCATTGCCCATGAGTACCGGCGCTGGAAAAGATACAACAATAAGCTAACTTTATGTTTAATCGATATAGATAAATTTAAAAATGTAAATGATACTTATGGTCATAAGGCCGGGGATATTGTTTTGCGAACTGTTGCGGAAAAATGCATCTCAAAAGTGCGCGGCAGTGACTTCTTTTGCAGATATGGCGGTGAAGAATTCGCGCTAATCTTGCCAGAAACAGACCTATCAGCCGCAATAACTGTCGCAGAATCATTAAGGGAAAGTATAGAAGCGTGCGCATTTCAGTATGGTGATAAGACAGTAGCAATAACTATTTCTTGCGGCCTTGCTGAATTCAAAGGCAAGGATAATCTGGACACGATATTCAAAAGAGCAGATAAAGCCTTATATGAAGCGAAAAATAGCGGTCGTAATTGTTGTATCAGTGAAGACCAACTACACTTAATTTAAATTTCTTAACAATCAAACAATGTCATTTCAGAGCTTCTCTGTAATTGCTCCTGGCGTTACGCAATTTCTAGCGACCAAGTAACCCTGCCTTTTAATAACATTCCTTGGTAAGCAAGGCACTTAGGGTGCACCTAAAACGCCTACTGTTAGGCCCAAGGACAAGTAGCCTGCCCATTTTTCATGCACATAAAAAAAGGGACCTTACGGTCCCTTTTTAATTATTCCACGAAGGAAATCTTACTTATTATTGATATACATCGTTACTTCAAAACCAAAACGGATGTCGTTATATTCAGGTGTTTGCCAGTTCATGGTTGTATCCTCAGTATTGTGTTAATTTAAATAAGATATCTAAAGAAGGTCTTATTTGTTGTTGATATACATTGTTACTTCAAAACCAAAACGAATGTCGTTGTATTCAGGTGTTTGCCAATTCATGGTTGTATCCTCGTAAAATGTTAAAAGTTTTCTTATCATAAATAGAGCAGATCGCGTGCCAGCTGCACAACAAGAACATTTTTACCAATATATTCATATGCTTACGATTATTTTGTTAGCCTGTTTAAATTTCTTTTTTGGTTAATTTGGTTGTTAATAACCAATATACTGGTTTTAAATAACCATATTGAACCAATAAATCGTGCAGCTATCTTGGCTACTATCGATAGAATTACAGATTTACTACGTAGATTATGCTAAATTCGCCGACTTTTTTACGGGCGTGTATTAAGAAATCCTATGACAAATACTCCTAACAAAACCAGCAATAAGCATATTGCAAGTGGCCATCGAATCGGGATCGTTGGCGGTGGTCAGCTAGCGAAGATGACAGCACTACCTGCAATGGAACTGGGTTGTGAAATTGTCATCCTGGAAAAAACAGAAAACACGCCGTCTTCCTGTCTTGCCGCAGATATTTTATATGGGGATTGGGACGATCCCACAAACCTGCTAAATCTGGCAAACAAGGTAGACGTAGTCTCTCTGGAAAATGAATTTGTCGATGCCAATAGTTTAAAAGCCGTCGAACAAGCAGGCCATCGACTATATCCAAGCGCGTCAACGATTGGACTAGTACAAGATAAACTGATTCAGAAGCAGGCATTGAATGATGCCGGAATCGCGGTAGCACCCTTTGCGGTGGTCAGCTCACGAGAAGAAATCAATCAACAAGCGGAACAACTTGGTTGGCCACTGGTGTTAAAAACGAGGCGTAATGGATATGACGGGAAAGGCAACGCTACTTTAAAAAGCACAGCAGACATAGAAGCTGCGTGGACGAAGCTGGATGGCGATAACCGCGAACTCTACGTAGAAGGCTTTTGTGATTTCGCTGGCGAATTAGCAATCATGGTAACACGCGGATCGAATGGAGAAATGGTCAATTACCCCGTAGTTGAATCCGTACAAAAAGATCACATCTGTCATACCGTACGTGCGCCTGCTCGCATTGACGCTGCTCTCGCCAATGCCGCGGTTGAACTGGCACGTAAAGCCGTAACAACCATCGATGGCGTGGGTACCATCGGCGTCGAAATGTTTCTCACCAAAGGCAAACAGATTATCCTTAACGAAATGGCGCCAAGGGTACATAATTCCGGGCATTATACGATAGAGGCTTGTGAGTGTTCGCAGTTTGAAAATCACGTAAGGGCAATACTGGGTTTACCACTCGGTTCTACTAAAATGATTGCGCCAGCAGCGGTTATGATCAACATGCTCGGAGAAGAGCAGGGTACAGGTTACCCGGTGGGCATTGAACAAGCTCTGGCAGTGAAGGGCGCCCACATACATGTATATGGAAAAACAACAACAAACATAGGTCGCAAGATGGGGCATATCACGGCTTTGGGAACAGACATTAATATGGCTGAAGATATTGCTAATCAAGCTGCATCTTGCATACGCTTTGGAGCACAAAAATGAAACCGTTAAATAAACCTCTCGTCGGTATAATTATGGGCAGTGACTCTGACTGGCCAACCTTAAAAGCAGCCGCAGAAATTTGTGAGCAATTTTCAATTGCTCATGAAGTACATGTCGTCTCTGCCCACCGCACCCCTGATGACATGAACAGGTATGCAAAGAACGCTTATAAAAAAGGTTTAAAAGTTATTATTGCTGGTGCTGGTGGTGCAGCGCATTTACCTGGCATGGTGGCGAGCCAGACGCCACTGCCTGTTATCGGTGTCCCGGTAAAAACTGAAGCACTAAGCGGTATGGATTCATTATTATCAATCGTGCAAATGCCAGGGGGCATTCCGGTTGCAACAGTCGCTATTGGTGCGGGTAAAAATGCCGGACTATTAGCCATTAAAATCCTCGCAACCAATAATACAAAGTTAACGGATAAGTTGATCGAATATAAAAAAGAACTTGCTCTCGAGTCACGCAAAAAAGACAAGACTTTAAATAAAAAAATTAAATAATAATTTTTACACTTACTCCGTCAACATAGATGACATCGGGTTAATTTATCTTAATGATTTTTATCAGCTTGTTATTCTTATCGAACTGAATTTCAAATAGACCAAAGATGCCTTCATGCGTCAGGAAACCCTGGATTGCATTGGCAGGAAATTTAATACTTCTACCATTTTCAGAACGCGCCACAATATTTTTAGCATTTCCCTTGTAATATTCCAGATACTTTTCTGCCGTCAAGGCAAGTCTAAAACGCATAAAACTTAATGTGCTCTGGTTATTCATCCGACATCTACGCTTCGCACTAAAGTTTAGTACTTGGCGTTAGTTCATTTTCTCGTTGTTTAGCCATTAATAATATCGTTTTTCGTTCTTCATTATTTGATTCACTCCAACTAACAATTTCTGCAATGGTTCTAAAACATCCCATACAGATATCATCTTCATTCAAACAACAGTTTCTTACACAGGGCGATTGCACATCATTTGTGTTATTCATGGCATTAGCGGTTCAATATGATTGACTTCCAGTTCTCGTATAATTGTCTTGCTGTTTTATTAAAATCATCCATATTTTCCAATGCATCTTGTTCAAGTTTATTCACAGCATTTTTACCCAGACTTTTTTCCAGTGCCCGCTTATAAGCCGGAATGTTACTCCAACCTGATACCGTTGGCGCAATGATTTCTTGATGATACTGCATGGTAAAGACTTGTGTCCCCAACGATAAGGATTGAATCGCGCATTTATCAGAATAACTTAAAATATCCATCCCGGCTGGTGCGGTCTTTACTTCAGCACTATGCCATTGCAGGCAATGCATTTTGTCAGGCATGTTTTTCAAGCAGGGGCTTTGTTTGCCTGTCTCAGTTTTATAAATTGGCATAACACCAACTTCAGGGAAAGTTCCCAAGCCAACCTCGCCACCAAGCGCATCGGCTAATAATTGGTGTCCAAGACAAATTCCAACATACGGCATTTTTAATTCATTCACAGCTTTTTGGATAGCGGCTTTTTCATTAATCAACCATGGGTATTTTGCTTCTTCCCAGACATCCATCGGACCGCCCATCACCCACAGCGCATCGTAAGCTTTTAAATCGGGGATCTGCTCACCTTCATCAAGTTCGATAACATGCAAATCAATACCGTCTTCCTTAAAAAAATCAAGGAATATGCCCGGGTGTTCAATGCGAAGATGTTGAAAAACCAGTATGCGTTTGATATCCATGTCTTACGTTATCAGGTTCAATAACACTTTGCGAAAATCTGTGTGCACAGGCTGCCAACCTGTACGTGAGATTGTTATTTTATTATCACATTGTCGACCCAAACCACGTGTATTCCCATCATGATGAAACTTCGGTTCAGGTTGTTTTAATTGTTTCGCTAAAAAAGAGTAATAATCGTAACGCCTTATCGGGTTCCCATCACAAGCTAGCTCAATTGACTCAGGGCTCTCTATCTCAGAAATCTGTTTTACTAATCGTGCGCCATCATCAACATGAATCAAATTAAGCCAGCCATCAGGGTGCCCGTTAATAATATGATTACTCGTTATCGCGTTGCGCCCAATCACGCGATCAGGGCCATAGAGTCCGGCTAACCGAATTACCAAACCAGTTTCCATATTTTCTAACCAATCTCGTTCTAACAAGTATTGTCGTTCTGCTCTTAGACTGTCTATTTTTACTTCGCTATCTGCATCAACGACTCGCTCAACATTGCCGTATACAACCGTTGAAGAAATCATAATTGATTTTTTTATATCGAGCTGACAGAGTCGTTTAATAAAATCAGGAAAAACTGTGCGATCTACCTTGCCAGGAGGCACCATAAAGTAAATTATTACAGTTTGTTTTTCTGGTAACTCATTTATGTTTTTCCAACTTGACTCATCATTTATATCAATAACTAATCGGCGTCTATTTTCTTTTTCAACATCATGGATTGAGTTTTCTGATCTATGCGTAAACCAACAATATTGATTATGCAATAGATGAAGCAGACTATGGCCTAAATAACCACAGCCAATAATAAGGTTTATTGAACTCATAACATTGAGTAATTAATTTACAATGGAAAATAGTTTTGTGAAATGTTACTTATCATGCATGCTGCATGCTAATTTTGTTATTATTTTAAATATGTATGTAGATCTATCCAGCCTGCATCGGGTTCAAAACGATCGCCATATTTCTGAGCATACAATTCCAGTTCACGCCTTGTTTCACTAATCCCACGATCCTCCAGATAATGCATTGGCCCACCACTAAAAGGAGCAAACCCTGTCCCGAATATCATTCCAGCATCAAGTAAAGCTGCACTATCAACTATCTCTTCACGCATACAGGCCACACATTCGTTTAGTAATCTTAAGATCATTCTGTCCTGAATTTCTTTTTCTGATAAGGGTGAACTTGTTTCTTTTTTGTCATACACAGGCTTACCTTTATTATATTTATAAAAACCTCTGCCTGACTTTACCCCCAGACGCCCTTCTTCAATCATTGAAGGTAAAATACTCGGCATTGGCATACCTAAAGCCTTTGACAATATCAACGCAACCGAATGACAAATATCAAGGCCAACTGTATCAGCTAAAAGTATCGGGCCCATAGGCATACCAAAACTTGTCGCGGCATCATCGATAAACCTCATTGGCACACCTTCATTGTGTAGTTCGACAGCCTCTAGCAAATAAGGTAACAGAATTCGATTAACCAGAAATCCCGGTGAACTTTTTGCCGGCAGAGGCAGGCGATCAATGGCACGAACAAAACTAATACCTTTTTGATGTTGCGCTTGATTGGTGATATCTGCTTTTAACACCTCGACCAATTGCATCTTGGCCACGGGATTAAAAAAATGTAGTCCAATCAACCGTGATGGATCTTCCAGGTGATTTGCAATATCTTCCAAAGCGAGACTAGATGTGTTTGTTGCAAGCACTGCATTATTTTTCAGACGCGGTTCTATCTCTTTATAAAGCGCTACTTTTGTATCCAAATCTTCTATGATCACTTCAATTACGACATCAGCATGTTCTAGACCATAACTTTTATGATCCGGAATCAAGCGATCTTTGGCAGACTGTCTTTCGTATTTGTCTTTAATCCGCCGTGTAAAAAGTTTATTTGCACGTTGCATCGCCGACTCAATATATTCAGGCGCACGGTCCTGCAAAGTCACTCGCATTCCTTTTAGCGCACACCATGCGGCAATATCACCACCCATAACACCAGCACCGATGACATGTACATGGCATAACTCAAAGTCAGTCTTATCAGCAGCTAAACCTTTTAACTGTTCCTGTAGCATAAATACCCTGACAAGCCGTTTTGTGGTTGGATGCATAAATAATTTTGCAATCGATTCGGCCTCACCCTTCATCATGATTTGATCGTTGCCGCCTTTAGTTTTCCATAAATCAATCAATGCAAATGGGGCAGGGTAGTGTTGTTCACTTACTTTCTTTGACGTTTGTTGTCTCATATACCGTGCTAACAACGATCGAACCAAAGATGTATTGACTACTTTCGCTAAAATGTCTTTTCGTTTTAATTTCGGTTTGTTATTGATCAACTTTGCCGCTGCTGATCTTAAGTGCCTACGTGGCATAGCATCATCAACAATACCAAGCCGTTTTGCTCTCCGTGCATTCAGGCTCCGTCCCGTTAACATAATTGGCATTGCGGACAACGCACCTATGAGACGTATGAGCCTTACACTACCACCAAAACCCGGGTGAATACCTAATAATACTTCCGGCAAACCGATACGTGCAGGTTCATCATCACAAACGATCCGATAATCACAAGCCAATGCCAACTCCAGACCACCACCAAGACAAAAGCCATGAATTGCTGCCACTGTAGGAACAGCAAATGCCTCAATCCGATTAAACATTGACTGTCCAACTTCGATACTTTCTTTGACTTGGGCCTCGGTATCAACACGCGCAAATGCCTTAACATCGGCACCAGCAATAAAACCGGTTTTTTTATTCGATAAAAAAACCAGACCAGCGGGGGGATCCTTTAGCAAATCATCCATAGCCGCATCAAGATCAACAAACATCTCTGCTGATAAAACATTGGTGGCGCTATCCGCTTGATCGAAGTAAAGCCATGCTATGCCCTCAGCATCACGCTCAACATAAATATTTGTATACTCACGCCGTTCTTGTTTCTTATTATTACTAAGCATCTATATGCTCCAGCAACATGGCACCACCTAGTCCGCCGCCGATGCAAAGAGAAGCAATACCTCTTTTGGAATTAGTACGCTGTAACGTTTTCAACATATGTAAAACAATTCGGGCTCCGCTCGCGCCGACGGGATGCCCTAAACTGATACCACCACCATCAACATTAAGTCGTTCTTGATCAATCTCGCCTACAGCACTGCTCCTATCCAGTTCATGACGACAAAATTCTTTATCTGCCAAGGCCCGAGTACATGCCAATACTTGTGCGGCAAAGGCCTCGTTAATTTCCCAATAATCAATATCGTCAATACCGAGTTTATTATTTTTCATTAAAGCTGATACTGCATAAGCCGGCCCCAACCCCATTTCTGTTGGTGACAACCCGACCCAGTCACAATCAACAATTCTACCTAATGGTGACAGCTTATGTTGCTTAACGGCTGCTTCACTAGCTAACAATACCCATGCGGCTCCATCTGTTACCTGCGCGCTATTGCCTGCGGTTACTAACCCATGATGTCGATCAAAGACCGGTTTAAGCCTGGCTAATGAGTCGAGGTTACTATCCGGTCTGACGCCGTCATCTGCGGCATAAGATTTACCCTCCTGATCATAAATAACTTCAACTTCATCTAGCCGACCATCTTCTTGTGCTGCGGCCAAACGTTGATGGCTTCTAACTGCATACGCATCCATCTCTTCCTTGCTTATATTAAACCGACTGGCAAGTATCTCAGCTGTCTTGCCCATCGATAAACCAACAACAGGATCGGTTAAACCTATAAGCAATGAAATAACTGGTTTTAAATGCCCCGGCCTGAGTTTGGCTAATGCCAATATTTTTTGCCCAACACTTTTTGCTTGATAAAGATCACTTATTAAATTAACCATTGAATGGTTAAGCATTAATGGCGCCTGACTCATCGCCTCGACGCCACCGGCAAGTATCATATCGGCATAACCATTTGTGATATTGCGAAAAGCAGTATCAACTGCTTGTAGACCTGAGCCACAATTTCGTTGCACGGTCCAGGCAGGCACCGCGTCACCACACCCTAGTCGTAATGAAACAACTCGAGCTATATTTGCTTCATTTGCCGCCGCACCTACACACCCCAGAATCACCTCATCAAGTTTCTCAGAAGAAAAAGATTGTCGTAGCATCAAGGGCTGCGCTGATTGTAAAGCCAGATCTGCCGCTGTAAATTTTCCTGGGCGGCCTCGCGCACGTAAGAAAGGTGTACGCGCGCCATCAACAACGTAAACGTTCTGTTTATTCCTCGTGTTTCCTCTCTGCATTAACTAACTCCCACAAAGCTTATTTGTGAAGTAATACGTACTGTGCTATTTATTTTCATATACATCAAGATTATTATTAACTCAGCCCGCTTTTTTTACGGCTGCTCTTAAAGATGTTCTTTATGTATTACACCCTCTGAAAGTTTCTCGATATATTCCATAATAACCTTGTGAGTTTCCCCTTTATCTTCGTACAAAATACCGTGTCGACTCGACTCTATTTCAACATAATCAACATCGGCATTAACCAAGCCATCTTTTAAAACCCTGGCACTATCAGGCACTACAACTGGATCATTTGTCGATTGCATCAAAAGGCAAGAACAATAAATGCTATCGAGGCGATGGCTAAGCACATGATTCATGCGTACCAGTTCATAAAGACCTCTAACAGGAATGTTTCTGTAATTTACGCGTATATGCTCAGGACTGTTACTTCGGTAATGTACGACACCTTCAAATGATGAGTTCCAACGCATAAGCCGTGACATTCCATGTAAGAATGGAACGAATCTCATAGTCTTGTTTTGAAATTTGACCGGCGCGTTTATCGCAACTACACCCGCGAGGCTTGGTGGATGCTCAGAGGCAAAGATTAAAGATAATGCCCCGCCGGTAGAAAAACCAACGACGCACACTCTATCAACGTGTGTACCTAGAGTTTCGTAACCTCGTTGAACAACACGTAACCATTCTTCCCAGTTACGTTCACGCAGATCAACAGGGGAGGTACCATGCCCGGGTAAGCGTACACCATAAACCGGGTATCCTGCGGCAACAAGTTTATCTGAGAAGGGTTTCATCTCGGCAGGTGAAGCAAGGAAACCATGCACAAGAACGACACCGATATCGTGCCGACTTTCTTCAGGAATAATATAAAATGGACGACCACTTTCTGTCGCCGTCTCATGTTTATTTATTTCATCAAAGCGTGGCTTACTATAGTAAAAATGGTTCCAGTCATAACATCGTAGCTCATCATCAAAATGGAGTTCGGCCAGCACAACATCACTTATTAACTGATGTTCGTTTAATGCTCGACTTATTGCAGCTACAGCATTATCAACTGGTGCCATTTCATTTACGTAAACCTGTATTGTATTTTCAATACGAACAGAATCAGATTCAAAACCTTCGTTTAACTTTTCAAGAAATTTTAGCTTGCCGCGTTTTAATTCAATCAACCCATTCTCAGAGGCAATCTCAAGAAACTGTTTCAATGGTTTTTTTCTACCGACAACAAGATCGGCATAGGCTTCAGGGTTTTTCAAGCTTCTATGCAAATGTACGCTTGATTGTTGCTGAACATATTTTATGGCCAGGTACACAATTAAATAAAACTTTTTTGCTTCTATCTCAGTTACATTCTTATCTACCAGATCCAGTACTATGTATGATGCAATATGACTTAAATTGATCGTTATCTCTTGATAGATACCATGCATGTATTTGTCTCGTATCCTTTCACTACTCCGTCGTATAGTCCCCCTGATTATTTTTTCAACCCAAGGACGGTTTAATCCTTCCAGTGTAAAAAAATCTTCTACTGTATTTAAATTACGCGCCAGATACTTTTGCAGGTTTCGTTCCCACCAACGCCGTCCTTCAGCTAAATCAACCGGTTTGCCTAGACGCATATCCATGTCCGTATTTTTTAATAATAAATTTGCTTCTATTATCAATTCTTCATTCACTCTGGGACTGAGTTCTGCACTCAAAAAACCAGCGCCCTTGTTCAAAAAATTGTCACTGGTATTGATTGGATAGAAGGTGATATTGCCGGGGATTATTTTTGTCGATCGTCGCGCAGAAAATAGCAAATGTTCTCTATTTTTAAGTCCCAACATGGCAACCCAGGCATCAATGCGTTTCCAATCTTTAGCTTCTTCTGCTGTATGCACAGCGAGCTTGAAAGTATCAACTGCGGTAGCCAAGACTGCCGCACCAGCATGATGTTTTCTATATGCCCCTGTCTTTCGCGAGTAAACCATAAATTTACCCTTATCATTCATAACGCGCCTGTCCTTAATCATTCCGCCTTCAGGAAAGATAATTACCTTACGTCCACGAATAATTTCTGCCACCAACATTGGCAACAACTCATCATGATCATTAGGAATGACACCGACACGAGAAAGGTACTTACTGAACGATTCGTTACCTTTAAATAGCGTTTTCTTTGCTATGCATCGACAAAAAGCACCGGTTTCCCGGTAAATCAAATAATGCGGCAGGAATGTTTCTATATGGGCAAAGTGATTAAAGAGAAAGATCTCGCCCTGCGCCAACAACGCAGGGTCACCATGTAGCTTGATATTAATGCCAAGCATTTTTCTGAGTCGACTAAAAAGCCTGACCGTCCACTCATACGTTGGAGCATGTAACACATACTCTTCTTTCATTGAAGACCTACCTTCCTTAGTCATTTGAACTGAATCAATCTACATGACTTTTCTCATAATATAGGCACTAACGCAATTAATGTGCCTATTTTCTATATAAAGCATATTCGAGCAGCCAAGTCCTTTTCAACCCTTCATATTTGTATGTTTTTTCAAAAAAGCACGTTCTTGGTACAGATCCTGAATATAAATACAGCATTAGCTAGTTACAAATAACGATTAACATGGAGGTGCCGCAAGTGCCAAACACTCAGGACTATCTGGTCAATGTTGCAGAATTAATTACCCTTCCGGATATATACATTGCGATTAAAGAGACGATCGAAAGCCCGGAAAGCAATATGAATGATCTTGCTCAGATCATTTCGATCGACCCAGCAATATCGACAAGGCTTTTGAAAATTGCCAATAGCCCTTTTTATGGACAAGCGTCAGGTGTTGACAGCTTGCATAAGGCCGTCTCATTACTGGGAACCAAGACCATACATGACACAGTTTTAGCGATTACCCTCTCCCACGTATTTCAATCAATGCTAGATGTGAATTTTGATGTGCCCGGGTTTTGGCAAAATTCCATCATGCGCGGCGTAGTAGCTAAGTCATGCGCAACAGAATTAAAAATTAACGATCCCGACAGGTTATTTATTTTGGGTTTACTTTCTAATATAGGCCATATGATTATGGGCATTCGTGACCCGATTTTGATGCAAAAGGTGATTACTCAACAGCAAAAAACCGGCTACCCTATTCATCTTTTTGAACGATCTACTTTTGGGTTTGATTATGCCGAGCTAGGTGCAGATATACTTGAAGGTTGGTCTATTCCCAGCTCAATTATTTCCGGTATTCGTTACCAGAATTGTCCCGAGATAGCACCTGAATTTAAGCAAGAAGCAGCTGTTGTTTATTGTGCAGGACGTTTACGGCCGGATGAAGATCAATTCCCCACTATGATCGACTATGAAACACTAACACAATCGAATATTGACAGTTTTGACTATGATCATGTTCGCAACGAGGCAAAACACCTCTATATCGAAGCCTTATCCTTATTACCTATACCCCAGTTAAAAGTGGCTGTCTGATATCCCACGAATGACGAGTGTTCCCTCGGATACAGACAATAGGTATACTTTTGCACCTTAAATAATAGAAACACCGAATTTTGGGACACACCTTTGGGGATAAATTGATGAGTAAAGAACAAGATAAACTATTTTTCAGAAACTTTTCACTGGCACTTGGCATTATAGCCGTAATGATGGTGGTATTTTTCGTTGTTGCACAGTTTGCCGCTTCAGACGATGAAGCAGAAGCTAAAATACGTTCAGCAAAAGTAGCCGAAGTTACTGAACCGGTAGGACAGGTCACAGCTGTTGGAGACGAAATAGAAGTTGCTGTGGAAGAAGCAGTTGTCGAAGAAGCTCCAGCGAACGAGGAAGCAAGTGGAGATATTGGCAAAACCGTCTTTGAGAGTGTTTGTATGGGTTGTCATGGAATAGCCGCTATGGCTGCAATGATTCCCCAAGCAGGTGATGCCGCCGCATGGGCTCCGCGTATAGAGAAAGGTATTGAGACCTTATATGACAATGCAATTAATGGATTCCAGGGCGAGATGGGCATGATGCCAGCTAGAGGAATGAACCAATCACTTAGCGATGATGAAGTTAAGGCAGCGGTTGACTACATTATTCAGCAAGTGCAATAAGTCTTTTAGATCCTTCAAACAAAGGGAGCTCTTGGCTCCCTTTGTTTTATGTACAAGATACACCTCAGGATCCCCTTAATCTTCCTAGGCCCATCCAGACGGCCGCGACTACTTCAGCCTTAAGCTGTTCTGGTAAGATTCTTCGGAGAATTCATCCCAGCCCGCGTAGGCCGCTCGAAAGCGCTCATACTCCTCATATACCTTTTTGAACGCTGGGTTAGCCGCCGCTTCTTCATCAAGCGTTTCCTTGGTCAAATGCTTAAAGCCAGACAAGACCTCTTCTGGAAACTCAAGGATCTGAATATTTTGTTTCTTCTTAAGCTCGGTTAATGCCTGCTGGTTGTTATATTCCATCTGCGCATAGATCCATTCACTGGTAGCCGCAGCGGCAGTCTCAATAATCTTTTGTAAATCTTTTGGTAGTAAAGACCATTTTGATTCATTGATCATCAGCTCAAAGACCGTGCCCGGCTCATGCCAGCCAGGATAATAATAATAGTTAGCTGCACGATTAAGTCCTAGTCGCGTATCATGAAACGGGCCAACCCATTCAGTGGCATCAATCGTCCCACGTTCCAAGGCCGTATAAACCTCGCTCCCCGCCATTAAAACAGGGTTACCACCTGCTTTTTTAAATACCTTTCCACCCAAACCCGGGATACGCATACGTAATCCTTTAATGTCGGCCATTGAATTAATCTGCTTGTTAAACCATCCTCCCATTTGCACCCCGGTATTACCCATTGGGAAGACAATTAAGTTAAATGGTTTGTAGATCTCGTTCCAAAGTTCCAGACCACCCGCATTATATAACCAGGCATTCATCCCTTTTGCCGTCATACCAAATGGTACTGATGAAAAGAATTGCGCCTCGGGGACCTTCCCCGCCCAGTAATAAGGTGAGCCGTGTCCCATCTCCACTACACCATTTGAAACCGCATCAAATACCTGCAGTGCAGGGACTAGTTCACCACCAGCATAGACATGAATGTCCATACGATCATTACTCATCGTACGCACATCATCAGCAAATCTCTCAGCGCCTACCTGAAAGATCGGAAAATTAGCTGGCCAGGTAGTCACCATCTTCCACTTAAACTTTTTAGAGAGATCAGTACTGGCTTCGCTACTAACTCCGGACTCAGATGCGCCACCACAAGCCGTTAAAAATAATGTTAGTAATACATATAAAATGATATTGCGTTTGTTCATAAATAATTTTTACCTTTAATAAATGCTCTATACCAGTAATACAATCTCTTGTTATGGTTTCAAACCACAGAGGCCCTATCTATTTCCCAATATTTTAATTGAACTTCATCAAATTGTTGCTCAAGTGCTTCCAGTCCATTCTCTGCTATATATTCACGTTCAGCACCGCTTATAGGCATTAAGCAAGCAACACGAGTGCGATCCATCGGGATCAACTCAAGTGTTTGATCAAACGAATATGGCAATGAGACTAACCAATTATCGCAAACAGAACCCTCTAACCAAGGTTCACCGATAGGCACTGTCGCGGTATATTCAAGGCCGTGTTGCGAATGAAAGTAAGTCACCATCGCAAGCATTTGCACCATACGTTCCGTCTCAATGGGAGAAATAACAATGAATTCGTATCGACCTGCTGTTTCATGATTGATTTTCGAAGTGCCAACCGAACAATAAACCCATTGGTCACACTTCTTACCGGGTGAAAACCTTATCACCTGAAACTCAGGGATAATGTCTTTAATAGGCCCGGTATCCCAAGTCAGCAACTCAAAGTCATGCCCTTCAAAATAAGACTTAAAATGTTCGGTAATATTTTCTATCTCTGACGCCATGACTTCTCCTTCTATGACTAATTATAATTTTTAAGAATGAGCTAGTTTATTCGAGCACGAGGCGCAATGCTTTTTGAGAAGCGGAGTTGACATTAAGTCAATGAGCATCGCAAAAAGTATTGTAACGCCTAGCAAATTTTTTGCTCCTGCACCAACAGTAGGCGCTTTATGCGAAATTTGCATTTCCACCTTCCATCGCGATCATCGGATGAAATAGCCATTGTTAAGCGGGTTGGAGGTTTGCGTAACTCGCAACCAACCACTTGCTCCCCGCTTGTTCAAAGTTAACCTGTATCCGCATATGTCCACCACTACCCTCAAGATTGAGTACAATGCCTTCACCAAACTTGGCATGAGTTACACGCTGCCCAAGAGATAATGACCCATCGCTACCTGGTGCTGAGACTTCGCTCTTACTAAACAGCGATTCAGTAACACTACCCCCGAGACGAATGTCGTTAAGCAACTCGGAAGGGATTTCATCTATAAACCGTGACGGCGATGGATAGTAATCAGAACCATGCATCCGACGGTGCTGTGCATGAGTTAGTGTTAATGTTTGTTTCGCTCGTGTAATACCGACATAACAAAGCCGGCGTTCTTCTTCTAGCTGAACCAAGTCTTCACTACTGCGCTGATGCGGAAATAATCCCTCTTCCATACCGACAAGGTACACGTCGGGGAACTCTAAACCCTTTGCAGAATGTAAAGTCATCATATGCACACAGTCAGAACTATCTCCTGCCTGGGTCTCGCCTGACTCTAATGCCGCATGAGCCATAAAAGCTGATAACGCATCCATCTCGGCCAATTCTTCATCGTCGCCTATTTCAAACTCACCTGCTGCTGTGACCAGTTCTTCCAGATTCTCAACCCTGGCCAGACCTTTTTCACCTTTCTCTTTTTTAAAGTGCTCAATTAATCCGCTTAATTGTATAACCTGATCGACATGTTCGTTTAAAGTTGACTCAGATTCAGCGGCGGTCATTTTCTGAATCAGCTTAACAAAATGCTCCAACGCATTTAAAGCGCGCGCACTCATTAACTTATGCTCAACAATATGTTGAGCTGCTTTCCACAAAGAGCAATTATCTCTTCTTGCTGTATCCCGTAGTTCTTCAACTGTCCGATTACCAATGCCGCGTGTCGGGGTATTAATAATCCGTTCAAACGAGGCATCATCATCTTTAAAACGAGCAAGACGCACATAGGCGAGTGCGTCTTTAATCTCGGCACGTTCATAGAATCGCATACCACCATAAACACGATATGGTATACGCGCCTGCATTAGTGCTTCTTCTATGACACGCGATTGAGCACTGACACGATATAAAATAGCGTAATCATTAAACGCTTTACCTTGATCCGGTGCCTGACGAATTTGATCTATAACGTAACGTGCTTCATCGGTTTCGTTATAGGCCATATAGACACCAATGCGATCACCGTCTTCACCATCAGTCCAAAGGTCTTTACCTAATCGCGCATTATTATTTGCGATCAACTTATTAGCCGCCTTTAAGATGGTTGCTGTTGAACGATAATTTTGCTCAAGTTTTATTAACTTCGTGTTATCAAAGTCCCGTTCAAAGGCCTGCATGTTTTCAACACGGGCGCCTCTCCAACTGTAAATAGATTGATCATCATCACCGACAGCAAATAAGGTGCTGTCTTTACCTACTAACAGTCTTAGCCAACTATATTGCAGCGTATTGGTATCTTGAAACTCATCAACCAAGACATGCTTAAACCGGTGTTGATAATGTTCACGGATAGCGCCTTGTTCACGAAACAACTCAAAGGTGCGTAATAATAATTCTGCAAAATCAACCAGGCCCGATCGTTCACACGCATCTTGATAGGATTTATAGATCTGTACCATTTGCGCAATAGTCACATCACCATGGTCATCAATATGATCTGGTCGAAGACCTTCATCCTTACGCGCATTGATAAACCACTGTGCTTCCCTTGGCGGATATTGCGATTCATCTATCATCATCGAGCGTATTAAACGGCGGATCATGCGGAATTGATCTTCGCTGTCTATGATCTGAAAACTCTGCGGCAAACCCGCTTCTTGCCAATGTGCACGCAATAAACGATGCGCCAAACTGTGGAAAGTCCCGACCCACATGCCTCTAATTGATTGGCCTAGTAAATTTTCAATTCGAGTGCGCATTTCTGCCGCGGCTTTATTCGTGAAGGTTACCGCCATAATACTATATGGGCTTGCCTGATCCGTTTCTATATACCAGGCAATCCGATGCACTAATACCCGGGTTTTGCCACTACCGGCACCCGCTAGTACCAACATATTGCCAGCTGGCGCACCAACAGCTTCGCGTTGATCTGTATTTAAGGGGTCGAGCACGTGAGAAATATCCATGGAACGGATTGTACGCAAAACCATCAGACTATTGAATTAAACTGCTAAATGAATCTAACTGAATGTTAGAATACTGACTTTACAAAGTATTAAATAATAAATAATTATGGAAGCTAACAACTCAAGCGCGTTATCTGATAACCGTGATGAACTCATCCGCATCATTGATTCTGTTTTAACACAGGCGAAGGCATTGGGCGCCACTTCGGCAGAGGCCGATATTGGTACTGGTTCTGGCTTATCTGCCAATGTTCGTAAAGGCGAGATCGACAAGCTCGAATATGAACGCGATAAGGGACTCGGGATTACTGTTTATATCGACGGGCAAAAGGGGAATGCAAGCAGCTCCGACTTTAGTGAGGCCGCACTGAAAGAGTCTGTACAAGCAGCAATCAGGATTGCGCAACATGCCAGTCGTGACGATTGTGCCGGCCTAGTAGAGCCCGAACTCATGGCAACAGAAGTCCCTGATCTTGATTTGTATCACCCGTGGTCTATTTCACCTGAGGCCGCTATTAATCTGGCCATTGAATGTGAACAAGCGGCATTTGCCTGCGACAAACGAATTTCTAACTCTGATGGGTCTGTGGTCAGCACCTATTCAGGTATCAACCTATATGGAAATACCAATGGTTTTATCGATGGCTGGAACTGGTCGAGCCACACTATCGATTGCACGGTCATTGCCGAAGATAAAAATGGTATGCAACGTGATGGCTGGTATAGCAAGACGCGCGACTTTAATGATCTGGAGTCCATCAAAGACATTAGCAAAGAGGCGGTAAGAAGAACTGTGTCCCGATTAGGAGCTCGTAAACTCTCCACCCGACAGGTTCCAGTTATCTTTGAAGCGCCGGTCGCATCGGGGCTTTTCTCAGCATTTATCACGGCTATTGCTGGTGGCAGTCTCTATCGCCGGGCCAGTTTTTTGCTGGACAAAAAAGGTGAACAAGTATTTGCAGACCATATCAATATACGTGAACAACCACATGTAAAAAAGGCCTTGGGCAGTGCTCCGTTTGATAACGACGGTGTTGCTACCAGGGCACGCGACATTATTAAAGACGGCATACTTCAGGACTATGTATTGAGTGGTTACTCCGCACGAAAGCTTGGATTACAAACCACAGGTAATGCGGGCGGGGTACATAACCTTATTATTGAGTCAGGGCAAAATAATCTAGACAATATGATCAAGGAAATGAATACCGGTTTATTGATAACCGACATGATTGGCTTTGGCGTTAATCAAGTGACCGGGGACTATTCGCGTGGTGCATCTGGTTTCTGGGTAGAAAACGGCGAACTGGCTTATCCCGTTGAAGAGATCACTGTCGCCGGAAATTTAATCGATATGTATCAGAACATTACCAGTATCGGTAATGATATTGACCCACGAGGAAATGTATTGACCGGTTCTGTCATGATCGATGCTATGACTATTGCAGGAGAATAATTGATTCTGGATCTCTCAATTGATCGACCTTGAATTATGATTATTATTTTCAAAATAGAACATTATCTTATGTTAAACAACCACCTATTGGGTAATCCTGCCTACCCATATGATTGCACGTTTTTTAGGCTCATTTGCTTGACAGCAAAAACTTTACATAGCACGACTATGCGCAGCTTTTTAGTCGGTGCAACTAAGCCTAAAAAACGCACACTCAAATGGATTCAACTAAGAGATTCAGAATAACCATGAACATGAATGAAGACATTAATTCATCATCCGCTAATACTGCCAAGCTTGATAATGCTATTAATGCCATTGGCGAAATAATTCTCGGCAAGAATACTGCCATTAAACTGGCGTTGGCCTGCATAATAGCTAAAGGTCATTTACTAATAGAAGACACACCGGGTGTTGGAAAAACAACACTCGCACACACACTTGCTAAAGTATTGGGCCTGAATTACCAACGTATTCAATTTACCAGCGACTTGTTACCGGCAGATATCCTCGGCGTTTCAGTTTATAACCGCGATACCAGCAAGTTTGATTTCCATCCGGGCCCTGTTTTTTCTAATGTCTTGCTTGCGGATGAAATCAATCGCGCAACACCAAGAACACAAAGTGCATTGTTAGAAGCCATGGCAGAGTTTCAAGTCACTACCGACAACGAAACCAGAACGCTACCTGAACCATTTTTTGTCATTGCCACACAGAACCCACAGAACCAGATAGGCACCTATCCATTACCTGAGTCTCAGCTGGATCGTTTCCTCATGCGAATAGAATTGGGTTATCCAGATAATAACGCTGAACGTGAATTATTAAATGGCAAGGATCGAAAAGAGTTGTTGGAAAATATCCAGCCTATATTGTCCGGCGACGAACTAATACCAATACAAAAACAGTTAGAACATATACATGCTGCAGACGCCATACTTGACTACCTGCAAGACTTGCTTGAATTCAGTCGCAACTCTGGCAACTACTTGCATGGTCTATCACCACGCGCAGGTATTGCGATGTTGAGTGCGGCAAAAGCATGGGCATTGATTCACTCGCACCAACATGTATTACCAGAAGATATACAAACCATCTTGCCTAGCGTGATTGGTCATCGACTTCAGTTTGTTCATGAAGTTTCAGATAAACAGGCATTACAACCTGCGCAACATTTAATCCAAAACGTTCCGATTCCCTAAGCATGGGAGTGTCGGTTGTATTAGAACGCCTACCTGCTAACCCTTCCGGCAGGACGAGAGTCGTATCAAACCAACTTAAACGCCAACGCGTTTACATATTCCCATCACTGCAAGGCTGGCTATATACAGTGATGTTAATCGTTATGTTATTAGGCGCCATAAACTACAACAACAGCATGGCATTTATGCTTTGTTTTTTACTAGCAAGTCTTGGCCTGGTTTGTATGATTCATACTTATCGCAATCTGGCAGGCTTGGTACTAACCGCTGCGAGCCCCAAACCCGTCTTTGTTGGGCAGCAAGCTCTATTTCCCATACAACTCGATAATCGCCAGAGTCTGGCAAGATACTCTATACAATTAGAATCGTATGAGACTGTAAAAAGATTGTTTCGTAAAAGGAAGCCACGCCATATCATTTCAATCAGCGTTGCGGCAGACAAGCCTTTAACCAGTTACTACCCGGTAGAAACCAGTCATCGTGGCTTACTGAAGTTAGAACGCCTGAAACTATCCACAAGTTTTCCATTGGGCCTCTTTAGTGCATGGGCATATTTCGAGCCTGAATTCTATTGTCTGATCTACCCCGCCCCCAGGGGTAATAAACAATTACCGCCGCATACATTACAAAAAGAAAACGCCAACTATGGACTGCAATCAGGAACAGATGATTTTGCGGGTTTTAGAAAATACCGGTCTGGTGATCAGGTCAACTCTATCGCATGGAAAGCATTTGCAAGAGAGCAGGGATTATTAATAAAGCAATTCAGCGGCAAGGGGTCACAAACATTAATACTTAGTTGGGGTACTGTTTCCTATATAACCGATGTTGAGTCAAGATTATCGCAATTATGTTATTGGGTGCTACTTGCTGAAAAGTCATTGATTCATTATGGCTTAGAGATCCCCGGTATAAAAATTGATCCCGGCCTGGGTACACATCACAAAGAACATTGTCTTGAAGCATTAGCAAGTTACGGAAGACAGTAATGACGAAACCAGCACTAAATATTAATGAAGTTTTGTGGCTAGCAACCGGGGTCGCGTTAGCCAGTTTTCCACATTGGCAACGCTTGGCAATATGGATCCCAATCTTACATATAGGTTTATTACTAGCACGTATTTATATACCACTCCGCCTGCCTTTATTTTGGACGAATAAAAAAGCCACTATCAATATGGTGCGTTTGTTCCTAATGATTGGTGGTGTCTTTATTATCTATAACAGCTATGGAACGCTAGCAGGACGTGATGTAGGTATCGCATTATTAGTGATGCTCGCTGCGTTTAAGGTTTTTGAAAGCAAGTCTAAGCGAGATTATTACATCTGTGCCTATCTTGGCTATTTTCTGATCATCACAAACTTCTTTTACAGCCAGACTATTCCAACAGCGGCATATATGCTGATTGTTATCATTATAATGACTGCCGGATTAATTAATTTTAATGATACAGAGCAACAACTCACTTTGTTGCAACGTTTTAAATTTTCATCAACACTTTTAATTCAATCGATACCGATTTTACTAGTATTGTTCGTATTGTTTCCGCGTATAAATGGCCCGCTATGGGGCCTGCCCAAAGATGCCTACACTGGCACCACTGGAATCGATGATCAAATGTCACCTGGCTCTATCAGTAAGCTTGTACAATCAAGTGAAGTGGCCTTTCGTGTCTCTTTTGAAGACGAGATCCCTGAACAATCTTCGCTCTATTGGCGGGGTCCAGTCCTTTGGCAAACAGATGGGCGAAAATGGATTCCAGGAAAATCTGGATCGAACAGAGATCCTGCGCCAATAGAATTCACAGGCGAAACACTGCACTATGATGTCACCATCGAACCTACAAATAAAAGATGGTTGTTTGGCCTTGAGATGGTTTCGATAACGCCTGAAAACACCTATTTAACCCATGACTACCAATTAAAAACCCGCAAAGCACTACAGGCTCGAAAAGCATTTACCTTAACTTCCCACAGTTCATATAGGCTGGGGACAAAAAATGACAACGACCTGGAGCGGGGGCTGCTCTTGCCTGAAACCAATCACCCTAAAACCCGCGAGCTCGCGTCAAAATTACGTGACGAGTTTCGTGAGCCTGACTTAATTCTTACTGCCGCCCTTGAATGGCTAAAACAGGAAAGTTTCGTTTACACACTTCAACCTCCATTAATGGTTGAAGATATGGTCGATGAGTTTTTATTTGATAAGCAACAGGGGTTTTGTGAGCACTATGCCTCTGCGTTTACTATATTAATGCGTGCCGCTGGAATTCCGGCGCGCGTGGTGACCGGCTACCTGGGTGGAGAAATTAATCCAGTGGGCAATTATTTGATTGTACGACAATATCACGCGCATGCATGGGCAGAGGTATGGCTTGAAGACCAAGGCTGGATTCGCATTGACCCAACCGCGATAGCATCACCAACACGTATAAATGAAGGTATAGAAAATATCATTCCTCAAGCAATTATTGATATACCGCTTGGATTGGACAGCAACGCCACAGCAAAACGGCTTTGGCAACAACTACGCAATACTGTCGACATGGTCAACTATCAATGGGCTCAATGGGTGTTAGGTTATGGCCCGGATCGACAAAAACTTTTTATGAAAAAGTTTGGTTTTAAGTCAATTGACTGGAAACAACTGACCTTTGCATTATTTATTTTTCTTGGCACTATAATTGCTCTTATTGCTGCTTATATACTTAACAAAACTTCTAAATCAACCGAACCTGCAAAAATGTATTATGATGCTTTCTGTAATAAATTGGCGAAGACGGGAACACCCAGAAAACCGTATGAAGGCCCACTTGATTTTGCGGAACGTGTTTCAAAGTTACACTTTGATCTTGAAAGTGAAATAAAACATATAACGGATTTATATATAAACATTCGCTACTATTCTGACAATAAAAAAATACTACAATTTAAGGCGGCAATAAAATCCTTCTCTCCGAAAAAGATAACGACGAACTGAACAGCGACATTGATAGCAAAGCATCGTCGTTATCAGAATCAGATATTGGCGAGCAAGAATTATTTAATGATGTCGACTTCATCTCAATTATGCCGCTTCTCTCTGATTGCAATATCAGGAATATTGCTAATCATGAAACAATAATAAAAGCAGGCGAAACAAACAATAACGTTTATTTAATATTATCTGGTGAATTCAACGTTCACCTGACACCAGAGTGCGTTGATCCGGTAACGGTGCTTGAGCCAGGCCAAAGCATAGGCGAGATAGCGATTATTGACCATCAACCTGCGTCTGCCTATGTTTCTGCAGTAAAGGAATCACGTGTACTTGTTATTGACGAAGAAGTCATGTGGTCATTAATAGGCAGTTCGCATGCGATTGCAAATAACTTGCTCGTTGTTTTGTCACAACGCTTACGACATGGCAATTCTGTTATTAATAAAATAAAAGGCTTGCTAAAAGAATATGAACATCACGCGACAGTTGATGCACTTACTAGCCTTTATAACCGTCGTTGGCTGGATAATATGCAAGCGCGTGTCATGCAACGTTGTCATAAAAACAATGAAGCGCTATCTGTCATGATGATTGATATTGACAGTTTCAAGGATTACAACGACAAGAATGGTCACCTGGCAGGTGACATCGCCCTACGCACCGTGTCACAAACCATCATTCAATATTTACGCCCGGAAGATTTAGTAACGCGCTATGGCGGCGAAGAACTATTTGCTCTCTTACCCGGCATGGACATCAATTCCACTATAACCGTTGCTGAACGTCTGCGCGAAGCAATTAAACAAACGAATATAACAGACAAAGATGAGCAACCTTTACCAAGCGTAACCATATCAATAGGCGTTGCCGAGATGTCAATTCATGACGACCCACATCAACTTATCGAAGATGCTGATAAAGCGATGTACAAAGCAAAGCATTCAGGGCGCGATAAAGTCTGTAGTTAAATACCTGGCCCCTGACCTTTTAATTTCAATTATGTCTGCTTTGAGTAAGTTTTATTGTAACTCTCAATTCGGCCAGAAGCGTAAGTTAGCCCTAATTGTTTATAAATGTTGTACCTGACCCGAATGGCACTTACTTAAGCATAAGCGTATGAACTTATTATAAAAAGGTTGACCCAGTGGTAGGCTGTAAATCGCGAAACCCACAACCAACCAAAGGGCCAACCCTAATGCATCTTACCCGTACATCGACGAGGCAACAACACAACCGAATCACTGATTATCGTAGAACAAGTGATAGTTACCGTTTTTTTAATGTATTAACCAGTAATGAACTGCTAGACAAAGTTGAAACACTTTTGCCTGAGCATAGAGAACGCCTGTATCCACCGACAGAAACATTATCGATGTTTCTTGCACAAGCCATGAGTACCGATCGTTCTTGCCAGAACATTGTTAATCAAACCAGTTTTAAACGATTAACGGGAGGTCTTTCTGACACGAGTACATCGACCGGTGGGTATTGTCGTGCCAGGCAGGGTCGCCGCGTGCGCATCATTGATGGCACAACAGTGACAATGCCTGATAC
>CAXBLT010000012.1:0-86828 GCA_963976795.1 uncultured Gammaproteobacteria bacterium
CTCCAAATGGTCTGCTTCTTGCTCTAATCATTGTTATATTCAAACAGTTTTTTTAACTGTTTGTTTTTATTGTATTTAATATCAATACTAATATATCAACTAGGATTAACACGTTAAGATCGCACTAAAATAGTGCAATAATAAAGGTATCATGGAAACTTCAGCCCAAGCGGCATTGCGTATCGTTGAACACTTAGCAACATCTGTATTGCTCTTTAATAAGGACCTGCGCCTTGTTTCTATTAACAGTGCCGGCGAAGGTTTACTGTCGGTTAGTCATAATCGTGTTGCGGGTATGCGGCCGGATCAAATTTGGCCAAATTCAATGTTTTTTTATGAGTCGATTCAACGCTCATTGGATTCTGGAACAACCTGTATAGAACGTGGTGTGGATCTAAACCTGAATAACGGTCAGCAGATAAAAGTTGACTGCATGATTACACCTGTCGTTGTCGAGGATATTGCAGAAGAAATTTTAGTTGAGTTAATTGATACCCATGCTTTTGTCAGGGTAATGCAAGAGGTGAATCAGGAAACCATACAAGCGGCGGCCAAGGAGTCTGTACAAGGCATGGCTCATGAAATTAAAAATCCTTTAGGTGGGATCCGTGGAGCAGCGCAACTACTCGAACGGGAATTGAATAGTAAAGAGTTGCTTGAATACACCGGTATTATTATTAATGAGTGTGACCGTTTAAGAAATTTTATTGATCGTATGCTAACTACGAGCATGCTTCCTGTGAAGTCAGATATGAATATACACGAATTGCTGGAATATGTGGTTTCAGTAGTGCGTGCAGAGAACTCACAAAACCTGAATATCAGGAAAGATTATGATCCTAGTATTCCAATTATCAAAGCTGATCGTGAACAGATTATTCAAGCAGTACTAAATTTATTGCGTAATGCAGTGCAGGAAATTGATAAAGACGGTCAGATCATTCTGGTTACACGTATTCAACGGCAGGTAACAATCCGACATCAATTATATCGGCACATAATTGCACTTGACATTATTGATGATGGTCCTGGAATACCACCAGAAATTGAGTCTGGTGCTTTTTACCCTTTGGTAACTGGCCGTGCCGAAGGAACCGGGCTTGGTTTATCTATTGCCCAACAACTTATTCAATCACATGGCGGTTTAATAAATTATGAACGGAAAGACAACAAAACCTATTTCAGTATCTTACTCCCAACGGAGCAATGCGATGAGTGAACAAAAGAAAGTCTGGATAGTAGACGATGATAAATCAATTCGTTGGGTGCTAGAAAAGGCACTACAAAAAACAGACGTGGATATTCAAAGTTTTGCAAACCCTGATGAAGTATTAAGAAAAATTCGTAACGAAGAACCGGATGTAATTATCTCGGATATTCGAATGCCAGGTATGGATGGTATAACGTTACTAGAGAGGGTTAAGGAACAGTCTCCAAGCGTCCCGGTTATAATAATGACCGCATATTCAGATCTCGATAGAGCTGTTTCTGCATTTCAAGGTGGTGCGTTTGAGTATCTATCAAAACCATTTGATGTTGATGAAGTTGTTAGTCTGGTAAAGCGAGCTATTACTCATAAGCAGAACAATAGTACTGTTCCTGCTGTTGAGGCAATCGACGCTAGCACCTCTATTATAGGGTCAGCACCAGCTATGCAGGAAGTATTTAAAGCGATAGGCCGATTATCAAGTTCAAATTTAACCGTCTTGATTACCGGCGAAACAGGAACAGGTAAAGAGCTGGTTGCTAGCGCATTACATGCGCATAGCCCAAGATCTTCTCAGCCTTTTATTGCGATTAATACCGCTGCAATACCAAAGGATTTATTGGAGTCCGAATTATTTGGTCATGAGAAAGGTGCTTTTACTGGTGCTAGTGGACAACGACAGGGCCGTTTTGAACAAGCTAATGGTGGCACGCTTTTTCTTGATGAAATTGGAGACATGCCTGCTGATTTACAAACACGTTTACTTCGTATTCTTGCACAAGGTGAGTTTTATCGTGTTGGTGGACATACACCGATTAAAGTTGATGTACGTGTGATTGCTGCCACGCATCAAGATCTGGAACAACTTGTAAAGGAAAACAAGTTTCGCGAAGATTTATTACACCGATTAAACGTTATTAGAGTTCATGTTCCATCATTGAGAGATAGGCGTACAGATATTGTTGAGCTTACTAATCATTTTTTAAAGAGTGCAGCGAATGAGTTAAATGAAGAGACCAAAAAACTATTACCTGAAACAGCTAACTATCTTGCAGGGTTGCCCTGGCATGGGAATGTGCGACAGCTTGAAAACTTTTGTCGTTGGGTAACGGTAATGGCATCTGCTAGTGAGATTCATATTGATGATTTACCACCAGAATTAAAACAGGAGGCTGAAACAATTGAAGTATCTGGTGAATGGGAAACTACTTTTCGTAAATGGGTGGAATCCAGCCTATTAAAAGGTGACACAGAAATATTACGTGATGCTGTGCCACGGTTTGAATCGATATTAATAATCGAGGCTTTAAAAAGAACAGGTGGTCGACGTCAGGATGCGGCCAAGTTACTAGGCTGGGGCCGTAATACGCTAACGAGAAAGATCAAACAACTGGAATTAGACACGCAATGAAAGTCGAGACATATTTATTTCATATAAAATTTTAATAATTACGTTTTTAATAGTACAAGCTTTGGTCATTGACAAATGGACAGACATTTCGAATGTAATATTCAGGTATTAAGGTTTATTGGCGCACACACGCACTTAAGAAAAAAGGAATGTGCTTTCCTGATTAATATAGAGAATTTGAACCTGAAATAATAATCGATTAAGACTTGTTGTTTTTAGCCCATTCTGAATTTAACAACTCATAGCATCTTATTGATGGGGTGATGTTGCTGCAATTGATGTAGTTGTGCCAGACTGACACAGTTGTAAATCACATCGTTATGTTGCAACTGATGTTAAACATGAGGCCAAGAAGAGAGGTGGCAACAGTCTCTTTTTATCAAGACGGCCGCAACCTGAATAGTGACGTATATTGAAAACTAGGGGGCTTGAAGCCACCCTGCGACTTGCTTTGCGTAATAAGTAAAAATACCATCTGCACCTGCGCGTTTACAGGAAAGTAACGACTCAAGCACAGTGCTTTTTTCATCTAACCAATTATTTGCAGCAGCAGCTTTTAGCATCGCATACTCACCACTGACATGATAAACATAAGTCGGACGACCGAAAGTAGTTTTGACGCGATAGACAATATCCAGATAAGGCAGGCCTGGTTTAACCATCACCATATCGGCACCTTCATCTAAATCCAGTTCCGCTTCGGTGATGGCTTCATCGCTATTGGCAGGGTCCATCTGATAAGTATATTTATTACTGCTGCCTAAATTTCCTGCTGAGCCAACGGCATCACGAAATGGGCCATAAAAGCTTGATGCGTATTTCGCTGAATAGGCAAGAATTTTCGTATTGGTATGATTTGCAGATTCTAAAGCGGCTCGAATACAACCAATTCGGCCATCCATCATATCGGATGGTGCAACGATGTCTGCACCTGCCTCAGCATGAGATAAGGCTTGCTTAACCAAGACGCCTACAGTTTCATCATTCAAGACATACCCACTTTTATCAGTTAAACCATCTTGACCAGAAAGTGTATAGGGGTCTAGTGCGACATCTGTTATTACGCCAAGGTTGGGGTAATGCGATTTCAACTCTCGCACGGCTGTTTGTATTAAGCCTGAGGAATTCCAGGCTTCGGCTGCATCATCAGACTTTTTTTCATCGGAAACGACTGGAAAAAGGGCAATTGCAGGTATCCCAAGATCGAGCAGCTCTTTAGCTTCTTCCATTAGCAAGTCAACACTGAGACGAGCTATGCCAGGCATCGAATCGATAGCTGTTTGTTGATTAGTACCTTCAATAATAAACATGGGGTAGATTAGATCGTCTACACTGATGGTAGACTCACGCATTAAGCGTCGCGAAAAATCATCACTACGCATTCGACGAGGTCGTGATAATCGGGATGTCCCTTTATGTGAATTACCAGTCATATGTGCTGAATTTTTGTTTATGATTAGGGTCTAGTAGTGTAACTCAAAAACGGCATTGCAATAAATCATAAAAATTAAGCTCCTATGTATGAAGTAACTCAATTTCAACTGTTCGTCATAGAAAATGAAGCAATATTGAGGCTATCATGTTTTTTCATTATGCTGTTCATTTTCATGGGGTTGCAATTAATCAGGCCCAGGCGTTTACCTGAGAAGGGTCGTTGGTATCGACAAGTGAATAATTTTTTATTGTTGTTGATCGATATCGTGGTTGTTCGTCTCTTGGTGCCGTTGGCACTATTTGATGTCGCAGTTTATGCACATGGAGAAAATATAGGTCTCTTCAATTTCTTGGAAATACCTTTGTTAGCCAATGTTATCTTGACAATAGTTATCTTTGATCTGCTTATTTATGTACAGCATGTTATTACACACAAAGTTAACTTCCTCTGGAGAGTTCATCGCGTTCATCATATTGATCATGAAGTTGATGTCACTACAGGTATTCGTTTTCACCCCATCGAAATAGTGCTGTCAGTGCTTTATAAAATGTTGGCGGTAGCCTTGTTTGGCCCCGTAGCATTTGCAATCATACTTTATGAAATATTATTAAATGCAGCAGCATTATTTACCCATAGTAATATTTTTCTCAAACCCGGATTAGACAGGTTTCTTAGAACTATCATCGTGACGCCTGACATGCATCGAGTTCATCATTCTGTCCTGAAAGATGAAACGAATAGTAATTATGGCAATATATTTTCAGTCTGGGATAAATTATTTAAGACTTATCGCTTTTTACCTAAGGCAGGCTATGATGCTATGGTGGTTGGGCTCAATGAATTTATGGATCCCACATCAGGTCAATTATTACAATTATTGAAAAACCCCTTCATTAGCAGGTGAAATATGAATAAAGAAAGTGCGGTTCTTGAACGCTATTCCGAAGGTGCAAATGAGCGCCAGGAGTCTCTGTGTTGCCCGGTAGATTATCAAACAGATTTGTTGAAAATATTGCCAGAAGAAATTATTGAAAAAGATTATGGTTGTGGCGATCCTTCGCGTTATGTTCAAGAGGGAGATATTGTTCTCGACCTGGGTAGTGGTAGTGGCAAGATTTGCTATATGGCAGCTCAACTGGTCGGCGATACTGGCAAAATTATCGGCGTCGATATGAATAATGATATGCTGACTTTGGCACGTAAATACCAAGCTGAGATGGCTGAGAAAATTGGTAGTGATCGTGTTCAATTTCTAAAAGGAAAAATTCAGGACTTGGCACTAGATGTTGACGCAATGGACGCATGGTTGAGATTAAATCCTGTTACGAATGCAGATGAGCTAGCAACGTTAGAAGATTGGAAGCTAAAGTGCGCGCAACAATCGCCTTTAATCGCAGGCAACTCAGTTGATCTGGTGATTTCAAATTGCGTATTAAATCTAGTAAGCGATCAAGAGAAACAACAATTGGTTAGCGAGATTTTTCGTGTGACTAAACCCGGTGGTAGAATAGCAATATCAGATATTATCAGTGATGAAATAATTCCGGATCATTTAAAAAATGATAAACAGCTTTGGAGTGGTTGTGTCTCCGGTGCGTTTCAGGAGCTGGAGATGTTGCAGATGTTTCAAGAAGCCGGTTTTATTGCCGTCTCCTATGACAAATGGTCAGAAGCACCCTGGCAAGTTGTTGAAGGTATTGAATTTCGCTCAGCAACGTTAACAGCGGTCAAACGAGAACAAACAGAAGCTGTTGATAAAGGTCATGCTGCTATTTATCGTGGACCATTTAGTTTTGTGATCGATGATGAAGGACATGAATTTCCTCGTGGGGAACGCATGGCGGTTTGTGAACGTACATTTAATATATTGAGTCATGAGCCATACAAAGAAAGTTTTATTGGCATCGCGCCTACTAAGCAAAAAGAGCCAACGGCATGGTCTCTGTCAGCGGGAACAAAAAGAGCTGCATCAGAAACCAAACAGGGGAGCTACTCGAGTAACGATAAATCACCTGATTCATGTTGTTGATTTTCAAGATAAACTTGCAGTTAGCGAAAAGAGTTAATTTCTTGTAAGTTTTAAAGAGTACATAAACACAGTAATATTCTGATTAAGAGATAACGTATAACAATTTAGCAATTTAGCAATTGAGGGGGAAGTTTTATATGAGCGCAACATTGATTGATGGGAAGGCAATATCTATAGCTGTCAGACAAGAATGGAAAGAACGAGCTGATAACCTGAAGGCAAAAGGTGTGCTTCCAGGTCTTGCCGTCATTATTGTTGGGGATAATCCTGCATCGAAACTTTATGTTAATAATAAGATAAAGGCGTGTCATGAAGTTGGTTTGCACTCTGAGGTCCATGATCTTCCCGAAGATGTATCAGAAAAAATGTTGCTGAAGTTAATTGAAGAATTAAATGAAGCAAAAAAGATAAATGGTATTTTGGTTCAACTGCCATTACCAAAACATATTGATGACAGCAAAGTATTGGAAGCGATAAAGCAGGATAAGGATGTTGATGGTTTTCATCTCTATAATGTCGGCGCATTGATGACAGGTAACACGGTCTTTCCACCGTGCACGCCATTTGGTGTGATGCGGATGTTGAGTTATTGCAAAGTACCTATAGCCGGACAAAATGCGGTGATTGTTGGCAGGAGTAATATTGTTGGTAAACCGATGGCGATAATGTTGTTGCAGGAAGATGCGACAGTGACGATATGTACTTCGAAGACAAAAGAATTGGAAAAGCATACCACTAATGCGGATATTCTGGTGGTTGCAACAGGACGACCGGAAATGATCAAGGCAGAACATGTTAAGCCAGGCGCGGTGGTCATTGACGTTGGCATAAATCGTCTTGAGAGTGGTAAGTTAGTCGGTGACGTTGATTTTGATGATGTGAAGGAAGTCGCTAGTTTGATTACCCCTGTGCCGGGTGGTGTTGGTCCTATGACGATTACGATGTTGGTTGCGAACACGGTTATGGCCGCAGAAAGAGACAGCGGCAATGTACCGACAGATTAATAAACAGATGCTATTTTAAGTGAGTGATGAAATCGGGCAGAGCGACAGTTTTACCATTAGTTGGCCAATTATTTTTTTCAGCCTGTATTTTAATCGCTCTAATTCGGCCATCACTTAAAGGGTGTGTGCTGAAAAACTCAGGTGTAAGGCTATCAGTTTCACCCCCCAAATTTAACAGTGCCTTAAACAATTCATCTGCGCCATTAACATGTCCGTAATATTCGGCTATCGCTTTTAATGCTATTTCATCAGCACGTTGTTCCTGTTTCCGACTAAAACTCAGCGCACTTAATGTCCCTGTTTCGGATACGATGCTACTAACAAACCGGTCAGTACTGCTACCTATAATTGCCGTTAGAAACAAACCAACGACGATACCGCGACCTAAGGCGACGATGGGATCCCGTTGCTGTATGTGTGCAATCTCATGCGCAATCACCATCGCCAGGGCGTTTTCATTTGGCAATAATTCAATAAGGCCACGGTAGATTCTTACCTGACCACCCAGGCTGGCAAAAGCATTTTCTATTGAGTCATCAACATATGTTGTTTGTACGCTAATATCTTTAGTTAAATCAATATGCGGCAATAACCGTGATGTTAAATCGTTAAGATAATCTTGAATTTCAACATTTTTCTCAGCCGGCTCAGAAAATTTAATTGTTCCAAGTAATTCATGTTCGATAGAAAAAGGAATATGCAAAGCAAGGCGTTCGGCAAAGAGACCAAGTAAAAAAACACATAGGACGATACTGCCTAAGACACCTATTGAAAGAATAAAGAAATCTTTTAAGGGATGTTGTTTGCTGGTATTAATTCCCTCAGGGATTTTTGGGTTGGAGTAGTCCATAACTATTAAGTGTTAACATGCTGTCCTCAGTTACTCAGGTAAGGAATTATATATGTATGCGAAGACAGCACCGCCAATACCGGCATCAACAATAGCATACAGAGTTCCAACAATAATACTGCTGGCACCTTGCATTGCTTCATAGCCTGGATAGATCGAAGCAACAATGGTCAGAAACACCCCGCCATAAGCAGGCCAGATTAAGTTTGCTGTACTAACAATCAGAATGGCCAACCCCCAAAGGATGCTGCAGGTAAGCGCAAATTTTTTGATTGATAATTTCATAAACTTACTCCCTCCTGATTTAAGCAATAATTCTCAAGGCAAGGTAGGGTGCGACATTAAACAGGATTATACTGAGTTTATAAAAAGCGATTCCAGCATAATGAATGGCATCAAATTGTTCGTAACTGAGATTGAACCATTTCCCATGCATTCGATAGACCCAGTCATGGGCAAAAATTATAAAGCTTGCCCACCACATTAATAATCCAAGATTAATGATAGCACTCCAACCTAGAAATTTAATCAGTAGTTCAATAGACATGCTTTTTCTCTCCTGTTAAATATAGTGTGTAAGCTTTAATTTATTTCAGTATAGTTAAGTTGTTGAGGCAGGCTGGATAATAGCAGTGCCATAGGCCAACACTTCCACTGATCCCACGCTGTCCCTGCGGCCTTTAGAAATCGAAGACGTTTCCATCTTAACATTGAACACATAATTGGCTCCTTCAGAAGCAGCCTGTTCTTTCATGCGCAAGATCGCTTCACGTCGGGCTCGATCAATCAATGATTCATAACTACTAACGCGACCACCCACGATTGACCGTAAGCCGGATACAAATTTTTTAAAGAAGTCGATTGATATGACGACATTTCCACAAACCATCTGAGTAGAACAAGGTGAAAATTCTGCTGGTAAATGTTTTGTTGCAATTGCAGGTATGTGTTTAAGTGATGATTCACGATCTATTATCGACTTGTAATGTTGGTTCTCAAGGTATTGGCCAAAACCAAAGCCTAATGCCAATAGAACCAGGAACAGTATCAGCTCGTACATGCTAATCAAGCTTTACCGCAGTGCCATAAGTAAATAGTTCAGAGGCACCTTGAGTTATGGATGAGGTTGAGAAGCGAATATTCAGAATAGCATTGGCACCGATCGACTGAGCTTGTTCAACCATTCTGTTAATGGCTTCTTCACGGGATTCATGTAGCAACTCGGTATAACCCTTGAGTTCGCCACCAAAAATATTTTTTAAGCCAGCCATTAAGTCACGACCCGCATGCTTGGCTCTGACGGTACTGCCTTGAACCAAACCTAAATGTTGAGTAATGGACTTTCCCGGTACATTTTCCAGCGTCGTTAGAATCATATTTGTCTCCTGCTATATGACAGGTTTAAAGCAATAGCTTACGACAAAAAAGCAAAGAGGGTTAGTTAGTTTTGAGGATCAGGCAGCGAACTAATCGTAGCTTCAATCCATGTCTCGACTTCCGCAGTGATTTGTTTTGCACTTTTATTAGTAGATTCGATAGCAGGTCCGATAACCATTGTAATGATACCCGGCCTTTTAATCAGGCTATTTCGAGGCCATAAATGACCAGCATTGTGAGCGACAGGGATAACGTTTGCTCCGGATTTGACGGCAAGCATGCCTCCTCCTGGAAGATAAGTCCCTTTTTCTCCTGGCGCGACACGAGTGCCTTCAGGAAAGATAATTACCCATAGATTTTCGGTTAAACGCTGACAACCTTGAGTCACTATTTGGCGAAATGATTTGATTGCGGAACCACGATCAATAGCGATTGGCTGCATGGAAGCGAGACCCCAACCATAGATGGGTATTTTCAGTAACTCGCGTTTCAATATCCATACTTGTGGTACAAAGATAAGTTGTAATGCTAACGTTTCAAATGCTGATTGATGTTTGCACATTACAATACATGGGGTTTCTGGAATATTATTCGATCCTTCAACCTTATAATCTACGCCACAGCAAATCTTTAACCACCAAAGGTTAAAAGCTGTCCAACGTGTAACAATATAATACCGAGTGCTAAAACTTAAAGGAAAGACAATGATGCCGAGAGGGGCAAATAATATGGTGCTGATAATTTGCCCAACATAAAAAAGCAGGGAACGGATGAGGAGCATGTTTATTTCGTAATTATAATTTCATCAACAAAAGTAGCCAGATCAGCATAGATTGGGATTCCGGATGGAACCAGACCTTGATCAATTTCAAGTTGACCTTTGCCGGTACGCACTAGTACGGGTTTGCCGCCAGCACTTTGAATGGCTTGAATATCAGTCATCTTATCACCAACACAAAAAACCTTATTCAATGAGACACGGAGTCGTTCTGAAACATCATTATATAAGCCCGGTTTAGGTTTACGACAATTACAATTATCTTTTGGAATATGCGGGCAAAAGAAAATTGCATCAATAACACCACCAAACTGGGCGAGGTAGGTATTCATCTTCATATGAATTGCATTTAGTGCTTCTATGGTAAATAGCTTCCTGCCAAGACCTGATTGATTAGTTACGATCACCACGCGGTAGCCATGTTGAGTAAGTTTGGCAATTGCTTCGAGACTTCCGGGGATAGGCTGCCATTCCGCAGGCGACTTTATATAGTCATCGGAGTCTTCATTGATTACTCCATCTCGATCTAGAATGATTAGAGCCATGCTTATCCTTGTAGTTTAGAAATATCTGCCGTTTCCAGAAATAATGAATTTAAATCACTCAGTAATGCCAAGCGATTATTTTTAATATTATCATCGTCACACATCACCATCACATTATCAAAAAAATCATCGACACTCTCACGTAATCCGGCTAATTCAGTTAATGCAGATTTATAATCACGTTCATTGATCATCGGAGCAACCTTTTTCTGATATTCCTTTAATGCCTTTGCCAACAAAACTTCAGGTGCTTCAGAAAGCAAACTTTCTTTTACTTTCAATTTATTATTAAAGTCAGACTTCTTGAGTATATTACTAATGCGTTTATTTGCCGCAGCCAGACTATCTGCTTCTGCCAGTTTTCTAAATTCAGTCACTGCGAACAATCGATGGTGAAAATCAAGTGGTTTGCTTGCGTTTATTGCAAGTACTGATTCAAATGTGTCATTACTTACTCCCTCATCGAGATAGTATCTGCGCAAGCGTTCCATCAAAAACTTAAATACATCATCAGTAATATCTACCGTCTTAACCGTGGAGGGGTAGTTTGAGGCTGCTAAATCAAGCAATTCCTTCAAATCAAGATCTAATTCACATTCGATGATGATACGTAGTAATCCAATTGCAGAACGGCGTAGACCAAATGGGTCTTTGTCACCAGTCGGTGCTTTGCCTATAGAGAATATACCTATCAAGGTATCAATTTTTTCACTTATGGCTAAACATTGACCAAGGCGGGTCGTCGGTAAACTATCACCTGCAAACCGAGGTTGGTAATACTCTTCCAAAGCTGTAGCAACATCAGCACCTTCGCTATCAGCTTCAGCGTAGTATTTCCCCATAGTACCTTGCAACTCAGGAAACTCGGAGACCATTTCAGTCAAGAGATCGCAGAAACATAATTCAGCGGCACGCTTGGCATTATTGACATCTATGTTTAATGGTTTTGCCAAGCTTGAAACAATATTATTCAGGCGTTCAGATTTTTCGTGCAAAGTCCCCAGTTCTTTTTGGTAGACAACTTTGTTTAGCCCATCGATATGTTTTGCCAAGCCGTTTTTCAAATCGCGTTCCCAGAAGAATGCCGCATCACTAAGTCTGGGTTGGATAACGCGTTCATTACCCTGTTTTATTTGGTCAGGGTCTTTGCTTTCAATATTTGTTACACATACGAAAGAAGCGAGTAACTTTTTCTGTTTATCAAGAATGGGGAAATATTTTTGGTGATCTTGCATGCTGGCAATCAAAACTTCTTTAGGCAATTTTAGGAAGTCCGGGTTAAAGTTGCCGACAAAACTAACAGGCCATTCCACTAAGGCAGTCACTTCATCGAGCAAGTCAGCATCAATGACGGCAGTTCCATTGTGTTTTGCAGCAATCGTTTCCACTTGATCCTGAATTAAGGAATGGCGTTCATTGTAATCAGCAAAAACCTTCCCTTCTTGTTTTAAGGTCTCAGCATAATCAGCAGCTTGTTTAATAAGAATCGCTTCTGGATGATGAAAACGATGACCATAGGTATAGTTGCCTGATTTAATTCCCATGATTTCGCAATCAATAGTTTCTGTTCCTAGCAATAACAAAGCCCATTTGATTGGGCGAACGAATTCAAAATCGTTATTTCCCCAACGCATACGCTTTGCTATGGGCAGACGTTTTAAAGCTGTGTTGATGGTGTCGGGAATTAATTCCTGAGCTTGCTTACCTTTAACTAAAGTATCATAAACCAACCAACTTCCTTTTTCGGTTTCAAGTTTTCCCAATTGATCAACAGCAACCCCACATGACTTGGCAAACCCTTCAGTTGCACGAGTTGGGTTTCCATCATCATCAAATGCGGCGCTAATAGCCGGGCCTCGGCGCTGTTGTTGCTTGTCGGATTGATTTATATCTAACTGATTAATGATTACTGCGAGTCTTCGTGGAGTTGCAAGCCAACTTGTTTCGATAAAGTCTAGATCATTATCTTTAAGTGTATTGCAAATTTCCTGATGAAAAGCCGTCGCGAGTCGTTTCAGAGATTTCGGTGGCAACTCTTCAGTTCCGATCTCGATTAATAAATCCTGTTTCATGCTCATGGTTTATTTGTATTATTTTTTCAGTAATGGGAAGCCTAAAGACTTTCGGCTTTCGTAGTAGGCTTGTGCAACAGTGCGAGCGAGTGTTCTGACGCGCAGTATATAACGTTGTCGTTCGGTGACCGAGATAGCTCCGCGTGCATCGAGTAAATTGAAGGTGTGTGATGCCTTCATGGTCATTTCATATGCCGGTATTGGTAATCCTGCTTCGATCAGGTCCTGGGATTCCTGTTCATAGTTATCAAACCAGTTAAATAATGCATCGGTATTGGCCTGTTCAAAATTATAACGGGACATCTCAACTTCATTCTGGTGGTAAATATCACCATAAGTCACAATATTTTGCTCATCTTGTGTCCAAATGAGATCAAAGACATTGCTGCAATCTTGTAAGCACATTGCGATTCGTTCCAGACCATATGTCATTTCACCCGTGACGGGTTTGCAATCTAAACCTCCAACTTGCTGGAAGTAGGTAAACTGACTAATTTCCATACCATCTAACCAAACTTCCCAGCCCAGCCCCCAAGCCCCAAGAGTGGGTGATTCCCAGTTATCTTCAACAAAACGGATATCATGTACCTCTGAATCAATCCCGATTGCCTTGAGCGAATCCAGATAAAGCTGCTGGATATTATCTGGTGAAGGCTTCAGTAAGACCTGAAATTGATAATAATGCTGTAAACGGTTTGGATTTTCACCATAACGTCCGTCAGTAGGTCGTCGAGAGGGCTGGACATATGCGGCACGCCAGGGCTCCGGGCCAATAGCCCGCAGAAAAGTAGCCGGATGAAAGGTTCCCGCTCCCATTTCCATGTCATAGGGTTGCATTATCACGCAACCCAGATCAGACCAGTACCGTTGTAATCCAAAGATTAGTTGTTGGAAGCTCAGTTTCGTCCCGAAATCTCTATTTTGTTTATTATTTTGTGCCATTAATTTCAACCATTTTAGAAGGCAGGATTATAACGTGTGTTACCGATTATGTGTATGGAGTGATTTTATCAATACAGGACTCAAGGAATAAGGTTTGAATGCCGATAAACCAATCAAGCAAATAAACAATATTAAGAAAATAACGTGAGACATATAGCGATTACTATTAATGAGACAGCTCATTGGCATGCCCTGATAGGTAAAGCCGAATATCTGACGCATCAATTACTACCGTTTGGTATCGAGGATTACCTGGTTCGATTGTTCTTGCGCTTTGAGCAGGAAGATGCTCAGGATTTAAGGAAGAAGCCAGATATAGATCAGTCTGCCAGTTCAGAAAAGAAATTACGGCGTCTCGGAGATCAATGCCTATTGTTGTGTGGCTTCTATCCTCAAGCAAGTCAGGAATATGGCATCGCTTTGGATGAGTTTACTGCAATGGGTTCTGATGCCTATAAAAAGCTAAGTTTTCTTGTATCAGGTGAAGATGAAATGATTTGTGAATATCTAGCGGTAAATTTTTCTCTGGTTTCAGAATTAATATGTTTTATCGCTGAATTTTCTGGCAAACAGATTAATAAACACCGTTATAAAACTACAGAACAATGCAAAGATGCTATTGCTTCATTCAAACAATCAGTGTCACCCCAGTTCAGTAGTCCTATATCTCATCGAATATTGAATTAGAAAGATGATAAATCTATTTTGCTGTTGGAAGAGTATCAAAACTTTATTAACGGATAGATAAATAATAATAGATATGTATTCATCGATTTTAAAATTTAGATTGCAAATTAATCGTCTTTTAAAACAATCGCATCTATGCAACTTGTTACTATGCGTTCTTTATTTATGGGTTTTACCAGGCTGTTTTCTTTCTGACGAACCAGAAGCGGATAACTTTACAACGCTCCTTGATGAGTCGGCAGTATATTTTGATGGCTCAAAGAGTTCTATACGTCCCTTGCCACAGAGTTTAAAGCTTGATCAGAAACGAGTTGCTTTGGGAAAAAAACTGTTTCATGACACGCGACTGTCAAAAGACAACAGTATTTCCTGCGCGTCTTGTCATAGCCTTGACAAAGGCGGGACCGATAACCTCGCACGTTCGGTAGGTATAAATGGTGCAGTTAGTAGCATTAATGCTCCTACAGTACTAAACAGTGGTTTTAATTTTTCCCAATTTTGGGACGGCAGGGCGGCAACACTCGAAGAACAAGTTAAAGAGCCAATCCATAATCCAACTGAGATGGGAAGTAACTGGCAAGAAATTATAAATAAGTTATCTCACGATAGAAAATTTATAAAAACATTCAGGGAATCTTATAAAGATGGGTTGACTAAAGAAAACTTACAAGATGCTATTGCCAGTTACGAACGAGCTCTGACAACACCGAATTCTCCTTTTGATAAATTTTTACGCGGTGATGGTTCTGAAATTAAAGATGAGGCGATCGAAGGTTATTACCTTTTCACCGACTATGGTTGTGATACATGTCATCAAGGGGTGAATATTGGAGGAAATATGTATCAACGACTGGGAATCATGGGTGATTATTTCAAAGACAGGGGTAATGTTACAAAAGAAGATTATGGCCGGTTTAATGTTACTGGGCGCGAAACAGATAAATTTAAATACAAGGTTCCCAGTTTGAGAAATGTTGCACTTACTGCGCCTTATTTTCACGATGGAAGCGTTACAACTTTGCACGATGCCGTTAGTGTCATGATTCGATATCAATTAGGGGTTATTCCGAATAAGAAGGATCTGGATTTTATGGTTGCATTTCTTGAGTCATTAACTGGTGAGCTTGAGGACAATCTAAAATGAGATATAGATTAATTTATTGTTTGGGTTTTATAACTTTAGTATTCATGGTTAGTGTTTTTTATAAATTGTCCGATCATGATAAATACGAGCAGCTAAACCTGGAACAAGAGTTATTTAGTAAATCAATTCAGTTAGATGCAGATATTGATCGTGAATTATTACTACTAAAAGAAAGAGTAAGTCATAATTATGATGCGCTATCTAGAATGCTGCGCAGGAAATATGTTTATCTGGAGAAGATTGAAAAATTAAACACGGGCACTGATATTGTTTCGCTCAAAAAATCTATGGACACAAAGGCGCTTTTGGCAGAAGAGTTTAAGTCAGAAGATTCAATCCTGAATAATTCGGAAAGCCATTTCCCAATATTGATTGATCGGCTCAAGCAGGATCTGGATATGATGCAACCAAATAATAAATTCAGTGATATATTGCTGGAATTAAAAAATGAAGTTTTATTATTAATTCATCATAAGGACACTGCAAATACACACGACATAGATAGCATTGTAATAGATATTGATAGTCTTATCGATTTCAAAGATATTCAGGAACATGTTCTATGGGATAGCGTTAAACGTCACACTGCTTCTATCATCACGCATTCTCAGAATGTTCAATATATTTTGAATAAAATATTATTGCCTGAACACAGGCGTCTACTCAATTCAGGACATAACTCTTCCATTAATAAACAAAAGGAAATTAAAAACAAAGCTGATTTATACGAATTTTTACTGTTGTTAACAGCATTCTTGTTATTGTTGTTTAGTGTCTGGATCTATTCTCGTGTCAATAAATATACTAATCAGGTAAGCGATTTGAATGCATCATTGGAACATAGAATTCAAGAGCGAACTAAAGAACTAGATGACTATCTCGCAAGAATGTCCGCACTTATCAATACCAGTCCTTCTGTGATTTATGCTGTTGAAGTTACTAACGTTTCGAAACAAGTCTATGTCAGTGAAAATATTTTTTATCTGTTGGGTTATAAGGCGAAAGAAGTACTTCAAGATCCGAATTTTTGGATAAACAATATTCATCCGGATGACAAGGTAAAAGCAATAGGGCTTGTCTCTAAGTTACTACAAGGTGGCGCGGGTGCGACAGTCATCGAGTATCGAATGCGTCATAAAGAAGGCCACTACATTTATATTCAAGATAGTGCAAGACTATTGATAAATGAAAATGAGGAATCTAAGGAAGTTATCGGTTCCTGGGCAGATATAACCGGTCTAAAAAAGGCAACGGATGAAGTCATTCATCAAAAGGAATATTCGGAAAGCTTGATTCAGAATCAATCTAATCCCACTTTTGTAATTGATAATAACCATATCGTACTGTCATGGAACAAGGCTTGTGAAGAGTTAACCGGATTAAGTTACAAAGAGATGATTGGCACCCGTGATCACTGGCGAGCCTTTTATCAAGAGGCGCGACCTTGTCTTGCAGATACGGTCATTGATATTGACTCCCAAAAAGTCAGTGATCTTTATGTCAATTATACAAAGTCCACCTTATTACCCGATGGCATCCATGCTCAAAACTGGTGCGTTGTCAAAAATGGAGAAGAGAGGTATTTGTCTATAGATGCGGCACCAATTTTTGATAAAAATAAAAAATTAATTGCTGTCGTTGAAAATATACGCGATATGACTACAGAGAAAAACCTTGAAGATAAATTGTTGCAAGCGCGTGATGATGCGTTAGATGCTGTTCGATATAAAAGTGAATTCTTAGCTAATATGAGTCATGAAATACGAACACCAATGAACGGTGTGCTAGGTATGCTGCAATTAGTGAAAGATTTTGATCTCTCTGATGAATGTCGAGACTATATTAATACGGCACATAACTCCGCGGATGCATTGTTAGAAATCATTAATGATATTCTTGATTTCTCCAAGATGGAAGCTGGCAAGCTGAGTATTGAAAATATTGATTTTGATTTACAAGAAATAGTTGATGATGTTTGTTCCTTATTATCACAGCGTGCGCAGGAAAAAAACATTGATCTCCTGACTTACGTAGACGATAAAATTCCTGCGCGTATGAAAGGGGACCCTACTCGATTAAGACAGGTCTTATTTAACTTAATAGGTAACGCCATAAAATTCACTGAAGAAGGTGAGGTCGTCGCTAGCGTAACAAATATGTTTAGTGATAATGATCACGTCACAATAAAATTTGAGATTGTTGATACAGGAATAGGCATATCAGAAAAAGTGATAACTTCATTGTTTGAGGCTTTTACTCAAGCAGACGGTTCTACTACGAGAAAATTCGGTGGTACTGGACTTGGTTTGGCAATTTGTAAGCAACTTGTCGAACTCATGGGGGGCAACCTTAAGGTTGAAAGCGAATTAGAGAAAGGTTCTTGTTTTTCTTTTTCAATCTCATTTGAGGTGGTTGCGCTAGATAGACTGAGTGTAAAAACCCAAGAATTGGAGGGATTAAACGCCCTTATTATTGATGACAATAGTACCAATCGTATCATTGTTTGTAATTATCTCAATGCATGGGGTATGGAAACTGAGCAAGCAAGTGATATTAACGTGGCGTTTCAAATGTTGTTGGATAAAGTGCAGCAGGGAAGACAGTTTGATCTGGTTTTGTCGGATATGCAGATGCCGGAGATGGATGGAATTGAATTTTCGACAAAAATGGGAAACCATGAAAAATTAACAGATATACCGCGAATACTATTAAGTTCAAATGGATATATATCATCAGATGTTTGGCAAGGAGCTGGTTTCAAAGCCTGTTTACAAAAACCATTTCGACGGGATCAATTACGCTCCGCTATAAACTCGATTATGAATGTAATAGATACGTCACCAATAGAGAAGACCATAGAAACCAAGGTAGTTCCTTTTAAAAATAGTGACAGTAAAATTCTGTTGGTTGAGGATAATCTGGTTAATCAGAAAGTGGCGTGTGGATTGTTGAAGAAAATAGGTTTGACCGCTGATATAGCTGGTAATGGTCAAATAGCGCTGGATAAAATTGCAAAGATAAAATATGACATTGTATTAATGGACTGTCAGATGCCAGTAATGAGTGGTTATGAGGCAACCGAGGTGATAAGAAGTAATGAAGTTAACACAAGTCGACATCTAACCGTTATTGCCATGACTGCGAACGCAATGGAAGGCGATAAGGAAAAGTGTTTTACCGCTGGCATGGATGATTATTTACCCAAACCAGTGAAGTTGAATGTATTGAAAGAAGTTTTGGATAAATGGATAAAATTGAATCATGAGAATCAAGTTAGCGAGGAGGAAGATATGGGAGAACAGTCAGTCAATAAAAGTAATGAAGTCATACTTGATGAAACTGTGCTGTCTAGTTTAAAAGAAATTATGGATGATGAATTTATTGATGTATTAAAAATATACATGGATGAGTCTGTGAGTCTAATGTCCGATATTCACGCAGGTTTTTCCGAAGAGCCAGATGTATTATTGCGTGCAGTGCATACATTAAAATCGAGCAGCCTAAATGTTGGTGCGATGCGTTTAGCTGATATAGCAGCAAATATGGAAGCCCTGGTGAAATCTGGCGATATAAGTGCCGCAAAGATGTATCTGAATGATCTTCAGGATAGCTTTACTGAAACACATAGTATACTGAACCAGTATACGCAGGATAATCTAAATGCAGCAGCGTCCTGAGACTAAGGATTAGCTTGAGTATTGAGTCCAACATGATTGTGTGTTGTAAAGGACTATTAGTATAACAGCTCTAATGGATAATGGTTTCTTTCGGTGGGCAATGAAGTAGAAGCGAATGGGGAAAGAGCCCATCAAGTTAATTAACTCATTCTGATTTTGCAGAATTCTTGTCGTCACGCATAATGCTGTCGGAACGTTTTTTGATGATATCATATTTGAAAGGAGGAATTTCGTACCACCAATTCAATGTTTGCGCATTCATATTTGAAATAAAAGCCTTCACTCCGTCAATTTTTTCTTGATCTTCATCACCTGTAAGCAAGCTTTCATCAAACCTGAACTCAAATGAACCGTATGGTATATCGTCTTGTTCAAAGGCAACAAGTTCGATTACCGTTCCTTCGAAGGTGTGGATTAATACATTAATACTGTTTCCCTGTTTCTGTAGCTTTTCTTTAGATCGAGCACCATTGATCTGAATATCCTGTAAGATACTTCCGTAACGAGAAATAATAAGTTCTGAGGCCAGCTTTTTGCCAGATGGCAGATTTTCAAGACTAAATTGTTCCTGTCCTTTCTCGTTTTTAAACAAGGTATAGGTATCGCCATCTGTATGTTCAACACGAACAGCCCGAATTGCTTCAGCAGGGATGTCGAATAAAGAACGTTCAATCCAATCAGTCCTGGAAGAGCTGATGTCGATAACCCCATCAACCAGATAAGACTGTTCATCATCAGGTTTACGAATATATAAGCCAGGTGTGCTTTGTGATGCACTACTAAGGCGTAGTTTACCTACAATAATCTCGGCAATATTTTTTCTTTCAACATCTTGAAGCGACAGTAATAAAGATGTTGAGTCTTCAACTTCCGGCCCTTCAACGCCAAGACGGTTATATAGTCTTGGCAGAGTAGTTTTCGGCGCATTAAGCTTCAAGTCAACAACGCCCAGAACGGTACTTTTTACTTTGTCAGGTAACGCTGGGTAGCCATCGAATTCATCAATAACCCATAGATCGTTTACTCGTGAAAGATTGACTGCTCCAGCATAGCCTTTAATAGAGATGTGATTTATTGATTCTATTTTTGAAGCTAAGCCCGGAAAGAAAGCTGTTTTTTCTTTTTCAGATTGAGGTGCACGAAGTTTAACGAACACTGATGCAGTAATTATAACTACAATGGTGATAAGCGTGAGTACAATGAGTTTATTTTTAAACATAGATGTTTGTTTACGTTCTTCTGTTTGCTCGGTAAATCCCGATGAATAAGGCCATTAAAGTTATTAATAGTGGAATCAATCCGATATTTATAAAGCGCAATTGCGCACCTAGCTTTTCAATATTCTTTTTAAGTTCATGTTGAACGTTGCGTAATTCCTTTCTGGTTGCCAGCCGTTCACTTCTGAATTTCTCAATCTCCGCTGATAATTCATTATTCAACAAGTAAGATTTTTCACCACCCTGTTCTTGCTGTAATTGACGAATTTTCTTTTCTGTTTCTTCCAGGCTTGCTTGTAGCTCGGTTTCGCGCTCGCGAAACTCAGCTTCGGCTTCTCTGCGAATTTGGTCAACCATTTCAAATGGACGTGAGTATTTTTCACGACCGCGCAGGCTAATCAAGTCAGTATTTCCAGAAAGGTTTTCAATGCTGTTCATGATGAAATCGCCATTGTTAGCGATAGGTTGCGGTACAGCGACACCAAACATTTGTTGTGAACGAATCCAGAAGTGATCTGCCATTATATCTGTGTCTGCTACCAGAATAAGGTTCAATTCACCTTCGTTGACAAATTTCGGATCTACGAATTTTTTAGCTTCTGCATCTTTTGCTGGCTTCCCATCTGGAAAGTAACTTTTTGCCTTGCCATTGATCCTTGCAGCAATAAGCATCCTCCTGTCTTCTGATTTGAAATTACTCATAATGACATTAGGATCACGTTGGAACAGGATCAAATCACGTTCAAGCTTTGTTGACTGCTCAGATGTTTGTATCAAAGGAGTGATGGTCAGGCCTTTGTCTTCTATGGTCTCCAAAGAGCCGACTGTGCCCATGTGTATCAGGTTTAATTCACTGGTAGAGAAATCATCTGCGTTAAAATTCTTTTCTGTCATTCTTAACCATGGCAGATAATCGACACCCTGAGGGCTACGTGCATCATCCGATTGCACACGCATTGCTGCATTGATGTCACCAACAATCTTATTCTTACTCATTTCCAGCCCCCAAAGTTCAAGTAACTCTGGTAAGTATGAGTCGAGCTTTGGAACAACATTTGGGTTACCGGGGTCGGGTCGAGTTTGATCAAGTTCTGCAAGTGGGTCTATAAAAATTATCGCTTTACCCCCCCGTAAAAGATATTGATCAATCGCGTACAAAACATCGTTCTCGAGCTTTTTGGGATGGACCAGCATCAAGACATCAATATTATCCACATCGATGCTTTCTACCAGTGTATCCGGGTTTTGAGTTAGATTGTGAACCTCAAAAGAATCTTGCAAAGCACTTATTATCGTCCAGTCACGTCCATCCGGGTCACCTGTGGTAGCCATAATAGGTAATTGAGAGACAAGACCCACTTTACGTTTTTCTGGATATGCCAAATCAAAAATCATTTTGGTTATATCGTACTCAAGCGCAGACTCACGATTAGTCTGGAAAAAAGGAATAACCTTTTCATCATCTGTCGAATTGGTTCCGACAATACCGAAATAGGCTCTATCGCCGGCAGAATTGGCCGAAACTGTACGCAGCCCGCTGGCCACAGCTTGATCTTCTGCTTCAGAGAATGTATCTGGCTCGATAATATTTAGAATCAACTTTCCATCTGCATGAGTGGCAAACTCTTCCAGCATATCTCTGACGCGAGTACCGTAATTAACTAATAGTGGAAAATCACTCATCGCCTTTTGTGAGAAATAAAAATCAAGCTGAACCGGTTCTTCCAGGTTGCTGAGGATATTTTTTGTACCTTCAGACAGGGTAAATAATTTACTTTCGGTTAAATCGATACGCCATGTCGTCAGCGCAGTATTAGCCAGAATAATCGTGGCGATAAATAAACAGGTCGCCAATAATAAACCGGTACCCGAAACGAACTTACTTTTTACTGAGACCTTCATGACTAGCTTGCCTTCTTTGCTTCAATAATGACAACGTTAACGTATAACCAGAATATGATTAGAGCGCTAAAGTAAATTACATCGCGAATATCGATCACGCCTTTCTTAATCGACGTGAAGTGAGTTAAAAAACTAAATGATGCAATCGCATCAAGTACGGCTTGCGGTGCCCAGCTTTGGAATATGTCCAGTACCATAGGAAAGCCGCTAAGTATGAACATGAAGCAAATCACGACGCTAATAACAAACGCGATCACCTGACTTTTAGTAACTGCAGATATACACGAACCAATCGCTAGAAAGCCCCCTGCCATAATCAGGCTGCCTATATAGCTTGCGAGGATAACAGTATTGTCAGGGCTGCCCAGGTAATTAACGGTAATCCACATGGGAAACGTCAATGCTAGTGCAACAGCAGTAAAACTCCAGGCAGCGAGATATTTACCAATCACCGCATCGGTAATCGATACGGGTAAGGTCATCAACAATTCAATAGTGCCGCTTTTGCGTTCATCTGACCAAAGGCGCATGGAGATGGCCGGAATTAAGAATAGATAAAGCCAAGGGTGAAATCGGAAAAAAGGTTCCAGATCAGCCTGATTCGTTTCAAAAAAAGCACCAATATAAAAGGCAAAGATGCCGGTCAGGAATAAAAAGATAACGATAAATACATAGGCAACCGGGGTTACAAAGTAGCTGGTAAATTCGCGCTTATATATAGAATACAAGGGGCTCATGGTGCTGCTGTCTCCCGGTTTTCGTTTGTTTCGGAAGTTGTGATAATGCGAAACGCATGATCAATATCACTGCGGTCTGATTTTTTGATTAGTTCAGTGGGTGTGCCATCGAATAATAGTTCACCAGATGCAATAATGATCGCTCGTGAACAAACAGCACCAACTTCTTCGAGTATATGGGTAGAAATGATGATCGCTTTGTCTTCCGACATTTCCTTGATCAAGTTTCGAACCTCATGCTTCTGATTTGGATCAAGTCCATCAGTAGGTTCATCAAGGATTAATACGCTAGGGTCATGCAGGATGGCTTGAGCAATTCCAACGCGACGTTTAAAACCTTTTGACAGTGTCTCGATACTCTGATCGATGACATGTTTTATATTGATGATGTCGACAACTTCATCGATACGTTTTTGCCGAGTGCTGCCAGTTAGCTGACGTATATCAGCAATAAAGTTGAGAAAACTTCTGACGGTCATCTCGCCATAGGCTGGAGCACCTTCAGGTAGGTAGCCTACAGAACGTTTTACAGCGATAGGGTTCTCCAACACATCATAACCATTAACCTCAACCGTACCGCTGGTAGGTTCCAGGAAGCCAGTGATCATTTTCATTGTGGTAGATTTTCCTGCTCCATTGGGGCCAAGAAAACCTAGTACTTCACCATGATTTACGTCAAACGAGACCCCCCGTACCGCATGTATCGGGCCGAATGACTTCTTCAACGATTTTACTTTTATCGTTACAGGCATGATTATTTACTTAGATACCTTATCTTAGTTACGTCAATTATTCTTATATATGACTATTGCAGCTATATATCCTGCGCATAGTCGAGAGTTTTACTGTTTTCCCCTAAAGGATTTTAATTTGCTCGTCTCTGCGAGACGGACTATTGTGCATAAAAATAACTCATCGTCAATTTTTCAGATAGACAGTAAAGTAATGAGCCAGTTCCCAAAACTTACGATGAATGACGAAATCAGTCTAAACTTTTCTGTTTAAGGCGAAACAAAGCAGAAATATCTTCATCACCAAAACCTTCATTTATCAAGCGTTGGTAGTGTAATAAGGTCATTTCGATTATGGGTAATGCGTTTTTGCTGACGGACTTTGTCATGGACTGACAAATTGACAGATCTTTATGATGTAGTGCTAGTTTAAATCCCGGCTCATAATTCCCTGCCAGCATAGTTTTGCCGCGGTGTTCCAGGAACCAGTTGCCAGCTGCTCCTGTTGAAACTATATCGACGACTTTTTCCATGGGTAAGTCCATCGCCTGACCAAATGCCAGCGCTTCGGTCACCGCTTGGTTAATCCCCGCCGCCATAATTTGGTTTACGGCTTTGGTCGCTTGACCTGATCCGGTAGGACCAATGTAAACAATGTTACCTGCTATGGAATCAAGTGTAGATCGCACTTTTTCTAAAATGACTTCATCTCCACCGACCATCATTGCCAAGGTCCCATTCTTTGCACCTTCAGTACCACCCGAGACTGGGCAGTCAAGAAAATGCGTATTAGCTTTTTCTAAAATAGCCGCGGCTTGTGCTGCTGTCTCAGAACTGACAGTTGAAGTATCAACGACAATGGTATCGGTATTAGTATGCTTTTTTATTGTGTTAACCATTTCCAGCACGTCAGCATCACGTGAGACACATATAACAATAAGTTCACATTGTTTTGCTAAATTGGAAGGCGACATTGAAATTGAACAGCCGCATTCCTTTGCAATAGATTCAGCCGTTGATAGTGTTCGGTTAAACACTGTAACTAAATGACCTGCGGCGGCAAGATTTTTTGCCATACTTGCACCCATCGCACCTAAACCAATAACACCTGTCTTCATTATTTCAATACCTCTATGTAATGTTTGGCAATGATTTCCGCAATACAGCACGTTAACTTTTTTGCCATAGGAATATGTAAGAACTCATTTGGTCCATGCGCATTCGAGCCAGGGCCAAGCACCCCTGTTATTAGAAACTGCGCTTCGGGGAATTTTTGACCTAACATTCCCATAAAAGGAATCGACCAGCCTTCTCCCATATGTACCGCTGGTTTATCAAAGTAGTTTTGTGAAGCTTCATCCATTGCCTGTTCCAACCAAGGTGCAACATCAGGCGCCATCCACCCACTGGCAGCCCAATCAGGTTTGAAACTGACTTTTGCACCATAGGGTGGGTTGGTTAAAAGTAGTTCTTCCAGTTTTTTAATGGCGTGTTTAGCATTACAAGTGGGAGGTAGTCTCATTGAAAGTTTAATGGAGGTAGCAGGTCGCATTACATTCCCTGCTGATTCAACATCAGGCAGGCCAGCCGCACCAATATAAGATAATGCTGGTCGCCAGCTTCGATTCAAGATTAGCTCAACCAAGTCTTTATTCACTGGATGCATATCTGGTTTCATAGGGAAACGTCTAAAAATGTCTTCGCCCATCATTTCGGCAGCGCGCTTTGCCTGGGTCAGTCGTTTTTCAGGGATCTCTACATAAAAATCATCAGCCAGAATTTCTCCACTTACGCTGTCTTCAATTCGATCCAGCAATTGCCTTATGACACGAAAACTGGATGGGATGATTCCACTGGCGTCTCCCGAGTGCATACCTTCGTTTAAAACGCCGACGGTTAATGTTCCGCCTATCAACCCACGTAATGAAGTGGTCGACCAGAGTTGTTCATAATTACCGCAACCGGAATCGAGACAGATAATTAATTCAGGTGTACCAATACGACCAGCAAGGTGTTCTATATAAAAAGGTAAGTCATAGCTGCCACTTTCTTCACAGGATTCAATAATCACGACGCAACGCGCATGCGCTATGTTTTGTTCTTGTAATGCCTTAATGGCGAGTAAGGATGCAAAAATCGCATAGCCATCATCGGCACTGCCACGGCCATAAAGTTTGCTGTCTTCTAAAACGGGTTGCCAGGGGCCAAGACCGTCTCTCCAACCCGACATCTCTGGTTGTTTATCCAGATGACCGTAGAGCAGGACTGTATTATCAATACTACCAGCTATCTCTATATAAATGAGGGGTGTTCGGTTTGGGAGCCGAAGTACCTCCAGAGTCATTCCGGAGATATTTTGTCGATTACACCAATTCGAAAACTGCATAACTGCTTGATCCATATAACCATGTTCTTGCCAGTCAGGATCAAACGCAGGTGATTTATTGGGTATGCGGATGTATTCAATAAGTTCAGGAATAATGGATGAATCCCATTCTTCTGAGCAATGCGACTCTATTAATACTCTATTCATAAGTTTTTGTACGAGTCGTCCTTAATTATTGGGATATTGATCAAAAAAGAATTTTTACACAGTTTTATTTTATCTCACAGGACTTATAGTATATAAGGGGACTCACAATTACATAAAATGGGAGTGGAACTATGTTTTCTGTCGTTAGAAATATAACTTTGGGAATGATATTAGGTCTAGGACTAGTTGCCTGTGGTGATGATGATAAAGCTATACCAGCCGCAAATGATTCTGTTGCCGCGCCCGCCGCCGCCGCACCTACAACCGCACCTGCACCATTAATGGAAATTGAAAAAGCGGAAGGAGTGATCTATCAAGATGAAATTTACGCGAACTGGCCATATAACTAAACCATAAAGGTTTTGGAGCTTAGTATTGACGGTTAAAATGCTTAAGCATTATTTATTGATACTCTTCGCAAGTAGTTTCTTGTTTTCCTGTGGTGATAGTGATGTGCCGCAGGAAAAGTCGACCATTAGCAGTGCTGAGCCAACTGTAGTTCAGTTGCCTGCTGAAACGCCAGATTTATCAGTTGTAGGGGAAGCGTCGACAAAGACAGAAACGGTGTTTCTGCCAAATCAGGTTGTCTACCAAGAAGAGATTTATAAGAATTGGCCGTATACCGAAGCGCCTGTGATCAATGCTGAAATGGGAACGACCGAAAAAGTAACTGAAGCGGTTGCAACAGCAACGGAGCAGGCTGGAGTAAGGCTCGCTAATGTAGATGCCGCTGCCGAAGAGAAAGCGACAGTAGTTGCAGCCAACGATAAGCCTTATCAACTTGTTGATGGTAAGATCAGTGCCAATGCAATTGAGGGTTGGAAAACCTACAATGGTGGTGGCTGTGGTGCTTGTCATGGCAAAGGTGGTATCGGTGCTGTCGGTCCTGATCTTGGAAAAAGTGTGACAACAAAGTTAAGCAAGGTTGACTTTGTAGATATTGTTACGAATGGCAAGTCCGGCACCATGATGAGACCGCATAAAACGAATAAGCGTGTCATGGATAACATGGATAACCTGTATGCTTATCTACTAGCACGCGGTGATGGTGTGCTGGGACCGGGCAACCTGATTAAAATGCCACTAGGCAAATAATTTACAAACCTATTAACCCTTCTATCTCGATAGCAGGGTTAAGTTTTTTCCAGCAAGCTCGCCATCGTTCTTTGCAACTCCGAACTTGAAACCGGTTTATGTAACAGTAAGGCATCGCTGGTTTGAGCCTCGCGTAATCTATCCGCTGCAGTATCACCTGTAATAATAATTGCTGGTAAGTTGACATCTAGTTTGTCACGCAGTAATTCAATCGCTCCGCGCCCGGTTTTTTCTTCGCGCAAACGATAATCAACAATCAATAAGTCTGGTGCTTTACTACCCGTTAACGCTAATGCTTCATCAGCTGATTCAGCAATCAGGCAATCACAACCCCAAGACAACAATAATTCACGCATACCAAGGCGAACGCTTTCATCATCATCAATGATCAAAACCTGTCTACCATCAAAACGATTAGGGGACTGGTTTGTGGGTATGTCTTCAACAACAGAGATCTCTGCTTCAGGCAGACTCAAACGAAATACCGTGCCCGAACCCGGTTCTGAATTAAGCGATAGCTTTAATTGCATTGTGTCGCTTAGCCCTTTAGCTATGGCGAGCCCCAAACCAAAACCTTTTTGGCGATCGCGTTCAGGATTACCCAATTGATGAAACTCACGAAAAATATTTGATAGTTCTTTTTTTGGGATGCCAATACCGGTATCCCATACTTCAATAACTAATGTTTGGTTTTCTCTTTGACGACAAGCTATCAATAAACCACCGATTTCCGTATACCGGATCGCATTGATGATTAGGTTGCGCAAGATTAATTCGACTAAAGACATATCGGCATAGGCCGCAGCTTTAGTATCACGCGTACGGTAGATTAAATTTTTATTGTCAGCTGTCGCCCCGAGTTCTTTCTCCATTTTGTTGAACAGTGTTTGTATTCGAAAGGCGCGTGGTCTGGGTTCAATCACGCCTGCGTCGAGCTTGGAAAAATCAAGTAAGGTGTTGAGCATGTCGCGTGTTGCCTCTGATGCAGATTCAACATGCTTCACAACACTTTGCTGATAGGCGTCAAGCTTGGTGGAGTTTAATGTTTCAATAAATAAGCCCATCGCATGCAAAGGTTGTCGTAAATCATGACTAGCGGAAGCCAGGAACACAGACTTGGCGCGATTAGCTTCTTTTGTTTCTGTCATGGCATTACGCAATTGTTCGATTAACTCAATATTTTCAAAACGAAGTTCAATCGAGTTTTTTACCGTTAACTCAAGATTATAAGCAAACACTGTTAAGGTAATGAGATACAGGATGCCAGCGATACCCATAGCAATATAAACCTGGCCTCCTAATAGAAACATGCTTAGTGCTAAAGCAGGCAGACTGGTATAGGCATAGGCGAGAAAGACGGGTAAACAAGGCGATTGCATTGCCAATGCAGCAGCGGCTAGGCCAGTTGATAAGGCGGTGATTGAGACCATAACAGTAGTGCTGTCTGCTTCAGTGTAAAGCAAAGACATACTGCCCCAGACTGTGCCAATAAAAATAAAATCCCAGACTTGTTTCGTTGCTTCTCTATAAGGATCAATATTCTTATCATCCATACGCCAATATCGGAATAGTGGAATAAAAGAAACGACAGCGCACGCTGCGAGCCAATAAAAAATACCTTTCGGGTCAGAGACGATATATAGAACAGTTGAGGCGATAACTGTGACGAGAAAAAAACCAAATATCCCAACGTAATAATTTCGATAAACCAGTGCGACTTCTTCGCGCAATATCCGTTCTTCGCGAAAGCGCGGTAATAATCTCATGTGTTAAATTGTATAAGCTTTTGTTTTTGTGCAACCAGCATAGCTTCAGAACGACTGGCAACACCAAGGAGTGATAAAATAGCAGAGACATGAACCCGCACTGTATTTTCAGAAAGTTCTAGATCACGCGCGATTAGCTTATTCGGTTTACCTTCGCAAAGTAGGCTGAGTACTTGCAGTTGCCGTGATGTTAATTCTTCCGGCTGTTTATTTTTTTTATTTTTGTTTTCCAGATCTTTATTCTCCGGAAAACATTGCTGTCCATCAATTACAGCAGCAATCGATTTAATAATCATTCCAGCCGAAGAAGACTTGGGCAAGAAGCCTTCTGCACCAGACTCTAATGCACTTTGCATGTCACCAGTATCATGGCTTGCTGAAAGCATGATGATGGGTGTGCTGGAAAATTTTTCTTTTAAAACCTTAATACCATCCAGGCCATTCAAGCCCGGCATCTGTATATCCGACAAGATTAAATCGATTTTCGATTCTCTGTGATCTAATGCTTCCATCACAGAACCGGCCTCAAGTACCGTCTTGATACGCTCGTCCTGTTTCAGGATCATATTCAAACCCGTACGAAACAAGTCGTGGTCATCAACGATTAAGATGCAAAGGTTTTCCATACAACTATTTTTACGCTAAAGAATAATTATTTATACCTTAACTATAACAGGCAAACATAACGAACGAACTAGTCCAAATGGACTAAATACATTTTAAATTTAATGTACTAGGCTTGCGCGCAATATATGAATGCTCAAAACAGGAAACCTCCCTTTCGGCAGCGTAACAGATCAATTAGACACCGGCCTCTTCACTTCTTATCCGCTGTATGTCATATGTTGCGCTGCTGTTTTTAATTGATGCAATTGAATAGAATAATCCCAAAGTGTGACCCAAATCACACTTAATGCCCCAAATTAATATCTCGACTAGTCCATAAGGACTACAGATTTATCAGGCTTGCGCCCCTAGAATTAGCCTATCTATATTTGTGTTAAAGTAAAATAAAAAGGCAATGACGATTAATAACAATCAATCCCCCGCGGCTTTTTTAGCGACCTTATTATTGACCTTCACCACGGGTGTCACAGCCAATCCTGTGGGCGAACAGGTCATTCAAGGGCAAGCTGGTTTTGCTCGCAATGGCAGCAACCTCATCATCACCCAAGGATCGCAACGCGTCATCATCAACTGGCAAGACTTTTCCAATGCCAATGGTGAATTAACAAAATTCATTCAACCAAACAACAGCTCTGCCGCACTCAACCGTGTTGTCTCTGGCAACCTGTCATCACTGCTGGGTGATCTGGAAGCGAATGGTCATGTTTATCTCATCAATCCAAACGGAATCGTTGTTGGTGCCGATGCCAACATCAATACACAAAGTTTTATTGCTTCAACACTGGATGTTGCCGATGCCGACTTCATGAACGGTGGCGATTTAAACTTTGTCGGCGACAGCCAAAAGACCATAGAAAATCTCGGCACGATAAATGGCGGTAATGGTGATGTGTTTTTAATCGCTAAGCATGTAGATAACAGCGGCACGATAAAAGCCGAAGGGCATGCGGGTTTAGCCGGTGGTAATGATGTCTTGTTAAAAGCCAGCGGCGATGATCGACTCGCAGTACGTGTTACCGATAAAGACGGTCGTGTTGATCAAAAAGGTTTAGTCGAAGCAACCAAGATCGAATTACGCACCGCGGGTAATAATCCTTATGCATTGGCTATCAATCACGAAGGAATTAGTCGCGCCACCAGTGCCGTGAATAAAAAAGGCCGCATTATTTTATTTGCCGAGGGCGGTACGGCCAAAGCCGATGGAACATTCGATGCTTCAGCCCCAGATGGTGGCGATGGCGGCTTTATTGAAACCTCCGGCACCCATGTTGAAATCGCCAACACAATTAATGTTGATACCTCCGCCAGAAATGGCGTGACCGGTACCTGGCTGATCGACCCGGAAGATATTGAAATCAACAGCGTTTCAACGATTGGCGGCGCGTCACTTATCAATGCCAGCACCATTGAAGGTAATTTAGAGAACACCCACGTCACCATAACCAGCAACAATGCTTTGGGTGGTAACGGCGATATCACCGTAAATGAAAGCATTATTTCTGTTAGTACGAATAATTTAACCATGAACGCGGGTGCAGGCGGCGATGTTACCGTCAATCAAAGCATTGATGTAGGCGGGGATTTGGCGCTGAACGCGGGTAATGGCGCATCTGGCTCAGCTGGTTCTGATGCGAACGCTTTTTCCAGTTTGGCCGCAACCAATGGTCAGGACGGTCAAAGAGGTGGTTTTGTGCAAGTGGATGCGGAGTTAACGGCGGCAAATGTCACTTTACGTGGTGGCCGGGGTGGCAATGGCGGTGATGGCGGACGCGCTTTAACAAACCCGGGGGTTACTCACTATCCCAACCAAAGTTCCATGGCTAGAGGCGGGGAAGCGGGACAAGGTGGTGCTGGCGGTATGGTTTCTGTTAACGCTGAAATAAGCGCTACTGGAAACCTTGACATTCAGTCCGGCGGGGGCGGCTCAGGTGGTGATGGTGGATACAGCAGCAAATATTTTGGCCCCTCTGGTGATCTACAAGGAGCACCTAACGGTGCTGACGGCGGCGATGCTGGAGCTGCTGGTCTAGTAGAAATAAATAATACGATTAATGCAGATTATTTACAGTTAGTTGCGGGTGCTGGCGGAACAGGAGGAAAAGGAGGGTATACCGATGGGGTTGATGTCGGAGGCACACCAACGCGTGGTTTGGGGGGGGATGGTGGTTCCGGTGGCCTCGTCGTTATCAATACCTCCCAGTTAAATTTGAATTCGGCACTCATTCAGGCTGGTAGTGGCTCTCAGGGTGGAGTGAATGGAGATATAACAAGCGATGGTGCTTTTAATGGCGGAAATGGAAGTTCGAGTGGAAGTTCTGGAGAGCTGATCTTACAGCAGAATCTGACAATAAATGGCACCGGTGATTTTGTGCTGCGTAGCTTTTCTGGCCAGCCGGGGCGACCCGGTTTATCGGGGTATCTTGGGGGTAGCGACGGAATTGATGGTTCTCCGGGAGCCAACGGTAATATCTGGTTAGGGGCTTATTCAATCAATACTGCGGGCAATCTGGATTTGCAAAGTGGTGGCGATATCACAGGTTCAGGCTTGCTCACCGCAAATGATATTAGCCTGAACGCCAATACCTTAAATGCCGCAATAGGCAGCACAGGTGCTGGAGCAATTCAAACCAATGCGACGGGCGTAATTTCGGCTACAGCCAGTAATGGTGCGGGCGGTATTTACCTCTCAAAACAAGGCGACGTTAATTTAAGTAACATCGCGCTAGACTCTGGCACAGGCGATACCGAACTGACGGCTGTCAGTGGCGGTATTACTTCTGACACCTCGACGTTTAATTTTAGTGGTGCCAACTTAACCCTCACCACCACAGAAGCTACCGACAACAACACTCCCGGTGATCGCAATATAAGCATCGGTGCCGGTGGTATCAGTGCTGCGAATAGCAATCTCGTTTTAACTTCTGCCGACGACGTCATTGTCGATGGTGCTATTGACGCAGCCAGCTTTGTTGCTACCGCAGGTGATGGTATTGCTGGAACGGCCGGGGCAGATGGCGTTGGTACCGGGACTTCGGGTCTTGTGGGCACAGATGGAGAAGCGGGCGGATCTATCACCATATCGGGCGCTATAAGCAGCTCGTCCTCTGGGCAGATATCGCTGCATACGGGAAACGGTGGTCAGGGGGGAAATGGCGGCGATGCGGGAATATCCAGTGCCGGTTCTCTGGATGCTCCGGGCCAAGGTGGGCAAGGCGGTATGGGGGGTGATGGCGGGATGTTAACGCTAAACGCTGACCTCAATACCGGTGGCGGGCTGAATATAAGCACTGGGATTGGTGCGGCGGCAGGAGCTACCGGACAATCAGCGGTTGGCACAATGGCCAATAATATGAAAGGCGGTGATGGCGTAGCCGGTGCTATGGGAGGTGCTGGCGGCTCATTGTTGGATAACACGCAGTTGCTTGGTCAAATTTCATCGGGTGTTTATAGCAGTCATTCCATAGTGCTGGGAAATGGCGGCGCTGGTGGGCAAGGTGGCAATGCCGGAGAAAGCCGCAGTACCAATGACAGTGCAGCTGGAGGAAATGGAGGCGCTGGCGGTCAAGGTGGTGCAGGCGGAAGTCTAACAAGCGACGCTACTGCATTGGCTGGCGTTGTCGTTTCTGTTGGTGCCGGTGGCACAGGTGGTATTGGTGGTAATGGCGGTGATAGCCGAGGTATATCCGACGGCAGCGGCCAGGAATTAGTCTATGGCGGAGAAGGTGGGCGTGGCGGTACTGGCGGTACTGGAGGCGCACTCACATTATTGCAGCCCATCCTTAATAATGGCGACATTAATTTATTCTCCAGCGGCAATGGCGGCAATGGCGGTCAAGGTGGCACCAGAGGTAAATCAAATGACCGTAGAGTTATTGCCGGTGGTCAAGGCGGAACAGGCGCTACTGGCGGTCAGGGTGGTAATGCGGGCGCAATTAATCTCAATGCTCTGACCAGCACAACGGGCGATGTCAGCATCAATTTCGGGATATCCGGTAGTGGTGGCAAAGGGGGTACCGGAGGTCGCGGAGGTGATGGCTCAATGGGCGGTGGTGCTCCTGGTGCTGGCGGTGTTGGTGGGCGTGGCGGCACAGGTGGAGCTTCTGGTTCTACAGATACGCTTTCTCTTATAGATGTAGTTGCTTTTGGCGATGTAAATATAAATAGCACAGATGGCTTGGCAGGGACTGGCGGAGAAGCAGGACTGGGTGGCCAAAATACCAGCACATTGGTGACAGCAAGTTCTGGTAGCACAGGTTCTGCTGGCAGTGTCACACAGGATCCCTTGGTGATTAGAAACCTGTCAGAAAACATGAGTATAACCGCTCAAACAGGCTCTATTAATACTAATGATCTCATCATTGATTCTGGCGCTGGCAGTTTTTCTCTAGAGGTCGGCCAAGGAAATTTGAATCCAGTTTCTGTGACAGCTGGCGATATCAATCTACTCACTAGTGGTTTGAATAGCAGCATAGGAACAATGGCAGATCGACTTACGCTTCAAGCGACGGGTCTTATCAGTCTCGCTGCCAATAATGGGAATGGTGGTATTTATGTTGAACACCTTGGCGATACTTATCTGAACAGCAGTGTTTTGGCCGGCTCGGGAGATTTTGATATCACCAGCGGCGGCGGGCTGAGCACAGGAGCAGATTTTCAGTTAACGGCGGCCAATTTCACCCTGGCTTCATCGGGCGATATTCAAATCAATACCAATCTGGATTTACCTGCTTTGAATATGAGCGCTACCGCATCTGGCGCCATTCAAATTAACGAAGATATTAGTATTGCAAGTCTATCCGCAACTAGCGGATCGAATGGGGACATTCTCGTCGATGGAATAATTACTACGCTTGCAGCTTCAGTGGATTTAATCGCCGGTGCTAGCGGGTCTATCCTCGTGAACCAAAGTATTAACTCTGCCGGAGCCATAACCATTCGAGCGGGGAACGGGAGTGCCGGTGGAAACGGCGGCTCAGTTACCCTGAATCAGAGAATAGATGCTGTCGGGGATATATCTATTCACACGGGCGATGGTGGCAATGGCAATAATGGCAGCCATTCCGCCTGTCATTTATATGGGGTCTGTACCTCTCCCCCCATTACCAACCTTTCTGCCCAGAAAGGTGGCTCGGGCGGGGATGGTGGACATTTGATACTGAATGCCGGTTTGAGCAGCTCGAATGGGAATATTGACCTGGACGCAGATAGCAGTGGCGGTCTCGTGGGTAGTGATGGTATCGGAGCCATAGTCACGGGACCTGACCCTACTGCCGGAGTTGCCGGATTTATTTCAGGGAGTCTGATAGAGGTTACCGCGAATAACGGCAGTATTAATATTTCAGGAGCGATTAACGCCGAATCCGGTAGCGATGTTTCACTGCTTGCGGGTACCGAAGTAGGCCAGCTACTTACATTTACGACGCCACAAGATTTTAGTTTAACGGGCAGCAGTAATTTAACTCTCCAAGGCTATGGTTTTAGCACCTCAAATAATTTTAGTACCGAGAATGGCGATATCACCATCAACAGCGGGGCAGGGGATCTAACCCTAAATAGTGGAGCTGCACTGAGTAGCACTGGTTCCGGTAATATTTTGTTTGTTTCTGAGGCAGATTTTCATAACGATTCAGGCACAAACGCTCCATTCAGCCTTGGTTCTGGTCGGTTTGTCGTTTATTCCACCCGTCCAGACGATAACCGCAATGATATCGGTACTGACACCAACGCCATTGCCCATGACTTTGTGCAATACGGCGGCAGCTTTGATAGCAGTGATTTAATTCCGGCATTTCTGCCTGCAGGCAACGGCTTTGTGTATTCCGTACAGCCGGTGTTAACTGGTGTGACAGTGACAGTAAACAACCAAACTATCGATTACGGTCAAAACATTAATTTGGCGGACTTTAGTTTGGATGCCAGTGCTCCGGCCAGCTACGAAGTGGATAGCTCGGCAATTGCCATTGCCGATTTTGAATTAAGTGTTCCGCCAAGTATTAGTGTTGGCGATATCACTTTGGCATTGGATTCCTCGGTTGGATATGGCACCTCTGGTTTTGCCCAAGCCGGTAGTTATACCGGTGGTATAGAAGCGGTTTTTGTTTCAGGAACTTCCAATGGTTTGTCCTTAAACGGTAGCGCAGATTTGACGGTCAATACCATTGACCTGAATGTGAGTTTGGCTGCAGACAATAGAGTTTACGATGCGACTAGCGATGCGACAGTTTCTATCAGTAGCGATGATCGAGTTGCTGGGGACATGCTGCTGATCGATGCAGGAACGTCGAGTTTTGCGGATAAAAACGTAGGCACCGATAAATTAGTTACCGTTGCTGGCGTTAGCTTAAGTGGCGATGACGCTGCCAACTATAATCTGATTATCACTAACTCCGGGTCATTAAGCGCAGATATAAGTGCGGCGGATTTGGTTGTTAATGGAGCCGTCGCGACAAACCGAATCTACGATGGCACTACCGACGCCAGTGTAGCTGGTGGTTCAGTGACGGCCCTGCTCTCTGACGTAGTTTCCTTAAGCGCTCCCAGCGCCACCTTTGCCGATAAAAATGTCGGCACGGATAAAGCCATCACTACGGCTTATACCTTAAGTGGAACGGATGCCGGCAACTATAATTTAGTTCAACCGGTTGGCCTGACGGCAGACATTTCGCAACGCACATTGAACGCGACATTAACGGCGAATGATAAAACGTATGACACAACGGTAGCCGCGACTGGAACCTTTGGTGATGATCGCATTGCGGGTGATGTATTCGCAATTAGTGGCACATCAAACTTTGATACGAAAGATGCAGGTACCAATAAAACTGTAACGGCAACAGGTTTAAGTCTAAGTGGTACTGATGCCGGAAATTATGTCTTGGCTTCAACATCAGCGAATGATTTAGCGGATATTACGCAAGCAGCACTAAATATTACTGCGAATGATGACAGTAAAGTATTTGACGGTACCGCCTATAGCGGGGGTAATGCTGTGAGCTATGCGGGGTTTGTCGGTGGTGAGAATCAATCCATATTAACTGGCACAACAAGCTTTTCCGGTACATCGCAAGGTGCGATTAATCCGGGTAGCTATGTGATTACACCGGGTGGATTAAGCTCAGGAAACTATGCGATCACCTTTCTTGATGGCGGTTTAACGATTAACGCTGCGACGATTGGGGGCACTGGTAGTGGTGGTTCAAGTACGAGTGGTGGTAATGGCCCGAACGGTATCTTCAATGGTTTTCAATCGCAGCAGAATAACAATGTTAATATACCAAACCCAAGTGGTAATTTTGTTCCACCGGGTTCTGGTGGTGGTGCACAATTTCCATTGAGACAGGGTATTAATAACGGATCACCACCGTTTTCAACTCTGAGCTGGGTGGCAAGTCGTAATTTCCAAACGGGTGGAAATAATAACGATGAAGACGACGAGTAATCAGTCTTAATTAAAATAATAAACACGGTAAACATAACGTGAGTTTTCAGTTAAGCCATCTTTGCGGTGGTTTGTTCCTGTCATTTTTGTTGACGAGTATAGTGTTCGCGGGCTCACCGGACATAGAACGCATCGCACCCAAAGAAGTGCCTTCTGATGTAGGTGGTGAATTAATTCAAGATGATCTACCTGACGTTGTACCGAGTCCTGATCGTGACGCAGTATTAGTTGATGCCTTAAAGGGTATTGTTTTTATTGATGATGCGAGCAAGCTTGATCCTTCGGGACGAGGTCACGCGAGCGGTATTGTTACAGATGGTGATTTAGATATTACCGATGTATCTGTTTTTAAAAAATACTTCGATGAATTTTTAAATCAACCGATCACCTTAAATTTATTAGATGGTATCACGCATGCAGTCGTGCGCTATTATCGACAGCATGATCGTCCTATTGTTGATGCATTAGCGCCAGAAGGACAAGACATTACTGATGGTGTATTACAGATTGCAGTGATACTGGGTAAGCGTGGTGATGTGCGCGTTGAAGGTGCGGAGTATTTTTCTGCAGATAAGCTTGTTGGAAACGTACGCTTAAAGGTGAGTGAAACAATTACGCAAGCTGAACTGGAAGAAGATATTGCCTGGATGAATAACAATCCATTTAGAACAGTCGATATTTTATTCGAGCGTGGTAAAGAATTCAGTGAAACGGATATCGTGTTGGATGTTGAAGATCGTTTTCCTTTGCGCGTTTATGGTGGTGTGGAAGATAGCGGTACGGAACTGACGGGTAAGCGTCGTTGGTTAAGTGGTTTTAACTGGGGTAATGCCTTTGGTCTAGATCATCAATTAAATTATCAATTTACCTCTTCGTTAGATATAGATGTATTAAACGCACATAGTTTTAACTACAAAGCACCGCTACCTTGGCGACATACAGCAAGTTTGTTTGGTGCCTATGTGAAATCCGATCCAGCAACCACTTCTGGAGGTTTTAATCTTGACGGTGAAAACTATCAATTAGGTTTTCGTTACAATATTCCTTTAAGTAAATATAAAAAACTGAATCATGAGTTAGCATTAGGTTATGACTTCAAACGCAGTAATAATAATTTAGAGTTTGGTGGTTTAAGTGTGTTTAGTACCTTTACTAATGTTTCACAATTTTCTGTTGCGTATAATGGTAGTGTCAAAGATAAATACGGTGCGACCAGTTTTGGCAGTACGGTGAATGTTAGTCCCGGGGACATGATGGGTGATAACCGCGATATTGAGTTTGCTGCATCTCGCGCATTAGCTTCAGCGGATTATATTTATAGCCGGTTTAATTTTAATCGCGTTACACGATTACCTTTTGAGTTTAGTTGGCTAGCAGAACTTCAGTTTCAAGTCTCAAATAAAAATCTTTTGGGCAGTGAACAATTTGGTATCGGGGGCTATCAAACGATACGTGCTTACGATGCGTATGCCGCTGTTGGTGACGAGGGTATTATAATTAAAAACGAAATTCGCTCACCGGCAATGGTCTTGCTCAAACACCTCAAGATTGAAGTGCCAAAAGAAGAGTTACAGTTTTTGTGGTTTCTAGATTACGGCTCAGTTAATAATGTTGATCTCTTAGCCGGCGAAGGTGGCACTGATCTGATGTCGACTGGTGTAGGTGTACGTTATTCTATCGCGCCTTATTTGACTGTAAGGTCTGACTATGGGTGGCAATTGAAGAAATTAAGCGCGACAGATAGCCTTGATAGTCGCTTACATATCGGTTTCGTCCTCGCGTATTAAGCGTTTCGCATTTCAACTGTTTCTACTTTCTAATACAATTGTTTTTTGAGAAACCATATTTGGAATATTGATGTCTATCAGAAACTTCAAAGATAAATCACCTAACATTCACCCAAATGCTTATGTTGATGAAACGGCCGTTGTCATCGGTGATGTTACGATTGGTGAAGACAGCTCCGTCTGGCCTATGTCAGTGATTCGTGGTGATGTTAATTCAATCACTATTGGTGCGCGGACGAATATTCAGGACGGATCAGTATTACATGAATCTCATACCAGTGAATTTTCTTCAGGATACCCGCTTGTTATTGGTGATGATGTTACGGTTGGACATAAAGCGCTGTTGCATGCCTGTACTGTTGGCAACATGTGTCTGGTTGGTATGTCAGCGACAGTGATGGACGGTGCTGTCCTAGGTGATTATGTGATCATTGGCGCAAGCAGTTTGGTGCCGCCGGGGAAGAAATTGGAATCGGGTTATCTGTATGTGGGTAGTCCCGTAAAACAAGTGCGTGAACTCAATGAAAATGAGCGTGCCTTCCTCGAATACTCAGCAAAACATTACGCACATCTTAAAGATGAGTATTAAGTCTTAATAAATAACATTAGATTTTGATAATAAAGCATTAATTTATTTTTAAGTTTAAGAGTATGTTAAAAAAATAATTTTATGCCCATTGATCAGCGAAAGATAAGGCGTTAGGGTTAACCCAATAACAACAATAAAACCTATTGAAATATATAGGAAGCATCAGGAATTAGCTTAAACTCATGAGCTCTAGGGAAAAATGGTTTTCCAATCTTATTATTAGAGTACCGTTGATGATACGGGTATTCTTTTGTTTATCTTTATTCACCCTTTCAGTAAATTCCTCAGCCGCCGAAAACACTTTTACGATGGCGGTTAAACCACAACACGTTACCGTACCTCAAGGTGGTGTTACTCAAGCCAATTTAGAAGTTGTTGAATTTGGGAAATTTGATGCCCCAGTTTTTATTCAGCCTGAAATTCAGAATGGTATTCGATTGGATTTACTCAGTGCAGCTACCGGTTATGTCAGGTATAGCAGTGCCCGACAATGGATAGTATCGCCTGATAGTAGCAATAAAAGTATCAGCCAACTAACAATTACGACTTATCCGGATACAGTCCCTGGAGAATACACGCTTACTGTATGGGGGCAACGTAATGACCAAAAAACAGTAGATCGGGTTGTGCGTAGGGGGCGGACGTATCAGATCCCTACAAAAGTACCGAATATCTCTAAAGCCATTGCAACAATCAAAGTAACAGTAACGGCTGATCCTGCTTTTATCGGATTGATAGAGCCTGTTGAGTTTGAAATTTCTGCTGGTGTAACAGAAATGATTACCCCGCCTTCGCCAAACTTTTATTTAAATCAGATTTATATAACTGCATCAAGATCGATTAACACTATCAAAATGGAAGCTGCCATGGAAACTAAGGCAGAGGGTGTGAGTGTTGTTATGATGTATAACAACCGGCATAAACCCGGTGTTACGCCCTCTAATTACTTGCGTGTAACAGTAACAGAACAGGCAAAACCTGGCACCTACTATGCAATTGTTACAGCTACCTCGAAAGGTACTAATAAGAAGACATTAACTAGAACTGCTAGAGTCAAACTTATCGTTCCTGAAAAAGTTGATGAAGAGCCAACATCGGTTTCAATAGATAAAGATATTAAGCCGGATGAAGTCAATTGTATCGGTGCGAGTTGTGCGGAAGATATTGGCACTAATTTTGGTGGTGATCCCGATTCAGCTGTGTCTACACGCTCCGTTTTAGATGATTTGGGCTATGACAAAAAAGACGCTTCGAATCTAACTTTGAACACGGGTTTATTACCCAGACAAAATAGAACACTGGCAACTCCATTAATTAAAACCTGTGAACGTTGTCAATCTCTGGCGGACAGGATTTATGAATTGGATGAACGTTTGGTAACGTTAGAAAGTTCCATGACCTTGTGGGAATCTGTTGAAAATGATCCCGCCAAACGTAATGCACTCATCAAAGAACAGGAAGAAAATGAAGCTGAACAAGCGAGATTAAGAAAACAACTAACAGAATGCGAAAAGCAATGTTATCCCTCAACAACATCTATCCAGATTAATTGTAAAGGTCCGGGGTGTACTGAGGGAATCACCGGAACATGTATTGGGAATTCTTGTGGTAAGTCATTCGATTTGTATTGTCCGGGAACAGCTTGTGCAGAAGATGTGCTTGTTTCTTGTTCAGGTGATGATTGTGCTAATGAAGGCACTTTAGACTGTGAAACGGGTGAATGTACAGAGGTGGGTAGTTTTTCTTGTGGAGGTTTTGGATGCAATGCTGTTCCCACCCATTCAGTTTTGGATGATTTGGATTATGACAAAACAAACGTTTCGAATTTACCGTTGAACACTAATTTATTCCCTAGACAAAATACAACGCTAGTCCCAAGAACCCAGACCTGTGAGCTTTGCCAATCAATCGCAGATCAACTCTATGAGTTGGATGTGCGCCTGAATGAACTGGAAAACGGTCAGCACTTGTGGGAGGCCGTGCAAGATCAACCAGCAGAACAGGAAAAACTTCACAAGGAAGCACGGGATAAAAAAGTGGAAAGGGAGAAGCTGGCGGCAAAATTGGAACTATGCCAAAAGAAATGCCCCAAGGAAGAATATATTTCCTTCCCCGAATCGATTGAAATCAATTGTGTTGGGACTGGCTGTACTGAGGGTATTACCGGGACATGTATTGGAAACTCCTGTGGCGAATCATTTGATTTATTTTGTCCAGGGACGGGTTGTGCAGAAGATGTTCTTGTTTCTTGCTCAGATGATAGTTGCGCTAATGAAGGAACAGTAGATTGTGATGCCGGCAAATGTGATGGCGTAGGTGGGTTTACATGTGGAGACGCTGGTTGTGAAGAGGTACTGCCAAATTCTACCCCGAATAATTTCATATCCGTACTTGATGATGTGGGATTTGATACAGGACTAGGTTTCGGTTCCGCCACTTTTGTATCTCCTGCTAACGCAGCTTGTCCACGATGTGAATATAGTGCTCAAGTCAGGAATGAGTTGATAAAAGAATTTAATGAGTTTGAAGAAAGATTTAATAGAGTTCTGGATTGGATAGTTGAAGCAAAAGCTGATTCCGTTGCAGCAAGAGAAGATGTTAAGTCTATGATGGAAGAAATAAAAGCTATAAAAGAATCGAGTTTCACTTCTTACGTAGATGAAAAGTACCTACACAGGTACATTACTGAAAATGGTCACGAAGCTACCAGTTTACTGATTGAGGATATGAGTGAAGAGGAAATCTCTGCCATGGAAGAGGTAGAAGACAGTCTTGATAGAAAATTAGAAAACCTAGAAGAGAGACTGCCAAAAGCGAAGAGAGATTTTGATGTAAAAGCTAAACGTTTTATTAACCTTATTAGTAAAAGAACTATATTAATTCGTGAGAGAAAAGAGTTAATAGCAAAGCTTGATGAAGCTGCAAAAGCGTTGCATGCATGTGAACTCAAATGGTGTATCACCGTCGAGTTAATTGATGTCATCAGTATTGCCGGCAATCCACCTTATGATCGTATAGACCCAATTAAAGAAGAGAGTGATGATAACGTTGCTACGGTTAAGGTTATTAATAATATCCCAATTAGTCGATTGCCTGCTCCTTCTCCAGCACACTTACCATTTTGTTCCGAAACGCATTATCACGGGAGTGCGAAAAATTGTAATGGTGTTTTAACTCCTGACCTGTTTCCAGGTAACTGTGGCCAAGGTAAGGAATCAGAAGTTAAATCTATTCCCGTTACTTCTTGTCCGGATTTATAAGCATGTATACCAATGGATAAACTTAATTCAAAAAAAATAAACGAGTTTAGCAGGATGGTCTTGTTTTTTTGTCTATTAGCTTTGGCGGGCAGCCCATCTCAGGCACGTCAATTTCGCAATCTAACTCCCATTGCGTCACCGGAGACACAAGGAGCGAATTTGCCCGAGGGCGCAGTTCCAGTTCAACAAGCGCAACCACTTTCACGTAGTGATGTAGAGCCTTTGATAAGGGATGTGATTGAAAAATGGAATACGAGCGGGATGTCATCAACTTTATCTGATCAATTTTATGATAAGAGTAGGTTGCTTGATGTAATGGATACCGGGGTGCCCCGAGACGCGAAATTGCGTATCCAATCGATACAAAGTATTCAAACCTTACAGCAATATCAGGTGCCCGCGGAAAATAATAGAAATAATCTGGTTAGTATTGTTTCTGCAACAGCGCGTACACAACTTGAATTTAATAATTCATCAGGCTTTCAAAAACGCATTGGCACAAATGAATTTATCCTGAAGATTACCCGACCAGCTCCGCCCTCGTTATGAAATGTGATCCTGTAAACGCTTTCTCTATTACTGACTCAGAAAAGGTAATAATTGCTTTATGTTTGTCTGTTTATTCAGTTTTTGCCGTAGCTGAAATTGAATTCATGAATGATTGGAATATTAATGGCAGTAATACACTACGGAGTTCTGTCTATGATGCAAATGGTCCAGGCGCGGCCAGCCCGTACCCTAATGAAGGCGGCATGTATTTTGATGAATTTAATGTCTATTTGAGTAAACAGAATTCACGTTATGACACTATGCGCGGAGAAATTTCCGGTGTTTATAATGCTAATGATGATTACCGGTCCTCGGATTTTGGGATGGTACCTGAGCGGATGCGATTTTTGCGCGAGAACGGTGATGCTGATATTCCCTATCGAGCTGAGTTTGGTGATCACTTTGCTTACTATAGTTATTTAACATTACAACGTTCGCTGAAAGGCGCGCAACTTGAACTGCAACCTAATGTTGAAACCTATGGTTATCGTCATTCCTTTGTGATGACAACTGGTGCGAGTGAATCCAATTGGCGCGACCTGACCTTGCAAGATGACTATACAACGGGGATGTCTTGGTTGATGCAAGATGAACAAGGCGGTTTCAGTTTAAATATAGTGCATAATTTTCGTGATAATTCCTTTAAAGCAGGGACATTAGATCGTAATCAATATGTCTTTAGTTTGGCGGGACAAAGGCAGTTTAATAGTCCGGACTACAGTGTCTCCATTGAAGCAGAAGTTGCCCATTTTCTAGGCGACCATAATGGCGTCTCTGGTGCTGCTAGTGGGCAGGATAGAGCCGGGAATGGCTATTTTTTTCAAGTTAGTGGTCAGAGCAAAACCATGCCATGGGATTACCGCTTACGGTTTGATCGCTATGATCAAGACTTTCAACCCAATGGTGCAATTGTCACCTCTGATCGACGTTCGTTTGAATTGCACAGTGGTTGGTTACATCAGTCCGGTGTAAGGTCACGAGGGCGTATTCAATTCTTTGAAGACGGTTTTGAAACGACGAACAAGACAAGTACGCGAACCTATGGGATGAATTTCACTGGGCCACTGTTAAAAATGATTGCCTCAGACGTCAATGGCAGCCTGGATGCGTTTATTCAAAAACGTGACAATGAAACAAAGACAGTAGAAGTTACGACACATAATGTGAACCTTAATTTAAGTAAGCCTTTAGGTCATGGTTGGTTTGGTCGTGGCGCTCTCTTTATCCAGAATGTCAATGATGAGACCGGGAGTGGCTCGGATGCTCTTACCAGACAAGTCAGTTTCAATGCAGATCATTCAATAGCATTTGCCGGTTTTCAGGGAGTTATCGCACCAGGTATCATGTTACGCACATTACGTAAGGGGACAAATGATTCGACAGATTTCAACCCAACTTTGGCACTGTCACTCAATCGCGGCCCACACGCATTAAGGATGGATTATGGTTCTCTGGTGCAAAACAGATCGATTGCTGTCAGTGGCCCGGACATCAATATACATACATTAAACCTGGATTACCGTTACACCAATAAACAACATACCTTTGGTTTGGAATCTAATTTATTTGGTCGTGATCCGGATCCAGGCGATTCAACTGAAGCCTATCGAATATCGGCTTATTGGACCTATCAATTTGATCGACCCGCTTCGACAGTGGCAGCGAGTACTACTGCTCTTGGTGTTGAGGCATCGACTCCGACAGAAGCAGAGGTAAGCATTCCAGGATTAGCGCCAGGCTTGACTGAAGATGCGGTGCAGTTGGCCTTATCAAATGCGGGCATCGGCAATGGTGCGCCACAAGCGGGATGGGTTGTGTATGAATATCCGTTATTATCAGACGTGTTTAGACGTCAGCGTTTAGCTCTGGAATTTATCACCGGAAGTTTGGAACGTTCAGCCTTGGTAATTGACTTTGAGAATGTAGGAGATCGTGATTCGGTTGTACAAACTTTTGAACGGATTCGACAAACTTTAATCAGGCAATTGGGTAGTCCGACCCGGACGATTGAAGAAGGTCAGTTTGCTGCGAGTTTTGTAACAGATGTGAACGCGCAGCGCTTGATCCGCATAGTTGAATGGAACACCTCCAGCGGAGTGATTAGGTTTGGTATACCGCGCCGTCTTGATAATCAAGTGCGTATGGAAATCCAACATGCACGTCGTTTCCCACAGCCGCGCGAGACGTTATGGAGTATCGAGGGAATACGATAGATCAGTAAATAGATGCAATCGTAAAGCCTGTAAATTGTGTTTATGCACAACGTACAAAATTACTAGATTAAAGGACAGTAATAAACCGTATTACCTAGATTATCGTTTGATGATCTTGCTCACCAGCTTTACTAAACGTCATGGATAAAGCGACTCTCGTATCTAAATTAAAAATTCGCTATTATGCGACGCTTTTTGAATAGTACATTTGAGGTGTAAGGGTAATGTCATTGGACGAAAACTGGTTTTCTGAGCCAGCGCAGGGTCATGCAATCTCTCTGGAGATTAACCAGAAGTTGCACGAAGAAAAATCCCTTCATCAAATTATAGCGATCTATGAGACCAAGACCTTTGGTCGTTTAATGACCCTCGATGGTGTAATTATGATGACGTCGCGTGACAATTTTATCTATCACGAAATGTTATCGCACCCTGCTTTGTATAACCATCCCAACCCGAAAGATGTGGCTATTGTTGGCGGCGGTGACTGTGGCACATTAAAAGAAGTCTTGAAGCATGAAACGGTGAAACAAATAACGCAGGTTGAATTGGACGAGCGCGTCACCCGTATTTCAGAAGAATATTTTCCTGAACTATGTGAAGGTAACAATGATCCTCGTGCGACATTAGTATTTGAAGTTCCCATGAGCTGGATGCAACATGCCGAGCCTGGTTCGCTAGATGTGATCATCGTCGATAGAGTTAAACAAGAAAAACATCTATTTCAAGAATCCTTTTACCGGGATTGTCTAGCTGCATTACGCGAAGGCGGGATTGTGGTTACTCAAAGTAAGTCACCATTATTGAATTTTGGAGATATTGTCGACTTGCGTGCTGAGATGCAAAAAGCAGGTTATGTTGAAATTCAAACAATTCAATTTCCTGTTACGACCTATGCTTCTGGTTGGTGGACTGTAACCATGGCGCGAAAAGGTCAAAAGTTCGGTGATTTTCGTGAGCAGATGGCAAGACATAAGCCTTTTAATACCAAGTATTACAACGCGGATATCCATAAAGCCTGCTCAGCACTGCCTCAATTCATGCAGGATGTCTTCTAGGGCCAATTATTTCCTTGGCTAGGCTTACATTATTGTAGGCAATCGCTACAATAAGCGCCTTTATGACAACACATTCTGAAAATTATGCCGTCATCATTGTTGGTGGTGGTCATGCTGGAACCGAGGCCGCTATGGCGTCGGCACGTATGGGTGCGCGCACCTTATTACTAACGCATAGCGTAGAAACGCTTGGACAGATGTCCTGTAATCCGGCGATAGGTGGTATTGGTAAAGGGCATTTGGTCAAAGAGATCGATGCGATGGGTGGCCTAATGGCGACGGCGGCGGATCATAGCGGAATACAATTTCGTATTTTGAATTCCCGTAAAGGCCCGGCAGTACGCGCTACGCGCGCACAGATAGACCGTTCTTTATATCGGCAGGTTGTTCGTCCTGCACTCGAAAACCAGGAAAACCTGTTTATATTTCAACAAGCAGTAGATGACCTTATTGTCGAAGGCGAGCAGGTTCGTGGTGTAGTGACGCAAGCTGGACTGAGGTTTATGGCACCAACCGTGGTGTTGACCGTGGGTACGTTCCTTGGTGGCAAGATTCATATTGGTGATCGCAACCATGCCGGTGGCAGGGCAGGCGATCCGCCTTCAATTGCGTTGGCAGATCGATTACGTGAATTACCTTTTAATGTTGGACGACTGAAGACGGGAACGCCGCCGCGTATTGATGGTAAGACGATCGACTACAGTCAGTTACAAGCACAACCGGGTGATGACCCGGTACCGGTGTTTTCTTATATCGGTAATGCCGATCAACACCCGCAGCAGGTGTCTTGTCATATTACTTATACTAATGAATATACCCACGATATTATTCGCGGGGCTTTGGATCGTTCACCAATGTATAACGGCAATATAGAAGGTACTGGGCCACGTTATTGTCCATCTGTAGAAGACAAAGTTATGCGCTTTGCAGATAAAGATGCACATCAAATTTTTATTGAACCAGAAGGTTTGACTAGTAATGAGGTCTATCCCAATGGCATCTCAACATCTTTACCTTACGACGCACAGATCGGTTTGGTGCGTTCGATAAAAGGTTTTGAACATGCGCATATCACCCGCCCAGGCTATGCCATTGAATATGATTTTTTTGATCCACGTGAGTTGTCCCCTTGGCTAGAAACACGGTTTATTAAAGGTTTGTTTTTTGCTGGACAAATCAATGGTACGACGGGGTATGAAGAGGCAGCAGCTCAAGGCTTATTAGCCGGGTTAAATGCCGCGTTGCGAACGCAAGATAAAGAGCCCTGGTTTCCACGCCGTGACGAGGCTTATCTAGGCGTGTTGGTCGATGACTTGATCACTATGGGCACGACAGAACCTTATCGAATGTTTACCAGTCGTGCAGAATATCGATTGATGTTGCGAGAAGATAATGCCGATTTACGTTTGACAGAAAAAGCACATGGCATGGGGCTTGTTGATGATAATCGTTGGCGGCTGTTCAGCGAAAAACGCGATGCCGTGACCCAGGAAACGGAACGTCTGGACAAAATATGGGTGGGTTCTCCCAAGCTTTCAGTTGAAGTCGCTGAACGTGTGTTGGGTCAATCAATACGCAAAGATATTAATTTGTTGCAGTTATTACGACGACCCGAAATTACCTATGACGATATTTCAAAGTTACCGAATATTGCCATTAATGGTATTGACCCGAAGGTTACTGAACAAGTTGAAATACAAGTGAAGTATTCCGGTTATATCCAGCGGCAGGAAGAAGAGATCGATCGTAATCGACGCCATGAGGAATCTGCATTACCTGATGATCTTGATTATCAACAGGTGAGAGGTTTGTCATCTGAAGTTATCGAAAAGTTATCAAAACATCGGCCTGTCAACCTGGGACAGGCTTCCCGCATTCAAGGAATAACACCGGCGGCTATTTCTCTACTACGCGTACACTTGAAGAAGCAATCCTTGTTGCTGCAAAAAAGTGCCTGAGCCTTGGGCACTCTGAATGCTGGAAGCGTTACAAGCAGGCCTAACGAGGCTAGATATTCAGGCCGAACAAGTTCTTTGCAGAAATTACCTGAAATATATTGAATTACTCGCAAAATGGAATGTTGCTTATAACCTGACTGCAGTGAAGGAACCGGAGGCAATGTTAAATCGCCATCTCCTGGATTCTTTATCAGTACACTCATTTGTTAAAGGTGAACACTGCCTGGATATTGGTACGGGTGCTGGTTTGCCAGGTATGATATTGGCTTTGGCACAGCCAGAAAAACACTGGACGCTATTGGATAGCAATCAGAAAAAGATTCGTTTCCTCAGACATGTTATCGCTGAGCTCACTATTGATAATGTTGAATTGGTTCATGTTCGTATTGAAGAATTCAAACCGGCAAAAGAATTTGACTCAATAATTTGTCGCGCGTTTGCGCCGTTGGCGCGCATGTTAGAACAAACGCAGCACTTACTTACTACAAAGAATCAGTTGCTGGCCATGAAAGGAAAGCAAGTAGAGACTGAGATTGAAGAGCTGGGTAGTAATGAATTTTTGATTAAGCTTAACGACTTAGCGCTTTCTGGAGAGGAATCTGCGGCGAAATTGGTTCAAATACAACGATCGGTGTGATTTTTTGGCTTATGGCGGCTGAGTTTCAATATGGTAAAGTACATCTATCAATAATGATTAGATATCACGGTAAACAAGAATTTAATGTCCAGAATTATTGCAATTGCAAACCAAAAAGGCGGGGTAGGCAAAACGACTACGGGCGTGAATCTCGCCGCTTCATTGGCTGCTGCGAAACGGAAAGTCTTATTAGTTGATTTGGACCCGCAAGGGAATGCCACTATGGGCAGTGGTATTGATAAACAAGAACTGGAAATCTCCAGTTATGATTTATTGATGAATGATAAAACGGCTGAAGAAACTATCGTTAGATCTCCTGAAGGCCACTACGACTTAATACCAACGAACTCTGATCTGACTGGTGCTGAAGTAGCATTGTTGGACGAAATGGCAAGAGAAATCAGGTTGCGCAACGCGTTGACACCGATTCAGGAAAATTATGATTTTATTTTTATAGACTGCCCGCCGTCCTTAAATATGTTGACGGTCAATGCATTGGTTGCTGCAAACTCAATAATGATTCCAATGCAGTGTGAATATTATGCGCTCGAAGGCCTAACCGCCTTACTTGAGACTATAGAAAAAATCAGAAAATACTTGAACCCTGATTTAAAGATCGAAGGTTTGTTACGGACAATGTATGACCCGAGAAACAATCTTGCAACAGAAGTATCTGCGCAGTTGATGGAGCATTTTGGCGAAAAGGTTTATCGCACTATCATTCCACGTAATGTCAGGTTGGCTGAAGCCCCAAGTCATGGTCTTGCGGCACTAACCTATGATAAATCTTCTAGTGGTGCTGTCGCCTATTTGGCGTTGGCAGGTGAAATGTTAAGGCGCGATGGTTTGGCGGCATGAGACTATCGTTCGGTTCTTAAAGAATTAAAGAATTAAGGAATTAATACATTGGTAAAGAAACGTGGTTTGGGCAAAGGCTTGGATGCATTACTTGGTAATTCTGCTGAAAGAACTTCAGGTGCTACTAGTAGTGATTCCTTAAAAACATTAGCTGTTGATCTCTTGCAACGTGGACAATACCAGCCGCGGAAGGATTTTAATCAAGAGTCATTACAAGAACTCGCTGACTCAATAAGCGCACAAGGCATTGTACAACCGATAGTTGTGCGAGCCTTATCACGTTCGAAAAAATTTGAAATTATTGCCGGCGAACGACGTTGGCGTGCGGCGCAATTAGCCGGGTTACAAGATGTCCCTGTTGTGGTTAAGGACGTGCCGGATAAAACGGTTATGTGTATTGCCTTAATCGAAAACATTCAGCGCGAAGATCTAAACCCGTTGGAAGAAGCCCATGCTTTGGCGCGGTTGATTGAAGAATTCGATATGACACATGAAACTATTGCCGAAAGTGTCGGGCGATCGCGTTCTGCCGTAAGTAATTTACTTCGGTTACTTGAGTTGGAAGAAGCGGTAAAGGTGTTGTTAACAAAAGGCGAGTTGGGAATGGGCCATGCTCGTGCCTTATTAGCATTAAATAAAGCTGATCAAACACAAACAGCAATGCAGATTGCAAAGCGCGGACTATCTGTGCGCGAAACCGAAGCATTGGTCAAAAGATTACTCTCTGATACAAATAAAGACAGAAACAAGCCAAAGAAAATTGATGCTAATATCAGGAAGCTAGAAACGGAACTTTCAGAGCGATTAGGTGCTAATGTGTCTATACGGATGAGTACGAAGGAGAAGGGCAGTATGGTTGTCCATTATCATTCTTTGGATGAATTAGACGGAATCATTAGTCGAATAAAATAATTTTATTGTTATCACGTTTAGTGCGCTTTAATTTTTCTGTTCACTGGCCCTTTGTAATAAAAATTGTCGAAGCTGTTCTTTATCAAGTGGCTTACAAAAATAATAGCCTTGAATCATGTCGCAGTCCATTTCAGCTAATATTTGATATTGCACTTCTGTTTCGACACCTTCGGCGATCACTTTCAAGCCAAGGTGGTGGGACATATCAATAATTGCCCTGACAATATTCTGGTTTTTTTCTGTCTCTTGCATGTCTTGTATAAATGACATGTCAATTTTCAAGATATCAAAAGGAAACTTTTTTAAGTAGCTTAATGATGAATAACCTGTACCGAAGTCGTCAATGGAGAGATGTACCCCATTGTTTCTGAGTGTGCTCATAGTGGCTACCAGTGCCTCGTTATAGTCAATTAATGTATCTTCAGTAACTTCAATTTCAACAAGATCAGGATCTATTTTGGAGTCCTTAATAAAAGCAAGCATTTGATGAATCAAATCTATTGAATGAAATTGTTTTGCTGACATATTAATTGCGATTTTCTGGTGGTAAAGATTTTCATTACTCAGCTCTTTTAGCATGCCTAAAGCTTTTTTATAAATGATATAACCCATGGGAATGATAAGATCTGTTTCGTCAGCAAGCGGTAAAAAGTCATTTGGGGGCATCAGTTTTTTCTGATTCTTATTCCATCGACATAATGCTTCAATGCCCACTATAGAGTCGGATTTTAAACATAGCTGGGGTTGGTAGTGCAAAACGATTTCATCTTTATGGATGGCTTCTCTTAAAGATTCTTCAAGCTTGAGACGTTCTTTTGCAGAAACATTCATGTGTTCACTAAAGAACCAATAGCTGTTTCCTCCCGCATGTTTCGAACCATACATCGCAGTATCGGCATTTCTCATTAATTGTTCGGTTGATGTCCCGTGCTTAGGGTAGAGGACAATCCCTATACTGGGAGAAATAACAACGCTATGGCCATCCAGATCAAAAGGTTCATTCATGACATCAAGGATCCTTTCTGCAATTTCAATTGCATGGAGTGAATCGTTGACTTCCTGTAATAAAATTGTAAATTCGTCGCCACCAATGCGCGCGGCTGTATCGTCACCTCGAATAATAAGCTCAAAACGTTTTGCCACCTGAATCAATAGTTCATCTCCCAGACTATGTCCTAGTGAATCGTTAACATGCTTAAAACGGTCCAGATCCATAAATAGGATAGCGTGTTTGTACGACTTTCTTTCTCCTCGAATGATTGCCTGATGGAGGATGTCTGAAAAATATTTTCGATTAGCTAAACCTGTTAGTGGGTCGTAGCTTGCCAATTGTTGCAGATGTTTATCACGATGTTGAATTTCTTGCAGCATCGCGTTAAAACCATCGCAGAGAAGCTCAATTTCCTGAAAATCATTTCTATGGATACGAATACTGTAATCTTTTTCATTTTTGATTTTATTAGTTGCATTTGACAACTCCAGGATAGGAAGTGAGATCATTTTTTGTAGACGGAAGCTCAAGAAGTAGCCGATGGCTAACGAAAATAAAACAATAACCCCGGTAATAAACATATTTTTCTGTGATTGTTCATACAGTGAATCCATGCTGGCTTGAATGTATATTGTTCCGTGATTTTCATTTTCTGTAATTGACTGCAATAAATGAATTTTGCTGGCTTCAATCAAATAACCTGCTTTTTCTGGAGGTTTAAGTATGGGACGTATATTCTGTTTACGTATATAAGATGCAAATAAATCACCTTTTTTGGTATAGATTGCTGCAGCAACAACTCGATGGTCATTGTTTAGTTCAGATAAGATTTCGTTTGCGTCATCAATATTATCAAATATGATTGCGGCTTTAGTATTCCCCCCGCTGATTTTTGCTAGCGCGATCATGTCTTCAATTAAACTCAACCTGTTTTCATGGAATTGAAATAATGTGAATAAACTCGCAGCAAGTAATAATGTAATCGTAGTTATTATTATAATTATGAAAGTCAGTTTCGATCGTATCGAGAATTGATGCTTGTTAATAGAGTCTGCCATTACACGTCTTCGTCGCTGATCACTTTTTCAGCGATTCTAAGGACTTTCGAAGAAATCTTTAAACCGGCTGCTTTGACGACATCATGATTAATTTCAAATCTGACTTTGCCCTGAACGAGGATAAAGTTAATCATCCCGCCTCTATTAATGAATCCATCAGACTCACCAACAGTTAGACTTTGATTGTGTTTTAAGTAATCAAGTATGGCGTTTGATTTATGCTTTGCATTATCCGTAATAAAAATGATCTGGCACGAAGAGAGGCCTCTCGGCCCTGCATCTGCCTCAAACAGCTTGATACTGATTTTCGAGTCCTTTTTGCCGAGACTCGCCATGGAATTAAATGCAGTTCGATGTCTCTTCTCGACACCATAGACGCATATATTAGATTCAGGTTGGTTTATATTTTTTGGCCAGTCAACAAAATGTAGAAAGTTATATAGGTACGCAGCCTTAATATTTATTTCTAATTCCTTGTTATTATCAGCATATACATTGTCATTTTGAAACGTGAATATCAAGGTCAGTACAAGCACCGCTTTTTTACATGGCAAAAGAGAAAATAATTCAGGTGTCTTTGAAGGTACGTCAATGTGCTCTAAAATAAATTTATGTTTATTAGCGCCTGACATATTCAAAAATTAATTTTTATCGCGCCGTAAAATCCGCGTCTATAATGATGTGGAATTGAATTAACACTTGTTCGGTTAATGCTCGGGAAAAAGATATCTTCATCAAGTAAGTTATCAGCATAGAGCGTTAGTGTGATACCTGAAAGGTTTTTGTTGTTCAGTGTCTGGCCCAGGTTTATATTTATATTAGCAGTTAACAGGTTATAGCCATCGGCGTCTGGGTTCGCAACAGTGACTGTTGCGACTTGATGGTTTTGTAAGGTTGATGCAGCGAAAAAGCTATTGAATAAACTTAATTGATAACCGTTGTCTGAGTTATAGGTGACTCCTGTTTTGGCCATCCAGTCTGGGGCATAACTAACATCATTTGCATCATTATCACTTTCGTTTGTTTGATAGCTAACGTTACCGATAAAGCTCCATCGATCATTAATTTGCCACTTAGCTTCTAACTCAAAACCGTCATAGGTAATACCGCCAGCATTAACCGTCGTTACAGGCGTCCCCGCTATCCTGGTGATCAGATCAGTTTGCTCACTATGAAAATAGCTGGCTGCGAAAAATAGGCTTTGACTATTGTAAAACAATTGTGCATTGAAGGTTTCGATAGTCTCTGGGTCGAGATTTGGATTGCCTCGAATAGCGGGGTTGTTAATAAGTCTTTCCAAAGGAGAGGCTTCACGAAAGGCTTTGCCGAATAATAATTTACTACCCCAATAATTATCGAATTTAATAATGGCCGCGATACGAGGTGAGAAATCACCGGAGGTTTTTTCAGGCTTATTATATTGCAAGCCACCTATTAACTTTAACCAATCCAAAACTTGGTAGTCAGCCTGTGTATAAAAACTATAGGCATTAGTATCAAAACTAGGCGCACCTTGATTGCTAAATAGCCTATAAGTACTACCTGTGATGAAATGTAATTTCGTTGATGGTGTCCATGCAGTGCTTAATTCGAACAAGTAGTTATTTGCGCTATCTTTGGCAATATTTGGGATGGAGTTCAGCACAAGGTTACTGTTATGGTGGTGGTACGAAGCACTAGTCGTAATACTCCATGAGTCGGTAAGGTTATGTTGATAGGCAACATCAATAAACTGCCGCTCGTACTGGTGTTGGGTGCTTGGAAATGTAAACGTCGAACGGTTATTGTCGCTTGAAGTATCTGACTGTAGTGCGTTTAGAGTGAAACCCTTGTATTTCAGATTAAGCAGGAGTTGTTCTCCTTCTTTGCCAGTCTTGTATGTACCGGCTGAACCAAGTTCATCGATGATATTATCGCGGTTATCGCCATTGTTTTTGATGCCTTGAATGGCACCGAATACCTCAAGCTCACCCCATTTGCCTCCCCCACTCAATTGGATTTGTTTACTATCAAAAGAACCATAGCCAAGAGAAAGGTTTCCTTCAGGTGAATCGGGCGCTTCTTTGGTAACGAGATTAATGGCGCCACTAAACGCATTTGTGCCATAGAGTACTGAGCCAGGACCTCGAATAATCTCTATCTGCTTCAGGCTTGCTACTGGAAAATACGCATAGATATCGTGGTTTATACTAGAAACTGATGATTCTCGAATAGGTCGGCCGTTTAGAAGAATAAGTACATTATTATCTATATGCGTACTGGAGACACCACGGGCAGAGGCTTTATTATGCGGGAAGAGATTAGATCCAATGATCTGAATGCTGGTTTGGCGATCCAGGACATCCCTTAGGTTTCGGTAGCCAAAACGCGATATTTCGTCAGCGGTGATGACAGAAACAATCGCGGGTGCTTGATTAATGGGCTCGGAACGCTTTGATGCAACTGAGACCTCAGCGAGTTGCTCAAGGTCTAGTTGCAGGAGGCTTTGAAGATCCTGAGCATGTTGTCCTGCTTGGGAGCTGTACGACACCCCGCAAAGGGTGAGGATAATCCCGAAGATATATGCTTTTCTTAAGGGGGCGCAGTCTTTCCTCATGTTTCAAATAAACTTTAAGCGTATTTATACTTATATATACATATTAAATATGGCACAAAATGTTTGAAAAGCTCGGTTTTTAGTGATTTTTAGGCTTTTTTGTCGGATTTAAAGAAAGAATATTTACATCATTAATTGATTCAACAGGCATGTGTCATTATACTTGCCCTCCCGAAATCGGGGTCACTGGAAAGAGATGAAAAAAACTTCGATATTTCACTGGCACTATAGATTTTTGCCATTAGAATATGTCGCGATTTGTGGAGTTGGGTGATTGGCGGGAACGGAAGAAATAATAAAAAATCGCTCCACAGCATACAGGATGTTATTACTAGAAGCGGGCACGGCTACCGTGTGCGGACTTCTTTTTTTTGTGTTTGTTAGTCTTGAATTTGCATACTCTGTAATTTTGGGCGGTTTGGCATTCATAGTACCAAACCTGTTGTTTGTCAGCTTTTCTTTACGGAAATCTGCGGCGGGTTCGAGCGGCAATGGTATTTTAGCCTGGTTTTTTCTTGGCGAGGCAATCAAGATTGTCACGACAATAGCGATTTTTGCGGTTTGTATCATATCGATTTTGCCGTTAAATATTGGATTGATGTTTGCTAGTTACGGGTTTTTCTTGTTGATGAACCTGGTAGGACTGGCATTTTTAATGAATAAATAATAATTGAGAAAGATTTAAAGAGATGGCATCCGGAACAGAACTCACATCGAACTCATACCTCCAGCACCATTTGCAAAATTTGGTTTTAGGCAAGTTACCGGAAGGTTATGAAAGAGCAGATGGCCATATTGTAGAGCAGTCTACCTGGACCTTTGCTCATAGCCCTCAAGAAGCATTGGACATGGGTTTCTGGTCAGTCAATGTGGATACAATGGGCTGGTCTATTTTTCTGGGGATGATTTTCTGTTTTTTCTTTTACCGTGTTGCTAAGAAGGTCGAAAGCGGCGCCCCTTCCGGTTTTGCTAATCTTGTTGAGATGACTGTCGAATTCGTAAATAAAAACGTTAACGACATAATGACGGTCAAGAATCCATTGATTGGGCCGTTGGCTTTAACAATATTCATCTGGATTACCTTAATGAATACCATGGATATTATTCCTGTCGATCTATTGCCATTGATTGCACAGTATGTGACTGGCGACCCGCATTTGTATTTCAAAGTAGTGCCCACGACTGATCCGAATATCACCTTTGGCCTATCGCTAGGCGTGTTTATTCTAATAATTTATTACAGCATCAAGATGAAGGGTGTAGGTGGTTTTATTGGAGAGCTTGCTTTTCAGCCATTTGGAAAGTACATGGTTCCCTTTAATTTGATTTTAGAAGGTATTGGATTATTAGCTAAGCCTGTTTCATTAGCCTTACGATTATTTGGTAACCTTTATGCTGGCGAACTTATTTTCTTATTGATCGCTACTCTAATAGGTTCTGCGTTACCTTACTTTATAGGTACAGTTTTTGGTGGCGCGTTACAGTTTGTTTGGGCAGTGTTTCATATATTAATAGTTTTGTTACAGGCGTTTGTTTTTATGATGTTAACCATTGTTTATTTAGCAATGGCACATGAGCATCACTAATTTTAATTTGTAAGTAAAATCCTTTGGAGGAGTAAAAATGGAAACTATTTTGGCATTTACATCATTGGGTGTCTTAATCGTTCTTGGTATGGGCGCATTTGGTACAGCAATCGGCTTTGGTCTATTGGGCGGTAAGTTTCTGGAAGGCGCTGCGCGTCAACCTGAGCTGGCTCCAATGCTTCAAGGTAAGATGTTTTTGGTTGCAGGCCTTGTTGACGCGGTAACCATGATCGGTATCGGTATTGGCATGTGGTTTACTTTGGCCAGTCCTTTTATTGCCACGCTTCAAGCGGGTTAATAAATCATACAACGGCTTTAATAGTCATCCGACATATAGGTGATTTAAGTGAATTTTAATGCAACCTTAATAGGACAGCTTATAACTTTTGCTATCTTCGTTTGGTTTACGATGAAGTTTGTTTGGCCAATGCTGCTGAAACAAATGGAAGAACGTGAAACACGGATCGCAGATGGTCTTGCTGCTGCAGAACAGGGTCAAAAAGACTTTGCTGAAGCACAAGAAAAATCATCTGCTGAGATAAATAAAGGTAAAGAGCAGGCAGCAACTATTATCGCGCAAGCGCAAAAGCGCCACGATGAAATAGTTGAAGAAGCGAAAGATGACGCGAAAGCCGAATCTGACCGCATCAAGGAAAATGCACTGAGCGAGATCGAGCAAGAAAAAGAAAAAGCCAGGCAGGAACTGAGAAATCAAGTTGCCGCTTTGGCCATTGCCGGTGCAGAACAAATCCTGATGAAAGAAGTTGATCAAGCGGCACATAATGAAGTGTTAGCCAAGATCAGTCAGCAGTTATAACAGGAATCAATAATGTTAGAAAAAGCAACCATTGCCCGACCTTATGCGAATGCGGCCTTCGATCAAGCGGTTGAAGAAGGCAAGCTTAGTGAATGGTCAAGCATGCTTAATCTGCTAAGTGTGATTGTTTCTGATGAGAATATGCGTGGTGTTATCAACAACCCAAAATTAAGTAGTGAGCAGCTTCATCAGTTCATCGCTGATATTTGTGGCGATAAGCTCAGTAAAACTGGTAGTAACTTTACCCGGGTTTTGGTTGAAGCAGAACGTATTGGCTTAGCCGCTGAAGTTTTTAGTCTCTTTGAACAGAAACGTGCTGCTACAGAAGGCATTAGCGAGGTTGATGTGGTTTCGGCTTATGCGTTAGATGATGCTCAGGTAAATGCAATCTCGGAATCAATAGCGAAAAGGCTCGGCAAGAAAATCGATATCAATACAGATGAAGATAAAGATTTGATCGGTGGTGTCATTATTCGGGCAGGTGATTCTGTGGTTGATGCATCTCTTCGCGGTCGTTTAAAAGAATTAAATAGTGTATTTGCGCAATAGTTATTAAATAGAGGAAAGACATATGTCTATCAGTGCAACTGAAATTAGTGACCTGATTAAAAAGAAAATCCAGTCAATGGATCTTGATACCGAAGCACGTACCGAAGGTACGGTAGTGAGTCTTGCTGATGGTGTTGCCAGAATTCATGGTTTAAGCGATGTGATGCAAGGGGAGATGATTGAATTCCCGGGTAACACATATGGCTTGGCTCTTAATCTGGAGAGGGATTCTGTAGGTGCCGTAATTCTGGGTAGTTATGAAAACATCTCTGAAGGTGATGTTGTTAAATGTACCAAGCGTATTCTTGAAGTGCCGGTTGGCGAAGCCCTTTTGGGTCGCGTCGTCGATGCATTAGGGAATCCAATCGATGGTAAAGGTGACATCAACACAACAGAAAGTGCGCCAATTGAAAAGATCGCTCCCGGTGTAATCGCGAGAAAGTCTGTTGATGAGCCTGTGCAAACAGGGCTGAAATCAATCGATGCGATGGTGCCTGTCGGACGCGGTCAACGTGAATTAATTATTGGTGATCGCCAAACAGGTAAAACGGCTGTGGCAATCGATGCCATCATTAATCAAAAAGGTACTGGTGTTAAATGTATCTATGTTGCTATCGGTCAGAAAGCATCTTCAATTAATGTTGTTATACGTAAGCTTGAAGAACATGGCGCAATGGAACATACCATTGTGGTTGCTGCTACCGCTTCTGAATCTGCGGCTATGCAATACGCTGCGCCTTATTCAGGTTGTTCGATGGGTGAATACTTCCGTGATAAGGGCGAAGACGCACTCATTATTTATGATGATTTAACCAAGCAAGCTTGGGCTTATCGTCAAATGTCATTGTTATTGAAACGTCCACCAGGTCGTGAAGCGTATCCAGGTGATGTTTTCTATCTCCATTCCCGTCTATTAGAACGTGCTTCACGTATTAATGCGGATTATGTTGAGAAACTGACTAACGGAAAAGTAAAAGGTAAAACAGGTTCTTTGACCGCTTTGCCAATTATTGAAACACAAGCCGGTGACGTATCAGCCTTCGTGCCAACAAACGTGATTTCTATCACTGATGGTCAAATCTTTTTGGAATCGGATCTGTTTAACTCTGGTTTCCGTCCAGCTATTAATGCGGGTTTGTCTGTATCCCGAGTGGGTGGTGCGGCACAAACCAAGATCATTAAGAAGTTGGGTGGTGGTATCCGTTTGGCCTTGGCGCAGTATCGTGAACTGGCAGCTTTCGCTCAGTTTGCTTCCGATCTTGATGAAGCAACTCGTAAGCAGCTCGAACGTGGTACTCGTGTAATGGAATTGATGAAACAGAAACAATATTCTCCTCTCAATGTTGCGGAAATGGGCGTTAGTCTTTTCGCAGTTGAGAATGATTTTATGGATGATGTTGCTCTGGAAAAAATTGGTGCTTTCGAAGAAGCAATGCATGATTACATGAAGAGCGAACAGTCTGCCTTAATGGATAAGATTGGCGCTGAAGGTAATTATAATGATGATATCGAAAGTGGTTTGAAAGATGCCATCGCAAAATTCAAAGAAAACGGTACTTGGTGATGTGCAGGATGCACAAACGTCGCGGCTACAGGACGTAGAGGAGCGACGGGTAATAAAGAATAATTTAGGTAACTTTATAAAATAGCAAAAAAGAAGAAGATATATGGCAGGCGGAAAAGAAATACGAACTAAGATCGCGAGTGTAAAAAACACTCAGAAGATCACCAAAGCTATGGAGATGGTAGCTGCGAGTAAAATGCGTAAAGCACAAGATCGCATGAATGCTTCACGTCCATATGCCGAAAAAATTCGTAACGTTATTTCGCATCTGGCTCACGCTAATCCTGAATATAAACACCCTTATCTTGTTGCACGTGATGAAGTTAAACGTGTGGGTGTAATAGTTGTCTCTACCGACCGTGGTTTATGTGGTGGGTTGAATGCAAACATGTTCCGCATGTTATTGAAGCAATTGAAGGGATGGGAAGACGAGAGCAAAGAAGTTGACCTATGTGTCATAGGCACCAAGGCTGCCGGTTTTTTTGGATCAATTGGTGCCAATATTTCGGGTCAAGTAACACACATAGGTGATGAGCCTGGCCTCGATGAATTGATTGGTGCAGTGATGATTATGCTGAATAGTTTTAAAGAAGGTGGCATAGACGAGTTGCATCTTATTTCAAACAAATTTGTAAACTCTATTGTGCAACAACCTCATCTGGAACAATTGATTCCGGGTAAACCAATAGAAAGTGAAGATTATGGTCACCATTGGGATTATTTATACGAGCCTGATGCAGAAGAAGTTCTGGACCAATTATTGACCCGTTATATTGAGTCTCAAGTTTATACCGGTGTCGTGGAAAATATTGCCTGTGAAATGTCAGCACGAATGGTGGCAATGAAGAGCGCTTCGGATAATGCCGGTGAGCTTATTGATGAACTAGAATTGATTTATAACAAAGCGCGACAAGCGGCGATTACTCAGGAACTTTCTGAAATTGTTGCTGGTGCAGCTGCGGTATAGTCAAAGAAAGATTTTTAATTAAGATATTTAGAGAAAATACACGAGGAACGAAAACGATGAGTTCTGGAAAAATCGTACAAATTATTGGTGCTGTATTGGACGTTGAGTTTCCAAGCGATGCGATACCAAAAATCTATGACGCTTTGAAGGTTGAAGGAGAAGGTGTTCATACCACTCTTGAAGTTCAGCAACAATTAGGCGATGGAGTGGTTAGAACCATTGCTCTGGGTTCGACGGATGGCTTAAAGCGCGGTTTAACGGTTAACAATACAGGAGAGGCAATTTCTATCCCTGTTGGCTCCAAGACCCTCGGTCGTATTATGAACGTATTAGGCGAGCCAATTGACGAAGTTGGACCTATTGAAACCGATGAGCGTATGGTTATTCATCGTGATGCGCCTAAATTTACAGAGCTAAGCCCATCTACAGAATTACTTGAAACCGGCGTGAAGGTAATCGACTTAATTATCCCGTTTGCTAAGGGCGGTAAAGTTGGTTTGTTTGGCGGTGCTGGTGTTGGTAAGACTGTTAATATGATGGAGTTGATTAACAACATTGCGACCAAGCATTCAGGTCTTTCTGTTTTTGCTGGTGTAGGCGAACGTACTCGTGAAGGTAATGACTTCTATTATGAAATGCAGGAGTCTGGTGTTGTAAACGTAGAGAATTTTGAAGAGTCAAAAGTATCAATGGTTTATGGGCAAATGAATGAACCACCTGGCAACCGTCTTCGAGTTGCATTGACTGGTTTGACTCTGGCTGAAAAATTCCGTGAAGAAGGTCGTGACGTATTATTATTCATTGATAACATTTATCGTTTTACCTTAGCGGGTGTGGAGTGTTCAGCGCTATTAGGTCGTATGCCTTCAGCGGTGGGTTATCAACCAACACTTGCTGAAGAAATGGGTAAGCTCCAAGAGCGTATTACTTCTACCAAAACAGGTTCGATTACTTCGATTCAAGCGGTATATGTTCCTGCGGATGATTTAACCGATCCATCTCCAGCCACTACCTTTGCACATTTAGACTCAACTGTTGTATTGTCTCGGCAGATTGCGGAACTTGGTTTGTATCCTGCTATTGACCCATTAGATTCAACCAGTCGTCAGCTAGACCCATTGGTTGTTGGTCAAGAACATTATGATGTTGCTCGTGGTGTACAAAACACATTACAACGTTATAAAGAGTTACGTGACATTATCGCGATTCTCGGTATGGACGAATTATCTGAAGAAGATAAATTAGCCGTTGCTCGCGCTCGTAAGATTCAACGCTTCTTAACTCAACCTTACTTCGTTGCAAAAGTATTCACCGGACAGGATGGTGTTTATGTTCCTTTGAAAGAAACATTGCGTGGCTTTAAAGGAATTATTGAAGGCGAATATGATGAGCTTCCAGAACAGGCATTTTATAATGTCGGTACTATTGACGAAGCAATTGAAAAAGCTAAATCCCTATAAAAGGTATTAGAGCATGGCAGACACAATTCAAGTTGATATCGTAAGCGCAGAGCACGAGATTTATTCTGGTGTGGCGGAAATGGTATTTGCGCCTGCGGAATTAGGCGAAGTCGGTATCGCGCCGGGCCATGCACCATTAGTTACCAAGATGGGCCCTGGTGAAGTGCGAGTAAAAGATGCGGAAGGCAATGAATCTGCATTTTATGTCTCTGGTGGCATGCTGGAAGTTCAGCCCAAGGTTGTTACTGTTCTTTCTGATACTGCTCAACGTGCAGAAGATCTTGATGAAGCAGCAATTCTGAAAGCTAAAGAAGAAGCTGAGAATGCATTTCATGAAAAAGGTGATGCAATTGATTATTCCAAGGCAAGGGCCGCATTGGCTGAAACTGCCGCACAATTACAAACAATTCAACGGTTGCGCAAACGCTCAGGCCGCTAACTCTATTGAATATAGCGCGGTAGTCTCCTGCCGCGCTAAATCAACCCTATATCCCGGTTGTCAGCACGGATATACTCTTCCAAGAATAAAATTCTTTTTTTATCATTGAGGAAAAACAACACATGGGTCTTTGTATTGTTATATTAGCTGCTGGTCAGGGTACGCGAATGTATTCTGATAAACCTAAGGTATTACATACTCTTGCAGGTAAATCATTACTTGAACATGTATACCAAACAGCTATGGGGCTATCTCATCGTGATATCTATGTTGTCTATGGTCATGGTGGGGAGCAGGTGCCAAATACTTTACAAGACTTTCAAGTAAATTGGGTTGAGCAAGAAGAACAATTAGGTACGGGCCATGCTGTGCAACAAGCATTACCTGATATTCCTGATGTTGATAATGTTTTGATTCTTTATGGTGATGTGCCATTAATTACTGAAGAAAGTCTAGCTACCTTGGTAGAAGCCGCTTCTGCAACAGGTTTTTCCTTACTCACCACACATTTAGAAGATCCGCATGGCTATGGTCGCATCATCCGCAATAATGAAAACAATATTATCGCTATCGTTGAAGAAAAGGATGCCAGTGATGAGCAAAAAAGAATTTTCGAAATTAATACCGGATTTATGGTCGTTAAGGCAGATTTGTTAAAGCGGTGGGTAGACTCATTAGGTAATGATAATAAGCAGAATGAATATTATCTAACAGATATTGTGGCTAAGGCAGTAACGGATGAGGTCAATATTGTTGCAGTACTGGCCGAGTCAAATATAGAAGTAAAAGGTATTAATAATCGATCTCAGCTTGCAGAAGCAGAACGTTATTTTCAACTGGTTCAAGCACACCACCTTATGCATAGAGGTGTGGCTTTGAGTGATCCTGCACGTTTCGATTTGAGAGGTGAGCTTGAGATCGGACGAGATAATGAAATTGATATTAATGTCATTATCGAAGGAAGAGTAAAGCTTGGTAATAATGTCTCTATTGGTGCAAATTGTTATTTAAAAGATACGATTATCGCAGACAATGTAAATGTTTTGCCGAATACAATGATCGATAATGCCGTTATCGGTAGTGGTTGTAACATAGGTCCGTTTGCGCGAGTTCGTCCTGACACAACATTAGATGAAGATGTTCATATTGGGAATTTTGTCGAACTCAAAAAAACGGATATTGGCAAAGGTAGTAAAGTTAATCACCTCAGCTATTTAGGTGACAGCCATATTGGAACAGAGACAAATATTGGTGCTGGCACTATCACCTGTAATTACGATGGTGCATACAAACATCAAACTATCATAGGTGATAATGTGTTTGTGGGATCAGATGTTCAGCTTATCGCACCAATTAGAATAGATAATGGTGCAACGATTGCCGCGGGGACGACGGTGACTAAAGATGTGCCTGAGAATGATTTAGCTATCAGTCGTTCTGCGCAAAAGTTGGTTGCAAATTGGAAGAGACCCAAAAAACAATAGGGTAATTCTATTGGTAGATAATGTCTTTACGCATTGGTGCTAATAAGGCGAGCAATTTGTTTCTTGCTGAATGAGAAATTTCTACAAACTCCATGGCATCAATGACTATTTCGACAAAGATATCAAATTCAGCCTCAGTAATTTCCATGCCTGAATGGACTTCTTCCATATCTTGACCGTCGTATTCACAAGGACCATCGCTAAGGAAACAGATTTGATCACTAATTTGTATTATTAGTTCTTCGTCATCGGTATCTTCAAATAGAAAAGCGATGCGCTGATCAGCATGTGAGATTTCAATGGCTTTAGTAACAAATTTGGCGATACCTTCTTGTTCACCGAGTTGAGTATACAAAGTGTCAGCATGGGCGAGTGTGGCTGTCGTTATTAAAAATAATAAGGATAAGCACTTATGAAGTTTTATGTTCATGTCTATTTTAGAATGATCCTTCTAAGCTAATATAGAAGCCACTTTGGTCAGTTTTACCAGCGATATCTCCGAGTTCTGTCCAGGCACCTGTAATACTCAAGTGTTTGTTTGGAAACCAGGCTAGGAAAAAATCCATCCAGTCGTCTTCTTTAGCAAAACTTAAATTATCTGGTTTTTGACGATAATCCATTCCTAGTACTAAGTCGCGTCGAAGCAGTATCCCAATACTGCCTTCAAACATAAGACTTCGGCTGTCATCTAAATCTCCGCCAAAGCCTAATAAACCAAGCTGGTTAGCTTTGGTTGATCTAACTACGGTATTTAAAAGGACAGGGTAGCCGTTAATGCCCGAAAGCCAAAGCTTTGTTGCCGCGAGATAAAAGTCAACGCCATGATCATCTTTTGCCCCCGTCAAAGCAGGCACATCAAAATCCGTATTTTTTTTGTATTGAATACCGAAACTAACTTGAGGGAGCATGGTGTAGATAAGATCGCCGAAAAGCCGTACCTTTACACCAGCAACAAATTGTTTTAATTCGTTATCGGGTAATCCCAAAGGCCTTGCGATAGCATCTATACCTAATATTTGAGTGGCAACAGATAGCTCCACCCGATTGTCTATCGCAACATTGGCACCGATAACGGAGAGGTCATAATCATCTGTATTTGCATAGGTGCCGAATACGTCGCCACCCCATTCACCTTTTTGACCGTAACCCGACAATACAGCCCAAGGTACAATACCACTGCCGGCTGACCCTTCGATTTGTGTTACTCCCCCAGTGGCAAGTATACGGCTGCCGACATCATAAGCACTGCTTGTAGAGGAGAAGCTAAACAGATAACAGGTGAAAAATACCTTTATTATCAGTTTCAGTGGCTTAGCATCTATATTTAAAAATATTATAAACATGCCTTAATATAGTGCAGATTGTTGTAGAAATATAGATATATACATAAAAAACATTAAAAAAGATCTTTAAAATATTGATTTATATATTATTTTGTGAATAAATTGGAAATGTAAGTAGTAGAATAATGATGTTTAGATATTCGCTGACCAAATAGTGACGGTGTACAGCCAAGAGACTTGTGAAAAGCCAGCAGGCTTATCTTTGAGATTTAGAAAGTAAATGGGGTAATTTGAAACTATCTTTAGTAAAGATATTCGAATGTTGGTGTAAGGGGAAATTATCCGTGCTGTAAGTATTGCGCGATTTCAATAAGACTTAGAAAAATAATTAATTAAGAAGATCAGGACACACAGTGATGCCAGGTTATTTTCGCTTTATTTTATTGCTTATTTTTTTCTTTGCAGCAGTACCGCAAATATATGCTGCTGATTACAGTGGTGTGATATCAATAAGCAAGAAAGGTAAACCAGCAAAGGTTGATGAGTATGCGGATGCAGTTGTTTATTTTGTCCCTAAACAAGCTGTTAAGGCAAGTCAGCTTGATACTGAAACTAAAGAAATGAAAATGGAGAAAAAAAGGTATTCTCCGCGTGTACTGCCTATAACTGTAGGTACGAAAGTGAGTTTTCCAAATTTTGATCCGATTTTACATAATGCATTTTCGACATCGACTAATAATAATTTTGATCTAGGATTGTATGCGGGCGGCGAAACGGGTGCTTACGTCTTCGAGAAGCAAGGATTGGTGCGCGTATACTGTAATGTTCATCATGCAATGGTAGCTTATATCCTGGTCTTTGATTCACCTTACTTTACTAAACCTGACAATGATGGAAAATTTATATTAGAAGATTTGCCCGATGTTGCTGGACGATTATTTATCTGGCATCCCCGTGCTAGATTAATTAAAGAAAAAATTGACTTTTCTCATGCGGTTGAAGAGAAGAAGTTTGACCTGGAATTAACCAAACGACGAGTTCCAAAACATTCAAATAAAGAAGGCAAGTCATACCGTAAAGCCAGAGAAAAAAGGTACTAATTATGAGATTAACTTTAGGCCATAGAATATTTTTTGCATTCAGTGGATTACTCGTCCTTATTCTGGGATTAGCGGCAGGTATAACTTACTATCGAGGCAACGAAATAGCCGAGCGTGCGGTTATTTCATCACTTGAAAATATTCGTGTTGTACAAGAGGGCTTTGAATCCAGACGTTTTCAACAGCTCGAATTGATTTCTGAAATTTTCGCATCTGATCCTTATTTCTCGAGTTACGTTGCTGAAGCCGCGGGCAGTGATCTGGGGTTAGGCGGTGAGGTTGATACACAATCTATTGTTGACCTATTAATAGAACGCCAACAAGATTTAGGTTTTGATTTTGCAATGGTTTTGGATGGCGATGGAATTGTCATCGCACACACAAATAATCAAACACTCACAGGTACTGACATGTCCGATGATAATTTAGCGGGTGATGTCATTCAGTCTCTGGAGTCTGCTACTGGATATTGGTTGCGTGATAATCAAATATTCCAGGCCGCTGTAGTACCTTTGGCTAATCAGCAGGATCTGGTTGGTTTCCTTATTACCGGTTTAATTGTCGATAATCAATTTGTCGATGAAATAAAAAATATCAGTGGTTCGGAACTTGTTTTTATGACTAATATAAACAATAAACTAGAAGCAGTTGTTAGTACGCTCGATAAAGATGACCTTGCTTTGTTAACGGCAAATAATGACATGATTCAGTCTGCACTTAATAAAGAACCGATTGAAGTTAAATTAAGTTACGGTAGTTGGTTGGCTACGGTAGCCCCTACAAGTAAAACCAACTCTGAAGGTATCACCATTGCGCTAACATCAATTGACGAGGCCGCTGCAGATTTTCGTGCAATAGAAAATGTATTGCTTATCGTGACAGCAATAAGCATTTTGCTTGCCTTACCACTTTCTTTGTTACTTTCCCGTGGCCTCTTGTCACCGGTTAGACGTTTGGCAAATGCGGCACAGGTAGCTGCGCGAGGTGATTATCAGCAACAATTTGAGTCAGCTGGCGGTAACGATGAGTTGGCCCAACTAACTTCTTCTTTCGATATTTTATTGAGTGACCTTAGAGAAAAAAATGATATGCAAGGATACATGACCGACCTTGCTAAATATCTGCCTGACTCAGTTGAAAATAAAAGTAGTAACCTTCCCGAGATCAATTTTACAACTGAGGCTGGTAATCTTGCTTTACTAGGAATAGATCTGAGACGTTTTGCAAAGCAAGCCGATAAAATGGGGCCTGAAGAAGTCTTTAGCTTATTAAATGCCAGTTTGAAAAACATACATTTAATAGGTAAAGCACACGGTGGCCACCTGATTGGCATGCTAGGTCATGTGGTAGTGATTATTTTTAAAGGTCAAGATGAGCACAAACGTGCGCTCTCTGCAGCAGGTGCTGTACTCAATAGTTTAATGAATAAAGGCGAAGGTATAGCTGCCGCAGTAAGTGATGGGCATGCTGTAATTGGTAGTGTTCAATTTGGTGAGAGACATTCAGAAAATATACTTGGTTCAAGTGTTTTACAGTTAAACAGATTATTAGACGAATCTGTTTCTGGCTATATATTTATCACGCCTAAACTACTAAAACGGATAACATCTGAAATTCCTGATTTTAAACCAATCGTAGGTAAAGGTGGCGTAAGTAAAGGAAAATTTTATTGTTTAAAGCCTGGTGATGTAGATCAGTTTGAAGTTGAGTCTGAAGGTGAAACATTACATGGCACACATTTTACCGAAGGCGGAAGTACCACGCTAAAACGAATACATATCGTGCCAGGTATGTCGTTGGGTGGTCGTTATGAGATCATTTCAGAATTAGGCGCAGGCGCAATGGGCGTGGTTTACAAGGCGCATGATCATGATTTGAACGATCTGGTTGCGTTGAAGATGTTAAAGGTTTCTGATGTTGACGGCGCGGATGTTTTTCTAGAAGCAATGAAAAGTGAGATCAAATTAGCACGAAAAATTACGCACCCCGCAGTCTTGCGTACCTATGACTACGGTGAGCTTGATTCTGTTCCTTATATCTCTATGGAGTATGTACGTGGCTTAACTTTGAAATATCTTTTAAAACAAAGCGAAAAAATACCTTACTCTGCGGGCTTACGTATTGCCAAGCAAGTTGCTGCCGGTTTACAAGCTGCGCATGATCAAGGTGTCTTGCATCGAGATATAAAACCCGAGAATGTCATTCTGGAACATAATGGTAATGCCAAGATCATGGACTTTGGTATTGCACGTCATGAGTCGGGTGCTGGCTTGGGTGAATTGGAAGGAAGCATCGTCGGTACGCCGCGTTATGCTGCACCAGAGCAATTACGTGCGGAAAGAGTCGATGTGAGAGCTGATATCTATTCAACCGGTGTGCTTATGTATCATATGTACACTGGGATGTTTCCGCATAAGGCTAAAAGTATGGCACGTCTTATTAAAGTCAAAAGTACAGATGATCCGATACCTCCTTCTGAATATTGGAAAGAAATTCCTGCCGAACTCGAAGAGGTGATCATGAAATGTATCGCACGAAAAGTCGGTGATCGCCTTGAGAGCGCAGAAGAACTATTAAGTGCGTTAGAGGTTCTACGCGCCTGACAAAGAGTCAATTTTTATGAGTATAGTATTCAAACAAGTGCGGTCGTTTATTACATTAATGCTGGTTTTTCCCATGTCCCAATCTTTTGCAGATACTAGTTTTGAAGACTCTCTGGTAGAAGAACTATTAGGGGTTGATGATGCGTTTAATGAGATTCAGGTTTATGGCGATGTGCAATTAAGAGGTGACATCGTACGCGATTTGCCCCGAGCAGTTGATTCTGATTTCGAAAGAGTAACAGCGCGAGCACGCATTGGTGTTCTCTGGCTAGCAAGTGAGTCTATTGAATTTGGTGTGGCTGCGAAGGTGAACTGGAGTACAGGATCTGATGCAACGTCACGTATAAATTTTGATAATGAACGTGCGGATGCTGTTTCTATTGATGAGTTATTTACACGCATAAACCTCACAGAAAACACATCGTTATTGATCGGGCAAAGCGTATTTCCACTCGTGTTTTCGCCGATGGTTTGGGATGACGATTTAAGACCTCAAGGCGTATCTCTACAATACAGGCACGAAGTAGGTGACTTTAGTTCTCTTGAGTTTATTGGTGGTGCTTTTTTAGGCAACCATCTATATGGTGATAGTTCACGAATTAATACTGCACAAGCAGCATTTCGCTTTGGTGAAGGGACGGCATTGGGCTACCATGCCATCATCTCGGTTCTTGATTTTGGAAACTTGAATGGCTTGGCTCGCAATGGTTTACGACGGACTAATTCTGTCGGTGTAGGTGGGGGTTTCGCAGAAGATTTTAATATTGTTGATATTCAGCTCGGTATGAACATGCGCTGGCAAGGCATTCCGATTCGTGTCGGTGTCGATTTGCTGAGGAATGTCGATGCAAGTGAAAAAGGCCATGCTGGTCGTGTTGATTTGGTATTAGGTGACAGCCGCGATCAACGTGGAATCGAGTTAGGCGTTGCCGCGCAACGTATACAACAAGATGCTGTGTTAGCACCTTTTAATGATGATGATTGGTGGTTTGCGACAAATATGCGCGGAGTTGCCAGTTGGATCGCATATGGGTTTAGTGACTCCCTACGTGCAAAACTAGCTATTTTTCACGAACGTCTCGATCCTTTGCCGAACAACAATAATCGTGCGTTACTTGATTTGCAATATACCTTCTAACTAAATATCCTTAATCTTTATCGAAAGCACTGTTTAGGTAGAGTGCTTTTAAATTAACTATTCTGGAAAATATTTATTCCCTAAATGAAAGCAGGTTTTTATCAATTTCGACCTTTGTTTGGTAAACCCGAACAAAACTGCAAAAAGATTTTATCTGCATTGGAAACTGCAGATGCAGATCTCATCGTACTGCCAGAACTCGCTTTATCAGGTTATTACTTTAAAAATAAAAGAGAATCCTTAAAACATGCAGAAGATCCTGAAAACAGCAAAATACTGGATTCAATTATCAGCCTTTCGAAACAAAAAAATATGCATATTGTGCTTGGTTTTGCCGAGAAACAGGGAGAGCAGTGTTTCAACAGTTCTGCGTTAATTGGCCCAGAGGGTATCAAACATATTTATCGCAAGGTTCATCTCTTCAACGAAGAGAAATTTTGTTTTGATCCAGGTGATACGCCATTTATTGTGAATGATATTAATGGTGTGAAAATTGGCATGATGATTTGTTTTGATTGGGTGTTTCCTGAAGTAACGCGTGTTTTAGTTATGCAGGGCGCTCAAATAATTTGTCAGCCCTCTAATCTCGTTCTCACTTTTTGTCAGCAAACGATGTTGGCGCGATGTATAGAAAATAAAGTATTTGCCATCACCGCGAATCGTTACGGTATAGATAAGAGACCACAAGGAAGTTTAAAGTTTACCGGCAAGAGTCAAGTTGTTGCGCCAGGCGGTAAGTTATTGCATCGTGCGGCTTCGCAACGTGAAGCTTTATTTATTACCGAAATAAATCCTACAGAGGCAGATGATAAAATGATCACACAGCATAATGATGTGCTTAAGGACCGTCGTCCGGAATTTTATAGATTACTTAACAATTAATAACAGGAAAGACATATGAGTTTTGCTACAGCTGACCTTTACGATGAATATGGCGAAGACCTACAAATCGCAACGCCAATGTTTAATGATTATGGTGGTAATAAACAATTTTCTGGGCCTGCCGCAACAGTAAAAGTATTTGAAGATAATTCATTAGTTCGTGCAGCATTGGAAGAACCTGGTGAAGGCAAAGTTTTAGTAGTGGAAGGCGGCGCTTCCTTGCGGTGCGCACTACTCGGCGATATGTTGGCAGAGTTAGGCGTCAAAAATGGTTGGGTCGGTGTGATTGTCTATGGCTGTATCCGCGACTCAGCAATGATTGGTAAGATGAGTATTGGTGTTAAGGCGTTAAACACAAACCCACGAAAGAGCGTTAAAAAAGGTGCGGGTGAACGGGATGTTGTTGTGACTTTTGCAGACGTAACGATTACCCCAGGTGATTATATTTACGCCGATGAAGATGGATTTGTTGTCTCAAAAAATAAATTGAAGTAATCATTTTTATATATAGAGTGCCGTCAAATGAGAAAATTTAAGTTGCTTATCATCAGTCTGTTGTTATCTGTTTCTAGCTTTCCAAACTACGCGCATGAAAATGAACCGCTATTTAATCAGGTTAATTTACAGGCGCAAGCTGAGCGCGAAATACCTAATGATCAATTGACAGTTACGCTTGCTGTCGAAGAAGAGGGGAAAGAGGCGGTAAAGATTACCAATAAGATTAATCAAGACATGGCTTGGGCATTAAAGATTGTTGGTGAAGGAAATGAAATTGCCACCCGCACTCAAGCTTATAATACGTACCCCATCTATGATAAGAGAACTATAATTGGCTGGCGCGCGATACAACAACTAGAACTTAAGAGCACTAATATTACGGTGTTGTCAGAGTTGGTCGGAAAATTACAAAGCCGATTACAAGTTAAAAATATGAATTTTAGCCCAACACGAGGAACACAGGTTCAATATGAAAATGAATTGATTGAAGAGGCTATGATTGCATTTAAACAAAGAATCAATATTATTAAAAAACATATGGATGAAAAAAATGTCCGTATTGTGAACCTGCATGTCAATACAGGTGGAGGGCATAGTCGACCGATCTACGCTGAAAGTCGCATGATGGCAATGGATAAGAGTGCCCCTGCAGTTGAAGCAGGCACGAGTAAGATTACTGTGACAGTTTCTGGCTCAGTCCAATTCTTCTGAAAATTCATAATTTTTAATCGACATGGATAAAATAGAACAACGAGAAAAGCGGACAAACATGATTTTCATGCTTATCGGTTTTATTCTGGTTGTCGGTTTATTGCTTCTTTATCGTGAAGGTGTTGTTTGGTTCTCTTCAGCTCGATGGTCTGACGTTTCAATTATTAGCTGGGTTTCGATTAGCGCTATTCTTGGCAGTGCCTTGGTCGTTCAGTATTTTTTTCTAATGTTGTTACGATATAGCATGGTCAAATATTTTGTACTTTGGTTTATCCCTATAATTTGGTTGTTCAATAATGGCATTGTCGCATTACATCGGTTTTTTGATTGGACGACAGATATTGTCTCTCCAGTAGGGTGGATTCCACTAGGAGATTTATTAGGTTGGTTGTTAAGTGCTGTGTATGCCCCTTTGCTTTTAGCTAGCGGGGTTACCATTGCGATTATTGACTCAAGTAGCTCTATGCTGACTCAGGCATGTTATTATGCAGGCATGGCTATGGACGTTGTTAATATTTCGCCCTGGAATATTATTTCGTATAGCATGAATTTCCTCAGCGTACTGTGGGATCTCATATCAAACTCCTTTGTACAGGAGGTCGCTTCGTTGCAGGTTGATAATCGACAGTTTCTGGAGTTTAACTTGTCTAATACATTCAGCTTGTCTTACTGGGTCTTAAGTATTGGATACAGTCTTAGCTGTCTTATTGTCTGATTAAAAAATACAACTTTTTGTAAAGTCAGCTGCTTCATTGGCTGTCCAGTCCCCTTTTGGCTTTTCTTTCATTTGGGCACACCATTCTTTACTGCCAACTTCTGGTGCGCAACCACTCAGAAAAAACAATGAAAATGTCAAAGATATTACGATTAAAAATTTATTCATGTTTTTCTCCATTAACGTAATGTGGGAAATATTGTTTTTACAGATGCGATAGTTGCGTCTATATCGTCATTCGTATGCGTAACCGAGACAAACCCCGCTTCATAGGGTGAGGGTGCAAGATAGATTCCAGCTTTAAGCATAGCGTGAAAGAATTGGTTAAACTGTTCAGTGTTACAATTCATGACTTGTTCAAAAGAAGTGATAGAGTCTTCTTCTGTAAAAAATAACCCAAACATTCCACCAACGTGATTTGTGCTTAGCGGGATGTTATAAGCATTGGCCTGTTCTTTCAATCCAGCCAATAACCTTTCTGTCTTTGCAGTTAATAGATCAAAAAAAGATTCATCAGAAATAATCTCAAGTGTGGTCAAGCCTGCAGTCATGGCGATTGGATTTCCCGATAATGTCCCTGCCTGATAGACCGGGCCATCTGGAGCAATATAATCCATTATTTCTTTTTTACCGCCAAAGGCACCAACAGGCATCCCACCACCAATAACTTTACCGAGCACGGTTAAGTCAGGTGTGATGCTGTAGATTGATTGAGCACCGCCTAATGCGACACGAAAACCGGTCATGACTTCATCAAAGATCAAAACGGATTGATGTTTAGTGCAAACTTCTCTCAATGTATTAAGAAAATCAACTGAGCCAGGGACGCAATTCATATTACCGGCTATGGGTTCAACAATAATAGCGGCTATTTGATCGCCGATACCTGAGAAGACCGTTTTTACCTGATCTGCATCATTAAAAGATAGTGTGATCGTATGTTGTGCAAGGTCTGCCGGAACCCCTGGTGATGTTGGTACCCCCAGTGTTAGTGCGCCAGATCCTGCTTTTACTAATAATGAGTCTGCATGTCCGTGATAACAGCCTTCAAATTTAACTATTTTATCTCTACCGGTAAAACCGCGCGCAAGTCTGATCGCGCTCATCGCAGCTTCCGTTCCGGAACTGACCATCCGCACTTTTTCAATAGAGGGCATGAGTTCGCATACTTTATTTGCCATACGCGTTTCAATTTCTGTTGGAGCACCGAAACTGAGCCCTTTTCCTGCAGCTTTCTGAACCGCCTGGATAACATCGGGATGGGCATGTCCTAATATCATTGGTCCCCATGAGCCTACATAATCGATATACCGTTTATTGTTGCTATCGTATAAATAAGGACCTATAGCATGATCAATAAATAGTGGTGTGCCAGAAACTGATTTAAAGGCACGCACAGGAGAATTAACACCGCCCGGGATATGTTGTTTTGCTGCACTAAATAATTCGTTGTCCATGATCTCTAGCTATTTAATAAATAAATTTTTATAGGCCAAGGTTGCTTCGATAGTGTTTGTTGATGAATAAATTCCACTAATGATGGCCAAAAAATCAACCTTGGCATTAATTAATTGTTTTCCATTTTCCGGTGTTATGCCGCCTATGGCAACCACAGGGATGTTAAATTTTTCTTTTGATTTAATAATCAGTTCGATGTCCGCTTTAGCGGCTTCAGGTTTGGTGGTCGATGGAAAAAAAGATCCAAATGCAATGTAGTCAGCACCAGATCGCTCGGCAATTATGGCGCGATTAAAATCGTTATAACACGAAATACCGATGATTTTATTCCCGAGAACCTTTCTTGCGGTGTCAATACTTGTATCATGCTGACCTAAGTGTACGCCATCAGCAGCTATTTCTTTAGCAAGGTTTAAATCATCATTAACGATAAATGGAGTTTTATATTGTTGACAGAGAGACTGCAATTCCAACGCAAGTCCTAGTCTTCTTTCTTTGTCTTTAGTTTTATTGCGATATTGAAATAACGCTATGCCAGCACTAAGAATAATCTCGGTTTTTCTTAATAATTCATCAGGCGTTATATTTTCACAGTCCGTGATGACATAGACTCCTGCTTTGTTAAGCATATTCATATGGGGTGATCCGTTTTAAGGCTATTTTGGTTGATAGAAACGATCAGGTTGAGCTTGCCCTCGGCCAAGGTTTAGTCCATGTTTTAGTGATAACCATGTGTATTCCTGAGCTTTTTCTACAGCTGTTTTTAAATCGTTACCTAATGCTAGTAGTGCTGCAATCCTTGAAGATAAGGTGCAGCCTGAACCATGAAATGTATCTGGCAATCTTTCCCAATGATATTCGACTAGAGAGTTGTGTTTTGTGTACAGGGAATTTACGACCTCTTTTGTCTCAGCATGCGTACCTGTAATTAATACTGATTCAGCACCATAATTCAATAATGTATTTGCAGCAGTATTTATGTCATCTTCCTGTGTAAGTAATGTGGCTTCTATGACATTTGGTGTAATTAGTGTTGTTAACGGCAATAATGATGTGAGTAGGTTTTTACAAATCTCATCATCTGAAAATTTCTTTCCCGTTGTGGCACTCATCACCGGGTCGAGTACAACAGGCACTTTTAATTCAGCCAACTCGTTCACTATAACTTCCAATAGTTTGATACATCCAATCATGCCAATTTTGCAGGCAGAGATATCCATGTCTTCTAAAATGAGACTGATCTGATTTCTAAACGGTCCTGGATCTTGTGGCAGGACATCAACAACCTGGTTTGTATTTTGTGTCGTTAGTGACGTGATCACACTCGCAGCATGGCATCCCGCGTTTGCAATACTTTCTATGTCCGCTTGTATTCCGGCTCCGCCACTTGGGTCATGCCCTGCGATCACAAGAACAACAGGTTTTTGATTATTGCTATTGGTCATAATGTCGTTATTCTACACAGCCATTATTATCTCAGAAATAAAACACAGGAGTTATTTTAAAAATGAAGCAATATATGTGTGTCATATGCGGTTATATTTATGATGAAGCAAAGGGCTGGCCAGAAGACGATATTGTCCCTGGCACCAAGTGGGAAGATGTGCCTCCGAATTGGGTATGCCCTGAGTGCGGCGCCAGAAAGGAAGATTTTGAAATGATAGAAATATGATGTCTTCTAGATTCAGAATGGTCTAACAACAGCAAGAATTATAATAGCGATTAATATTAAAACAGGGATCTCATTGAACCAGCGATACCATATATGAGAGTGTTGATTACGGTCATATTTAAAGTCTCGTAATAAAAACCAGCAATAAACATGATAAACAATTAAAAGGAAGATCAATCCGTATTTGATGAGTAACCATGTCTGACCACTATACACAGACAAACCGTTGCTTAGTAAGATACATAGCCCGAAAACAATTGTTAATATGGCACCAGGAGTTGTTATACCGTAGAAAAGCTTACGCTCCATGATTTTAAATCGATCAATACTGATTTTGTCTTCACTCATTGCGTGATAAACAAATAATCTTGGTAAATAGAACAATCCGGCAAACCAGGTCACCATGAATATTAGATGTAAAGCTTTAAACCAGAGCATTAGTATCGTTAGTCATGAGATTGTTGTCGAGGCTGGGGCTGTTTGGAGTAATTTTTTAATCTTGGTGCGGAGCTTTTCAATATCCATTTCCCCGGTCTTTTGTTGGATTATATTTCCAACAGGATCAATTAAAAAGCTTGTGGGTGTAACGCTGATGTCTCCAAAAGCTTTCAAAGCGATACCTTCGATATCAAGTGCAATTGGATAGGGGATTTCTCTTTCTTCTGTTAACTCTAGTACTCGATTAGGCGGATCATAGGGCATTGCTATACCAATTATCTCAAGGCCATCTTTATTCAGTTGTTTATAAAGCTCAACTAGGTGAGGTATTTCTTTTATGCAGCTTGTGCAAGAGGTAGACCAAAAGGTAACTAGCAAAGGTTTTCCTCTCAGAGAGCTGAATTCAATCTTTCGACCATCAATAATATTTAAACTGATGTCAGGCGCTTTACCCAAATCTTGCGTAGGAATAAAAAAAATAAATAAAGATAGTGCGACAATAATGAATATCGCTACTGACAGGACTATTCTGGTTTTCATGAATTAATCATTTGGTGGTTCAATTGGTGAATCTAGTACCGGCGTATTTTTATTTCCTTTAATAAAATCTTTTAGTGTTGAGAAAATGCGTTTGATGCCGCGCCAGATTTTTGGTAATAACCAAATCATTAATATGATAAAGAGAATTAAAAATACTACAAAAACCCAAGGGTGTGTTAGTGCCGCCCACATACCAGTGATGACCAGGAAGTCTTCACCAAGGGAGGTAAACCAGTTGCTTACTGGCTCAGGAGACGAATTGATTATGACACGACTTCCTGCTTTGGTAGCATGAGTTGCTGCCGTTAAACTGCCTCCCGCGAGAAATGCGGCGAGTTCGACAGCAGGTGTCATATCGCCTACGGCACTCATCGCTAATACAGCGCCGAGTGGGATACGGATAAATGTATGTAGGCTGTCCCACGCAGTGTCAACGCCAGGCGTTTTATCGGCAAAAAATTCGACACAATACATCAATCCCGCAGCTGACATTACCAAAGGGTCGGTGAGCACCATCATTTCTGGTGGTAAATCAATATTGCCGGTACTGCCGAGATAACCCAGCATTAAAACTGCTGCATAAAGGTTAATACCACTTGCCCAAGCCGTGCCCATACTAAGGGCTATATATTGAACTGTGTCCATAAAAAATATTCTCGCTAATCGTATTATTGACAACATACCGAATTTTTACGAGATCGCAATCACGCTATATATAATATCTATATATATACAAATAAAACAAATAGTTAACTTTAAGACAGAGAGTGGTGTGGAGCACTCAAAGGACATTATTGTATGAATAATTGATTGCTTGACAGTATTTTCATCTGGCATTAACCTCATATTCGAATTGACTGATTTATACAGTTGATTCATTACAATAATAATAAAAAAATGAATTCACAGCGGCTTCGGCCGCTTTTTTAATTATTATGTATAAAGAAGTACGAAATGTCGCGATAGAAAACGACTGCTTGGATGCAGGAGCTAGCGTGAGCAGAAAGTCTAGCCGTGGAGCGGGAGCGACCACAATAGAATGTACTTAAAATTACGCTATTTGTATTCCTTACTACGCTAAATCAGTAAAACCACGGTACTCAAGCAATCTTATTCTGTAAAATTAGAAATTTATAAAAGTAATCTAAGGTAAAAAAATGAGCAATGTTGGTGTTGTTGGTGCAACTGGCTATACGGGAATTGAGTTACTTCGATTGCTGTCAAAGCATGAAGCCGTTGAGTTAACGGTTGCCACTTCAAATTCTGAAAAAGGCAAAGCCATTAAAGATGTTTTTCCAAGCTTACGTGGGCATGTCGATCTTGAGTTTGTCGACCATGATAGTGAACAACTCAAGTCTTGCGATATTGTTTATTTTGCAACACCGCATGCAACCGCAATGTATCATGTGCCAAAGTTACTTGACCAAGGCAGTAAGGTTATAGACCTTTCAGCAGATTTTAGAATTACAAATGCCGGTTTATGGGAACAATGGTATCAAGTGAAACATGCGTGTCCAGATCTGCTGAAAAAAGCTGTATATGGATTGCCAGAATTAAATAGACAAAACATAAAAGATGCTGATTTGATAGCAAATCCTGGATGTTATCCAACGGCGATTACGCTGGCATTATTACCAGCAATAAAAAAAGGCTTGATACATAATGATATCATTGCTGACGCCAAATCAGGTGTGACTGGCGCGGGAAGGAAAGCCATGCTTGCAACACAGTTTTCTGAAGTTTCTGAAACATTCAAGGCATATGCTGTTTCAGGACATCGGCACCTGCCTGAAATATTGCAAACACTAAATATTGAGCAAGTAGCTTCTGAAGTTAATTTGACCTTTGTGCCACATTTGGTCCCAATGAACAGAGGTATTTTCGCCACGGTGTATGTGAAACCCACTGATAACACGAAAGATTTACAAGAGCATTATGCCGCATATTACGCAGAGGAAGAGTTTGTAGATGTAATGCCTCAAGGTTCGCACCCTGATACTGCATCGGTCAGAGCAACGAACTCATGCAGGCTTGCAATCCACCCTGGTAAAAATGAGTCTCAACCTACAGTAGTCCTATCGGTAATAGATAACTTGGTGAAAGGTGCTGCCGGCCAGGCAATTCAGAATATGAACATTATGCTGGGTTTGAGTGAGAATACAGGCTTGGATATGGCCGGCTTAACTCCTTAGTCAGTTTGTTATGGCTAAACTAGTTGTTAAAAAGCATCGTCCGTTTGAAATCATTCTTGCCGTTGCACTGTTAAGTGCGGCGATTTCTATAGTGACATGGATATTATTAGATGCGAACCATTGGCGGTTTATTAAAAGCCAGTTGACTCAGAGTGATGACTCTCGTTTACTCTGGGATGTGAATCAGAGTCTTGATATCGAGAATAAGCAATTGAGAGAACAAGTAGTAATACTTGAACGCTCTACTCAAATAGATAATCAGGCGGCTGAGAGTTTGCAAAATGATATAAAAGCGCTTCAGGATCAAGTGTACCGCCTTAAGGGCGAGCTAGAGTTTTATGAAGGTATTATGTCTGCAACCACTGATTCCAAGGGGTTAAATGTACAAGGGTTTCATGTCCAATCGACAAAGCAGGAAAACTTGTACTATTTCAAGCTTGTATTAACCAATGTCGCAAAAAGTGATAAAGTTATCGAAGTGACAATAGATATGTCAATTGAAGGAATGAATGGGGTGAAGTCCCAGATACTATCACTTGAGAAGGTGATTACAGATAGCAAACTCAAACGTGAAATAAAATTTAAGAACTTTGAGCGAATTGAGGGTAATCTAAACTTTCCTGAGGGATTCAAACCATTGCGAGTGGTGGTTGATTTGCGACAAAAGGGTACGAAGAGATCAGCTGTAAAAAGAGTATTTGAATGGCCTGCTAAATCAGGTTGAGGAGTAAAGTATGCTCGGAAAATCGAAGAAACGTAAGGCGACACGTATCGACACGCTGGTTGGTCAGCACAGTGAGTTACAAGGTGATATACGGTTTACTGGTGGATTACATGTCGACGGAACAATCAAAGGGAATGTCATCGCTGAAAATGATGGCCGTTCCATGTTGTCCCTCAGTGAGTGTGGCACGATTGAAGGTGAAGTTAGTGTCCCATATGTAGTGCTAAATGGTGTCGTAATCGGAGATGTCCACGGAAGTGAACATGTGGAACTTGCCTCAAAAGCAAGAGTCACAGGTAATGTGTACTATAATCTAATAGAGATGGCGATAGGTGCTGAGGTGAATGGTAAACTAGTGCACTCACTCGAGCCGGCAGAATCGCCATTAGCCATAGGTCACGGTGAACCACTCGAAGCGAGTGAATAATATAATCATTAATCGGAAGAAAAATTATGAGTTCAGTTGAAGAAGTAATGCCTGGCCCACTTGTGTTTAGTGAAGCGGCAGCCAGTAAGGTAAAAGAGCTCATTGAAGAAGAAGGCAACGAAGAATTGAAGTTACGAGTTTTTATTTCTGGCGGTGGCTGTTCCGGGTTTCAATATGGTTTTACCTTTGATGAAGAAGTTGGCGAAGGTGATACAATTGTTGAAAATGAAGGTGTTAAATTGTTGGTCGATCCAATGAGCTTTCAATATTTAACAGGAGCAGAGATCGATTATTCTGAAGGGATGGAAGGCGCGCAATTCGTTATACGTAATCCTAATGCACAAACGACCTGTGGTTGCGGCTCGTCATTTTCAGTTTGAACGCGTAGGACATCAGTTTTTTAATAAGGAGAATAAACGCCCCCGAGCAGCACTTCTTTTTTTGCACCGGTAACATTGGGCAAATTTGCGGGTTTATTCTCAAGACGCTGTTTTGCCAGCCAGGCAAATGTCACAGCTTCAATACAGTCTGGTGAAAGTCCGTATTTATCGGTAGTTGATAGACTCGTATCGTTTAGCAAACGATTCAAAGTCTCCATCAACAATAGATTCTTGGCGCCGCCTCCGCAGACAAGTACTTCATCAATATTGTCCGATGAGGCGTTAATAGCATCACGAATAGTAATGGTGCTTAGCTGTAATAATGTTGCTTGCACATCTTTCGCCGTAATATTGGAATTAATCTTTTCTAGATATACTTTTAACCAATCCATATTAAAATATTCGCGTCCGGTACTTTTAGGCGCTGGCAAAGTAAAATAGTGGTCGGTTAACATTAATGCTAATAATTTTTTGTGAGGCTTCCCTGTTTTAGCCCATTCTCCATCTTTGTCGTATTCCTCATTTTTATTTATCTGAACCCAATCATCGAGTAGTCCGTTACCCGGGCCGGTATCAAAACCGATTACTTTACTATTGTCAGCATGTAGTAATGTTATATTTGCTATGCCGCCAATATTTAGAATAATCACGGATTTGCTGTTTTGTTGAAATTGATATTGATGAAATGCACTTGCCAGTGGCGCACCTTGTCCGCCATGTGCCATATCCATTCTTCTAAAATCAGTGACGGTTGTAATGTTAGTTTCAGCGCAAATTACATTTGGGTCTGCAATCTGGAGTGATGTTTTCTGCGGACCAGTTGGTCTGTGCAGTATGGTTTGGCCATGGCTGCCTATCGCGCTGATTTTGCTTGCTGGTATGCCTGTTTCTTTTAATAGCTTATTTACGGCGTCAGCAAAACGATGCCCTAATTCTTGATCTAAAGTTGCAATATCGCCGATGCTACTTTTATCATCAATTAAGCGTATGCGGCGACGTAAAGACTGGTCTATTGGGTATTCACGATAGAATTTAAGCTTAGCTTTATTATCAAACTCAACCAACGCAGCATCGATCGCGTCCATGCTCGTTCCTGACATGAGACCTATATAATACATGTTGTCACCGTGTCAGATATAAGGGAATTAGCGATGCTAACCGTCTTCCATTAAGGCACTTAGTTGTTTGGAGGCCTCTTTTGCTTGCTGAGAGGCGAGAACCCGTTTCCCTGTTAGTCGATCCAACTCTGCGATCATGGGGTTTATAGTCTGTAAAAACGCAGGTAACGCTTTTTTATTAATTGATTCTACTTTAGGTAATTTGACAGTAAGTGGGTTTCGATGGACACCATTAACCCTGAATTCATAATGCAGATGTGGTCCTGTAGCTAATCCGCTCTTGCCAACGTAGCCAATAACTTGTCCTTGCTTTACTCGTTTACCTGTTCTGACGCCTCGGGCATATTTATGCAGGTGTGCATAAAGAGTGCTGTATGTTCCACCATGTTTTAATACGATCGTTCTACCATAGCCGCCTTTTTTACCGGCCAAGGCTACAGTACCGTCACCCGTTGCTTTGATTGGTGTGCCGGTAGACGCCGCATAATCAACACCTTTATGTGCCCTTATTTTATTGAGAATGGGATGCTTTCTTTTTAAATTAAATCGAGAGCTAATCCTGGCTAATTCAACCGGAGTCCGGAGGAAAGCCTTACGCATGGCATCGCCGTTTTCAGCATAATAATCATGGCGACCGTCTTCATGAGTGTAGCGAAGGGCCCTTAAAGGTGTGCCGCGGTTTATAAATTCAGCAGCTATGATTGGCCCATCGGCAACCTTAACCCCGTCCTTATATTGTTCTTCATAAATAAGCGTGAAAGAGTCGCCTTCACGAATATCAAGTGCAAAGTCTATATCCCATCCGTAAATAGAGACCAATTGCATGATCAATTTATCTGATAAGCCTGCGCGCTTACCAGAAAGGAAAAGTGAGTCATTTATGACAGCTTTCGTGTGTTTTACCAATGGTTCAAGTTTTTCGTGCACTAACTCGGCTTGAAACTGACCATCTTGCTTTGTGATTAATAGGCTGTCGGTCAGGTTAACTTCATACTCAAGTTTGTCCAATTCATTTGCATTTATATGAAAATTTAATATTTGCCCGGGTCTTAATTTCTTTAACCGTGATACCTCTTTACCAAGAGACATGATGTTATAGAGAGATCTTGGACTTAACCCTAACCTTGAAAATATCAAAGCTAAACTATCGCCTGTTTTTACAGTAACACGCTGCAATGATTTATTGGTTTGTTGTTCAATGGATTCTGGTAACGGGATATCTACAATTAAATTTTCTGCATCAGGTGCTATTTCAAGAACATCATCAAACTCGGAATCATTAACCGCGATTCCTTCTATAGGATTTGGCAAATTAAGTTTTATAGCTTTAGTGGTATTCTCGATTAGCGGTTCTTGCTGAATCGCTGGAATATTGGCTTTTGGGATGCCGCTTACCACGTTATCAGAGGAATTATTTTCAGGCGTAGCAAAAATTAACCAGACTGATATTAAAATCAGGCTGATGCCAGATAGAAAAACAAACAAAGACCGGTGCGAGCGTACTTGTGACGTTACTGCCCCAGTCTTATAGTCTTTCATTATATAGACTCTGTAAGTCACCGTTTATCCTGAGTAAATTTTCGTTACAATAACTTTTGAATTTACATGCGTCAATGATTGAATTGACCACTGCGTAGCAGTTAATGGCATGATAAGCTACGCGCGTTTTGAAATGACCCCGAGGATGGTATGACAAAGGTACAAGAAGCGATGGATTTGATAGCCCGAGGGGCTGATGAAATTCTCGTTGAAGCTGAACTCAAGAAGAAATTAGAGTCCGGAAAACCCCTGCGAATCAAGGCCGGTTTTGATCCTACTGCACCGGATTTACATCTTGGCCACACAGTACTTATCAATAAACTGCGGCAGTTTCAGCAGCTTGGCCATCAAGTGGTATTTTTGATCGGCGATTTTACCGGCATGATTGGTGACCCTTCGGGCAAAAGCGCAACAAGGCCGCCGCTTACACGCGAACAAATCAAGGAAAACTCAGAAACATACCAACAACAAATATTCAAGATCCTCGACCCAGACGAGACAGAGGTGGCATTCAATTCCTCCTGGATGGATAAGATGGGTGCTGCCGATGTTATCAGGTTGGCATCGAACTATACGGTTGCAAGAATGCTTGAACGTGATGATTTTAATAAACGCTATAAATCTAATCAATCGATAGCTATTCATGAGTTTCTGTACCCACTTGTACAGGGATATGATTCAGTTGCACTGGATGCAGATATTGAATTAGGCGGCACCGATCAAAAATTTAATTTGCTAGTTGGCAGACAACTCCAGGAAACGCATGGGAAGGTGCCACAAGTAGTTCTGACTATGCCGATATTGGAAGGTTTGGATGGCGTACAAAAAATGTCCAAATCGTTAGGTAATTACATTGGTATCGATGAACCTGCGAATGAGATGTTTGGCAAGATCATGTCAGTTTCCGATGATTTGATGTGGCGCTACTTTGAATTATTGAGTTTTAGATCATTAGACGAGATAAATGGATTTAAACAGAAAATAGAACAAGGTGAGAATCCAAGAGATATAAAATTTTTGTTAGCAGAAGAAATTATTACTCGTTTCCATGATGCAAAGGCCGCCTCTGCCGCACAAGCTGATTTCATCAATCGATTTAGCAATAACGCTATTCCAGATGATGTACCTGAGATAGATATGAATGTAGCAACAGATGGAATGGGTATAGCTAATGTTTTGAAAGAATCCGGTCTCGTCAATAGTACATCAGATGCACATCGTATGATTAAACAGGGCGCAGTAAAGATTGATGGAGAACGTATAGAAGACAGTAAACAAGTTTTGCAGGCTGGCTTTTCGGCAGTGTTGCAAGTTGGAAAGAGGAAGTTTGCGAGAGTTACACTAAAAAACGAATAGTGTTCTATTATTATTTCAAATAGTTGAGACAAAGAGGTTTCTCTATGCCAAAAGGTGGTGATAAAGAAATCATAGATGAAAGGCATGTTGTAGATGATGATCATGATTTCATCATCGAGCGTTACCCTAGGGACAAGGCGCCTCTTTTACCGGTTCTCATCCTATTTGTTATCTTCATTTCTTATTTTTTCATACCCACTTACCAAGAAGTAGCTAACGATCCAATTGATAAACTTGCTCCAGAAGGGTCAGGTGCCACGGAAGGAACCCAAGCTACCTCTCAGTATATCAACCTTCATGATCTCGTTTCCAAAGGGTCATATCAAGAAATAGTAGAGCAGTTGTATCAAGTAAACGAGATAAGTATGAATGAAGTAATAAGTGGTATGACGCCAATAATGATTGCGGCATCTCGCGGGGAGGTTGAAATTATTGACTTATTGTTTACTCAGGGCGCAGATCCAAATATACGCGGCTCAGCAGAGCGGACAGCATTGCAGTATGCAGTGGAAAAGAACCATGTAGAAGTTGCCAAGCGTTTATTGGCCTATGGTGCAGATATTGATGCTTTTGATAATGGGCGACTTACCCCGCTTATAATGGCTGCAGATCGAGGTTTTACGGATTTAGCACTGATGTTATTAGAAAAGGGAGCTGATCCGAATATACAACATAGCCAAGGATGGACAGCCTTGATCGATGCCGCTAGAAATGGTGATAAAAGATTAGTAAGCGCACTAATGGATGCGGGAGCGAAAAAGAATCTTTCAATGAAAAATGGCATAAAGGCTCTTGATATGGCTAAACGAAACGATCATAGCGATATTGTTAATATTCTTGGCGAGTAATTCTTCAAATCGTCTGAATTAAAGTCTGAATATATTCATTTAAATAATTATAAATTAGCATAAAAAACAACAACTTAAATTAGTGTAAAAAAATCGTAAAGATTTGTTGACCATGATTAAGTGATCTGTATAATGCCGCTTCCCGGTTGGGGGTAACCAACCCTGTTCTTTAACAATTCCTGATCAAGTAATTTGTGTGGGCGCTTACGTTGATGGCTTGTATCACCATAGATTTTCGGTGAAAGCTTAATTAATTGTAACGTCGAAACACGTAGTAATTTTTTACAGTAATCATCGAGCCAAGATTTGCTGCCATAAGCAGCATACATTTTTAAACTGAAGAGTTTGATCATGGCTCAGATTGAACGCTGGCGGCATGCTTAACACATGCAAGTCGAACGGTAACAGCAGAGCTTGCTCTGGCTGACGAGTGGCGGACGGGTGAGTAATGCTTAGGAATCTGCCCAGTAGCGGGGGACAACGTGTGGAAACGCACGCTAATACCGCATACGCCCTACGGGGGAAAGCAGGGGATCTTCGGACCTTGCACTATTGGATGAGCCTAAGTCAGATTAGCTTGTTGGTGGGGTAATGGCCTACCAAGGCGACGATCTGTAGCTGGTCTGAGAGGACGATCAGCCACACTGGAACTGAGACACGGTCCAGACTC
>CAXBLT010000013.1:0-84176 GCA_963976795.1 uncultured Gammaproteobacteria bacterium
ATTCCAAAGTTTGAAAATACAGCTTTGTTCCAGATGTTGATTGCAGACGAAATGGGTTTAACATTCAATCAATTTGAAAAACAATAGATTTTTTTTACAAGGAAAGCATGAGGCATTGATCATCTGGTTGCTTATTCTCGGGCACGTAACAGCTGCTTTTTATCACCATTATATTAAATGTGGTAGAGTCATTTTTAAAATGACTTCTGGTTAACAGCGCTCCTGTTTTATTCTTCTAGATCAAATGCAGACTTTATCGCATCAAATTTTTCATTAATTACATGCACGTTAGAATATCCCATCATTTCGAGCGTATGTGCAGCTAATGATGCACGACCTCCCGCTCCGCAATGTAAAAGTATTGGTCTGTCTGCTTCAGGGCAGGTCTTTTCTATCTTCATTTCCAATACACCGCGGGGAATATTAGTAGATTCGTTGAGTTTGGATTCTTCCGCTTCGCCAGGTTCACGGACATCGATAATGATCGCATCATCATGCTGGTCATAGAATATCTTTGCAGAAACTGGATCTATGCAATGACAGTGTGCCTTGGCTGATTCGACGAGCTTACTAACAGGTATGATCATGGTTTCCTCACTCAAATTATTTAATAAATCTAATGAGGATTATAATAGAATTTTTCTTAATGAATCTTTAAAAATTCACCTGTGGTCCCATCTATCTCGATATAGCCTGTGCCGTAACGTGCTGAATATGGGTAAAGCTTCCTGTTATCTTCATTGACTGGTTCTATTTCCGCTCCCAGTTTATCTGGATCAATTGCGCCATTGAACACCTTATCTAGATTTTCCTTATATGGCGCATAAAGCTCAGTGTGGGTATAAAGAGGGCCTTTGTGTAATTGACTTATTAACACTTTACTTTTTTCATCTTCATTTTCTGGCAGATTGATATATATCCAGGCAGGTACTTTTGTATCCAGTTCGTAGATTTGAGCAGGCTTAATATTATACATTTCTAAGGCGGCTTGAGATTTTGCGAGGAATACACCATTTGCATATATAACAGCTATAGGCCGTTCTTGATATACGGTCCATACTCCAAAATATAAACATGAAAATTGTATTAACCCAATAACGAAAAGATCTAGCTTCAGGTGGCGTTTGCCAACCTTATAAATAATTAATGTCAATGTAGGCCCAATGATAAAATCGATCCCGGCGATTAAGCGTATACCGTCCCAACCGCCATCCGTTGCAAATAAGAACCCCGGATACCAGAAATAGGTTATAACAGTCGCAAGTATCATGAAGATTAGCGCACTAATCAGGATGTGAATTACAAAAGCGTGATAACGATTTTTTGGCGTGATAAACATATTAATCTATATAAATTTTATTCAGGTAAAAAATATATAATCACAAATATTTTATTTAATAAATTTTTCAGAGTAAAGATACTGAATTCTGGATTAATGAGTGTACTTAAGAATACTAATTACGGTATTATTTATCACAATTAAATCAATATGTTATCAGTTTGTTTATATGAAAAATTTCCTTGAAAACGACCGCTTGCTTAAAGCGCTGTTACGCCAACCAGTAGATAAGACTCCTGTATGGATGATGCGTCAGGCAGGGAGGTATCTGCCAGAGTATCGAGCCACCCGAGAGAAGGCTGGCGATTTTGTCACATTATGCCAAACGCCAGACCTTGCATGTGAAGTCACTATGCAGCCATTAGAACGTTACCCTCTGGACGCTGCGATATTATTCTCGGATATATTGACGATCCCCGATGCCATGGGGCTTGGGTTGAAATTAATCGAATCGGTAGGTCCTAAGTTTGATAACCCAATCACGTCACTGGGAGATATTAAAAACCTGCCCATGCCTGATCCTGAAGAAGATCTTGGTTATGTCATGGATGCTGTGCGCTTGATTCGTAAGGAGTTGAACGGAAGTGTCCCTTTAATAGGTTTTGCAGGTAGTCCCTGGACGTTAGCTACTTATATGATTGAAGGCGGATCAAGCAAAGACTTTGGTAAAATAAAAAAGATGCTTTACCAAGAGCCAGATATGCTTCACTTGTTACTGGATCATGTTGCCAAGGCTGTTGGCTTATATTTGAATGCTCAGATAAACGCAGGCGCTCAAGTGATTATGATTTTTGATACATGGGGCGGGGTATTATCAACACCTGCGTATCATGCGTTTTCTCTTGCGTATATGAAACAGATTCTTGATGAATTACAAAGAGAGCACGAAGGACAAAAAATACCTGTGATCTTGTTTACAAAAGGTGCTGGTTGCTGGATTGAAGATATTGCGGGTACAGGTTGTGATGGAGTGGGTCTTGACTGGATGCAGGATATTGGGCAGGTTCGATCGAAGATAGGAGAACGTGTTGCTTTACAGGGTAATATGGATCCGGCGATTCTGAAATCTAATCCTGAAGCAATTCGTAATGAAGTCGCTTTAATACTCGAAAGCTTTGGTAAAGGTCCTGGGCACGTCTTCAATCTGGGTCATGGTATAACGCCAGATATCGATCCAGAAAATGCAGGTGCGTTTATAAATGCGGTTCATGAGTTGAGTACGCAATATCATAGTAATTAGTTGTTATGCTTAAAACCAGATTAAAATTAATTGCGAAAGGGTTCTGTGTCGGTTCTGCCGATGTCGTCCCAGGTGTTAGTGGTGGCACGATGGCATTTATACTCGGTATCTATCCGCAATTAATCAATGCGATTAAATCATTCGATAGTGAATGGTTGAAAATGGTTTTGTCTTTTAATTTAAAAGGCGTAATCAATAGGCCGCACTTTGGTTTTTTAATTCCTTTAGGTATCGGTGCTGTAACTGCCTTACTGTTTTTTACCCGCGTAGTGCCATTACCTGTTTTGATTCGAACTCAAGCAGAGATCATATACGGTCTATTTTTTGGCCTTGTGTTAGGTTCCATTATTCTCTTATTTCGTCATCTTGGATTACACCTGTTATTAAAAAGAGTCTTGTTTTTAATAGCAGGTATTTTATTCGGTGGTTTTGTTGTGACGATGGTTCCGGCTTCGACACCTGACGATACCTGGTTTATTTTCTTATGTGGGGCGGTCGCCATATCGGCGATGATATTGCCGGGGATTTCTGGCTCATTTATATTATTGATGTTAAAAAAATATGCCTACATTTTTAATGCAATTGGTCATTTTGATTTTTCAATTATATTGCCTTTCGTACTAGGTATCGTTACTGGGATTATAATATTCAGTCGATTTCTTTCATATTTGTTAAAAAGATTTTATCAACAGACTATTTTATTTATTACAGGGCTGTTAATGGCTTCTTTATATGTTATCTGGCCGTATCAGACACGCATATATGAGCTTGTTCGAAACAAAGAGCGCCTGGTTTCATCTGTGCCATATCTACCAGAAACATTTAATAACCAGCTGTTTTATTCGGCTATTATGATGGTTATAGGTTTAGCGTTTGTAATAATACTTGATCGATATTCTGAGGATACGGTTACTATAGGTAACTAGACTTTGTGCGATCCTTAAACTTGATATACCTTATAAGTAAGGGGAATAGCTATGCCATTATCTGAAATCATTTTAGTTATAATGGGTCTTTTGACCATTGCGATGGTTGCTGCGGCTATCTGCAAAAATATCCCTGTGCCCTATACGGTCTTTCTGGTTATCCTTGGAATCATCCTTGGTTCAATAGCGCGACATAATCCCGGGTTGGAATTATTGCTTGAATTTCAGCTTACCCCGGATCTGGTTTTATTTTTATTTTTACCTGCCTTGATTTTTGAATCGGCGTTAAATCTGGATGCGCGCCTATTGATGAAAGATATTATTCCGGTACTGGTGTTAGCAATCCCCGCACTGTTAATCTCTGCAGGGGCTATTGGCCTAGGTCTTTGGTTGATTCAAGATTTTAATATTTTTCATGCGCTGCTTTTTGGCACGCTAATCTCCGCAACAGATCCAGTAGCGGTTATCGCGTTGTTTAAGGAGCTCGGTGCACCTCAAAGATTAACAATACTCGTTGAAGGTGAATCATTATTCAATGACGCGACCGCGATTGTTTTCTTTAACATTATTCTGGGTTTGGCAATTACAGAACAATTTACTGCATCTGATGCTGGTTTTGCTGTGCTTGAATTTTTCCGAGTGTTTTTTGGAGGACTGTTTGTTGGTGGCATAATTGGCATAGTCTTGAGTGAATTATTGTATAGAATTCGAGCGGGTATGAGCTCATATCTTATTATGTCAATAGTATTGGCATACAGTAGTTTTGCTATAGCAGAACATATCATGCATGTTTCTGGTGTTATGGCTGTATTAGCTGCAGCGATTGCCTTGGGTATCTTTGGTGTGAGCCGCATACCTCAAAGCGAACGTGAGACAGTTGACGAGACATGGGATGTCTTAGCATTAATCTGTAACTCACTTTTATTTTTATTGGTTGGATTATCAGTTGATATCTCCCAACTTTTTTCTCATCTCGATAGTATTGCGATTGCGATCGTCCTGGTCTTGGCTTCTCGTGCAGCAGGGATCTATAGTATGGTGCCGGCGACGATAAAGATGTTTAAGTTGCCACATGTTTCAGTGGGTGAACGACATATCATGTGGTGGGGAGGTTTGAAGGGCGGGCTCGCAATAGCGATTGTGCTGTCTATTCCGCTAGATATGCCTGGCCGCGATTCAATTTTATATATAACGTTAGGTGTTGTTTTATTTTCATTGTTAATAAATGCGCCAACTATTCGACCGCTAATGCAGAAATTGGGTTTTGATAAGTTTACCGGTGAGGAAGTCGCAGAATTAAAACACGGTCTGATCCAGTCGCAACACCATTCAGAAGAGATATTGGAATCATTCTATAAAGCCAACTTAATATCACGTAGCACCCAACAACTGATTCAAAAAAAGACACAACAGGTGTTTAATGTCAGCGAAAATGAATCCAGTGATCGTATTGAAACGCGTCATGCTTATATAACAGCGTTACGAATAGAAATGCAGGAACTTAAGGCACTGTATGATATTGGGTTCTTGCAGTATTACACCTATATGAATATCAAGAATTCGATGCAGCGTGATCGCGAGAGCTGGTCGATTGATTCAAAAGTAGGTATGTCAGGTGAAGAAAATAATGAAGCCAATCTATTTGTTAGACTTGAAAAAGCATTGATTAAACAATTACGTGAACATGACTTTGCTGCAGGCATGTTATCCCGTTATCAGTATCTCCGCTTTTCACAAAGTTTGCAGCGTGATATTGCTGGAGTATTGATCTGCGAAAAAGTCATTGAACAAATTAATCATATTGATGATTTTAGTCCGGAACTTAAAAACCAGATTGTTGATAAATACAAACAACGTGCCACACGTAAAAAAAATAGATTAGAAAAAATAGCTGAGGATTTCCCTGAATTTTACATACGTTTTGAAACTAGATTGTTTGCCAAGGTCGCGTTAGTTACAGCCGAGTTTTTTACAGAAGAAGCACATCATAATGGTGAAATTGGCTCCAAGGTATTCTCTAATATAGAACGACGAATACATGCGGCAATTAATGCTTTGCAACCGATTTCAGACCCTGCCCCTAAGCTAAAGCCGCATGACTTGATTGGAATGGTGCCGCTGTTAAATGGTTTATCAATCGATTTACTGGAGCGTTTATCAAAGCATGCAAAGGCAATGACCTTTCTGGCTGGCGACCAAATAATTGGTGAAGGTGAAAAGGGAGACTCACTCTATATTATTACTCATGGTCTGGTATCAGTATATAAAGAAGGTTATGAGGATGAGCCCATTGGCGAGCTACGGGATGGTGATTTCTTTGGCGAAATGGCATTGTTAGGGACACAGGTGAGAACAGCCAGTGTTAAATCGATAAAGCCAACTACCTTGTTACGTTTGAGTCGGAAGGATGTGCTATTAATGGCGGATAAAGAACCTGAGTTAAAAGGTCGTCTTGAAGATATGAGTTCAGTCAGGCGATCTACAGATTCATGATGACGGTTTGAACTTTCGGTTAAACATGAAACATAATAATAAGCTTAAAATGCAAAAGCTTATTATTAGAGTATTCCCAAACTTACTATAAGGAGTTTCCCCTGCATACAGTTTTACTGTTGCAGATAATGCATGCGGTTTAAACTGAGGTGAACGGGTAATAACCTTGCCTTTATTATCAATGACGGCAGAAACTCCGGTATTGGTCGAACGTAATAGATAGCGTCCATTTTCTAATGCGCGCATTCTTGCCATCTGCAAGTGCTGATGGGGTGCAAAAGAATTACCAAACCAGGCATCATTACTAACGTTAATTAAAATATTCGCATCAGGTAATGCCTTTCTTACTTCTGAACCGTAGGCATCTTCATAGCAAATACTCATGCCGAAGACACCTCTCTCAGTTTCAAATATTTTTTGTTCAGGATCGCCTGATGAAAAATCAGACATAGGTATCTTTAGAAAACGTAATATCTTACCGAGAAAAGGTTTAAAGGGTAAATATTCTCCAAAAGGGACGAGATGGTATTTATGATAGAAACGATGTTCATCGTCTATCAATAAAACACTATTAAAATAATTATTAGACTCTGGGTCTTTATAGGCAAGCCCACTCATGAACAAAGCATTGTTAGACATCTGTTCATTAGAAATCGGACGAATAAAATCATCGGCTAGCTGATACAGGGAAGGTATTGCGGTCTCCGGCCAGATAATAAGGTCTGATGACCAAAAGGGTTTACTTAGTGCAGAATAAATTTCATAGGTTTTTTGACGTTGTTCTGGTTTCCACTTTTGTTCTTGTGGTATTGCGCCTTGGATCAAAGCGATATCTATGTTTCTGCCTAAGTCGTTCGTCCAGTTAATCTTGCTCAATATAGTTGAAGATAAAATGATTAGTATGAGTAATATTCCTCCAGTCGATCTGTGCTTCGTGTTTCCAGTGACTAATATAGTTATTGCCATTGCTGATAGACAGGCAAATAATGTAACGCCATAATCGCCAAGCACCGGAGCGAAACCAGCCAAGATACTGTCGGTTTGACTTGAGCCGACATTCAGCCAGGGAAAACCAGTTAACATCCAACCGCGGCACCACTCAGTTAATAACCATAGCGCAGGCAAGGCGATGACTCTAGCATATTTAAAAAAGCGAATTCCGAGGTAGCCACACAAGGCTGGGTATAGAGATATATATGCGATAAAGATATAGGTAAATGAAAGGGCGCCTATAATATTAACGCCACCAAATAAGTTAATGCTGATATGTAACCAGTTGACCCCGACTCCAAACATGGCGAAGGCAAATAAGTAACCGAGTATAAAAGCTTCGCGTGCTGAATTTGTGTTTAGCCAGAAATAGAAAAGAACACTGAGTGTTATTAGGCTGATAAAATAAAAATTATATGGAGCGAATGCAAATGGGACAAGAGCCCCGAGGATTATTGACAATAATCTTTTTACCAATATTTTATTTTGTAAAAACCGCATCACAGAAGATTTGTGTTGAACAAATAAACTTTGGATTATTCTGACACGATAGCGTCGTCAGTGTCTTCTTCTAAATTTATACGAGTAAAAAGCAAGAGGTGCACACGGCGTTTATCAGCCCTTAAAACTTTAATATTAAAGTCCTTAAAATCGATAGTTTCGCCACGTTTGGGTAAATGCCCAAAGGTGTTAATAACCATTCCGCCAATAGTCTCGTACTCATCGTCGCTAATATCTGTTTTAAAGTAAGCGTTAAACTCATCTATTGTGGTTAATGCCTTAATGGTATAACGGTCATTGTCGTGAGTGTTAATGTTAGTTTCATCTTCTTCAAAATCATGTTCGTCTTCAATTTCGCCAATGATCTCTTCAATGACATCCTCAATAGTAACCAGACCTGCAACCCCAGTATATTCATCAATAACAATTGCCATATGGTTACGACTCGTGCGGAACTCGCGCAATAGGACATTCAAACGTTTGCTTTCAGGGATGAATACAGTTGCCCGCATCATATCTTTAATATCGAAGTTCTTCTTTGGGTTAGCGTAATAATGTAATAAATCCTTAGCTAACAATATGCCGACTATTTCATCATTGGTGTCACCAACAACGGGGAAACGTGAATGCCCTGACTCGACAACGACAGAAAGTATATCTTCAGGTGCAGCATCACTGTCAATAACAATCATTTGTACGCGTGGAATCATAATGTCGCGTACCTGAATCTCAGAAACATGTAATGCTCCTTCAATCATTAGTAGTGCATCAGTATCAAGGAGGTTTCTATGCTCTGAGTTTCTTAAAATTTCAATGAGCGCATCACGATCTTCCGGTTCATGGGAAAAAATTCTGGAAAAACGTTTTAACCATTTTTTATAATTGATTGGTTTATTCTTACTCATGATGGTTGTTTTGTTTCATACGGGTTTGCATAACCTATATTTTTTAATATTTTAATTTCTTTTGATTCCATAATCCTGGCCTGTTCACTTGACTCATGATCATATCCTTGTAAATGTAATACACCATGAATTACCAGGTGCGCCCAATGAGCGTCAAACTCTTTGCCTTGCGCATTGGCCTCTCGTTCTACAACTGGTGCACAAATAACAATATCGCCTAAAAGGTTTGGTGCCTGTTCCAGTATCTCACCTACGGGAAAGGATAATACATTTGTCGCTGACTCTTTTTTACGCCATTCCTTGTTCAGCGCGAGACCTTCTTCTTCATCAACGATACGGAGCGTTATTTCAGCATCTTGATATTTTGTATCAAGCGCTTGTTTTGCCCATTCCACAATTTTATTACCCTCAGGAAGTGAATTTATGCCTGAAGCATTTTGAATTTCTATCATCCTATTCATTATAGTCGTTAACGTTTAATTTTGATGATGAGATTTTTCTTGTTCATGTTTGTCATAGGCATTTAAGATTCGAGCAACCAATGGATGACGAACGACATCTTTGGATTTAAAGAAAGTAAAACTTATACCCGTTTCATCATTTAAAATATCAACAACGTGACGAAGGCCTGATTGTTTTCCAGCGGGGAGATCAACTTGTGTTATGTCGCCGGTTATTATCGCTGTCGAATTGAATCCAATTCGTGTTAAAAACATCTTCATTTGTTCTATCGTGGTATTTTGGGCTTCATCCAGAATGATAAATGCCTCGTTTAGCGTACGACCGCGCATAAAAGCCAGTGGAGCAACTTCTATAACGTTTCTTTCTATTAATTTGGCCACTTTTTCAAAACCTAACATCTCATACAGTGCGTCATATAAGGGGCGTAAATAAGGATCAACTTTTTGTACCAAGTCACCTGGCAGGAAACCTAGTTTTTCACCCGCTTCTACAGCCGGTCTTACCAGCACTAATCTTCGAGCACGATCTTGCTCCATGGCTGCAACCGCACAGGCTACTGCGAGGTAAGTTTTTCCGGTACCAGCAGGACCGATGCCAAAATTGATGTCATGATTCTGAATGTTCAACAAATAGTGTTTTTGATTAGTTGTACGACCACGAATCATGCCTCGCTTTGTTTTGATGGAAACTTCATTTTCAATATCATTTTCTAGCTCATCTTCCATCTGCATGCCTTGTAAATGCAGGTGCACACCTTCGGATGATAACGGCTCGCTTTCTGTAGAGGCGTACATTTTTTTCAGCAGTTGTTGAGTGAGCTGAACTGATTTTTCGCTACCGCTAACATGGAAACTATTGCCACGATTATTTATTTCCACACCCATATAACGCTCGACCTGACGTATATGCCGATCCAGAGGCCCGCACAAATTTGACAAACGTTGATTGTCGGCCGGTTCTAGAAATAAATCGTTTGAGAGTGTGGTATTGATAGTTGTCTAACTATTGATTGATTAGAGATTGGCTGCTTGATCAAGCATTTCAGAATCTGGCAAAGCGCCACGTAATGAATTTGGTAATGCTTCAGTAATTTCAACATCAACAAAATGGCCTATTAGATCCTGTGGGCCTTTAAAATTTACGACGCGATTGTTTTCTGTTCTGCCTCGAAGTTGTTCAGTATCTTTCTTTGACAAACCTTCGACCAGAATAGTCTGGCTTGTCCCCACCATAGCCGAGCTGATTTCAGCTGCTCTTTGGCTTATGCGCGTTTGCAGGATAGATAAGCGCTCTTTTTTTGTTTGCATTGGTGTGTCGTCGGGTAGACTTGATGCTGGTGTGCCAGGTCTGGCGCTATAGATAAAGCTAAATGAATGATCAAAACCAATATCATTTATCAGGTTCATGGTCTCTTCGAAGTCTTTGTCGGTCTCACCTGGAAAACCAATGATGAAATCAGAAGACATACTCAGGGTTGGTCTTATAGCACGCAAACGTTTAATTTTATTTTTATATTCTAGTCTTGTATGGCCGCGCTTCATTAGCGCAAGAATTCGATCAGAACCACTTTGTACAGGGAGGTGCAAATGGCTAACCAGCTCAGGAACTCGACCATAAACTTCAATGAGACTATCTGAAAACTCCAATGGGTGTGATGTGGTAAATCGAATTCGGTCAATGCCATTAATAGCAGCGACATATTCTATGAGTAGCGCGAGATCTGCAATATGACCATCATGCATAACGCCACGATAAGCATTAACATTTTGTCCCAGAAGGTTTACTTCTCGTACACCTTGTTCAGACAATTCAACGACTTCAGTAATTACATCATCAAATGGACGACTAACTTCTTCTCCGCGCGTGTAGGGCACGACACAAAAACTGCAATACTTGCTACAGCCTTCCATGATTGAAACAAATGCACTTGGCCCTTCAGCTCTGGGGCTCGGCAGGTTGTCAAACTTCTCAATCTCAGGAAAAGAAATATCAACAATGGATTTTCGATTGCTGACTACATCAGAATACATTTGTGGTAGTCGGTGTAGTGTTTGTGGTCCAAATACAATATCCACGAACGGGGCACGGTCAAGGATAGCGGCACCTTCTTGACTTGCAACGCAACCACCAACACCGATTACCAGATTGGGATTGGATTTTTTAAACGGTCGCCAGCGGCCCAGTTGTGAGAACACCTTTTCTTGTGCTTTTTCGCGGATCGAACAAGTATTCAGCAGTATCAAATCGGCTTCTGAGGGATCCTCTGTACGGGTCATTTTATGAGCCTCTTCCAGAGAATCCAGCATTCTTGCTGAATCATACTCATTCATCTGACAACCCAAGGTTTTGATGTATAGTTTCTGAGTCATGAATTTTCTAGTGTATCGCAGAAAAGGTTGGCTAAATTACACTTTATAGCGTTTTATTTCCAGCCAAAATTAGGCAATGAGCGAGAAAAAACGGGGCTTTGACGACTATTGAATGCCATCTTAAGGCTAATTGGTTCCGTTTTCTAATTGTTTGAGTTTTGCGCGGAGTTCATCTCGTTCTCGACCAATTTCTGCGGTCTCTGCCAAGGACTCAAATGCAGAAGTTTCGGCGTGTTCTGCTCGTTCAATTAAGGCTTGCCGTTGCTTACTTAACTGAATTTCACGTTTGCTGGGGCCTAGCAGATCGCGAATTGCTTTAACAAAGCCGGAATGTTCTGGTTCATCGTGACTGGAGGTAAATAAATCGTCATCTGCGCCATCTTTAAAATTCGAGAATTCAGGATTAGATAGAAACTCTTGTAATTGTGACTGTATTGATGAGGCGAGTGAATTGAGCGATGGGTCCAGTTTCTCATGCTTAAGAATAGAGTCCACTAGCAATTTAAATTTACGTGCTTCTTGATAGCCGTTAATATCTGTTTCGAATTCAATCTTCATCTGGATATGTTTGTTTCCTTATCTACTTAAAGCATAATTACAATAAATCTTAAGTCAAGCTGCGGCATCAACATTCTCATGCAATAAGACAATGCGGATAATTCAAAAACTCAACATAACATTATTATTGTGCTCTATTTTTTCTCTGGCTAACGCAGAGGGAGATGTTCTGCGCCTTGCTATAACCACGACGACCGAAAACTCGGGTTTGATGTCTATGTTAAATCCTGTCTTTGAAAGTGAATACAACATAAAAATTAATACCATCATCGTTGGAACCGGAGAGGCTTTACGTTTGGGGAAACAGGGTGATGTTGACGTGTTGTTAACGCATTCGCCAGAAGGGGAAAAAAAATTCATCAGTTCTGGTTACGGGCTTAAGCGATATCCCGTTATGCATAATGAGTTTATTCTAGTGGGACCAGTTGGAGATCCAGCAAATACTAATGCTGCCAGTTCCATATTTGATGCACTCAATAATATATATGTTACTAAAAGTACGTTTATTTCCAGGGCCGATGAATCAGGAACACATAAGAAAGAACAGTTTATTTGGAAAGAGAATGGCCGGACTCCTACGGATGACTGGTATGTGCAGGCAGGGATGGGGATGGGGCGTGTGCTGCTACTAGCAAATGAGCAAGATGCTTACACCTTGACAGACCGCGGCACCTATTTAGCATTCAAAGATAAAATAGATTTAAATACCAGCTATCAAGGTGACTCTATTCTACATAACCCATACCATGTAATAGCGGTTAATCCTGAACTCCATCCTCAGATCAATAATGAATCCGCAGAAAAATATATTAAATTTATTACGGGTGATAAAGCACAAAATATAATTAAAAATTATCAATTATATGGTGAACAATTGTTTCATCCAGAGTCAGTCACAGACAATATTGTCCTGGAAGAAAATACAATAGAGGTTAGCAGAAACTTTTTTCTAGATGCGACGATATCTTCTTTCAATCTTATTGTTAATTTTGACAAACCCTTGTTTCATGTTGTCTGGACATCATTAAAAGTTTCTTTAATAGCAGTATTAATTGCAACACTGCTTAGTATTCCTCTTGGCGTTGTTGTTGCCTTGAATAATTTTACCGGGAAAACATTTTTGTTGACCTGCCTGAATACATTAATGGCATTGCCAACCGTAGTTGTGGGCTTGTTGTTATATGGGATATTGAATCGTCAAGGCTTGTTAGGAAGTATGAGCCTGCTATATACCTCTACAGCAATAATAATTGGTCAGTGTGTGTTGATTATTCCAGTAATATGGAATTTAAGCATCGCAGCTGTCAACGCCGCGGACCCCAGGTTGGCTATGACGTGTACTTCTCTTGGTGCAAATTTCTTTCAGCGTTGTGTTATTTATATGAGCGAGGTTCGCTTTGCTCTTGTTGCCGCAGTCGTAACTGGGTTTGGACGGGCTATTGGCGAGGTAGGTATCGCCATGATGCTGGGTGGGAATATTCATGGTTATACACGTACGATGACAACTGCGATTGCCTTGGAGACTAGTAAAGGAGATTTTGAGTTTGCGTTGGCACTGGGCTTCATGTTGCTATTTGTTGCTTTTATTATTAATAGTGTGCTTCAGCAGTTTCAACTAAAAATAAAATGACAAATCTATATCAATTAAAAAACATCACGTTTAACTACGGTGCTAATTTTAATCTTGCTGACGTTTGTATAGACATAGAAGAATCGAATATTATTGCCATTGTTGGCCCCAATGGCTCAGGAAAAACCAGCTTACTAAATATACTTTCATTTCTTAATTTTCCTCATGCAGGTTCTCTTTTTTATAATGGAATAGAATTAACTTCAAATAATTTCTCACAGTTCAGAAAAACGGCAGGCTATGTGCAACAAAGCCCTTATCTTTTACGAGGGACAGTGTTTAAAAATATCGAACTTGGTTTAAAACTTAATAAAGTTGATAAAGAAACCCGAGTAAAAAAGGTTTTAGAAGTAATGCAGCTATTGGGCATCAATAAATTCTCGAACAGAAATGGACGAACATTATCCGGAGGTGAAGCGCAAAAGGTAGCTATAGGACAGGTGCTCGTGCTCGATCCTGATGTACTGATACTTGACGAACCGTTTACGCATCTCGATAAGGATGCAATAGATGAATTAGAGCAAATTGTTTTAAAATTGAAAGAAGACCTTCACAAGACAATAATTCTTACCACGCATAATCAATATCAGGCTCAATGGTTAGCTGATCACGTATATAGTGTAATAAAGGGCAAGGTCTTTGAGTACCAAATGATTAACCTTTTTAGTGGCGCTATTGATTTTAAAAAAAATGTTTTTAATACAGGCAAGCATTTAATAGTTATTCCTGAGGATATAAATCATGCAGAACATATAGCTATAGATCCAAAACAAATTGTTATATCAAGAGATAAGCTTGATTCAAGTATGCAAAATAGTCTTCAAGGAAAAATTACGGGAATGACAGAAGATAGCGGTCAGGTAAAAGTAAACATAGATGCCAATGAAGAATTTCAAGCAGTAGTAACACATAAAGCAATCGAGGAATTAGGTCTGACTATAGGCGCAGAAGTGTGGATTAGCTTTAAAAGTTCATCGATACTGGTATTCTAGGTGTAGCAAATAACCCGGTGTAAAAATAATGGAAGAAGAAATACAAGCCCTGCAAAAAGCGACTGATCTTGCCAGCGAGATTGTCGTAAATTACGGGTTTCAGTTTTTTGCAGCCCTGATTATCCTCATCATCGGTTGGCAAATAGCAAAATGGGTTGCTTCTCTCGTACTAAAATTATGCGCTAGAATGAATCTTGATATTACCTTATCAAAGTTCTTTGCCGGTGTAGCTAAAACAATCCTCCTTGCCTTTGTCGTTATTATCGCATTGGGAAAATTTGGTATTACGATTGCCCCTTTTATTGCAGCTCTCGGCGCCGTCGTCTTTGGTAGTACCCTGGCACTACAGGGGCCGATATCAAATTATGGCGCAGGGTTAACGATAATCCTTACACGCCCATTTGTCGTTGGGGACACCATTCGTATTGATAATGTTATTGGTATCGTAGAAGAAATTAAACTGGCTTATACCCTGTTAAGTAATGAAGACGGCGAACAAATAACGGTTCCAAACAATCAGGTTATAGGCAAGATTATCTATAATTCCGCAGCAAATTTAATCGTTGAGCAAAAGCTTACTATTAGTTATGACGATGACCCCGATGTAATAATCCGAATCATTCTCAAAGAAATCAATTCAAACCCTGAGGTTGTCTCTGAGCCCGGGGCACAAGTCGGGATAGAGAATTTTGCAGATTATGGTATAGAACTTGGGATGCGTTACTGGATTCCTACAAAAACGTATTTCCAGCTTAAATACGAGATTAATAAATCGGTCTATTCTGTTTTGCGTGCGGAAAACATATCGTTTCCATACCCCAGACAAACAGTACATATAGAGCGGGATAGTTAATCAGGCCGGCGTTGTAACAACGCATTATATTTTTATTGCTATACTTATAAGCTGGGCCACAGGGTATAGATAATAAGCAGAGTTGAGCATGGCGATCCCGGTTAACAAGGTCAATGGTATCGGTCCCAAAACTACTGAATACTTGAAGCTTAAAAGTGTGGCAACAGATGTCGCGTTAGTAAAGTTTGGTATTACAAGTTTGTCTCTTGCGCCGGACTTTAATCCCGGCTGCGTTACTACTGCAATCAATGAAGAAAAAAACTTAATTCCTGATTCAAGTGCTTTAAAGATGATTGAAAAACACTTTCAGAAAATCCAAAACTAAAAAGCCCGATAGAAAGAATAAGAAAAACACAAAATAAGAGAAAGAAACAAGTTGAAACCTGTGTTACACAAAAGTCGTTGTTCATATTTGTTTGATAAAGTCAGACCCGTTAGATCTTTTATCTATGTTGTCTACGTAATCTTGTGAATTTAATTAAAAATAAGAGGAAGTGGTTATGAAAATAGAAACAATAGCAATCCATGGTGGCTACTCCCCGGAACCAACAACCAAAGCTGTTGCAGTACCAATATACCAAACAACATCATATGCCTTTGATAATACACAGCATGCGGCAGACCTGTTCGACTTAAAAGTTGAGGGTAATATTTATACGCGGATGATGAATCCAACAACCGCTGTGTTAGAACAGCGTGTGGCTCAAATGGAGGGTGGTATCGCTGGCTTGGCTGTGGCTTCAGGCATGTCGGCGATTACTTACGCAATACAAACTATTGCGCAAGCTGGAGATAATATAATTTCTACCAGCAGCTTATATGGTGGAACTTATAATCTATTTGCGCATACTTTTCCTCAAATGGGAATTGAAACCCGGTTTATAGATGCCGGCGATTACGAAAAAATAGCTCCTCTCATCGATGAAAAAACAAAAGCGGTGTTTTGTGAGTCTATAGGTAACCCTGCCGGTAATATTGCTGATCTGGAAAAAATCGCAAAAATCGCGCATGCGAGCGGAGTGCCGATTATTGTTGATAATACAGTTGCGACCCCTTATCTATGTAGGCCGTTTGAACATGGCTGTGACATTGTTGTCCATTCATTAACCAAGTACATGGGAGGACACGGCAGTAATATCGGTGGTGTCATTGTTGATTCAGGTAAATTTCCGTGGGCGGAACACGCCGAGCGTTTTAAATCTTTAAATGAACCTGATCCTTCTTATCATGGGGTTGTTTATACCGAGGCAATGGGTGAAGCAGCCTATATCGCGCGCGCGCGTGTTGTACCCCTTAGGAATATGGGCGCAGCGATATCACCGATGAATAGCTTTATGATAATGCAGGGTATCGAAACATTACCCATAAGAATGGATCGGCACTGCGAAAATGCTATTGCAATTGCTAATTACTTATCAACACATGACAAAGTAAGCTGGGTTAGGTACGCAGGCCTGCCTGACCATGCAGATTATGATTTGTTAAAGAAATACTGTGGTGGTCGAGCAGCAAGTATATTAAGTTTTGGTATAAAAGGTGGTGCAGTCGCTGGTGGAAACTTTATTGATGCCTTGGGTTTGTTCACGCGTTTGGTGAATATTGGTGATACTAAATCTTTAGCTTGCCATCCTGCGACCACTACGCATAGACAACTATCTCCAGAAGAGATGACAAAAGTAGGTGTGTCGGATGACCTTGTCAGACTCTCGGTCGGAATAGAACACATTGATGATTTACTGGAAGATATAGAACAAGCGTTAACCAAAGCATAAATAGCTGTGGATGATTTCGATAAAGCATTGTTACAACATGCATGAGGTTTCTATACATACTGGTAATATTAGCTTTTTTGAATGCTTGTTCAGATACAGATGCCCCGGAAGTTTTATTTGAACAAGGCCAATATAAAAAAGCTTTTAGTCTATGGCAGCCGTTGGCAAAAGAGGGCGATTTAAAAGCACAGAATTTTATTGCCATTCATTATTACCTTGGATTAGGTATTAAGCGAGACCATAAATTAGCAAGGCAATGGTTCGAAAAAGCGGCAATTAATAGGTTCCCCGACGCGCAATATAACCTGGGTGTTATGTATGAAAATGGTGAAGGTGTTGTTCAGGATTATGTGGTCGCCTATATGTGGTTGTATATGGCGGATCAAAATGGAAATACTAATGCATCAAAAAGAATGCAAAGATTGGCTGAAGAACACAAACTATTTCCGAATCAAATGAAGCATGCTGTGGAACAGGCCAAAGAACTTTATCATTAACCATTGCGCCTGCTAATACATAAACAGTAAAACACTAAGGAGAACGTGATGCCGTTAGTTAATATCTCTATATTAAAAGGAAAATCCCCTGAATATATAAAAGCTGTCGCTGATGGCATTAATTCAGCAGTCATAGAAACCATGGGTTTCCCTGATGATGATCGTTATCAGATAATTCATGAATGCGAACCACATTGTTTACAATTGCAGGAACGCACTGGTGACAGGGTTATGATGCATTTAATTATGCGAGCAGGTCGATCAAATAAATCTAAACAAGCCTTTTATGCAAAAGCAGTTGAGAACCTTGCAAAAGACCCTGGAATCGACCCCGCCAATGTTCTAATAACAATTGCAGAAAACCATGATATCGATTGGTCGTTTCGAGATGGCGTTGCGCAGTTTGTGACTTAGTCAATATTGAGTTGTCATGGCTCTTCTGAATGGGGTAAGTGTGAGAGCTATGTAACAGCAATGACTGAAAACTTAGTCACTGACTCATGGTGTTATGATCTAATCTGAAACTATTCGCTATTAACTAAAACATACATTTACGGTACATGCTCTGTGCCAAAACCTCGTTCACTTGAGTTTTAATCGGTGTTCAACCAGTCTCAATCAGGCACAAAACAACACATTCTTTTAGTATTCTGATAGAATTAAAAAGCTTAAGTAAGCATATTGTATATTTACCCGTAAACAACCAGAGGGATTTGGATTATGAAAACAACGAGATTTATCACAGTATTAATTTTTGTAATGATTGTTTTAACAGGGTGTGAAACAACATCTTCTATTCCATATTCGGCATCTACTCAAAACGTTCTGAACTTCCAAAAACAGTTACCAGAAACAAATGTGAGCCTGGGTTCGTTCGTTGATAGTAATCATATGGAGGAATTAACTTGTCGTCTGTTGGGACCTATAGATGTTTCTAGGGGAAAATCAAAAGCTGAATATATAAAAGATGCAATGCAAACGGAACTATTTTTAGCTCAAGTATATTCGGTAGATAGCGATGTTATTATTGAAGGGAAACTGGATGCGGTGAATTTTAGTTCGGTTTCCCCAGCGAACTGGGAGTTTGAGTTTACAGTATCTTCTAATTTATATACTGGCTATACCGTAAAAACGAAATATGAATTTAACACAAGTTACTCTGCTTATAGTGCTTGTAAAAATGTTGCCGATGCGTTCGGGCCTGCAGTGCAAGATTTGATTAATACAATAGTGACTCATCCTGATTTTTCAAAATTAGTAGAAAAGTAAATATTCGGAATTAAGTAAATCTATAAAAGATGACTATAAATTGTTTCCGCCGATATTAATTTTAGAAAGTAATCCCGGGGTGTAACATTTTTAATATGGTGGCTATGGGTGGAATTGAACCACCGACCCCAGCGTTATGAGTGCTGTGCTCTAACCATCTGAGCTACATAGCCAATATTCGATTACTGATTTTCTTCTTGAGTTGATAAAGAAGGAACGGGATTGTCTTTTCTCTGAGCGAGATTGTCAAGAATGAGATTATTTAGAGTCCTTGAATTATCTCTTGCATTCTCTTTAGTCAACGGGTGCCAAAGATCACCATCGTTTTTCCGGAGACTGATATCAGGTGGTCTTCTTCAAGGCTTTTCAGGACGCGACCAACCATTTCTCGAGAGCAGCCTACGATACGGCCTAATTCTTGACGAGTTATGCGAATTTGCATGCCGTCAGGGTGGGTCATGGCATCGGGCTCCTTGCAGAGATCCAGTAGGGTTCTTGCTACACGGCCTTTTACATCCGTGAAGGCCAAATCACTTACTTTGCGGCTAGTTCGGCGTAATCGGATCGCCATTTGAGCCGCAATCGAAAAAAGCAGGTCTGGGAAAATATTATGCAGGCTTTTTACTTTTTCGTAGCTGATTTTGGCAATATCTGACTTTGTTTTTGCTCTAACGAAGGCGCTACGGCTTAATTCGTCATTAAATAATCCTATTTCACCAAAAAACTCACCAGCATTCAGATAGGCCAATACAATTTCATGACCCTTGCTGTCTTCTACCATGACGGTAACCGAACCTTTGGTGATGTAATACAGATCATGAGAAGGATCGCCTGCTTTTATAATAAGCTGCTTGGCGGCGTAGGTTTTTTGGTGGCAATGTTCCAGGAAACGAGTTGTTAAAGAGTCTCTTTCCAAAGATATTGAAGTCGCCATATTTATATTTCCTCTACAGAATCATCTCTGCTATGCATGTATGAACTATGTTACTCTTTTTCCAGAAAATCAACTGCTTGGAGAGTTAAATTGGAGATTAAAGTAAGCTGGGCTGGTAATGCTGCTTTTATAGGGGAGTCGAGTTCAGGGCATAAGGTGGTGATGGATGGGCCTGCCGAAGGGGGAGGCCGTGATCTTGGACCACGCCCAATGGAGATGTTATTAATGGGGACAGGAGGTTGTAGCAGCTATGATGTTGTCTCTATCTTGAAAAAAGCACGTCAGAATGTCAGTGCTTGTGAAGTGGTGATTAGTTCTGAGCGCGCTGATAGTGAGCCTAAGGTATTTACCAGGATCCACATTCATTTCAAGGTTTCAGGATCTTCTTTGAAAGAAAAACAGGTGGCGCGGGCGGTTTCTTTGTCAGCTGAGAAGTATTGTTCTGCTTCAATTATGCTTGGTGCTATGGCAGAGATCACACACGATTATGAGATTCTGGAGGTTGAAGGTACTTTGTAGTTGTGCTCATTTAAATAATCGATAACGCGTTTTAATAGAGCCGCTTCATCTTCTCCTTTACGCCATGATGAGACAGAGATCGTGGTCTCAATTTTTTTATGATTTTCAGGTAGTTTGAATCGACTGAGTTGAAACTTTATTTTTCTGGCGAGCTTATTTGCCGCATCTTCTCCAGTTTCAGGCAAGATAAGCAAGAAGTCTGACATATTCCAGTGACCGACATCATCAACCCATCTAAGCTTGTCTTTTAGTATCATTGCTATCGCATGATTAATGCTTTCATTTTCGACATCAATGTCAGGACGAGTCCTCAGCATGATAATTGATAATGGATTGAAATAACGTCGACTACGCGAAACATGTAAAGACAGCTTTTTCAAAATACCATGACGTGTATATAAACCTGTGTGTCCTTCTACTTGTTCGAAACCGTACTGGATCTGTTCATCAGCTAAGTTTGTAAAATTAACAAGACAACCAATCTCGGTAACTTCATCAAATTCTGCCTGTAAGCGTTTAGATATATAATTGAAATTGAATAGAGTGTCATTGTTTGGGCTATTGATGTGTTGCCTGGCGATTCTTTCTGATATCGGGAAAATATTCGTACCAGGCAGTTCGGAACGTAAATGTCCGACTAGTTGTCTGGCCTCTAGTCCCACCTGTTCACAGAGTGTTTTATTCACCCAAATAATACGATTATCAGAATTTACCAGGAAAATACCGACTGGTAATAAGTGTAGTAAAGATAAAAGATTATCTGAGTCTAGCGAAGGTAATTGGATCATATTGGGCCCTGAAATTAGTGTCTTTCTCCAGCCTATATAGCGACCTTTGAGCAAAATACTTTAGCTGCTACTACGGGGGGATATAATGACAAAGCTAGATTCATGTAATGACGTACCTAGCGAGCTTTGAGGCTCTTTACTTGGGAGGAATTCAGTGAGCTTTGATGGACGTACTCTTATTTTTCAAAGTGTTCAGAGCGCATAATCATGGCTACTGGCCCAGTAATAATTTTATGAAACAGGGCAGATTGGCGATTCGTTTTTGTTTTTCGATAAATATGTTTCAGGTGAGTGCGAACTGTTGAAACACTGATGTGTAATGATTCTGCCGTTGATTCAATATCGGGATTATCAAGCAATTGGGATACAACACGAGACTCTGCCGGGGTTAAATCGTAGACCTGATGTAAGATCTCATCCAGAACAGGAGGTTCTTTTTTAACAGGGTTATTCTTATTTTTATCGAGTGCAAACCGAACCGTTGTTTTTAGATCAATGTCGCGCAATGGTTTATTGATAAACCCATAAGGATTAGTCATTTGCGCGCGCTCAAGTGTATCTTCATCACTGTATGCTGTGACATAGATCACTGGGATTTGAAGTTTTTGCATGATGACTTCTGCTGTTTCTATGCCATCTAACCCTTTACCAAGACGAATATCCATTAAAACCAGATCGGGTTTTAATTTTTTTGTTTTTTCTATCGCCTCAGCACCAGAATATGCAACGCTAGGAACAATAAAACCGAAGTTTTCCAAGTACAATTGCATGACGCTAGCCGTAGTCTGATCATCATCTACAATAAGTATCCTTTCTCCCGACATCGTCCCTCCAAAGATAAATTTAGACATTTTAGTTACTTAGCACATACTATACGAATTATATAAGAAAGACTTTACCCTAAAATGAGTATATTTTTAGGGTGCTGATCTAATTACGAAAATTGTGATTTGGTTCACAAAACCACTAAAAATCACATTATATCGGTGAAATGGTGTAAGCGTAATAATTTAGATCTTTTTCGGGTTGTGCGCGCGTTTAATGGTAAAGCGATAAATACCATCAGTTTCGGTTGAATCGATAATTTGATGCTCAGTACGAGCGCAATATGCTTCGAAATCGACTTGCGAGTGCGGATCGGTTGTTTCAACAAAAAGAATTTCAGAAGGATTCATTTTGTTTAAAAGTACCTTGGTCTTCAGAATAGGTAAGGGACAATTTAACCCCTTTGCATCAAGCGTTTGATCGAACCTTTGTTGTTTGCCTGTTCTTGTATTCACCAAGGTACTTTACATTACGAATTAAAATTGCGCTATTGTATTAAAAAGCGGCTTGGACCCCAACCATGAATGCTCTACCCATAATAGGCGCACGGTTTTTAATAAATGAAGTATGTAAACGTCCGTCTTCATCAAGAAGGTTTGTCGCTTTGGCAAAAAGCCCTAGGCTTCGCTCACCTTCAAAAACATCATAGTTTGCATTGAGATCGAGCACAGTATAACCATCAGTGTCTGTTTCCAATGCTCCGTTGTCATTTTGTGCAAAATAGTTTGTTAGATCTATGCCTGCACGAAATTTATTATATTCATAGTCTATACTGCTACCGATGCGTGGAGGCGAAATACGCGCTATGTTCTCTCCATTTTCACGTTCAGCACGGACATAGTCACCAAATAAATTAAAATCCACTTTACCTTTATTGCCTGAGTATAAGTTGATAGTGCTTGCTACTTCAAAGCCATAGAACACAGTGTCATCTTGTTGAAATTGAACCAATGTAAATTCGCCTGCTGCAGTACCCGTTTCATCGACTAAATCAACCGCACCATCGTTGTTTCTATCCAGACCTTGTAAAAAGATAAAGTCTTCAATGTAATTTACAAATAGATTGAGGCTCCATTGCACTATGCCTTTTTCTTGTGTCAGTGAGAGATCGATACTATTTGCTGTTTCAATATCCATTCCTGATTGACCTAATTCAAAAGTACCTGTTGCTACATGTGGACCATTGGCAAACAGCTCTTCGGCAGCCGGGGCACGTTGGCTACGACTGATATTCAGACCCAATGCGGTATCTTCGATAAAATGCCAATGAATACCGGAAGAGATGCTATACATGTCATTACTAACTGCTGCGGCATTATCAGGATCACTCTCTTGATGTTCAAAGCGTCCACCGATTTCAAAATGTAACCCATCAATAATATCGGTGTCTTCTAAAATAAAAACAGCAAATGTTTCAGTATTGGTTTTAGGCATAAAGGCTTCATCTCCAACTGCACTAACATCACGATAGCCAAATTGTGTTCCAATAACGCCATTGAAAGGTCCGATCTGTCCGTGTTGTATTTCTAGGCGGCCATCTAATTGTTCATTATTAAATACCGTTCCTGGAGAAAGAGCATCTTCAAATTCAATGTGTTGGTAATCGTTATAACCCAATTGTAGATTGATGGCTTTTATGCCGTTAAACGGGTTGTTAATTTGTCCCGTTAGTGTTGTTCGGTCTTGTTCTGATTCAATAAAAGGCAGTTCGCTCGGGTCATCCGGGTTTAATGGAACACCGTGAGTGGAATCAAAACGACCATAAGAAATACCTATGAACCCCCAGTCATCTATAAATGAAGTACCTAAGTTAATATTCTTTGAATCGTAATAACTATTAAATACCTGACCATTACTAGAAGAGTAATTTTTTGCATCACGGTTTGTTCCATCGAGATGAAACGCCATTTTCCCATAACCACCCTCAGCTTGTAATGAAAGCAACTTTTCAAGAGAGTTGGAGTTAAAGCTGGAAAATGCGCGCGCATTAAATGATTCAGGGACGTATTCAGGAATACGGTTTGAAACAACGTTGACTAGTCCACCGGATGCTTCACTACCATAAAGTAGCGTTGATGGTCCGCGGAATATTTCAATCTGATCGGCATGAATTGGATCAATAGTGACTGCGTGATCAACACTAATGGTAGAGACATCCATCGAACCTACGCCGTTTTCCAGGATTTGTACACGTGAACCACTTAAACCACGGATAACAGGCCGACTTGCTAGTGGACTAAAACGGTTTGTGGTTACCCCTGGTATATTGGAAAGTGTTTCGCCAATAGTTGACGATTGTCTTTCGATTAAATCTTCGTTCCTAAGAACGGTAATAGGTTGAGCTATGTGTTCTATGCTTTGTAAACCAATAGGTCTGGCTGTAATGGTGTATCCTTCTAAAGTTGTTGGTTCTTCAGAATAGGCAACTTGTGATGCGGTAAATAGTGTAATAGCAACGGTATATAGTAATTTCATTTTACTTCCCTCAATAACAATAATCTTCGACACGAATAAAACGTGTCGATACGCTTAAAAATAAATAGTTACTAAAGGGTGGTAGGAGGGCCTCGATTATTTAGGGAAAATAATACAGCAAGATAAATAGATTGATTATGATGAGGCGTTCTTTCAAGATCAGGAAATAATATGTTACCTGTACCTGATGGTTCAGCTAGTGCATTATCCATATTCAATTGATGAAGACAGACAAAGCATGGTTCTCTATCCTTATGTATTAAATCATGCTCGAACGCATGCACTACTGTCGCGAATTGCGACAATAGTAATAATAAAATCAATGGTTTAATGATTATATTTTTTAGCATGAATGGCATTTATTAATATACAATAATGTAATATTATAACATTACATAAATACTATCAATTTGATTATCTTGGATTTTTTGTGAGTAAGAACAAGTCAATTAGCCCTTTTAAGCCCGCTGCGCATAAGCATCAAGAATGTTTGCATTCAGCTATGAAAGCAGCAAAAAAGCATTGTGAAAGTGCTGGGTTACGTTTAACGCCAATAAGACAGCGTGTTCTGGAGTTGGTTTGGCAAAGTCATGAACCGGTTAAAGCCTATGACATTCTCGATGAATTAAAACGGTCTAAATCATCTTCAGCACCACCGACAGTTTACCGTGCACTGGATTTTCTACTTGAAGAAGGTTTGGTTCATAAAATTGAATCATTAAATGCATATGTTGGTTGTGGCAACCCAGAAGATGTTCACAAAGGCCAGTTTTTTATCTGCCATGATTGTGGTGTAGTCGCCGAGCTTGATGATGATGAGATTCGAGATTTGTTACAAAAAAAGGCTAAGCGATTTGGTTTTAAGATTAATGATGAAATGGTTGAGATTAAGGGCTATTGTCAGGAATGCCGCGGAATAAAAGCATAAGTCATGGTGAATTATTTGAAGGTTTTACTAATATTGTCGTTGCTACAATTTATTTTGGTAACAAAAACTTATGCTGATGATAAAGTTATTGCATTCGTCAGTATCTTGCCACAGCAATATTTTGTTCAGAAAATAGGCAATGATTTTGTAGATGTTCATGTCATGGTGGGCCCCGGACAAAATCCTGCCACCTATGAACCCACGCCTCAACAAATGGCCGCTTTGTCTAAAGCAGATGTCTATTTCAGGATAGGCGTCCCATTTGAGTCTGCATGGTTAGATAAGATAAAACTGAATAATAAAAATTTAAAAATTGTTGAATGTTGTAAATCTATTTCAAATCTGAATGATCATGGCCATTCGCATGATCATGGGCATGATTATGACCCCCACGTTTGGACCAGTCCTAAAAAAGTTATCAAGATTGCTGAGTTGATAAAAAACTCATTGATCGAAATAGATAATAAAAATAGTGCTGCTTATGAAGCGTCAGAAAGATCATTCAACGAAAATATTACGGAATTGGATGAAGTGATAAAAAATAAAACTAAAAATATAAAAAACAGAATGTTGATAGTTTCACATTCATCCTGGAGTTACTTTGCTGATGAATATGGTTTTACACAAGTCTCAATTGAACAAGGAGGCAAAGAGATACAAGCAAGTTCAATGGTGAGCTTGATAAAAACAGCAAAAGAAAAAAATGTTAAGACGATATTTGTGCAACCGCAATTTAATGATCGGGCAGCAAAGGTTGTCGCAAATGAACTAAAAGCAGAAATTATGGTTCTGGACCCACTCGCATTTAATTATATTGAAAACATGAACATGGTAGCGGACAGAATCCTAAAAGGATTATCTCATGACTAATATTGTTATAGACATCGATAATGTTAGCTTTAATTACGGTGCAGTTCCTGTGTTAGAAGATATTTCTCTTAAGATCCATGAAGATGAATTCATCGGCATTATTGGTCCTAACGCTAGTGGTAAAAGTACGCTATTGAAGTTGATCCTCGGATTATTAGAGCCCGATGAAGGCACGATCTCAAAATTTAATCACGATGGTAAAGATCTAAGAAATTATATTGGATACGTGCCGCAACACAGTACATTTTCTCGGGATTTTCCCATTACTGTTGGCGAGGTTGTCATGATGGGCCATGTTGCTACTTCCTCAAGGTTTTTTCGTTATAGCAAAGAAGAGACCGAGTTAGCGAGACAGGTCATGCAAAAACTTGAAATCGAAGATATAGAAAAACGACAGGTTGGAGAATTGTCTGGCGGCCAATTACAACGAGTTTTAATCGCGCGGGCACTGGTATGTCAACCAGAGATTTTAATATTAGATGAGCCGACAGCTAATGTTGATATGCGCATAGAAGAAGATATTTTTTCCCTGTTAAAAAATTATAGTGAACATATGACGATAATTGTTGTATCGCATGACATAGCATTTATTTCTGGCTATGTTGATCGCGTTGCTTGTTTGAATCGTACGCTTGTTTGTCATAACACAGAATCAATTAGTGGAAAGATGATCGAAGAATTATACGATGCGCCAGTCAAGATGATTCACCACCATCATTAAATTATGAATGAATTTATAACAGCATTAACAGAATATACATTTTTACAAAATGCTATTTTTGCCTGCCTGCTAGCCAGTATAGGGTGTGGGGTGATTGGTAGTTATGTTGTTGTAAAACAAATCAGCTTTTTAACAGGGGGTATTGCCCACTCTGTATTAGCCGGCATGGGCATGGCCTATTTTTATAATGCATCGCCAATTTTGGGTGCAATCATTGCTGCTTTGGTGTCTAGTATTATGATCGGCTGGATCAATCTACGCTGGAAAGAACACGAAGATGTTTTAATCGCGGCGTTTTGGTCAGCTGGTATGGCGATTGGTATTTTATTCTTATCGAGAACGCCTGGGTATAACGTAGACTTAATGAGTTATTTGTTTGGCAATATATTATTAATAACGCGTAGTGATTTGTTATTAATGTTTTTACTCGACATAGTCGTGCTGGCTTTTGTGTTCATCTATTACAAACATTTTCTGGTTAGTGTGTTTGATGAAGAGTTTGCTCGATTGCGTGGTATAAACACGGAATTCTTTTACATTCTACTATTGTGTTTGATCTCTATAACAATAGTGATATTGATTCAGCTTGTGGGGTTAATCATGGTGATAGCGCTATTGACTTTGCCTGCCGCCATAGCAAATCAATATGTGACTTCATTGCACAAGATGTTTTTACTGTCTGCCGGAATCTGCGCGGTAATAAGTGTCTCCGGTGTGGCTATATCATTTGGCCCTGATCTACCTACAGGTTCAGTTATCGTACTTACCGCATGTACTGCTTATTTCTCTTCAGTAATATTCAAACAAATCCTGAGCACCAACAAATAGTCTAGTAAACTGTGAACTACTGATTTCGACGTGTCTTACTGGCGCGAGCTAATGTTTTAATCAATTCAACAGTATCATCCCAACCAAGACAGGCATCAGTTATACTCTGTCCATAAACAAGTTCCTTGTTTGGTGTAACATCTTGTCTACCCGCTATCAGGTGACTTTCAATCATAGTGCCAATAATGGACTTATTACCGGCAGAGATTTGCTTCGCGACATCTTCTCCAACCTGAATTTGAGCATCATGTTGTTTTCGGCTATTGGCATGACTCAGATCTATCATAATATTTGCCGGAAGATTTGCACTCTCCAGTTCCTTTGATACACGGCTAATATTTTCAGCGTCATAGTTAGGCTCCTTGCCACCACGTAAAATAATATGAGCGTCAGGATTCCCTGTTGTCGAAAAAATAGCCGCATTGCCTTCTTTTGTGAGAGATAAAAAGTTATGTGGGCGGGTTGATGAGCCAATGGCATCTACTGCGATTTTGGTTGTGCCGTAAGTTCCGTTTTTAAATCCAACCGGACATGATAAGCCAGAAGCTAATTCACGGTGAACCTGGCTTTCTGTTGTTCTGGCACCAATTGCGCCCCAACTAATTAAGTCTGTGACATATTGTGGAGTGATTAAATCCAAAAACTCTGTCCCTGCAGGCACACCCTTATTATTAAGATCTAGCAATAGTTGTCTGGCAATGCGTAAACCTTTATTGATATTAAAACTATCATCGAGGTCTGGGTCATTTATCAGACCTTTCCAGCCAACTGTTGTGCGGGGTTTTTCAAAATACACGCGCATAATAATTAGCAAGTCATCGGAGTGTTCATCAATCAGCGGTTTTAATTTATCTGCATATTCTTTTGCAGCATCAGTGTCATGTATTGAGCAAGGACCTACTATTACGATCAGCCGTTGGTCTTCACCATGTAAAATGTTATGGGCGGCAGTACGTGTGTCAGCAGTTGTTTTTGCAGCGGTCTCGGTGATTACGATTTCCTCGCAAATAACCGAAGGTGAGGTAACAGCTTTGATTGACTCGATTCTTAAATCATCAGTTTTAAATTTCATAATGCTCGTATTCGTAATTGTTTTTTTGATGTAATTTTTAACCTGCGGGCCAGCTAAATTCCCGCCCTGCAAGAATATGTATGTGCAGGTGAAATACAGTTTGTCCCGCATCAGCACCATTATTAACGACCAGTCGAAAAGCCTCTCCATAGCCTTGTTCTTTTGCTATATCGCCTGCTTTTAGCAATAAGTGTCCTAATAATGATTGGTCGGCTTCGGTAGCATCCGATACTTTCACGATAGCTTGCTTAGGAATAAGCAGAATATGTACCGGTGCTTGAGGGGCTATGTCTCGGAATGCCAAACATAGCTCATCTTCATAGACAATATCTGCCGGTATTTCACGGTTTATAATTTTACTAAATAATGTGTCGGTCATGCCTAAACGTAATCCCATGAATATTGGATAATTTGCGAGCAGCGATTATAGCGTTTAATGGCAAAGAATAAACAGTCTTGGTTTATCTGGTAGTGCTTGTATGCAGGGTTTTAGTGCAAATAGGAAGATGAATTAAAATCAGGGTATTCAAATTTAGTTTGAAACATCACTAAATTGGTAGGGTTTTGGCGTAGAGAGATGTGCTTAAAAATGGTTGCATTATGAGTCTGGACTCTGATGTCCTCTCCAAATGCAGGAATTTCTATTGAGTTTGTTAAGCTAATATCATATTTCTTGCGTAAATTATCTTCAATCATCTGAGATCTGACTTTTAGGGCAGTTGACATAATGTTCATGGCAACAAATTCAGGTTGGTCCAGATGGATGACATGTCCGCTTTCTTTTGCGAGGAAATGCCTGCTTTGCATGCTGATATTCTTTAGATTATTTTGTAGTCTCAACCATTGTTGCTCGCGTTGTTCTCCAAGTTCATCATTCGACCAGACTCGTTTTCCACGAGTGAGAATTGTGACAGGAAATATATATGGCGGGTGATTTGTCTGTTTGGCAACTTGTTGCGCACTGATCTCCATATTATCCAATTCATTTAATGTCGTATTTCTGGATTTCATTGATGACATTAATCGAAACGCGATTCGTTTATTCTCACTAGGATAACTTTCTGGAATAATCGGATGAAAGATACGAACCTTATAACTATTTTTGTAGGTTTTCTTTTCTTGTCTTTGCTCTACTCGTTTAAGCTCTTCCGTATTAAATTGTTCCGGATGAGAAGAATCTACCAAGATCAAACCTGCAGTCAATCCAGCATATTTACTAGCAAAGTAGCGAATGTTATAGCCACCAAAAGAATGACCAACCAGTACGTATGGTCCAGAAATTTTTGATGCGGTTAATAAAAGGCGCAGTTCATTTGAAATTCTTGCAGTAGTTCTTGGTCCAGGGCCCGGATCGCTCCAGCCATAGCCTGCTCGATCATAGCTACAGATTTTAAGCTTATCTGCCAGACTATTTTGGATTTTAATCCATTCGAGTGAAAAACCGCCGATACCAGAATCAATTATGACGGTAGGATTTCCGCTACCAATGCAATTGATATGTAGACGATGCGTACCAATATCAATCAGTTCGCCGGGATAGTCTTTTTCCTTTGCGTGTGCGTTATTTGTTAGAGCATAGACGGTGATTATGAGGAGCAAAATAAAGGGTCTGAAATGCTGAACATTCAGTTTTTTTGCTTTGCACTTATTCATAATTACCTTCTCCTATTATTAAACAAGAGATTATTAACAGCATCTTGTAGAGGAGAGACATAAGTGTCTTCGCCAAATGCACCTTACAATTATAGAGAGCAATAGTTATGCCAGACTATATATTTCAATAATTATTTATAATTCATAGGCTTATAATTTCTGAGGTTAACTAAGAATTGACAATCTAGTGTTAAAACGACGACTATTGCCCACATTGTTGAACAATGTTGGTGCAATTTATTGAGGAAAGCATTGTCTTAATTTTTATACAATAGCTATCGTACCCTGTTATAGCGATGGTTAATGTATTGATTGATAAATAAGAATATCCATGAGCTTAAGTCCATTACCATCAAAAGAGTGTAAATCTAACAATTTTTCTAAGGTGAATATGAAGTCTATAAGACAGAATTACATTTACATCATTACGCTCTTATTTATATGTAGCAGCCTATTCTCATGTCAATCTTCCATGACGCCACTACAAGTCAGTGAGAAGTTCTGGGAAGGTATTAAGAAGAAGAATATTTCATTAATAACTATATATGGTCGTTCTGACTCAGGTTATTCGATAGAGGCTATACAGCAATTGCCAGATGTCACTGCTATTACGTTTGGCAGAATTATTATAGACGCTGATATTGCAGAAATAGACACTCAAGTGACAATTATGTCAGGTGAAAAAACTATCGATATCCCACTTAAGACCTATTTAGAAAAAGAAAGTGATGTTTGGAGAGTAAATTACAAGCAATCAGTTCTTTTACTGAAGACAAATCAGAATCTGAGCGAATTATTGGGAGGCGTACAAGAGTTAACGGAGGACCTGACAGAAGATATAGAAGAATCGGTAGAAGATTTTAAGAAAAAGGCCATGCCGGAAATAGAGTCAAAACTAGATCAAGTAGAAGAAGCCTTGCGAAACAAAATACCTGAATTTAAAAATATGCTGGATGAATTTCTGGAGGGCCTTAAAAGGTCTTTAGAAAAAGCTGTTCCCCCCAAGGAAGAAGAAGCTAAAACTCAGCAAACCTGATTATCACAATAGTACGCTAAGCTGTTTACAGGCTTGGTTATTTTCTTTAACCTAGTTTCTGAAATTCAAGTCCAAACATGAATTAAAGGGGAGTGGACTATGTCAAAGTTATATGGTTTTTTTCTTGTACTACTCATGGTGTCAATGAGCACCGAGGCTTATGAACCTGTGCTAGATCATCAAGGAATGCTCTATTTTAATCTTACCTTTGATGCGGGCCAATCGAAAAAGATGGATCATAACTTTGGCTTCAGGTTCGACAGATCATTTGTTCAGCCCCGCGAATCAGTCTCATTGGATCAATTAAATGCCAAACCAGCGGTATTCAATCTTCAATTGAACAATAAGGGGTTAAAGGCGTTTAATATTCATGGTATCGATTATTCTTATGACGTAAATGACAAGTATGTTTATCACGGCGCAGAAGGTGGTGATACCAAGAGTAGTGGAGAAGCGGAGTCACAACCGATTCCTGAAGCATCAGAAGAACCCAGAAGAGAAATAGCAATACCGCTCGGCGTCGTTGTTGGTGTTTTAATCGGTACCTTGGCAGTGATCCAGTAGGAAAACTTGTTATAAGAAATTATTTTTAACTATCCGTGCATATTCCAGAAGTCATAACCTGTTCACCGACATGCCCAACGCCGCCTCTAAATTTTGATTGCCCGTTACCAGTTGCAAAAGAAAATTTATGAGACATTACGCCATAAGTGAATTGCATAGTTTCATTTATAGCAATAATTTCTACCTCTGACTTTACTACTAAAGTTAAACTGCCTGAATCGACGTTCCCGATGTCACTTATAATTTCGACATCTTCATTGGTTATGGTCACACGCAGTTTGCCTCCACGTCTATCAGTAGATCTTCCGGAACCCGTTATATAAACATTGTCTATATTGCATTCATATGCTTCATAGATGCCATATACTTCAACGTCTTCAAATACTTCAATTTCAGCTGCGCGAATATGCTGCGCTAGAAAAAAAGTAATAAATAACACGATTAACGTACTTTTTTTTATCATTAAGTAATTTATCCTAATTCGTGTGCGACATTCAGTTTACAGGAACTTGTGTAAATTTAGAGTAGCCTATTGTGGATTGGTTTAATTTGTCCAGAATTTTTTATGACATAGCTACGCAAAGTAACGGTTGTGAGGATAATGTATTGAGAGTTAAAGAATAGACTTTGTATACAGGGACTTATGTATCGGATTTGAGAATTAAGGTGTGTGATTATCCACTGTATAGTGAATAGAACTTCATATCTTCAACGAAGATTAACGATCTATTTACTTAACTGGTGGGCCCGGGAGGACTCGAACCTCCGACCAATGGATTATGAGTCCACTGCTCTAACCAACTGAGCTACAGGCCCTTATTTCTAAATTATGGATTATTTTTAAGTATCAAGGAAGGTTTTGAGTTCATCTGATCGCGAAGGGTGACGAAGTTTACGCAATGCTTTTGCCTCGATCTGACGAATACGTTCACGGGTAACATCAAACTGTTTACCTACTTCTTCAAGAGTATGGTCTGTATTCATATCAATACCAAACCGCATTCTTAGTACTTTTGCTTCTCGTGCCGTAAGTCCTTCAAGTGCATCCCGCGTGGTTCGACGCAATCCTTCAAAGCCAGCAGAATCATTCGGGGCTTGTATATTAGCATCTTCAATAAAGTCGCCAAGATGCGAATCTTCATCATCACCAATTGGCGTTTCCATGGAGATTGGTTCCTTCGCAATTTTTAGAACTTTACGTACTTTTTCTTCTGGCATTTCCATGCGTTCTGCCAGTTCTTCCGGAGTAGGCTCACGTCCCATTTCCTGGAGTACTTGTCTGGAAATACGATTTAACTTATTAATTGTTTCAATCATATGCACAGGTATACGAATCGTTCGTGCCTGATCTGCTATAGATCGTGTGATGGCTTGACGAATCCACCAGGTAGCATAGGTCGAAAATTTATAGCCGCGTCGATATTCAAATTTATCGACCGCTTTCATTAAGCCGATATTACCTTCTTGAATCAAATCAAGGAAAAGCAAGCCGCGGTTGGTATATTTTTTTGCTATAGAAATAACGAGTCGTAAATTGGCTTCAACCATTTCTTTTTTAGCTCTACGCGCCTTGGCCTCACCAATTGAAATATTACGATTGATTTCTTTAATCTCAGGAATATTTAACAAGGCATCCTCAAAGAGTGTGGCCAACTTGCCTTGTACTTTTAGAATCTCTTCCTCATGCTCTTTGAGTCTTTCTACATAAGACGCTTTACTCTTTAAAATTCCCTTAATCCACTTAAAGTCGGTTTCGTGACCAGGAAAACTATCAATAAACTCTTTGCGAGGCATTCTCGCTTCTTTTACACAAAGCTCCATAATGCGCCGTTCTGAATAGCGAATTCGGTCAACTAAATCGCGTAAGTTATCTGTTAATAGATCAATAAACTTGGGCGCGAGGCGGATCTCAAGAAACCATTGCGCCAATTCCTGTTCATGAACCTTGGTTTTATTATTATCCTTTCCATAGCGCTTAACTGCCTTGATGAATTTTAAGTGCAGTTTTTCAAGCTTTTCGATGTGTTCCCTTACGTCTTCAGCTGTGAGTGCGGGGATCTCTTCTTCTTCCTCATCATCGTCGTCATCATTTACTTCGGTGGGATTAGAGACCTTTATGCCTTCATCTGGATATTCTTCAGTATCGTTGAAACCAATGATGGCATCACTGAGTTTCATTTTTTCATCGACAATTAGATTGAAAGCATCAAGCAATGTAATGACAGTGCCGGGGTAACTAGATAAAGCGCCCAGAACCTGATGGATGCCCTCTTCAATACGTTTTGCGATCTTAATTTCGCCTTCGCGGGTCAATAAATCCACGGTGCCCATCTCGCGCATGTACATTCTGACCGGATCAGTTGTGCGACCAAACTCATTCTCAAGACTGGCTAATGCCGCGGCAGCTTCGGCGGCGGCATCCTCGTCCGGCACATCTGTATTATCAGTGATCTGTCCATCAAGATCGGGAGGGGTCTCATAGACCTTGATCCCCATGTCATTGATCATATTAACAATATCTTCAATTTGTTCTGGCTCTACGATGCCATCTGGAAGATGATCATTAACTTCACCATAGGTGAGGAAACCCTGCTCTTTGCCTTTGGCAATTAGCACCTTGAGTAATGACTTCTCGTCTTCCTTAAATACTTTTTCTACGTTTTCCATAGGGAGTTTGGCTCGATATTTGCTATGTTATTGTATGATATTTATTCGGTGAATGAGTTATAACTGGTTGATTAATAACAAACATTTGTCCGGACTAAAACAGTCAATTCTAACACATAGATCAGGATTGCGCTAGGTAGGATTATTAATATTTATTGTGAATCCAACCCTGATTTTTGTGGTTTTCGGTGATGTTATATGGGTATGTATTGTAATAATTCAACCAGGCCTCATGCAAAAATTCACTTTAATCGAGGCGAAGTTTTAAAGTGTCTGTGGGCAGAACTTATAGAACTTAGGATTTTGCCATCTTGAGATTTTTTTCTGCTTCTAGTAATGATCGCCATTCACGTTTCTTTTCTTCAGTTAATTCATTCATATTGTTTATATTTCCGAATTCTCGAAGTTTAGAGTGAATAGTGATTCCTTTTAATCTTTTAATAGAATCAAAAAAACTGTCACGCATCGATTCATCAGAAAAATCAGCATCTCCATACTGGGATTCTGACGGAGCCAGTTCAATTAATCTCTTCCTCACATTTTCGCGGTCACGATAGTTTTCGGTTATGCCTGCTATTGTGGTGCTTGGGTTGCTTTGAATATATGTGACTATTTCGATCAGAAACTCTATTCCTCTTACCTCTATTTCTGAAAGTTTTTGATTTAGTGAATCATCCAGTGCCAATTCTGGTTTTCTTAATAATAACTTGATTGCTTCAGTTAATAGACTTTGTTGACCGTCGTCTTTTTTAATGGTGTTCCTATTACTATGTAGAGGCGTTTTTACTGAACCTGTTTGTTTATATTCTCGCAGTTGCACCGCCAATTCTTCAGTCGGTATTTTGGTGATGTCGCTTAACTTTCTAAGTAAAACCGAGCTCAGAGCAGGGGCTGTCGAGAGTTTGCCAATAAACGGCAACGTGATTTTTGCCATTGCCGCTTGAGATTCAAGTGACTCTAAGTCCTTATCTTTGCTGAGGTAGCTAAAAAGGTATTCTGACAAAGGTATTTGTAAGTTAGTGTCAAGAAACGCCCCAGTACCCTTGTCACGAACAAAGGTGTCCGGATCTTCTCCCGCGGGAAGGAACATGAAGTAAACTTGTTTATCATCTTTCAACAGAGGTAATGAATTTTCCAGGCCGCGCCAAGCGGCCTTATTTCCTGCTTCGTCCCCATCAAAACAAAATACTATTTTATTAGTAACCCGAAACATTTTTTCCATGTGTTCTGGTGTAGCCGCGGTGCCTAAGCTAGCAACGGCATTACGAATTCCAAATTGGGCCAACGCGATAACATCCATATAGCCTTCTACAACAAATAGGCTATCGACATCTTTTAATGCTTTTCTGGCTTGGTACAAGCCATACAATTCACGGCCTTTGTGGAAGATGGGTGTTTCAGGAGAATTCAGGTATTTTGGTTTGTCATCACCCAATACTCTGCCGCCCATGCCAATAGCACGACCGCGTTGATCGCGAATGGGAAAGGTAAGACGATCCCTGAAACGGTCGTAGTAACCGCCGTGATCATTTTCAATGATGGCGCCGATCTTGAGTAATCTTTTCAATGACTCGTCTGAACCGCCCAGTTCGGTCATTAAATTATCCCAACCGGGAGGGGCAAAGCCCAATTCATATTCAGCAGCAATCTCGCCACTAATCCCGCGGCCTTTTAAATAACTGATGACACTATCTGCTTTGGGGTGACTTCTGAGCTGTTTTGAATAATAAGCAGTGGCTATTTCCATTAGCTCATACAATTCGCTGGACTGATTATTGGTATTTGATGACTGTATAACGTCACGGGGGATTTCTACTCCAGCACGAGATGCAAGGTCTTCAATCGCTTCGATGAAGCCCATATGCAGGTATTCCATGAGAAAGCTAATTGCCGTGCCATTCGCACCACAACCAAAGCAATGATAGAACTGCTTTTGCTGGCTTACTGTGAAAGACGGTGTCTTTTCGTCGTGAAACGGGCAACAGGCTTGATGATTACGCCCGGCTTTTTTAAGAGGCACATAAGCGTCAACGATATCGACGATGTCAATTCGTGCGAGTAGCTCATCGATGAAGTGTTGAGGAATTCTGCCAGCCATAATTGAATCTAGTATATACCCAAGATACTTGAAGATGATGGAATTAGAGTGTGTTTGTTTTTATTCAGGGTGAGACGCGACGATGCTCTGGATGAAAACAGATGGGCTATAAACCGGCATCTTCAAGTATCTTGGGTGTTAACAGCGCATAGTAATTCAGCGACTGTTGCTGGAACTTATTTTCTTAGGCGCTGAGTTTCGCCTTTATCAATCCGCTGACTTTGCCCATATCGGCACGACCTTGAAGCTCGCCCTTGAGCATTCCCATGACCTTGCCCATATCCTTTATTGATTCTGCGCCGCTTTTCGAGATTGCCCCTTCTATTAATGCGCTAATCTCATCATCTGATAATTTAGCAGGTAAGTAAGTATCAATGATATCGAGCTCAAATTGCTCTATTTCAACCAGATCGTCGCGGTTGGCTTCTCTGAATTGGGTAATGGAATCACGATGTTGTTTAGCCATTTTATCGAGGATGACGATGACTTGCTCATCGTTTAACTCAATGCGCTCATCGACTTCTTTTTGTTTGAATGCCGCCTGGATCAGACGCAGAGCGCCAAGGCGTTCCTTGTCTTTGCTACGCATGGCAGCCTTAACATCGTCACTAATTTGAGATTTGATATCAGCCATGGCTGATCAACGAGAACCTGTAGAAGTGTCTTAGAATGGGCGGATACGATGCAGGACGTTTCTAGACGCCTGTTTTTGTGAACGTTTGACCGCAGCGGCAGCTTTACGCTTACGAACCTGGGTTGGTTTTTCGTAAAATTCACGGCGATGAACGTCAGCGAGTGTACCCGCTTTTTCACATGCGCGCTTGAATCGACGCATTGCGATATCAAATGGTTCGTTGTCTCTTAACTTAACTGAAGGCATAGTATTTGTTTTCCTTAGTCCTTTGCTCGATTGGGAAAAGGCGGCCATTTTAGTGGGAATGAATGAAATTGCAATCCAATAATAATAATTTTAAGGAAACATTGAGATAAATGCAGGTATTAGGAATAGAAACCTCATGTGATGAGACGGGAATAGCGATATACGATTCGGAAGCGGGGCTTGTTGCCCATAACCTCTACAGTCAGGTTAAGTTGCATGAAGAATATGGAGGTGTGGTTCCTGAGTTAGCCTCGCGCGATCATGTCCGCAGGGTTTTGCCGCTGATCAGGCAGACGGTAGCAGAGGCAAAAACTGAGCTTAAATTACTCGATGCGATAGCCTATACGGCCGGGCCTGGCTTAATGGGAGCCTTGCTTGTGGGTACTGCAACAGGCCGTAGTCTGGCCTATTCCTTGTCGATACCCGCTGTTGGTGTACATCATATGGAAGCACACTTATTAGCGCCGATGTTGGAAGAAGAAGTTCCTGAGTATCCGTTTTTGGCATTGTTGGTCTCTGGTGGGCATACGCTGCTGGTGAATGTGAGTGGTGCTGGTCAATACGAAATTATCGGTGAATCGGTAGATGATGCCGCAGGCGAGGCCTTTGACAAAACAGCTAAATTATTAGGATTACCCTATCCTGGAGGACCAGTTTTATCGGCATTGGCTGAAAAGGGCGATAGTAAGCGCTTCCATTTTCCAAGACCAATGACCGACCGACCAGGCCTGGATTTTAGTTTTAGTGGATTGAAAACTTTCGCCATGAACACAGTAAAGGCGGAGCCTGATGATGAACAAACGCGTGCAGACATCGCCCGGGCATTCGTCGATGCTGTCGTGGATACATTTGTCATTAAGTGTCGCCGTGCGATTAAGGAAACGGGATTAAAGCGGTTAATTGTCGCTGGTGGTGTTAGTGCAAATACACAATTGCGGGCAGGACTGATTGAATTGATGGATGGGGTTAATGGAAGAGTCTATTTCCCGCGTGCTGAATTTTGTACGGATAATGGGGCAATGATTGCTTATGCCGGTTATTTGAGAATTATGGCAGGGCAGACAGAATCACTTAATTTTCAAGCGAAACCACGGTGGCCACTAGAGACGCTCTGATTTAATACTAGGTTTGTTCCTTCTTTTGTCCAATTTTATCTTCGGTTCCGGCAATCAGCTTACGTATATTTGATCGGTGTCGCCAAATCAAAAGAACGGTTATTAAGCTATGACAGATCAAGACATTGATGTTTTGTAAGATTAGCCAGGAATAGAGTGGGGTGAATACAGCTGAAAGTAGGGCTGCCAGAGATGAGTAGCGAAAAAGCAGTGCGAAAAAAGCCCAGGAAAGAACATAAGCGAGCCCAAGTAGCCAGTGTGTAGCAAAAAGAACACCGATCAGGGTTGCAACACCCTTGCCGCCTTTGAAGCTAAAGAAGATGGGGAACAGATGGCCAAGGAAGGCAGCAAGTCCACAAAGGGCAATGATTATTTCAGGACTCCCAAGCACTTTAGCAAGCAAAACCGGAATCACGCCTTTTAATACGTCGCCTGCAAGAGTGAGAATTGCCGCCTTTTTGCCGTGTAAACGCATGACATTTGTTGCGCCGGGGTTTCCCGAACCCTCACTCCGAGGATCAGCTAGACCAAATAGCTTACAGACAAGAATGGCTGACGCGATTGAACCCATTAGGTAGGCGATGGCAATCAGGATTACCGGAATAAAATTAGTCATGGCGTTTACTGTTTCTATATTGGTTTGCGATTATAAGATCACTTATTAGTACTATGTAGGGCTAGTTTGTAGAGTTGTGCTCAATCAAACGGGTATATACCCGTGATACCTGAAAATGCCTGTTTATAGCACACCTGTTTTTATCCATGTCAGCGTTGCTCCTCTTTGCAGGGAGCGACCATGCGCATCGTCGCGCCTTGCCCTGAATAAAAACAGATGCACTCTAAAATAACGCATTTCCAAATATCACGGGTATACTGCATAAGATTAAATTAAAAATGGCTACAAAAGATATAGGCACTATGGATATTATTTATCTAAGAGACCTCCGGATCGATACCATCATTGGAATATACGATTGGGAACGTAGGATGAAGCAGACCATAATTCTCGATTTAGAGATGGGGACGGATATTCGAAAAGCGGCCAATAGTGACAATATTGACGACACTCTAAACTACAAAGCTGTCGCCAAACGATTAATGACGTTTGTTGGTGACAGTGAATTTGAATTAGTAGAAACGCTTGCAGAACGCATTGCAGAAATCATTATGACCGAGTTTGCTGTTCCCTGGTGTCGTCTATCACTCAATAAGAAAGGTGCTGTTCGTGGGGTCAGGGATGTTGGTGTCATCATTGAGCGCGGCAATAAAGAATGACAATGAACCAGGTATATCTGGGGATCGGTAGCAATATCAATCGTGAGTCAAATATCCGTGATGGTTTGTTAGAAATACAGTCGTGCTATGGTGAGCTAACACTTTCACCTATCTATGAAACAAAGGCGTTTGGTTTTGATGGAGATGATTTCTTCAATCTGGTTGTGGGATTAAAAACTGAGCTGCCTATTGGCGAATTGGCACATGACTTACGTGAAATTGAATTTCAATTTGGTCGAAGTCGAAATGAGACTCGGTATTCTTCCCGTACACTCGATGTAGACCTTTTATTATTTGGCGATGAAGTACATGAAAAACACCATGTGCCTAGATCCGATATCATCGAGTTTGGTTTTGTTTTAAAACCGCTTAGCGACATCGCTCCAGATTTAAAGCACCCGGTGACAGGTATGACCATGACTCAGCTATGGAATAAGTTTGATTCGTCTAGAGAAGTTATGCGACAAGTACCCGAACGACTCTGTTTATGATCAATATCATCTGCTTTGGAGATTCTATAACCGAAGGTGCGGAATTTACGCATAATGATCGCTGGACAAGTTTGTTACAAATAAAACTGGATACGGTAAAACCAGAAACGTTTAACGTCCATAATAAAGGTATTGGTGGTAACACCACAGCTCAAGGGCTGGATCGTATTGATACAGATGTATTGTCTTTGTTGCCAGGGATTGTCTTTATCCAATTTGGTTTTAATGATGCAAATGTAAAAGATTTTTCCATAGAACCGCGTGTTGGTTTAGCAGAGTTTGAGAAAAACCTGAAAGAATTTCATCGCATAGTAAAAGCACATAAAAGTGTGCCGGTTTTTGTTTTGAATCACACCATTGGTGAAGTTGATGGTGAGCAGGGTAATGAGAGAAGTTATAATGATAACTACGCGCCTTATCATAAGACTGTTCAAGCGATCGCCAAAGAAGTGAACGCGCTATTAATTGATATTCCTATGCAGATGTTAGAACGCGGAATCAAGGTAGAGGATTTTGTTTCAGAAGATCAAATCCACCTGTCATTGGCTGCTAATAATGACTATGCAGAGTTCATTTATGCTGGTCTAAATAAAATAAAACCATAATACCAGCTGGCAATGATGAAATTATTTTCCGAGCCTGCAATAATAAAACGTATTAACACTGGAGTGCTAACAAAATGAATGCCAGAGTCTTGTCTAAACTAGTTGTAATATTTCTCATGGTTTCGCTTAGTGGTTGTAAGCAGTATACAACAACAAAAAAAGTGAACGCTATTGAAGCAGCTATTACCAGTTATGATGTGGCGATGAGGTGGGCGCAATACCCTGAAGCATATCGTTATCATGTTTCTCCTAATGGCACTCAACCGCCTGCTGATTTAGATGCGCTTAAGGAACTTAGTGTCACAGGTGTAAAAGTGATAGAAAAGATCCTCAACGAGGATAAAACTGAAGCAAATGTAAAAACAGAAATAAGCTACTTTTTTAAAGATGAAGGAACGCTCAGAAAGCTTAAGCTCCAGCAGCGATGGTGGGTTAAAGAAGAAACAAACCAGTGGTTTATCGATGGAGAATTTCCAAAGTTCCGATAAGAGCGCTTTTAAAAGTGCACTATTTTTAGAAATTCCAAAACTTTACGAGTACAGCGTTCTACCGCCATCAATATTAAGCACTTGTCCGGTAATGTAATCTGCATCTTTGATTAAAAATAAGACAGCTTTTGTTATGTCTTTTACGTTGCCGGTTCTCTTCATCATGGTTTCATTCAGTATCTCGTTTTTTTTCTCTTCTTCTATGTCATCGGGCCACATGATTACTCCCGGCGATATTGCATTAACACGAATAGCGGGAGCCAGTTCTTTTGCCAGTGATTGAGTCAGCATGACAAGGCCTGCTTTAGAGACGCTATAAACCGTATGGCTTCTTAATGGTCGGTTTGCATGTATGTCAGTGATGTTAATGATGCAGCCTTTGTTTGCGCGTAATGATTTTGTCGCGAGCTGCGATAGAAATAAAGGTGCTTTAAGGTTGGTGTTGATCAATTCATTCCATTGCTGATCATCTAATGATGCCAGTGATGTTGGATAATACGCAGAAGCATTATTAATCAAGACATCTAAGCCACCTTTAAAATCCAGCGCGGCATCGATCAAAGCTGAGTAATATTCTCTATGTTCAAGATTGGCCTGAACCATGATGGCAGAATCACGACGAAGCCCATTAAGTTTTCGTACTAGCTCATGCGCTTCTTTAGCCGAACTATTATAGTGAATAATGACATTCATCCCGGAGGAATGAAGTTGTTCCGCTATTGCAGCACCTATGCGTTTAGCAGCGCCAGTTATCAATGCAGTTTTATTTATCACAATTATTTATATCATTAAATTGTTGTATTGAATCATTTCAGAAACAGAATAACATGGACGAATTATGACACAATCGAAACTACAAAAGCCGGAAACAATATTGCCGGTTCCGGATCAAGATGCTCTCATTCAAAGCGAAAAGTTGATCGTGTGTATCAAAGCAGCCCTGGATACACAAGGCGGTGCAATCAGTTTTGATGAATACATGAAACTGGCTCTATATGCGCCAGGGTTGGGGTATTATAGTGCGGGTAGTCGTAAATTTGGTTCCGAAGGTGACTTCGTAACGGCACCGGAATTATCACCAATATTTTCACGATGTTTGGCGCATCAATGTAAGCAAGTCTTAAACGAATTAGGTACCGGCAATATTCTGGAGTTGGGAGCAGGTACCGGTGCTATGGCTAGAGACATATTATTAGAGTTGGAAAAACAGGATGCATTACCAGAAAAATACTTAATTCTTGAAGTCAGTGCTGATCTGAAACAACGCCAACAAACCAATTTAAAAGAAACTATCCCTCATCTCATCGAACGCGTGGTTTGGTTAGATGCCCTCCCCGAAGATGGAGTTGCAGGCGTGATCCTTGCGAATGAGGTATTGGATGCATTACCAGTGAAGCGATTTAAAAAGACTGTTGGGGGCTTCAAGGAGTTGAAGGTCGGTTTGGGAGATAATCAATTTATCTGGGTTGAGAGCGATGCGAAGGGTGAGCTGCTTAATAATCTGGAAGAATTAGAAAATGATTTATCAACCTCGTTTCCCGAAAATTATGTTTCTGAGATAAATACTCAGCTTGGGTCTTGGTTAAGTGGCTTAGAGAGTGCGCTGAATAAAGGGGTGATGTTCTTCATCGATTATGGGTACTCGGCAGCAGAGTATTATCATCCTGAAAGAATGGATGGTAGTTTGTTATGTCATTATCGACATCGTGTACATGCAGATCCGTTTTATAATCCCGGCTTGCAAGACATAACCTGCTCTGCCAATTTCACAGCTCTTGCGGAATGTGCTGACTCAGTCGGTTTACATGTCAGTGGCTACACAAATCAGACCTATTTCCTTTTTGGCTGCGGCCTTGAAGAGTTGCTAGCTGATATGAATCAACTCGATATTAAAGCGCAAACTAAAATAGCACAGCAAGTACGCATATTAACCATGCCAGAAGAAATGGGAGAACGTTTCAAGGTTATGGCGCTGACAAAAGACTATAATTCTATTTTGCAGGGTTTTACATTGATGGATCAGCGTGTTCGCTTATAAGTCGAAAATATTCATGCAACAATACATCTTGATAACCATTGCCTTGTTTCTATTGGCGTCTTGCAATAAAGAAATCGTTAGAAAGAATGAGCCTGTTGAAGAAGTTTCGGGTCTAACGTCTATTGCAAAATCAGACATTGACAATGTACTGGATGTACATATCAGGGAATCGCAACGATTATTGAAAGAGCTGATGACTAAGCTTTATAAACGTAATCCGCGAGAACTTAAAAAGACGGATCTTAAATTGCCACAAGAACATATCGTCAGACTATTTGAGTTAGAACATACTTGGGAATTTCCGGAGTTTGAGGGCAGGTATGATGTTGATGTTATAAAAATGACATTTACCGACGAATATAGGGGTGATCGTGTGTTTTCATTTATTGCCGGTTTAATGGCGATGATTATGAAGTCATACAATTACAAGTCAGAGTTCTATATGTTCGATTCAATTGACCCACAGAAACTATATAACTGCGCGAGAAACATTGAGATAGCAGTATGGAAGCTTGGGCATAATGTTGATGCTAATGGCGAGTTGTTTTTGTATAGTAATTCTTTAGCGGAGGAAGAGATCAGTAACCTGAGTTATGAGCGTTTATTTGGTAAGCTCATAGCCACACAAGATAACATCGCAACAATTATTGCGAACAAAAATAACCGAACCATTACCACTGTGATACAGCGTATGGCATCAGCAATCTTTCTGCCGATATAAAAACTTATTTTATTTGATATAGACCATTGGACTTTACTCAACTCATCATTCTTGCATTGATTCAGGGGATCACTGAATTCTTACCTGTTTCAAGTTCAGCGCATTTGATCCTGGTGCCCTTATTAACCGATTGGCAAGATCAGGGCTTGGTCATAGACGTTGCTGCGCATTTTGGTAGTTTGTTTGCCGTCGTCTTTTATTTGAGGAAAGATATTTCGCGTATCTTGATTGCCGGAGGCGACTCAATAAAAAATAGAGAAGTGGCGACTCAAGACAGCAGGCTATTTTGGTATCTGGCTATTGCCAGTCTCCCTGTATTAGCAATCGGGTTTCTGTTAAGGGATATTGTTTCAACCTATCTACGAGATCCATTAATCATTGCCTATGCTTCAATCGGGTTTGGTCTATTACTTTACTATGCGGATGTGAAAGGAAAACAGTTGCGCCAAATAAATTCAATCAACCTGCGTGATGCCATCTTGATTGGTTTAGCACAAGTACTGGCGCTGGTGCCTGGCACATCACGTTCAGGCGTTACTATGACAGCAGCGTTAATGTTAGGGTTGGACCGAAGTAGTGCGGCGCGGTTTTCATTTTTAATGGCGGTGCCTATCATACTCGTTGCCGGTAGTTATGAATCATTGAAACTGCTTTTGTCTGATGTAAGTGTGGACCTGATTAATTTTTCAATTACTGCGGTGCTTTCCGCTATCAGTGCATTGCTGGCCATTCATGTCTTTATGAAGTTTCTTGATAAGATTGGCATGTTGCCGTTTGTTGTATATCGAGTGGTGTTGGGCGTTGTGTTGATATTTCTTTTTAGTTAATTAATCTGTTCACTGTTTCAGGCTTGATAAAGCGTAAATGTGCCAATGATTATAAAGCCGACTCCGGCAATATAAGAGAGTATTTTCTCATCAATATATTCGGACAATAGACTTCCTGCGATGACACCAATGGCAGAGGCGACTACCAACGCTGCTGAAGATGCAAAAAACACAGTGAGCTTACTTACTGCCTTGTCCGAAGCAAACAACAGTGTTGCAATTTGAGTTTTGTCTCCCAACTCTGCGATAAAAACAGCCGCAAAAATGGTGAAAAATACTTTAAGTTCCATTCTATCTCCGATTATTAATCTGCATTTCTTTTATATTTTTTATTTGTTGTTTCTTGATTGCTTGTCCGAGCGCTTTGCCTTCCAAACCTTGTTTTTGTAATGCACTGGTATCGACCTCGTTAGCCACTTTCAACGCAGACTGGAAATATTCAGACTGCGGATATTCTCTGTCCTCGAATCCAGCACGGCCGCGGGCATCAGCTTCACAAGCGATAAGGAATTGTTCAAACCGTTCGGGCCTTCTGAAAGCGTCGAGTTGTTCGAGTTTTTTTAATACTGTTTCGGCTTTCATCTCCTGTATTCGATGGCAGTCGAGGTGAAACTTAGAAACATTCATCGCTAATTCACGGTATTTATTCGGGATGCAATAGCGTTTACACAGTTTGTCTATTATCTTCGCCCCACGTTCTTCGTGACCGTGGTGGCTAGGTAGTTTATCTTTTGGTGTGGTTGCCTTGCCAAGATCATGTACCAATACCGCAAAGCGTATCATTGAATCATCTGATAAGCGTGTCGATTGGTTTAGGCTCATGATGGTATGCAGGCCAGTGTCGATCTCCGGGTGGTATTCTTTTGTTTGTGGTACGCCGAACAGGGCTTCTATCTCAGGAAAGAGTTTCTCCATTGCATTGCATGAGCGTAATACAAGTATAAAACGTGCCGGGTATTTTCCTGATAAAGCTTTTTCCAGTTCTGTCCAGACACGTTCAGGAACCAGTGCCCCTAATTCATCTGTCTCAGAGATGTCTTTTAATAACGTCATAGTTTCAGGGGCAATCTTGAAACCAAGACTGGCTGCGAAACGTGCAATGCGTAATACCCGTAACGGATCTTCGACAAACGCCGGGGAAACATGGCGCAACAGTTTTTCTTTCAAGTCTACCACGCCACCATAAGGGTCAATGAGATTACCGTGTTCGTCTTCGGCTATGGCATTGATCGTTAGATCTCTACGTCGCAGGTCATCTTCCAACGTGACATCGGGTGATGTATGAAATGTGAAGCCTTTATAACCTTTGCCGGATTTTCGTTCAGTTCGAGCTAAGGCATATTCTTCTTTTGTTTCAGGGTGGAGGAAAACAGGGAAGTCCTTGCCAACGGGTTTGAAACCTTTGTCCAGCATTTCTTCCGGTGTCGTGCCGACAACGACCCAATCTCGATCTTTAACCGGAATATCTAATAATTTGTCACGTACGGCGCCGCCGACTAGATAAGTTTGCATATGAATATCTTGCCCATCAAATGACAATACGACAAGTTATCTTCGTGATTTACTACGAAATTGCATATAGGCTGAACGATAGGATGTGTTGTTTAAATATTGAGGTACGACGCTTTCTATAGTAGTCGCCTTAATATTGTAACGCACGAGATCATTACACTCACAAACACTGTCTATTTTAGCCGAAAGATAATTGTCTGTTGAAAAGGGCTTGCCCGGCACGAAATCAAAAATGGCGGCCTGAATACGAGACAAAATATCATTTAATGGAATAATCTTGCGTTTCAGACCTAAGGTTCGCGAAGTGTAATTAACCAGCTCTTTTAGGCTATAAGTTTGCGGGCCGCACAAGTGGAGTTTTTTATTATAGCTTTCTGGATCTTTTATTGAGCGTGCCATCATTTCAACAACATCCATAACATAAACGGGTGCAAACTTGGTCGCATGACATGCTAGCGGGAAAAATAACGGGGACATTTTTAACAGGCTTGCAAAACGATTAAAGAAATTATCCTTTTTACCAAAGATGATGGATGGCCGAAAACTGGTGACGTTAATTTCAGTATTATTTGAATGTAATAGGTCTTCCGCTTCACCCTTTGTTCGTAAATAGTGACTCTTGCCGTTTATCGCATCTGCATTCAGGGCACTCATTTGTAGAAGTCGTTTAATGCCATTCTGACGACATGCACTTATTAATTTTTCTACCAGTTCAACATGCGCGTGCTTAAAACCTTTACCACTATTTCCTTTTTCATTGAGTATGCCAACCAGGTTAATGACCGCATCACAGTTGGCAATATGCAGTTTGAGTTTTTCCGGGTCATGAATATCAGTCTGTACTAATTCCAGACCGGGCAGCACGATGAGATCATCACGATTATATTCGCGGCTACGAGTGAACACTTTTAATTCATAGCCTGCTTGTGATAAGCGATTGCACAATGATTGGCCGACAAAACCGGTTCCACCCAATACTGCGATGCGTTTAATGGACATGTTTGTTATCCGAGATTTTAATTGCAGTACAGCTCAAAGCAGCAGTCAGGTTATTTTTGTTTGAGGTGACTAATGCCATACGTTGCTTTAACGGTTTGATGCCCGTTTGCAAACGCCAGTCATAAATATTAGCGTAAGTTAAAACACGACGGACATATTTACGAGTTTCGTTAAATGGGATTTGTTCCACCCAGATATCAGGTTCTTCACAACCTTTATTCGGCAACCATTTTAAAACGCGATGAGGCCCTGCATTATAGGCAGCGGTAGCCAGGATCATATTTCCGTTAAATTTATCTAGCATTTGTTTCAAATACGCGCTGCCAATCGGGATATTGGTTTCCGCTTGCTTCAATTTGCTTGTCTTGAATCCTCTTAGACCGATACGTTTTGCAGTATCGCTCCCGGTTCTAGGCATGACTTGCATCAAACCTAGAGCACCAGCAGGCGACCTTACGTCTTCGATGAAGGCGCTTTCAGCACGGACTAGCCCATACATCCAGCTTGGATCTAAATTACGTTTCTTCGCGTACTTATTCAGGAGGTCATCAAACAGGATTGGAAAACGTAACTCCAGATTATCGTAGGCCTTGGCTCTACCCATCGTGAAGATAGCCCGGTTGTGCCAGCCCCATTGTGCTACGACAGCTGCTGCCATTTGCATTTGATAGCTTGTCATATTATTCAGTGCGTGGTGCCATTCGCGTCGACCGGGGTATTTCATGTTTAGTTTATAGAATTCATAAGCTCGTTTAATCGCTGGCAGTGATTCGATTCGATTAAATTCCTCCATGTTTTCCGGTAAGGGATGATGGTTCATGTCGTAGGCAACATTAATCCTGTCAGCCGACAGGAAACCGTAATAATCACGTTTTTTTGCAAGCGCAGTATAAATTTCTTTTGCCTTATCGGCTTCGCCAGTTTCTTCTAAGGCACGTGCATGCCAATAACGCCAGCGCATTTCAGTATCGATATCGGGAACCTGTCCAGCCGTCCATTTTTTTAAGATAGGCCAATCATAATTTGCCAGTGCGGTGCGTAACCGGTAATGAAATACTTTGTCATTAACATGATGATTATCGATTTTGTCTAACAGTTGTAATGCGAGCTTACTGTTATTGCCTGCTGCGCGAATAGCGAGCGTGCGGTCTATCTCTGCCATTTCATCAGGCGTAAAAGCGAATTCTCCTTTCAATGCATCTAGTCGTTTAACTGCTTTGGCAACATCTTGTCTGGCTAAACGTAAAATACCATGCGTCAATATTTCTCTGGTAACAGGCGTGTCTTCAAGTTTGGGCTTATAAGTATATTTATAAGGGTTTTGATGTATCTGGATCCATCGTTTCGCAAGCGCCTTATGTTTTGAATCAAGTCGGTTAGATAAATAATTGACTAAACCAAGCTGATTATTCTGCATCGATAAACGGATTCGTTCCCACACCAATTCATTAGTCATCAAGTTACTCTTATATAACAATGCAAAAGCCGGATCGCACTGAGATGGAAGAGATTTACCCGCAAGCCAGGTGGTACGAATATCTTCCAGCAGGTAGGTATTGTCATTTGTGTTGATCCTTGCCTGTAGTTGATAACACTGCATAGTGGTATCCGATTGCGGTGTGTAGTTATCAAGAAAAGTTTGCCAGTGGCCCCGTTTTATCAAGAGCTTGAGCCAGGCTTTGCGTAAGCCTGCGGCAACAGGGAGGTCATGGTAACGTTTCAAGAAGGTTACAATCTCATCATCTTTAGTCTTCCAGAGGTGTTTTCGCAGGTATTCGTAGCGCAAATAGGGGTAGAGAGGATAGTTTTTTAGTGTGTTTGCTATCTTGCCGAAGGTCTTATATTGCTTAGTATCTAATGCTTTTTTTGCAGCTAGATAATCTTTGCGTTGAGATTCAATCGATTTAGCGTAGGTAGGCACGGTTAAGATTGACAAGATAATGACGACAAGCAGTCTCAGCATTGTTTGCTGCGCTAAGGAAGTCATTGCATGCTTATTCGTCATTCCTGAATTGTCGTTTGTTTGCATTGATTGTATTTAAAATTAGCATTAAAAATTGTCTATATTTAACAATAAGTTCGCAATATTTTGCGTAAAAAAAGTTAATATAACAGGTCTAATTGTTTGCAGTTAATGTGCCGTTTCGTATGAACAGTTTAAGGTATAACATACCTTACCCGTACCTTATCAATCATTCACGATAAAATAAGCCATGCTCGCTGAAATTACACTACAAGTAATCATTTTTTACGCTTTAGCCGGGATTTTTGCCGGACTGATTGGCGGTATGATCGGTTTAAGTGGAGGCGTCATTATTGTTCCCGTTTTACATTTCCTGTTTATCCAACAAGGATTCCCGCTGGAAATACTCATGCAACTGGCGGTAACGACGTCATTGGCAACGATTATTGTGACATCTTCCTCAGCCACTTATGTACACCACAAAAAAAGCGCTGTGCTATGGCCGATAGTAAAACGCCTTGCCCCTGGCTTGTTAATAGGTGCTTGCCTGGGTGCTATGGTCGCTGATTATGTTTCGAGTACTGTTCTGAGGACGATCTTTGGCGTGTTTGAGATATTGGTCGGTTTTCAAATATGGTTGGATTTAAAACCTAAGGCACATTCAGTCTTACCCGGAACATCGGGACTGGTGGGGTCTGGTGTCGGTATTGGTTTACTTTCAACCTTGATGGGAATTGGAGGGGGGACTCTGACGGTGCCATTTTTACTGTGGTGTAATGTCAATATGAGAAATGCCGTAGCAGTCTCATCCGCATGTGGGTTTCCGATAGCGGTCGCCGCAACAATTGCGTTGATTGTTGCCGGCTGGGATGAGCAGGCTGTCCCGACACATTCTTTGGGTTATTTGTATTGGCCCGCCGCACTCATTATTAGTGCGATGACAATTTTTTCAGCGCCTGCAGGTGCACGTTTGGCACACTATCTTCCCATCGTTACTTTAAAACGTGTTTTTGCTGTTGTCTTGGTGATAGTCGGCATACGGATGCTGATCTCGTGAATGCGTATAAAGAACGGTATGTTATCTAAGGGGCGAAGTCGTGGAGCTTGTTTGGGGTCAATACGGTTTTAAAAAAACAGATATACAAACTGAAAAAAAAACAAGTCAAGAAATTAAAACTGATGAAAGTGCGGAAGAGATTAAAAAACTGTTTTGTAATTTCTGTAGCAATTTCATTACGGCGCTAGATGCAGCTATCGCCATCAATGATGCGCACGTTCATACTTTTTCTAATCCCGCTGGGTATACCTACACGGTTCATTGCTTTCAATCGGCACCTGGATGCCTGACTCTCGGAGAGTGTACCGGTGAGCATACCTGGTTTAATGGCTATGAATGGCAAATAGCAGTCTGTCATTCATGTAAAGAACAGCTCGGCTGGTTGTTTTCTAAAGACCAACAGTTTTATGCACTAATTGCTGATCGACTAAGATTGGCTTAGCCGGGGTTATTTCAATTCAGGTTTATAGAGAAAGCCAAGAAAAAAAGAAACAACAATAAAAAATAATGAAAGGTAGAGATCGGTAACGAGGATGTAGAGGACCAAGCCAAGCATTGCGGGTAGATTGCACAAAGACATCCCGATGACGATGTAAGTAATATAGGATTGCAAATCGGTTGGGGTGTTATCAATACCGAGCTGAATATTGTCTCTGATTTTATGTTGATGACGTTTAAACCGACCTAGCAGTATTAATGCTAACGGAATACTTAATACACAAATGCCGCTTAGAATATTTTTCAGCTCAGGCAAGGCAGGTTCTAATAGTCGTAACTTGTCCATATAAAAAATAGCAATTAGAAACATCGGTGAGCTAGCGAGCATACCAAACCAAAGTATTTTGCTGATGTTTATAATATGCGCTACGTTTAATTGTTGTGGTTTATTCATAATATTTAATCGATTAAATAAAGATAATTTCAGGTATTTATAACATGTCGATATTTCAAAAAACACTCAGTTTTAATACTCAAGGAAGACAGGTATACGAATTCACAAAAGATGTACAACGGTTTGTTACTGAAAGCGGTGTGCATATCGGTCTATGTCATCTATTTATCCAGCATACCAGCGCTTCTTTAATGTTATGTGAGAATGCCGACCCCGATGTAAGGATAGATCTTGAAACCTTTATGCAAAGTGTTGCGCCGGACGGCGATCCTATGTTCTGTCATACCACAGAAGGACCAGACGATATGCCAGCGCATATTCGTACTTTAATAACCAATGTAAGCTTGACTATTCCCATTACAGACTCAAGGTGTCAGTTGGGGACTTGGCAGGGGATTTATTTATGGGAACATCGCACCCATTCACACAGTCGTAATGTCATCATAACGATTAATGGTGAATAGAATCCTGGACTCCGCAGTAGAACGTCTTGGAGCAATTAACGTGCAATTTCTTTTTAACAAAACAGCAAGTTTTAAACTAAACTTTTAATTAAGGAACCTCTGATCAAGTCATTCTCGTGAAAACGGGAACCCAGTAAGCAATTGAAATCGTTAGACTCCCTCTTTCGAGGGAGTGACAAAAAGTAATTTAATCAGAGGTTCCTTAAATATGACTGCCTGCTTTACAGCACGCCCAAAAAGACATATCACTTGTCAGCAAATCACAGCCATAGAATTACTATGGCTGTGATTCTAGACAGCGTGTTATGCTTTTTTGAACGCACTCTAAAACAGGTTCTACTTCGGAGTACAGGATAAATGGCAAAGGCAATCTGGAATGGCGCAGTATTGGCGGAGAGCGAGCGTTACGAAACAGTGGAAGGTAATATCTACTTTCCGGCAGCGTCAATTAACAAAGAATACTTTAGCGATAGTGATACCCACTCAAGCTGTTTCTGGAAAGGCAAGGCGAGTTATTATGATGTGGAAGTAAATGGAAAAATAAACAAAGATGCGGCCTGGTATTATCCCGAACCAAAATCAAAAGCAGAAAACATTAAAAATTATGTGGCATTTTGGAAAGGGGTTGAAGTAGTAGAGTAATGCCTCAAACAGCATAGCGCGAGTAGCACGTCCGAGCAGCTTGCTGTGTCTGGTTTGACTTGTTGGAAATGCCAATCACTGAAATATTTCTAAAATTATATTATTAACTTCTTCGGAAATATTTTTCGGCTCAGAAAAAAAATGATGTGCCTTATATTGGTCTTTAAGGTGGTGATCTATCCCAAGCGAAGCTTCTAATTTAACTGGAAAAGTAATCACTGGGTTACCACTAGCTAACTCAGTAATCGAATTGTTAGTTTTTGTATGAGTATCAATATCATTTTGGGTCATACTTTCTAGCAAATCCAAATCATGTAAAACTGTGTAAGACATTCCAAATTCATTCGCAACCCTTTGAAAAAAAGGTATTGCATCCTTGCCCCCTGCGACCAAGATGCTCCAACTAAGCTCTTCTACTCTATTTCGAATTAATCCTTTACTCTGCAGGACTGAATTCACTGCAATCAAATCTTCTGGACCCTCCACAATTAAAATTCTATTTGCAAAAAATATCTCATTTACCGATGGGTTGAATCTAGCCAAACCCTTAAAAACCTTTGCATCGCTAAGTTTCTCGATCTCTCCACCGGTTGCTGTTTTGATTTTTGTTCCTATCTCTACTGACGGTTTAGATACCAAACCTATATTTTGGTAGTTATATGCATCTACAAATATTGGGGAGTGAGTTGTATACAGAACTTGGTCACTACCACTAAATTCCACCATTACGTCGTAGAAAAGTTTTGATAATTGGGGGTGTATATAGAGTTCTGGTTCTTCAATTGCCAAAATTATAGTGTTTTGATTTTCCTCACCGCTTTCTCTCTCAATATCTATAAGAGTTTTAAGTAAGGAAAATACTATACAACGTTGCAAGCCATGTCCTTTGGATAAAACATCAGTCTCTATACCATCATTAACTGATAATGAGACTCCTCCAGAGAATATCTCCTGAACTTCAGTAACAGAGATGGCTAGGGAAACGTTACTTACAGAGGGCATAAGCTGTTTTAATAAACCAGTAATCTGTTGCTCTATGTCTCCAAGGGCTTCCAACCTATTTTGACCTTCTGGTTGGTCTATCGCATTTAGCAATCTATGTACATTTGCCAACGACTCCTCAATCTCAATAAACCTCGGATCATTTTTTAAAATTCTCTCGGAGAGCTCCCCCATCAACCTCCTGAATGTTGACGAACTTTGTCTTTTGTCAATTTCATCTGAATAATCTGTTATAGCTGGCAATAAATAAAAAGATGGAAGTGAAGCTACAACATTGCTTTGTAAACCCAATGCATGGGTTCCACTTAAGTCGGGCTCATTAAATTCGATATCAGTTTCAAGTAAATACCTTTCTAATGCTTTGGTATAGATGGTTTTTCCACTTTTATCCTCCGGGTAGAAGTAATCAGGCAACCCAGTTTCTTTAGCTATATCTACCCACTTTGGTCTTTGGCCATGCTGCTCTAATATTTGGGCAATAGATAGAAACCATTCCTTTGGTGCTGCCTCATAGCCGTGATACTCGCTTTTTATTCTCATCCCTGAAGCCGTTTCAGCTTCTTCTATCCATATATGCTTTTCTAGTATTAGTTTTCCGTTCGCAAGATATTTTTTCCAACGTTTACTTTCATCGTCATTAAGGTTATCAAAGGATATTTTTATAATTATCGGGGAGCTGGCATCAAAAAAGTCTTCTTTCTTAAGCCCTCCTGCACCGCCGCTAATGAAGGCATCTATAGACTTGATGAGGTTTGATTTTCCTGAGTTATTTTCACCGACTAGAGAAAACAAGCTTTGAATTGGAACATTTCCACTATCAACAATAGAACGTAAATTATTAATGGAAAGCTCCTGAATTTTCACCGCTTCCTCCTTAGCCTTCTAACAGTGTGTTAATGGGGAAAGGCCCTCATTAACAATATTATCGGGCTTCCCGTGTAATTGATTAGGGATGTTGGCAATATTTTGATAAGTCCTTGTTTTTTCATTCTTTGTCCATAATGTCAATTTATCGTTTTCTATTACACAGGAAGTACGCTTTTTAATTATTGATTGATGATGTTTTTATTAAAGTAGTTGTTTGATTTGAAAGCAAGTATAACTTTTAACAAAGTTACGGTTTTGCTCCCAATTGCATCGCTCTTTCCTTTCTTTTGTTGAGGTCATCTTGATTTTTATCCCAGCCTTGGCAATGCGTCATGATGATACTGCTTAAGGCTTGTATATGTTCATCATCATCATTCAATGCGGGGATATAAGAGAATGTCTCGCCACCGGCTTCAGTGAAGAACGCTCTGTTTTGCATATCGATCTCTTCTAATGTTTCAAGACAGTCTGCTGAGAAACCGGGGCAAACTATTTGCACATGTTTCGTCCCTTGGTGGGCAAGTTTTTTTAATGTGATATCAGTATAAGGTTCTAACCATTTTCGTGGGCCAAAGCGAGACTGGAATGTGAGTTGCCATTCGTCTTCTTTAAGTTCGAGTTTTTCTGCGACCAGTCTTGCGGTTTTATGACACTCACAATGATAAGGGTCACCTGCCAGAAAATAATCTTGAGGGAGTCCATGAAATGAAAAGAGTAACTTTTCTGGTTTAGTGTGAGTTTGCCAATAGTTGTTGATGCTATTGGCCAATGCAGTGATGTAATCTGAATTATCGTGGTAATGATTAATCATTCTTAATTCAGGAATCCAGCGCCAGGTTTTTAATACATCGGCAGCGGCATCGAATGTTGATGCGGTTGTTGCTGCTGAATATTGCGGATATAGCGGGAAGATTAAAACACGGTTGGCATTCGCGCTACGCAACTTTTCTAAACCAGACTCTATTGATGGATTACCGTAACGCATAGCTAATTCAACTTTTACATTTCCAGAAAAACGTTTTTCAATTTCAGTTCTAATTGCATCGGCTTGTTTGATAGAGGTATCGAGCAGGGGGGAGCCATCTTTTGACCATACTTTCTTATACGCTTCTGCTGATCGTTTTGGACGAGTACGCAGAATGATGCAATGTAATACAAACCACCATAATAATTTTGGCACTTCTATCACACGCGGATCGGAAAGGAACTCAGCCAAATATTGTCGTACCGAAGCAGCAGTTGGTGCATCAGGGGTTCCAAGGTTGGTGATCAGGACACCGGTACAGCTTTCGCTGTCATGTTTATATTCTGGATTACCTTTATACTTCATAACACCATTTATATAGGAGTCGAGAGTGTTTGTAAAAAATATTAATGAATGTCCGGAATTCATTGCCAATGACGGTTGTTTAATAAGGGAATGGGTACACCCAAAAAATGACGCGGTTGATTTGCCATATTCCGTTGCAATGGCGACGGTTGAGATAGGGAAACAAAGTTACAAACATGCATTAGAGCAAACAGAGGTTTATATCATCTTCTCGGGGGAGGGTGTGATGCATATTGATGATGAAGCACAGGAAGTGATCTCCGGTGAAGCGATACTCGTGCCAGCAGGCGCAACTCAATGGATAGAAAATACTGCTGATGAAGAATTATGTTTTATTGCGATTGTTAATCCTCCCTGGAGTGATGAAGGCGACAAGAGAATTGAAGATTAATTATCGTCTGTATTAAACCAGTTGAGTACATTGTCGGCATTTTTATCCGGTGGGAATACCGGGTAGAACACTTTTTCTATAACAGCACCTTTGATTATGAGCGTTACTCTCTTGTAGCGCTGTATTTCCTCAACTGTGAATGTAGGTAGTGACAACGCTTGCTTGAGAAGAAAGGCGTGGTCACTAAGTAGCTCAAAAGGGAGATGTAAACGCGTTTTTGCTTCTTGTTGATAGTCTGTATCTTGACTGCTTAACCCAAAAAGATTTGCGTATTGTCTGATTTCCTTATGTAGGTCACGGAAACTACAAGACTGCGGTGTACATCCCCTCGCACCGGGTATCGACTCCCAACCCTCGGGTAAAAACACATTGGGACGGCCTGTCATTGGGTAAATGTAGATGACGGTATAGCCCGTTAGTGCACTAATTTTGATTGTATCACCGTCAGTTTTGGATAAATTCAGATCAGGAAAACGCGTGCCGTGAAGATGGTCGCATGCACCATCATCTTCAGGGATGGGGAGGTCCCCTGGTAATTGATCGAGGCTCATTGAATGAGTCTAGGAATATTTTGAAGATTGTTTTTGACGTAAAAGTTTTCGGTATTCAAGGTGTATCTTTTTACAGCGGTCACCGAGCTCAGTTTTTTCGTCAATATTATCAACGTAAAAGCGTATCAACGATCGTATTGGGCCTTCGACGATGTTGTATTCGATATTTCCATCAGCGACCTTGGTTATTTTTTTTAAATAACGTATCAAAAACCATTCTGTGGTGTAGGACTCAATTTCTGTTTTTTCGATCTCTTTAATATGCTTGATTACATAGAGACGGAAGTCACCGAAATAGATTTTTTTCATGATCCTGTCAGGATAAATATCAACATCAGATTATTTTATCCTATACAGGAACATGAAAATATCGCTATTGAATTAATACTATTTTTATTGCGCATTTTCCAGAGCGGCTATTCGTTCTTCCAAAGGAGGATGGCTCATGAACAAGCGTTTAAAGCCTGTTGGTACACCACCACTGATACCGAATGCAGACATTTCGTCTGGGAGCGGTTGTGGGTTGCTAACTTGTTGTAAACGACGCAGGGCAGAGATCATTTTTTCTCGGCCTGCTAAATAGGCACCACCTTCATCCGCTTTAAACTCACGCCGACGAGAGAACCACATGACGATAGTACTTGCGAGTACAGATAGAATTATTTGTACGAAAATAACACCTATCCAGTAACCTGGCCCGTGACCACGTTCGACTTTAAATACGAGTCGATCAAGCAAATGACCTATGACACGCGAGAAGAAAATAACAAAGGTATTTACCACGCCTTGAATTAGACTGAGTGTGACCATATCGCCATTAGCGACGTGGCTAATCTCATGCCCCAATACAGCTTCGACTTCATCTTGAGTCATGTGATCCAAAAGACCCTGACTAACAGCAACTAATGCTGCATTTTTATTCATGCCTGTTGCAAAGGCATTGGGTTGAGGCGAGTTGAATATGCCTAATTCAGGCATTTTAATGCCGGCTTCCCTGGCTTGCATTTCTACAGTTGAGACTAACCATTGTTCCTGACTATTAGCCGGCGTTTCAATCAACTTAACGCCCATGGTCTTTTTTGCCATCCATTTAGAGATCGCAAGTGATATCAGTGAACCGCCCATACCGAAGGCAGCAGAAAAGATAAGTAAGGCATTCAGGTTTAAACCACCACCTTGTTGTTCCAGGGCCGTGTCCAGGCCAAGTAGACGCATGCTTATGCTAAGCACAATCATAATGGCTATGTTGGTACCAAAGAAAAGTAACATCCGTAACATGTTTTTCAGACTCCTGATTAAATAACTTTTATATAGATTGTAGCGTATTCAAAAAATTCAATAGATTATGTTTTCCTGAGTACCAGCATAGGTGAACTGGCTAGCACTTTACGCGTACCAATTAATCCAGTAGTCACAATTATTAAACTACACACCAAAGGTGCAACTAGCCAAAGAACAGGATTAATGACAATTTCCATCTTGAACACGTATTCTGCCAGCGCCAGTTCGATGATTGATGCCGCTATGGCTGATAATACTCCTGTAATCATCCCGAGGAGCAGGAATTCGGCGATTAGTCCGGAAACGATTTGTTTGCGGTTTGCACCCAGCGCACTCATCAGTGCCGATTCGTGTGTTCGCTCGTCATGAGTGCTTTGTAAAGCAGCAAATAATACAGCGATGCCGGTCAGGATAGTGAAGATAAAAACAAACTCAACCGTGCGCACAACCTGATTCATGATCGCCCTGACTTGTTTCAAGATAGCATCGATATCAAAGACCGTAATGCTTGGGTATTGTTTTATGAGATCTATCAACACAGAACGGTTTGAGTCGGGGATAAAAAGACTACTGATAAACGTACTAGGATAATCCATCAAGGCATCAGCGTTAGAAACAACAAAAAAATTGACATTGAAGGAGTCCCACTCGACCCAACGCAGGTTCGTCACCTTACCGTTGATTTCTTGACCGGCAATAGAATAGCTTAAGTTGTCCCCAACTTTAATCCCCAGCGTTTCGGCAATGCCTCCTTCTACGGAGAAATAATTTTCACTATTTTCGTTTTCAGGCCACCATTCACCTGCGACTATCCGGTTATCCTTTTGCATGTTGTCAGCGTAAGAGAGATTGAATTCTCTGGTTGCAAGGCGATTTGCTCGTGGGTTTTCATAATCATCCGGATTGACATGGTTATCGTTGATCTTTGTCAATCGTCCACGAATCATGGGGTAAAGTTGTATAGGGTTGTTCAATGATGCTGATAGTTGAGCCTGTATATCTTCTGCCTGGTCGGGTTGTATGTTAATTAAAAAATAATTTGGTGCGTCATCGGGCAAACGATTTTGCCAGCCGGCCAGCAGATCTGTACGCACCAACGTGAGTAGCAACATGACAGTAACACCAATACCGATTCCCATTATCTGCATGACACTCTGGTTTGAACGGCGAGATACATTCGCTAAGCCATAACGAGCGGACATCTTTAGTTTTGGTTGTAGTTGCTTCAGTAGTTTAATGATTAACTTTGCCGATACAGCGAGTAGTATTGCTGTCAGGAATAGACCGAGAACGGTATAGATTGTTAATGTGACATCGCCTGATTGCCATGGGCTGAGTAAAACTAATGCGATTATAGCGAGCGTGTATATGGCGTAGTTATTTAAAGGCAGTGGTGTTAAGTCTTTACGTAATACTCTTAGTGGTGATATTTTCCTTAAACGCATTAGCTGTGGTAATGCAAAAGCTAATACGGTAATTAGGCCAGTGAATATCCCGGATAAAACGGGTCGCCATGACGGCTTAGGTAATGATTGTTGTGTCATGCCAACCATCATTTGATTTAAGCCTTCTTGGGCAAAAAAACCGATAGCGCATCCGAATAAACTACAAATAAGACCCAGCATCATTAGTTGATAGAAATAGATCTGTGTTATTTGACGTTGTTGTAAACCCAAACAACGCATGATGGCGCAATTATCATAATGTCTGACAGCGAATCGTTGTGCTGACATCGCAATGGCAAGACCTGCCAGAGCAATACTAACTAATGCTGCCAGCCCAAGAAATTGTTCAGCGCGTTCCAAAGCAGTCTTGATTTCCGGACGGGCATCCTTAATGCCTTGGACTCGTACATTGTCATTTTTATCCAGTTTAAGTTGCTCACGGTATTGATCTATGGATTCAGATTGACCCCCTAATAATAATCGATACTTGATACGACTTCCGGGCAAGATTAATTTTGTTTTGTCCAAATCCGCACGGTTCATCAACAATCGAGGCGCTATATTAAATAGATCCCCGCCGCGATCAGGCTCGTAGGTTAAGATCTTCTCAACGATAAGTTCAGCCGCGCCTACATTGATAAGTTCTCCCAAGCTGACCTGTAAGGCTTGTAATAAACGACTATCTACCCAAACTGCACCCTCTGTTGGAATCGCGTCATTGATTTGTCCCTCGTTAAATAGATCGTCACTGGTCTTCAGGTTACCACGTATGGGGTAGTTTGAATCTACGGCTTTAACTTCTGCCAGTTCAAGCTTATCTCCATTAACCACAACACTACGAAAGCTTTCATTAAGTGAGACGATTAATCCTGAACGAACAGCCTTATCAATATATTCATCCTTTATTTTCGCCGATGCAATTAATACCAAATCAGCTGCGAGTAATTCTGTTGCTTGTTGTTCAGTTGCGCGCCTAACGCGGTCAGTAAAAAAACTTATTGAGGAGAGACAAGCGACAGCGATTAGGATAGAGATTCCTATTAAACGAAGTTCTCCCGAATACCAATCCCGTTTTAATCCGGTAAATGCAAATTTAATCGTATTCATTATGTGTCTTCGCTAAGTTGACCGCCTGCCATCGTTACTTTTCGATCACAAAGGCTGGCCAAGGCATCGTCATGAGTCACCATCACCAGTGTTGTGCCATTGTCTTTATTCATTTTGAATAAAAGGTTGATAATTCTTTGGGCAGTTTTTTGATCCAGGTTGCCTGTTGGTTCATCGGCAAACAGTATTTTAGGATTACTTGCAAAAGCGCGTGCGATGGCGACACGTTGTTGTTCCCCACCAGAGAGCTGATTTGGGTAGTGATGAATACGTTCGCTTAACCCGACGTCAGCTAATTTTTGTTTGGCCAGTTCTTCCGCTTGTTCGGATCCAGCAAGTTCAAGTGGTAACGCTGTATTTTCCAGCGCTGTTAATCCAGGCAATAGATGGAAGGATTGAAATACAAAACCTACGAATTGATTACGAATATGTGCTCTGCCATCTTCATCTAAATCGTTTAAAATGATCTCGTTTAGACTAACTTTGCCTGATGTGGGCACATCCAGTCCGGCAAGTAACCCTAACAAAGTTGATTTGCCTGAGCCTGAGACGCCAATAACCGCTAAACTTTCGCCTTGTTTTATAGACAAATTAATATCGTCGAGAATAGTGAGTTTACCTTCGGGACTAGACACTTGCTTTCCAAGAGCCTTAGCTTGCACAATATTGTTACTATTTGAATCCATGTTTATGTATTACCGAATTTTATTTTTTATTATTTATTTATTGTCTTTTCCTGTTCATGCGCAGGGAAAGGCCATACTTATATTAGGCGATAGCCTTAGCGCAGCTTATGGTATACCAGTAGAAGATGGGTGGGTATCCTTACTGGAGCAACGTTTAGTCAGACAACATTGGGAGCACAAAGTTGTCAATGCCAGCATAAGTGGTGAGACAACCTTGGGTGTTAAAACGCGATTAGATAAATTATTGGCTGAATACAAGCCTGAACTCGTGATTATAGAACTAGGTGCAAATGATGGCTTACGCGGGTTTGCACTTAGCGAGATTGAGCAAAACCTGTCAGATATAGTTAATGAGATTAAAGAAACTAATGCGAATGTGTTACTAGTACCAATGCAACTACCGCCCAATTATGGTGCTGCTTATAATCAGCGTTTCATGTCAATTTATAAATCAGTTTCAGAGGAGCAAGGTATCAACCTATCTGCATTTATTCTCAAAGATATCGCGCAGCATCCAGATTTAATGCAGGCTGATGGACTTCATCCTGTAAAGGAAGCTCAAGCGATGATGTTGGATAATCTCTGGCCTAGTTTGGAATCATTAATCATCCGATGAAATTTTGTTGTTACTGTAGTACGGAATTAGTCTATGACATCCCAAGTGATGACAATCGGCACCGCCATATTTGTCAGTCGTGTGGGATTATTCATTATCAAAACCCTAAAATTGTCGCCGGTTGTCTCCCTATTTGGGGAGATCAAATATTACTTTGTAAACGGGCGATCGAGCCGAGGTTAGGATATTGGACGTTACCCGCTGGATTTATGGAAATGGGAGAGTCTACGCTTGAAGCGGGTATTAGAGAGACCCTGGAGGAGGCCAATGCGCGTGTAGAGGTAGAAAATCTTTATACTGTTTTTAATTTACCTTATGTTGATCAGGTTTATATGATGTTTCGATCAAGATTATTAGATCTGGATTTTTCAGCCGGTGTTGAAAGTCTGGAAGTAAAATTATTTAAGGAAGATGAAATCCCGTGGGACGAATTAGCATTTGCAACAATTAGAGAGACGTTAAAGTTTTATCTCGACGATAAAAAGACAGGTAGGTTCCAGTTACATACTGGAGACATTATAAAAAAGGAAAGTCGTTATGACTTTATTGAGACTTTAGTTTAAAAGCAAAAAACCAAATCAAACCCTAAACTTCAATCCATTGGCCATTACTAGCTTCATATTTTTTGCCATCAGTAGAAATACGGTCGCCGTTGCTAAATTCTTCATCGTTCCAATAACATTTAATATCATCGCTGGTTGTTAAGACGGTAGCATCATTATCTACTGGGCCAGTAACACGAGATGTTTTTTTAGCTGGGTCCGCTGCATCTACTGATTTTGGGTCTGACATTGTTTTCTCCCTTAACGTGTATTCTTCGGGCTATTTTAATCTCTGGAATTAATTTCTTCCAGTTTTCTCCACAAAAGTAGCTTACTAGCGCAGCTTGGCCTTGTCACTTATCTGCGCCAAAATAGTCTTACTTGAATCCGATGCACAATCAAAAATTGCACTATTGTCCCGTTGTGCCTTTGGTTCATCAGCAACACAGCAGATGCAAATTAGGCCCGCTTGGTTAAATAATTGGCTGATTTCTTCAAGCTTACCGTCAATTTCATCTTGATTCAGAACGATACAGACGTGACCACTATCAAACAGGTAACGTTCAAGTTCTTGTGCGGTTTGAACATTATTTTCTCCAAGCAACCAGGCAGTAAAAGCTTGTTGCCCATATCTGGCAATACGCTCATCCAGACTAACGGACTGAATATCAGCATTATCAGCTATACCTGTGATCATGCCTGCGCCAACGGTAACGTTGCTTAATCGATCAATAATAATGAATGCACCCGTCCCTTTACATAAGCTGTAAGGGTCAATCGCGACAGTTGATGTCAGTGTGATGTCGCAATGGCCAATTTCATTAAGATTGAGTTCGTTTGCTTCTGACTTATCCATGGAATTGACATCAATGCGATGATGGATCTTGGTAATCGAGCCAGTAATCGTCTTGGTAGCACGTTTCACGTAATATTCTTTGCCAACATTTAATGGTTGTTCAGTCATCCAAACTATATTGGCTTCGAACTTATTTCCCAGGGCCGGCTTATTATCACTATGCGTGATCATGTCTCCACGACTAACGTCTATCTCATCGTTGAGAGTCAGTGTAACGGCCATGGGTGGGAAGGCTTGTTCTAGTTCGCCTTCATAAGTGACAATAGATTTGATCGTGCTCGTTTTTCCAGAAGGTAATACGGTTACCTTATCGTTCTTGCGTACGATTCCTGAAGCAATAGTGCCGCAATAGCCCCTGAAATTAAGGTCCGGGCGATTGACGTATTGCACAGGGAAACGCATATCTTCGAAATTTCTATCACTGGCAATTTCGATGGTTTCTAAAATTTGCATTAACGGTTGTTCGTCATACCAGGGCATTTCGGTGCTTTGTTTAACGACATTTTCACCTTTCAGTGCAGAGATAGGAATAAACTTAATGTCAACGCGGTCTAGCTTGGTAGTGAAATTTAGGTAATCTGTTTTGATCTTGTTATAGACATCCTCAGCGTAATCAACGAGGTCCATTTTGTTGATAGCAACGATAATATGTTTTATTCCAAGCAGGGAAGAAATAATAGTATGGCGCCGAGTTTGAACTTGTACTCCGTGTCGTGCATCGATAAGGATAATGGCCAGATCGCATGTCGATGCGCCTGTAGCCATATTGCGGGTGTATTGTTCATGCCCCGGTGTATCTGCAATGATAAATTTGCGTTTGGCAGTGGAAAAATAACGATAGGCAACATCAATGGTAATACCTTGTTCGCGTTCTGCCTGTAACCCGTCCACTAATAAGGCTAAATCAACTTCTTTGCCGGTTGTACCTGACTTCGCACTGTCTGCAGTAATTGCAGCGAGCTGATCTTCATAGATCATTTTTGAGTCGTGTAGTAGCCGACCAATCAGTGTGCTCTTACCATCATCAACACTGCCGCAAGTCAGCAAACGTAATAATTCTTTTTTCTCATGTTGAGCAAGATAAGCATCAATATCAGTACTAATGAGTTCAGATTGGTGCGACATCAGAAATATCCTTCCCGTTTCTTTTCTTCCATTGAGCCTGCCTGGTCATAATCTATGACGCGGCCCTGACGTTCCGACGTTGTGGCTAACAACATTTCCTGAATGACCTCCGGGAGAGTAGTTGCGTTTGATTCGACGGCGCCCGTTAATGGGTAGCAACCCAGTGTTCGAAAACGAACCATTTTATTTTCAATTTTTTCATCAGGTTCTAATTGCATGCGATCATCATCAACCATGATGTAAGTGCCGTCGCGTTTTACCACGGGACGTTCTTTGGCTAGATACAATGGGACTATTGGGATATTTTCCAGATGAATATATTGCCAGATATCGAGTTCGGTCCAGTTTGATAATGGAAAGACGCGAATACTTTCCCCCTTATCTACCTTGCCGTTGTATATGTTCCACAATTCAGGGCGCTGATTTTTGGGATCCCAACGATGATTTTTATCGCGGAACGAGTAAACGCGTTCTTTAGCGCGAGATTTTTCTTCATCGCGGCGTGCGCCGCCAAATGCGGCATCAAACTTGTATTTATTTAGTGCTTGTTTAAGACCATCGGTCTTCATGATGTCAGTGTGCTTTTTACTTCCGTGCGTAAACGGGCCGACACCGGCATCGACACCATCTTGATTAATGTGTACGAGAAGATCCAAGCCCAGTTTCTTTGCCAACTCGTCACGAAAAGAAATCATTTCCTTAAACTTCCATGTGGTGTCGACGTGCAGTAATGGGAACGGCAATTTCCCGGGCGCAAAAGCCTTCAATGCCAATTGCAACATCACGGCAGAATCTTTGCCTATGGAATAAAGCATGACTGGCTTTTCGAATTCAGCAGCCACCTCGCGAATGATGTGTATGCTTTCAGCTTCGAGCTGTTTTAGGTGCGTCAGGTTGTAATCGGTCATGAAGCTAATATGCTAATTTCATTGAGAATATTCTAGGAAACAGGCTTAAGCCCGTTAAAAGCGGGGCATTATAGCAGATGCTTGGCGTGGGGCTAGGGTCTTGCTGATAATAGTGTTTGGCAGGCTTCTCTCTCTCAGGTTGTCTGAAACCCTAGTCAATAACACTTAAATTTGTGTTCATTCAGGCCTGTTTGTGTTTCAGATTACTTAATTCAAGACGTGCTTTTTCCAGTTGCTTCGTTCGGGTCTTATTGAGCCTCTCAAGAATGCTAATTTTCTCCTGATCACTCTCGTGGTGGTCGAGTAAAATTTTATTGTCGATTTTTAATAAGAGTAATTGGTTCGTAATCTTCTGCGCATGATAATGGATTATAAATATAAAGAAGGTAAATAAACTTGTAATCAGACAGAGTTGCTTTAATTGCTCACTTTCTTGTATGAACAAGAAAAGAATCAGCGGCAAGATTGCGGGTAGACTGAGGGAGTAATAAACGCGCTTAAAAACAGAATATATTCCAATTGAACCGGAAATTACTACTAACATGAACATGGTGATTAAACCGGGTTCTATAACACTCTTTTCTGTTGGCAATAGATAGGTTGTTGAGCCCCAGACAAGCCCAGAAAGCAGTGTGCCCAAATTACTAAATCAAGCATAAATAATGGCAATATTAGGACCATTAGTCACACACAGAAAACCATAATAACTCATTGATTTAATTCAATAAAAAATTTATTCCTAAAATATCTACAGAGTAGATAAATGCTTTATACGACAAAATATGTCGCTATTGAAAGACGATTGTTTATGTTTAATTTTAAATCGACCTCGACTTCAAAATAGATTCATAGATCTGACTAAGCAAAATTGTATTTTCAGAGAATTTTATTGCATGGGATGTTGACAGGGAATTATTTTCGACTATATTTAGCACTCACTAAATAAGAGTGCTAATAATTTTGTTGGTGCTATATAAATCAATAGGTTAGGAATTAAGGAGGTCAGCTTCAATGAATATCCGACCATTACATGATCGTGTGATTGTGAAACGTGTGGAAGAGGAAAAAACATCACAGGGTGGAATCATTATCCCCGATTCAGCCACAGAAAAGCCCGTAGAAGGTGAAGTGATTGCTGTAGGTAACGGCAAATTACTGGATAACGGTGAACTACGCGCCCTGGATCTTAAGAAGGGTGACAAGGTGTTGTTTGGCAAGTACTCAGGTACTGAAGTCAAAGTCAGTGGCGAAGATTTTCTCGTCCTGCGTGAAGACGACATCATGGGCGTCATCGAATAACACTATTTTTATTGAAATAGTCAGACACCTTTTAGGAGGAAATAAATCATGGCTGCAAAAGAAGTAAAATTTTCGGACGACGCCCGTTCAAGTATGGCGAAAGGCGTAAACGTTCTGGCGAATGCGGTAAAGCAAACGCTCGGCCCTAAGGGTCGCAATGTAATTCTGGATAAGAGTTTTGGTGCTCCCACCGTTACTAAAGACGGTGTTTCAGTAGCAAAAGAAATCGAACTTGAAGACAAGTTTGAAAATATGGGCGCACAGATGGTTAAGGAAGTTGCTTCTAAGACATCTGATGTTGCTGGTGACGGTACAACTACCGCAACTGTTTTGGCTCAAGCGATTGTTCGTGAAGGGCAAAAGGCAGTGACTGCAGGAACCAACCCAATGGATATCAAACGTGGTATCGATAAAGCGGTAACGGCTGCAGTTGGAGAGTTGAAAAAACTTTCAAAACCTTGTGAAGATAGCAAGGCTATTGCACAGGTTGGTACTATCTCTGCAAACTCTGATGAAAACATCGGTAATATCATTGCAGAAGCAATGGAAAAAGTGGGTAAAGAAGGCGTTATCACCGTTGAAGAAGGTTCTGGTTTGGAAAATGAACTGGATGTTGTTGAAGGTATGCAGTTTGACCGTGGTTACCTTTCGCCTTACTTCATCAATGATCAACAAACGATGAGTGTTGAGTTAGAAGCACCTTTCATTCTACTTTATGACAAGAAGATCTCTAACGTTCGCGATTTGTTACCCATTCTTGAAGGTGTTGCGAAAGCAGGTAAGCCTTTATTGATTGTTGCAGAAGACATCGAAGGTGAAGCGTTGGCAACTTTGGTTGTTAATAATATGCGCGGTATCGTTAAAGTTGCTGCTGTTAAAGCTCCTGGTTTTGGTGATCGCCGTAAAGCAATGCTTGAAGACCTTGCTATCCTTACTGGTGGTACCGTCATCTCTGAAGAAGTCGGCTTGAGTCTTGAAAAAGCAACTCTGGAAGATTTGGGTGGTGCTAAACGCGTTCAAATTACCAAAGAAAACACGACGATTATCGATGGTGAAGGTAAGACCAAAGATATCGAAGGTCGCGTAACACAAATTCGTCAGCAGGTTGAAGATTCAACATCTGATTACGACCGCGAAAAACTACAAGAGCGAGTTGCAAAACTTGCCGGTGGTGTTGCTGTAATCAAGGTTGGTGCTGCTACTGAGATCGAAATGAAGGAAAAGAAAGCGCGTGTTGAAGATGCATTACATTCAACCCGTGCAGCTGTTGAAGAAGGCGTTGTACCTGGCGGCGGTGTTGCATTACTCCGCACTTTGAAAGCGGTTGCTAAAGTTGAAGGTGACAATCACGATCAACAGATTGGTATTGATATCCTGAAACGTGCGATTGAAGAGCCACTACGTCAGATCGTAACCAATGCTGGTGAAGAAGCTTCCGTTATTTTGAACGATGTTGCGAAAGGTAAAGGTAACTATGGTTACAACGCAGCTAACGGTGAGTTTGGCGATATGATTGAGATGGGTATTCTTGACCCAACCAAAGTCACTCGCTCTGCATTACAAAATGCAGCATCAGTTGCAAGCTTGTTGTTAACGACAGAAGCGATGGTTGCTGAAATCCCTCAGGAAGATCATGGTCACGGTGGTGGCGGTGGTATGCCTGATATGGGTGGTATGGGTGGTATGGGCGGAATGATGTGATTTCTCCCAACATGCTGTATTAAAAAAGCCCGCTTTACGCGGGCTTTTTTTTAGCAATAGGTAATGTGTTTTGTACAGGAACATAAAGCGACGATTAGCTATTGATGATCTTGTCCTAGCTGTTACTGAGTATCTAATCCCATATTTGTAATTACTCAATTATCAGCACCATAGAAAGAGTGCTAGTTTCCCTTTTGCTCAAAACATTTGATATGTTGTGTAGCAGGTTTAACTGATTATTCGTGACGGGAGGTTTTATGCCGCACTCGGTTGATAATGTAAATTTAATTACGAACCTTAATATAAATGAATACTTCAATGATGCTATTCATGATGCCATTTCGCACCAAGGGATTTATCCAAAAGAAGAAACGGTTGTCTATATCGTTAACTTGCTAACTTATTTCACACTTTCCGAAAACATATATGAAGATAGTTTAGAAGGAAGATCTTCAAAACCACTTGCATTAATGTTCCAGGATGCAACAGAAGCAAATTCTACAGAAGAACGAAATACGCACTTGAGGAAGCTTGGTGATACTGCATTGGTTACGTCCGGTTTTTTTGCGGGAAGTTTTGAAGGAGGCGTTGTTGGGATAGATTATTTTATATCCATGGGCGGCGGCGCTTATAGTTCATTGGCCGAAAATAATTCACGCGCCTATAAGGATAAGGCACTGGTAGCGGTATTTTCAGATTTAGCAGGCCATTTTCTGGATTATGTCGATGTTTTGACAGAAGTCAGGGAAAGCAATGAATTAACTAATGACCATGACGTCTTGTGTTTGTATGAATCATGGGTAAAAACGGGTAGTGAATATGCGCGAAAACGATTACAAGAAAATGGTGTGCTGACTTTTCCTTCTAGTAACAATAAGCACTAATCTGGAGCATTACGATCTCACTGAGCTATTTTCAGCAGCAACTTCAAACGATCTACGAGATCAATACGAAACATTCTGTACATGACTTTTTGATTACTGATAAACGTTTGGCTGACTTCTTGTCTTGCCAGAATAGTCTACGTGATAATGATGAAAGATTATTAATTGTTGAGCATGAAACAGGACTTGATTTGTCCTTATATATTTCTTTTGATGTGATGAAACATCTTGAAGATGCACACCCTTTAGAGCTATTAGAACAAGGTAAGTACTCAGAATTTTGTTTAATGTTAGAAGGCGTGAGTCATTTTTTATATGTCATCTGGAATGCCAGCCACCAGAAGAAAGTCACATTGCTTGAAATGGAGTTACAAGCGGAAATCGATAAATTCATCATGATGACATCATTACTAGATGACGAATGTTGTCGCGATGATATTAATTGCCTACAAAAATGGTTGTTTGAAAAAAACAGCTTTGATGCAATGTTGACTGAAAGTGAATTAGAGCGATATAAGCAGGCTAACTACTATGCAGGAAAATACTGTATGAACCTGCAACAGCAATATAAATTGCAGGGTTTAAACAATGGTTTGTTGAAGGAACTACGTCGTTTTTATCGGTTAGTGCAAGAAGACAAGATGAGATACATAAATCGACTTCACTAATTACCTTTTCATTGCTTCGAAGAACTCAGCATTATTTTTAGTTGCCTTTAATCGCTCTAACATGAACTCCATAGCGCCGAGTTCTTCCATTGGGTGAAGCAATTTACGCAATATCCATATTTTTTGTAGCTCACTTTCATTGGTCAATAATTCTTCTCGGCGAGTACCAGAACGATTAATATTGATAGCGGGGTAAATACGTTTTTCTGCGATAGTCCGGTCAAGATGTAGTTCCATATTACCGGTACCTTTAAATTCTTCGTAGATAACGTCATCCATTCGTGAGCCGGTGTCGACTAATGCTGTAGCAATGATAGTCAAGCTGCCGCCTTCTTCGATATTTCGTGCTGCACCGAAGAAGCGCTTTGGTCTTTGTAGTGCATTTGCATCTACACCACCAGTAAGTACCTTGCCTGAAGCAGGGATTACAGTGTTATAGGCACGTGCTAAACGCGTAATAGAATCCAACAGGATAACAACGTCTTTTTTATGTTCAGTTAATCGTTTGGCTCGTTCTATAACCATTTCCGCGACTTGTACATGGCGGCTGGCTGGTTCATCAAAGGTACTGGATATAACTTCCCCACGTACCGAGCGTTCCATTTCTGTTACTTCTTCAGGACGTTCATCTATTAATAGTACAATCAAGTGCACCTCTGGGTGATTATGCGCAATCGATTGAGCAATACTCTGTAAGATCATTGTCTTACCAGCTTTCGGCGGCGAAACAATTAGTCCACGTTGACCTTTTCCGATAGGTGAAGCAAGGTCAATAATTCGAGGTGTTAAATCTTCTGTGCTGCCGTTACCCTGCTCGAGGGTCAAACGTTCATTAGCAAACAGTGGTGTCAGATTCTCAAATAAGATCTTGCCCTTGGCTTTTTCCGGGGTTTCAAAGTTAATTTCATTGATCTTGAGAAGTGCAAAGTAGCGTTCACCATCTTTTGGCGGTCTGATTTTGCCCGAGATGTTATCACCGGTGCGAAGATTGAAGCGTCTAATCTGACTTGGTGAAACATAGATATCATCTGGTCCCGCAAGGTAAGAACTACCCGCTGAACGTAAAAAACCAAACCCATCTTGAAGAATTTCTAAAACACCATCGCCATAAATGTCTTCCCCTTTTTTAGCCTGAGCTTTTAATATTTCAAAGATGACATCTTGTTTGCGGTTTCGGGCCAAATTGTCCAGACCAAGTTCGGAAGAGAGAGAAACAAGTTCTGAGGCTGGTTTTTGCTTTAGTTCAGTGAGGTTCATAGACTTTGAATGTTGGTAAAAATGGAAATTGTAGTTAACAAACGAGGATCGTCTGCAAGATTAAAAACGAATTTTTATTTTATGAGTTAAGGGGGTTTGGTTTTGGTTGTTTTGGAATTGTGACTTAACCTTAAGATTTAAAGTAGCATGCGTTTAGGCATACGTCCAGTAAATTTTTATTATTAATTCCTATATGTTGGTATCAATAAAGGCTTCCAACTGAGACTTGGATGCAGCGCCAACCTTGGTTGCAGCGGCTTCTCCATTTTTAAACAAGATAAGCGTTGGTATTCCTCTGACGCCATAGGTAGCTGGTGTGCCTTGATTGTCATCGATGTTTATTTTGGCGACCGTCAATTTATCCTTATATTGATCAGCTATTTGGTCAAGGATGGGGGCGATCATCTTACAAGGACCACACCATTCTGCCCAAAAATCCAGGATTACCGGTAATTCTGATTTTAAAACTTCATCTTCAAAGCTTGAGTCTGTAACATGCAATATACTTTCACTCATTTAATTTGTAATCCTTATGTTTTGTTTGAGGATGCAATTTCAACGAAATTGAAGACTAATTGCAAGTTTGATCTTTATTGGATGTTCATTAACCATTAAGTTTCTCCTAATACGTCTCCAGATTTCCGGATAAATACATGACAGCAATAAGCACGAACACCCCTGAATTCAAGCAGTTTGCCTTGGATGAGCGTTTACACACCGCGCTAGATGAAATCGGGTTTAAAAGTTGTACGCCCATACAGGGAGAGTGTTTGCCTTTGATTCTGGATGGACATGATATTGCAGGTCAGGCACAGACGGGAACTGGCAAAACAGCAGCCTTCTTGCTTTCTACATTTCATTTCTTACTTACCAGACCAGCACCAAAAAACAGTAACCTTCGAGCGTTAATTATTGCGCCGACACGGGAATTAGCTATTCAAATTCACAGTGATGCGGAAAAATTTAATAAGCATTGCGGATTAAAACTAGCTCTGGTTTATGGTGGGGTTGATTATGAAAAACAACGCAAATCATTAGAAGATGGCGTCGATATTTTAATTGGAACGCCGGGTCGGTTAATTGACTATTCGAAACAGAAAGTATTTAGTTTCAAGGATGTTGAGATTGTTGTGCTGGATGAAGCAGATCGCATGTTTGACCTTGGTTTTATTAGCGATATTCGCTTCATGCTGCGGCGTATGCCAAAGCCTGATAAGCGCTTAAATATGCTGTTTTCGGCTACTTTATCGCATCGAGTCATGGAATTGGCTTATGAACACATGAATAGCCCGACTCAGGTCAAGATTAACCCGGAGCAGGTGACAGCAGATAAAGTGAAGCAGATTCTTTATCACGTTGCCAATGATGAAAAAATCCCGTTATTGCTTGGTTTGCTGAAACATATGGACCCTCATCGGACGATAGTCTTTGTTAATACCAAGCGTGTTGCCGAAAAAGTATGGTCTTATTTAGAAGGCAACGGAATTCATTCCGCCATTTTGTCGGGAGATGTGCCGCAAAAGAAAAGACAACGTTTATTTAGCGAATTTTCAAAAGGTGAATTAGCAGCACTAGTTGCGACTGACCTTGCTGCTCGGGGTTTGCATATCCCTGATGTGAGTCATGTATTCAATTATGATCTACCTCAGAATTGCGAAGATTATGTACATCGTATTGGCCGAACGGCTCGTGCGGGTGCTAGCGGTGACGCTGTGAGTTTTGGTTGTGAAGATTATATTTACTCGTTGATGGATATTGAATCGTATATTGGTTATTCAATCCCAACAGCTCAAATAACAAATGATTTGTTAGCAACACCGGAACCGCCCGTTAAACGAAAACATCATGAACAAACACATTCCAAGCACAAGAAAAAGACGGGAAGGCGGCGGCCACCGCAACGCTCAGGCAAGCCGAGCCGACATAAAACTTAAGACAATAATCGTTTTATCCATGCCCCTATTGCAGTGATTTCTTCAAGGCATACTGAGTGTTGCATCATGTATTCATGCCATTCAACAGAGTAACCTTGCGCTTTTAATGTTTCAGCAGATGTACGGCCTTGGTCAACGGGGATTACAGGATCAGATATGCCGTGCGCCATCATGATAGCGGTGTTTTTATCTGCGTTGGCCTCAGTCGCAAGCAGGCTGGGTAAGGGTAAATAGCATGACAGTGCCAATAACCCAGCCAGGGGCGATGGAAAACGTAGGCCAGCATGCAACGTTATCGCGCCACCTTGTGAGAACCCGGCGAGGATGATATTTCTGGATTCAATGCCCGTTTCAATCTCGGCGTTAATATAATTGTTGATCAGCGCTGTTGATTCAATTATCGATTCCGCGTCTTCCTGGTCACGAAGGTTTGGTGATTTAACGTCATACCAGGCACGCATAGCCATTCCGCCATTGATTGTAACAGGGCGCTTTGGGGCATTGGGAAAGATAAAACGGATACCCAGATTATCAGGCAAGCCTAGCTCGGGCACGATAGGTTCAAAATCATGTCCGTCAGCACCAAGTCCATGTAACCAGACCACACTGGCCTTATGTGTTTCTTTAGGTTCAATTATGATTGCGTTTTGTTCAAATGACATCTGAGATACCTGTTATTTAAATATTGATGATATATCCTCTCAGGTGAGCCTAATTCAATTCAAGTCATTTTTCCTTTTGTTATATTTTGCTATGCTCAAGGAAATAGTGAATGTATCAGAGGACACCAGAATGAATAGAGACAATAAGATAAAGATAATTAGATTGGGGATAATACTTATGTTGTTGTCCTGCGTCTCTGCATGTGGCCAAAAAGGCGAGCTCTATTTACCTCCCGAAGCGAGCATTTCTGTTTCTGATTTTTCCAATAGCGTCTGATTAAACATGTCTGAGTTTAATTATAAGGACGGCTTGTTATATGCCGAAGGGGTTTCATTGGCAGAAATCGCCAGTCAATACGGCACGCCTTGCTATGTTTATTCTCGAAAAGCCATTGAAACGAATTGGTTAGAGTTTGATCGTGCCTTGAAATCACAAAAGCATCTCGTCTGTTATGCGGTGAAAGCTAATTCGAATATTGGATTGTTAAATATATTGGCTCGGCTCGGCGCAGGTTTTGATATTGTTTCAATCGGAGAAATGGAGCGCGTACTTCATGCTGGTGGCCGACCGGATAAAATTGTTTTTTCCGGCGTGGGAAAACGCAAAGATGAAATGCAGGCCGCACTTCGTAAAGGTATCAAATGTTTTAACGTAGAGTCAGTCAATGAATTAATACGACTCAATGAAGTGGCGGGTGAAATGCATATACATGCGCCTGTTTCATTGAGAGTTAATCCCGATGTCGATGCTAATACTCATCCTTACATTGCGACTGGTTTAAAAGATAACAAGTTCGGCATAGCCTTTCAGAGTGCTATAGCCGCATATGAACTCGCCACAGCGTTGCCTAATATTACGATTAAAGGCATTGATTGCCATATCGGTTCACAGATAACAACACTAGAGCCCTTTAAAGATGCATTGTTAAAAGTATTGGAATTGATTGAGGAGTTAAAACAATTAGACATTACATTCGAACATGTCGATTTAGGCGGCGGGCTTGGTATCAATTATCAAGGTGAAGAGCCGCCAACGAGAAGCGATTATATTCAAACTATTAGCAATACTTTGAATGATGCGAATATAGAACTCATCATAGAGCCGGGTCGAAGTATCGTAGGTAATGCAGGTGTGTTGTTAACGAAAGTGGAGTATCTAAATAAAACCGACGATCACAACTTTGCAATCGTTGATGCAGCGATGAATGATTTGATACGCCCCGCACTCTATGACGGGTGGCACGATATTAAACGCGTAGTTGAAACAAACAGCGCAGAAAAAGAGACCTACGATGTTGTTGGTCCTGTTTGTGAAACCGGCGACTTCCTTGGCAAAGATAGGGCGCTACATTTAGAACCTGAAGATGTATTGGCAGTATGTTCTGCCGGTGCCTACGGTTTTACTATGTCATCGAACTATAACTCGCGGCCCCGTGTAGCCGAGATCATGGTTGATGGAGATCAAGTTCATGAAATTCGTCGCCGGGAGACGATTGATGAATTGATGAATGGAGAGTCCTTGCTTCCTTAGCAGACAAGAACAATCTCTTAAATAAGTGCTAAACTTGGTTTATGGCAATATCAGCAAAAGATTTATACGAGCAGTCCTTGGAACTCGATGAACTAGAGAGGACGGCACTTGCAGGATTGATTCTTGAGAACCTAGAGCCTGCCGATGTTAATGTCGAACAAGCTTGGTTAGATGAAATTGAAAAACGAGTCTCTGAAATGGATGCCGGAACGACAGAACTAGTTAGTTGGGATTCTGTACGTGCCAAGCTCAGCAGGAAGCTGAATACCTCTCCCGACGGTTAGTTTTAATCCCGAAGCAGTTCTCGAAACTGAAGCAGCATTAGACTGGTACCAAGATAGAAGCCCTCGCGCTGCAAATGCTTTTCTTTACGATCTAGATCATGCGATTACACGAATACGTGAAGCACCTGAAACTTGGCCTCTTTACGGGAATACTTGCCGTAGATATATCTTTCCAAGGTTTCCTTTTCAAATAATTTATCGAAATGTAGATAATACAATCCAAATTATTGCCGTTGCTCATGGAAGGAGGAAACCTAATTATTGGAAGGAAAGGGTGAAGAAGTAATAGGTTATTAACGTTTTAGATTTGAATTCTAATTAACATTGTATTCCGTCTTTATGACGCCTTAATTTTTTTCAAAGAAAAGTAAGGAAAAGGTCGCTCCTGTGCGTCCATGCACAATCGAGCCTCGTTCTTGATTACTTACGAAAGATGTTCTACGGGAGAAAGCTCATGTTCTAGAAATTAGATGTCAAAAAGATTAGAGTTAATCATTATCTTAAGGGCTTTAAAGTTACTTGATTTCAGTTTGTGCAAGATATCTATCTGTATTACTAGAATTTTATATTATCAAGGAGAGCGTTTATGAAGTTAATTGATTGGATAGCTATATTAGAAGCCTTATGCATGGACTCCTCATCTAGTAGGGATAGTAAAAAATTGGCTAACTAAATCTAAAGTCAGGATTATTACTCAACGTGAAGTTGAAATAGGTTTTGCTACATATGGCCCAATATTTAATCTCAGGTTAGCTTTCTCAGTAGAAAATAAAGATATAGTCATTTCCGATTTAAAAATATGCGTTACACATGAAAGTGGGGAGGAGAGAATTTTTGAATGGGAAGGTATAACGCAACACATGGGGGCAAATGACTTTGCCGGATGCTAGTGCAATACCTTTTGAAAAAGAACAGTCAGTGCTAGCAATCAAGCCTAATATTCAAGACATTGAAGAACGTTTTGTAAAGTTTCAAGATCCATCATTTTTAACAACACAATTAGGCTATGCCAAAGAAGCAGCAAAAAAGATGTCTTATTTAAAGTCAGAAAATCAATATGAACCTGAAACCTTTTTGCGTGAACCAGGAATGACTGAACTTTATAATTTTAATAAACATTCTTTTTCTTGGAAAGGAGGGAACTATAAAATTTCTATTGAAATGCAGTCTCCCGAAAAATTTGACCTCGTAGATAATATTCGAGAATTTAATTTAACTCCGCTGGATATTGAAAAAATGGAAAAGAATAAGGAGCTATTAGAATTAGATTACAAGAGAATAGCTATAGGAGGAGATGAAAAAGTCGATTGGCAATGGTGTAGACCTGTTTTAGTTAAAACATTAACAATGTTAAGTTATTGTTTAAATTTGTAGAGATAAACCACGGGTTTTTTATATTCCCGTAAGACATGCTGAGGAAGTAAGCAGTAAATAGGACAAATTATGCGGGACACATAATAGAGTACCTTTATTCAAGAAAAGAATTTTTGGTCACTTTTGCAACTGCAAAAGTGACTCGTTATTAAGGTGAAAACCAATTTTAAATTAAACTTATAATGTTTAAGATCACCTATTCCGGGTTGTTTTTTAGATTAAGTTTTAGATTGAATATAAATTTTAAGTTCTATTATAGATTTGTTTTCGCTACTAATTACAATAGAAAAATGCAACGCATCATCAAATTAAAGACACAAGGTGTTCAATATGATTAAACACAAAAAATATATCAGGATTGTTTTGTCGATTGTTATCTCTGTATTTGGTGGATTTATTTTAATGCAGAGTGCCAGTGCAGAACCAGAGATGACGGTGTATAAATCGGCGACCTGTGGCTGTTGCAATAAGTGGATTGAACATATGGAGGAGAATGGTTTTCAGGTTAATGCTGTCGATGTGTTGGATGTGAACCTTGTAAAGCAGCAGTATGGTATTAGTTATAATCATGCTAGTTGCCATACTGGGGTGGTAGATGGATATGTGATAGAAGGTCATGTGCCTGCGCTAGATGTGAAACGCTTATTAGCTGAAAAACCTGATGTGCTTGGTTTGTCGGTACCGGGCATGCCTGTAGGTTCGCCGGGCATGGAAATGGGAGATCGAGTAGACCATTATTCTGTTATTGCTATGGATAAAGAGGGTAATGCCAGAGTCTTTAATCAATATTAATTTTATTTCAAAATATGCAACGGATCCCAGAACCGGAGTTAATGACCGATGAAGATCAAGCCAGTGCTTATGCGAATGCTGATTTTGAAGAACCGCATAATCATTTTATTCAATTATTAAAAGAATCCATTGGTAATCAACTCCCTGATTCAGGAATGGCTATGGATTTGGGTTGTGGGGCTGCGGATATGAGTATTCGCTTTGCCAAGGCGTATCCTGAATATCAAATCGACGCATTGGATGGTGCTGAGGCAATGTTAGCCGAAGGTGTTAAGGCTGTTGCCCGGACGAATTTAGTGGAGAGAATTAATTTCATTAATGCTTATCTACAAGATACATCATTATCCAGCCAGCGTTATGAGCTTATATTCAGTAATAGTCTATTGCATCACTTGCATGACCCTATGGTGTTGTGGCATGCGATTAAGAACGCTAAAGGTAAGCCCGTGATCTTTATTATGGATTTGATGCGGCCTGATAATGATGATCAAGTTAATAATATGGTTAATGAATATGCGAGTGGCGAGCCAAAAGTTTTACAGCGTGATTTTTATAATTCTTTAAAAGCAGCATTTTCACCTGATGAAGTTAGGGCTCAATTAAGTGAAGCAGGTCTAGAAGGGTTTAAAGTGTCGATTGTTTCTGACCGACACCTGGTAGTGAGTAGTTAAAAATTGTGTAGATATTAAAAGCCGTTGCGGCCTCCTCGGCCTCTGTTCCAGATGACTTTACCGATTACGACCTGTAATCGTGTCTTCTCGCGGCATTGCTTGCATGGACGTCGGTACTTAGGGAAAGACTCTTACACTCCATCGATGGAGATAAAAAAACCAGAGCTAGTTTCCTAACTCTGGTTTGGTTTAATCACAATAAGTTTAATTTAACCGAGTGCTTCGTGTGTTGTTTTAACGATTGCTGCTGCAACGGCATAGGGACATGCATTTGAAGAAGGACGACGATCTTCTAAACGACCTTTCCAACCATCTTCAACAGTACCGATAGGAATACGAATCGACGCACCGCGATCAGATACACCATAACTGAACTCGTTAATGGATTGAGTTTCATGTTTGCCAGTCAGGCGCTGTTCGTTATGAGCGCCATAGACACTAATGTGGCGTTCAATCTTTTTACCAAACTGCTCACAGATTTTTGTGAATACAGCCTCGTCACCAGAGTCGCGCATAGGACCATTTGAAAAGTTAGCGTGCATACCGGAACCGTTCCAGTCTGTATCGCCTAGTGGTTTTGGATGCCATTCGATCGCAAGGCCATATTTTTCTGCGGTACGTTCCAGAAAGTAACGAGCAAGCCAGGTTTCATCGCCAGCGTGTTTTGCACTTTTCGAGAAAACCTGAAATTCCCATTGACCCGCTGCGACCTCAGCATTAATGCCTTCGACATTGAGGCCAGCTTCCAGGCAAATATCAAGGTGCTCGTCGATTAGCTCTCGACAATAGGCATTTTTTGCTCCCACAGAACAATAATAAGGGCCTTGTGGAGGAGGGTAACCGCCAGCTGGGAAGCCAGGAGGTAAGTTTGTTTCTGGATCCCAAAGAAAATATTCTTGTTCAAAACCAAACCAGAAATCATCATCATCTGATTCGATGGTTGCTCTTGAATTTGATATGTGTGGTGTTCCATCTGCATTGAGCACTTCTGTCATGACGAGATATGCGTTCAAGCGACCTGGATCAGGTATCACCATAACTGGTTTAAGTAGACAGTCAGAAGCACCACCTTCTGCTTGTTCAGTAGAACTACCATCAAAAGACCACATTGGGCAGTCTTCTAATTTTCCGCTGAAATCAGATTTAACCAGGGTTTTGCTTCTTAGGCTTTGTGTTGGTTTGTAACCATCGAGCCATATATATTCCAACTTACTTTTCATGATGCGCTGTTCTCCTCCAGTATATTCTTGTGATATTTACGCTAAACAATTGTTTATGTAGAAGTTCAAATTTTGCAATATATGTTCCAATCTTTTGAATTTCATAAAATAGCCGTTTTTTCCTAAATTTATTCACTATTTAGTTTGTTCAACGCAAGTGTGCTATAGCTTTAACGTAACTTAAGATATTAAAGGCGCAATATAACAGCAGGGAGACTAGAGAAGTTTTTAAAATATTGAGTGCACTAAAATAGTGCGTTAGACTTGGAGGGAGCGTCTAAAGCGCACAATATTGGTGCATAGTTGTGGTGTCAAATTATTAAGACCAGTCCTCTTCAAGAAGTCTGACTAATTCAGCGCAATCCGCCATTCTATTACTCACTTCTTTTGTAATGCATCGCATTGCTACATTTTCAAGTAGAACCGGTACTTCTGCCTTTGTCAGTTTTGATGGTTTTTCTGCTTCCTCATAGGTCGTTTGTCGAATAATCTCGTCGACTGTTTCACCTGTTGTTGGTGGTCGTCCAGCAAGGATTTCGTACAAAACCACGCCTAAACTATATATGTCCGTCCTATAATCTATACTTGGGTCACGTCTAATTTGTTCAGGAGACATATAGGTTATTGTGCCTTGCAGTTTTTCAGAATCAGTTATCGACGAGACCTTTTCATTTAAGATAATTTTTGACTCGTTAGTTTTTTCCTCTTCTTCGTTGCTGCCGTCCGGGCTCCATACTTTTGCTAAACCCCAGTCTAGTAATAACACTTCACCAAAGGGACCAACCAGAATGTTCTCTGGTTTGATATCGCGATGAATTACTCTATGGCTATGTGCGTACTCCAATGCATAACCGATTTGAATGATGACGTTAATTAATTGTTTCAGGTCATAACGTTCTCGATAATCCAGGATTTCACGTAAAGTGTAACCATGCACAAGTTTCATGGTGAAGTAGTATTGACCTTTTGAATCTCGACCAAGTTCATACATGGGAACTGTGTTTGGGTGTTGCAACAAAGCACTAACACGTGCTTCGCGTAAAAATCGTTGTTGTTCTATCGGATCATTGGCGATCTCGGGGCGAAGTTTCTTATAACAAATGGTGCGAGATAAATGTAAGTCTTTACAGGACATAACGATTGCTTTTCCGCCACGAGCAATGGTTTTAAAATATGCATAGCGCATATTTTGGTCAAGTTTGATGGGTAGTTGTTTGTCAGTATTTTCCAGATAGACAATGGCGTACTCATCACTTGGTGGCTCTGGAAAGGTGGTCATGTGTTTATGTTCTTATTCATAAGCCTGGTCTCGTCAATTGCTTTTCTTTCTAGCCTTAATATTATCTACACCGATTTTTAATATTGTATGAAAATAAAATATTTTTATGACATACGTTCACGTACCAAGAACCATCACAATCGAAATAATATGGCACGGGCCGTTAATAATGAAAGCACAGAGCATGTGGCTAATGCAAATCTTATGAGGGATCTATAGTGCTTATATTGTAGTACGGTTATAATTATGGACTAGAAAAATGCCAAATAATAATAAATGTCAGGCTGGAATGCCGGGTATGAGTAAAGAAAAATTTTGATTGAGATACTGCGGTCAGTGCGATCTTGGCTAGTATTCTTGTTCGCTTGATTCATGATTCTATCTTATTACAGGTAACCAATAAATATTGACTGAATAATCAGTCTCGGGAGATAACGATGTCTGCTAATGTAATGAAACTAATAAAAGAACACGATGTAAAATTTGTCGACATGCGTTTCTGTGATACGACTGGAAAGGAGCAACACGTCACCATACCTGCTAATACAATAGATGATGATTTTTTTGAAGAAGGCAAGATGTTTGATGGCTCTTCAATCGGTGGCTGGAAGGGTATTAATGAATCGGACATGGTTCTGATGCCAGAGAGTGAAACTGCTGTGATTGATCCTTTCTTTGATGATTCTACCTTAATCATTCGTTGTGATGTGCTGGAGCCTGCCACAATGGAAGGCTATGGACGCGATCCTCGTTCACTAGCGAAACGTGCAGAGGCTTATTTAAAATCAACTGGTATTGCTGATACCGCTTACTTTGGGCCAGAGCCAGAGTTCTTTATCTTCGATGAGGTTCGTTGGGGGGATGAACTGCATTCCGCATTTTATGAAGTTGATTCAGATGAAGGTTGTTGGAACAGTGATCGGTTAAGTGAGGACAAAAATATTGGGCATCGCCCCGGTGTTAAAGGAGGGTATTTTCCGGTTCCACCCGTTGATTCTGGACAGAATATTCGCTCAGCTATGTGTACGGTTCTTGAAGAAATGGGTGTTGCTGTTGAAGTTCATCACCATGAGGTTGCAACAGCAGGGCAAGCTGAAATTGGCACGGTCTTTAACACCTTAACTAAAAAGGCAGATGAAATATTGACCCTCAAATATGTTGTGCAAAATGTTGCGCATAGTTACGGTAAAACGGCCACGTTTATGCCAAAACCATTAGTTGGTGATAATGGTAGTGGCATGCATGTTCATCAGTCCTTGGCAAAAGCGGGAGAAAACCTTTTTGCAGGGGATAAATATGGTGGCCTTTCGGATCTGGCATTGAATTATATTGGTGGAATTTTTAAACATGCTCGGGCACTTAATGCGTTTACAAATGCGAGCACGAATAGTTACAAGCGTTTGGTGCCTGGTTTTGAAGCACCAACCATGCTGGCCTATTCTGCTCGTAACCGTTCGGCTTCTTGTCGTATTCCCTGGGTTTCTAATCCTAAGGCGCGCCGTATTGAAATGCGTTTCCCGGATTCTTGTGGTAACCCATACTTCACTTTTGCTTCATTGATGATGGCAGGACTTGATGGTATTCAAAACAAGATTGACCCAGGCGAAGCATTTGAAAAGGATTTGTATGATCTGAGTATTGAAGAAGAGAAAGATATTCCAACGGTTTGTTCTTCTTTAGGTCAAGCGCTTGAGGCACTTGATAAGGATCGTGAGTTTCTGACGGCTGGTGGCGTATTTACCGATGATATGATTGATGGATACATTGCCTTGAAGATGGCAGAGGTCACGCGTTTTCTCAGTACTACGCACCCGGTTGAATTCGATATGTACTATAGTTTGTAATATGAGAGAGAGTTAGCATAATCATAAAAAAACCTCCTTCGGGAGGTTTTTTTATGAACTCAACAATAGTGGTGTTAGTCTTAAAAATATGAACATTAAATTTCTTTTATTTATCAGCCTGATTTTTTCCTCGGTTGCCTATGCAAAGACCGTTTATAAGACAGTGGATGCCGAAGGTAATATCGTTTTTTCTGATGTTCCATCAGCAGGGGCTGAAGAGATAAAAATTAAAGAAGCTCAGGCTATTAACTCCCCTAAAGTCAGGTCATTTAAAGTTTCTCCACCGGAAGATACTCCAGTGAAATTTCAATACACCAGGCTTGCAATAATCAGCCCTGAAAACGATTCGACCATTCACGGTGGTGAAGGTAACGTAAATATTGCCGTGGTGTTAGAACCGAAGCTTACAGAAAATGACGCGATGTCCTTATTCATGGATGGAAAAGAAGTTCTCAGCGGAAGGGATTCACAATTTTTATTGGCGAATGTTGACCGAGGGACACATAGTATTTATGTAGTGGTGAAAAATGAGGTCGATAAAGTGCTTAAACGCTCCGCTAAAGTTACCTTTCATGTCCGCAGGGCTTCCCGACTGTCACCCGGACTCAGGTCTAATCCGGAGGTTGTTACGTCGTTAAACCCACCAAAATCGGTTATTTCAACTTCTTAGACGAGGGAAGTATAATGATTGTGAGATATTCAGTAATTAGCTATGCTTTATTTATGCGCTTAATCATCAGTTTTATATTATTCATATCTATAGGCTCAGTTGTTGCTGAGACTGTGTATAAAACAATTGATGAAGATGGGAATGCTATCTTTACCGATAAACCCTCTGAAAATGCTGAAGAAATAAAGCTACAGAAATTACAGACCATAAAGAACCCTAACCCGTCTAAGTACACATCGAAACCGAAACGGGCTAAAGAGGAAACATTATATAAAACATTGTCGGTCACTAATCCTGCTGATGGCGCCGGTCTAAGAATTAATAATGGTAATGTCAGTATCTCTCTATTGCTCCAGCCACCGTTACGCGCAAGCCACAAAATAATCATTAGAGTTGATGGCAAGGAAGTTTCAAATGGGTTGGCGAGTAGCGTATCACTTCAAAATATGGATCGTGGAACCCATAGTATTACCGCCAGTGTTGTTGATGGTAATGGAAAACAAATGATCTCAACATCCAGTACTTTCTCACTGCTCCGGGCATCTCAATAGGACACCTAACACGCTCTTTTTAAACTCGGGCTTGCATTTTCTGGTCTGAACTCCAAATGGTCTGCTTCTTGCTCTAATCATTGTTATATTCAAACAGTTTTTTTA
>CAXBLT010000014.1:0-82210 GCA_963976795.1 uncultured Gammaproteobacteria bacterium
TAAATAATTACCTTTTTGTGAAACACAGAGCTTAACTTATGTCCGCATTGGGTCGATAGCAGCAATAAAAAAGCCCCTGTGTAAGGGGCTTTTAAAGTTTACTGATTATTCAGTTGTTTCAGCTTCTACTACTCTCACATTCATCTCTATACGTTCATGTGGGTTGTCTCTGCCATCACGTTTTTGCGATACGATCTTATCGGCGATCTCCATACCTTTTATGACTTCCCCAAAGACGGTGTATTGTTCATCAAGAAACTTTGAGTCCTGTACAACAATAAAAAATTGAGAGCCTGCGCTGTTAGGATCTTGTGAACGTGCCATGGAGAGGATGCCTCTTTTATGTGAACGTTTATTAAACTCGGCGGGAACGCTGTGATCTGGACCACCGGTGCCATAGAGTGATTTGTCTGTGCCTTTTGTATTTGGATCTCCACCTTGAATCATAAAGCCTGGGATGACGCGATGGAAAATAGTGCCATCATAAAATCCGGATTTGGCGAGGGTCAAAAAATTATCTACATGCTTTGGTGCATCATCAGGAAAAAAATGGAGTTCAATGTCGCCGAATTTTGTTTCGATCACGGCTGTTGGTGTAGTCTCATCTGCAATGACAATCATTGATGCTAATAAAAGCAAAAAGCTGATACTGAAACGAGATATATTCTTCATAGTAAAAATATTGATAGACACGATTTACTCCATTTAAATATTAAAAAATGTTTTTCTATATGTAAGGTGTTAAGAAAGATTTCTAAGTTCAATAATAAAATTTTATATTAAACATTATATAATGTCACAACTGTTAATAGGTATTACCATAAACCACCATGCAAGACTTCGACGAATTACTCAATATAGATAAAAACTCAATCTGGCATCCTTATAGTGCGATGTCTTCTGACTTGCCGGTTTATCATGTTGCCTCTGCCGATGGCGTACGTCTAAAACTAAGCGATGGACAGGAACTGATTGATGGTATGTCGTCCTGGTGGAGTGTGATCCATGGCTATAACCATCCCGATATGAACCTGGCATTGGAGCGGCAGCTTAAGGATATGGCGCATGTGATGTTCGGTGGTTTGACACATACCCCAGCTATTGAGCTAACAAAAAAGCTGATTGCAATTACGCCAGATGCTTTGAAGGCTGTTTTTTATTCTGATTCTGGTTCAGTCGCAGTTGAAGTCGCAATGAAAATGGCGATTCAATATTGGCATGCGAAAGGTGAACTCAAACGACAACGATTTATTAGTCTTCGCTCCGGGTATCACGGTGACACCTTAGGGGCGATGTCGGTGTGCGACCCCGAAACAGGTATGCATAGTCTATTTTCCAGTGTACTGCCTGAACAGATATTTATTGAACAACCTCAATGTCGTTTCAATGAACCTTGCACGGATAATGATATTGCGGGACTCAAAAAAGTATTAGCAGAACACGGTGGAGATTGTGCGGCCTTAATCATGGAGCCCATAGTGCAGGGTGCGGGAGGTATGTGGTTTTATTCTGCGGATTATGTGAAGCAAGCGCGTAAATTATGTGATGACTATAATGTGTTGCTGATTTTCGATGAAATAGCGACGGGCTTTGGTCGGACAGGGAAATTATTCGCCTGTGAGCATGCGGATGTTGTCCCTGATATTATGTGTGTTGGTAAAGCACTCACTGGCGGTTATCTCTCTCTTGCTGCTACCTTAACGACACAAGACATCCATGTGACGATTGATAGCGGTGATCCTGGCATCTTTATGCATGGGCCTACCTTTATGGCAAACCCATTGGCTTGTAGAGCGGCGCTTACCAGTATTCATCTATTGCTAGAGACTAACTGGCAAGAGAACATAAGTCGAATTCAATATTCCTTAGAGCAAGGACTGGCCCCTTGTCGACAGTTATCGCAGGTTCATGATGTTCGCGTTTTAGGTGGTATTGGTGTTGTGGAATTAAAAGAAGCGGTTGATATGAAAACGATAGTACCTAAATTTGTGGAAGCAGGTGTCTGGATACGCCCCTTTGGTAAAATGGTCTACGTCATGCCTCCCTATATTATAAGTGATGATGATTTGTCGACCTTGACCCGTGCCATGGTCGCTGTAATAGCGGAGTGTTAGAAAACGATTATTTTAAATAATCGTGGTGTCAAAATGGTTTCTTAATTGATACCATCCGTCCTCGTTCAATGGTGGCCTGTGCCGGTCCCCTCGCAACACGAAATTGTGAATCCCGCCAGGTCCGGAAGGAAGCAACGGCAGCAGTGGATGTGTGTGCCGGGGTAGGGACGGTACGGGTCGCCTCCAATATGACCTTTCTTAATTATATTAGAATACCCATATGTCACTTGACTGGATTGAAAACCCAAAACGTTTCGCGGGGAAGGCGCTCCTGATGTATGATACATGATTAAATTCTGACGTTATTTTTTAATCTTACTTTAGAGAAGAGCAATAAAATTCAATGAGTTATCAAGTACTTGCCCGAAAATGGCGGCCTGGATCATTTCAAGATATGGTCGGACAATCACATGTTTTAAAGGCATTGACTAATGCGCTGGATCAAGACCGTTTGCACCATGCTTATTTATTTACCGGTACACGCGGTGTTGGCAAGACGACTCTGGCAAGAATCTTAGCCAAATGTTTGAATTGTGATACTGGTGTGAGTTCTACACCCTGTGGCACATGCAATGCCTGTGTTGCAATAGACGAAGGTCGCTTTGTTGATTTAATTGAAGTGGATGCCGCATCACGCGCCAAGGTCGAGGAAACACGCGACTTGATGGACAATGTTCAATACGCACCAAGTAGTGGTAGATATAAAGTCTATCTGATAGATGAAATTCATATGTTTTCCAACCATAGTTTTAATGCTTTATTGAAAACACTTGAAGAACCCCCTCCGCATGTAAAGTTTTTACTGGCGACAACCGAACCCAAAAAATTACCTGTGACGATTTTGTCACGTTGTTTGCAATTTAATCTGAGTCATTTAACAAATGAACAAATCGCCAAGCAAGTTGAAATGATTCTCGGGCAAGAGAATATTGAATATGACTCTGCTTCGACAGAACTCATTGCGAGTGGTGCAGCAGGCAGTATGCGTGATGCGTTAAGTCTATTAGATCAAGCAATCGCCTATGGCGGTGGTAGATTAGAAGAGACTCAAGTTCGCGCCATGATGGGAACAATCGACAGTGCTGACTTGAATGGTTTGATCCAGGCGTTGATTGATGCTGATCCAGAGGCATTGCTGGATACAATCGAGACAATTGCATTACAAAGTCCTGACTTTGATGCTTTATTAGCGGAGTTATTAAGTCTGCTCCAAAAAATAGCGATCATTCAAATATTGCCGCCGGATTCAAGTAATCCAATAAAAGATAATGCCGTATTAGTCGATTTTGCAAATGCAATGAATAAGGAAGATGCTCAACTTTATTATCAAATCGGGATGATGGGGCGCAAGGATCTTTATTTAGCACCGGATGTTAAGTCAGGATTCGAGATGGTTATGATCAGGATGCTGGCATTTAGACCGCTGACGGGTGATGAAGTGATCAGTAAACCACAAACACTCAAACCTACAAGTAGACCGAGCGCGCAAGAAGCAATGCCGAAAGCGTCATCCGTTACAGCAGAGAGGAATGATGTTGTTCCAACAAAAATTCCAATAGAAGCGCGTGACGAAGCGCCAATAAAAAATACAAACTCTGATAATGAATGGAAAAAGATCATCGATGAGATGGCCTTGGTAGGGCTGGTAAAAGAACTAGCTGGAAACTGTGTTTTAAAATCACACACTGACAACCTCATAGAATTGGCGTTAGCACCATCACAGGAACACTTGCTACTAAACCAGAATCAAAAACACCGTTTGGAGCAAGCTATCCAAACCCGGTTTGGTTCGGAAGTTAAGTTAACTATATTGGTAGAGGATTCAAGTAATGAGACGCCTGCTGAAACCAATGCTCGACTAGAACGAGAAAAACAAAAAGTGGCTGAGAATGCTATAAATAATGACCCAACAGTGAAATCATTAGTGGATACGTTTAATGCTTCAGTTGACCAAGACTCAATTCAACCCCAGTAAACAACATTTTTAATTAAGAGGAAATAAAACGATGAAAGGTGGTATGGGAAATATCATGAAACAGGCGCAACAGATGCAAGCCAATATGGAAAAAGCCCAAAAAGAGCTCGCTGATGCAGAAGTTGTTGGTGAATCAGGAGCGGGTTTGGTTAAAGTAACAATGAATGGTCGTCATGATGTAAAACGTGTCGTTATCGATCCAGAATTGATGAAAGATGATAAAGAGATGGTTGAAGATCTTGTGGCTGCAGCCGTGAACGATGCAAATCGACGAGTAGAAACTATGACACAGGAAAGGATGGCAAGTGTTACTGCTGGAATGGGTCTACCACCAGGAATGAAACTCCCTTTTTAGTTTTTGTAATACAGAATTCTTATGACCCAACAGTCCTTGTTAGAGCAACTGGTTGAAGCCTTGCGTTGCATGCCCGGTATAGGCAGAAAATCAGCACAACGGATTGCCCATCAGCTATTACAAAGAAATCGTGATGCGGCAAAACACCTCTCCAGAATTTTGGCCGATGCTATGGAAAATATTGGACATTGTGAACGTTGTCGTACCTATACCGAAAATACACTATGTCACCTTTGTGAAAATAAAAAACGTGATGAAAGTATGCTTTGTATCGTGGAAAACCCCTCTGATGTTGATTCAATTGAAGAAGCAAATTATCGCGGACGTTATTTTGTTTTGCTTGGCCACTTATCACCGCTGGATGGTATTGGGCCGGATGATATAGGTCTGAATGATCTGCCAAAATTATTGGACAACGAAGAATTAAAAGAAGTAATCCTTGCGACTAGCAGTACAGTAGAGGGTGAGGCTACAGCCCACTTTATTAGCGAGATGGTTAAAGCGCGTGGTAAAGCCGTTTCCCGAATTGCGCATGGGGTACCGATGGGGGGAGAGCTGGAGTATGTTAATAGCTTGACTATCGCTCATGCAATAGATGGCAGGAAAGCGATCTAATAATTTTTTTTAAATCGTTTAAGCTTGTTTAATAGACGTTCAACACTTTGGAAAGAAGGCTCAATAGTGCTTCCCCTATTCTTTGGTTAAACAATACTAAAGGTGTGATAAAAAACATGCCAAACATTTTATTGTCATACACAATTAAATCGGTAATATAAAATGAACGCAGTGTTATGGATGATAGGAGGCTTAGTCTCATTAAGCTTGATGGCAATCGGAGCGCGAGAACTTGCCGGGCAAATCACGACCTTCCAAATTCTTTTTTTTCGTAGTGTAGTCGGTTTGTTCATCATTACTGTAATAATTTATAAATCGAAAAAATCCAGACTATTTTCAAGTAAACGTATAAAGCTGCATATTGTACGTAATGTTTTTCATTTTATCGGGCAGTATGGCTGGTTCCTTGGGATCGGGTTATTACCCTTGGCGCATGTCTTTGCGCTGGAATTCACCGTGCCTATGTGGACATTGGTAATAGCGTCGCTGTTCTTGAAGGAAGGCATAACTCCCCGGAAAATAATAGCTGTTTTATTTGGAGTCTTGGGCGTTTATGTCATTTTAAACCCGGGCATAGAGATTGTAGATTCGGCATCAATTATTGTTTTGGTTGCGGCTATTGGGTATTCGGCCTCACATGTCGCAACCAAGGCGTTATCAAACACGGAGGACTCATTAACTGTCTTGTTTTATATGTGCCTCATACAACTTCCCATTGGTTTTCTATTTACCATGAATGATTGGGTATTGCCCGATTTACGCCAGTGCTTTTGGTTAAGTGTTATTGGTATAACTGCGTTAACCGGACATTATTGTATTACCAATGCAATGAAATTAGCGGAAGCAGGTATCGTCGTTACTTTGGATTTTTTTCGATTGCCGTTGATTGCCGTTGTTGGAACGATCTTATACAACGAAGCGTTTGAAGTTGCGGTTATCCTGGGCGCTGGTTTAATGCTATTTGGTAACCTGATAAATTTAAGCCCATCAAAAACGAAGCGTCTCCCTACAGCAACACATGAAGATTAACCTTGTTCTGATCTAAGTGTTTTTACACCGATTATCCAATCATTTCTCTCGCGTACTCATTTTGGATTCGGACTATGTGCATGTGTCACATAATCTGCATAACAACCTTGTTTGGGTAAGGGCTAATTACTTATATTGAGTAACGTCATTTGAGAAACAGAGAGGTCTTAAAAATGAAGGCTAAACATGGCAAACAGCCGTACGACTATTATGAAGAAACGAGGACGTATCCCCGTGTACATATCAACCTGCCAATTACGATATACCTTGATAACAAACGATTTATCACAGCAAGTATTTATGATATCTCGCCGGATGGGTTGCAGGTTCGTTGCACAAGGGCTATTGCGAAGGCATTAAACCCACGAGGCCAACGAATAAAGTATGAAGACAAATTTACTGTTAATACGAAATTTACTGTGTCTATTGATGACGAGCAACATGTGGTGGCGGTCTCTTGTCAAATTTACTATTTTGTTTTGCTTCCTGACGTCGAAGGAGAAGATGTCGCTTTTGGTTTGAAGTTTAAAAAATTCGAAGGGGAATCAATCAGGCACATAGGAGATCTTATTGAAAACGAATTAGAGCCAACAGTTGTATAACAATAAATGGTTGGCTTTAAGAAACCTTGAGAAAATATTATTATTTGATTAGTGTCATTAAAATTTTATTTATCAGGATTGAAGTGATAAAAAGATTGGTTCAAGTAAGCCGTGACATCATCTATCTCTTCTTCAAACCAAATCAGTTCGGTCATAATCTCGCATTGGACTACACGTTCGCGAAGCAATGAATAGCTTTTTGTTTTCTTGTCTTCACGCGTGTACATAGAATCATCGTGACAACGTACACAACTTTCATTATGTAGCTCCTTACCATTGTCGATATCGAAAGCATGTGTGGACGTACTTAACAACAAGAATGAGACTAAGTTTGCCAGTGAGATTTTATTGAATAAGTTCATGCAAATTTACTCTTCAAATGTGCGATTCGTATCGGTGCTGGCGGATGTGAATCATGGAATGCAGAATACAGCGGATCCGGTGTCAATGTATTTGCATTTTCACGGTATAAACTCACCAATGCGGTAATCAGGTTTTCTGTTTGTGCTTGGTCTGCTGCAAAATCATCAGCTTCAAATTCATGTTGACGTGATATGAATGAGAACAAAGGTTGCAGAAAAAATGTAAACGCAGGTGAGGCTATTAAGAACAATATTAATGCCATATAGGTAGACGCTTGTTCGACGCCCAAACCATTATAGAACCAGGGTTCGTTAATCAGCCATCCAAGTATTCCCAAACCAATCAAAAAGACACTTCCCAATACCGATATTCTTTTACGGATATGGTTACATTTGAAATGCCCAAGTTCATGTGCGAGAACGGCTTCAATCTCATCGTAACTAAGCTCATTAACCAATGTATCAAAAAAGACAATACGTTTATTTGCACCAAGACCTGTAAAGTAGGCATTACCGTGTGTCGAGCGAGTTGAACCATCCATCACGAAAATACCCTGGCTTTTGAATCCATTTCGAGTAAGCAGGTTTTCTATGCGTGTTCTTAACTCTTCATTATCTAATGGTCTAAATTTATTAAAAAGAGGTGCTATAAAAGCTGGATAGGCCCACATCATAATAAGACTGAAACTCAACCATGTTGCCCAGACATAAAGCCACCAGTAGTTACCACTATTCTCCATAATCCAGAGCACGAGCAATAAGATTGGCGTACCAATCAATAAGCCTACTACAGCATTTTTAAGTAGGTCGACGATAAATATTTTTGGCGTCATCTTATTGAAGCCAAATGATTGTTCTAGTTTAAATGTCCGATAAATTGACATTGGTAAATCGAGTATCGACATAATAGCGAATACACTGAGAATGAACCCGGCCCCGGTCCAAATGTCCGATAAGCCAAATGAACGCCACCAGTTATCTAGCAGTTGAAGCCCGCCTGCCAAGGTCCACAATAGCAAAAATACTGAACCGATGATGAGTTCTGCCAAACCTGTTTTTACCTTCGCTTGAGTATAATCTGCAGCCTTATGATGCGCTTCAACTGGAATTTTATCATTAAAAGCATCTGGCACATTTTCGCGGTTAGAACGAATATGGCTGATATGTCGTTGTACTAAAAACCATTGAACAACGATGCTGACGCCTAAGCTAAGTACAAATATGCTGGTAAAGAGGTTCACGCGGTTTTTATCTCCTGAAAGAATTCTTGTCTGTTTTGTAATAAGTCGTTAATTATGTTCATATTTAGTAAATAGTGGTTAAAATTAAATAATCAAATAAAAACTGGATACATAATGTCACATTCTGAAAATAACCTCATATGGATCGATCTGGAAATGACGGGTCTTGATACTGATAATGACCTAATCATAGAGGTCGCTACTATTGTTACCGATCCTCAGCTTAACATCCTCGAAGAAGGTCCCATCATAGCAATCTTTCAATCTGATGAGATATTGGGGCAAATGGATGAGTGGAATACAAGACAACATAATCAATCCGGTTTGGTGGAAAGAATCAAGAATAGTCCATATGACGTTGCCGAAGCTGAAAGTTTGACGCTGGCATTTCTAAAAAAATTCGTAGGAAAAGGAAAATCACCAATGTGTGGTAATAGTATATGTCAGGATCGCAGATTTATGCACCGATTAATGCCTGAATTAGAAGCCTATTTTCATTACCGAAACCTTGATGTCAGTACCATCAAGGAAATCACCAAACGTTGGGCACCAGATCAGGAAGATTACACTAAACAAGGCAATCACCTTGCGATGGATGACATACGTGATTCAATCAATGAGTTGCAGTTCTATCGAGAGCACGTTTTCAAAATATAACCATGTACGAATCTAATCGAAACTTGCCGGTTAAGCTATTCACCTCCGAGCAGGTCAGAGAACTCGATCGAATCGCGATTGAAGATCACGGTATTGCGGGCTATTCCCTCATGCAACGCGCAGCGCGTTTTAGTTATGGGGAACTGAAACAACACTGGCCAGATGCCAATAATATCGTAGTTGTCTGTGGCGGGGGAAATAATGCGGGTGATGGCTATGTTTTGGCTAAATTGGCGATAGAGGATGGGAAGCTGGTCTCAGTTATTAACATGTTTAATGTTGAAAATCTGAAAGGTGATGCAGCAACTGCTTATCAGGATTTAAGTACTACAAACATAAGGCCTCAGAATTTTTCGACTTCTGTATTTGACGGTGCTGACGTCATTGTTGACGCTGTGTTTGGGACAGGGCTCGATCGCGATATAGAAGGTGAGTGTTATGATTTGATCAAGCTTATGAATTCATCTGGATGTCGAATTATTTCTATCGACATCCCTTCAGGCATAAATGCGAATACAGGTAGCTCAATGAATGTTGCGGTTAATGCTGACGTTACTGCTACATTCATAGGACTTAAACAGGGGATGTTTACCAATGATGGACTTGCCGCATCGGGAGAGGTCAAATTTAATGACCTTGATGTGCCCGAAGAGGCCTATCAACAAATAAATCTAAACCGTGATAGTCATATTGTTTCAAGGTTGATCCTGGAAGATTTGAGTAAAATTCTTAAACCGCGTCATCGTAATTCGCATAAAGGTCATTTTGGACATGCGCTTATTGTCGGAGGCGATGAAGGTTACCTCGGTGCAGCGCGTATGGCGGCTGAGGCAGCGGGACGAGTCGGGGCAGGTTTAGTGAGTGTTGCAACGCGTTCATCACATGCCAGTCTACTCAGCACTGTGAGACCAGAAATCATGTCTCACGGCGTTGAAACACTGGATGACTTAATGCCGTTAATCAAGCGCGCGTCAGTGATTGCGATTGGACCAGGCTTAGGGACATCGGAATGGGGCAAATTCTTATTAGCGCGCGTACTTGAATCAACGCTTCCGATAGTGATTGATGCAGATGCGTTAAATCTTTTAATTGAAGAAGAACAGGTTTCAAAATCATGGGTGATTACGCCGCACCCGGGTGAAGCAGCACGTTTATTAAATACGGATACAAAAACAATTCAGAAGAACAGGTTCAAGTCTTTGGGATTATTACATGAAAAATTTCAGGGGCCAGTTGTGCTCAAAGGGTGTGGGACATTGATCGCTGATACTAAAGGGGATTTTTTCATCAGCGATGCTGGTAATCCAGGGATGTCTTCCGGAGGCATGGGTGATGTCTTGACCGGGGTTATTGCAGGTTTAATTGCGCAGGGTATTGAGATGAATCTTGCTACTAAATTAGGAGTTTGTTTACATGCTAACGCCGCAGATAGAGCTGCCAATCGTGGTGAGCGCGGCCTATTGGCCATGGATCTGATGCCGCACTTACATAAGTTGGTAAACCCAGAATAATGTTGTTCGCGCTTCAGGATGAGTCCGAGACAATCGCATTGGGCGCTAAAATGGCTAGCGCACTGATTGGTGGTGAGATCATTTTTTTACAGGGTGAACTTGGTGCAGGTAAAACTACTTTTGTACGTGGCTTGTTAAATGCGTTAGGTCATTCTGGTAATGTGAAAAGTCCGACCTATACCTTAGTTGAGCCCTATTCGATTACTGGTATTGATATATATCACTTTGATTTATATCGTATTAATGACCCAGAAGAACTTGAGGCAATGGGAATACGTGATTATTGTGATGGTAACGCAATCTGCTTGTTTGAATGGCCTGAGCAGGGGGCAGATGTCCTGCCCGAGGCTGATATTACCCTGTCTCTTACTCATCTTTCCTCTGGTAGAGAGCTTGACATAAAAACGCATTCAGTCGCCGGCGAGAATATTCTGCACCGCATCAAATCAGCTTAATAAACGCACGATTTGCTTTAATTGACACTACAAATATATCTACTATTATTCATATAAAACATGGATATAGGTTGCTTTTTTAAACAAAACTTGAAACTATTCACCCTATTAGTCATATAAACAATAAAAAGGTTAAGATTTAGGTTAACGAAAATGCGTTTGGTTTTATTTAATATTTTCGTCTTTCTATCATCATCAATTTTCGCTGAGACAGTGACGATTGATAATGTGCGAGTTTGGGCCGCACCTGATAGTACTCGTGTCGTGTTTGATGTCAGTGGTCCTGTGGAACATGAATTGTCTTTGTTGACAGCGCCCTATCGAACGGTTATCGATCTTAAGCAAGCGTCAATGAGCAAAAAGGCGATTCAACCTGGTTCTGAAGATAAGTATCTACAAGCCATTCGTTCAGCTGTTCGTAACCAGAATGATCTACGGATAGTGCTGGATCTGAAAAAATTCGTTAAATATAAAACATTCCAGCTAAAACCCAATAAACAATATGGACATCGACTGGTCGTCGACCTATATGGCGCTGATTCTGACGAGTTAAAAACAAATAGTGTTAAAGAAGAAGTTACCGCTGCGAACCGACCGCGAGATGTAATCATTGCTATTGATGCAGGGCATGGTGGTGAAGATCCAGGTGCCAAGGGACCAAGCGGCGTTTATGAAAAAAATGTTGTATTGAAGATTTCCCAACAACTCGTAGATGTGATTAATAAAGAACACGGTATGCGCGCAGTGATGATCCGTAAGGGCGATTATTATATGTCTCTGCGAAAGCGTATAAACAAAGCAAGAGAATACAAGGCTGATCTGTTTATGTCTGTCCATGCCGATGCATTTCGTGACCCGAAGGTGCATGGTTCCTCGGTATATGTGCTATCTAAACGCGGCGCGAGTAGTGAAGCAGCTAAATGGTTAGCCGAGTCTGAAAATGCTTCCGATTTGATAGGTGGTGTCAGTTTAGATAACAAAGATGATGTGCTTGCTTCTGTGCTGCTAGATCTGTCTCAAACAGCTAGCCTTGAAGCTAGTATCGATATTGCTGATCGTGTTTTAAAGGGCCTGAAAAGTGTTGGTAAGGTACACAAGCGTACGGTGCAATCGGCTGGTTTTGCAGTATTAAAATCCCCTGACATCCCTTCAATACTAATCGAGACAGCGTTTATTTCGAATCCACAGGAAGAACGAAAATTATTAAGTGAAAGTCACCGTACCAATATGGCAAATGCCATCATGGTTGGCTTGCGTGGCTATTTTCGAGACTTTGCTCCAGAAGGAACCCTGCTGGCGTCAAGAAAACATATTATAGGACGCGGTGAAACGCTTTCGACTATTGCACAACACTATCAGGTGAGTACCGATACCTTGCGACGCTACAATGATCTGAAAGGTGATTTGGTTCGTGTGGGGCAAACTATAAGTATCCCAAGAAGTAGCGGTACATAAAAAGGCACTTTAGAAAAGCCCTTTGAAATAATGGTGTTGCCATTGGACTTAGAGATGATGGCATTTATATCAAATGGTGAAATGCCATCAAGCTATCTCCTGCAAATGGCATTAAGACTAGATGTTTTTATTATTACTTAAGATATTTATCTTGAGGCTCGTGTATCCGGTAATTTATCCCGGTGTTACTTACTTCAGTCGATCATGAAGTCGAGAATTTTGAATTTATTCATAATTATTCCTTTCAATAATTCGACTACCTAGTCAGTAATACCTGCCGTGTCATACGACTCATGTCAGGTAGTAGAAATTTTCCTCACATCCATAAACTCCGTGTCTCAGTTTCCGTTCACAGGGCCGGGTCTTGCCTATTGCTATTATCCTGCTGTAATCATTAGCATTGCATTTTGTAATCGTGTTGATTACGCTTACATAATATGATTAAAAAATTCCGCCACAAGGGACTGAAGCGCTTTTTTAATGATCCACGTTACACAGATAAACATGGGATTAATGCAGAAATTGCTGAACGTTTGATCGTGATTCTTGATGCGTTAGATACGATTGAAATTGCAGAAGAAATGGATATTGCTGGTCTATATTTTCGTGGGCTAAAAGGACAACGCAAAGGTGAGTACAGTATTCGGGTATCAGGAAATTGGCGTATTACTTGGCGTATGGATAGCAATAATGTAATTGATTTGAATTTAGAGGATTACCATTAATGGCAAGGCAACCTTCTCATCCCGGGGCGTTAATTCGTAACGTAATTTTACCTGAAACCAGACTCACGGTTAGCGATCTGGCTAAACGTTGTGGGCTTGCTCGAAATACCATGTCTAAAGTTATTAATGAACGTGGTGATATTACAGAAGATATTGCAATTAGATTAAGTCGAGTTTTAGGTAGTACGCCTCGGTTTTGGATAGGTATGCAAACAAATCTGAATCTTTGGAAATTAGAACAAGAGAATAAACGTGTTTATCAAAAGATGGAGCGTGTTCCAACACATCATTAGGTTAGAATGTAGCGGTTATAGTTTATATAGATGGGGCATACCTTTTGCCATACTAAAACAATGGACTTTCCAAAGTACTGTGTGAAAAAGCCACATCATTTCTTTTTTCAATAATTCGACTACCTAGTCGGTAATACCTGCCGTATCATACGGCACATGTCAGATAGTAGAAGTTTACCTCGTATCCATAAACTCCCTGTTTCAGTCGCAAACCAGATTGCTGCTGGTGAAGTGATTGAACGCCCAGCTTCTGTAGTAAAGGAATTGATTGAGAATAGTATTGATGCAGCAGCGACAAAAATTGAAATTGATATTGAAGAAGCGGGTATAAGTTTGATACGTGTGCGTGATAATGGACAAGGGATACATAAAGACGATCTAGAGTTAGCGTTACAAGCACATGCCACCAGCAAATTGTCGGCATTTTCTGATCTGTCGCAGATAGTCAGTATGGGTTTTAGAGGGGAGGCTATCCCGAGTATTGCTTCGGTTTCACGATTTAAAATGACATCACGTCTGAACGGTACCGAACACGCCTGGAGCATCGATAACCAATCACAAATAAAACCGGCATCTCATGAGACAGGAACAACCGTTGAAGTTAATGATTTGTTCTTTTCTACGCCAGGGCGTCGCAAATTTTTAAAATCAGAAAAAACGGAATATCTACATATTCAATCGTTGATCAGAGCACTTGCTTTGAGTCACTTTGCAACCGGGATATTTGTTAAACATAATGAACATCCTTTGTTTAGTTTACCTGCATGTAAGGACGCTATTGAAAAACGTATCATTAGTGTTTGTGGACGGTCATTTACTAATAAAAGTGTACAGGTTGATTCTGCAAAAGAGGGCATGCATTTATGGGGGTGGCTGGGATTAAATGATGTGGCCCGTAGTCAATCTGATCGACAGTATTTCTATGTCAATGGACGGGTTGTTCGAGATAAGCATGTCAACCACGCTATACGTCTAGCTTATGATGATCGCATTGCTCCCGGACGTTATCCAAGTTACGTGCTGCACTTTGAAATTGACCCTTCATTGGTTGATGTGAATGTCCATCCTGCAAAATCTGAAGTTCGATTTTCAGAAACAAGAAATGTACATGACTTTATTTATAGCAGCCTTTTGGAATGTTTAAGAAAACCAATCGTTGTTATAGACAATAATGTTAACTATGAAGCGAATGGATTAAATGCACAGAAAAACATTAATGAAGAAACTAATATTTATAACACGACTAACTCTAAACAAACTAACATTTTTGAGAGCAGGGTAGCGGCATCAAAATACTTATCATTGTTAGCAAATCAATTTCTAATTGCTACGATTAATCATGAGCAATACTTAATTGATATTGCTAAATCGAGGGCGTTAATAACGGCGCAACATTTACATAATGACTTCCTGTCAGAGTCGATGACAATGAGGCCAATTCTTGTGCCGGTGGGTTGTGAGTTGAGTTCAAACTTACTGGAATTTGTTAATAAAAATGACATGCTCATTGAACAATGGGGTTTTAAATTAGAACAAATAGCGCCAACTCAAATATTAATTCGTTCGATACCTGCAACATTAATCAGTTCCGAGATAATCCCTTTAGTAAACGATCTAATTGATGCTTTATATGAAGATGAATCGAGTAAAGCTATCTCTAATATAATTGCACAACACGTTAACGATTCTGGTACAGCGTTGGATGAAAGCAATACGACACAATTAATTAACGAGATTTCTCAGTTTGAACAAAGTTCACATGAATCCGGTTCACTACCATGGCGAAAATTTGATTCTGAAACCTTATCGGCATGGTTGAACGCACAAACATGATTGATTCTCCGAGAGTGATTTTTATTATGGGTCCGACGGCAACGGGTAAAACTGATTTGGCCGTATTTTTAAATGAAAATATTGATAGTGAAATCATTAGTGTTGATTCGGCCATGGTTTATAAGGGAATGGATATAGGTACCGCAAAGCCTGATAAAGAACTATTAGTGAAGGCACCGCATCGATTGATCGATATATGCGATCCATTAGAAGCGTATTCAGCGGCACAATTTAGAGAAGACGCGAATTTAGCTATTGCAGAGATATTGGGAAAAAATAAAACGCCCGTACTTGTAGGAGGAACAGGGTTGTACTTTCGTGCACTGGAGAAGGGTTTGGCAGAATTGCCAGAGGCCAACTCACAAATACGTGCCAGGCTCGAAGCCGAAGCCGATGCTGATGGCTGGCATCGCCTACATAACAGGTTAAGAGAGATAGACCCTGATGCAGCAGCTCGAATAAGTGAAAATGACCCACAACGTATTCAGCGAGCACTAGAAGTCTTTGAAATAACAGGAAAAACATTAACAGCATTAATTTCCGCTGAGCACAAAGAACCGTTTTCCTACCCGATAAAAAAAATTATCTTAGCGCCTGAAGACCGTTCAGTACTCCACGAACGGGTAAGATGCCGGTTTATCGATATGTTGAAAACCGGGTTCATCGATGAGGTTGAGGGCTTATATCGCCGAGGTGATTTATCATTAGATTTACCGTCCATGCGGTTAGTCGGTTACAGGCAGGTTTGGCATTATTTGAATGGAGAGTGCAGCTATGATGAAATGCAGGAAAATGCCATTATCGCTACAAGGCAGCTTGCCAAGCGCCAGATTACCTGGTGTCGCTCAGAAGAGAATGCTGAGTGGCATGATTCATATAAAACAGGGATTTTCTCCGAAATTTTGAAAAATCTGGATAATTAGCCGTATATTTTCCTCATTTGTAATATACTTGTTGGATAATAAACAGAAATGGTCGTGGATCTATTTAAACGGCTGATAAATAAGAATAAATTAGAATCAAAGGAGAATTATTATGAGTAAGGGGCACTCATTGCAGGATCCTTTTTTAAATGCATTAAGGAAAGAGCGGATTCCGGTATCCATATTTTTGGTCAATGGGATAAAATTACAAGGACAGGTAGAATCTTTTGATCAATTTGTCATATTACTTAAAAATTCAGTGAGTCAGTTGGTCTATAAACATGCTGTTTCGACAATTGTCCCGGCGAGAAACGTCAAACTCCCTCGATCTGATGAGGATTCTGGCGAAGACGCGTGACCTCAATTAATCTAGTTTGGTAAGCATTTGGAATCAAAATCCGCTGACATTCAGCGTGCCTTAATCGTTTACGTCGATTTTTATAAATCTACGGCTGATGATGCATTGAATGAATTTGTTCAATTAGTTGATTCTTCTGGCTTAGATGTCATTGGTTCAATTAAAGCCCCACGTCAATTTCCAGATGCACAGCTCTTTGTTGGTAAGGGAAAGGCCGATGAAATCACCATGCAAGCCGAACAATTGAATGCTGATGTCGTCATATTTAACCATCCACTGACACCGGCACAGGAAAGAAACCTCGAGAATCACACCAAAGTCCGTGTCATAGATAGAATAGGTTTGATTTTGGATATATTTGCTCAACGTGCGCGAAGTTATGAAGGTAAGTTGCAGGTTGAATTGGCTCAATTGCAACATCTATCGACTCGATTAATACGAGGCTGGACGCACTTGGAACGTCAAAAAGGCGGTATAGGATTACGTGGTCCTGGTGAAACGCAGCTTGAGACAGATCGTCGATTGGTAGGTTTTCGAATCAAGTTGATTAATCAGCGGTTGGAAAAAGTACGCAAGCAACGATATTTGAGTAGACAGCAGCGTAAGAAAAATGATGTGCCGGTTATTTCTCTGGTGGGTTATACCAATGCAGGGAAATCAACCCTGTTTAATCGCATGAGTGGAGCGGATGTCAGGGCTGCGGATCAGTTATTTGCTACTCTCGATCCAACATTAAGACGAGTTGAGATGGATTCTGGAAGGAATATTATATTAACGGATACAGTAGGATTTATTCGTGATTTACCGCATGATCTGGTCGAATCGTTTCAGGCGACATTGGAAGAGGTCAGAGAGGCTGATTTATTGATACACGTCATTGATGTGGATCATGAGCAACGACAGCAGCGAATTGATGAAGTGAATAAGGTCATTGAATTAATTGATGCTGAAAACGTCCCACAAATAGAGGTCTATAACAAGATAGATAAATATTCAGAACAAACAGCGCGCGTTGAGATATCCGATAATTACCCGCATAAACGGGTATGGTTATCTTCACAGACGGGAGAAGGATTGGGTTTATTACGAGAAGCTATTGAGCAACAACTGCGACAAGAGAGGCAACCACATTATCTGAATCTACCCGTCACTGCAGGTCAATTAAGGGCAAAATTATTTGATCTTGGGGCCGTTAGACAGGATGATGAGAACGAACTAGGCGGTTGGATAATGGAAGTTGAGTTGGAAGAATTCAGACTGAACAAGCTTTGTGAAGAGGCTAGTTTGGATATATCACAGTTGCAGTCAGAGCCTGCTCGCTATTAAGATCGCACGCAAATTCATTTTTAATTTACTATTTACAACAAGGGTATTATCGATATACCCATAAATTTCGTCGGAGAAATATATAATGGGCTGGAATGAACCACCTGACAATAAAGGCAAAGACCCCTGGGGCAATAGAGGCGATGGAGATGGGCCACCGGATCTTGACGAGATAATTCGCAAGATGCAAAAAGGCTTAGGCGGCATGTTTGGTAATCGACCTGGTAAAGTAGGTGACAATAATTCCATGTTTCCTTTTATGATGGGCATCATCCTGCTGATCGCATGGTTGGCTTTTGATATGACTTATTTGATTGATCAACAAGAACGAGGTGTTGTACTTCGTTTTGGTGAACATGTTGATACGCTTGAACCAGGGTTGAATTTTCGTTTTCCAAGGCCGGTAGAAGTTGTAAAAAAGGTCAATGTTGGACAGGTTAGATCAATTACGCATAAAGCATTGATGTTGACTCAGGATGAAAATATTGTTGACGTTGAAGTGGCTGTACAATGGCGGATAGGGAATGCAGACGAATATCTGTTTAATGTGTACTCTCCAGCTTCAACACTAAGACAAGTAACCGAAAGCTCCGTTCGTGAAGTGATTGGTAAGAGTAAACTTGATTTCGTCTTGACTGAAGGACGAAGTGAAATCGCAGAAAGAATACAATCCTTAATTCAGGAAACACTGGGGGACTATAAAACAGGAATTTATATTTCCACTGCGGAAATGCAACCAGCGAAACCACCAGAAGAAGTAAAAGCGGCATTTGATGACGCTATCAAGGCGCGAGAAGATGAACAGCGTCAGGTAAATGAAGCGGAAGCTTACAGGAATGATATCCTGCCAAAAGCCCGTGGTGGTGCAGCACGCTTACGTGAAGAGTCGAATGGTTATAAGTCACGAATCATTTCCAAGGCTGAAGGTGAGGCGAGCCGTTTTGGACAGCTATTGGCTGAATATCAGCGTGCACCGGAAGTCACACGCGAAAGATTATATCTGGATGCGCTTGAATCCGTTTTCAGTAATACAAATAAGGTGCTGATTGATAATGATAATGGTAATAGTCTGATGTATTTACCAATAGATAAAATGATTGATAAACGTCAAAACAATAGCTCGAATGATGCTATTTCAAATTTTAATGAGTCTTCTAATTCATCATCCACTACTATGAACGATGTTCGGCAAAGACTTGATGAACGACTCAGAGGAGTACGCTAATGCCTTTGAACCCTAAAATTCTAATACCTTTAATTATTATTGCGGTCGTTGCCTATTCATCTGTGTTTACAGTGAATCAATGGGAGCAGGCTCTGGTGTTTAAGTTTCGAGAGATTGCTCGGTCTGATGATAAACCGGGTTTACATTTCATGATGCCGATTGTGAACGTGGCACAGAAGTTTGAAAAACGGCTTTTAAATCTTGATCAAGAACCACAGCGATTCCTAACAATAGAAAAGAAAGATGTGATTGTTGATTATTACGCAAAGTGGCGAATTACTGATGTTGATAAGTTTTATACTGCGACACGAGGTGATGTGCTTTATGCCAATGGCTTATTGGGCCAACGTATCAACCGTGCATTACGAGATGAATTTGGTGCACGCACCGTTCAGGAAGTTGTTGCAGGAGAGCGTACTCAAATCCTGAGTGTCGTTACAGCAAGCACTTCAAACCTACCTCAAGAGCTAGGTATAACGGTGGTTGATGTGAGAACCAAGCGGATAGACTTGCCGACAGAAGTTAGTAATTCGGTTTATGAACGTATGCGTGCCGAGCGTAACCGTGTCGCTAAGGATTTTCGAGCCCGTGGTTCTGAAGCTTCGGAGCGTATCCGTGCTAATGCCGATCGTGAACGTGAGATTATCCTGGCAAATGCGTATCGAGATGCTGAAATTATTCGTGGTGAAGGTGATGCGCAGGCAACCGAAATCTATGCCGCAGCCTATACCAAAGATGAAGAGTTTTATTCACTGTATCGTAGTTTGAATGCCTATAAAAATAGTTTCAATGATAGTAATGATGTATTACTACTTGAACCTAAGTCGGATTTCTTTAGATATTTTAATAATTCGAAAGGCAATTAAATTCAGGGCTTATCAGACAACAGGTTTATTTAATAGATATAGATAAGCCTGTTTCTATTAAAATCGATATGGTGAAAATGATTGTTTGATATTAATTTCTCTGATCTTTTATCTGCACTCGCGTTAGTGTTTATATTAGAAGGTCTTATGCCATTTCTGAACCCTGAAGGTATTCGAAAAGTATTTCTTGCCGCTGCCCAAATGGATAACCAAACATTACGGTTTTTAGGTGTCTCAAGCATGTTGGTTGGTTTGATATTGTTATACATTGTTCGTTAATTAAATTATGAATATTACAAATCGTTGGTTACTACCTGAAGGTGTTGAAGAGATTTTGCCTCCTAAGGCAATTGCACTTGAACAATTATGCCGAACTATCATCGACCTCTTTTCTACATGGGGCTATGAGTTTGTTATCCCCCCTATGGTCGAGTACCTTGAGTCTTTGCTGACAGGTACTGGAGAAGATCTTGATTTAAAAACGTTTAAATTAACCGATCAACTAAGTGGTCGTTTAATGGGTATTCGTGCGGATATTACGCCACAAGTAGCACGCATAGATGCGCATTTGTTAAAACGCGATACACCTACCCGTCTTTGTTATCTAGGTTCAGTATTACATACACGCCCCGGCAAATCCGGTGAAACACGCGCACCATTACAAGTGGGTGCTGAGCTTTACGGACATTCTGGCGTAGCAAGTGATATTGAAATTGTTAAATTGATGTTAGCAACATTGAAACAAGTGGAGATTAATCAAACGTGTATCGATCTTGGACACATTGGTATTTTCAGGACATTAAGCGCCGATTCATCATTGAATGTCACTCAACAAGCACAAGTGTTTGAAGCGTTACAAAGGAAAGCGAAAGATGAATTAAAATTATTATATAAAGAATGGAATATTACCAACGCCGCCAGCAATGCTTTACTTGAGTTAGTCGACCTAAATGGGGACATAGCAGTGCTAGATGAAGCTAAAAAATTATTAGGTAAACTTTCTCCCGAGAGCGCGCAATATATTGACGAGATCAAGGCATTGGCAGAGTCAATAATTGGTCAGATAGATGTGTCAATAAATGTAGATTTGGCAGAGTTACGTGGCTACCACTATCACACGGGTATGGTATACACGGCTTTTGTCCCTGATGAGGGAGAGGGAATAGCCTTTGGCGGGCGGTATGATGATATTGGTAGTGCCTTTGGTCGTGCAAGACCAGCAACAGGCTTTAGTACAGACGTCAAATCTTTGTTAAAGCAACAAAGCAAAAGCAGTAGAAACCCATCACGTATTTTTGCTCCGATATCGGTTGATAAAGCATTGCGTGAAAAAATAAATGCACTGCGTAAAACTGGCAACATCGTAGTTGAAGAATTGGAAGGGCAAAAAGCTTCAGCAAGCGAAATGAGTTGTGAGCAACAACTTGTGTTAGAAAATGGCGAGTGGATCGTTAACGACATTAATTAATAAAAAAAGAAATTATTAAAATGGGTAAAAATATAATTGTACTGGGGACTCAGTGGGGTGATGAAGGCAAGGGAAAGATTGTTGATCTATTAACGGAAGATGCATCAGCAGTAGTACGCTTTCAAGGAGGTCATAATGCCGGTCATACTGTTATTATTGAAGGTAAAAAAACAGTTCTTCATCTGATTCCATCAGGTATTTTACATGACGGTGTCGAATGTCTCATCGGTAATGGTGTGGTCTTAAGTCCGCACGCGTTGATGGAAGAGATAAACATGCTGGAAGATAATGGCGTTTCAGCAAGTAAACATATAAAAATATCGGAAGCCTGTACATTAATACTGCCTTACCACATTGCACTTGATCAAGCGCGCGAAAAAGCAAAAGGTAAAGCAGCGATAGGAACGACAGGACGCGGAATAGGCCCTGCTTATGAAGACAAGGTTGCACGGCGCGCACTTCGCGTTGGAGACCTCGCTAATGATGAATTGCTAGCTAGCAAACTCGAAGAAGTGTTGGAGTATCACAACTTCATGCTGACTAATTACTATAAATGTGATGCGATTGATTATCAGGAGTCATTGGATGACATAAGAAAGCTATCGGAAGATCTGGTGCCTATGATTGCAGACACCGGTACGCGTCTTAATGAATTGTATACACAGGGCAAAAATATCATGTTTGAAGGTGCACAAGGCACCTGGCTTGATATTGATCATGGCACCTATCCATTCGTCACATCCTCAAATACAACCGCGGGTGGTGCGGCTACAGGCACCGGTTTTGGTCCTTGTCATTTTGACTATGTTTTAGGTATTACGAAAGCCTATACAACACGTGTGGGTTCAGGTCCATTTCCAACAGAATTATATTGCGACATGGGCAAGCACATCGCTGAAGTTGGCCATGAATTTGGTGCTACAACAGGTCGTGCACGACGTTGTGGTTGGTATGATGCAGTTGCATTACGCCGCTCAGCACAAATTAATAGTTTAACTGGCTTATGTATTACCAAACTTGATGTCTTAGATCAGGTGGAAACGATTAAAATTTGTACTGCTTATGAGATCGGCGGCAGGACTGTGGAAGTACCGCCTATCGGCGCGGAAGAATTTGCCAAATGCAAGCCAATATATGAAGAGCATCCTGGTTGGCAATCAAATACAGTCGGCGCGACTAATTATGATGACCTGCCAGAGAAGGCGATCGATTATTTAAACCGCCTTTCTGAAATTACGGGTGTTCCTATTGATATCATATCAACAGGACCTGATCGGTCAGAAACGATTGTTTTAAGAAACCCGTTTCACTAAAAGAATTAAAATATAGTACGTTAATGCTAGTATTCTATGACTATTATTATAATAGTTTAAAAATATAGTACTATTTGACAGGCTTGTTCCTGAGTTTAATTTTCAGGGAGCAAGTAAATGACACCGATCAACAAAACTATTCCTCTTTCTTTAAAAGTAATTTTCACTGCTTTTATGTCAGTATTAGTGCCTTTTTATTGGAAAACCTATGGCCCAAGTAATTTTCTATATTTTTGTGACGTAGCTTTAATACTTACTTTGTTTGGTATCTGGACTGAAAATAAGTTACTAATCAGTTTACCTGCTGTAGGCATCCTCATTCCTCAATTTATTTGGGTTGTTGATTTTGTTGGCGGCTTATTTGGTTTTGCACCATTAGGGATGACTGACTACATGTTCGATTCGAATATTCCATTTTTTGCACGTAGTTTGTCATTGTTTCATGGGTGGTTGCCTTTTTTATTAATTTATCTTGTTTATAAAGTCGGTTATGACAAAAGAGCTTTTCGTTACTGGACAGTGGCTGCATGGATATTAATATCAATATGTTATTTCATCATGCCTGCGCCTGGTGTAATTCTTGAGAATATTAATGCGCCAGTAAATATTAATTATGTCTATGGGTTTAGTGATGAAGTGGCACAAACATGGATGGCCCCACATTTATACGTTGTCTTTTTAATGATTGGCTTGCCATTATTTGTTTATTATCCCACTTCAAGGGCATTAAAACGTTTGTTTTATAACTAAACCTCTAATATATGAAGGTCGGGATTAGCCGGCCTTCATGATTTTTTAAAGCTCATTTTCTTAGGTGTTCAAATAATCCATACTGCCACTGTCTTAGCGCCATTACGACTGTTGTCCCATTGCGTTCATCTAGTGATAAACGCGCATCGGTGTCATTTAACTCGTTAAATTCTCTAATCAGCTTTTCCATTTTCTTTTGGAAAACTGCATTGGAGCTATTAGCCAACATCCCATTAACAACTAATAGACGTTCATTTTCTTTATTAAACCGGGTATTGAAAAAATCTTGTTCTACTTTGGTTTGAAAAAACTTTTGAATAGGGCCATTTTCGAGCCAGGCAAAATTTGAGGCGACTAATAACTTGATACGATTTTTGGGTAATAACTCAATGATTTTAAGTTTATCCAGTTTTGCCAACAAGCGTATAGCCTCTATCTCAGAAATTTTGTAATAGGTAGTTATTTCATCCAGAGTCCAGCGATTTAGTACGCAGACAGTAACCAGTAAAAGAGTCAGGTTATTTGCGATTTCTTTTTCTTGCTCTTCATTGAGTTTGCTCAGATGTTGTTTATCTTCTTGCATGAGTTTTAAAAGATCGGACAATTCCATATTCATGCACTGACATAGTTGCTCCAGTCGTTTCAAGGTAAAGTTCTTTTCAGAGAACATACGTTTTATACTGGCCTCAGATAAACCGATCTCTTTGGCAATATCGTTATAGGTTAAGCCATGTGCCTTAAGCGCTTTTTTAAGTGTAATGATAAGGTGATGTGTTTGTGCCATTGGGATATGCAAGGTAGTGATTAATGATACTAATAGAACACATAAGTAATACAGATACAATATAAGTTGTTTATTACAATACTAATTATTAGTCTCCAGGGACTTACTGAAGCAGTGTTAAAGGATATATCACATGAAAACGTTATTTAAATACTCAGGCTTTTTACCGTATATCATTGTTGTCTTTCTGAATGCCTTTGTTGATCTGGGCCATAAGATCATTATTCAGAATACGGTGTTTAAGATTTATGATGGACAGGAACAAATATTTTTAACGGCGATCGTCAATGCGTTGATTCTATTACCTTTCATATTACTCCTCTCTCCTGCAGGTTTTTGTTCCGATAAATTCCCAAAGAACAAAGTAATGCGGATAAGTGCGTGGGTCGCTGTCGGCATTACCTTGTGCATTACATTGTTTTATTATCTGGGCTGGTTTTGGCCTGCCTTTGCCATGACCTTTACCCTGGCATTACAAAGTGCATTTTATTCGCCAGCGAAATATGGCTACATCAAAGAGATGGTCGGCAAAGATAATCTGGCTAGAGCAAATGGCTTAGTACAGGCGACGACAACGATAGCTATTCTTGCTGGGATATTTGTATTTTCAATTCTTTTTGAACAGTTTTTAATCGACTCAATATATAGCGATACGTCTTCATTACTAATGAATATTGCCCCAATCGGCTGGGGGTTGGTTGCATTCAGTATTATTGAACTAGGTCTTGCTTATATGTTGCCTCAGAAACATCCTGTTGATGAGGAGATGAAGTTTGATTTAAAAGAATATAGCCGCGGGAATTATTTGAGATCGAATATGGGTGTCGTGCTTGATCGTGAAGTCATCTTTCTATCAATTATTGGATTAGCAATATTCTGGGCGATATCACAAGTTATGTTGGCGGCGTTTCCGGCTTACGCGAAGGAAACATTAGGCATTACCAATACCATTATCATTCAGGGAATCCTGGCTTGCGCCGGTATGGGTATTATGTTGGGTTCAATCATTGCTGGACGTATTTCCAGAACACATATCGAAACCGGCATGATTCCAGTAGGATCGATTGGGATTGCAATTTGTTTGTTGATACTGCCTAGCTTGGACAATGCTTATCTACAAGCAGTTCTATTTTTTGGCTGGGGCATGTTCGGTGGGTTTTTATTAATCCCGTTAAATTCATTGATACAGTTTCATGCTGAAGAAGATGAGTTGGGTCGTGTGCTCGCGGGGAGTAACTTGATTCAAAATACGGTGATGTTGACCTTTCTTGGTTTGACGGTCTTATTTGCGTTTTACGGGATGAATAGCCTTGGGTTGTTTAACATCTTACTAGTCGTTGCCGTAGTCGGAACAATCTATACGGCTTATAAGCTACCACAGTCACTGGTTCGGTTTATTGTTAGTTACATCATTGGTCATCGTTATCGTCTTCAGGTCTTGGGTTTAAAAAACATTCCGGAGCAAGGTGGCGTTTTGATGTTGGGTAACCACATTAGTTGGATCGATTGGGGCATTATTCAGATGGCCTCACCTCGACCTATTCGTTTCGTTATGATTCGGAATATTTATGAACGTTGGTATCTGAAATGGTTTCTAGATATTTTTAATGTAATTCCTGTCTCTGCTGGGGCGAGTAAAGGGGCTCTTCAAAAAATTAATGAGAGTTTAAACAATGGTGATGTGGTTTGTTTATTTCCTGAAGGTACCATCAGTCGCACCGGGCAGTTAGGTGAGTTCCAACGAGGTTTTGAAAAGGCTGCGGAAGAAGCCAATGCGGTCATTCTACCATTTTACCTACGTGGTCTATGGGGTAGTTGGTTTTCACGATCCAGTGAAAAATTAAAAAACCTTCGTAGCAGTGGCATCAAACACGACATCATTGTTGCTTTTGGTGAAACGTTACCAATTGATACAACAACTGATGAATTAAAGAAACGAGTGTTTGATTTGTCAATTGATTCTTGGGAGCACTACACTAGTGACTTACCTTCAATCGGTACGGCTTTTATTGATACTGCAAAACGTAATAGTGATGAATTAACCGTTGCTGATTCTTTAGCCGGGCCATTAAACGGTAATAAATTCTTAACTGGAGTGATATGTTTTTCCCGATTGATTAAAAAATATTCAAAAGAGCAAAATGTCGGTTTGTTACTCCCGACCAGTAGTGCCGGTGCTATTGCTAATATGTCAGCTATCCTCTGTGGTAAGACTGTCGTTAATCTCAATTTTACTGCCAGTCGCGAAGCATTACAGGGTTCAGTAACGAAAGCGGGTATTAAAACAGTCTATACCTCGCGTAAGTTTATGGAAAAACTGGCTAAGAAGGGAATCGACCTAAATGATGCGTTTTCAGACAGTCAGTTTATCTACATGGAAGATCTTAAAACGGAAATTAGTAAAGTGACCGGTTTATGCACTTTAATAACGGTAATGCTTTTACCTGCAGCGGTATTAAAGTTTCTCTATTGCAAGAAGGTAGATATAAATACGCCAGCTGCAATATTGTTTTCCAGTGGTAGCGAAGGCACACCAAAAGGGGTAATGCTGAGCCATCGTAATATCATGGCTAATCTGAAACAGATCTCGGATATGCTGAACACTCAAGACACCGATGTTGTTATGGCAAGCCTGCCCTTGTTCCATGCCTTTGGCATAACTGTGACGACCTTCATGCCTTTGGTCGAAGGTATACCAATGATTTGCCATCCTGATCCCACCGATGCGGTTAATATCTCAAAAGCGATTGCAAAATATCGTGCAACTATCTTTTGTGGAACTTCAACCTTTTTAAGACTTTATACGAAGAATAAACGCATACATCCACTGATGTTGGAGTCTTTACGTATTGTAGTCGCTGGTGCAGAAAAACTCAGTCCGGATGTGCGTGATGCCTTTAAGTTAAAATTTAATAAAGACATCTATGAAGGTTATGGTGCTACCGAAACAACACCAGTTGCCAGTGTGAATATTCCTGATGCGCTCGATGTAAATTACTGGTCAGTTCAATTGGGTAATAAACAAGGTACGGTCGGCATGCCATTACCCGGTACCAGTTTTCGAATCGTTGATCCTGATTCATTAGAAGAATTGGGAACTGGTGAAGATGGTCTAATCTTAATCGGTGGTAGTCAGGTGATGCTGGGTTATCTGGATGATGAAGAAAAGACTAATGAAGTGATCACGATTCTTGATGATAAACGTTGGTATAAGACTGGTGACAAAGGTCATCTCGATGAGGATGGATTCTTGAGTATTGTTGATCGTTATTCACGCTTTGCTAAACTTGGCGGGGAAATGATTAGTCTAACTGCGGTTGAAGAAGTAGTTAGAAATGCTTTAAATGAGCCAGAGCTAGAATTGCTTGCAGTGAATCTCCCCGATGAAAAGAAAGGTGAAAAAATAATCCTCATGATCACAAAAGAAATTGAGCTTGCTAATGTTAAAAAGGCAATGTTGGATTCAGGTGCGAACCCATTAATGATTCCTGCTGAGGTGAAAGTTGTTGAAGAAATACCAAAGCTGGGTAGTGGTAAGACTGATTTTAAGGGGGCTAAGAAATTGCTGTTTGATAAAAATGTATAATAATTGAGGGCTGAAGGATGTTAATTATTAACCTACAATAGAGAACCTTAATAAGTATGGGCAACGAAGAACATAAATCAGCTCTTTGAGATAAATCATAGTGATAAATTTAATATGATTTTGCCACTTGGGTATTATCGTAAAACAATGGAAAAGGATAATGATATGAAACTACAAACACCTCTCGTATCGACAGACTGGCTTGATGAACATTTAGGAAAACCAGAACTAAGGATCTATGACGTTACGCTTTACGTCGAATATAAAGGTGATGCGGGTGACAGTTTCGGTGGTTATAACCTGGATTCTGAAACTCCTCGTAAAGAGTGGGAACAGGCGCATATACCTGGTTCAGGTTTTATCGATATTAATGCTGAATTGTTCGACTCAAATAACAGTGTTCCATTTATGATGCCGGCACCGGAAACATTTGCCACAGCGATCGCAACGCATGGCGTATCTGATAAAACGACTGTTGTTCTGTTTAGTAAGGGAAGTCAGATGTGGGCTACAAGGATTTGGTGGATGTTACGCTCTATCGGATTTGACAATGTGGCTGTATTGGACGGCGGATGGGAGAAGTGGCAACGTGAAGGACGCTCCACGGATAGGGAGGGTTCCAATTATCCGACAGGAAAGCTTTCTGTGACCCCGCGGCCCGAGATGTGGGTTGATAAACATAAGATGCTTGAAGTTATAGAGAAAGGTGGTCCGACCATGGTCAATGCATTGCCCACCGAAGTGTATACAGGGGAATTAAACCGCTATGGTCGACCCGGGCACCTGCCAGGCAGCTACAGCGTGCCTTATGACTCTCTCCTTAATCCTGACACAGGTGAGTTTCTGGAACCGGATGAGTTGCGTCCATTGTTTACAGAGAGTGGAGCCTTACAGACAGATAAAGTTATTGCTTATTGTGGTGGCGGTATTTCTGCAACCATGGATTGTCTGGCCATGAGTTTATGTGGGCAAGATAATGTCTCTGTTTACGATGGCTCTATGAATGAGTGGGTTCTCGATGAGTCCCTGCCTCTTAAACTTGGTGCTGAGCCGTAGTTCTAAGAGATTGCGTGAGATATTTTGCAGAATGTAATTTAGCTCTGGGCTATAGCGCACTGACATCTGCGCTGTTTAGTTTGAAGAATAAAAATATGTTTCTTCGTCTATTAATCCTAAAGTTCAGTTGAACCTGTGAAAGCGTATTGGTGCCGAGAAGAGGACTTGAACCTCCACGAGCATAAGCTCACTAGCACCTGAAGCTAGCGCGTCTACCAATTCCGCCACCTCGGCATATTTTAAATTGGCACCAAATTTAATGTTCTAGTTCTATTTTTAAAAACGCGCTAAGCGCGATCGCTCTTCTGCATCCATGCAGCCGCGACACTCGGACTCCTGTCCAGCGTCTACCAGTTCCGCCACCTCAGCATGTGTTATAGTGTTGGAACCAAAGAGGGCGGACTTTAACCAGCCTCTATAATATTGTCAATCCACAAAGGTCATGGGTAAAAAATCTAAACCACAATCATCCTCGAATAAAGTCTTTAAGTTACCAGAACGCGAAGCCATATTGGCGTTCCTGCGCGAAGCTGGTCGACCATTGAAGCGTAAGCAATTTGCAGAGGCATTTGTTATTCGCGATCCGGAAATTCGTCAGGCATTAGGTCGTAGGCTTAAAGCGATGGAACGTGACGGTCAATTGATTCGTAATCGACGTGGTAGTTATGGATTGATCGAGAAAATGGATCTGATTAAAGGTCGGGTTATCGGTCATCCTGATGGTTATGGGTTTGTCGTTCCCGATGAAGGTGGTAAAGATTTGTTTTTATCAGGAAAGGAGATGCGCACGGTCTTAAATGGCGACCGTGTATTAGTTCGTCAGGTTAGCGTTAGTAAACAAGGTAAACGCGAAGGCGGATTAGTTGAAGTCTTGGAGCGCGCGAATACACAACTAGTAGGCCGTTACTATGAAGAGCAAGGTATTGCTTATATTGTTCCGGATAATAAGCGTATAAGTCAGGATCTATTAGTCCCGGCAAAGAATAAAAACAAAGCAAAGAACGGGCAATATGTCGTTGCTAAAATTGTGCACCAGCCTGAAAAGCATAGACAAGCTATAGCTGAAGTGTTGAGTATTATTGGTGACGGTCTTGATGCAAGCATGGCAGTTGATATTGCTATTAGAAGCTATGACATCCCGTTTGAATGGTCAGAAGAAATTGAAAAAGACATTGAAAGATTAACCGAGGAAGTCGACTCAGAAAATATATCCAATAGAGTTGATAGCCGTGATGTTCCCTTTGTTACGATAGATGGCGAAGATGCACGTGACTTTGATGACGCAGTTTTTTGCCAAAAAGAAGGGGGTGGTTGGCGTTTGCTAGTAGCTATTGCTGATGTCTCGCATTATGTAAAAAAGCTAAGTGCGCTCGATGATGAAGCTCGTTTACGAGGGACTTCCGTTTATTTTCCTGACCGTGTTGTTCCCATGTTGCCCGAGATACTGTCGAATGGTTTGTGTTCTCTTAAACCAAAAGTTGATCGATATAGTCTGGTTTGCGAATTAAACATTGATGCTAAAGGCAAGGTGAAACATTCTTCTTTCTTTAAGGGGATTATTAAATCAGCGGCTCGCTTAACCTATACAGAAATGTCTGCGATTGTTGTTGAAAAAAATAGCGATGCTAGACAGAAACATGAAGCGCTTGTAAATCATCTTGATGATTTATATCAGTTATATCAACTACTACATGGAGAACGGAAGAAACAAGGTCTCATTGACTTTTCTTCACTCGAATCGCGATTTGAATTTAATGACAAAGGCCATATTGAAGCTATTCATACCGCTGAAAGAAATGAGGCTCATCGTTTAATCGAAGAGATGATGTTGGTGGCCAATGTTGCAGCCGGTGAGTTTCTTGAAAAAAATGAGATTCCAGCAATGTATCGTATTCACGAGACGCCGAAACTGGATAAACTTGAGAATGTGCGGTCATTATTATCGCAATTGGGCTTGTCTTTAGGCGGTGGTGAGGAGCCGACCTCTAAAGATTATGCAAAGTTAATGGACGTCATTAGAAAACGCGATGATGCGCAAATGTTGGAAACGGTGTTATTACGAAGTATGCCGCTTGCATCCTACAGCATGGTGAATGAAGGTCATTTTGGATTGGGATTCCCTATTTATGCTCACTTCACTTCACCTATTCGCCGCTACCCTGATCTTATGGTTCATCGGGGGATTGTGCATATTCTCGAAGGTAAAACGGCTACAACGTTTAATTATTCTCCGCAACAAGTGTTGGAGTTGGCCGAACACTGTTCAATGACAGAGCGCCGTGCGGAAGAGGCATCACGCGATGCGGTGCAGCGGCTTAAGTGCGCCTTTATGGAAGATAAGGTAGGCGAAACATTTAGTGGCATGGTGAGTTCTGTTACATCATTTGGTTTATTTGTCGTGTTGGATGATATATTTATTGAAGGATTGGTTCATATTAGTAATCTCCCGGTTGATTATTATCATTTTGATGAAATTACGCATACTTTACGTGGTGAACGTGGAGGTAAGGTTTTCAAGCTTGGACAGACACTCGAAGTGCTTGTCACACGAGTTGATTTAGAAGAACGTAAAATAGACTTTGAACTAAAAGAGAATGAGTAAACGAACAGATCGAATTTTTGGGCTGCATGCGGTTAAGCAGGTTTTAGAAAATTCACCTGAAAAAATCTTAAGTGTCTTGATACAAGAATCAATTCAGTCCGATTCAGTGAACTCTATTCACGAGACACTAAATAAATTAGGTGTGTCGGTTCAGACGGCGTCACGTTCTACCCTGAGCAAGATGGTTAAGAACCAGAATCATCAGGGTGTGATTATGGAGGTTAGAAAAGCAGCAAAAAAAACTGAGCATGATCTCGATGATGTTTTAGAACAAAATCAAGACGCTAACCCGCTCTATTTGATTCTGGACTCAGTACAAGACCCACATAATCTCGGCGCTTGTATTCGTACCGCTGATGCGGCAGGCGTTACAGCGGTAATCATCCCGAATGATCGCGCAGCAAGTATCAATGAAACAGTGCGTAAAGTCGCGAGTGGCGCAGTAGAAAACGTCACCGTTATCAGTGTGGTGAATCTAGTCCGTGCAATAAAGAAGATAAAGGAAGCTGGCGTTTGGGTGGTTGGAACTGCAGGAGATGCGGAGCAAACGATCTATGAGCTTGATTTAAAGATTCCTACAGCTATTGTCATGGGCGGTGAAGGTAAAGGCATGAGAGATTCGGTTCAGAAAGAATGCGACTACACCGCTTCGTTACCTATTCATGGTAATGTTGAGAGCTTGAATGTCTCGGTCGCAGCCGGAGTGGCTTTATATGAGGTTCTCAGGCAACGAAGCACCTGAATCCAACTGGTTTAGCATGAAAACTCAGAAAAATAGCGATGTTTGGTTATTTTCAGACTGATTTCTGAAATTTCAGCTCGTATCGCATTGCAGTGGACGAGGCAATCCATTAGAATCGCGCCACTTTACACGTCCTTGCCTCACCCTGAAATGCTGGGGAGGCTATTAACCCTTGAGGATACACAATGAGACACTATGAAATCGTCTTTCTGGTTCATCCGGATCAGAGCGAGCAAGTTCCTGCGATGATAGATCGTTATCAGAGCATTATCACAAGCAACAACGGCACAATCCATCGTTTGGAAGATTGGGGTCGTCGGCTTTTGGCATACCCTATTAACAAGATCCATAAGGCACACTATGTTCTGATGAATATCGAATGTGATGCCGAATCTCTGAATCAACTGACGGACGGTTTTCGATTTAACGATGCTGTTATCCGTAATCTGGTTATTAAAAAGGATGAAGCTGTTACTGAGGCATCACACTTGATTAAATCCAAGGACGAAGAAGAAACTCGACCAGCACCCGTAACGGCAGCTGCTACTCCGGCAGAAGCACCAGTGGAAACGGCAACTGCTGAAGAAGCTGCTCCAGTAGAACCTGCTGCGGCTGTAGAGGAATCAAGTAAGGACGAAGCAGTTGAAGAAGCTGCCGATAAGTCTGAATCAGAAGATTAAATTGAGAGGATTATAAAATGGCTCGTTATTTCAAACGTAAAAGATTTTGCAGGTTTACTGCAGATGGTGTGAAAGAGATTGATTACAAAGATCTCAATACATTAAAAAATTATGTATCTGAAAATGGAAAGATTGTTCCAAGCAGAATTTCAGGTACAAATGCTCGTTATCAAAGACAGTTATCAACTGCAATTAAGCGTGCGCGCTATCTTGCTTTGATTCCTTATTGTGACGCGCATTAGGCTGGACTAAATAAAGTATATGTAGCATATGTTCATCTACTACTTAGATGGACATATTTTAATGCGAAAACCAATTGTAATTTGGTCAAGCAAGAGTCATTACTAAATGATCGGTAACTATCTATTAAGTGGCAGGTTTCAGGCCATTGCAGCGACAACCTTTAGTGCCTTGATTTCGTTGTTATTGCCGCCACTTGCCTTTCTGATTAATGGCTCTGTTGTCGCTTTGATTACCCTGAGGAAAGGGGCATCTACAGCGTTGCAAATTTTGATGACAAGCCTATTGCTATTATTGGCTTTCTCATTGCTTGCAAATCTGCCAATAGAACTGGTTTTCGGCTACGCGTTGGTGATCTGGTTACCTGTTTGGTCCGCAGCAATGACACTGCGTTTTTGTGAACAGCAGGGCTTGTTGCTGTTTGTAGTCGGATTATTGGCAGCGGTGTTGATTGTTGCGATATATCTCATTATTGGTGATGTATCTGGATGGTGGCAACAGTGGTTGGTTATCATGCTAGAAAAAACAGTGCCGCCAGAAGATATCGGGCAGTATCAGAAAGTATTGGCCCCAGCGGCAGGTATGATCAACGCGATGATGATTACCGGTTTTATGCTGAATGTAGTCATTAGTGTTTTGTGTGGTAGGTGGTGGCAGTCAAGATTATTTAATCCCGGGGCATTTCGAAAGGAATTTTATGCACTGAGCTTACCATCAAAAATATTACCAGCGAGTGCTTTGATTGTATTATTGGTATTGACGCTAGCTGAACCATGGCAAGCTTTGTTTAGGGATATTATGGTTGTTTTGATGTTTATGTATTTGATGCAAGGAATCTCATCAGTACATCGAAATGTTGATAAATTTAAATTATCAACGGCCTGGATAGTATCGATGTATTGTTTGTTAGTGCTCCTGCCGCAAATGGCATTACTTATTGCCTGTTTAGGCATGACAGATGTTTATGTTGGTTGGCGTAGAAGGAAAATTGGCTCCAAAAATGAATTGTGAAGCGAGTCAGTTTGTAAAGAATCTGTTATTATAAAATCGTTATGAATTGAGGTAATCTGATGGAAGTTATTTTGCTTGAAAAGGTACATAAACTCGGTGAGTTAGGCGATCAAGTCAAGGTCAAACCTGGATTTGGTAGAAACTACCTTATCCCAAGTGGCAAAGCTGTGTCTGCAACTGTTGACAATATTGCCAAGTTTGATGCTCGCAGGGCTGAGCTTGAAAAACACCAACAAGAATCGTTAGCTGCGGCGACTGCTCGCGCTGAGAATTTAAATACGGTAAGTATTTCTATCGTACGTAAAGCAGGTGCTGAAGGTAAATTATTTGGTTCGGTTGGCACTATCGATATCGCTGATGCAGTTACTGAGTCTGGTGTCGAGTTGGCTAAGCATGAAATTAGATTGCCGGATGGACCGATACGTAGCACGGGTGAATTTGAAGTTGATGTTCATCTTCATGCGGATGTAGCTGCCAAAATAAAGGTGACTGTTGTTTCGGAAGAAGAAGATTAGTTTTTCATTCGGGACAGCAATATAATTAATTCTTCTAAATAGCCTTTAAATTAAGGCTATTTACTGTTTTATTTGGATCGATTCTCGATCCAGGGACTGTTATGCAGGAATCGATACACACATCTATATCGAGTGATGCTGAGACACTGGCATTAAAGATCCCGCCGCATTCCATAGAAGCAGAACAAGCCGTTTTAGGCGGCGCATTTCTAGATAAAGAAGCCTGGGACAAGGTAGTCGAACGCGTTCGCGAAGAAGATTTCTACCGAAAAGATCACCGGATTATTTTCCGAGCTATAAGCGCGCTTAGCGAAGATGGCCAACCTTACGATATTGTCACCGTTGCAGAATGGTTGGAAAATCATCAGTTACTTGATGAAGCTGGCGGTATGCGTAATCTTGCTGCTCTTGCTGAAAATACACCAAGTGCAAGTAATATTAGTGCTTATGCCGATATCGTTCGTAAGCGTTCCATTCTCAGACAGTTGATTAGTGCCACAACTGATATTAATGATACTGTATTTAATCCTCAGGGACGGAGTAGCGAACAGATACTCGAATTCGCTGAGCAAACGGTTTTTGAAATTGCCGAAAATGAAAACCGTGGGCGAAAAAGTTATCAAGAGATCAAGGAATACCTGAAAGAAGCATTGAATAGAGTGGATGAGTTGTTCCACAAAGATAGCCCTATAACCGGTATTGCTACTGGATATGAAGACCTCGATATAAAAACTGCCGGTTTTCAACGTTCTGATTTAATTATTGTTGCTGGTAGACCCTCTATGGGTAAGACCGCATTTGCGGTAAACATCGCGGAGAATGCTGCGATTAAGGGACAACATAGTGTTGCCATTTTTAGTATGGAAATGCCGGGCGAACAGCTTGCCATGCGAATGATGTCCTCCTTAGGTCGAATTGATCAACATAAGGTTCGGACAGGAAAGCTGGACGATGATGATTGGCCGCGATTAACATCGGCGGTCGGTATGTTACAAGAAACGCGCATGTTCATTGATGACACGCCAGCACTAACGCCGGCTGAACTAAGAGCACGTTGCCGTCGTATATCAAGAGAACATGGGCTTGATCTTGTTGTCGTTGACTATTTGCAGCTAATGCAAGTTGCAGGTACAAATGAAAATAGGGCGACAGAAATTTCAGAAATTTCACGCTCCTTAAAGGCGATGGCAAAAGAACTTAAAGTGCCTGTTATCGCTTTGTCCCAGTTAAATAGAAGCCTCGAATCACGTACGGATAGAAGACCTGTAATGTCTGATTTGCGTGAATCAGGTGCTATTGAACAAGATGCAGATGTCATCTTGTTTATTTATCGGGATGAAGTTTATGATGAAGATAGTAATGACAAGGGGACGGCTGAGATTATTATTGGTAAACAAAGAAACGGCCCCATAGGGAAAGTCAGGTTATCTTTTCTCGGACAATTTACACGTTTTGAGAATCTAGCAGATGATTACGTCCACAATCCTTCCGGGTTTTCTGAATGACACGACCATCCAGGGTTGTTATTGATAAACAGGCGCTGAAACACAACCTCCAACGAGCACAGGAACTCGCTCCCAATTCAAAAACTATGGCGATCATCAAGGCCGATGCCTATGGTCATGGACTAGTCAGAGTAGCTAATACGCTCAGTGAAGCAGATGCCTTTGGTGTTGCATGTCTGGAAGAAGCCGAACAGCTAAGGACTGCATCAATTACCACTCCCATAATCTTGCTTGAAGGGCCACATAAAGCCGTTGATTTAACATCAATTGTTCAATTGCAACTTGAAATAGTAATTCATAATGAATTTCAATTAGATATATTAGAACAAGCAACACTAAATGAGCCGCTTCAAGTCTGGGTAAAAATAGATACAGGTATGCATCGACTCGGCTTTCCTCTTGATGATGTTAAGGATATTTTAAAGCGTGTTACACAATGTAAAAACATCAAACCTGCTTTTCGATTGATGACGCACCTAGCGACGGCTAATGAACAAAATAATCCACTGACACAACAACAATTAGAAAATTTCAAACAGGCTTGTGGTGGTCTCGAAGCAGAAAAGACCATTGCAAACTCTGCGGCAGTGATTGCTTTTCCAGAAGCACATGCTGATTGGAATCGACCCGGGTTAATGCTCTATGGTGTATCTCCAATGGCCGATAAACATGCGCATGAACTCAGACTAAAACCGGTGATGACATTAGAATCAGAATTAATATCGATCCAACGATTAAAAAAAGGTGAGCCAGTTGGTTATGGCGCAACTTGGAGATGTCCAGAAGACATGCCTGTCGGTGTTGTTGCCGCTGGTTATGGTGATGGATTCCCGCGTCATGCCAAGTCCGGTACGCCAGTTCTTGTGAACGATGTTCGTTGCGCATTAATAGGCCGGGCCTCAATGGACATGTTGACTATCGATCTTAGAAGTCAACCGCAGGCTGAAATTGGTGACAGAGTCGTCTTATGGGGTGAGTCTTTGCCTGTAGAAGAAATTGCACAGTACGCTGATACCATTCCCTACGAATTATTATGTGGGGTGCATAAGCGATTGGAATTTATAGAACGTGGTTAAGCCAAAAATTCAATTTCAATGTAATGAATGTGGTGCAGAGACACCGAAATGGGTTGGTCAGTGCCCTGAATGTATGGCATGGAATACACTTCAAGAAAGTTTAGTTGAAAAGAAAACGGTATCAAGTTCTAACCGCTTTCGTGAACATCTTGCCGGACCATCAGAAGTTTGCTCTCTTGATGCTGTTGAAATGTCAGAAACGCCAAGGCAAGCAACTGGATTAGCAGAATTAGATCGTGTTATGGGTGGTGGTCTTGTTAATGGTTCAGTGACATTAATCGGTGGTGACCCCGGCATTGGTAAATCAACCTTGTTATTGCAGACATTAGCTTGTTTGGATAATGCTTCTGGCATCCCAAGCCTGTATGTGACAGGTGAAGAATCTGCGCAACAGGTAGGCTTGCGAGGCAAACGCCTAGGACTATCTTTAGGTTCATTAAGAATCTTAACCGAAAATCATCTTGAACGAATCCTAAGCGTTGCCAATAAAGAAAAGGCTAAAGTGATCGTTATCGATTCAATTCAAACTGTTTATAGTGACATATTGCAATCTGCCCCTGGTTCAGTCGCGCAAGTAAGAGAATGCGCTGCGCAATTGGTCCGATTTGCCAAGCAAACTGATACAGCATTATTCTTGGTTGGACATGTTACTAAAGAAGGGGCATTAGCAGGCCCAAGAGTATTAGAGCACATGGTTGATACGGTGCTTTATTTTGAAGGCGACAGTAGTAGCCGATTTCGTGTTGTCCGTACCGTAAAAAATCGTTATGGCGCGGTGAATGAACTAGGCATCTTTGCAATGACCGACAAAGGCTTGAGAGAGGTTTCTAATCCATCAGCAATCTTTCTATCACGCCATGACGACAAAGTCTCCGGAAGTGCCATAATGGTTACTCGAGAAGGAACTCGCCCTATGTTAGTTGAGGTGCAAGCGTTGGTTGATCAGACACATCTAGGTAACCCCCGGCGTGTTGCACTTGGGCTGGAACAGAATAGACTGGCAATGTTACTAGCCGTGTTACATCGTCACGCTGGAATATCTATGAGTGATCAAGATGTATTTATTAATGTTGTAGGAGGCGTGCGTATTGCCGAGACAGCGGCAGATCTACCTTTGCTGTTAGCAATAATTTCGAGCTATAAAAGTAAGCCTCTTCCGAATGATATGATAATGTTTGGTGAAGTTGGTTTGTCAGGCGAGATCCGTCCAGTTCAAAATGGATTGGAAAGATTAAATGAAGCAGCTAAGCACGGTTTTAAACAATCTCTGATTCCAATAGCTAATAACCCTAAAGTGGCTATACCGAAGATGAATATTGAGACGGTGACGCATGTTTCCCAAGTGCTGGAAAAAGTAGGTTTGTAGCTTAATTTTCACAGGTCATCATGTTTGCAATCTCGCGATCAAGTATATCTTCGTCACCAAGATTCAGCTCAACCAATCGCTTGAGAATTGACACACTCTTAAGATCAATACTGATGCATTGCAAGCCGAGGCTTTTATCTGCAACGTGAACTTGTTTAGTATTCATATTGATAATTGAGTCGTGACCTTCTAGTCCAACAGAAATATTGAATTCTGCATTATTTGGGTAGCTCCAGTTGTCGGGCTTCGAGATAAGAACACCTTTCAGTGATATATCTATAAGGCTTGAACCCCAGTCACCATCATTGCTGCGTATTGTTACAGGGGCGTCAAAGGCAATGCGGCTAAATCGACGCTTATCTGTGTAAGTGGGTTTGGTTTTCATCGTTGTCTCCATCTATCTGTATTGAGAAGAGCAGGCGGCCGTAGCCTATGCACTTGATACAGAAATAACAATGCAAAAATCAGACCCAGTGCTTACTCGTCGTTATTATTAAGATTTTCTTCAAGCATCTTAATCCGCGCCATTTTTATTGAATTTTCAGATACTTGCGTAACCTCAATAAGATAATTATCGACCTTTAAGGTGGTGCCTGATTCGGGTATAAACTCCAGGTGTTCTAGTAAAAGCCCATTTAATGTTTTTGGTCCATCGGTTGGGAGGCTCCATTTTAATTGCCGATTTATTTCACGCAGATGAACCGAACAGTCAATCAGGTAGAAACCATAACCCTGTTTCTGGATATCAAGGTTATGAGTTTGCATGTCTGTCGTAAATTCGCCGACAATCTCCTCTAGTATATCTTCCAACGTGACTAAACCCTGAATAACACCATATTCGTCAACAACTATCCCGAAGCGACGTTTATTACGTTGAAAATGCATCATCTGGGTATGTAACGGTGTACCTTTGGGAACAAAATAACTATCGAACAGAATTTCTTTTATCGCTTCGTGGGTAAGCTCATTTTTATCAGCCATGATTCGGGCAATACGTCGTAGATGTATCACTCCGACAATATTATCGATGTTAGATTGGTATACTGGTAAACGTGTGTGTTGACAATGACTAAGCTGTTCTATTATCTCATTAATCGGGTCATCTAGATCTATCGCTGCAACTTCATTTCTAGGTACCATGATGTCATCAACAGTCACGTTTTCCAGTTCCAGAATATTAATCAACATGCGTCGATGTCTTTGTGGTATTAGGTGCCCAGCTTCCAAAACGATAGTTCTCAATTCTTCTCGTGATAGGGGGTCATCTCCTTGATCATTCAAACTGATTCCAATCAGCCCCAATAAGCCATTAGAAACCCAGTTTATAAGCCAGACTGCTGGATATGCCAATTTCATCATCGGTGCCAAGATATAACTTGCTGGAAAAGCAATAAGTTCTGGCTTAAGTGCGGCAATTGTTTTTGGCATTACCTCAGCAAAGATTAAAAAGACCATAACCAATACAATAGGTGCTAAGGCGACTCCTAAATCACCCAATAAACGTATTCCAACTAGCGTCGCTATCGAGGCAGCCATAAAGTTAACCAGGTTGTTACCCAGTAAAATAAGACCGATCAGACGGTCAGGCCTTGCCAGCAGTTTTTCAGATATAATTGCACTACGCTTCCCTTCTTTTGCCAGGTGACGCAGGCGATAACGGTTCAAGGCTATCATGGCAGTTTCCGAGCTGGAAAAAAATGCAGAAAAAATGACCAGAAAGAATAGGGTTCCTAACAGAACCGATACCGGAATGTCGTCCAAAAATGATGACCTCAATTATGACTAGTGAGTATTGTGCTGGATCACCCCGTACCTATGTCAAGCATTGATTATTCGTGTTAACCAGCATTTTACGCCATTAGTATTCTAAAACTTTTCCCTGTTTAGTGTTAGCACCTATGTTCGTGGTTATAACGGTTAATTATAGTTATATGATAGGTTTATACACGTTGAAGAACGACTTCCAGCACAAATTTTGAACCGAAGTAGGCGAGAACTAATGCCGTAAAGCCGCCCAAAGCCCAACGAATAATTTGTTTTCCTCGCCAGCCAGCCGACCAGCGACCCCAAAGTAATATTGCGTAGATGATCCAGGCTGCCATCGACAACATAGTTTTATGTGCCAAGTGTTGGGCAAATATGTCATCAATAAACATTGTTCCTGAAGCAAGACTAAGGCTCAACATGAAGAAACCGGTGACAATAAACTGTATCAATAATGCTTCCATCACCTGTAAAGGAGGGAGTGTATTCATGATGATTGCGACACGTTTTTCCTTAATCAGCTTTTCTTGCACGGCAAGCATAATAGCTTGAACAGCACTGATCATTAACAAACTATAGGCACAGATAGATAATAGGATATGAATACGTAGCCCTATAGGTAACGATTCATTCAGGATTCGACCACCCGGGATAGTAAGTTCGAGTACGATAGCCAGACCAGCGGCAGGTAATAATACCAAGAGCAAGTTTTCCAGGGGGAGTAACAGGGAGGATAGTAGTACGATGAATGCGACAAGCCAGGTTACCAATGAAATCGCATTGAAAAACCCAAAATCAAAACCAATAGCTAAAATGATCGACTGATAGAGTAAATGACCGTGTAAAACAATACCTATTGCACCTGATATTAGCGCGATTGTTCGCCTCTTGTTAAATACCTCTGACGAAGTAACTATTCTGATACCTAACAGGCAAGCCGATGTCAGGTAAAGTAATATAGCTGCAATAGCTTGAAGACTCATAGTTCAATATTATCTATAGGGGTACGTGATGATTGCATATTCTGGCGATTGGTAGAAGTGCTGATTCTGTTGTAAACATGGGAATGATTTTTAAGTTATTGAATTAATAAGTTAGAATAACGAACTCTATAACTAAAATGAAACGATAAACCTGGAATACTATGTTTGATGCTCTTTCCGATAAGTTAACCCGAGTCTTTAAAGATCTGCGTGGCCATGGCCGTTTAAGCGAAGAGAATATCAGTAATGGTCTGCGTGAAGTGCGTATGGCATTGCTTGAAGCCGATGTCGCCTTGCCGGTTGTACGTGATTTTATTCAACATATCCGTGATCGCTCGCTGGACAAAGAAGTCGTTACTAGTCTCACGCCTGGACAAGCGTTAATTAAGATTGTTAATGAAGAGTTGGTTGCGCTCATGGGAGAAAGCAACGAACCATTAAATCTTAAAGCTCAACCACCCGCAGTTATTCTACTGGCAGGATTACAAGGAGCAGGTAAGACGACCACTGCTGCTAAACTCGGCCGTTGGATTAAACAAAAAGAGAATAAAAAAGTCGCCGTAGTGAGTTGCGATGTTTATCGACCAGCGGCTATTAAACAACTACAGACTTTGGCGAATGAAAATGAATTAGTTTGGATTGAAAGTAAAGAAACTGAAAGCCCATCGGCTATAGCCACAAATGCAGTCGACACAGCCCGACGCCAGTTAATAGATGTACTTATTGTTGATAGTGCCGGACGTTTGCATATTGATGATGAGATGATGCAAGAAATTCAAACGGTCCATGATAAGGTAGCTCCTGTCGAAACCTTGTTCGTTATTGATAGTATGATGGGCCAAGATGCTGTTAATGCCGCTGCTGCATTTAATAACGCATTACCGTTAACAGGCACTATCCTAACCAAGACTGATGGTGACGCACGCGGGGGTGCGGCATTAACCGTTAAGCACGTCACGGGCAAACCAATTAAATTCATTGGAACTGGAGAAAAAAGTGACGCCTTAACACCCTTTCACCCCGAACGTATTGCGTCGCGAATATTAGGCATGGGTGATGTCCTAAGTCTAATCGAAGAAGTAGAAGAAAAAACAGATCAAAAAGAAGCGCTTAAATTAGCTAAAAAACTTAAGACAGGGAAAGCTTTTAATCTTGAGGATTTTCGTGAGCAATTAAATCAAATGGGTAATATGGGTGGTATTGCCGGGTTGATGGATAAAATACCTGGGATGTCACAATTGCCACCCGGTGCGGCTGCTCAAGTTAATGATAAGGAGTTTGTTAAGTTAGGTGCGATTATCGACTCAATGACACGCAAGGAGCGAGTCGATCCTGCGATTATTAATGGCTCACGTAAAAAACGAATTGCAACAGGTTCTGGCACACAAATTCAAGACATCAATAAACTGTTAAAACAATTTAAACAAATGCAAAAAATGATGAAAAAAATGTCTGGCAAAGGTGGCATGGTAAAAATGCTGCGTGGTATGGGCGGTAATATGCCTCCGCCGGGCATGCCTTTTAAGTAAGAATGACAGAAGATACCGACAAGTCCGCTCTAGATTATCATCGCTTTCCAAAACCCGGAAAGATTGAAATATCCGCAACCAAACCGCTAGCAAACCAGCGTGATCTCGCTTTGGCCTATAGTCCGGGTGTGGCTGAGCCGTGTAAGGCAATCGCAACGGAAAGTAGAATGGCGGCTGAATTAACCGCACGTTCAAATCTTGTTGCTGTTGTTACCAATGGCACAGCAGTTCTAGGTCTGGGTGACATTGGCCCTCTCGCAGCAAAACCGGTGATGGAAGGGAAGGCGGTACTATTCAAAAAGTTTGCTGGTATCGATGTCTTTGACCTTGAAATCAATGAAAAGGATCCAGATAAACTGATAGACATTATTGCCAGTCTAGAACCTACTTTTGGCGGTATAAACCTGGAAGACATACGTTCGCCAGAATGTTTCCTGGTAGAGGGTAAATTGCGTAAACGGTTAAAGGTTCCTGTGTTCCATGATGATCAGCACGGGACAGCGATCATTGTTGCTGCAGCAATGATTAATGCGCTTAAAATTGTTGGTAAAGATATCGCGAAAGTTAAATTGGTAACAACGGGAGCCGGAGCCGCAGGCATCGCTTGTCTTAAATTACTCGTTAAGCTGGGTATGAAAAAAGATAATATTATCGCCGTCGATCACGTTGGTGTTATTTATAAAACCCGTCGCGCTGAACAAACACCGCATAAACGTATGTTTGCTAGCAATACCAAGCTAAGAACACTCTCTGATGTAATGAAAGATGCAGATATCTTTCTTGGTCTATCAGGTCCTGGTGTTTTAAAACAAGAAATGGTCAGAAGCATGGCAGACAACCCGATAGTATTTGCTTTGGCGAACCCTATCCCGGAAATATTACCTGAAGAGATCAAAGCGGTACGTGACGATGCCATTATCGCGACAGGGCGATCGGATTACCCTAATCAGGTTAATAATGTGTTGTGCTTTCCCTTCATTTTTCGTGGTGCCCTTGATGTTGTTGCAACTACAATTAATGATGAAATGAAAATCGCTATGGTGCATGCCTTGGCAGCTATGGCTACAGAAGAAACTCCTGAAACTGTTGTTGCAGTCTATGGTGGAGATGAACTCAAGTTTGGCAGGGAATATTTAATCCCTAAGCCTTTCGATCCTAGATTAATCGTTAAGCTTGCTCCTGCAATAGCGCAGGCCGCGATGGATAGCGGTGTTGCTACGCGTCCGATTGAAGATATGGAAGCCTATCGTCAGCATTTGTCACAATATGTCTTTGAGTCAGTTATCTTGATGAAGCCATTATTTGAGAAGGCGAAGAGTGACCCCAGGCGATTGGTTTATGCTGAAGGTGAACAAACAAAAATTCTGCACAGTGTTCAATCGGTGTTCGATGAAGGGTTGGCCAAGCCTATCCTTATAGGTAATCCAGATATCATAGAGAACAGAATTAAATACATGGGTCTTCGTCTTCGACCGGGTATCGATATACAGATCGTCGATCCATCAGCGTATATGGATGAGATGAATATTAATTTTGATGGTATCTCAGAGATCAATACCTGTGTCGCGACCAAGATGGTTGAGCAAGGCGAAGCTGATGCCATAATTTGCGGTACCGATGGTCATTTTCATGATCATCTGGCACATGTCATAAGAGAATTAGGGGTGAATGAAGAATATAAGCAAGCAGCAGCAGTTAATGTCTTACTGCTTAAAAAAGGCGCATATTTTATCTGCGATACAGCCGTAACGCTTGACCCCACGGCCGAACAGATTGCAGACAATACTTTATTAGCCGCGAAAACGGTACAGCGTTTTGGATTGACGCCAAAAGTTGCCTTACTCTCTTTTTCAAATGAAGATGATTCTGAAAGCAACCAGAAGATGATTGCGGCAATGGAGATAATCCATAAGCAAAACCCTGAATTAGAAGTACAGGGACCAATACGAGCAGACGCGGCATTGTTAAAAGATGTACGTCGGCGGGTATTGCCTTATTCAAAATTGGTAGAGAATGCAAACCTGTTGATTATGCCTAACCTTGATGCGGCAAAGATTGCGTATGATATGGTCAAAGTTTTAGGTGAGGCCGTATCTATTGGCCCGATACTGGTCGGCCTCAATCATCCAGTACATATATTGACACCTTCATCAACGGTACGCCGTATAGTGAATGCGAGCGCTATTGCTGTTGTTGATGCACAGATTAAAGCGCATGAATCGCAGTCTTTGTTAGAAACAATTTAAAGATGCGCTGAGAACTATTTCCCACATTTATACAACCGTGTGTACGGTACTTTGCCTCCGCAGAAGGGGAATTAGCTTTTACTGCCAAAAAAATACTATTTTAAATAAATGTTAAAAATTAAATAGTCTTCTCTCGGGCTTTAACATGAAAATCGCCAGAATAGTCGCAAGAGCAATACTTGAGAAACAAATGAGGCTCCATTCAGCAATACTTAGACCGATAAATTGCCAGTGAACCTCAGCGCATTCACCAGAACCACTGAAGACCATTTTCAATGCTTGTCCTAAAGGAAATACTTCAAGCATATATTCCAGTCCTGGGCCGCATTCAGGTACCAGTTCCGCTGGTAAATGTTGTAACCATGTTTGCCTGCCAGCGATGGCAGCACCAATCAAGGCAAAAATAATCAGCAGCATGTTGTATACAATCCGGAATATATCTGTGGGGTTGTGGATAGCCGCAATTAAAGCAACGACAGTGATGGCTACGTAAGCTAACCGTTGAAACGCGCATAACGGGCAAGGTTCCAATCCTCTTACATGCTCTAGGTAGAGTCCAAAGCTGAGTAATGAGAGACACGCGATAAAGAGAGCGATAAAGAATAGTCTTGAAGTCAGCATAACGTTATTATTTTTATTGTTGATTTTAATATGATTTTTTTAAAATTAATTATTACCGAACATGTATTTAATCCAGCATAATATCGCGTAGAGACTAAAAATAAAAATCCATTCAAAAACTGCTTATCTATAATGTCGCTAAAAACCAACAATGATCGCTGTCAGGATCTTTGAGATCACCTTTCCTATCTTTGCGATAGTTGCAGCAGGCCTGTTTTACGCTAAGAAATATAGACCGGATATGGTGCTTCCCAATCGTATGAATATGGATATATTCATACCTTGCCTGCTATTTAGTGTCTTGATCGAACGAGGTGGTATTTCTGGGCTATTTGGAGGTTTGGCGCTAGCAATTACTTTGGTCATCCTGCTCTACAGAGGCGATTGCTGCCGTGCGCCGTTATCTTCCTTTGATACGGGAAGATGCAGAGAGCGCTTTTACGATGCTTGGGCGCGGCTATTTTGCCTGTGTTTATGACGATTTGGTCGAACTGGATATACAAATGCAATGTCTGCGATAAGCAGTTGAAAATGGCTAACCAGTCTAATGTGATTTGTCAATGGCCGACGGGGTTTTTGGGTATCGGGCCGGTGGTGGCAAGGGGCTCAAGAATGGGCGGCATATGTTGGGCTGCTTAGGCCTGGTGTCGAGACAACATTCCAGCGGCGGCAAGGATACTTTGTTAGGAATGGGTAAGTGCGGTAAGCCTATCTACACACGTTGTTAATTCACGGCGTGCGAACGGTGTATGGACTGCTCTATCTGGGAAATATTTTTCAGTTGGTAATTAATGGTTTCAATGATAAATCGGCGGTTCAGAGAAAGAGGAAATTGCAGCGTTTAATGAAGATCTGAACCGTGCTCTTATTTAATCCATTCCAGCCCAATGATGACATCCTCTGCAGATTGAAATCGTTCGTCTGGTTCTTTCGCTAATAAACCATCTATCAATGGTTGGTATTTAGCCAAATGGGTAGGAAGATGTGGGATTGGCGCGTTTATGTGCATTGATATTAGTTGTGCTACCGATTTAGCGATGTAGGGGCGTTCGTTTGTTAGCATCTGGAAAATCATAATACCAAGACTGTATAGATCACTGCGATGATCAAAAGGCATGCCGGCACCTTGTTCTGGACTTATATAGTAGGGTGTGCCAACGATATGATTGTTGACCGTTATATCCTCCACGTCTCCCGTTAAATTTTTTGCAGCGCCAAAATCGGTGATTGTTAATGTGTCATCGGCTCTAAATAAAATATTACCGGGCTTTATATCTCGATGAACGATATTCAATTCATGTACGGCAACTAAGCCTAGGCACATTTCACGGATGTATTCGATTGCTTTCTCTAATTCAATACCATGCTTAAGTTTTTTAGTTAAGTCACCACCAGGAAAATGTTCCATTGCAATATAAGCAAAATCTGATGCAAATGCCCGCTCATAAATAGAGACTACATTTGGATGGTCAAGACACGATATTAACGTGTACTCTTGCATAAATCGTTTTAATGCAATGGGGTCTTCGTGGCCTTCGGTAAACATAACTTTCAAGACAACTTCATTGTTTTCTTCTATTGGCTTGGCTAAAAATACGGTTGACATACCTCCGCGACCAATCTCTTTGAGTAGCTGATAGCCAGGAACGACAAGCCCAAATTTTTCTAATTGCTTATTCGTAGTAGAAAAATCAGCCGTCTCCCCAGAGATGTCAAAGAAATCATCCAGGTTAACATCATCTTCATCTTGAAAAAGTAAATCAGGTAATGGTGGTGTTCCAACAATTGTTGCCTCATCGACTTCTACATTACTTGTGATTAAGGTTTGTTGTTTATCTGCAAGAGAAAAAATATCATCTAGTGTTGTTTTAATTGTGTATTCAGATATATCTTCTTTATCTATAAAATCTATTGCACCAGCTTTTAGTACGCGGACAGCAACCTTTGTATTACCTTCAGCTGTTAACATCAGAACAGGTGGCATACCAACAATTGAATTGAAATGCACCATCCAACCCAGACCATTTTCTCTTCCAAGCCCCAGGTCATAATCAAGAATGACTAGGTCAATTTCATCCCAAACAAAATCATCACTAGGTAATCTTTGACTAACAGGGTCATATTCTACGACCTCTACATCACTATATGTATTTTTTATATAGTGAATCAATAATTTGCGGTAATCCGCCGAGTCATCAATGAGTAGTATGCGTGACAATAGAAGCTATCCTGGTGAGCTTATTAAATATCAGGTTAGTAAATTAATGAAATAAATAATATTATTCAACAAGATGTAGTTTTCAAACTAGTAAGCTGTGAACATGATCTAATAAATCATCTTCTGAAAAAGGTTTGGTCACATATATATTGACCCCAGCCGCTTCGGCTTGTTTTCTGTGTTTGTCCGTTGAGCGTGATGTTATCATAATTACAGGGATGTCTTTTGTGTTTTCAAGACCGCGTACATGTGAGGTCAATTCCATACCATTCATTCTTGGCATTTCCATATCAACCAGCATGATATTTGGTTTTTTATTCTCGATGATTCCAACAGCTTCCAGACCATCTTTGGCTGTCCTGACATCAAAGCCTGCATCCTGGATAACCTGGGTGAGAGCACGTCTGGCACTGAGAGAATCATCGACTACTAGGGCTACAGGCAGTGCACGATGAATATTTGAGTGGGTCAGTTCATCAGGTTTGTCTAAAATCGTAACTGGTGCTCGAATTAATTCAGGTAAATCAATAACGGGTATGACACTACCATCGCCCAGGATAGTCGCTCCAAGCATGCCCTTGATGTTATTAATATATTTCCCCATGGACTTAATAAAAAGGTCTCGTGTATCAACTACTTCTTGTATATAAATAACATGATTCAATTCTTCATCACGGATAAGCAAGGCCGGTCTTGTCTCTCTCGTATCACCTCTTCTATCTTCGGGTAAATTTAATAAGGATTCTAGGGATTGCATTTTAAGTTTTTCGCCATCAACTTCACACATAAGGCCATGGTCAGTCTCAATAATTTGTGAATCACTTGGGTGAAGGATTTTTTCTATACCGTGATTAGATACGGCAATTATATTATTTAAGTGGCGTAATAATAAAGCGTGAGATGACATTAACGTTAATGGCATTCTTAATTCAATTAAACACCCCTTGTTCTCTTTAGACTCGATATGAACGCTACCTTTCATTGCTAGAAGTTCAGTGTGAACGATGTCCATACCAACGCCACGGCCAGAAGTTTGTGTTGCTTTCTCTCGTGTTGAAAAACCAGGGTTTAAAATAAGTCTGTTAATCTTGTTCTCAGAAAATTGTTCATCTGGCCTTAATAAACCTCGTTTGATAGCTGTATCGATTATATCTTTTCTATCAAGACCTGAGCCATCATCCTGACATTTAACAAGAATTTGAGTGCCTTCTCTGACAAAAGTAAGTTGCAGCTTTCCTTCCGGGTCTTTTTTCAGGTGTATTCGTTGTTCACGATTTTCAATACCATGGTCTATGGCGTTTCTAAGTATATGCATCAACGGGTCTATCAACTTATTTAAAATGTCGCTATCTATAAGCGTGTCAGAGCCAATAATTTCGAGAGAGACTTCTTTCTTTGTGCTTCTACATGTTTGTCGCACAATACGCTGTAACCTAGGAGATATAGTCTTAATAGCTACCATGCGGGTGCGCATAACAATTCCCTGGATTTCATTATGTAGACGTAACTTATCGACTAATAATTCATCCAGTTCACGTAAGTCATTTGCAACCTCTTGATTTAATTCATATGAGTCATCTGCAGCTTCGACAATGCGATGAGTAACGGTATGTAGTTCGTTATATTCTTCAAGCTCTAATGAGTCGAAAACTGTATCTTGGTCAGCACTCTGTTGATTGTTTTGAACAGCGCTTTTTACATCTACTTGAACCTCCAAGTCTGAAGCTAGATTTTTCACGCTATTTTGGTGCTCAACAAGTCGTTGTGACTGCATTGTTGATAGTCTTACCCTTTCTTGAAGTTGAGATGTGACAATCATGGTTTCACCAAGAAGTCTTAATATTTCATCGATTAGATTAGCCGGAACGCGTAATATAGCACTGGCATCACTATCATCGTTTTCTTTTTCAATATCCTCTTCTTTGGGTTTTGCAGTGACCGGTTCAATAGTTTCATTTTCTTCAGATTTAAGACAATCTACGCCTTCCTTTTCTAAGCGTATTGCCCAGTCCAATATACTTTGCAACACGTTTTGACTGTTTGAGGGGGCTGTTCCACGTTCTAACAAAGCTTCACTCATTTCTTCTAAACAATCTGCTGCATCCATGAAGCTAGCTGCTAAGGCAGGAGAGGGGAGGTGATTTAGATCATTGAGTGAACTCATTATGTCTTCAAGCTGATGGGTTAAGATGGCAATACCTTTTACACCAACGGTATTTGCCGCACCTTTTACTGTATGAGCAATGCGTTGTGCTTTATGTACTTCGCTGATGTCACCACTGCCATCAATCAGGGCTTGAATTGCAGCTGAAAAACCCTCTGTCTGTCCGGGTAGTTCCTGCAATAAACCATCGAGTAATTCTTGGTTTATATCTTCCGGAAGCTCAATAGAAACATCTTCACTTTTTGCTTCTGTCTGTCTTGCTTCTTTATGAATATCAACCTCTGAGACATAGACCGCTTTTAAGAGATTAATCAGTGCCGGTGCAACACCGGTCATTAAATTATTCGGTAATTCTTTATCTTTTACGATATCTACAAGTGCACTGCTAAAAACATTATCTCCTGGGTTTTGTAGATAAGATAAAACACTTTGAGGCCATAAAGTAAGAAGTGACAATTGATGTTCTGTAAATTTAGCTTCGTTATTTGAAAAATAATTAATATTATTCGTGAATACAGAAGCTATTTGGTACAAGCCATCCATCTCGGCTGCCTGGCATGCACTACCAAAACGCTCGACATGAAGAGCATACTGGGATAGAGAATCAACGATTACTTCAGCCTCGGTATCTTCATTTTTTATTAATTCAATATGAGATAAGATTTCATCGCGGATTATAGTTGCTTCTTCTTGTAGCATTTTAACAAGATCTTTACTAATGCCATGTGGTGCAGCGAGGATATCTTTTGTTTCAATCACATCATCTAATATTTCATTGAATTCTTCCTGTAATCTTTCGTTCGTCGAGACCGTTGTTGAATTCGTAGGGGCAGCTATATTAGCTGCTTCCGGTTCAATGACCTCATTTGCTTCAGGAGGAGCACCCATCATCTCTTGGATAATATCTAGGTCAGCTTGTGCCATAGGGTTTGGCCATTGCTCATCTGATAGATACTCAAGAATGTTTTGAATCGCATCAGTTGAGTTTGGATTTACTAAATAATTTTTAACAAGTGACAGCCATTGCTTAATATGTTGAATATATTGTTCTAAAGATGATTTGCTATCATCTGCTATGTCAGATAAAAATTCTTTTATAAGAAAACAGACGTCCTGAAACCCAAGTAGATCCAATTCTCCTGCGGCTAGTCCGATTTCTTCAGAATTGTTTGCAACATTGAGAATGCTGTCTTTATTATGTGGCTCTACCTCTGCGACAGAACGCTGGAGTTTATTAAATACATTAACCAGTGCGTCTGGTATGTTTGGTGAACTATCCTTAGTTTGGACGCCAAACATCTCTAATAAAACATTAGCATCGGTTTCAGCGAGGGGTGTGGGCCATTCATCTTGTTTTAAGTTAGCAACTAATGCGGAAGCAGCGGCAGAATTGTTTGTGCTTGACAAAAATAACTCAGCTTGATTGAGCCATTCTAACACCATGTTCTTCTGTGTGTCGTTTATTCCATTATTATCTTGTTCAAGATCGGTTATATTCTCTTGAAATAACAAACAAACATCTAGAAACCCCATTAGGTTTTCTTCGTTAAGAGAAAGTAATAACTCTTCTAACTTTTCATTTAAAAGGCCTAATTCAAGGGTTTTGTTATTTCTTATGTTGGTGATGATTTCTGAGAATAAAGTTTGAAATTTATTAGCTTCTTTACTAAGCATGTCGTTTAAAACATTTAGATCTGCTTCTTCTAGTGATGTACTTAAATCTGAATTATTAAAGAAATTAGTGAGAGCATCTGCGGTGGAATGTGTGCTGTTTTTTAAGTGATTAGAAGCAAGGATCGGCCATCGTTTTAATAACTCAAGTTGAGTGCTGCTCAAGGTATTATTGGTTTCAATAATATCGGAATATGTTTCCTGAACTAAAAAACAAATATCCTGGAAGCCTAATCGTTTATTTTCACCTGCTGCAATTCCCAAGGCTTCGATGTTATTTAGCGCATATTGTAAAGATGCCGTATCAATATTATCTTGGCTGGGAATAGATTGGGAAACCTGAGCAATGAATAGCTCTAGATTAGAGTTGATTTTAGAACTCATCAGAATGCACTCATACAGTGATGATAATAGTATTGAATATTAGTATATCGATTATTAAATATTCATCTCATCATCAGCTAGTCTGAATACGCCGACCGATGCCACTAATTGCATGGCTTGCTCCACTAGTTCATCAGTATGTACAGTTTGATCTTGCAAATGGGCTCCTGTTTTACGAACACTATCTCGAATAACGTCTGTGCGCTCTCTCAGTTGATTACTGGTTTTGGCTTGTGCAACAGCATGTTCTGCAATTTTTTGTACCATACTTACTAATTCAGCTGTTGTAGATTGCGTTTCTTTCATTTGTGAACCAGCAGTTTCTGCTAACTGACTACCACCGACAACCTGGGTGGTAAGCTCGTTCATTGTGTTGACTGTATTTACAGTTTCAATCTGAATATTATTCACTAACGTGCCAATTTGCGAAGTTGCTTCTCTGGCATTTTCAGCAAGGCGTTGCACTTCGTCAGCAACGACAGCAAAGCCGCGGCCGGCTTCACCGGCAGATGCTGCGTGCATGCTGGCATTAAGAGCAAGAATATGTGTTCTTTCAGAGATATTATTAATTAAGTTTACAGCAGTACTAATTTCTTGAGATCGTTCACCAAGGCGTTTAATACGTTTTTCAGTTTCATGGATGGTGTCACGTATATTATTAATGCTATCTACAGTATCACCCACTGTACTCATAGCAGTTATGGTGGTTTTTATTGCATCTTCGGCAGCAATATTAGATTGCTCTGCTAAACGGGCGATTCTGGACATGGTTCCTGTAGCCGATTTCAATTCTATTGCTGCTTTTTCAACTTCATCCTGTTCCTTATTAGCGAGTAACAATACATTATCAGATTGAGATTTAACCAGGTTTGACGTTTCTGCAACATCACCAGAGATTCTTGTTACTTCGTTTAATACGCTAGTTGTTTCAGAAGTCATTAAATTTAATGCATCTGCTAATGGACCAGTAATGTCTTCATTTACTTTTGCCTTTATGCCAAGGTTTTTCTGAGCCATTTGTGCAACTGTTTCTAATAGCGCCACAATGGAGTCATTTAACTGTTCATTTTCATCTTCTATGCTCATCAAAACAGAAACGCGTTCATTTAACATAGTATCAATTGATGTGCTGATATTCTCAAATTCATCTCCGCTTTTAACACCGACGCGTGCTTCTAGATCGCCTTCTGATATTTTCTCCATAATGTTCATTAATCTTTCGATAGGCTTGTAGAGAGAATTAACGAAATAAACGGTGCCGATAAAAGTAATAGTCAACATTACAAAAACACTTTTAACCCCATTATTTAAAATTTGTGTGATAGCTTCACTATGCTCTGCACTTGATATTGCGAAATACAAACTAAGGAGAATGCTCAAGTAGGCAATATTGATGAATAAGACCCCTAAAAATAATTTGTTTTTGATTTGCATCTTCATCATGATTGTTGCTCTCAGTTGTTGATTTAAGTTACTTAGTTCTTATTGCGAATCAGTTTTCTAATCGGAATAATCCTTGGTCATGTTTTTAATAAATGCGTCGTAATCAATTTCAATCCATATCTCTTGTTCTAGAAAAAATGTTTCTGATATATAATCGGTAAGAATTTCAGGGGTGTCATTAGGTGTTGATGTTTTAATGAATTTCTCATTATCGATATCAATTGAGTTTGGTAGGTCATCTATATATGTGGCAAAGGCACTTTCGCCTCTATCGATAATTAGTAATGTATCATCTTTTTTATCATCGCCAGTTTGTTCAAGTATTTTTTTTAAATCAAATACTGGTACAAGTATACCTCGTAGATTTATCAATCCTTGTATCCATGGTGGCGTGTTTGGCATGGAATAAATTATTGGTCTTTTAACCACTTCACAGATGGTGAATTTGTTGATGAGTAAATTTATTTCTCCTAGACGAAAGCCGAATCGTAGATTTAAGGATTGACCGTCATCAACAAACCCTTGGTATGGATCAAAGTGATCTGCCTCAGACGAAATATTAACGAGTTCAGGTTCTGTCGTTTGATCGGGTGTCAATTTATATGCCTATATCAAAATCTAATCAATTTGTTAGTTAGTTGCAGCTTGATTATTCATATGCCTTCAGTTGATCCAGGATTTGTTCCTTCGTGTAGGGTTTTGATACAAGGTCTTTGCCTCCTTGCATTTTGGCCCAGACGCGATCTGCTTTTTGGCGTTTGCTACTCACAAAAACAATAGGAATTGTTTTAGTCGCACTATCATTTGTTAATGTTCTCGTTGCTTCGTAACCATCCATTTGATCCATGACGATGTCCATAAAGATAATGTCGGGTTTTTCACTTTTTGCTTTTTCAATAGCATCACTGCCATTTGATGCGGTAATGACTTCTTTTTCTGTATCACTAATGATCTTTTCAAGGTTTGATAAATCTGTTGATGAATCATCAACAATCAGAACTTTACTTATCGGCATTATTTCCTCCGGGCTAAAATGTAACTAGTAAATCTTATTAAGTTTAAATCTTATGGATAGATAAATTAAGAGACAGCACTGGCTCTTATCGGCTCATTCAAATACTGAGAAACAACTTCTTTGAATATTGTTTGACCAACGGGTTTAATTAAGTAGGTATCACAACCGGCCAGTTTCCCTTTTATTTTATCAGCGGGTGATGAGTTTCCTGTAAGCATAATAATTGGAGTGTTTTTTGCCTTGCCTTGTTTAATGACTTTACAAATCTCATAACCATCCATGCCAGGTAAAATAACATCGAGAAAAATTATTTGATATTCATTTGTATTAATTAATTCAAATGCTTCTTCACCAGATTCAGCAAAATCAACACGCTCCGTAAAAGGTTTTAGAGCCTGATCCATTTGTATTCTTACAGGTAAACTGTCATCAATAACAAGTGCTATAGAATGTTTTACGTCATTGTTTTTTGATATTGGCGTCGCAGTTTGTTCTAAAATTGCAACTTCTTCTTTGACTGTAAACTCTTTAGCTGTGACCTGATCTAAAATGCTTATTGCTCTGGATGCAATTAAAGGACGTCTTACCTGATAATGTTCTGTCTTGAACTCGCGATCTTTAGAAACTAATACAGAAGGAGGATCTTTTATATCTTTGGCTTCAAGTGTATTTCGATATTTACGCCATTGAATCAAAGATAAAGGTTCATCAGCATTCACCATTAAAATTTGTGGCGAATCATTAATGTCCGTCGCCGAGTAAGCTGTATGTCTTGACTGCGAATGTTGAAAAGCGGCGTTTAAACGTTTTTCTTCAATAGATGGAATACCAATTAAGGCTACCGTTATATTGTTATCTGCATTCACGTTGTCAATTCCCTATATATTCTTAGGTGTTTTCGATACTTAAATAAACCAGTGTTTGATTTAACAATTGGTATGCAATTTCGCCATAAGTCATGGGGCCCGTCATACCTGGAGTTGTTTTTCCTTCTAGTTCTGAATGAAGATAATTTAAGAGACAGTTACAAGAAAAGGTCGTGCCATTTTCCAATACCGGCAGGGAAGACTGGAAGGCAGAAACATAGTCATCAAGAGGAGCGGATAATTTGTACTCAACACCACTAAATACAGGGGCATAGAAAGAAACTGTTTTTTTCTTTTCATCAATTTCCTGGAATGATACATTTATCATTGCACCAGAATAATCTGCCACGAGAGGTAGTTTGATATCTACATTAATGCCTAATAAATAATCAGCAAGATTTTGTTCTATACCATTAACGAGGCAGGAGGATGCAGAAAAACCTGTTTCAGGGAATTCAATAACATCACCACCACCTTGATTCATAATATTAACAATTCCAATATTAGCTACTTTATTGGGTGCTAAAGTGACATGCATTGCCACAGCTTTATCTGAAGATGTTTCAGTTGTACCGCCATTAAATACAGTGGGTTTGACGCTGCCTTGGTCATCAAGGTGTATGCCGGTAACCCAGCCAGCAATAGGTTTAATAAACATCTCTTCATATTCGGGTGCATTTTGCGCATAAGAGAGATGTAAATCACTAAATGCAGGGATTAATAATATGGTGAACCCGTCATCGGGCGAGTCTTTCGCAATATTTTTTATACTATCCGTATTATAAAATTTAACTTGGATTCGACGAGCAACGCCAGGATCAAGTTCTGAAGCATAAATCATGTCGCGAGTTGTTATACCTCCGTCAGAAGACATGAAGTAAGGGATTGAGCCGCCAATCCAGCGACCTTTTGGTAATTGTTTTAGAAGGTTTTCATCTCCGGCAAGCCATAATACCTTACCTGCTTCGATAGCTGCCTTCGCTTGATCAACGGTTAGCATTTTTGTGTGTATATCAGATGTGGACATTTTAACCTACTCCTATGCGGCTATTAACTGATCAAGTTCAGTTCTGTGTTTGTTTTGATGTTTCACAAAATATTGCCGAAGTATTTTTGCCCCAGCAGTTCGTGATGCATCGGATGGATTATTTTCGATTGAAATTCGAATGCTTTGCAGCATCATTTTGAGTGCTACTATGTCCGTATTTATGACCAACTCACCATTAATTAATCGTTGCCAACTTGGATGGGTCTCTGGCGGGATAGTAATTTGGTTGTTATCATTGTTGTCAGTAGGTAAGACTTGGGGTGCTATCCCATTTAACTGAAGTATTTCATTTTGTGATGAAGCTTGATGTTTAAGAAAATATTGGCGTAATATTTTTATTCCCGCCATGCGATTAGTTTCAGACGTGTTTTTTTCAACAGATTGTCGTACTCTTTCCAACATCATCTGTAAACCAACTGTATTTGTCTGAATTTTTAACTCACCAATAACCAGTTGTTGCCAACATGAGGCATTCTCTGACGGTAATATGACATCTGTTTTTGCAGAAGTAATGGGTATCGATACTCGAATTCCCATTTGTTGTGATTCTGAACTTAGCCGCGCCTTATGTTTTATAAAAAATTGCCTAAGTATTTTTGCACCTGCTTGCCGAGATGACTCCGATGGGTTTCTTTCCACCGATTGGCGTACACGCTCCATCATCATTTGCAATGCAACATTTGATGTTTGAATTTGTAGTTCAGCATTAATGATTTTTTGCCAAACGGCATCATTCACACCTGGAAAAACTGAAGACTCAGATGCAAGTATGCCTATTTGTTCTTGATTTGATGCTTGAGTTGAAATGCCAGAAATTATGGCAATGTCGGCTTTGTGTTTATCTTGATTTTTGATGAAGTATTGGCGCAATAATTTTGCAGATTTAATGCGTGAAACTTCAGAAGGGTTCTTTGCGATATCTTGACGAATACGTTGCAGCAGCATTTGTAGACCAACAGCTTTTGTCTTAATAATTTGATCGCCATTGATGATTCGTTGCCAATTATCATGTGTTTCTGGCGGAATATTAGTGTGTTCAATTAATTCAAAAGATTTCGTGTCAAAATAATCCGTAGGGCTTGACGTAGACGTGTTGGTTGCATTTGCAACATTTGATAATGCATCGGCAAGATTATCAGCTCCTGCTCCGGTACGTTCACTTACTTCACGAATCTCAGCCGCAGTAACACCAGAAATTTTCGCTGCGGCTTGGTTAGATTTTGTGTTGTTAAGGATATCGATTAAAAATGCTTCCATCTCGTTGGTCAGTTGGGAACCTGAGGGAGCCCAACTCTTATTACTCTCTACCGTGCTAGGTGCAGGTACGTGTAAATACGTACGCATTCCGGATATTGGTAAATGGCGCAATTTAATGGTTTGAATATCGTCATTAGATTTTGAATTGCCGAAAAAGGATTTCTTCTTCTTTGAACCGTGAGCAATAGCGATATCTATACGATTTGAAGGTCGATCCACCTCAACTGTATTTATATGCCATTCATCATCTAAATTTAATAATAGTGTAAGTATTTCTGTATCTTGCATCTATGCACTCCTTAGGCATATATACATCTACTCACACACTTCCGATACGTCCTTAATTTACGATAGTTTACCTGTAGATTAATTGTGAAAAATCTTATGGAACTTGTCGCTTCCCCTGCCTTATAAAACTCGTACTAAATACCTAAACAACTATTTTCATTAAAGATATAAAGCGAAGTGTGCTCTTAAAATTTATTATTATATAATTCTCTGTTACGGACTTATTTGTACCATTAATTAATTTCAAAGTCACGTTTGTTGAAAATAATCATTTTCTTTCAATGGCTTAGATAAGTTTTTGAAAGGTAATTAGTATTTTGAGTATTTCTTCTAAGTACAAGTAAATCAAATAGATATTAGTGTTAACTAATGTGTTTAGTAATCCATAGTGTTTGTAGTTAGCGACACATTAATTTCTTTAATAGGGTGAGATGTGTAGTCGAATATATACCCTTAATTAGGTAGTGATTTATAAATGATGGGGCTTTTTTTAGATTACTACAACACAGGCTCATCAAAAGAAGGAATCATATCTATGATAGAGCAACTTGAAGACAGAACTTTTCATCAATAAACAAGAGGCTTGGCAGTATTGCTCAGCAGATTTAGTAATCTGATGAATATATAATTGTTTAGTTCGATAATGATCTTGTCTCTGGAATGAGCACATATAAACAGAATGAAGATACAAGTTTCTGAACATCCTTCTTAAAAAATATTAATTGGGAAGAAACTCCTGGCACCACCATTGAATTACACCATAGATAATAAACATTCGGTTTCAGAGTCAGGTTTTAAATCTTAAACTTGAAATACGGTGGTTATAGCTGAACTTAAATCAGCGACATCAGCTTTATGAGTGTTGTGATTAAATATTGTTAGTCTATTTAAATATGGATTTAAAAAAATCAGTTAAGCGCTTCTCACTCCAATACTTTGGATGAAATGGTGTGTCGCCATAAACAAACCCAACATGTCCACCTCGTTCCGTTAGTTCTAATGTGACGCTCTCTGATAAGTCATCTTCGTTTGGGAGTGCGCTCTGGTTCATGAAGGGGTCGTCTTTGCTGTGGAGTATAAGCGTAGGAGTGGTGATGTGTTTTATGAATTGTTTGCAACTGGATTTGCTGTAGTAGTCATCGACACTATCAAAATTATGTAAGGGGGCGGTGACGTTGTGGTCGAATGAGTAGAAGTTTGTCCATTCGTTTAGTCTGCTTAGATCAATGGGTGCCAGTTTGTTTTTGAATTTATCGCGTGTTTTTATAATCAGGCTGTTGATTAAATAACTTTGGTATATTCTGGCGAAACCTGTTTCCAATTCTTTAGCGCAAATGCCGAGATCGAAAGGAATTGAGATTGCCATTGCTGCGGTTAAAGGACATTTTTCGCCGAGTTCGCCCATATATTTAATCAAGGCATTGCCACCAAGAGAGATACCTACGGCTGTTATTTTTCTATTGGGGTAACGTTTAATTAATTCGTTGATAAAGAAACTGATGTCACCAGTGTCACCCGAATGATAGCTGCGATTCAATCGATTGTGCCGACCGCTGCAACCACGAAAATGCATGAGTACGCCTTGCCAGCCATTACCGATGACAGCGTTTAAAATCAATTTCACATAATGTGAGTCTACCGAGCCTTCGAGGCCATGAAATAGGGCGACTATTGGGCCAGTTTCTTTTTTCTCAGTCCATGCAAGGTCAACGAAATCGCCATCAGCTAATTCAAACTCTTCACGAAGTAGCTTCGGAGGAGAGGGACTTTTAAATAGCCGTGGATACAGTGTTTGTAAGTGACGATTGGAGCACCACCAAGCAGGTTTGAATTCACTGTTGATAATGTTGATTGCTGGTATCCCTTGATAGGTGTTACTTATGGTTCGATATCAGAAGGTAGTTCAATAATTGAGATTGCTTTATTTTCAATTAATAGCTTGTCGTTTAGTTTATCTAGATCGATTACTGCTAGCGCATAACTCAATCCATCAGGATGAGTTGCTGCATTTATGATAGTGCCTGCCTTACTATTGGACTGTTCAGAAATGAGATGTTTATCAATAGATAATGGTTGTGCGGATTGTATCAAGCTAAGACGTTTTTTTACTTCTCCGCGATAATGTAAGCGCGCGATGACTTCCTGTCCCGGATAGCATCCTTTTTGATAGCTTAAGCCTTTGAGAGCATCAAGGTTTAGCATCTGTGGTAAGTACTGTTCTTGAGTTAATGATGTTACCCACGGCAGGCCAGCGAGGATGTCTAATAGATTCCAGATATGAATCCCTGTCATTGAGACATTATCTTTAAAATGCGATATGTTTTTTATCAAGGCCTCAATATTGCCTGTTATAAGGTGGCGATTAGAGCCATCGGGATGACAAATAATAATTAACCCATCAACAGCATTTACTTCTCCAGGGTTTGACGGGAGGTTACCGTTTAATGAGGCAAGATTGCTGCAATTTGGCAGTACATTGGCCAGACCAAGTAAAGGTGATGAGTCTGAGATATCATTGATCGTCACATCAGAACGCATGACAAACATCTCTAGTCTTTTTTGCACAAACTCTTTTAAATCTGTTTTGAATATCAACAGATAGGCAATTCCAGTGTTGATGACTAAAAAGTTGCTAATAACTTGCCCTTTAGGATTGCACCAAGCGGAGATTTGCGCAGCAGGTTCTTCAATAAGATTTAAATCGTTGATGAATTGACCATGTAAAAATTCGTGCCGATCATTACCAACAACGGCTAGCATTGAAAACCCGGAGAGAGGCGTGATTAAGGGTGTCTCTGAAACATTGATGCCTGAGTCATTGAAGTCAATGACATCATTGTTCAGTATTGTTGCGCCCTTTTGTTCAAGAAAGGCTTGCCATGTCTCTTGCATCGTTTTAATTCAATCTGTTTGTCTGGATTGTCGAATTAAGGTAATGATGTTTTTTATACCGTCATTTTCTGGAATATCTTTCCCCATTATCCAGTTAAGGATATCGAGATCAGCTTCGTCTAATAGTTGTGAAAATGAATTTTTATCAGTGTCACTTAGCGTGTTATACGACTGATTTAAAAAGTCTTGTAGCACTATATCCATTTCTCGAATACCGCGACGGCAACGCCAGAGAAGCCGAGAATGTTCTCCTTCCATTTAAAGGGTGCGAGACAGCATCAATTTTTTGATTTCAGCGATTGCTTTCGCTGGGTTTAATCCCTTTGGACAAGTGTTCGTGCAATTCATGATCGTATGACAACGGTATAGGCGGAACGGATCCTCCAGATCATCTAGACGTTCACCGGTAAATTCATCACGGCTGTCCGCAATCCAGCGATAGGCTTGAAGTAAAATAGCAGGGCCCAGATAACGGTCACTATTCCACCAGTAACTTGGGCAACTGGTTGAGCAACAGGCACACAAGATACATTCATATAATCCATCGAGTTCAGCGCGTTCTTCTTTTGATTGCAATGTTTCTGCGTCTGGTGGGGGAGCAGTTTGAGTCTGCATCCAGGGTTTAATTGATGTGTATTGCGCATAAAAGTGTGTCAAATCCGGGACCAAATCTTTTACTACAGGCATGTGTGGTAATGGGTAGATTGGGATGTCACCGTTGTATTCATTAATCGCTTTGGTGCAGGCCAAGGTATTTGTGCCACCAATATTCATGGCACACGAGCCACAAATACCTTCGCGACAGGAGCGACGGAAGGTTAATGTAGAGTCAATTTCATTTTTAATATAGATGATGGCATCTAATATCATCGGACCACAGTTATCGAGATTAATTTCATAGCTATCTAATCTTGGATTATCGCCGGAGTCAGGTTCCCACCTGTAAATACGAAAGGTTTTTTTGTTGCTTGCGCCTTTTGCAGCGGCGAAGGTCTTGCCCGTTTTAATTTTAGAATTTTTAGGTAATGTAAATTCAGCCATAGTTATTCTCTGTTATTAATACTCGATTAGTAGACACGTTTCTTTGGTGGGAATACATCAACTTCATCTGTTAGCGTAAACATATGCACAGGTCGATATTCGAAACTGACTTCGCCTTTGTCACTAAACTTAGCCAGAGTATGTTTCATCCAGTTTTCATCATCACGATCCGGAAAATCTTCTCGGGCGTGACCGCCACGACTTTCCTCACGGTTGTATGCACCATGAATACTAACCATGGCACATCGTAGAAGATTATCGAGTTCTAACGTCTCTACCAGATCGGTATTCCAGACCATGCCCTTATCTTCAACCTTCACTTGTGAGAATGAATCCCAAATTTTTGCCATCTCATCAATACCATGTTTCATGGATTCACCAGTACGGAATACTGCGGCATCGTTTTGCATGGTACGTTGCATGTTACTTCGTATTTCAGCAGTCGGTATTGACCCTTTGTTATGACGTAATCTATCTAGGCGTTCCAGGCCTTCATCACCGGCGTCAGGCATCGATTTGTGTGCTTGATTAGGTTTTATGTTTTCTGCGCAGTAATTAGCAGCTGAGCGTCCGAAAACAATTAAATCGAGCAATGAATTTGAACCCAGACGATTGGCGCCGTGAACTGATACACAAGCCGCTTCACCAATGGCCATCAGACCTTCGACAATTGTATCAGGGTCGCCATCTTTCATGGTTACTACCTGTCCATGATAATTGGTTTGTATGCCACCCATGTTGTAATGGACGGTTGGAATGACTGGTATTGGTTCTTTAGTGACATCAACACCAGCAAAGATCTCCGCCGATTCCGCTATACCCGGCAAACGTTCATTAATCACTTCTGGTCCCAGATGTTCCAGATGTAAGTGGATATGATCTTTATCTTTACCAACACCGCGGCCTTCGCGTATTTCCATGGTCATGGAACGACTAACTACATCTCGTGATGCCAAGTCTTTTGCAGAAGGGGCGTAACGTTCCATAAAGCGCTCACCTTCAGAGTTGGTGAGATAGCCTCCTTCCCCGCGAACACCTTCGGTAATCAAACAACCTGAACCGTAAATGCCTGTTGGGTGAAATTGAATAAACTCCATGTCTTGCAATGGCAGACCTGCACGTAGAACCATGCCATTGCCATCACCGGTACAGGTGTGAGCAGAGGTGGCCGAGAAATAAGAACGACCGTAACCGCCAGTAGCCAATACAACTTGATGTGCTCGAAAACGATGAATCTTTCCATCTTCCAGATTCCAGGCCATCACACCACGACAGACGCCGTCGACATCCATTATTAAATCAAAAGCAAAGTATTCGATAAAAAACTCTGCTTCGTGCTTTAACGATTGTTGATAAAGAGTATGCAAGATGGCATGTCCGGTTCTGTCAGCTGCGGCACAGGTACGCTGAGCTGTTCCTTCTCCATAATTAGTGGTCATGCCACCAAAAGGCCGTTGGTATATTTTCCCTTCTTCCGTCCGGGAGAAAGGCACACCTTGATGTTCTAGTTCAATAACAGCCGGTACAGCCTCGCGACACATGTATTCTATAGCATCCTGATCGCCAAGCCAGTCAGAACCTTTTACGGTGTCATACATATGCCAACGCCAGTCATCTTTTCCCATATTACCAAGTGAAGCACTCATGCCACCTTGTGCCGCAACAGTATGGCTACGGGTTGGAAATACTTTGGTGATGCACGCGGTTTTCAATCCTTTTGCGGCCATGCCAAATGTCGCTCTAAGGCCAGCACCACCAGCGCCAACGACGACGATGTCGTACTTGTGTTCAATAATTTCGTATGATTTTGTCATTATAATTTACAGCCCTAAATAAATCTTTAACACAGCAATTGCGGCGCTAAGCCCAGCCAGCAATGCAAGAAACTTGACAAGGATCAGACAAGCAATTTTTTGCCATTCCGATTCGACGTAATCTTCTATTACCACTTGCAGCCCTAATGCCGCATGATAATAAAGTGAGATTATGAAAAGTAGCATGAGAACGGCATTTAATGGATTTGCTAGCCAAGTGACCGCTGTAGCGTAATCAGCACCTGTTACCGATACCAGAGAATAGATAAACCACAAACTAAGAGGGACTAGTGCTAGCGCTGTTAGACGTTGTGACCACCAGTGATGAACACCTTCTTTAGCTGAACCTAGACCGCGAACACGTGCTAGAGGGCGTTGAAGACTCATATCATGCCTCCAAGTATTAGCGTGATTATTGACAGGATGATGCTGAATGCAATAGTGATATATCCAGTCATATAAACTGTCGATATTTCCAGGCCTTTGCCAGCATCCCAGAATAAATGCCGGATGCCATTTGCGAAATGAAAGTAAAATGAAAATACAAATGCAGCAAGACTGATTTTTCCATACCAGGTCGACGCATGTATTTGTAAATTGTTGAATGCCTCTTCGCCACTAGCAAGCCCGACTAACCAACAGGTTAATAACAAAGCCCCGAGGCTAAGGAAGACACCAGTACCTCTGTGTGTAATCGATAAAACCGATGTTAATTGAGGTTTATAGACTTGCAAATGAGGTGATAACGGTCGTTTCACCGATTCCATAATTGATATCCTCTAGAGTAATTTTGTTGGGTTGACCTGTTGTAATCTACAAGCCATCTCGGCTCAGCAATTATTATTGCTATTCTTGCTAAAAATCTATGCAGCGTCCTTTTTTTTCCCAGTCTCCATACCGTGTAGGTTCAGGACCCTTAGGACCTCCTATCTCTGTGAACTTCTCTTTAGGCTTCATCTCAGTCTGGAGGGAAGAGTCAATATCTGTATGTCTATTATTATTATCTGAGTTTTTAATATTATTCATTTTATTTTACATCATGATACAAGTGTAGAAATGTTATTTTCTGTATGCTGCATTGCAAGAGCGTAATTCTAAGGTTATTTTGAGTAAAAATCACGCTAGAATCGCAATTTCATGGAATGGACTCCAAACTATTCGTAATATGACATGGACAGCTACGAAAATCCTTTTCTTCTCACGTTAAGGCTACCTATTAGAAATCCTCTAATAATCGCTAAAGTACTTCTCTTTGCCTACAGTTTTGGTTTGTTTTTACCGTGGTTAACCCATCTAGACTTGGTATTGAAGATATTGTTAACCATTTGTCTCATTTTGAGTTTGTGGAATTTAATTTATAAATACAGATCTCCAACGACCACAAGACGAGTAATTGAGTTAATACTGGGATCTGAAGATGATTGGCAAGTGAAAATGAATAACGGAGAAGTGCATCAGGCTGTTTTGGGCAGTTCATTATTTGTACATCCGCGATTGACCATTATTTTGTTAAGTTATGAAGGTCATAAAAAATATTTCATCTTTACACAGGATAATATTGAAGCTGATTTGTTTAGACGGTTACGTGTCAGGCTTCGTTTTAAAGTCAATAGAGCGTAATTAGAGAACACTATGAAATAAAATGTGTCCACCATGCAATCCCTAGTTTTCTGATAGGTGTGAGACGTATATTTGAGCTTAGTACTTTGCATCCACCGTTAATAATTTCATCGCAGGTCTTGAAGGCAAGTCGATTTAAAATCAAACCGTGTTTGAGGACAAGGCAATCATCCTTGCGTAATCCGTCATAGTGATCTTCTAACAATACTTTTAGTGTCGTTATTAACGGTGAGAATATGAGGGACTGATTTATTGGGTTATTTTGAGCATCGAGTCTAAAATTAAGTAAATCATCTTGCTTGATAATGTTTTCTGGAATGATACAGCGTGATTCAGTGATATAGGTATTTGGTTCTTGTAAACACCGTAGGTAATGATAGACGTTACCTATAGCGCGATAATTTTGTAGAGATACGGAATCTGTTGTTCCTAGTTGAGTCGCGCATAGTTGCCATGTTTCTCCAACGGTTGAATCATATAAACTTAAGATGGTATTTATATTATCGGCTTGATCAATGAATAAGAAATTATCGAAACTATTAATAATAGAATGGAATGATGTTGTTATACTTTGATCGAGTGTGAGAGATTCTTTTAAATACCTCGTTATTGGGTGACGGGGTTGTTGTTGGAAGAGTCGCTCGATCTCTTCTTGCCACCAGTGCAGTTTTACTCTTGCAACCCCAGGGTCTGAACACTCTTGAATAATCTCTGTAAGTTCATAGAGAAAGGCATGTAGTCCTATAATAATAGCTTTATTTTTTTCTGCTTCAAAAAGTGTTGCATAGTAAAGATTAGAACCATCAGGAATGGCTTTATTAATACAATAATCCAGCGCGATAGAATTTTTAATTTCAGAAACCACCTAATTTTTCATATATTTCAGATGCGTTGTTGACCATGTCATCCGCACCCCAGTCAGCGGGATCGTCATCGTCATCAATATAACCATAGAGTGCTATAAGTGTTTTTGTGCCAGCACGACGACCTGCTTCAATATCACGTTGTGCATCTCCGATGTATATTGTCGTCGCTGGATCAGATTGCATTAGTCTACATGCATGGAGTATCGGGGCAGGGTGGGGTTTCTTTTCTTCAAGTGTATCTCCACTGATAACGCATGCTGCACGTTCATCGAGAGATAGCGCTTTGAGCAAGGGTTCTGTTAGCCAGGAAGATTTGTTCGTGACAATTCCCCAAGGCTTATTCTCGCTTTCGAGTGAAATCAATAGCTTTTCCATTCCATCAAACAAGCGTGTTTCTTGGGCAATATTGGCGCGATAATAATTAAGGAACTCGTCACGAATAATCTCAAACCCTGTATCGCCTTCTTCCAAATCGAATGCAAGTTTGATCATGGCGTTACCACCAAGCGAAACAGTTGGGCGTATCACTTCTTTTGGCAAAGCTGTCAACCCGTGTTGTAAACGAATGGCATTGAGCGCATTGGCTAAGTCATTGGCGGTATCAGCTAATGTCCCATCTAAATCAAAAAGAATATGTTCAATCATTTGTTTGATTTGGCTATGGTATCGAGTAGGTAATTAACATTAGTTTGTGTACTTAATGAACACTGACCTGTTAAAGGGTTGTACTGCAGTCCAGCTAAATCATTCATTACAAGGTTATTATCTTGACACCAGGCGACCAATTCTGAAGGTTTAATAAATTTTTCGTATTGGTGCGTTCCTTGTGGCAGGAGTTTTAATAAATATTCTCCAGCTAGTACGGCATGTATATAAGCTTTAACGTTGCGATTTATGGTAGAAAAAAACACATGACCACCGGGTTTGACCATTTTATTAGCGGCCTGGATTATAGATGCAGGATCTGGCACATGTTCTAACAACTCCATACAGGTTATTACGTCAAAGTTATCAGTATGATCTTCAGCAAAGCTTTCTGCGGTACTAACGATATAATTAATTTCAAGTCGCTCATTAGTGGCATGTTGCGAAGCTATTTCTATGTTTTCTTTACTTGCATCCAAACCGGTGACGATAGCGCCTTGCTTAGTCATGGCTTCTGCTAATATACCACCACCACATCCGATATCTATAACCTGTAAGTTCTTAAGCGATATATGGCGGGTAATAAAATTTAATCGAGCAGGATTGATATCATGAAGTGTTTTAAACTCTCCATCAAGGTCCCACCAATGTTCTGACCTTGAAGAAAATTTTTCCAGTTCTTCTAAGTCAATATTTTCATTTTCAACCATTAAATTATTCTGTAATAAAATTTTAGTTATGAAATGAGTTTAACTTGTTAACTTAAGATATTGAATAAAAAGTTTTATCTGTTGTGTTGTCTAAAATGACGATCTTTGATGTACAACGCTATTATTGACGATACATTTCCATATAACCATAATGCTGTGCTTTAGGGGAATAAATGCGCACATAGCGTTATAAATATAATTAACACGATTAAGGAATAATAATGAAAAATAGATTCGTGGCTAAGTTTAAAATATTGTTAATAGGGTTTTGCATGACGTTATTGTCTGCTTGTGCCACTACGGGTGCATTAGATGAGCGTGATCCGTGGGAAGGGTTTAATCGTGGCGTATATTCGTTTAATGAATCGATGGATACCGTACTCTTCGACCCGATAGGCAAAGTGTATGACTTCATAACACCTGATTTCCTGGATTCCGGGATAACTAATTTTTTTAATAATATCGCTCAGGTCCCTGTTATTGCAAATGACATACTCCAATTTAAATTTGATCAAGCTGTTAACGATACTGTTCGCCTGTTTCTTAATTCAACTGTTGGCTTATTAGGGTTTTTTGATGTCTCGACGGAAGCTGGCTTGCCTTCCAGTAAAGCTGATTTCGGCCAAACATTGGCCTATTGGGGCGTTGATTCAGGGCCTTATTTAGTAATGCCTTTTTTTGGCCCGGGTACAATAAGGCATGCGGCGGGTTATGCTGTTGATAGTGCTTTAAACCCAATGTTCTATATTGATAATGACCTGACTAAAGCGGGGCTTTTATCACTTGCTTTTGTCGATGTTAAATCAGATTTACTTAGTGCTGTGGACTTGCTTGAAGAAGCAGCGGTTGATAAATATGAGTTTACTAAGAACGCCTATTTTGAAAAGAGAGCAAGCAAGATAAGTGGTAATGAATTTGCGGATTATCCAGAATAATAATCCGCATTATTTAATCTGGAATAATCTTGTTATTCTAGTATAAGACGTGAATCATTTATTCCAATAGCATTAGCGAACTCGATTAGTTTTTGCTGCTTCATAGCGGCTTTCTCGCTGTCTATACTAGAGAGCGCCTTTTCTTCGAGAAACTGTTTATAAATAGAAGCGTTCATACGTTGCATGCGTTTGGTTGATTTAGTTAAATCACGCTCTTCTTGAGACAAGGCAGACCAGGCATTTAAAAATGCATTCAGACTATCTTCTGTCCAATTCTTTTGTGTTAAAAACTCAGAAATAAGTGATTCACCTGCCATATTTTTAGCAACAGTTGAAGTAGGCGCCTGAGTCATATCAGATACGTTTGATGTTTCAGTCGTCGTTGAACCAGGAGGCTTTGGATAAAAGAGGATAACCACAATAATTAATGTTATCACTATCGCGACACTTATAGTGATGAATAACATAGGTGACTTTTTATCTGTTTTTGTTGTTGGCTGCGGCTTGGGAGATCTCCCTTTGGATGAAGGAGTTTGTTTTGGCGATGGAGAAACAATCTTTGTTTTCTCTCTTTTTGCGGTCTCCGTAATAGCGGCTTCTTCTTCAGATGGTATTAGTGGAGGCGGGAAGTCGATAGCTTTAACTACAACTTTGCCTGTAGTGATTGCCGTTATAAGTTCGACGCGTGATTTGCGATAGCTTTCTTTATCAATTTCTCCCCTGGCATAATCCTTTGCCAGTTCGCGCAATGTTTGATTACTCATATCAGACCTATACTTAAATTAAAATTATTAGCCAACATCTTCACGAATGAGACGAAAACCGGTAACGTCATCAGCATTGCCATCATGGGAACGTTCTAACGAAATATCACATTTAGAATGGGCGTCAGTAAATGCGCCTCCACGAGCAGTAGTATTGTTGCCATCAAGCACCCACTCTTGTACGTTACCAACGTAATTTTTGAGGCCCCAGCCATTAGACTTTCCTGATTTTACACTGACAATCCCAGTGCCCTTGATCATTTTTTCCTGAACTGTTACACGACAATTAAAATCTTTTTTCGGTTGATTGCCACCGGCATTAGCAGCATATTCCCATTCAGACTTAGTTGGAATGTGATATGTTTTTCCGGTTCGTTCAGAGAGCCAAGCAGCGTAATCTTGTGCCTGTTTCAAAGTAATACCGGTCATGGGATCATTCTTTCTCTCCTTCTCCTTAATAGGCTTGCAGGTACCACTGAGAATACAATATTTACTCCAGTCACTAACTGAGATTTCATATTTAGTAATAGCAAATGATTTCTCGACGTCTTTGCCACTCGGTACTACTACCATTAATGGGCCACGAGCAGATGCGTGGATCATATCGAAGCAAATAGCTTTTGCGCGTTTACCATAACCGGCAAGACGACTGGTGCATTCTGAATCACTCGCTATAGGCTGCCATGGGGTCGTTTCAGCAGTAGCACCAGTACCTGTTTTGGCGATACTTTCCTCGGTAATCTCTTTTTCAACTGTTCTGATTTTGGGTTTAGATACGGGTTTATATTTAGCTATTAGTGTATTTAATTCGTTTTCAGCTTTAGCATAATCTGGGTTGTCACTCCATTTTTTTTGTACACGCTCTAAGAGTTTCTTTGCTATTCTGAGGTCATCATAATTCTCACCAGCTGCTTCCTTGTCCTTTAAATAATCATTAAACTCTTCATTAATAGCTTTTATTCTCTGTGCTAATGAATCAGAAAACTGCTCAAATTGCGGATGTCCTACAAACTCCGTAGCAGCATCTTGTTGAATTTGTGTTGCTTGGGACAGTTTTCCCGCATTAATAGCGGCATTCGCATTAGTAAATTGAGACCAAGGCTTTAGTTGTAGTTGTTTTTTTAGATCTGCAAGATCTGAACTTGCGGGAAATAGACTCGCCGCACTATTGGCTAAGTTAGCTGCTATATTTTCATCCGTGGTACGCAGCGTATTAATGCGCTTAGCTAATACATTAGCGGAAATATTACTAAATTCAGCAAATCGTGCGGGATCGGCACTTGCGATTTGGTTAACTTTCGACTTTACTTCGCTCGAGAACGAGACAGAAGTTTTAAATAGCGCTGTTAATTCAATGATATTTGCTTCGGCCTGATATTCAGTTTTCAGATCGTTCAACTGAATATTACCGGGGTCAATTTTCAAGCCTCCTGCGACGAAATCAAAAGCGCTGGAGTAATCTTTTGTTTCTGCTTTACTCTTTGCTAATCGGGCATAGGCATCCGCTAACATGGGAGCGGCTTCTGTTGTTAAATAAAGATCGTCTGTTGATAAGTCTGTCTTGAATTGTTCAAATATTTTTAGAGCCTCAGTAACATTGTTGCCTTCAGTAAATGATTGAAAAGGTATTTTGTTAGCTTCTACACGCGCTATACGATCTGACTCCGCTCTTGCTTCGATAATAGAACTTCGTGTATCAACCAGTTTTTGTAACCCAGGTGCGTAACGATCAGCTTTATCTATGTAGTTGTCTGCCGCATCAAAACGTTCTGCTTGCAAGGTTTCATTCGCCTTTGCAATATATTTATCTGCTATCTGGTTACGATACCCAGCGAGGCTGGCATTGATACTTTCGTCTTCACTGACCAAGCTTCCCAGTTGTTGAATATCTCTAAGTAGACCGGTTTCCCATTGTGCGTTATCAATTTGCGTATCTGCGAGCGCGCTTTCTATGTTGCTGACACTTTCGCTAGCCAGTTCAGTCGTTTTTTGTTTGCGGGCATTGCCAGTCAGTTTTGCTAATTTTATTTGGGTCAGTTCTTTACTGAGTTGCATTCCATTCAACAGATCGCCAAAGTCTGATGCTAAAGCTTCAGCAGTCTCGCGAGTCCCGTTTTTCTGAATACTCTTAAGCTCGGTATCAATAACGGGTTTAAATTGTGCGGATAGTGTTGCAAGCAATTCACTGTTTGGTTTTAAGCCAGCAAGTTCAACAATCGGATCTTGTTGTTGCTTGAAGTCAGATAATGTTGTCAGTTGACTTTTAATGACACCAAGATCATTTTCGAGTTTGGAAATAGTTTGTGTTCTTACGATATTATCTTGCATATCGATAAGGCGTTGGTCTGTGCCATCGGAAAACTCGACACCTGACTTCACCAGCGCTAAGGCCGTTTCTAAATCGTTCGACTCAATCTTTTCCTGAGCCAATAATCGGTATGCATTGCTGGGGGAAGTGTCTTTAAGCAATGCGTTTTCTGGATCAACCTTTCTGATATTGTCTAAAATATTTTTTGTATTACCAATCAAGTTTTCATTTTTTAATGCGGCAACGTATTCTGTAGTTAAATTACTAATAGTCCGTTTTTTACTTTCATTTAAAAATGCTGTTTTTTCCTGTAGATAAATAGACTCGGGATAAAATGTTTCAATCTCTTTTAGAACAGTGTCAACGTTAGAATAGTCATAATTACTTTCTGCACTAACAACGGAGTCAGTTAACTTGTCACTGAAGTAATCTTGTATTTTCTTTTTCGCTTCTTCATCGCCAGTTACGATCGTTTGATCTGTTTTCTCTAATAGTAAAATGTCACCTAGCTTGGTAACTATCGTCTGTTCATTGCCAGATTCTATTTCAGCAATTATGCCTTCAAGCTCTTTTTGGTGTAGATAATCCAGAGCAGGGGCAATTAACATCATGCTAATAATGAGTAAAACACCAGCAGCGATAACGAATGGGTTTTTATACCAGGTTGCCTTACCCTCCAGTTCTTCAAGAAAATGAGCAACAGTTGGACTTCGGTCCTCACGGTGGAACGCTACAGAATGACGTAGTGCACGGTTCTGTTTCTTGTTTAAATGCTTGATATAAGGCGGTACGAGATTATTTTCACAGGCTTTGTTCGCCGGCAATTTATTAAAGGGATGTTTAGTCGTTAATAACTCATAGGCAGTACAACCTAGCGCGTAGGTATCATCTCTTGTATCAGGCTCTTCGCCCTCTAGCATTTCTAGACTTGCGTATGCTGGTGTTAATGCACCAAGCTTGCCTGGATCGAATAGTGTTTTTTCTGCTTCTCCAGTAACTGGATTCTTAACAGCGCGTGCGATACCAAAGTCGAGAGTTTTAACCGTCCCATCATCACACATGAAGGCATTGCCAGGTTTAAAGTCCGAGTGAACTAAGCGACGTTCATGAGCATAAATTAGACCGGAACCGAGCTGTTTTATAATGTCATAGGCTTCATCGAAGGGAAGTCCACCTTTAGGACGTACTTTCTTCTTGATGAAGTCCTTCAACTCCATGCCTTCCATCAATTCCATCGTAATGTAGACAGGTGTGTTTGGACCACCGACACGATCAAAATCGTAAATTGTTGCGATGTTTGGATGAGCTAGTTTTTGTTGTCGACTTGATTCACGCTGTAAAGAGATAAATGCTTCAGGATGATCCTTAAAATCATCATTCAATAACTTAATAGCTACATAGGGTTTTTTATCTTTCGCTTCAGCTTTGAGTAAATCAAGCGCTTTGTATACTTTACCCATGCCACCAATACCGAGTACTTTCTCAAGTTTAAAACGTTGTTTGATGACGGAACCTTCACCATAACCACCTGATAAATCACCAGTAGGAACGGCAGGATCATTCCACTCTGTTCCAGTTGGGCCGGTTGCCGATGTAATCGAAGGTGTGGCTGTGTCGGCACCGCCAGGCATGCTGATATCGAAAAAATCAGAGGCATCTGAATTAGTGTTTTGTGCACTGGTATTGTTTGCTTTTTCATCGTCGGTCATAACAACGGTTGAATCAGGAGCAGCTTTGTTATTTTCCGCGGGCGAAGGGGCTTTATTTTCTTCGACAACTGAATCACTTGAAAATACGGTAGAATCTGCACCACCAGCCGCTGGACCGCTTTCAGTTTCGGTTGAATGCGTTCGTCTGAACTCATTAATTTGACGTTTTAATTGTGCGTATTGCTTGTCATCAAGGTTTTTCTTTTCATGAATTTCATCTAGTTGCACGAGCATGTTCTTCGCAAACTTTGGTGTTTTACTAAGCAGAATATCCATCTGTTTGGATAGCGTTTCAAGCTTTAATTCGCCTTTTGCTAATGCTTCGAGTGCAGTTTTAAAATCAGCCAATCTATTACTCCCTCACAAAGTGAGTACGATTAAAAATTTAGTCTATATCTATGACGATCGCGGTAACATTGTCTCCGGCACCACGTTCCAGGGTTATATCAATCATTTTTTTACAAATTTCTTCGGCAGTACCTTCGCCTAACATGTCTTGAAATTCATAATCTTCTGTATGTTTAGTAAGGCCATCACTACAAAGCAAGTAGCGGTCGCCTTTCTTCATCTCTTGGATATCCATATCCAGAAAAAAGTTAGGTGTTGCGCCAACTGCGCGAGTGATCATATTACCGTGCGGGTGAATCGCTGCTTCTTCTCTACTGATCAAGCCCTGTTCTACATATTGCTCAACTTGTGAATGGTCAGTGGTCATTTGTCGTAATTGAGAATCGCGCAAACGATATAAACGGCTATCTCCAGCCCAAAGATAAATACAATATTTATCGTAGGTCAGCATCATTACTATCGTGCTTCCAATTGTAGTACGTTTAGTACTCTCGTTTGCTTTGTCGATTAATTTTTTATTAACGCTAATTAATGTGTCTTCTATGTCATCGATATATCTTTCCAGAGAAAGACCTTCATGAACTTTTTTTAAGGAATTTACAATCAATTGACTAGCAACATCGCCAGCGGCATGACCACCCATGCCATCAGCAACAACCCACATCCCTGTTTCAGGTCTTTCCAGCAGTGAATCTTCATTATGTTTACGTACTTTTCCTACGTTGGTTATTCCATAGGAATGCCAAGAAAGAGGTTTCGTCGTGTTTTGTTCTGCTGAATTGGACATTATATAATTAGTTTGTTTATTACGATTGAAGGATAAACGAAACAATCTCAGTGGGGCTTTCCGAAAATGATTTGCCTAGGCTGAGAGCACCATTTGACGAAATGTGCATTTCTTCACGTCTTAAGAATGCATCGTCAGCTTGATCCAGTTTTACATGTGTGCCATTTGTACTTTGATCAATGATAAAAAATTTATTGCGACGCATTTCAATACGAACATGTTGTCTTGATGCCAGTTTTTCATTGATTGGAAGATCACAGGCTTGGCTGCGCCCCATAACCAACCCTTGTTTATTTTGATCCAGGATGACGGTCTTGCCTGCATAACTGACTTGAAGTGAAACCTGTGTCACTTTTGGTGGGTCTTGCATCATCCCTGTTGCCATGCGCGTGACGTCTTCTTCCTGCCAGATAATTTCAAAGATTTCAATATCTTCCTTTTTACCTTTAATAGGTGCACGATCTACAAACCGAGTGCTGGCGCGTAAAATAGGTTCTAGTAGGTCTACGGTAGATTTTGTCGTGATGATTTGCCCACCTTTGGCTTGTGCCGCCATCCTGGCTGCAACATTAACAGCATCTCCAAATACATCTCCGCCTTCAAGTAATGCGGGGCCATAATGCATGCCCACCCTGATCTTGATCTCAGGAGCATCCGCGTCTTTCATTTCATTGGCATCTTCGAGTGTTTCTTGCATCTCAACTGCCGCATTAGCTGAATCATCTGCAGTTGGAAACGTGCACATGACTTCATCACCAATGGTCTTAATGACCGTGCCGTTATGAATGTGGATGACTTTAGTGAGTAAATCCAGTGTGTCAGATACGGTGACACGAGCAGTTGCATCACCAAGGATCTCAAATAAGCGGGTACTCCCGCTTATATCAGCAAACATAATGGCAATATTGGTTGTTTTCGGTGACATATTATTCTTTTATTGATTATCCTTAAAAAACATATAGATAGTAATATAAATTTTGTCGTTAATCTCTTGAATTTTTATATATATGGCTGAAAATTTTTCAAATCATATTTATTCCAATCTCAAAGAATTAATGAACAAGCAGATGATAATAGCTATTAAATTACCTATAGTCATTATCTTACCGCATTATATTAACGGGGAAAATTGAAGTATCAGAATAGAATTTAAATCATAATAATAAATGATATGATTCAAGATGATTTTTCGTAACTATAAAAGCATTGAAAGAACTAATCATGAAACTAGCAAATTTGAAGACACTAATTGGTGTAGTTGGTGTCTGTCTAATCTTTATTATCGCACAAACAAGCCAAGTCTCAGCTATATCAGTCAAAGAATTATTGGGTCTGAAAAAAGCGCCCCCTGAGTTAACGAAGGACGAAGAGAATGCGTCCATACAGACAGGTGATGCATCAACGAATATCGAGTGGTCAAAATCATCAGGGCACGAGGCAGCAGCAAACCCACAAATTGATCTTGATTATGTCACATTATTATTAGCAAATATGAATCAGCAAGAACGCGAAAAGGTATTGGCTAATCAAGACTTATTTAAGCAAGTCATTGAAAGTGAAGCAAATAACCGCTCAACAGTATCTGCTGCGATAGCGAACAATCTTGTCGAAGATCGTAATGTTGAATTTTTAATGCGTCGTGGTGCGGAGAATATTATGCGTGAGGCTTATCTTAATCGTTTAATCTCTAGTAAATTACCTAAAGACTTCCCCAAAGATGAGCAGGTAGCTGAATATTTCGCCTCTAACAAAGAGCAGTTTGTCGTTCCCGAACGCGTTCATCTATGGCAGATCTTTTTCAAGAAAAGTAATCCTGAGGATGGACAAGAGACGCTTGCATTAAAAAAGAAAGCAGAAGCTATCATTATCGAACTCAAAAAAGGTAAAAAGGACTTTTCTAATGTTGCATTTGCACAATCTGACCATGAGCAAAGCAAAGCCTTGGGAGGTTATATGGGCATATTGAAAACCAACGAGTTGATACCCGAAATAAAAGACTCGGTATTAAAGCTGAAGGAAGGGAAAATTAGTAAAGCTATCGAATCTGGAACAGGTATACATATCCTGAAAAGAGGAAAAATACTTAAATCTGAAGCACTTAAGTTGCCTCAAGTTGAGCAGCAAATACGGCAATTATTAGTTAAACAAGCCAATGTACAGCTGAGAAATGCAATCTTTAATCAGGCAAGAAAGGAATATCCACAAGCGATTTCTGACAATAAACTCGAAGAATGGCGCTTGAGATTGAAGACTAAAACAGCTCAATAACACCTAGCAGTAATATTCTCTGAATTCTCTCGTGTTGTTTTTATGCAACACTATAGCTTTCTGTTCTCTAGTGAAAATAACTAATAACTATCAATGTGTTAGAGAGATTAATTCTATTAAATTATTAATCATATTTTTTTGCTACCAGTGTTCTGTGTGTTATAGTCTTACGCTGGGAAGGAGTGTGTAAGGTCTATAAATGGGATAGATTTTATTTTTATCGCACGGAAAACAAGCTAACTAACTGAATAATAAAACTATTCGTGATACGCAAGTCTATAATAAATGACCAAGGGGAATGCCGAGATATATTGCTTGTGTTTTTCCTGCTGTTTTTTAGTGACCTCATAGTTGCGGGCCCACTTGGTTTACCTGATTCTGCAAGACCTGGTGCTGTACGGCCACAAACCGAGGTGCAGCCAGAGCAAGCTGTGACCTCCTCGGGTGATGTTGTCGACATCCCTGCACTTATTGATCGTCCATTTGATATCGAAGAAGGGCCGTTTGTTATCGTGGATGCATTCAGACTGCTAGATGCTGATGACCTGCCTAAATACGATATCAGTACAGATGAAATTAATACGTCGATTCTGCAAAAGTTCAAACAGAAGCAACCCGAACGAGGTTTCAGTATAGGAGAGTTACAAGAAGTCGCTGACGAAGTAACGCGTTATTATCGTTCGAGAGGATTGATACTCTCAACCGCAGTCATACCGGTACAAACTGTTGAAACAGGTATTGTTGATATTCAGATCTATATCGGGCGGCTCGGACGTGTCCTTGCGGAAAGTAATGAAAAGTTCAGTGAGAGTGTTTTAAGGAAACCATTTTTGGGTCTCGTTGGCGAGCCGGTAACGCAAAAGGATATTGAAGCTGCTCTCTTAACCCTGACCGATTATCCTGGTTTAAGTGTGTTTGGTGTATTCCAGCCTGGACAGAAAGTCGGTGAGGCAGATATTGTGCTTAAAGTTCAGGAAGAGAAATGGTATGACGTTGCTTACCGTGTTGATAATCAAGGGCTGCAAGAAACCGGTCGAAATAGATTCCGAACGGTTATCGACTGGAACAACCCAACCGGTTTTGCGGATAAGCTTAGTGTTACATATCAGCAAACATACAATCCAAAAAATAACGATTTTTGGGCGATTGATTACGAAATCTTTTTAGGACGGGGTTTTACGCTAGGCGGCAATCTGTTCAAAAACCGTTTCGATATCGGCGGTGAATTCAAAGCTAACAAAATATCAGCACAAACTGATAACCGAGCTATCTATATTGATAAATCATTTATCCGTAGCCGACAAAAGAATCTTTCCAGCAAGCTATCATTTACATCAAAGAATTCAACTACCCGCACTCAAGGTCAGCAAACTAATACCGATCGATTGAGTGTCCTAGCAATTGAGGCTAATTATGATTCGGTTGATACCTTTCATCCGTTCAGGCCCTTAGTGAGGTTGATTAGTAAAAATGCCTCTGACAATTTTGGCGGTGGTTTAAACTTTGCAACTTTGACCTATAGCCGAGGTTTTAATGACGTTTTTGGTGCAATGGGTTCAGACGGAGATCAATTAGCGTTTAATGCACCAGGGAGTCGCTCAAGTCGTCGGGGTGGCTCAGGTCGATTGGCCGAAGGTCAGTTTGATAAATTAAATGGCAATTATCAGCGTTTACAATTAATAACTAAAAATCAATCATTGTTATTTAAAACTGAATTCCAATGGACAAATGATATATTAGCTCCACTAGAGCAGTATTCAGTAGGCGGGCCTGATAACGTAAGAGGTTATCCTGATGCAGAAGGTCTATTTGACCGCGCTTATTTCTTCTCACTTGAATATATTTTTAACGCGCCATTTATTGCTGATGTGCCAGCTTTTCAAAATCGAACATGGGGTGAATTACTCCAGTTCTCTGTATTCTATGATTTCGCAACAGCACAGCAAAATGATCCATTGGATACTGCGGCAGACCGTAATACCTCGGGGCATTGGATGACATTCAAAAGTGTTGGGATGGGTCTACGGTTTAATTTGCCTGGTTCGATCGAAAGTCGCTTGATGTATGCAACAGAACTAGGTTCTGAAATTCCTAACGATGGACGATTTGGTCACATTTGGGGAGATTTTACTTATAGCTTTTAGTTTGTCGATTTAAACTAACATTCTGTTTTTTTTAAGTTTAATTAAGATATGAATTTTTCTAACAGCAAACCAGAAACTGAATGTGAACTGAGTCACAGTATCTTAGGCTTAAATCTGGTATTACAGGTTATTGTTTTCTGAGTGGCAGTTAAGATTCAAGTCATAATTTTGAAGGGAAGAGATGGGTCAAAAAAGAAAAGTAGGACAACGGGTAAGTAAATCTATCGAGCAGCGTAAACTTTGTTCTGCACGATTAAATACGGTCACGTCATTTATTCGCACCTCTTTACCCGCAGGATTATTATTCGGCTTACATATAGGTACTGCTGTCGCGAATCCCGAAGGCGGAGTGGTTGCTGCCGGACAAGCAAATATAACAACACCGAACGCAACTACCACAGTCGTAAATCAGGCTTCACAAAATGTAATCGTTAACTGGGAATCCTTTAACGTCAACGCAAACGAAACCGTAAACTTCAATCAACCAAATGCCCAAGCGCAAGCGTTGAACCGAATATTTGATCAAAACCCGAGCCAGATATTAGGTTCGATAAACGCCAACGGTAAAGTTTTATTAATCAACCCGAACGGAGTCTTCTTTAAACCAGGCGCCAGTGTCAATGTCGGATCATTGGTCGCGTCAGGCCTAGATATTTCCGATAGCGATTTTATGAATGGCAACCATCAGTTCATAAACCCAAATGGTGCAGAAGGTGGTTTGGTTGTTAACCAGGGAATAATTCAAGCCGCGACCGGTGGTTCAGTAACTTTACTTGGCGGTGCAGTTAGAAACGAAGGCACCATTATCGCAACTGCAGGACAAGTTAATTTAGTTGCTGGCAAAAAAGTGACGATGGATTTTGACGGCGATGGCTTAATGCAATTCGCAGTTGATGAAGAGGTTTTGCAAAACGTACACGACCTTGATGATGCGGTATCAAACACAGGCACCATTAGTGCCGATGGAGGTAGTGTCTTATTAAAAGGTAGCGCTGCAAAAGATGTGTTTACCAATGTTGTCAACAACAGCGGTATGATCACTGCCGGCAAAATTCAAAATCAAGGTGGCGTTATAAAACTTGTTGCAAGCGGCACAAGTAACTCACTTATTAATACAGGCACATTAGACGTCTCATCAAGTGATAGCGATGGTGGCACCATTGAAATCTATGCCAGTGATACTGCAATCATTTCAGAAGATAGTTTAATCACTGCAGCTTCTTCGTCTGATAAGGGCGGTTATATTGAGATCACTGGCGACAAAGTTGGAGTGTTTGATAGCACATCAATTGATGCATCAGGTGAAGCTGGTGGTGGTGAAATTTTAATTGGTGGTGATCTTCAAGGTAAGAATCCAGATGTTCATAATTCACAACTTACTTTTATTGCTTCAAATGTAAAGGTTGACGCTAATGCAATTACAAATGGCGATGGTGGCAAAGTTATTGTTTGGGCCAATGAGACAACAGGTTATTACGGACAGATTAGCGCAAAAGGTGGCAGTGAATCTGGTAATGGTGGGTTTGTTGAAATCTCAGGTAAAGAAACATTGGCTGGTAATTTTGTAAATAGAGTCGATACCAGTGCAGCGAATGGACAAACAGGTACTTTATTACTCGATCCAACGGATATAGAGATTCTTGATGGTGCAGGTGATAGTGATCCCGGAGCAACCAATGACGGGGACGCCACATTTACCGGTGCTACAGCTGGAGTAGCAGATACTCTGGGAACAATAAACGTTGCAAACGATAATGTTGATTTTAATGATCTGGGTGGTGCCGCTGTAGAACCACTTCAGCTTTATGAATCTGAGTTAGAGGGAATTGCTGCGACTACCAACCTTGTTCTTCAAGCTAACAATAATATAACGATTAATAATCTTTCAGATAATAATCTGAATCTCGCACAAACCGCAGGTAACTCAGTCACGTTTACTGCTGATGCTGATAGTGATGGTACGGGTAATTTCAGTATGAATACTGGTGATACCATCACGACTGCTGGTGGTGATCTGACCATCAGTGCAGATGCTGTAACGTTAGGAACAATTAACACAGGAGCTGGAACATTCAGCCTTACTGCCGATGCAGTTGCATTTAGAGGTGTTACTGCAGATGCACTTACTGTTGATGTCAGTGGCGGTGTAGGCACCATAAGTCAACTCGGTGGTGATTTAACAATAGCCGGTGCTACATCACTAACCGCTCAAGTCGGTGACAACATTACTTTAAATACCGCAACAAATGATTTTAGTGGCGCGGTTACAATTGTCAGCGGTAACAATGTTGTTTTATCTGACGCAACTGCAATCGATATAGCTGCTAGTACAATTTCAGGTACCTTAGATGTAAATACGACAAATGGCGCGATTACCGATAGCGGTAATGTAAGTGTTGTGGGTAACGTGACGCTGAATGATATAGGACAAGCAGGCATTACGTTAGATACATTGCAGGCGGATGCTGATGTTGTTTTTACTTCTGCAGGTAACACGGCCATTACAAATGACACGGCCTTAAACATTGAAGGCACAGTAACAGGTACGTTAGCGGCAATAGCGACGACGGGTAATGTTACCGACAGTAGTACATTAACGGTGACGAGCACCTCGAGTTTTACGACAACGCAAGCGGATGCCGATATCGATCTAGGGACGCTGGCCTCAACGGGCTCAGTGACGTTGAGTACAAACGGTACCACAGGTAATGCAACTGTTGTGAATGCGACGGCGTTGGACTTAGATACCTCGGGAGTGGGTGGTGATTTAGTTGCAACAGCGACGACAGGCAATATAACCGACAGTGGCGTAGTGACAGTGTCGGGAACCTCGAATTTTACAACGTCAGCGGCGAACGCGACGATAGATTTAAGTACGTTAGCATTAACTGGTGCTGTGAATTTAAATACCAATGGTGCTACGGGCAATGCGAGCATAATTAATACCATAGCGACACTACTAGGAACATCCAACGTTGGAAATAATCTTAGTGTAAATTCAACAACGGGAAATATCACTGATAGTGGCACAGTGACGGTCGGTGGTACGTCGATTTTTAATACGACGCAAGCGGATGCTGATATTGACTTAGGGACGTTAGCCGCAACCGGCGCAGTATCATTATTTACAGCCGGAACGACGGGTAATGCGAGTGTGGTGAATAGTATAGCCTTAGATTTAGGGACGACAACAGTAAGTGGCACGTTAGCTGTGACGACGACGGCAGGGGACATTACTGACAGTGGTA
>CAXBLT010000015.1:0-82179 GCA_963976795.1 uncultured Gammaproteobacteria bacterium
CGATGCGGGAATGACGAATCGGTAAGGGTTAAGTTGATTATTTAACTGGGTTCCCGACTGCGTGGGAATGACAACTAAGAAAAAGGTTATTTAATAACCTTCAAATGTGATCGATCTTTCTTCTTCTCTGCTTTCTTTTTGTCATCCGGTTTATTCAGTTCAGGATCAGATACCAAATCATCTGGTGAATCAATTTCCTCTTCAGGAAAAACCATCCCTTTTCCATTTTCCTTGGCGTAGATCGCCTGCACTGATTTATTCGGAAAATAAACATTCATACTTTTACCGGAGAAGCGCGCTTTGAAGTTGATATAATCATTACTGAGATCAAGATCACGCACCGCACTCGGTGATATGTTCAACACGATCTTGCCGTCTTCGACAAACTCATGCGGGATATTCAAGTCGTCACCGGTCGCATCAACTAATAGATACGGTGTCAGATGGTTATCGCAGATCCAATCGTACAGTGCACGTAATAGATACGGTCGATTTGAAGTCATAGCAAGTAAACCCGGATTTATCTACAAACTGACAGAGATCAGGCGACGTTATATTCGCTTTCAATCCCGGACAAACTGGTTTTAAATGCCTCGCGTTCAAACAAACGGTCAGCGTATTGCTGTAATGGCTTGCCTGACATTGGTAACTTGATACCGTATTCGTTTAATCGCAACATCAGCGGTGCCATACAACAATCGACCAAAGAATATTCTTCTGACATAAAGTATGGCATTTGTGCAAACGCGGGGGCAATTGAAGTCAGGTTATCACGCAAGACTTTCTTGGCATTGGCCGCAGCGATTTCATTATCACTATCTAATTCCGCAACGACTGAATACAGATCGCGCATGACGCGATAACGTAATTGGCGGTTGCTTGCTCGATTGACGGGGTCAACCGGCATCAAAGGTGGGTGTGGAAAACGCTCGTCCAGATATTCCATGATGATATGCGCATCATAAAGCACCAGATCGCGATCTATCAGAGTCAGGATTGAGTTATATGGGTTTAGTTCGTTCAGCTCTTCCGGTCTATTGTCATCATCAATAAAATTGATCTCTACATTGACATCTTTTTCTGCCAGCACGATACGCACAGCATGTCCGATAGGACTAATACTGTCTGAATATAAAACCATTAATGAACGACGATTGGCGACACTTGCCATACTATTTACACTCCAGCCTTGTTCGAAAGCGCGGGATTATACACCAGATTCGAAAAATAATGGGATTCTGAGACAGGTTTAAGTAGATATTTTACGGCTTATGGGAGAAAGAGCCGTGTTTGAGGCGTTGCCGAGTGCATTTCAGCACCCGGCAAACAATTTACTGTTTAAGAATTTAGGACCCTGATTCTAATGAACGTCGCGCCAATATTCTTTCTTCAGCATGTAGGCAACTATCATAAAAACAAAGAGATACATTAGTACCCAGACACCAATCTTGCCACGCTTCAGCTTGATTGGTTCACCCAGATAGACCATAAAATTAACCAAATCTTGTATGGTCTGATCGTATTCTGCTTCGCTCTGTGTCCCCGGTGTGATTATTTCCAGATCTGCATAGGTTGGTGAGTGATGCGCACCATCTTCAGACTCAATATGGTTCAAACGCTGTGCGCCTTGTAGCTCCCAGAGTACATGCGGCATACCAACATCTTTGAACGTCAGATTATTAACACCAAAGGGACGCGATTTATCCACATAGAACGTCTTGAAGTAGCTATAGAGCCAATCTGCCCCTCGCGCACGCGCAATGACGGATAAATCGGGTGGTGAAACACCAAAAAAACGCAGCGAATCTGCATTAGTCATAGCAACAGTCATGGTATCGCCCACTTTGTCTGTGCCAAACATGAAATTGGACTTCAGCACATCTTCACTGATACCCAGATCCTGCCCCATGCGGTTATAGCGCATATAGGCCGCGGTATGACAACTCAGGCAATAATTGACGAAGGTCTTCGCACCACGTTGCAGTGACTCCTGATTTGAGAGATCAACCTCCATATGTAATAGCTTTGCTCCGCCAGCAGCAGAGACACTAGCTGAGATCGTCATCAAGAGGATGAATGTTAACTGATAGAGTTGTTTATAACTTGGCATTAGTCTCTCACCCTGTCTGGTACCGACTTGTCGTTGTCGATAGCAGTGTAAAATGGCATTAATAAAAAGAATGCAAAATAGACGAGTGAAAAGAAACGCGCCATCCAGGTATATAACGGCGTTACTGGCTGCATACCTAACCAACCTAGCACCAGGAAGCTGATGACAAACAGTGTTAACGCACAGCGAAAGTTCCATCCACGATAACGCGTCGATTTCACTGGGCTTCTATCCAACCAGGGCAATAAGAGAAAGATATTCGTTGCCAGACCCATCGCTATTACGCCACCAAGTTGATCCGGTACTGCGCGCAAAATCGCATAGAAAGGAGTGAAGTACCACACCGGCGCGATATGTTCAGGCGTTTTAAGTGGATCCGCAGGAATAAAATTGGCGTGTTCCAGAAAATAGCCGTTCATCTCAGGCATAAAAAAGACAACACCAAAAAAGAAGATAAGGAATACGGTAGCGCCAAAGATATCCTTCACTGTGTAGTAGGGATGAAAAGGGATGCCATCCACGGGGATACCCTCAGCATTTTTATTCTTTTTGATCTCCACACCGTCAGGGTTATTAGAACCGACCTCATGCAATGCAAGGATATGCGCACCAATTAGTCCAAAGATAAGCAGCGGAAAGGCAATCACATGTAATGAAAAGAAACGATTCAAGGTAACATCAGAAACGACAAAATCTCCACGTATCCATAAGGAAAGCTCGTCGCCAACTATAGGCAAGGCCCCAAATAAGGAAATAATCACCTGAGCGCCCCAATATGACATCTGCCCCCAAGGTAACAAATAGCCAAAAAATGCCTCACCCATCAACACTAGATAGAGTCCCATGCCCGACAACCATAGTAGTTCGCGAGGTTTTTTATAGGATCCGTACAATAAGGCGCGGAACATATGCAAGTAGATAACGACGAAAAACGCTGAAGCACCCGTCGAATGCATGTAACGGATAAGCCAGCCCCAGCTAACATCGCGCATGATATATTCAACAGAAGCAAAAGCATCTGCAGCCGACGGTTTATAATTCATTGTCAACCAGATGCCGGTCACGATCTGGATAGCAAAGACAAGTAATGCGAAGCCACCAAAGTAGTACCAGAAATTAAAATTCTTTGGCGCATAATACTTAGCAAGATGCTCATTCCAATTCTGCATCAATGGAAAACGGTCATCGACCCAATCACGCAAGCCGGTTAACCCATTAATAATATTTTTTTCAATATTGGCCATTACGCAGCCTCACTGTCATCACCGATAATCAACTGACTCGGTGAGATAAATTTATAGGGGGGGATAACCAGATTGGTAGGTGCTGGAACACCTTTAAAGACGCGGCCAGCCAAATCAAAGCGCGAACCATGACAGGGGCAGAAAAAGCCGCCTTTCCAATCGACAACAGGGCTGTCATCACCGTCTTTTAGGACAAAACTGGGAGAACAACCTAGATGAGTGCAGATCCCAATAACAACCAGGTACTCATCCTCACGCGCACGGAATTCATTCGTTGCATACTCGGGCTGCGAGCTTGCTTCCGATGCAGGATCACTGACAGCCTCATTTTGTGAGGCAATATCATCAAGCATCTCTTGTGTACGGCGTAGAATCCAGACTGGCTTACCCTGCCATTTCTCGATCATGCGCTCGCCCGGCTTTAACTTACTGATATCAACCTCAACCGGCGCACCAATTGCCTTGGTTTTCTCACTTGGCGTCATGGTTGCAATAAATGGGACAGCACCAGCGGCTGCACCTGCCCCGCCAACCACTGTCGCGGCGGCAGTCAAAAATCGTCGTCGACCCTTGTCGACATTACTATTGTCCATTGTTTCCCCTTACATATCTGACAGATGAATATCAGTATAATTAATCGCAAATGTTATATGATAAATTAAACTGATTATTGGATAAACAGATCATTATCCATAATATCAATAATCACTAAATATAAATTATTCTAATCGTCGTGAAAATTAACAAGACATTAATGTTTATGCTGCAATATTCCGCTTACGGACTTGCTGCTGCATTCGTGTTTTTAATAATATTTTCGGATGATTTACGCTCAAATATTCCTTTTTTTTCGCCGGAATCCAACCAATATTCTTTTAATAACGCCGTAACCGCTACCGCTCCGGCTGTTGTTAATGTCTATGCCAGCAAAGTATATCAGGAAAGAGTCCACCCGTTGTTTCAAGACCCCTTATTCCGTCGCTTCTTTGGTAATGTCCCCACCAAACCAAAGCAGCGCCGAGATAGTTCTATCGGATCGGGCGTCATAATGAATACTTCCGGCTATATTCTAACCAATGCCCATGTATTACAAGATGCCAATGACATTCGCATCACCTTGAATGATGGACGCCAGAGCCAGGCACAACTCATTGGGCTTGATACCGATACTGATTTGGCGGTAATTAATATACCATTACAAAACCTGCCAATAATCCCCATAGGCAATTCATCCAGCTTACAGGTCGGGGATATCGTCCTCGCCATCGGCAACCCTTATAACTTTGGCCAAACAGTAACTCAGGGCATTGTCAGTGCAACGAGCAGAAAACGACGCGGAATTTCTTTCTTTGATGACTTTATACAAACCGATGCCGATATCAATTTAGGTAATTCAGGTGGCGCTTTAGTCACCGCCAAAGGGCAACTCATTGGTATTAATACCGCCATTATTTCTAGCAGCGGTGGTTCTGAAGGTATTGGCCTTGCTACACCAATCAATCAAGCACTAAATGTCATGGAACAACTTATAAAGAATGGAAAAGTAGTTCGTGGTTGGCTTGGTATAGAAGCACAAACCTTGAGCACGGATGTGATTGAATCCGCTAGCCTAGAGACAGGTGGTGTTCTGGTAACGGCCATTATTCGTGACGGGCCAGCTGAGAGTTCGGGTATGGTGCCAGGGGATATCATCATCAGTATCGATGGAGAAAATGTGGCTTCTCCGGATCAGGCAATTGAACTGATCACCGGTCTGATACCGGGCAAGCAAGTAATAATTAAAATACTACGTGGTTGGGAACAACAAGAGTTGATTGCCAGAATTGCCCAAAGACCGTCAGCAAAAATGCCTCAATAATTCGTTAAGCAGTGACTATCTTACCTAGCTTCGTCAGAAACAGTTCATTTTCTTCAGGTGTGCCGACTGTTACACGCAAACAATTTTCAAGTAATGGGTGCGCGCCTTGTAAGTTTTTAATGAGGATTTTTTGTTTTATTAATTCCTGATGTACTTCGTCAGCTCCGGGATTAGAAACACGAAACAAAATAAAGTTAGCTTCACTCTTCCATGCTTCAACACCCGGTATTTTTGACAAGCTGTTAAACAACCCTTCTCGATCGTTCCGAATACGTTCGGCTTGTTGTTCAAGCAACTGAATATTTTGAATGATAAAATTTGCGCTAAGCTGATTTAGCGAGCCTATATTGTATGGCAATCTCAATTTATCTAATTCAGAGATCCATTCACTGGCACCAAACAACATACCTAGACGTAGGCCAGCCAAACCCAGTTTGGATAAGGTCCGCATTAATAAAACATTAGGATATTTATGTAAACAGGACATCACACTCTTCTGTGCAAAGGCGTGATACGCCTCATCGATAACAACAAGTCCCGGCGCTACTTTTATGATCTCTTCTAACTCTTCTTGTTCAAAGGCATTCCCTGTTGGATTATTTGGCCAGGCAATAAAAATTACGGCAGGCTTTGTTTTCGCAATGGATTCCAACATTGCAGAGAGGTTAAGAGAAAAGTCTTTGTTTAAAGGCACGCCAACAAAATCGAGTTCCATCATCGAACTTAACAAACGATACATAACAAAACTGGGTTCAGGTGCCATGACAACATTTGATGTTTTATTCAGTGCCATCAAGATGATCTGGATCAGCTCATCTGATCCATTACCAAACATCATTGCAACCTTATCAGGCAAGTTTAACGCGTGCGCGAGTCTGCTTCTTAGTTCACTTAAACTTGCATCGGGATAACGGTTAAGTTCGGCTTGTTGTAGACATCGGGACCACTCTTCCTTGACGTCTTCTGGCCAACTATAGGGGTTTTCCATTGCATCCAGCTTAGTCAATCCGCCGGAATCCGGAACATGGTAGGCCTTTGCGGCAAGGATAGCGGGCTTAATGATCTTGCTTACGCGATCTTCACTCATGCTAATAAATTACTTTGAATTAAGTCGGAATTCTGCTGATCGCGCGTGTGCCGTGAGACCTTCTCCACGCGCTAAAGCAGATGCTGTTTCAGCAATATCTTTAACTGAACCGCTACTACACTTTATGATGGATGAATGCTTTTGAAAATCATACACACCAAGCGGCGAAGAAAATCGAGCAGTACGAGCCGTAGGTAAAACATGGTTTGGTCCCGCACAATAATCTCCGAGTGACTCTGCTGAATAATGCCCCATGAAAATTGCGCCGGCATGCCGAATACCACCCAAAAGCGCATCGGGGTCAGAAACCGCTAATTCAAGATGTTCCGGTGCGATGATATTAACAATCTCTATTGCTTGTTTTAGATCGTCTACTTTAATCATTGCGCCATTGTTTGATAATGATGCCTTTATAATCTCGGCACGTTCCATTTCAGGCAAGAGTCTTTCAATGCTTTTTTCAACCGCATCAATAAATTTTTCATCTGGTGTAATCAGAATTGAACTGGCTTGTTCATCGTGTTCTGCCTGAGCAAAAAGATCCATCGCCACCCAATCTGGGTTCGCACTGCTATCACTGACGATAACAACCTCTGACGGGCCAGCTATCATGTCAATACCAACGACACCAAATACCTGTCGTTTAGCTGTTGCGACATAAATGTTGCCAGGACCAACTATCTTATCCACCTTGGGAACAAGTTTTGTACCGTAGGCTAATGCGGCGACAGCTTGAGCACCACCGATTGAAAATACCTTATGTACTCCGGCAATCGCAGCGGCTGCCAAAACCAAATCATTACGTTCATCATCAGGAGTTGGCACAACCATGATAATTTCTTCGACCCCAGCAACATGCGCCGGTATGACATTCATTAACACGGATGAGGGGTAAGCTGCCTTACCGCCGGGAACATAAACACCAACGCGATCCAAAGGGGTGATTTTTTGCCCTAACACATTACCGGCATCATCTTCATAAGCCCAGGTCGTTTGCAGTTGCTTATCATGAAATTCTCTAACTCGCCTTGCTGCATGTTCAAGATTTTTACGTAGCGATTCAGGAATGCGTTCTAATGCGGAATCTAAATCTTTCTGAGAAATTTCAAGCGACTCAATACTGGCCGAACGCCTGTCAAAACGGTTGGTGTATTCGAGCAAAGCTTCATCGCCTCGCGCACGTACATCAGTAATAATTTGCGAAACAGTATCAAGAACAGATTTATCTGGTTCGTCACTAGAAGACAATAAAGTCTGTAGTGATGAATCAAAATTTTCTGTGGAGGCATCGAAGCGTTTTATCATGTATCCCCGTTTTCAACGATCTCTGCTAATTGATTAATGATCGGTTTGATAAGTGCATTTTTCATTTTCATTGCTGCTTTATTGACGACCAACCTCGAACTGATATCTGCGATGTGATCCAGCGTCACCAGACCATTGGCTTTTAAGGTATTCCCGGTGTCAACCAGGTCGACGATCCAATCGGACAAACCTAAAACCGGGCCAAGTTCCATCGATCCGTAAAGCTTGATTATTTCTACTTGTTGCCCACGATCTGCAAAATAATTTCGTGTGATATTAGTATATTTTGTTACTACTCGAGGTCGATCAGTTATTAGCTTGGCATCTTTTAAGCCCGCCAGCATCATTCGACATTGAGCGATACCCAGATCAACTGGTTCATAAAGACTGTCCCCGGAATACTCCATCAGCACATCCTTTCCGGCGATACCCAATTCAGCAGCACCGCGTTCAACATAGGTTGGAACATCGGTAGCGCGGATAATCAGTATTTTAATATTAGATTGATTGGTATCGAGAATCAGTTTGCGTGACTTTTTAGGATCGTCTTTAAGGATAATACCGAGCTTCGCTAGCAAAGGAATCGCTTCATCGTATATTCGGCCTTTGGAAACGGCGATAGTAATCTTGTTAGACATAATTATATTTGTGACTTAGTTAATTTTTGGCTCAGTAAAAATAAAACAGATAACCATAGAAACAAGTTAATTTAAAAAATTCCCCGGCATATAGTTAAATTTAAACAGCGTGCTAGGGACGCCCTTGAAACACTATACTTTAGCTAGGCAAACGTCGAATATCAGCACCTAATTGAGATAGTTTTTCCTCGATCGTCTCATAGCCGCGATCAATGTGATAAATGCGATCTACAACTGTATCGCCCTCTGCGACAAGTCCAGCCAGAACCAAACTAGCCGATGCCCTTAAATCTGTTGCCATAACCGGAGCACCCGTTAAGTGTTCGACGCCTTGGGCAATTGTCGTATTACCTTCCAACTTAAGATCTGCACCCATGCGCTGTAATTCATGGACATGCATAAAACGATTTTCAAATACCGTCTCGGTTATAATCCCTGCGCCTTTTGCAATGCTATTCATCGCCGTAAACTGAGCTTGCATATCAGTAGGAAAACCCGGGAATGGTGAAGTATGAATATCAACTGCTTTAGGTTTCTCCCCCTGCATGTCTAGGGTTATTGCATTATCTTCTATTTCGATTTTAGCACCAGCTTCGGTCAATTTTGCCAATACAGATTCCAGCAAGTCAGCTTGCGTATTTCTCAGGCGTACTTTACCCCCCGTCATCGCTGTAGCAACCAAATAGGTTCCTGTTTCTATTCTATCTGGCAAAATGTCATAGTCGGTTCCATGTAAGGTTTCGACTCCTTCTATTTCTATACGATCAGTCCCGGCGCCAGTAACTTTTGCTCCCATCTTGTTTAGACAATTTGCCAGATCAGTCACTTCCGGCTCTCTTGCGGCATTTTCGATAACGGTCAACCCATCGGCTAGCGTTGCCGCCATCATCAAGTTTTCTGTACCGGTAACTGTCACGATATCCAGAGTGATATGAACACCTTTAAGCCGGTCGGCTGTAGCGCGGATATAACCACCTTCTACAACAATATCTGCGCCCATCGCTGTTAGTCCCTGTAGATGGATATTCACCGGTCGCGAACCAATGGCACAACCGCCAGGTAATGATACATCCGCCTTCCCATAACGCGCGAGTAGTGGACCCAACACGAGAATTGATGCGCGCATGGTCTTAACTAATTCATACGGAGCAAAAAAGTTTTCGATTTGACTATTATCAATTTCGATACGCATGCGCTCATCAACGGTAACTTGAGAGCCCATACGACATAACAACTCCATAGTAGTTGTTATGTCATGTAAATGAGGAACATTACCGATAGTCATAGTCTGATCGGTCAACAGCGTAGCTGAGAGAATTGGAAGAGCCGCATTCTTTGCGCCAGATATGGAGATCTCTCCATTCAGCGGCGCACCACCGCGGATAAGTAGTTTATCCATAATCAATGATTATTACCTTTTTAGTATAAGCTTGGGTATCCAAAACTATTTCTGTTGTTCCCATTCTTCAGGAGTATATGTCTGAATAGCTAATGCGTGGATGTCAGTACCCATTTTAGCACCCAGTGTTTTATAAACCATCTGGTGTTGCTGGACCATGGTTTTCCCCGCGAATAATTCACTGACAATACGAGCCTGAAAATGAGTTCCATCATCGCCTTCAACGATGATTTCGGCACCGGGCATGCCCGCTTCGATGAGTTGTTTGATAATCTGAGGATTCATAAAAATTATTGTCTATGATAAATGAGAATACGGTTGTATAAAGCAAGCAACCGGGCATTGCCCGGTTGCTTGAGTAATCGGTATTTACTGCTGGTTATTTTGTTAGGCTACTAGCTAGCCGTTCGTTTTTAATAGTGAGTTCATTGATAAGTGAGTCAAACCCATGTTTCTTGATTTGCGTGGAAAATGATCCCCGATAAGTTGATACCAGACTGACGCCATCAACAGAGACATCAACCACTTTCCATGCATCACCCTTTTGATGCATGCGGTAGGCAACCGGAAATGGTTGTGCGCCGTCACTTGTCATCTCCGTTTTAACCAAAGCGAGCTTATTTTTTGGATTCATCTCAACAGGATAGTATTTAATTTCCTGCCCAGAATATTCAAGCAAGGCGCGGGCATAAGTACGGACTAATAATGTCTGGAACTGTGCAATAAAATCGCTACGTTGTGTCTCGCTTGCAGTCTTCCAGTTTTTACCAAGCACCCATTTTGACATGCTGGTAAAATCATAGTGAGGTATGACAAGCTCATTCACCACATCATAAATTTTTGATGGATTGGCATCCAACTCAGAACGTTGAGATTGGATGCGTTCAATAACAGCATCTGCAGTTTGCTTAACGATTGCATCCGGGGTTTCCATCGCTGCTTGAGCAACACCAGCCATCATGCTCAGGATCAAAATCAACGAATTTACGACTCTGACTTTCATTGTAATACCTCTAAAAGTTTATAATTTATCGACCCTCTATCGGGCTTAATAGTTCAGACAATCTGTTTTTTTATCAGCCACTCTGCTGAAGTTATTATTGGTCTTTGATCATCCGAAGGCGGATATTGTAATAACAATATATATTGATAGATAGTACTTATTGTCAATGAATACTTTTAAATCTATATAGTCAGAACAAAGTCCACAAAATCATTTCTGACCTCACGGAAAGCATGTAACCTTTTGTTTATAATTGGTTTTTACCCAAACGGCTTAAGTATTAAGATTAATTTTGGCAGTAGCGTTAAGGCTGCAAACAATGCAATAAACATAGCCAACGCCGTCAATAGGCCAAAATAAATCGTCGGTATAAAATTTGAAAGCACCAGTATTGAGAAACCAATAATAATAGTAATCGCTGTATAAAAAACAGCCTTACCAATGTTGGCATGACAATAATGCATCGTTTTGACGTAATCGCCTGTCTTGGGTAGCTCTTCACGAAATCGATAGATGTAATGGATGCTGTTATCAACCGCAATACCTATCGTTATTGCAGCAATCGTTATAGTCATCATATCGAGTGGAATCCTGAGCAATCCCATTAAACCCAGAATAATCGCTGCAGCAAGTATATTCGGAATAATGCCGATAATGGCGAGCGTAAAAGAGCGAAACAAAATAATCAGCATTAGAGCAATACCTGCCATAACGACACCCAAGGTTAATATTTGAGACTTGAATAAACTTTGCAGCATATTGTTATAGAGCACCAATATACCCGTAATTTGGACCTTATCTTCAGCAAGCCCAATCTTTTCAACCAGATCTGTCTTGATCTGTTCCAACAATTCTTTACGTCTTAAATCTTTTAAAGAATCCAATATTCGAATACTGATACGTGCTTCATTATTCTCTTCTGAAACATAGGGGGTAATCATGGCATCCTTAATCTCATCAGGCATATTCTTGCTAACTAGTGCTAGCTCGAACGCGTCAAACTCACCACCGTTAATTTCTTCTCCTACACGAATGATGGACACAAGCGACAAGACTTTACCAATCGCAGGAAAAGTATCCAGATGGTCATGTACTTGTTTGATCGTGTCTATTCGTTCTGGCGTAAACCAGACTTCATCCTGCCCCTCAGTAAAAGCACCAAACAAGGCATCAAAATCTTCAAACTCATCATCCTCTGAAGAGTCATCATCTTCTTCCGGCGCATCTTCAAGATTGATAATAATATCCATGGGCGTGGTTCCACCCATCTTTTCATCGATTAACCGAAGACCCTTATAAATTTCTGTACTATCGCTAAAATAATTTATAAAACTATTTTCCACTTCAAGACGAGTAATACCGTAGGTACTAACAGCGGCAAGAATTACGGTAATTATTAATATTTTATTGCCGTGTATCTCGGTCAGGCTGGCAAGTTTGGATGTAAATTGAAACTCATCTTTTGAACCCAGATTTTCTGTTCCCTTTCCCAGCATGCCTAATATAGATGGGAATAAAATAAATGATGTCAAGAAAGTCACGCTTAATCCTATCGTCATCATCCAACCAAAATCTATAATTGGTTTAATGCCACTAACCACCAGGGAACTGAATGCCATGATCGTTGTTAACGCGGTATACAGGCACGGCCAAACCATCTTGCTTGCCATGGATAGTACAAGCTCATGTTGTGATAGCTCAGGATGGTCATTGAGTAATTGTCGATAGCGAACGATTAGATGTACATTCATTGACATTGTGATGATCAACATCAACGATATAAAGTTCGAGGATATGACTGTGACATTCCAACCGACCAGACTAAGCAAGCCAAGCATGAGTAATCCAGCATAAAAACAGCTCAGCAAAGGCAACATCACCCATCTGAGTTTACGAAAGATAATAGATAACATCCCAACAAGAAACAAAAACACACCGACACCAAAAACAATCAAGTCGTTTTTAATATAAGTGATCATGTCGTCGGTAATCATGGTTACGCCACCCATATGCAGAGTGCCGTATTGTTGATATTTTGAAATGATTTCTCTTATATCAATAATATTATCGTGGTTAGTTTTATCGATAACATTTTTCTTTGCCGTATATTCGACTAGTATTTCATCCAGCCGCGTTTGTTCTGCTCCATCAAGACCTTCTGTGTCAGCTTTGATCAAAAGCTGGTTACGCTCACGTTGCAAGTCACGAAACTCAGGGTTGTCTTTTAAATTAATTTGAATAGCAGTTGTTTGACCATCTTCGCTAATGATTAATTCTTTATAAATAGGACTATTAAATAATTCCTGTTTAACCTTTTCAATATCAAGGCCACCACCTTCTATAGTACGAACGTTATCAGCTACATCGGTTAATGTTCCCTCGACCTGTCTGACCAGTGGCACATCAACTAAACTTATTACTGACTCAACTGGCTGCAGAGTTCTAAAATCATCACGAATTCTGGTAATTACATCAAATGAAGATTGAGAAAAAAGATCTTCGTTTGGAGAAAAAGTTACAAACAGAAAATCTTTCGTTCCATAGCGCTCTAATGTTTCACGAAATAACTTTAGATCTTTATCATCTTCCAACAACAATGAGTCTGCCGATGCATCCAGTTTGAAATCCTTTGTTTGCATGGCAAAAAACCCAAGTAATACTGCCATCGACAAACAAACCAACATAGGCTGTTTTAATATAAAAGATGAATATACCGATTTAATTAGCGTAATCATGTAAGTAACGTTTATTTTTATTATCAAAAGTCTTCTAGTAACTCTACCTTATAACCGTCAGGATCTTCGACAAAGGCAATCACCGTATCGCCGCCTTGCATAGGACCCGCCTCTCTAACGACATTGCCACCCAGTTCTTTAATCTTATCGCATGCCTTATAAACATCATCAACACCGATAGCAATATGTCCATACGCATTACCTAGATCATATGATTCTGTTCCCCAGTTGTGTGTTAGTTCCAGGACTGTGGTTTCAGATTCATCGCCATAACCAAGATAGGCCAAAGAAAATTCATGCTCAGGATAATCATGCTTGCGCAACAATTTCATTCCAAGGACGTCTTTATAAAACTGCAAAGACTTTTCAAGGTTGCCAACTCTCAACATTGTGTGCAACATGCGCATACTCAAATTTCCCCTTGTCTATAATCTGAAGGCAATATAATACTGCCATCTACTATTTTTTGTATGGTTTCTGCAAATAAAACATGCTCGACCTTTAAAACCTTGGCCGCTAGGGACTCTGCCGACTCATCAGGCGCAATAGATACCGCTCGCTGCGCCAAAATTGCACCTTCATCGTATTCTCCATCAACTAAATGGATAGTTACGCCACTCTCTTTTTCACCAGCGGCAAGAACAGCTCGATGCACATTAATTCCGAACATCCCTTTTCCACCAAACTTTGGTAGCAAAGAAGGGTGTATATTAATAATCTTACCTCTGTAGTTGGACAACACTTTCGGGCCAATTTTTTTCATATACCCGGCTAATAAGACAAGATCAATATCGTGTGCATTTAATACCGCTGTCATCGCCATATCCAATGCATCAGGATCGGGATAGGTACTCGAACCTATATGAGCCGTTTTAATATTTTTTTCCTGAGCTGAAACCAACGCTAATGAATCCTTGTTATTACTGATCACAAGTTCAACACTTGCTGATAAATCACCTCGCTCACAGGCATTTGCTATCGCCACCATATTGCTACCACGCCCGGAGACTAAAATGCCCAGTTTCTTCATACTGATTTTGTTTTAAACCCCAATTCTAACAAGCATTGTTTTATTTTATTATTCAAATTTTTTATATTAATTTGCCTGTTTGTAAACTCACGTCGTATTGGATAATTCTTCCTTAAACTATCGAAATAAACAGCACGATCCTCGTTTACCATAGTTACCAATTCTCTAAGCGCAATGGCATCACTTCTAACATCATATGTCTGCATTACTGCTAATTGAACCGCTGTATCATCATCATACTCAATAATATCAGCCATAAATTCGGGCGTTAAATCGTTGGTAGTACTCAAATTATTTTTAGTCTGCGTCAGCAACGCCGCGGCAATAATATTAGTTGCTTTAAGTTTCCCATCATAACTATATCCTGCAATATGTGGCGTTCCGATAAAGGTTTCTTGCAATAAGTTGATATTGATTTCCGGCTCATTGCACCAAACATCCAGGATCAACGTAGCGCCTGGCCTGGCTTCTTTGAATGACAATAAAGCCGCTTCATCGATCACTTCCCCACGGGATGTGTTAACCAACACTACATCCGATTTTAATCTAGCTAGAAATGATTCGTCGACTAGTTTTCTGGTCGGGTACTGGCCCTCTGCTGTTAGCGGTACGTGTAGCGTAATGATGTCTGCTTCTAAAACTTGTTCAAGATCAACATAAGATCCGGTTGAACCCTGTTCAGCTAACGGGGGGTCGTTCAATAAGCATTGCACACCTAGCGACTCCAGAAAACTTTTCACTCTCGAACCCACTTGACCGCAGCCTATGATGCCCACTGTTTTTTTAGCTAGATCAAAATCATTAAATTCAGCCGTTGCCAACAAACTACTCAAGACATATTCGGCAACAGAACGAGCGTTGCTACCCGGGGCATGAACAAAACTGATGTTGGATTTTTTCAGATAGTCGATATCAATATGGTCTATGCCACTTGTAGCAGAGCCGACAAAACTAATGCTGGAATCTTTCAAAAGCGATTCACCTACCTGCGTAACAGACCTAACTAGTAATACATCTGAATTCTTGACAGCAGTTTCATCGATAGAACGACCATCGACTAGTTCGACCTTGCCGAACTTTGAGAAAGTCTCTTCAGCAAGGAGGATTTGTTGATCCGCAACAATGGACAGTGACTGAGACACTATTTAAATAAATAAATTTTCACGAGTTTGGTACCCTAACAAAACCAAGAGCCCAGACTGAAAATCAGAGTTTATATTCATTAAATGAAGCTTTGAGCACATTTTTACCATCAATAGACATCTCTAGGTGACGCGACGCATGAAAACAAAAGAACATCCGTAAGAAAATGTCAGGGCATGGTATCCAAATCAGCGCCTTCTTTCTGAACTGGCATTAGATCTTCTCTCGTGATACCCAAGGCTAAGGTAACCGGACTAGCAACAAAAATAGACGAATAGGTTCCAATTAAAACACCAATAATCAAGGCGGTTGCAAAACTATGTATGATTTCACCACCAAAGATAAATAATGCGACTAACACTAATAATGTTGTTAATGAAGTCACTAACGTTCTACTCAATGTTTGGTTGAGCGAAAAGTTAAATATTTCTGTTGATGTTGCCTCACGGACTTTGTGAAAATTTTCACGCACGCGATCAAAAACAACAATAGTATCGTTTAAGGAATAACCAATCACAGCAAGTAGTGCCGCGAGTACAGTTAAATCGAAATCAAAGTGTGTAATTGAAAATATACCCAAAGTGATCAACACATCATGTACAAGCGCGGCAATTGCACCGACAGCAAAGCGTCTCTGAAAACGTAGTGCAACATAGATAAAGATCCCCATCAATGCATAGATCATGGCTAGTCCACCATCGTCTTTAAGCTCTTCACCAACCTGCGGGCCGACAAACTCAACCCTGCGCATTTCTATGTTTGAGCCTGTGTCTTTAAGTAAGCTCAGTATTTTGTTACTGATATCAGCGTTGTTCAGCCCTTCGCTCGGCGGGATTCTTATTAAAATATCGTTGGCCGAACCAAAGTATTGAATAGTGGCATCCTTAAACTCTGAATCACTTAATGAAGATCGGACACTATCTAAATCAACAGACTCTGAATAACCGACCTCAATCAATGTGCCTCCGGTAAAATCAATCCCAAAGGTTAAACCTTCAAGAGAAATTGAAATTATAGACATAATGATGAGTAAACTGGAGACGACCAAACCAACCTTTCGTTTACTCATGAAGTCAAAATTAAACCGTGTTTTTTGCATTTCCATGATAGCTTTCTCTACTTAAATACGTTCTGATTCTGGTTTTATATTATATTTTCAATTTTTCCAGGCGACGTCCGCCATAGATTAAATTGACCAAGCCACGCGTTACCATGATGGCAGTGAACATTGAAGACATAATGCCTAGTGAGAGCGTGACAGCGAAACCTTTGATAGGCCCGGTGCCAAAACTGAATAGAACCAATGCCGCAATCAAGGTCGTAATGTTGGCATCCGCGATAGTTGAAAATGCCTTTTCATAACCCGCGTGAATGCTGGCTTGCGGCGAATTACCATTACGAATCTCTTCGCGAATTCGCTCGAAGATCAGCACATTGGCATCAACGGCCATACCGACCGTCAAGACAATCCCGGCAATACCCGGCAAGGTCAGTGTCGCTTGCAATAATGATAACAAGGCGACGATCAAAACCAGATTTAAAGCTAACGCAACATTAGCGACAAGACCAAAGACCTTATAATAAACCGCCATAAAAACCAGCACCAATGCAAAGCCAATTATCACTGATGCAAAACCTTTATCAATATTATCTTGCCCCAGACTTGGTCCGATAGTTCGTTCTTCTATAATGTAAATTGGTGCCGCTAGTGCTCCTGCGCGAAGTAATAATGCAAGCGTTCTTGCTTCTTTCGTTGATTCAAGACCGGTAATTTGAAAACGTTTTCCGAGTTGCTCTCGGATAACCGCTGCATTAATGACTTCTTCTATTACTTCTTTCTTCTCAACAAGCTCGCCATTTTCTTCAACGGTCTCTACTTTATTCTCAATAAAAACAACTGCGAGTCGTTTGCCCACGTTATCACGCGTCGCATGACTCATTCGTTTTGCCCCCTTACCATCAAGGGTAATGGTCACATTGGGCTGCCCACTTAAACCGTCGATCCCTGATGCCGCATCAATAATGGAATCACCCGTGAGCATGACTTGCTTTTCTAAAAGGATAGGAATACCACCACGTTGATAGTAAAGCTTGGAACCTGCAGGCACACGCCCATCTACAGCATCTTGTGCAACATGATCTTCATCGACCATTCTGAACTCAAGCGTAGCAGTAGCACCCAGAATATTCTTTGCCTTTGCTGTATCTTGTACACCAGGAAGCTGTACTACGACTCGGCTAAGACCTTGTTGTTGAATCACCGGTTCCGCAACACCTAATTCATTTACACGTTTTCTGAGAGTTGTAATATTTTGTTGTAAGGCCAGTTTTTGCGTATCAAGCAATACTTGCTCTTTTAGCTTGGCGACCAATTGCGACTCATCTCCACCCGCTTCCAGGAGTGTAACTTCAAGATCCGGAAACTCGTCTTCGATTAGTGACTCTCCACTATTACGTTCAGTGTCATCTTTAAACCGTACTAATAAACCACCCGCATCATTGCGTGTAATCGTTTTATAGCGAACCTTGTTTTCACGCAATATGCTCCGCAAATCGGACATATAACGATCTTCCGCCTTGGAAATGGCGGCTTCCATATCGACTTGCATCAAGAAATGAACGCCTCCGCGTAAGTCGAGGCCAAGGAACATCGGTTCAGCACCAAATTTGGTTAACCAGTCTGGTGTTGCAGGGGCTAAATTAAGCGCAACTGAGTAGTTTCTGCCTAAAGATTTTTCCACAACCGACTTCGCTTTTAGTTGTGTTGCAGTATCACCAAATCGAATTGTCAGACTTTCCGGTTCTATATCAATGGATTTAAAGACTATCCCGGCCTCTTCTAGTGCAGTACTAACCTGAAATTCAGTCAATTCACTGACCTCAGATGCGCCAGAGGCAGAAATTTGCAGAGACGGGTCTTTGTCATACAGGTTTGGCAGTGCAAACAAGACTCCCAAACCAATCAATAGAATAATAAAACTGTACTTCCAGGGAGAATAACGATTCATGACAATAGCCTGCTTAAAAGTAATGTATTTTTAATATTTGACCTAAAGAGTCTTCAACGTGCCTTTTGGCAAGACAACGGAAACAGATTGCTTTTGCACCTTAACTTCTGTGTCTTTGGCGATCTCAACAGAGATAAAGTTATCGCCCACTTCAACTATTTTCCCAAGCAACCCACCGTTTGTAGCAATCTCATCACCCTTGGCCAAGGCTGAAACCAAGGCCTTGTGTTGTTTTGCCTGCTTCAGTTGTGGCCGAATCAGGAAAAAGTAAAAAACGGCAAATAAGATAATTAACGGCAGAAAACTGGCTAGACCAGGTTCCTGTTGTGCGGGCGCCGCCCACACATTACTGACAAAAAAATCCAACATTGATAATTTCTCGGAGTTTAAAAAGCGCGCATTATGCCACAAATCCGTTGAGATTTAGTAAAGATAACGCCTTAATTGGTTTCTGGGGTTATTTCTTCAAACTTCAATGCCCAAAACAACTGTAATCACGCCTGCTCCAGCATTTCACTTTCCAGTAATTGCAGGAATGTCGCTTTTATACTTTGCAGCATTTCATCTTGTGCGCCAATTTGTTTGAGTTGATCCAGTATATAATCAACACTGACCGTGCCATTAACATGTTGAAATAACGGGGCAAATCCTTCGCTGAGTTCAACCGTTTTCTGATCTATTGTCGGCTCACATCGCGACATATGGCTGATATGAGCTCTTGCGATAAACAACCTCGGCTCATCTTTTTCTAATATTTTTTTGCGCCTTGACGCTGCAAGCGATTTTTTACTTAAACTCCGCCAAAGATCGCAATCTACCTCTGAGCACAATAGCGCTTTTAATTTTTCATATGATTCAGGGATCATAGCTGCGCAAACATAAGGGGCCAATTTAATACTCTGTGTCGACCAATCTCCATCTATCTGTGAGGGTTTAATGTGAAGTTGTCCGTTGTCCATAACTTCACGCTTCAAAGAAGCACTTGTCCATGCCATTCCGAGTTCTGCTTCGAGAACTGCCGACACCTTGGCCTGTTCATCTGCTGAATGAAATGAAAAATGTTGCAAGCTTTCACCTAGTCGCCTACCAAAAAAAGTGGCGCGGTCTATTATCGTAGTTCTCATTGTTTCTACATCGACCAGCCCTTTCAATACATCAAAGCCATTTTCTAAAGAAGAAACAATGCTGAAGCTGACAGGAAATGTGCGACAAAAATGGGATAGTAATAAATCGGCACGAATCTTTGCATCAAGCACTAATGCATCTGGGCGAATCACGCTAAAATCATTTAACTCTTCTTCACTTAACTCGTATTGATAAAGCGCGGAGGTTGAATCCTTACAAAAATTATCGCGTACAGTGCTATCGAATAATAAATCGAACAATGCACGTTCTTGCTCCTGATAACTCATTTGCAAACATCCAGACATGCTACAAGCAGCTTACTACTACTTTTCTCTCGCACGATCTTTCGTAGCCGTTCAAGTGTAGTTAAAACTGTATTTTCGTTTACACCTTCACATTCATAACAAACGGCTTTGACATTCGGCAAGCGAGGTAACATTGATTCAAGCATCTGCCATGTTTGATCGACAATCGTACATTCGTGTGCATCCACATAGATTGGTCCTGCCCCAGTTTCTTTATTACCTTCTTTCAGACGACCACCGGCGATATGGATCTCTACTACGCGTTCGCATGGCAACTCATCAATCGCATCTAACACACTACGCCCACTCGCCATTTCATAAGAAACCAGATGTCCCATATCAAGTAGAATCGCACAGTCTGTTTGTTTTGCCAGACTGCCAAAAAAAGAGAACAAAGGCATTGAGCCCGTGATAAACGTCACTGGTGGTGGTTCTACCGCCACGGGTACTGAAATTTTTGCCTGTACTTCTTTGACTCGCTCCACAGCAAGCTGTAAAGAAGCTTGATTAAAAGGCGGCGGAATAAAATAACCCAAAGACGTTGAGTAAGCCGCGCCTTCTTCCCAGAAGCAATAGGCGACGTCCTGCGCAAACCAGGGCGACTCAACGGCTTCAATATGTTTTGCAGTCGTTTCAAGCCATGCGTTGGAATTGGGATAAGAACCACAAAAATTAATATAGGAAGGATGAAACAGCACCGGCGCACCAGCCGCGCGAATCTTATCAACTTCATCTATCACTTCATCAACATCAACCAAACCTGAATATTCAACAAAGCTAGGGCCACCTTGTGCTTTAACAAGCGAAACCGGATCGGGTTTAGATGATAAGCTCAAGCTTGCACCTACACCTAGTGTGGGGAGTTTTTCGAGTTGATTACTCATTGATATGTTGTTCTATGCTTATAATGATGTTCCAGGTATTTCAATAATTATATTAATAATTCAAAAACCACGCTGCTAAAAACTGAGGGGAAAATAAATCTGTTCAGGTTTAGTTTTCCTGTTATTTAAAACGCTTTGTCATTCCCGCGAATGCGGGAATCTAGTTGTTTGACTGGACCCTCGCTTTCGCGGGAGTGACAACATTCTATTATTCCGTCAGCTTACTGTATTGTAACTTAGCTTTACTCACGCTTATCATAAAAACTCACAACAAAATCACTTAATTGATTCTCTGCAATGGCATCACGCAATCCTTTCATTAAGAACTGATAGTAATAAAGGTTATGTATGGTATTTAATCGAGAACCTAAAATCTCATTGGTTTTATCAAGATGATGTAAATACGCACGAGAATAATTCTGACAAGTGTAACAAGCACAGTTTTCATCGATTGGCGATTGATCATGACGATGCGTTGCGTTACGAATGCGGATATCACCATACTCAGAAAATAAATGTCCGTTTCGGGCGTTACGTGTTGGCATAACACAATCAAACATATCGATTCCTCGACGCACCGATTCAACCAGATTTTCTGGAGTACCCACGCCCATCAAATAGCGTGGCTTATCTTCAGGCATGCCTGGCATGATGTTATCAAGCACTTCCATCATTAATTCGACTGGTTCACCGACAGACAAACCGCCAATGGCATAGCCATCAAAACCGATTTCTTTCAATCCATTTAAAGATTCTTCACGCAAGGCTTTGTACATGCCGCCTTGCACAATTCCGAACAACGCATTGACACTAGATCCATGTGCGTCTTTTGAGCGCTTGGCCCAACGCAGAGACAAACGCATTGAATCAGCCGCTTCTTTTTCAGTTGCCGGAAAAGGCGTGCATTCATCAAAGATCATGACAATGTCTGAATTCAAAACATGTTGTATCTGGATCGCTTCTTCCGGTCCGAGAAAGACTTTAGAACCATCAATCGGCGATTTGAAGTGCGCCCCTTCTTCGGTGATCTTACGTGATTCTGCCAGACTAAAAACCTGAAAGCCGCCAGAGTCTGTGAGTATAGGTTTATCCCAATGCATGAATTTGTGTAAGCCACCAAATTCCTTGATGACTTCCATACCCGGACGCAACATCAAATGAAAAGTATTACCTAAAATTATTTCAGCACCTATGCCTTCTAGTTCTTCAGGCGTCATTGCCTTCACCGTACCGTAAGTGCCTACTGGCATGAAGGTAGGCGTTTCTATGGTTCCTCGAGGAAAACTTATCTGTCCTCTACGGCTATCGCCATCTTGTTCTATTAACTTAAAGTCCATAACTCATCATCGTATTAATTATTTTTAGCAATCAACATCGCATCACCATAACTATAAAAACGGTATCGTTCTCTGATGGCATGTTGATAAGCATTCAGAACGTTCTCTTGTCCACCAAATGCACAGACTAGCATCAACAAGGTTGATTCTGGCAGGTGGAAATTAGTAAGCAATAAGTCTACAACGTTAAACTTAAAGCCCGGATAAATAAAAATATTGGTGTCGCCCTGAAAACTCCTGAGAGATCCTTTTCTTGCGGCAGTTTCTAAACTTCTAACGACCGTTGTACCTACAGCCAGGACTCGTCCCCCATTTTTTTTAGTCTCATTTATTTTATCGACAACATCTTGTGATACAGACATGTATTCACTATGCATCTCATGTTTTGCAATGTCATTAACACGCACTGGCTGGAATGTCCCCGCACCAACATGTAAGGTCAACCTTGCATTATCGACACCTTTTTCTTTTAATACCTTAAGGATATCATTGGTGAAATGCAGTCCCGCGGTCGGCGCAGCTACCGCGCCAGGCTTGTCCGAAAAAACAGTTTGATAGCGTTCCAGATCCAGGCTTTCATCATTTCTACTAATATAAGGCGGCAAAGGCATATGACCAAGACGAGCCAGTAAGTCAGTAATCTTTTCTTTACCTTCATAATTAAGTAAGAACATACTTCCTTTCCTGCCTTTGACTTCAAACCGTGTATTGTCTTCCAGTTTTAAACTTGTACCTGCTTTTGGTGACTTACTGGCACGCAATTGCACTAATAATGTTTGCTCATCCTGAATCCGCTCCAACATTATCTCGACGTTCCCGCCGGTTTCCTTTTTTGCATACAAACGTGCAGGAATTACCCGAGTGTCATTTAAAACAATTAAATCACCGGCTTTAAGATATTCCGGTAGTTGTTTAAACGCCGTATCTAAAAGTGTATTTTCAAGGCCAAGATATAACAGACGACTGCCATCACGATCCGCAGCCGGATACTGGGCGATCAGCTCTTCAGGTAGCTCAAATGAAAAATCACTGGTCAACATGGCGCGCGATGTTAGCAGAAATAACGCCTAATAGGTGTCTTCAAAAATAGACTATTTTATTGTGAGAGCAAGGATGCACCTCGCGCAAAACCGCAGTGTATATGTAATATATGAGAATTTAAGCACGGAGCTGACGCCACTATCGCAAAAAATAGGCATTTTAGCAGGCAGCTATATTTGACCCTGAGCAGACTTTCCCTATACTTGCCGCCTGCTTATCTGTACTTCAAAGCCGGGGTGGCGGAATTGGTAGATGATGTTCAGGATGAACAAATGTCGCGAATGCATGATGCATAAGAGCGACCGCGCCGGCGTGTTGGTAAATAAGCAACTACCATGAAATAAACTGCAATATTAAAATTGCCGGGGTGGCGGAATTGGTAGACGCGCCGGATTCAAAATCCGGTTTCTTCGGAAGTGCGAGTTCGATTCTCGCCCTCGGCACCATCAATCTAGTTACTTTTTATTAGCTCAGGCCCTCAACCTGATTAATTTCATATGCGATAACACAGCCATTTTCCATTAGTTTAAAAACATTCTTATTTACTAATCCTTGCATTTCCCTGATAGCCGTTGTCTTGGAAATTACGTCATATCCATATTAATTTCTATTATCAATCTATTGGTTTGCACCCATAAATGCTATGTTATAACATTACGTATTTGAAATGTCATATATAACTCTAATGAATGAAAAAAAATTACCTGTAACTGTCTTGTCCGGATTTCTTGGGGCAGGTAAAACGACGGTTTTAAATCATATTTTAAATAACAGAGAAGGGATGAGAGTGGCTGTTATCGTCAATGACATGAGCGAAATAAATATTGATGCATCATTGGTGCAACAGGAAGTTAAATTAAATCGAGCAGAAGAAAAATTGGTAGAGATGAGTAATGGTTGTATTTGTTGCACATTACGTGAGGATTTATTGATAGAGATAGAAAAATTAGCTGATGAAAAAAGATTCGATTATCTGGTTATTGAATCCACAGGTATATCAGAGCCTTTACCAGTAGCAGAAACATTTACCTTCGCTGATGAAGATGGCAGAAGTCTGGCTGATGTTGCTAGATTAGACACCATGGTCACCTTGGTTGATGCAGTAAATTTCCAAAAGGATTTTGATGAAGCACTGGACTTAATCGAAAAGGGAGAAAGTCTTGGCGAAGACGACGCAAGAAATGTGGCAGACTTGTTAATAGATCAGGTTGAATTTTGTAACGTTATTTTGATTAGCAAATCAGATCTGATAAATGCTGAACAGTTAAATAATTTGAAAAGTATATTACATAGTGTAAACCGAGAGGCTGAAATAATTGCTATTAAGGATGGTGAAGTATCACTAAGTGAAGTGCTTAATACAAATAAATTTAATTTCGAAGAAGCGCAACAAGCGCCTGGTTGGTTAAAAGAATTGAGAGGCGAGCATATTCCGGAAACAGAAGAGTATGGAATTAATAGTTTTGTCTATACCTCACGTAAGCCTTTTCATCCTCAAAAGTTTTTTGAATTCCTACACCGTGATTGGAAAAAAGGAAAGTTGATTCGATCAAAAGGTTATTTCTGGTTAGCAACTCGTCCTGAATTTGCCGGCCAATGGAGTCAGGCCGGGGGAATTGCCAGATATAGCGGCGCCGGTTATTTCTGGAAAGCGGTTCCTGAAAATGAATGGCCGAATGATGAAACATATCGAGAGTCTATTAAAGAAAAATGGGAAGAACCTTTTGGCGATATGAGACAGGAGTTGGTATTTATAGGGCAGTCGCTTGACGAAGAAGAAATATGTCAACAACTGGATGCTTGTTTATTGAGCGATGACGATATATTAAAGGGAAAAAAATATTGGCAAACACTTGAGGATCCGTTTCCATCATGGCTGCAGTAATTCCTATTCAAAACGAGCCGCTAACAAAAGAGCATTATATCATTGCTGATAACATTGATGTTCTTACTCAAGTATATGACGAAAATATAAACCTTGTTGTCTATAAAAGAAAAGTGCCCGTCAAAATTTCCCAGTATGCACATAAACTTTTAAAACTGGAAAAATCATTTTTAATCAATCAAATAATTGAATTGAATAATGTTGAACTAAAATTAAAGTCAGTATTACCTGACGATGATTGCAGAGATTTATTCATCGATGATCTATACACCATTAGTGAGATGTTCGCCGTATTGTTTGACCTTGATAAGATAGGCTTCCGATTATCTGTACTTGAACATGCAATGTGCCCTCGTTTTCACGTGGATAAAGTTATATGTCGACTTTTGACTACCTATGGTGATACAGGAACCGAGTGGCTTTCTGAAAATAACCTTGACAGAAATAAGCTGGGCAGAGGAAATAATGGTCTATCGGATGAAATGTCGGAAATTTATTGTGATGAAGATCAAGTTCAGAGGATAAGTCCATATGACATTGCCCTTTTTAAAGGTGAATCATGGCCAAATAATACAGGACAAGGAATTGTGCACCGTTCACCAAAAGTAGATAAAACGAACCCAAGATTACTGCTTTCCTTGGACATCGTATAAATAGAGGGTCATTAATGTGAAATTACGTCTAATTGAAAAAATAATAACCATACTTATCGTATTTTTCCCAATAAATAATTATGCCAATGAAGATCATAGTGATGAACATCGGCAACATGAAGCACATGTGCACGGGGCAGCAAAACTAAGCATCGCAATTGATGAAACAACGTTCTTTTTTGAATTAGAAACACCTGCTTTGAATGTGCTTGGGTTTGAACATAAACCAAAAACCGATCAGGAAAAAGAAAGGGTGCAAGAGGTTAATAAACTATTCTCCAGTCATGAAAATATCATTCTTATCCCTCATATTAATTGCAAACAAACACATATAGAGATAGAGCCCCCTTATGAAAGCGAAGATGTTCATGATAAGGATGGGCATGACGAGGAAGAGCATGGTGAATATCATTTATCCTATACATTGAGTTGTGAAGACATTAGCAATATAAAAGATATCGAAATAAAATTATTTGATAATTTCGATGGCTTTGAAAATATTGAAGTGATGTGGATACATCAAGAAAAAGCAGACAGTTCCAACCTAACAAAAGATAATAAAATTATAAAAATAAAATAATTTAAATGTATGTGTAATCAAGAGACGAATAGCCGCATTTAAAATTCAAGACAGTGGTTATACCTCGTCATTTGGAGAAAAGCATACCAGCCAAATAATTTCCTGGATTTTTTAAATAAACATGAATTTGAAAACAAGTGATCCTATTTATTGTACTGCTCGTAGCTTTTACAATAATAGATTGTATTATCATAATTTTCATCATGTTATAGATATATTAGATAATGCTAAAAAAATATTAAAGCAATGTGATTATAAAAACATTACTTATGATAATAAAATAATTTACCACGCGATACTTTTTCATGATGCAGGTTATGATGTAGATCACTCAAAAAATGGCTTTAATAATAAAGAAGCATATTCAGCATTTTTGGCAGAGACGACCTTGTCAGATTCTGGCGCGTCTGAAAAACATATCGAAAAAGTAATTAGTGCTATTCTTTGTACGCATATGGACGCAGTATGTTATTCCAATAATGAGATGGTCGTGAGAGCGGCAGACTTGTTGGGATTGGCTGCTCCGTTTAACGTGTTTAAAAAGAAATCAATCGATCTATATAAAGAAAGAGAACTATTGTCTGGTGAAAAAATAACATGGGAGCAATATAAAAATGAGGCGTTTAATATAATTCAGAAATTTTTAAAGCCACGAATCAAACTGGATATTGAATTATTTTCTAATGATAATTACATGTTCCATACCAGAGCATTCCATAATCTAGACAGATTAATGAAATCTACGATTGACTAATACGTCTACTCTTTATATTCGATAACTTGATCCGCGACTAATGTGTAAGCAGAAATAGCGGTATCATTTTCTATAGTCTCAGTAAATAATGTGCCTTTAATTTCAAATGGCATCCAGATTTCTTTGACTTGCAATCCTTTTTTGTAACGAACGAAAATAATCTGATTCGGTGGTGGTGGTGGAACATGAATACATGCACCGAAATAAGGGACAAGAAAAAATTCTATAATGGCATTTTCATCATTAGTTTCTATTGGCACAACAAAGCCAGGAATACTGACTGACTGATTGTTTAATTCAGCACGGACATTGATTGAATTCATTACACCTTGCACATCCGGATCGGAAAGTTGTTGCATGGCATTATTTATGTCATCTCTGATATTAACATTAGGATCGAGTGGTTGATGAGGTTTAGTTAGTAGTGGTGAGATGCGTTTCATCACTTCTAACTCGGCTACGGGAATCAAATCATCCCACTCAAGTGGCTTATAGTCAGACGCAACCACATTCAAACTAATAATCACAAAACTCATCAAGTAAATAATTTGCCGCATAGGTAAAAATCCGTGTCAAGATGGTATGTTATAATGTAACATTTATAAAATATAGTCCATAGTATTAATACCCTTGAAATAATGAACGCATTAGAAATATCTTCTCTGGAATTTCGTTGGAAGATTACCGACAGTTGGTATTTAAGTGTCAAAGACTTAAATATCAATGTTGGTGAAAAAGTATTTCTTTATGGTCCATCTGGCTCAGGTAAAACAACCTTACTTGATCTTTTAACGGGCATACATAAACAGAAAACGGGGTCTATCAAGATTCTTGGAAAAGAATTAAATACACTTTCAGCAAAGCAACGTGACCAATTTCGTGCAGATCATCTTGGCTTTATTTTCCAGCAATTTAATTTATTACCTTATCTAAGCCTGATAGATAATGTTCTGATCCCATGCCATTTTTCAAAACTTAGATATGAAAAGGCCTTAGAAAATGGTTCCATAAAACAAACTGCACAGGGCCTACTATCGTCACTAAGTATTAATGAGGAACTTCATGACAAATTAGCTTCAGAAGTAAGCGTTGGACAACAACAACGTGTCGCTATAGCCAGATCACTCATTGGTCGACCCGAACTAATTATTGCGGATGAACCCACTTCTTCTCTTGATACGAATGCGCGTGATGTCTTTATAAAATTACTTTTAAGTGAAGTTGAGCATACCAATAGCACCATTATTTTTGTCAGTCATGATACAGGGTTGGCCAATTTTTTTGATAGAAGCATATCAATTAGTGAGTTAGGAAAAGGATGAGCATGACAATGTTTTATAAATTGATTTTTATGAGTTTATGGAACAGACGCGCAAGCATCACTTTAATATTGGTCTCTATTACATTAAGCATAAGCCTCCTTATCAGCGTAGAACATCTAAGACGTGAAGCAAGGGAGAGCTTTACAAAAACTATTTCCGGGACAGATTTGATCGTGGGTGCGCGTTCAGGACAAGTGAACTTATTACTTTATTCAGTCTTTCGTATAGGTGATGCAACAAATAATATTTCCTGGGAAAGCTATAAAGAGATTGCCTCAGATAAAAAAACCAAATGGTCTGTTCCAATCTCTCTGGGAGATTCCCATAAAGGGTTTCGTGTAATGGGTACAACAGAATTATATTTTGATAAATATCGTTACGGAAATAAAATACCTCTATCATTTAGTAAAGGTGAAAAATTTAAACATGTCTATGATGCAGTTTTAGGATTTCAGGTCGCAAAGGAATTAAACTATGAAGTAGGTCAAAAAATCATATTATCTCATGGCATGGGTAAAGTCAGTTTCAGTAAGCATGATGATAAGCCTTTTGAAATTGTGGGCATACTTGAACCTACAGGAACCCCCGTCGATCGCACTGTACATATTAGTCTAGCGGGCATTGAGGCAATTCATATAGATTGGCAACAAGGCGTTAAAACACCAGGTATAAAAATATCTGCCGATGAAACATTAAACCAGGATCTAACACCTAAAGCGATTACTGCCGCTTTTGTTGGATTAAAATCTAAAGTAGCCACCTTTGGTCTACAAAGAAAAATCAATGAATACAGACAAGAGCCATTAATGGCGATCATCCCGGGTTTAGCATTAGTACAATTGTGGCAAATCGTTGCTGTTGTAGAAAATTTATTAATCATCATATCAGCACTTGTTGTATTGACAGGTTTGATGGGAATGGTGACTACCTTACTGGCTGGATTAAATGAACGTCGTAGAGAGATGGCTATATTACGTTCTTTAGGTGCCAAACCTTCCTATATATTTTTATTATTAATGACTGAATCTATTATTTTGGCCGTTACAGGTTCTCTAATTGGAATAGCTCTCGTCTTTTTAATGCTGGCATTGCTAAAACCTGTATTAATATCTCAATATGGGATTTTTATAAGTATAAATCCTGTTAATACTTATGTATTAACCATCATCGGTTTCATTATTGGTATCGCTGCTATTTTGGGTTTGTTCCCATCATTGATTGCATATAAACGAAGCTTGAAAGACGGTTTAAATATCAAAATTTAATTTATAACATAATTTGAAATTCACTTTTAGTAACGGAATTTTCATGGAAAAAGTATCAATACAAAATTTTATGGATCGTATTGCAATCTCAGCATCGGTGCTATGTATGCTACATTGTTTATTAACGCCATTGCTGCTAGTTGCCGTACCCGTTATTTCATCAACCTTCATGGCTGAGGAACAGTTTCACAAAACCCTTGTTGCCTTTGTCCTGCCGGTCAGCATTATCGCTTTGTTCTTGGGTTGCCGCCAACACAAGGACCGTATCGTCTTCGTTCTCGTCAGTCTTGGCCTGGTTTTTCTTGTTTCAATAGCCGCTGTTGGCCATGAACTTCTTGGTGAATTTGGTGAGAAAGTCGCAACACTCATTAGTGGGGTAATTTTGGTAGTGGGTCACATTCGAAATTACCATTTGTGTCGTCATGATAAATGTGAACTTTAAAAAAATATAACTCATTTTTAGTAAACACAATGACTAACTGTTGTGATAATAAAGATCCCAGGTTCAAGGCGCTTCGAAAACGCCAAAGCACGACTTTAAAGATAGTATGATACCGATATTTGGCTTGTTCGTACTCGGGCAAGCAATTTATAAAACAATGCTTCCTCAAATTCCTGTTTATGAAACTATTGGAAGCATTGGCATGCTCGCACTTGTTGCGAATGTCTCGGTCTTGTTAGCTGCCATCGGCGTATGGCTTACAGGTTCTGGTTGGCCTGATATTTTGGTTGTCTTGACGCTTGCCGTCATCTTTCTTCATACAGCATTGTTTGTGTTGCGGGCTGCAACTGATGAGCCTAGAGGAAGTAATGTCTAGTAATCCCATCGACACGAAAGATTAAAGACTGTATTTGAAAAACCATTATGATAGTAAATAGAAAAGCATCAGTTAATGAAGAAATTAAAGATAACGATTTCTGTTGTAATGATGTAAGTTGTTGTCCTCCTCAAAGTCCTATTATTCGTGCAATCCCAAAAATTGGACGCAATGATCCTTGTCCCTGTGATAGTGGTCGTAAATATAAAAAGTGTTGCGGGGAGTATCCATAAGCCTGCTAATCGAAAAATATAATATCTACTCTACATAAGCAAGTCAGAACAAAACTTTATTTCCGTCTCTGAGAGAAAGCGATAATTAATAGAATACTTCAGTTAACCATAATTGCTGTAAGTATTTAACTAATCAATAATGTACGGTAACCATAAAGCAATGCCCCCCCTTTTTTACCTAAAGAAATTTCTCTGTCATTTTAATGAAAATATTCTATCTCTTTAGTACCTGAAATAAATTCAATTTATAGATAAAACCAGGTAATAATCAGGACGGTTATTTTAATATCTTTGAAAAATAATCTTGCCGTTATTATTTTCATGGTTTTTTCTTGTATAGCAGCTATTTATAGTCTTTCTGATTCTATATCGGCCATTTTGAAAAAGGATCGTTTAATGTTACCCAATGTTTTCTACCTTTGACTATATCTTCATTAGACAATAAACAGTCATCAAGCTCTGCTCTAATTTTCTCTTCATCTAGTGATTGCCCAATAAACACTATCTCTTGTCTCATATCACCGAAAGGCTCGGCCCATTTACTTTTAATAAATTCCCTTTGCTCTGGGTTTGCTGGCCAATGACTTTCTGGTACTGCCTTCCAGAATGTGCCGCCAAAACCGCAATGCGCCATTCCTCCCGCCTGGCTCCATGTTCCTCTATATTCAGGACGACTAGCAAGCCAGAAAAAACCTTTTGATCTTATTAATTTTCCAGGCTTTTTATCTTCGTGTAAAAAATTATAGAATTTTTCCGGATAAAATGGTCGTCGAGCAGTATAAACAAAACTGTCTATTCCATATTCTTCTGTTTCAGGTGTGTGTTCACCCCTTAATTCTTTTAACCAACCCGGCGCTTGCTTTGCTTTTTCAAAATTAAATTTATGTGTATTTAAAACCTTTTCTAAGGAAACATTTCCTTTTTCAATTGGCAGGATCTCTGCATGTCGATTAAGGCTATTCAATGTATTTTTTAAAAGCGTTAATTCTGCTTCAGTTATTAAATCTACTTTACTGATTAAGATAACATCGCAAAATTCAATTTGATCAGTTAATAGATCAGACACATTCCTAAGATCATCTTCTCCCAGGCTTTCTCCTTTTTCATTCAGGTTCATTGCTTCATCAAAATCTTTTTGAAAATTAACACCATCAACAACTGTTACCATTGTATCTAACCTGGCAACAGTAGATAGGCTTTCTCCTTGTTCATCTTCAAATGTAAATGTTTCCGCGACAGGCAAAGGTTCAGAAATTCCTGTTGATTCGATTACCAGATAATCGATCTGTTTATCCTTTGCTAATTTATTAACTTCTTCCAATAAGTCCTCACGTAAAGTACAACAAATACAACCGTTACTCATTTCAACCAACTTTTCTTCTGTTCTGTTGAGTACATTTTCCTCTTGAACCAGAGATGCATCTATATTGATTTCACTCATATCATTTACAATAACGGCAACTTTAAGACCATCCCTGTTATTCAATATATGATTTAATACTGTAGTTTTACCTGCGCCTAGGAATCCCGATAAAACAGTTACGGGTAATTGATTGCTCTGCATTTTAAACGTATTCCCTTTTGATAAAATTAGATTGACAGAATCTGTAAACGTAAATATTCCTCAACCACCAACATGTAATGTTATAACATAACATGTTGGTGGTTCAAGTTTAATTTATATTTAACAAAAAATAGTCAGACGGAATGTGTTCGTAGCATTAAAGAACAAAGTTCTAGTAGTAAAGAAAATGTTGTTGCATTTGATTCACACCTCCATGAAATAGCCCCACATGATCGATAAACTGCCAGCCATTTCAGTTGATCTACATCAGGAGCTTTCCACAGCGATTACATCATTTAGTAACACGCTGGTAGCAAATCAAGAACGCTCCGCTGAAAGTAAAGATAAACCGAACCTCAAACACATGTCATCGTCCGATGCCCTTAAGGAAATACTGGGGATACTGAAGAAAAGCCTCTAGTTTGCTGCACATTAGACATTTATTGCCATTGCCCAGGATGCTTTTTTATACAATCGCTCTAGTGTCCAATGCCACCTTATTCCATCACACTTCCTGACTTTCCGTCAGTCTGTCCAGTTCTCCCACATCAAGTACTGGCGAGGCAGAGATACCTTCTGCATCCATCATTTCGGCAACGCGTTGCAAAGAGCTGATAATCTGCCCTTGCTCCCAATTTTTCAGTTTCCTGAACTCATTCGTAAAGTTTTCTTGCAGCGGAATGGGGGCATCCTGAATGGCTCGTTGACCGTCTTCTGTTATTGAAATATGCACCTTACGTTTATCTAGCTGAGATCGGGTTCTGATCAACAATCCTCGTTTCTCAAGTCTGACCAGAATATTTGTCACCGTGGCCTGACTAAGACTGATGTCTTTCGCTAACTCGCTGACCGTTACTTCGCTATTATTATTTACCGACTGGAGCAGTAATAGTTGCGGTGTTGTGATCCCGGTAGTTTTTATAAGCTGCCTAGAGTGCAGATCCGTAGCGCGGATAACTCTACGCAATGCAATTAATACGTCTTCTATTGAATCCATCGTGTTCAACTCAAAAAAGCCGCTTCTGCGACTATCAAAAATCTAAAAAGAAAATATTACCTTCCAAATAATCAGCAGGATATCTTCATTTTACCTCAAAACCGAGCCTAGTCTGCCCTTTACAAGCCGATTAGTATATGTTTAAATTTGCATAGAACACTATGTAATTAAATATAAAAATATTATATTTAATTACACACCCTCTCCCATTATAAAAATTTACATAATTGATTTATAAAGTTTTTTTATTAATAAATAAAAAAACTTTATTTATATATATGCATAGATATGAATACAAATAAAACAAAGCAAAACAGTGAAACGACTAATCAAAGGGTCTTGAGAGAACCGAATATTACAGATGGCGTTGCTGTAAACCGTTTGATTTCTGATTGTCCGCCACTTGATAGCAATTCCACTTATTGCAATTTATTGCAATGCTCACATTTTGCCAAAACGAGCTGCCTTCTTGAGCTAGATGGCGAGGTCGTTGGGTTCATTTCAGCCTATCTGCTGCCGGACAAGCCTAATACTTTATTTGTTTGGCAAGTCGCTATCGCTAAGTCAGCCAGAAAACAAGGTTTTGCGAGGAAGATGTTGTCGAAAATTCTGCAACGCCCAATTTGCAGACACGTACGCTATCTGGAGACCACCATAACAAAGAGTAATCAAGCTTCCTGGGGCATGTTTATCAAGTTTGCTGAAGAATTTAACTGTCGCTATTCACAATCTGAACAATTTTCCCGAGAGACACATTTTGCCGGAGAGCATGATGATGAATTTTTATTGAGTATCGGCCCATTTAACTCCGGCGAGAAACAAACAAGCCCCGTCCACCCTTACATAGAACAGCTATACACAGAGGTTTTTAATGAAAATATTTAATGAAATTGAATCTGAAGTTCAATCATATGCTCGGGCGTTCCCGCGGGTCTTTCATAAAGCCCAACGTGAGTTTCTTTATGATGAAGACGGTAACGAGTACCTGGATTTTCTAGCAGGTGCCGGGACACTGAATTACGGACACAATAACCCGGTTTTTAAGGAAAAGTTACTTGAGTATATTCATGAGGACGGAATCACGCATGGACTCGACTTGCATACTAAGGCAAAGGGTGAGTTTATGGAGGCATTCAATGAGAAAATCCTCAAACCACGTAACCTGAACTATGTGATGCAGTTTACCGGGCCAACCGGAACGAACGCCGTTGAAGCAGCATTGAAGCTGGCGCGTAACGTAACAGGCCGTGAAAATATCGTGACCTTCACCAATGGCTTTCATGGTGTGAGCCTGGGCGCACTCGCCGCTACAGGAAATTCGCACCATAGAAATGCAGCAGGGGTAAGCCTGAGTGGTGCGAGCACCTTACCTTATGATGGTTATCTCGGTGATGAAATTGACACAACAGCCTATCTGGACAAAGTGCTTTCAGACTCCAGCAGTGGCGTAGATAAACCGGCCGCTGTCATCGTCGAAACAGTTCAGGGCGAAGGCGGCATTAATGTTGCCAGCGTTCAATGGTTACAGCATCTGTCTGAAGTATGTCAGCGGCATGACGTGTTATTAATCATTGACGATATCCAGGCTGGCTGCGGCCGAACTGGAACCTATTTCAGCTTTGAAGAAGCCGGGATAAAACCGGATATAGTAACGTTATCAAAATCGCTGGGCGGTTATGGCTTGCCCTTTGCTGTTGTTCTGTTTCGTCCAGAATTGGATCAATGGAAACCCGGTGAGCACAACGGTACATTTCGGGGTAACAATTTTGCGTTCATAACTGCAAAGGCAGCAATTGATCACTATTGGTCTGACTCAAACTTCTCTATGGAAATAAAACGTAAAGGGGACTATGTCTCAATGCGACTGGATACCATCGTTAATCAATATGGTGAGGGCAACTTCACGACCCGCGGGCGTGGTATGTTTCGAGGAATTAACTGTGTTAACGGTGAGTTAGCAGAGAAGATAACTCGCAAATCTTTTCAAAAGGGACTCATTATAGAAACAAGTGGGGCTGATGATCAGGTCATCAAGCTTTTCTGTCCTTTGATCATCAGCGAGAAGAGCCTGACAAAAGGTATCGATATTCTTGAAGAGTCAATTCGCGAGGTTTGTGCCAAGGAAGAGATCTTCCCGGAAGAGATCGAGTATTTCGAACAACCGAGACTTGCCAGCTAGTCGACTCCCTACAACGAATCAAAAACACTGGTAGCTTGGCTTGTCGTTAAGCTACCTTTTTACTTATTAGACACATAATACAAGAGTTAAAAAATGATTGTGAGAACCTTACAAACAGAAGAACAAACAGAACGCCGGATCGTATCGCCAGATGGCAATTGGGAAAGCGTTAGACTCCTGTTAAAAGATGACAAGATGGGCTTTTCCTTTCACATTACGACGATCTATGCCGGGGCTGATTTTGAGATGCATTATAAAAACCATCTTGAGTCTGTCTATTGCATTTCTGGGAGTGGTGAAGTGGAAACATTAGCTGATGGAAAAAAACATCCTATTTCGCCTGGGACAATCTATGTCCTCGACAAGCACGATGAACACGTACTTCGGGCTAATAGTGAAATGAAAATGGCCTGTGTATTTAACCCGCCATTGAATGGCAAAGAAACACATGATGCTTCCGGTGCTTATCCGCTGGCAGCAGAAGCTGTCTCTAGTTAATTTTTTTCTATTGTTCTGAGAACACCCAAATTATGAAAGCTGCAATTGATTACTATCCGTCGCGTACTGGTCAACAGGCATCCTTGGGTGCACGCCAGGATGAAATTGTCTATAACACCAACAAAGAAGAGTCTCCCATCGCCTACGAACTCATCGAGCAATATCAGGAACAAGGATACTTGCTATTGGACACGCTCTTTTCTGCGCAAGAGATAGAACATTTTCGAAAAGCGGCACAACGGATGCTGAAAGATGATCACTTAAAACAGCAGGCCGAGGTCATTACAGAACCGGAGAGTGGCGATATACGTTCGATCTTCAAAGTACATTCAATCAGTCCTGCGTTTAAAATGCTGGCCTCAGACCATCGTCTTGTCAGGCTGGCAGAATACATACTCAATGATCAGGTCTATATCCACCAGTCCCGACTGAACTTTAAACCCGGTTTTCGTGGCAAAGAATTTTATTGGCATTCCGACTTTGAAACATGGCACGTAGAAGATGGTATGCCAAATATGCGCGCATTAAGTATGTCCATCACCCTCACAGAAAACCACGAACTGAACGGGCCTTTGATGCTCATCCCGGGCTCACATAAGGATTATGTAGTATGCGCGGGAGGTACACCGCCACGTCATTTTCAAAAGTCTTTGAAAAAACAGGAGTACGGCGTTCCCAGTGATGAGGCGCTTACTGAACTAATTTCTCGCAACGGCATTACAACAGTAACGGGGAAACCTGGGTCGGTGACTATATTCGATTGCAACACCATGCATGGTTCCAATGGGAATATAACGCCCTATCCTCGCTCAAACGTCTTTTTAGTTTATAACGCTATTAGCAACCGCGTCGTAGCGCCCTATTGCCAACATCCGCCAAGACCGGAGTACATCGCATCGCGCAAGACAATAACGCCGGTTACAGCTAAAAATCACAGGATTGAAGACTATGCGCATTGCAGATAAAGAATTAGTCGCCCATACCATTACACGGCGTATTCGAAGGCTGGAGGTCATTCTACAACAGGACGAATTAATTGATGACGACCAATCCACGAAAGAGCTACAGGACGATGAATCAGCTCGGCTCGATAACCTTAATCAGCAGCCGGTCGATGATGCCTTATTAAACCTGGCTAGACTGGAATTAAGCGAACTTAAATATAATTTAGACCGACTAGAAAAAGAAGATGCCGGTGAATGTGAAGAATGCTCCTCTGAAATTCCGGTAAAACGTTTATTAGCAGTACCTACTACGCGTAAGTGTGTGAATTGTGCCGTGGAGACCGACTGATGAATCTGCATAGTGTAGAAAAAATCGGTGGAACCTCTATGTCTGATTACGCCGCCGTTCGAGATAACATTATTTTAAGACCAAATAATGCAGAAACACTATATCAACGCGTGTTTGTCGTATCTGCATATAGTGGCATTACTGATCAACTGTTAGAACATAAGAAAACAGGACAACCAGGGGTTTATGCTTTATTTGCCAACGGCGTAAACGACGCCAGCTGGCGTGATGCCCTCGATCTTCTAAAAGAACAAATGTTGGGTATCAATACATCTTTGTTTACAGAAGAAAGCTTATTGAAACAGGCTAATGAATTTATTGTTGAACGTTTAGACGAAGCGGAACAATGCCTCCGTGATTTACACCACCTGTGTCAGCATGGGCATTTTGCTTTGGATATTCATCTACAGACGGTAAGAGAGATGTTGGCCAGTATTGGCGAAGCACATAGCGCCTGGAACATGACGCATTTGCTACAACAAGAAGGCATAAACGCCTGCTTTGTAGACTTGACTGGCTGGAAGTCAAAGAGTCATACCTCGTTGGATCAACGTATACAAACCGCATTCAATCACCTGGATCTCAAACAACAGTTACCCATTGTGACCGGTTACAGCCACAGCGAAGCAGGGCTGATGTCGAGTTACGATAGGGGTTATAGTGAAATGACCTTTAGCCGTATTGCGGTATTAACAAAAGCGCACGAAGCCATTATCCATAAAGAGTTTCATTTATGTAGCGCTGACCCAGCACTAATCGGAAATGACAATGCCGTACCGATAGGTCGTACCAACTATGATGTAGCCGATCAGTTAGCTAATCTTGGTATGGCAGCAATTCACCCGAAGGCGGCCAAAGGCTTGAGACAACATAATATTTCGCTCAGGGTTAAAAACACCTTCGAACCGGATCATGCCGGGACACTGATCACCAGTGATTACATTAGTCGCGAACCCTGTGTAGAAATTATCGCCGGTTGTACGGGAGTCTATGCCATCGAAGTTTTCGATCAGAACATGACATCCAACATTGAATATTATGATCAGGAAATCCTACATATCATCCAGCGTTTTAAAGGTCATGTCATATCGAAAGATATCAACGCTAATACCATTACCCATTATCTGAAAACGAATTTAAAAACCATCAAACGTATCCGGCGTGTACTCGAAGAAAAATTTGTTGAAGCAGAAGTGAATCAACAAGAGGTCGCGATAGTTTCAGCCATAGGTAGTGATATGCAAGTACCCGGCATTCTGGCAAAAACAGTTTCTGCCCTGGCTGATAATAATATCAGTGCACTGGCTGTCCACCAATCTATGCGGCAAGTCGACATGCAATTCATCGTCAAAGAGACAGACTATATCAATGCGGTAAAGAGTCTTCACTCATGCCTGGTAGAGATTTACGATCATGGCAAGGCCATTTGTCTTGCCTCTTGATGGACCAAAACGATCAGAAACAGTGTGCTGAAACTGCCTTATTACCAAGAAGGTTATCGTGCGTGTATCAGTAACAGACACCGTCGCATAGCCGGTGTTGCACGGTAGATGATTTTTAGTTTCTTATTTTTTCTTCTACTCTTCGTCCTGGTAGGTGTAAGTTCTTACCTGCTTAGTAATCGAACTCGGCAAGATTACTACCTGGCCAGCCACACAATGCCCGCATGGTTGGTTGGGCTTTCTGCTGTCGCTACCAACAACAGTGGATATATGTTCATCGGTGTGATTGGTTATACCTATACCACCGGCCTCTCCTCTATCTGGTTGATGTTTGGTTGGATTATCGGTGATTTTCTGATGTCTACATTCGTTCATGCGCAAGTACGCGATGTCGCAGCAAAAACCAATGAAGACAGTTACGCAGGCCTGCTTAGTCATTGGGGAGGCACGCAGTTCCAATTATTTCAACGCGTAGCCGCGATGATTTCATTGATCTTTCTAATGGCATATGCCGGAGCACAATTTGTCGCTGGCGGCAAAGCGTTACGCGTTCTACTTGATTGGCCTACCTATGGTGGTGCAGTCATCAGTGCTTTCCTGGTGATGGTCTATTGCTTTGCCGGGGGCATTCGCGCATCCATATGGACTGATGCTGCTCAATCTATGGTTATGATAATCTCCATGGCACTATTGCTAGTAGTAGCAACCACTTCATTAGGAGGGGTTCAATCAACAATAGTACAAATGCAGGCTGTTAATGGTTTTCTTGATTGGTTTCCACGAGATGACTCGTTGGTTTTTCCGGGGCTGGCTGGCGCATTCTTATTCGCATTTGGTTGGATGTTTGCGGGCATGTCTGTCATCGGGCAACCCCATATCATGGTTCGGTTTATGACCTTAAGTTCGAACCATAAGATGGCGCATGCCAGGTTATGGTACTACACTTGGTTTACGCTTTTCTACATCATCACAACTTGTGTTGGCATGCTCTCCAGAGTTTATTTATCAGATATAGGAAGCTTCGATGCTGAACTGGCACTACCTACAATGGCACTCCAATTATTTCCTCCCGTGCTGGTTGGGCTAATGCTAGCGGGTATGTTTGCCGCCACCATGTCGACTGCCGACTCTCTAGTATTAAGCTGTTCGGCATCGCTTACCCATGATCTATTTCCTGGTAGGAAAGAAAAAACCTGGGTTTTAAAACTGGCGACCGTCGCCATCACCTTATTATCTTTAAGTTGGGCTTTGCTTAATGAGCAAAGTGTCTTCAATCTAGTTATCATGGCTTGGTCAACATTAGCCAGTGCTTTTGCCCCTGTCCTGATTGTACTTGCCCTTAATGGCAGGCCGTCTCAAAAAACGATTTTGACCATGATGTTTAGTGGAATATTCGTCGCATTAACATGGCGTTGGCTTGGTTTGCATGTCAAAGTATATGAAGGGATGCCCGGCATGTTAATGGGTCTGTTAATTTTCTGCGTCAGTCATGTGTTTAGTACGCAGCAAACCAAGTTGGCAAAAACAAAGTCATAAGACACCGGCTATGCAAACAGGCTTTCTCAATGAAAATATCACCAACGTTCATCTACACTTCCTTACCTACTTTCGTAAAGGATAATATTGTCTATGAATGATTTACCCACCGAAGAGAACCCAAATGAAGGTCAGGATGACTTAAACATTACCAAAAAACTGGAACAAGGGTTTAATCAGATCCTGCATCCCTTCCAATCGTTTATTCAGGATGAAATCACCGGCAGCGTTTTGTTACTCATCTGCACCATCGCTGCATTAGTCTTGGCCAATTCCGATTATGCACAAGCATATCAAGCATTGATACACACGAAAATCGGCTTGTTTGCAGGAGATTGGCGTTTCGAAAAAAGTGTACACCACTGGATCAATGACGGGCTGATGTCACTATTTTTTTTCGTATTGGGTTTAGAAATAAAACGTGAGTTTCTTGTAGGTGAGTTAAAAAACCCGGCACAATCAATCACCGTGATTGCCTCCGCATTAGGTGGTATGTGTGTGCCTGCCCTCGTTTATTACGGATTCAACGCCGGATCAATCGGCGTGTCAGGGTGGGGAATCCCCATGGCAACCGACACGGCATTTGCTATAGGGGTCTTGGCGTTACTACGCAAGCATGTACCACCAGCGTTAACTACTTTCCTAGTGGCGCTCGCTATCATTGACGATATTGGGGCCATACTCGTGATTGCCCTGTTTTATACAGACATGATTTCGACAGCACATATATTGTTAACCTTCAGCATCATTATGCTTTTGTTTATCTGCAACCTTATCGGCATCAGAAGACCATCCTTTTATTTAAGTATCGGAATCATTGCCTGGCTGACAGCATTGGGATCGGGCGTGCATGCCAGTATCATCGGTATCCTGGTAGCAATAACGGTTCCCGCACGTCCCGTACACAGCCCTTCCTGGTTGTTAAAACAGACGCGAAAACTCACGCGTGTTATCCGTGAACGCGAAGTTAAAAAAGCAGATGATGAAACGATACTCGCGGATGATAAGCAACATAACGCAGCGGAACTGTTACGTGAACGAGCCGAGCAAGCGACCACTCCACTGCGTCGTTGGGAACACGCATTGCAACGACCGGTTGTCCTCTTCGTCCTGCCAATATTTGCTCTGGCTAATGCGGGTATTCCATTTGAGATGTCCACCTTAGTATCGCAATTAGCAAACCCGGTTTCACTGGGCGTCATTATGGGTTTACTCCTTGGTAAAGGATTGGGGATCACTATGTTTGGTTGGCTTGCTGTGCGTAGCGGCCTTGGTCGCTTACCCACAGGGATGACACTTCAACATATCCCGGGGATCGCCTTGCTTGGAGGTATCGGATTTACCATGTCGACTTTCATCGCTACTCTGGGTTTTGCACAGGATCCACAACTGCTCTTAATTGCCAAAACAGGTATTTTAGTAGGTTCTTTAATGTCCGGCGTGGCGGGTTACATCTGGCTACGGTTCTATTGTAGAAAGCCCGGGGCATAAGCTGCGAAGTTTCAAACTACAAGCTGTTTAAAACAGCTTTAATATAAATTGAAACTTCGTAATGTAAACTTAAATTTTAAATTATATTATTGTCCTAATAAGATCATAATTCATTAACAAAGTATTCTTAAATCAACTGACACAATGCAAACAATCTTGATTAGCATCACCAGCTTATTAGTTGGTATAAGTATATTATTGCTCGGCCATGGGCTGACCAACACCCTGCTGACATTACGGGCGGCCACAGAAAACTATCCGGATAGTCAAATCGGGTTGATAATGTCATCTTACTTTGTCGGCTATATCTTAGGCAGTCTTTATTGCCCAGGCTTAATCAACCGTATTGGGCATATTCGTGTGTTTGCGGTTGCAGCTGCAATCTGCGGAAGCATCGTTATTGCGCAGGGCCTATGGGTAAACCCTGTCTTTTGGATACTAGCACGCATGATCTATGGTGTGTGCATTGTTGCTTTCTACTTCGTGGTCGAAAGCTGGCTCAACACCCGAGTAGATAATACTTATCGCGGTCGCATCTTCGCGGTCTATATGGTGGTTAACCTTTTGGCAATGGCAGCAGGTCAACAGTTGTTATTGGTTGGTGACATACGGCAACTGGAATTGTTCGCCATCGCAGCAGCATTGTTTAGCCTAAGTTTGGTGCCAATAGCATTGACACGAATGTCACAACCAGAACCCGTTGAAAAACCAAAAATTGATATCAAACATTTATATGAAGTCTCCCCTATTGGTTTTGCAGGATGTTTTGCCGCTGGGTTGGCCGGTAGTGCGTTCTGGACAATGAGCCCCCTGTTTGCTTATCAAGCGGGTCTAACGACATCAGCCGTTGCCGCTTTTATGAGTGCGACGATTATTGGTGGAGCCTTACTACAATGGCCTGTAGGACTGTACTCTGATAAACATGATCGACGTAAAATATTAGCGATTATTAGTTTTGCGGCAACTTTATTTGCCATAATTTCAGCCTTTACAAACCAGTTCTCTATGCCAATCATGTTGACGGTTATGTTTTTCTATGGCGGTTTGTACTTTGCTGTTTATCCACTGAGTGTGGCATTGACTAATGATCAGGCAAAAGAGGGTGACTTTGTTAATCTTACCGGTAGTTTGTTATTAGTGTATGGAGTGGGCTCAACCATCGGACCGTTACTTGCTGGTTTGTTAATACAATTATTAGGCCCCTATAGCTTGCCGTCATTCTATGCGGTATGTTGGCTACTGCTTGGGTTGTTTGTGATTTACCATATTAAACAATCAGGTGCTATTCCAATAGATGATAGTAATAATTTCACGCCGATGATACGTACCTCACAGGCAGCATTGCAAACTCAGTCTGAAACAGAATCGGAGTCCGTCTAAAGAGTTTATTATCAAAAGAAAAAAGAGTGACTATTGGGATCTGCTCTGCAGCGATGCGCATATTAATAACGACTTTATTCAATATCACATGTAGTCGTATCGCACTATCTAGTCTGGCGTTACTGTTTCAAGAATAGTGCCGTTAGTTTCTTCAATGAGTGCTGTGATTAAGTCCAACTGTTTTAACAACCGTATTTTATCAATTGAACGTAACACAATATTCACGCCTAGTTTGCCACGCTTGAAGTAAGGGTAACTGCCGATACTTACTTCTGTACAACCGTCCTGAATTCTGCTCATCCCTGCTGCGAGTTTACTCTCTGTCAGATTAGTGCTAACACTCGCTGTTAAAATCGGAGGGCCACCGGTTAACCTATCTGTTAGACCGTCAAGCATCGCTTGCATAATTTTTGGAACACCCGCCATGATGAAAACATTCTCAATCTGTATACCAGGTGCGCCGCTAACAGGGTTATCAATCAGCGTTGCGCCTACTGGAATGTCAGCCATTTTTAATCGCGCCTCAGTCAGAGCGCCTGCCTCATAATAGCTTTCCATAGTGGCAACTGCATCCGGATGACGTACGAGTTTTACAGAAAATGCCTTTGCAATAGATGCTGTGGTTATATCATCATGTGTCGGGCCTATACCACCAGTAGTAAAGACGTAATCAAATTTATTAGAATAAGCGCTTACTCTTTCAATAATTGTTTCTTCGTCATCAGGAATCACGATAACCTCGGTCAAAACAATACCAAGCTTCTCAAGTTTTTTACCAATATAGGCAATATTTTGATCTTGGGTACGACCTGACAATATCTCATTGCCAATGATAATAACGCCTGCCGTTTTTTGTGTTTCGTGAATGGGCAATCTGTCGCTCATGTTAAGTTAAGTGAGCAGTAGAGAATACTACATTCGAATGAATACAAGAACGCCACTTATCAATGCCAGACTAGATCTAATCGACATATACTAAAGGCAGGATTTACAAACTACATTAAGCAGCTTGTACGGGGATATGATCTTTTATTCGTGAGATATTGTTTTCCGCATCAAGATACACCAAGGTTGGTTTAAACTTGCTCATCTCGTTTTCATTTATTTTGCCATAGGCACAAATAATAACGCGATCTCCAGGGTTGGCTTTATGTGCTGCCGCACCATTTACGGAAATAATACGAGAATCATCTTCAGCGCGAATTGCGTACGTGGTGAAGCGTTCCCCATTAGTGATGTTATATATATCGATCTGTTCATATTCATGAATACCCGCCTTATCTAGCAGGGCACCATCTATGGCGCAAGATCCATCATATTCAAGCTCAGCATGTGTCACACAGGCCTGATGTAATTTTGTTTTTAGAACTGTAATTTCCATAATATTTGTAAGCTTACCAATTTAAATGTGGATATCACCCAAGATTTAATGGGGGTCAATCATAGGATTGCACTGCAACATTGTCAATTAATCGGGCTTTTCCTAACCATGCCGCCGCTAAAACTACAAGCTTTTGATTTATAGGTGTTTTTAGTGTATTTGAATCGCATACCCTGAAATATTCCGGTTTAAACCCGGCTTCTTTTAACGATGAAATCGCATTTATTTCAAGATTTTCATAATTTGATTCACCTTTTTTTATGGAATCAACAACTTCAATTATAGCCTTAAATAATAATGGTGCTTTTTGACGTTCGGCTTCTGTCAGGTACACATTACGAGAGCTCATTGCCAGACCGTCTGTTTCGCGCATCGTAGCCGCCCCAATAATTTCTATCGGCAGGTTAAGGTTTGTTACCAGACTACGTATCACTAATAATTGCTGATAATCCTTTTCACCAAACACGGCGATATCCGGTTGGACGATATTGAATAGTTTGCATACTACCGTTGCAACGCCTTTAAAATGCCCTGGACGATACTCACCACAATAGATCGAATCAAGCTCAGGTACGATCACTTCTGTTGTGATCTGAATACCCTTTGGATAAACCTCATCCATATCAGGTATAAAAACGAGGTCAACATTTAGATTTTTCAAATACTCAAGGTCGGCGTCTAGTGTACGCGGGTAATTCTCAAAATCTTCGCCAGCAACAAATTGCGTTGGATTTACAAAGATACTAACAACAACATAGTCTGCTAATAATTGTGCTTGTTTTACGAGTGATAGATGACCTTGATGCAAATTGCCCATAGTAGGCACCAACGCAATTTTCTTACCGGCTTTAGATGCTGCGCCTAACTTCTCCCGAAGCCCCTGAATTGTTTCTAGTCGTTCCATTATTCGTATGAATGCAAAGCACCCGGAAAAGACTTATCTTTAACTGCGGCAACGTAATCTTTTATTGCCTCCGCTATGGATCCTTTGCCAATAAGAAAGTTTTTGGAAAACTTAAACTCCTTATCGCTTAAGCCCAACATGTCATACACCACCAAAACTTGCCCATCGCAATCTACACCTGCACCAATACCTATAACCGGGATTTCCAATATGCCACTAACTTCTGCAGCAACCTTCGCGGGCACACACTCCAACACTAAACAGCTCGCACCCGATGTTTGTAATGCGATGGCATCCTGTTTAAGTTTCTCTGCTTCTGCCGCCGTCTTTGCCTGTACTCGATAGCCACCTAATTCGTGGACTGACTGAGGCATTAATCCCAAGTGTCCACAAACAGGAATACCTTCTTGCGTGATCCGCAAAATGGTTTCACTTATTTCTGCCCCGCCTTCTAACTTAACCATGTCAGCATTACCTTCACTGACCAAACGTTTTGCATTCTCCAACGCCAGTGTTGGTGAGGTATAACTTTTATAAGGCATATCACTGATCACCAGGGCGCGTTGACACTCCTTGCTTACCAAGCCAGTATGATAAACCATGTCAATCATGGTTACGTTTAAGGTTGTATCATCTCCATGCAAGACCATGCCTAGAGAATCACCAACAAGTAAAACGTCCACGCCTGTTTTGTCTTGTAGTTTTGCAAAACTGGCGTCATATGAAGTTAAACAGGCGATCTTTTCACCTGTTGATTTCATTTGCTTTAGCGTCGTTATGGTAACTTTCTTTGTCATAATTCAATCGGGTTGAAATAGTGTCTGCCCGGGGGAAGTCGTCTGATGTGTTCCAGTAAAAGATTATAGTCTCTATCATTACCAGACAGATCAAAATCATTCGTATTTACAATTAACAATGGTGCCGTTGTGTAATGATAAAAAAATTCAACATAAGTCTCGGATATCTTTTTAAGATAATTTCGGTTCATTGGTTGCTCATAGTCATGACCGCGTTCAACTATACGTTGCATCAAAATATCTACAGGCGCTTGTAGATAGATGACAAGATCAGGCACCGGTGAATCCAAAGTGAGCCTGTCATACACCTGATGATATAACGATAGTTCATCATCATCTAATGTAACAGAGGCAAACAACTTATCTTTTTCAATCAAGAAGTCGGATACCTGGACGGGCTTAAACATATCTGTTTGTCGCAAAGATTCCAGTTGCTTGGCGCGTTGAAACAGAAAGAAAAGCTGTGTAGGTAAGGCGACTGACTTTGGATCGGAATAAAAACGCGGCAAAAACGGGTTTTCTGCTGCAAGCTCCAGCATCAGTTCAGTATCAAATGTTTTTGCCAGTCGTTTGGCTAATGTTGTTTTACCTACACCAATCGGCCCTTCAACAACAATATAATCTGGATGACCCTGCTTCATGATATTAATTTCAGTTCAGTTTGATCTACCTTTAAAACCAGATCAGTTACTAAACCTTTTCCTGGAATAATACATTCAGGCTCGATTTCAGCTAGCGGTACTAACACAAATGAACGGTGACATATCTCTGGATGAGGAATCGTTAGTCTTTCATCATGAATAATATGATCACCAAACAATAATATATCCAGATCCAGTGTTCTTGGGCCCCAGTGCTGCTTACGTTCCCGACCATGAGCATTTTCAATCGCTTGCAATCTATCCAGTAACGTTATCGCATCAAGATCCGTTTCAAGCTTCACGACCGCATTAATATAATTGTCCTGATCTTGTGGACCAATAGGCTTACTTTCATAAAAAGAGGATGCACTAATCATTTGCGTAGATTGTATCTCGCCGAATGCATCTATGGCAGAACTAATATTCTGATCAGGTGATACATGATCTCTCCCCAGGTTACTACCCAGGCCGATATAAACAGTAATCATGAATCAGTCGGTTTTTTACTTCGGTTCTTACGCGGACGTCGTCGCGATCGAGGTTTATGGTATCCAGACTTTATTTTATCTTTACCGGCCAAAGGTTCGTTCTGTTGTTCTTTTGTCCAATAGTCTACAAATTCATCCAGAGGCTCTCCTGCCTGAGAGCGTAATAATAAAAAATCAAAAGCTGCACGAAATTTTGGATGCATTAATACCCGTATTGCACGTTTTTTGGTTCGCTTCAACCTGACTTGTAAGGACCATATATCACGCGCCATATGCGTAAAACGTCGCGGCATAGCCGTGCTTAAAATTTGTCTTGAGATCACAGTATCGCCTGCCAATTGCACTGCTTCTATTTCTGACAGGCCATTAGCAATATGTTCATCAGCGATAACTCGCATAGGCTCCCATAATAACGCCGCTAATAAAAATCCGGGCGCAACTGAATTACCTTCGTTGATCCTTTGATCTGTATTTTTCAATGCCTGCATAATAAAAGTATGCGGGTAGTCACGTTCCTGCGTATCCAGTAATTTGTCCGTCTGTGGAAACAAGTACTGAAATAAATTGTAATGTCGTAACGACTCGAAAGTTTGCAGGGCGCTACCACCCAAAAATAACTTAAGCATCTCTTCAAATAAACGAGCCGCCGGGATATCTTTTAATAACGCCGCATATTCACCGATGGGCTGTTCCGCTTCCGGGTGAATCCTCAAACCCAATTTAGATGAAAAACGAATAGCACGAAGCATGCGTACAGGGTCTTCTATATAACGCTGCGCCGGATCACCTATCAATCTTAATTGGCCTGCTTCGAGATCTTTTACGCCACCAACATAATCAACGATTGAAAAGTCTTTTATATTGTAAAACAACGCATTGATTGTGAAGTCCCGCCGCCAAACATCGTCATCAATATCACCATACACGTTATCACGGATTATCCTGCCATCTTCACTATGACCCTCGCCTTGATCAGAGACGTGATGTGGGGCTCGAAAAGTGGAGACCTCGATCAATTCATCACCAAAGCGGACATGCGCTAAACGAAAGCGACGCCCAATTAATCGACAGTTGCGAAATAACTCCCTTATTTGCTCAGGTTTCGCATCAGTAACAACATCAAAATCCTTGGGTTCTCTACCGAGCAAGATATCGCGGACACCGCCACCGACCAAATAAGCCTTATATTCAGCATTCTTTAGGCGATACAGCACCTTCAAGGCATTCTCACTAATCGATGTTCGAGAGACCGTGTGTTGATCGCGACTAATAATGGTTGGTTTGGGTTTCAGCTGGGTAACTTTTTTCGATTTATCAGGGATTGTCATTTAAAAATATTATATATTGAGGACGCTTTAATGTTCCTTATAATAACCCAGTTCAATACCCATTGCTCCCTTCGTCTAGTGGCCCAGGACGTCGCCCTCTCACGGCGAAAACACGAGTTCGAGTCTCGTAGGGAGCACCATAATATAGCAATGGTTTCAAAACTTATGATTAGTTATTTTAGGGACTTATCGCCTAATTTTTTATGGTCCCCGGGAAACTCTGTATTTTTCGTTTCTCTAGAAATCGTCATTCACTGTTTACCGGTAAACAGCAAATCAACGTTCCCCCCGTACCTTTAATTCAAGTTTAAGTTGACCATGGCTCTCTATAGCCTCCATGATCAAGGTAGCCTTGATTATGGAGGCTATATTCGTTTATAGTATAAGCAACCATTAATATAGAGACTGATCCAATGGAAATAGCAAATAGATCCGGTGGTTATATAACGCAGTCAAATGGCTATAGAGCGTTCATTCCTAATCCATTACCCCCGGTACCGCACATAGAAATAGATGATGAAATGCAGACATTACTATCAAAAGCTGACCGTGCGCTTGGTAGGCTGGATGGTTCTATACAGACATTACCCGATCCGCATCTATTTGTAATAATGTATGTCCGGAAGGAAGCTGTTCTATCAAGTCAGATAGAAGGAACCCAAAGCTCGCTTAATGATTTGTTAGAAGCTGAGGCTAAAATTTTTGATACTTCTCGACCAAAAGATGTAGATGAAATCGTAAATTATGTAAGCGCGATGAATTATGGCTTGTCTCGGCTAGAAGAATTACCGCTATCAACTAGATTAATTAAAGAAATACATACGCGGTTACTTCAAGGCGCGAGGGGACAATATTTACAGCCTGGAGAATTACGTACTTCTCAGAATTGGATAGGAGCAAGAAATTGTACTTTGAGTGAAGCGGTATTCGTTCCACCTCCTCCGCATAGCGTACCAGAATGTTTATCGGACTTAGAAAAATTTTTGCATGATGAAGCTCCACTCCCATTACTAATCCGTATAGGACTAGCACATGCTCAATTTGAAACTATTCACCCATTCCTAGACGGTAATGGTCGTGTTGGTCGTTTACTTATAACTTTCCTTTTATGCCAACAAGAAATACTTCAAAAACCAGTTCTCTATATATCTCATTATTTTAAAAAGAACCGAGAGCATTACTATGAATTACTACAATCAATTAGAGATACTGGAGATTGGGAGACTTGGTTAAAGTTTTTTTTAAATGGCATTTCTGACGTAGCAAAAGAGGCTACAGAAACAGCAAGAAAAATTGTGGATTTAAGAGAAAAACATAGACTATTAATCACGCATAACTTTGGGCGTGTAGCTGGCAACGGATTAACGATATTAGAACAACTCTATCAAACACCCATTATTACTGTGAGCGACATTGGAAGAATTTGTGGCGTTAGTTATCAAGCAGCAAATAATCTAATGAATAAATTTATTGAAGACGAGTTACTAGTTGAAGTGACAGGGAACATTAGAAATAGAAGATTCAGATATGGATCTTACATCAACTTATTTAGCAATTAACCCATTTTTTACATATAGACTCCCCAGCTATGTATATCTACCAATTTAATATTTAGGCAGCGCAAATGAGTGCAACATTCAATATATATTGCGATGAATCCTGTCACATAGGACATGACCATATACCCGTCATGGTTTTAGCGCTATATGGCGCCCTAAAATATCAACAAAAAATTAGTCCTGAATAATCATTTCTCGCTTGACGAAGACGGGGAAACCGCCGATCCCCAACTGCCACCCAAGGCTTTATACAGGGCGACCAATGCCAAACCGGTCTCGGTCTCACTTTGTGCAAGTTGATCCTGCAACTCCAATAACTGTCTCTCTGCATCCAATACGTTGAGAAAACTATCGATACCATTACTGTAGCGAACGCGCGCTAGTTCTATCGCCTCCGCAGTTGATTCTGCTGCAATTTGTAAATGTGATTGTCGCTGGCGGGCCTTGGTAAAACGAACCAAAACATTTTCTGTTTCTTCGAGCGCGGCTAATACCGTTTTTTCATAAAATACCAATGCACCTTCCGCAGTCGCATCAGCAGCCCGAATACGCGCGCGTACCCGACCTAAATCAAATGCAGGCCAAAACAAAGAAGGCCCGAATGACGCAGCCCTGTATTGGTCTTCACCCAAGTCAGAAAGCGATGTTGTAGTATAGCCCACACTACCGATAAGACTAACACGCGGAAACAAATCCGCTGTCGCAACGCCAATACGTGCCGTAGCAGCAGCGAGCCTACGTTCGGCATTTAGAATATCCGGTCGTCGACGCAATAGATCTGCCGGTGCGCCTATGTTGAGTAATTCAGGCACATCGGGCAGTGACTTAAAAGTTGAAAGTAATGTGCGTAATGCGCGAGGCTCTTCGCCAACCAATACACTCAAACGATGAACAGTGCGCATGATCTCGGTCTCAAGTAACGGAATGCTGGCGAGAGTCGATTCCAATTGTGCCTGTGAACGCACGATATCAAGGTTCGTTCCAAGACCACCCTCTGTAATCGAACGCGTCAGATCATAAGTGCCACGTTGATTAGTTGCATTTTCTTCTGCTACCTTTAAACGATATTGAGCACCGCGTAATTCAAGGTAAGTGCGCGCCACCTCTGCAGTCACAATCACATGAACATTTCTCTGTTCAGCGACGATGGCATCATAATCTGCCGCCAATGCTTCGATAGAACGCTTTACACGTCCAAAAAAATCTAATTCCCAACTAGCATCCAATGCCACATCGTAAAATGTATTCGTTCGATCAAAATTCGAACCAGTACCTTGACTACGTGCGGCACTGGCTTCTTCATGAGAAATACTACCTTCGCTAGTGACAATCGGATACTGCTCGTAGCGTCCTTCACCCAATAATGCACGCGCCGCGTTAACATTGGTCTCAGCTAAACGAAGATCATGGTTATGTGCAACAGCTTGTTCAATCAGTTGATTTAAGGTGTCATCTTGAAGTCCACGCCACCATTCAACTTCTGTAGCAGCAGCGGAATAAAAACTACTATCTTCCGTTGCAAAGTCAGTAGGCACCGTCGTTTCAGGCAGCGTATATTCAGGCCCAACAACACAACCCGCACACAGTACGAAAAAGACGAATAAAACGGTAGATGATGCTGTTCGATTAAATAACATTAATGACTTTCCTTGCTGTTCGATGTTGCATTTTTCAAAACGATGCCGCGGACAATGACGTAGAAAACCGGTGTTAAAAATAGTCCGACCATGGTCACACCTAACATGCCACTGAATACAGTCGTTCCCAACACTTGACGCATTTCTGCACCAGCGCCTTCCGCCAACATGAGTGGGACCACGCCAAGAATAAAAGCAAATGCCGTCATCAAGATAGGTCGTAACCGAATTTGTGCGGCCTCAATAGCGGCTTCGATATGATTCTTGCCTTCATCTTCACGTTGTCTGGCAAACTCCACCATAAGAATCGCATTTTTACTGGCAAGACCTATGAGTACGATAAAACCAATTTGCGTCAGGATATTGTTGTCCATACCTCGAAACCAGACACCGATTAAGGCGAACAGGATACACAAAGGCACTATTAATATAATCGTGATCGGTAACGACCAACTTTCATATTGTGCAGTCAATAACAAGAAGACAAATAAAACACTCAATGGAAAAATGATGATGCCAACATTACCGCCCAGCTTTTCCTGCAATGCAATCTCAGTCCATTCGTAACTGATGCCTGCTGGTAATATCTTGCTTGCCAGATTTTCCATTTCGATCAAGGCCTCACCGGTGCTGATTCCGGGCACGCCCGTACCTTGTAATTCAGCTGCAGGATAGAGATTATAGCGCACGATTCGATCCGGCCCCTGAATTTGTTTTATCTTGACTATCGAACCTAATGGCACCATATCACCATTCGTGTTTTCAGCACGTAAGCGCATTATATCAGTTGGCTCCAATCGATAAGGTGCGTCCGCCTGTGCAATCACCTGATAGGTTTTTCCAAAAAGATTGAAATCATTTACATACAGTGAGCCGAGATAGATTTGTAATGTTTCAAATACATTCTCGACTGGCACATCCATCATTTCTGCACGTGTGCGATCAATATCCAGATAATATTGCGGTGTACTGGAATCAGTCGTGCTGAATACCTGAGTTAATTTCGGGTTTTGATTAGCCGCTCCGGCGAGTTCCCAGGTTGCTTTTTCGAGTGCCGGCAAACCACGCCCACTACGATCCTGTACGATCATCTTGAAACCGCCACCGCGACCCATGCCGCGTACCGGTGGTGGATCGATAACATAAAAAGACGCACCCTGAATACTGCTCAATGCACCATAGAGCTGACCGACAATTTCACTTGATGATTGACCTTCTCCACGTTCTTCAAAAGGTTTTAGTAAAACGAACATCGCTGCAGAATTACTCGCCGTAGTAAAGGTTGCGGCAGATAAGCCGGCAATCGCGACGACATTAATGATGCCCGGGTTTTCTTGTACAATGCGGGTTGCTTCCTGCACAACTTCATCAGTTCTCTCCAACGAAGCACCTTTGGGTAAATCAACCACTGTAATCAGGTAACCCTGATCTTGCTGAGGTATAAATCCACCCGGTATCTTCTGAAACAGAAGATAAGTACAGGCGATCAATATAACAAATAGACACATCATGATGGCAGGCCGGCGGACCAGAACACAGATCACCTTGCCATATTTTTCTTTGCCGCTATCAAACACAGAATTAAACGCGCGGAAAAAAAAGTTTGTCTTATGAACTTCTCCCTCTCCATTATTAATGTGTTTTGGTGCCCTCAATAATAACTTTCCGAGTGCCGGACTGAGCGTTAGGGAATTAAATGCGGAAATAATTGTGGCAACAGAAATAGTCAATGCGAATTGTTTGAAAAATGCCCCCGGTATCCCCCCGAGAAATGCAGTCGGAATAAAGACGGCAACTAATACCAATGCCATGGAAATCAGGGCGCTGCCTACCTCCGTCATGGTAACTCTCGCAGCTTCTCTTGGTGTCATACCTTTTTCCAGGTTTCTCTGGATATCTTCAACGACAACAATCGCATCATCTACGACAATACCAATCGCTAACACCAGCCCAAACAAAGACAGGTTATTTAAGGAATAGCCTACGACCGACATGACGGCAAAGGTACCTATCAGAGAAACCGGGATTGCTACGACAGGGATCACGGCAGCACGCCAGGATTGCAGAAAAACGATAATAACCAGAACAACAAGAATGATCGCCTCGAAGATGGTCAGGTAAACTTTATCGATTGATTGTTCTATAAATTCAGTCGGGTTATAGACGATGCGGTACGCAATCCCCGGCGGAAAAGATTTGGACAGTTTTTCCATTGTCGCGATAATATTATCTGCCGTTTCCAAGGCATTACTTCCGGGTCGTTGAAATATTCCGATAGCAACTGCATTTTGGCCATTGAGATAACTGTTCCTCACATAATCACGACCGCCAATTTCAATCCTTGCAACATCTTTTAGACGAGTCAGCCTTCCATCTTCACCGCGTTTTACGATGACATTGTCAAACTGATCGGCATCAATAAACCGTCCTTGAGCCGTGATGGTGTATTGAAAGGCATTGTCTGCAGACATGGGTGGTTGACCCAGTTTGCCGGCTGCAACCTGTACATTCTGTGCACGCAGTGAGGCGACAACTTCCTGTGCTGATAATTGAAAGGCAGTCATCCTTTCCGGGTTTAACCATATGCGCATGCTGTATTCACGCGCACCAAACACAATAAGATCACCTACCCCTTCAATACGTGCGATTTCATCACGCACCTGTAGCAATGCGTAATTACTGATATAGAGTTCATCGAGACTGTTGTCCGGCGATTCAAGATGCACCACCATCATCAAGTCCGGTGAGCTTTTCTGGGCAATGACACCGAGTCGACGCACTTCTTCCGGTAACTTGGGTTCTGCCTTGGCAATACGATTTTGTACCAATACCTGTGCCGTATCGAGATCCGTGCCCTGCTTAAACGTAATGGTTAATGACATCGCACCATCGCTGGTTGATTGCGATGTCATGTAGAGCATGTTTTCTATACCATTTATTTCCTGCTCGATCGGTGTAGCAATAGTGTCGGCAATAATTTCCGGTGACGCACCGGGGTAGGTCGCGTTGACCACTATCGTTGGTGGAGCGATCTCGGGATATTGTGTGATGGGTAAATCACTGTAGGATAATGTTCCAACGATGACGATCAGTATAGAAATGACCGCAGCAAAACGTGGTCTGTCGATAAAGAAATGACCGAATTTCATGATAGCTTATCCTTGTTCGTTTACAGATATTTCTATCGTGCTTGTTTCGGGTAACACCTTCATGCCTGCTCTAACGCGTTGGATTCCATTTATGACGATTCTGTCTTCTTTCTTAAGTCCTGAACGTATGACACGTAATCCATCTTGCATATTGCCGGTTTTAATTTGACGACGTTCAACCGTATCGTTTTCATCCAGGACATAAACAAAACGTATAGTCTGATCAACACTGATAGCAGAATCAGGAATGAGCAATGCTTCATAGGGGCCTTCACCCAGTAGTTTCACATCAACGAACATGCCTGGCACAAGGAGGAATCCAGGATTTTCTAGTATTGCACGACAACGCATCGTCCCGGTAGCCAGATCAATCTGGTTATCAACAAAATCCATTTGACCTTTATGCGTATACTCATCTTCATCTGCAAGACGCAGTAATACCGGATTAGGCGTCATGCGTGAACTCTTACGTGTACCGGCCATATCCATGCGTGTGTAATGTAAGACACTGTGCTCATCCGCAGTAAAATAAACGTAAATCGGATCAAGAGAAACAATGGTGGTTAATAAACTGGAATCGAAATCACCACCCGTAACCAAATTACCTTTGGTAACGCGAGTGCGACTTATACGACCACTAACCGGCGCTTTAATATGCGTAAATTCAACATTTAATTCCGCCGCTGTTATCGTTGCCATTGTCGATTCAACTGCTGCTATTGCAGCACGTTTCTGACTCCCACGTGAATCGAGTTCTTCTTCCGAAATAGCACGAGATTTGTACAATTTTTCTGCTCGAGTCAGATCATTTTCAGCTAATTCCAGTGCAGCCTTGGCACGGGTTAATTCAGACTTGGCTTGATCCAGAATAGCTTGATAAGGGCGTGGGTCAATCACATAGAGCAAATCGCCAGCCTTTACTAAACTCCCTTCTTCAAAATAGATAGATTGTAAGTAACCACTTACTCTTGGTCGTATTTCAACAGATTCAACCGCATAGAGCCTACCGGTAAATTCATCCCAATCGGTGACATCGTTAATCAGAGGCGTCGCCACTGTTACCTGTGGGGCTGGTTGTTCGGGAGGTGGCACTTGTGAGGAATCTTTTTCACAAGCCACAAGCATCATCAAGATAAACGTAAATAGGATACGTGCCTGATATATAGGATGACTTATAAATAATTTGTTCATGCGAGTTTTAACCTTAAAGTCTAGACATTATAATGACACGACAACTATTGCTAACTGACCAGTCAGTCAGTATTATAAGTGCATCTTTAGCTTGCGCAACTACTATTTCAATAATATGACCAAGGTATATTTAATATGAATGCAGAACCAGCATCGTGTCGACGTAAGGAAGGCCGACCCAAAGAAATTCTCACAGCAGCATTACAAGAGTTTTCAATTAATGGATTTGCTGGCACCCGGCTGGAAGATGTTGCCACGCGCGCAGGAATCTGCAAAGGCACTATTTATTTGTATTTCAAATCAAAGGAAGAACTATTTGTTGAAGTAGTTAGAGACCGAATATTGCCTCATATTGAGCAACTGGAAAACATCAACGAACGTCCAGAAGGCACTGCCAAAGTCCTCCTGCGACAACAACTAACGACTATTTATCAAGAGTTACTTTCTACGGATGCACGGTTCATTCCCAAATTGATTATCAGTGAAGGTTCTCGCTTTCCAGAACTCGCCCAATTTTATTTTGAAGAAATTATTACCCGTATTCACAAGGTGAGCCAAAGTATCATTGCACGTGGCGTAACGGCAGGTGAATTTAGAGAATCAGCATTGAACTGGGAGCAGCAAGCCATACTCGGTCCAGCATTATCAGCGGTAATCTGGATAACCGTATTTAATGAATTTGAAGCATTAGATCTGGATGCTTACCTGAAAACACATATAGATTTATTGCTACATGGCTTAGAAAAATAAGCTGCGGCGAATGTTTTTTATTGATCCGCAGTTACGCTTCGATAACACTAATGTAACCAAATTCTTCCTTAGCAATTGAAAAACACAACTACAACTACAACAACACCTTGCTCATTAGTTCGTCGTCTTGCAGCATTATTCTACGATTGCTTATTACTCACCACCGTTCTGTTTTTTGCCACCGCCATCTTAATGCCGTTCGTCGGCGGCGATGCGATTGAAAGCGGTAATCTTTCCTACAACGTCTTTCTATTATTAATTAGCTACCTGTATTTCGCTTGGCATTGGGTAAAAGGCGGGCAAACATTAGGCATGCGTAGCTGGCATATTTTTGTCATTAACGATTCAATGCAAAAACCAAACTGGAAACAGGCATCGCTAAGATTCTTCTCTGCACTGCTGTCTTTATTATTGCTCGGGCTTGGTTTTCTCTGGTCTTTATTTGATAAAAACAAACTCGCTTTGCATGACCATCTTTCAAAAACCAGATTGATTGTAAGCAAGGATTAGTTTAAATAATTTAATAACTATTACTTAGCCTGTAATAGATATAAGAAAAAACCGCAATCGTAGGCAAACAAACACTTAGAAATGTCGGCACGCCGTAAACAATGCCAAGATGGCCGCTCACCTGATTTAATAAATGAAAAGTAATACCGATTAGAGCACCAATAAAAACACGTTGGCCTAAACCCATTGGTCGCGCCTCACACCTGACAACACAGATTGACAACAATATCATCGCGATGATTGAAAATGGGCTGATCAATTTTGACCAGAAAGCTTGCACATATTGTTTGCTACTTTGATTATTGGCCTTGAGATAATCGATATAACTAATCAAGCCTATAATAGACAAATAACGTGGCTTGATGGTAACCATATTAATAACCTCTGGGCTTAATAATGCTTCCCACTCAGCGGTATCGTAATGATTGTTTGTTACTTGTTCCTCAGTAATTTCAGTTTTTAAAATATCATGCAGCACCCATTTATCTTGATCATATTCTGCGTGCTTTGCATAGATACTCGACCTCAGATGATGTTCTTTATCGAATTCATAAATGTAGATTTCCTCAACCCGGTCTCCAGGCAATATCTTTCTTATATTGATGTAATTATCGCCATCACGAGACCAAAACCCGTGCTTTGTTTTCATAGAAATTTGCTTGGTCAACGCGATTGAACGTTTCTGTTGCGCAGCCTGTTCTGTCACTGGCGCTATTACTTCTCCGATTAATATGCTGATAACAACAAAGACCAGGCCCGTCTTGATTAATGAATAGGCCAACTGCGCTTGTGATACTCCTGACGTGCGTATAACCGCCAGTTCAGATGTGTTTGCTAGCATACCAAGTGCCGCCATACTGCCAATGACAATCGCTATCGGAAAAAGCTCATAACTCAACCGTGGGATGGTTAGCAGCACATATTGAATAGCATCTGCTACTCCGTAATTACCTCGGCCAGTATCATCGAGTTGATCTACCAAAGAGAAAAATGAAAATACGGCAACCAGTGCAAACAAAGCTAATATGCTGGTAACGAGAATGCTTCGCCCTATGTATCGATCAAGTATCATTTATTTCACGGACCATCTGCTGGAATAAATTGATGTTCATCGCCATCTTTTTTCATGTATCTATATTTTGGCAAATAATAAAATGTCAGTAATACCGCTATTAATATTATGTGCACCCACCACAAGCCAATGAAACCAGGTAAAACATCTCGGCTCAGTAAGGTCTTTGCAATACCGAGTAAATTGCTATAAATGAGATAGATTGAGATACCAATTACAAATGGCATATATCGTCGTTCACTGGTGTGCGATTGAATCAACAGTATTGCAAGTAGTGACAACAACAAGCAGGACAGGATTAGCGAAATACGCCATTGAAACTCGGCTTGGTGTTCCTTGTTGCCGGACCCCATTATTTCAGCCGTTGATAACGCGCCCATTTTCCCACCAGCGGCATTGGTCTCTGCGCTCTCTGTAAGAATTGCGTATTTTTCATATTCAGTAATCTGGTAATCAAGTAAGCCTGGTTCGGCTACATAGCGCCGCCCATCACTGAAGACGATGTATTTGTTTCCCGATTTTTTATCGACTTTAAACTTGGCACTATCAGAGGTTAGAACCCCAAGGTTTGCGTTTTGCCTTACTTGCAAAAACACCTCGTCCATGGAAACGTTATCGGGCGATGGCTTTTGAACGTAAACAACACGGTCACCTTTGCTAAACTCCTTAAACTGCCCGGCTTTAATCCCCGAAATATCAGATTCTTGTTTGGCCCTCTCTTTCAGATTGTGAACACCCTGCTCTGCCCAAGGTGCAAAATACAAGGTAATCACAGACACAAACAAACAAAATACAAAAGCAAACCGAAAAACCACACCTATCTGAAACAGTTTACTGACACCAGACGCGGCCAGAATCACCAGCTCTCTGTCACTAGACATACGCGAGAAAGCGAGCAACATGCCCACAAGTATCGAGATCGGTAAGATCTTTGGCAATGTCGCTAACATCTTATAAGCCAACATTAAGAACACCATATCTGCAGGCAAACTGCCTTCTGCCGCGTCTGCAAGAAAACCCACGAAACGATTACTAGCTATAACAAGGACAAGCAAACTCAGTATCCACAATAGTTTTTGCAACAACTCCCTGTAGATGTAGTGCTGGATAATCACAATTCTGGCCTCATACTAAAACCCGGCTTTGCTTAGTTGGAGATAAATGAATAAACTTGACTAAAATTACGGTTTTGACCATTTTTCACTGTTTTTAACAAAAAACGAAACGATTATGACACGCTTGATGTCAAAGTGCAGAATAAATTAACTCATCACTGTAACTAGATTAACCAAACAATAATCTACATAAAGGTGTTAACAACCCTGGAGCTGGTATGGATTTCAATATAAAAAGCGGCAACCCTGAAAAACAACGAACAGCTTGCGTCATCGTTGGTATTTTTGAATCGAGAAGACTATCAACTGCGGCTAAAGCCATTGATGCGGTGAGTAAAAAATACTTATCAAACCTGATTCGTCGTGGCGATATGGATGGCAACAAAGGGCAATATTTACTGCTTCACAATGTTCCCGGCATGATTGCCGACCGCGTGTTGTTAATCGGTTGTGGTAAAGAAAGAGAAATCGATGACCGTACCTACCGCACAATTATAGCGAACAGTATACAAGCTCTGAATAACACGGGCTCACTCGATGGTGTTAACTACCTCAGTGAATTGACTATAAAAGGACGTGATCATCACTGGAAGATCAGACAAGCAGTGCAAGTTGCAGAACACAGTTTGTATCAATTTGATGAATTAAAAACAAAAAAGAAAGCTAATAGACGTCCGTTACGAAAAATTACATTTACCGTCCCTACCCGACGTGAATTACCACAAGGTGAAATCGCCGTGCGAGAAGGACGGGCAATTGCCAATGGTATTAAGTTTACCCGTGACCTTGCCAACAGACCTTCTAATGTATGTACGCCAACCTATCTTGCGCAACAAGCAACTGCGTTAGGCAAAGGTCATCGTTCACTGACGATAGATATTCTAGAAGAAGCCGACATGAAAAAACTGGGTATGGGTTCCTTACTCTCTGTATCACAAGGTTCCGCCAGACCAGCAAAACTAATCACCATGGAGTACAAAGGCTCTAAAAAAACACAGAAGCCAATCGTATTAGTGGGCAAAGGTGTGACTTTTGATACTGGCGGGATATCGCTTAAACCTGGCGCTGCGATGGATGAAATGAAATACGATATGTGTGGTGCGGCAAGTGTTTTTGGCACTATCTCGGCTGTAGCAGAACTGGGTTTACCGGTAAATGTCGTTGGTGTCGTGCCAGCCGTCGAAAATATGCCCAGTAGCACTGCAACTAACCCAGGTGATATCTTTACCAGCATGTCGGGACAAACCATTGAGGTACTGAATACTGACGCTGAAGGTCGATTAATACTGTGCGATGCCATTACCTACAGTGAACGTTTTAATCCTGAAGTCGTTATCGATATTGCAACCTTAACCGGAGCGTGTGTAGTTGCACTTGGTAAACACGCAACTGGCTTACTGAGTAATCATAATCCTCTAGCTAGAGAATTGCTCAATGCCGGCGATGAATCCGGTGACCGTGCATGGCAGTTGCCGTTATGGGATGAATATCAACAACAGTTGAATAGCCCCTTTGCAGATATGGCAAATATCGGTGGCAGAGATGCCGGCACAATCACCGCAGCCTGTTTCTTGTCGCGCTTTGCAGAGAAATATCATTGGGCTCACCTGGATATTGCTGGCACCGCCTGGATCTCGGGGAATAACAAAGGTGCTACTGGACGACCAGTTTCATTATTGATGCAATATATACTTAATCAAGCAAACTAATATTGAGGTTTCACCACTGTGTCGCGTGTTGATTTTTACATCTTGTCTGAGGGTAACAATGTCGACAGGTTTGCCTGTGCCATAGCAACTAAAGCCTGGGCAAGCGGAAATAGAGTGCATATCCATACTCAATCTGATGAAAATGCAACCAAGTTTGATGACTTACTCTGGATATATAAAGATATCAGTTTCGTGCCACATGAAATATTTAATGGGAATACCCATGACGACACACCCGTTACAATCGGCTATGGGGGGCATTTCCCAAAATCATCACAAGTGATGATCAACCTTGGCCCTGACATTCCTGAATTTACTTCCAGCTTTGATAGGGTAGTTGAGATTGTCGGCGGTACTGAATCAAACAAACAATTAGCTCGCCAACGCTATCGCCAGTATAAAGAAGCCGAATACGAAATACATGATCACAAGATTGAAAACCTGACAGAGCATGATTGATTCTTCACACCCCCCACCAAAACCATTGTCTGATACAGACCGAAACAATCTGGTTAACCGGATTGATGAGCTAGAACAACTACTGGCTAAGAAAAAGACAGAATCAAAGCGAGCAAAACTACCGCGCCTAAAAGTAGGCACAGATGGTATCCCTGTTTTAGTAGATCTTTTTTCTCAAGATGATCTGACTCAGGATCTGGAGCAGACTTTTCAGCAAATTGATAAAGACGACCAACTTATCAATGACATCATTGAAAAAGTCGATAAGGAAATATCTGGGGATTTGGATGAATTAATCCTAATGCTCAAGGACAGCATCATTGATGAAGTAAAAACACGACTACTCGAAGAATTTCATACCAAAAAAGATAACACCGACAACAAGGAATAACTGAATAAAGATTGCCCTAAACAGCCTCCTTGTGGACAATACGCCTCCCAATAATAAGGCTTCTTATCATTTAGCCCTAAATAATATTTGTTATAAAGATGGATAAAACCTATAAACCCGAAACAATAGAAGCCAATTGCTACGAGAATTGGGAGAAGAAAAATTACTTCGCACCCCGAAACGACAGCAAAGAGGGAAAGGAATCCTATTGCATCATGCTGCCACCACCTAATGTGACAGGAAGTTTGCACATGGGTCATGCCTTTCAACAAACCTTGATGGACATTTTGACACGTTATCATCGCATGAATGGCAACGACACTTTATGGCAATGTGGTACCGATCACGCTGGTATCGCAACTCAAATGGTTGTTGAACGACAGCTCCAACAAAAAGACATCTCACGACATGATCTTGGGAGAGAAAAATTTATTGAAGCGGTTTGGGACTGGAAAGAACATTCTGGCAATACCATCACCCGTCAGTCACGTCGTCTTGGAACATCAATGGACTGGTCGCGCGAACGCTTCACCATGGATGATGGTCTCTCGGAAGCAGTGAAAGAAACCTTTGTGCGTTTACATGACGAAGGTCTGATTTATCGTGGCAAACGTCTCGTTAACTGGGATCCGGTTTTACATACCGCAATATCCGATCTTGAAGTTATTTCCGAAGAAGAGAATGGTCATCTCTGGCACATGCGTTATCCATTGAAAACACCTGTTGATGGACTCGAATATATTGTTGTCGCGACGACTAGGCCCGAAACCATGCTGGGTGACGCCGCTGTTGCAGTACACCCTGATGATGAGCGTTATAAGAACCTGGTCGGCAAGGAGATCATACTCCCCCTGACTGATCGCACAATAACAGTTATCGCCGATGATTATGTTGACCCGGAATTCGGTACAGGTTGCGTCAAAATAACACCTGCACATGATTTTAATGATTATGAAATGGGCGAACGACATAATCTGGAAAAGATAAATATTTTTACGATTGATGCCGCACTTAATGACGAAGCACCGGAAAAATATCGGGGCATGGATCGTTACAAAGCACGAAAACAAATCGTCGCTGATCTCGAAGCACAAGGACTCATTGAAAAAATTGATGACCATAAACTAATGGTGCCCAGAGGTGATCGCTCGAATGAGGTTGTCGAGCCTTACTTAACGGATCAATGGTATGTAAAGATCCAACCACTTGCTGACCCTGCTATCAAGGCAGTGAAAGATGGGGACATAAAATTTGTACCCGCGAACTGGGACAAGACCTATTTCGAATGGATGAACAATATTCAAGACTGGTGTATCAGCCGTCAACTGTGGTGGGGTCATCGCATCCCGGCCTGGTACGACGACGAAGGTAATATCTATGTTGGTCATAATGAAGCGGCCGTTCGAGAAAAATATACTCTCGGCGATATCAATCTAAAACAGGATGAGGATGTACTCGATACCTGGTTTTCTTCTGCATTATGGCCCTTCTCTACTTTGGGTTGGCCTGAGAAGACACCGGAGCTTGATAAGTTTTATCCGACCAATGTCTTGGTAACCGGTTTTGACATCATCTTCTTTTGGGTCGCACGCATGATTATGTTCGGTCTTAAATTTATGGATGATGTGCCATTCAAGGAAGTCTATATCCACGGTTTGGTGCGCGACGGCGAGGGCCAGAAGATGTCAAAGTCTAAAGGCAATGTGCTTGACCCGATCGATTTGATCGATGGAATTGAGCTTGAAGAACTGATTAGTAAGCGTACCAGTGGAATGATGCAACCGCAGATGGCAGCAAAAATTGAAAAAGCCACGCGTAAACACTTTCCTGACGGGATAGAGTCATATGGAACAGACTCATTACGATTTACTTTTGCATCATTAGCAACGCAAGGTCGTTTTATCAATTTTGAAACAGGCCGAATACAAGGTTATAGAAACTTTTGTAATAAGCTCTGGAATGCAGCGCGCTACGTCATCAGCAATGTAGAAGCGCAATCGATCAAACTCAATGAAGGTGACAAGAAGTTTGGATTGGCTGAAAGATGGATCACAAGCAAATTGGCGGACGCAATCATAGCGACACATGAAGGCATGAAGACTTATCGTTTTGATCTTGCCTCGCAAGCACTCTACGAATTTACTTGGGACGAATACTGTGACTGGTATATTGAATTATCGAAGACAACCTTAAATAGTACTGAGGCAAGCGAAGCAGAAAAGCGCGGTACGCTACATACATTACTAAATGTACTCGAAACCTTACAACGTGCTTTACATCCTTTTATTCCTTTTATTACCGAAGAACTTTGGCATCGAGTAGCCGCCTTACTAGAGAAAAAAGGAGAGAGCGTCATGCTTGAGTCTTTTCCAAAGCAAGACGAACTCGAAACCGATAAGCGTGCAGTAGATCAGATAGAATGGATTAAATCATTTATTATGAGCGTGCGTCGTATTCGCGCAGAACGAGATATATCACCAGGAAAATCGCTAAATGTATTTGTACGTAACGGCGCAAATGATGAGAACCAATGGTTAAACGAAAATCAGAACTATATAAAAACGCTAGGTAAAATCGACTCAATCAAAACGACTGAAAACGATATGGACGATGCTGTAATGGCGCTAGCCGGAGAAATGACACTCCTCGTCCCATTAGCAGATATCATTGATCCAGAGGCAGAAAAAACACGACTACATAATACGCTTGATAAGCTGACTAAAGAAAAAAGGGGTCTGGACAATAAACTGGCAAATAAAAAGTTTGTTGAACGTGCTCCGGAAGACGTAGTCGAAGGTGTTAAACGGCGCCTTACTGATATACTAACCGAAATAAAAACATACGAAACTCAGCTGCAATCGATAACAAAACTACTAGAAAAATAATGTTTAGTACCCTCAAAGAAGAGATAGATGTCGTCTTTGAACGTGACCCTGCGGCACGTTCGATTCTGGAGACGATATTCACCTGCCCTGGTTTTCAAGCCATTATCTTGCATCGTTTTAATCATTGGCTGTGGAACAAAAAATTGTATTTCATTGCCCGTTTGATGGCCCACTTTGCACGCTTTATTACCGGTATTGAAATCCACCCCGGCGCACAAATTGGACGCCGGTTTTTTATTGATCATGGCATGGGTATTGTTATCGGTGAAACCTCTGAAGTGGGTGATGATGTCTCTATCTATCATGGCGTAACACTTGGTGGCACCACATGGAATAAAGGCAAACGGCACCCTACTCTGGAAAATAATGTTGTCATTGGTGCTGGTGCAAAAATTTTAGGCCCAATTACCCTCGGTGCGGGCACACGCGTTGGGTGTAATGCCGTTGTTGTTAAAGACACACCCGAATGCGCAACTGTGGTTGGCGTACCGGGTCATATCATCGTCAAAAGATCGGATGATGATAAAGATGCCCAACGAGAAGCCATGGCAAAAAAGATTGGCTTTACGGCTTATGCCGAAAGTAAAGACATGCCCGATCCGGTGCAAAATGGCCTGGAATCAGTATTAGATCATCTACATAAGCTGGAAAAAGAATTAGAAGAACTTAAGAAACAATAATTAAACAGGGGGTGCTTCCAAAAATTTCTTATTTGTATGAGAACAAGGAAGCGCCGCGCACAGAACCGGAGTGTATACTTTATACATGAGGATTCGAGCACGGAGCTAACGCAGTTATCGTGCAAACAATGCATTTTGGAGGTGCCATAATAATGTCTGAAGAAAAAGACCCAAGTATATTTCAAATTGCCTTTAGCCTGATCGCATCTTTTTGCGGCGTTCAAAACAAAGAAAATATGGCGCGTGATGAAGCCTATATCGAGAAAAATGGTATTAAAGTCTATGTCATCATGGGTTTCTTTTTGGTCTTATGTATCTTGCTAACTCTGTTTGGCATTGTGCAGCTGGTACTACACTTTGCGATGTAAGCAAGCTAGTCTCTAGCTTAAGCATTCATCCATTGCTTCTTTGGCATGGTGTCGTGATTTCCCAGTTTTTTCTTTTCGACGAAATCACCCATTGCTCGGATTGAGGTTACTTCCCCTCTGTCTCTGCAATTTGCTAAATATCAGCTAATAGCTCTATACCTGCTCGGGATGAAAATTTTTCTTTGATCACACTCAACATTACCCTCACAAAATATCGGCTTATATAAGCTCAACCCCATATCATGATATATCAAGGCTCATCTTGATATAACTTAACTTATTGATATTAATATATATTTAAATGAGAACTATTCCCGACTAAATTAATCAACTATATACTTGACTAAAATACTAGGTTATGTGACTCTTGCCTCCCATTTTTAGTGGCACTGAAGAGAAATAAACGATGAAAATGACAACCAAAGGCCGTTATGCCGTTACCGCAATGCTGGATATCGCCCTGCATGACAGTGGTGGGTCGGTCAATTTGTCGGATATTTCCAAACGCCAGGATATATCGCTGACATATCTGGAGCAGCTTTTCAGTAAATTAAAAAAGAATGGCCTCGTTGAAAGTGCGCGTGGTCCCGGCGGCGGTTATCGTTTGGCCCTGGCCGCAGATCAAATTACCGTTGCCAAGGTTATCTATGCTGTCGATGAGCCGATTGATGTTACTCGCTGTCACGGAAAGCAGAATTGCCAGGGCGACCTGCGCTGCCTAACGCACGACTTATGGATGGAATTAAATATGCACATTTCAAGTTTCTTGAATGGGCTTACTTTAGCCGATCTGATCAAACGCAATAATGTTAAACAAGTATCTGAGCGACAAGATGTCATCATGATGCAATTACAAAATGGATAAATGTATATGACTACTGAAGCAACAATTAGATTGTCCGATAGTGCTAAACAGCATGTCGAAAATGTATTGGCAAAAGATGCTGATGGTCTCGGCTTACGCATCGGCGTTAAAACAACCGGTTGTTCGGGTTATCAATACGTCATTGAAACCGCCAAAGAAATTAACAAAGAAGATAAGACGATTGAATCAGATGGCATCAAGATCATTATCGATGACCAAAGCCTGGGCTATCTCGCGGGAACTGAACTCGACTTTGTGCGCGAAGGCTTAAACGCCGGATTTAAGTTTAACAATCCCAATGTAGAAGAATCCTGTGGTTGCGGTGAGAGCTTCAGCCTTAAAGAAAAAACGGAAGCTTAAGACATGGCAACTAATACTGAAAAGATGGAAGAACTGGTTCGTAAGGATTATGAGCACGGTTTTGTCACTGATATAGATTCAGACACGGTATTGCCCGGTCTAAATGAAGATGTCATTGCTTTTATATCAAAAAAGAAAGAAGAGCCTGAGTGGCTACTCGAATGGCGACTAAAAGCTTATCGTCATTGGTTAACCATGGAAGACCCAACCTGGGCACATCTGGACATCGATCATATTGACTACCAGGCTATCTCTTATTATTCCGCACCAAAGTCGAAAGATGATGGACCTAAAAGTCTCGACGAAGTTGATCCAAAATTATTAGAAACCTATGAAAAACTAGGTATCCCATTACAAGAACAAAAGTTTCTGGCGGGCGTTGCCGTTGATGCAGTGTTCGATAGCGTCTCTGTTGCAACAACCTTTAAAGGCAAACTGGCCGATGCCGGGGTTATTTTTTGTTCTTTCTCGGAAGCCGTAAAAGAACACCCCGAGCTTGTTAAAAAATATCTGGGCTCAGTTGTTCCGGCTGCAGATAATTTTTTCGGTGCATTAAATTCAGCAGTATTCACTGACGGTTCGTTTGTGTATATCCCGAAAGGCGTGCGTTGTCCGATGGAGTTATCGACCTACTTTAGAATCAATGCCTCTAATACCGGTCAATTTGAACGCACGTTAATCATTGCCGATGAAAAAAGTCATGTCAGTTATCTCGAAGGCTGTACTGCACCGATGCGCGATGAAAACCAATTACATGCTGCTGTTGTCGAGCTGGTAGCATTGGAAGATGCAGAGATCAAATACTCAACAGTACAAAACTGGTACCCAGGCGATGAGAACGGTGTCGGCGGCATTTATAACTTTGTGACTAAACGCGGAGATTGTCGCGGAAACAATTCAAAGATTTCCTGGACTCAGGTTGAAACCGGTTCGGCTATCACATGGAAGTATCCCAGCTGTATTTTGAAAGGTGATAATTCAGTTGGTGAGTTTTATTCTGTTGCGGTAACCAACAACCATCAACAAGCTGATACTGGCACGAAGATGATACACATTGGGAAAAATACTAGCAGCACTATCATTTCCAAGGGTATCTCTGCACGACATGCACAGCAATCCTATCGTGGTTTAGTCAAGATAAGTAAAGGTGCAGAAAATGCCAGAAACTACACCCAATGTGATTCCTTATTAATGGGAGATCAATGTGGCGCGCACACCTTCCCTTATATCGAAGCTAAAAACTCAAGCGCCACCGTTGAACATGAAGCTACCACGTCAAAAATTGGTGATGACCAATTATTTTATTGTATGCAGCGCGGTATTAAGGAAGAAGATGCAGTCAACATGATTGTTAATGGTTTCTGTAAAGAGGTCTTTAAAGAATTACCCATGGAGTTTGCTGTTGAAGCACAAAAACTTCTAGGCATTACACTCGAAGGTGCAGTTGGCTAGTAGTCATCAATTAAAGAATTTAAATATTTTAGGTATAGATAATGTTAAAGATAGACAATTTACACGCAAAGATTGGTAACAAAGCCATACTCAAAGGTTTGAACTTGAGCGTTAATGCCGGGGAAGTACACGCCATTATGGGGCCGAATGGTTCTGGCAAAAGCACTCTCGCTAATGTCCTGGCAGGCAGAGATGGTTACGAGGTTACCAAAGGCAGCGTTGCTTACGAAGGCAATGATTTACTTGAGCTTGCGCCAGAAGAACGTGCATGGGCAGGCTTGTTTCTCGCCTTTCAATATCCAGTAGAAATTCCCGGTGTTAATAATGTTTATTTATTAAAAGCGGCGGTTAATGCGGTACGTAAATATCGCGGCGAACCTGAATTAGATGCTGTCGAATTTCTAGGGCTGATCAAAGAAAAGATGAAGATCGTCAAGATGAAAGAAGACTTACTCAACCGTTCAGTAAATGAGGGTTTTTCAGGCGGCGAAAAGAAACGTAACGAGATATTTCAAATGTCTGTGCTCGAACCAAAGCTTGCCATCCTTGATGAAACGGACTCTGGTCTTGATATCGATGCATTAAAAATCGTATCTGAAGGCGTGAATAGTTTACGTAACGAAGAACGCTCTATTATTTTAGTAACGCACTACCAACGCTTGTTGGATTACATAAAACCTGATTACGTGCATGTACTAAGCAATGGCAAGATTATTAAATCTGGCGGACCTGAACTTGCACTAGAACTTGAAGAAAAAGGTTATGACTGGATCAAGGAAGAAGCTGCCTAAATTAATTAACGTTAGCCCAGAAAACATGAGCCAAAATAATATGACCCAGGATATCCAAAACTATATTAGCGACTTTGATCAGTTAAAAAACGATGACTGGTTTGCTGAAAGTCGTCAATCTGCTTTAAACCTGTTCAAAGAAGTCGGGTTTCCAAATTCAAGACTTGAAAATTGGAAATATACAGACGTGCGTCCGATTAAGAAAAAATCATTTTCTAATGTCACTGATGCAACTGCTTCAGTCAGCACTGAAGAAATTAATGCGATACGATTTGATGGACTTGATTGCATAGAAGTCGTTTTCATTAATGGTGTATTTTCAAAAGAACATTCCAACCTTGGCGGACTAGACCAAGGTTTGGTCGTGGAGAATATGCTAGATGCTTTGGCGAATGATCAAGACTTGTTGTCGAAACATTTGACAAAGTATGCGGATGATAAAGTCAGTCCTTTCACTGCTTTAAATACCGCCTTTATACAGAATGGTACGTTTATAAATGTATCGGCTAATACTGTTATTGAAAAACCTATCAATATTTTATATCTGGCAAAAGACAGTAACGGCCCTCTAGCGACGCACCCTAGAAACCTTATCGTTATGGGTGAAAATTCTGAAGCAACTGTGATTGAAAGTTATATTGGTCTTGATGATGCAAATTATTTTACCAACGCAGTAACAGAAGTTGCTTTATCACCCAGTGCAATTCTTAAACATTATAAGATTCAGCAAGAAAGCCTGAATGCCTATCATATTGGCAACTTGAATGTCATGCAGGGTAAGAACAGTAAGCTAGAGTCGCATTCAATTTCGCTGGGCGGGGCATTGGTACGTAATGATATACATGGCCAGCTTGCTGCAGAAGGCGCTGAGATAATCATGAATGGACTATACATGACCGGTGACAAACAACATGTGGATAACCACACCCGTGTTGATCACCTAAAGCCTCACACACTTAGTACAGAAAACTATCGCGGTGTACTCAATGGAAAAAGCCGTGCCGTATTTAACGGCAAGGTTATCGTCCACAAAGATGCTCAGAAGATAGAAGCACACCAAAACAATGCCAATTTGTTGTTATCTGATGATGCGGAGATTGATACTAAACCCGAGCTTGAGATTTATGCCGATGATGTTAAATGCACTCATGGTGCAACCGTCGGACAACTTGATCAAAACATGCTGTTTTACCTGCGTTCGCGCGCGATTGATGAAGAAACCGCGCGTAGCTTATTAACCTATGCATTTGCTGACGAACTTATCAGCAATATAAGCTTCGCACCGATTAGAAACCGTCTGGAACGTCTGGTCATCGGCCAGCTACCCGATGCCGCCTTGATACGTGAGTTTACTAATGAATAACCCTAATACTGTAAAAACTATAATGTCGTCAGCCACTGCGTTTAACGTAGATAAAGTTCGTCAGGATTTTCCTATATTGAATGAGCAGGTACACGGTAAGCCGCTAGTGTATCTCGATAACGCGGCTACTGCGCAAAAACCAAAGCAGGTTATAGAAGCCCTGAATACCTATTATCGCGAATCTAATTCCAATATTCATCGTGGCGTACATACGCTTAGCGAAAAAGCGACAGCGATTTATGAAAAGGCACGAGACAAGGTTAAAACATTTATTAATGCCGACTCAACGAAAGAGATTGTGTTTGTACGTGGGGCAACAGAAGCTATTAACCTTGTCGCACAGAGTTTTGGTCGTAACACACTAAAAGCTGGTGATGAGATCATTATCACTGAACTCGAACATCATTCGAACATCGTTCCCTGGCAAATTCTAAGTGAACAGACTGGCGCAAAACTAAACTATATCCCTATCAATGATGCCGGAGAATTAATCCTCGAAGAGTATGAAAAATTACTCAGTGATAAAACACGCATTGTTGCCGTAGGCCATATCTCTAATGCACTGGGCACGATAAACCCAATCAAAACCATTACCGACAAAGCCCATGCCGTTGGCGCAAAAGTATTAGTTGATGGTGCTCAAGCTGTTCCACATACACGAGTTGATGTGAAAGAACTGAATTGTGACTTCTACGTCTTCTCTGGACATAAGCTATTCGGCCCAACAGGCATCGGGGTACTCTATGGTAAGGAAGCCTTGTTAGAAGCCATGCCGCCATATCAGGGTGGTGGCGATATGATACAGATGGTCACTATGGAAAAAAGCACCTATAACGCATTGCCGTATAAGTTTGAAGCAGGCACGCCTCATATCGCAGGCGTTATTGGCCTGGGCGCAGCGGTTGATTATGTCAATGAGCTAGATCTTGAAACTGCGGCGCAATATGAAATAGAGCTCCTTGATTATGCCAATGAACAGGCAGCGCAAGTCGCTGGATTAAATTTTGTTGGTACCGCAAAAAATAAAACCAGCATCTTATCTTTTACTCTTGATGGCATTCATCCACATGACATCGGTACTATTCTTGATGGTGAAGGTGTCGCAATCCGTGCTGGACATCATTGTGCCATGCCAGTAATGGAACGATTTAGTATTCCCGCTACGGCCAGAGCTTCATTTGCGTTTTACAACACCCGCGAAGAAGTTGATGCGCTGATTAAAGCGATTGATAAATGCCAGAAGGTATTCAACTAATGTTTGATATAAAAGATTTATATCAGGAAGTTATTGTCGATCACAATCGTAGCCCGCGTAATTTTGGCAAACTTGATAATGCCGATACTACGCTCGAAGGTTTTAATCCTCTGTGCGGTGACAAGTTAACGCTCTATCTTAAAACCGATGGCAATAAAATTAACGACATTGCATTTGATGGTTCAGGCTGCGCTATCTCAGTCGCATCAGCATCATTAATGACCGACGCAATGAAAGGAAAATCATTAGGCGAAGCAGAAACACTGTTTAATGAATTTCATAATTTAGTCACCACCGACGATGACTACAACGAAGAACTGCTGGGGAAATTAGCAGCATTAGCTGGCGTTAAAGATTATCCCGCCAGAGTTAAATGCGCCTCACTCTGTTGGCATACACTTCATTCAGCACTACAAGGTGATAGCACGCCCGTAAAAACCGAATAATAAATACTATGCAAGAAAATAAACCTATAACTTTAGAACGCGACTGCGAAGCAGTCTTAATTCCTGTCGGAACACCATTGGAATTGCCAGAAGGCACAGTCGTCTTAATCACACAGTCTTTGGGTGGCAGCTACACCGTCAATGTCAATGGCAACCTCGCCCGTATTTCGGCAAAAGATGCAGATGCCCTTGGTTTTGAAATAGAAGACAGCATTGATGAAACAATAGAAAAAGAAGTCACAGGTGATGGCAGCGTTGATGAAGATCTGGTCTGGGATCAAATGCGAACCTGTTATGACCCGGAAATACCGATAAACATAGTTGAGCTTGGCCTTATTTATGAATGTGATATCACTCCACTCGGTGCAGATGGTAATCAGGTCGACATCGTCATGACACTAACGGCGGCTGGATGTGGCATGGGAGACTTTCTTGCAGAAGATGTTCGTTCAAAGGTACTCACCGTGCCTAATGTAACCCGAGTTAATGTCAGCGTGACTTTCGAACCACCCTGGAGTCAAGAGATGATGTCGGAGGCGGCACGATTAGAAACAGGAATGTATTAAGAGGATTTATCGCACCTACGGCATTTGGTTACCCTGGCTTTCTCGACCGTACATGCCTCGATTAGCCTGCATTCGTAACGCCGTGCAAAAGCCTCTACAGTAAAATATTATTTTAAATAGCTTAATTTTGGAGAATTTTGTGGCTGGATGGTTTGATGTAGCCCCTGAAACAGAACTGTTACCGGGACAAGCAAAGTTAGTTGATGTTGATAATGTCATGATCGCTGTGTTTAATCTGGACGGTGAATATCATGCTATTGAAGATATTTGCACACATGACGGTTCACCCATGCTCGGTTGTGGTCTCGAACCCGACCAAGTGATCGACGGTGCGGAAATTATCTGCCCGCGCCACGGCGCACGTTTTTGTGTCAAAACAGGTAATGCCCTGACACCACCAGCCTATGAACCAACCACGACATTTCCAGTTCGAGTAGAAAATGGCATGGTACAAGTCACAGATGATCGCTGGGACTAAAGACATAAAGAAAATGCGTATTTTACTCAACTCAAGAGCTGCCGAGGTTTGCAATAGCAGTGCAGACTTCGTGATCAATTCCCCATGCATTACTACACATTCTGGATTCATACGCGACGCTCTCTTACTCTTACAAAAAAGCACTATCCTTATCCGTTCCACTAAAAAACATAGGTTTCCAGCTTTTAATTAACATTTTAAGCTAGATTATTGCTTTATATACGAAATTATTGTTATTGGTAGTTTCATCAAGGGCGTTGTAACACGTATAATCTCGCGATTTAATAATAAGTAATGATCCAGGGAGATTTGGTTAAATGGCACTTGAAAAAACATTCACGATTATTAAGCCTGACGCAGTTGCTTCGAACTACACCGGCAATATTTTGGCGATGATAGAAGCTGCAGGCCTTCGTGTAATTGCAGCAAAAATGCTGCAGATGTCGGATAAACATGCCGAAGGGCTCTATGCAGAACACAAAGAACGTCCTTTTTATGCTTCATTAGCGGGATATATGACCTCTGGTCCGGTATTACTAATGGTGCTTGAGGGTGAAGATGCCGTCGCAACCTTACGTAAGATAATGGGTGCTACAACCCCGAAAGATGCCGAAGTCGGTACGATTCGTAATCTTTATGCAGAAAAAGAATTTGAAGATGGTGCACTAGAAAATGCCATACACGGATCTGATAGTCTTGAAAGCGCTAAAAGAGAAATAGATTTTTTCTTTGCAACTGAAGAAATTTGTCCACGAACACGATAAAGAGAATGACTGATAAAACCAATCTACTCGATTACGATAGAAAATCTCTAGAAGCTTATTTCGATGAGATTGGTGATAAGTCTTTTCGCGCGCAGCAAGTCATAAAATGGATATTTCATCACGGCATCGTTGATTATCAATCGATGACCAACTTGAGTAAAAACTTACGCAGTAAACTTGAAGAAAATACCACCATTAAACTCCCTAAGATTGTTGCTGAACAAAAATCCGAGGATGGCACACGCAAATGGCTTATTCAGTTAGATAATAAAAACTCTGTTGAAACAGTATACATACCGGAGAATGACAGAGGTACACTTTGCATTTCATCACAAGTTGGCTGCCCACTGGATTGCAAGTTCTGCTCAACCGCACAGCAAGGCTTTAACCGTAATCTGACAACCAGTGAAATAATCGGCCAGGTCTGGATAGCCAACAAGGCGTTAGGCTGTTTTGAAAGCGGCAAACGTATGATAACTAATATCGTATTTATGGGTATGGGCGAACCCTTACTCAATTATGCCAATGTACTCAAGGCCATAAATCTATTAACAGATGATCTGGCATTCGGTCTTGCACGTCGTCGCGTTACTGTCAGTACTTCAGGCATTATCCCTGAAATTGATAGATTGAAAGAGGATACAAATGTGAGCCTCGCAATTTCATTACATGCCAGCAACAATGAACTACGGGATAGTATTGTTCCGATAAACCGCTCATACCCACTGGTAGAACTACTGGCTGCATGTAAACGCTTTTCTGAAGGCAGAGATGATGATGCTGTTACAATTGAATACGTCATGCTAAACGGTGTAAACGATAGCACTCAGGATGCGCGGGAACTCGTGAAATGCCTGGAAGGCTTGCCTTCTAAAGTAAACCTGATCCCGTTTAACAAATTCCCGGGGACGAATTATACTTGCTCGAATATGGACACTATTAATGCATTTAGAGATATATTGATGAAGGCCGGCATATTCACCATTACACGTAAGACACGTGGCGATGATATAGATGCAGCCTGCGGACAACTTGTTGGCAAAGTTGCATCAAAAGCGGCCAGACATCAAAAGCAACGAGCAGAGCTAACCTAATGCCTCTACTAATGCAAAAGATAACCCTTATGCTGGCAATCACTATTGCACTTGCTGCTTGTAATCAGGTACGTCCATCAAATCAAAACATAAGCGCATCACAAACGACTAATGAAGTTGCTGCTGCCAATCTTGATCTTGGCATTGAGTATATGAAACAAGGTGCGTATGAAAACGCATTGAAAAACCTGGAAAAAGCAAAAAAAGCCGATCCTAACTACGCACCAACATATAATGTTATCGGTTTACTGTATCAACGACTCGGTGATAACAAAAAAGCTGAAGATAATTTTAAACGTGCATTGAGCTTAAACAACAATGATTCGTCCACTCTCAATAACTATGGCAACTATCTGTGTCAGCAAAACAGGCTTGAAGAAGCGGAGAAAACATTCTTGAAGGCTGCGGCAAACCCATTATATGAATCACCAGAGATCGCTATTACCAATGCGGGCTTATGTCTGAGTAATCACCAGAGAGAAAACGACGCTGAGAAATATTACAGACAAGCGTTACAAATAAATCCGCTCGTTCCACAAGCATTGATAAAAATGTGTGAAATATCATTCAAGCAACCAAATTATTTATCGGCTCGAGGATATTTACAGCGTTATCAGCAAGCCGCCCGGCATACGGCAAGAAGTCTCTGGCTTGGGATACAGATTGAACAAGAGCTCGGTGATAAAGATGCCGTTTCCAGCTATGTTCTACAATTGAAAAATAATTACCCCGATTCTCAAGAAGCAACACTACTACATGAGTCAAGGATTCAATAGATGCCTGAAACTTTAGATACTAATAACGCAGAGTTATTTGACACGCCAGGACTGCTACTTCGCACCCAACGTGAAAAGCAGGGTCTATCGGCACAAGAAATTGCGAAACGTACTCACCTTGATATAAAAATAGTTGAATCGATTGAACAAGACAGCGACGAAGGAATGCCCGCTGCGACTTATGTCAGAGGCTATCTGCGTAGTTATGCCAAGATAGTCGGTGTTGACCCTGATCATATCATTACACTTTACAATTCCGATTCACCTCAACCGCCACCTGAAATTTTACCTGAAGTAAAACAACCATCGCAGGTAAGTAGCAGCGATAAACCTGTTAAAGCATTCACCTATCTGATAACCCTGGGCCTCGTATTACTACTGTTAATCTGGTATCAAAGTAACTTTGTTGTCGATACTTCAGTCATTAATGAACCGGAAAATTACAATTCACAGACCAGTATTAATGGTGTTGATATTACCTACGATATAGTAAAACATCCAAACTCATGGCAATCGCCTAAAAACATTCCAGCGCCTGAGCTTGTATCACCAGAGCTTGCTGATCATAACGACGCACTTGAGTTGCAATCAGATAATGGAGAACAAACGCTAGGCATATTACCTATAGAGGGAATTGATAGTGAAACGCCTCCCTCTGCCACAGGCTCTGGTCCTGACACGATTGATTTGGAAGTGAAACGAGATTCCTGGATTGAAATCAAAGATGCCAATGATCAGAAACTATTTCATGACCTCGCTCTTGGCGGTGAAAAACATTCCATACATGGAACAGCGCCATTTAACGTATTATTCGGCTTTTCGCCCGGCGTCACTATGAAATTTAATGGCAAGATATTTAATCACTCGCGTTATTCCAATAACGGTATTGCCCGATTCAAATTACCCGAACCACAGTAAATTTGTTCGTAAATACATTCGTTTCTTTCTGCTAAACTGCGCTTTTTCTTAAGCGACTATTGGAGACTTTTTGATGGCTAAGATACAAGCGATTCGTGGTATGCATGACATCCTCATGCAAGACACGCCGCGCTGGCAATACCTTGAAGAGTCCATTGGTCTTATCCTGAAACAATATGCGTATCAGGAAATCCGTCTGCCCATAGTCGAAAAAACTGAACTGTTCAAACGATCTATCGGAGACAACACAGATATTGTTGCCAAGGAAATGTATAGCTTCGATGACAAGAATAAAACCAGTCTGACGTTAAGACCTGAAGGAACAGCTGGCTGTGTTCGCGCTGGCATTGAACATGGCTTATTCCATAATCAAACCCAACGACTTTGGTATATCGGGCCAATGTTTCGACACGAGCGCCCGCAAAAAGGACGACAACGGCAATTTCACCAGATAGGTGTTGAGGCATTCGGCTTTACCGGACCTGATATAGACGCCGAACAGATATTAATGTGCGCGCGAATATGGAAGGCACTGAACCTGAGAGACATTAGCCTTGAAATAAATTCGCTCGGCACCAGTGACTCGCGCGCAAACTACAGAAAAATACTGGTCGATTATTTCTCGTCCAATAAAGACAAGCTTGATGATGACAGTCTCGTCCGCCTTGAACAAAACCCGCTACGTATACTCGATAGCAAAAACCCGGATATGCGCGGCTTAATAAACGAATCTCCAACCCTGGACGAACACCTCGATAGTGAATCTGCCGATCATTTTGCGGGTTTGAAAGAAATACTGGATAGTGCCGGGATCAAATATAAGGTGAACCCAAGACTTGTCAGAGGTCTGGATTATTATGGAAAAACGGTTTTTGAGTGGGTTACCACTCAACTCGGCGCACAGGGCACCGTTTGTGCTGGCGGACGTTATGACGGCTTGGTAGAACACCACGGCGCTTCACCGACACCGGCTGTTGGTTTTGCTATGGGGCTTGAACGGCTACAAGAATTAGTTGATTTCAGCAAAATGCCAGACAAACAATCACCTCATGTATATTTAATATTATCCGGGAAGCTAGCAACAGAACGTGGAATTTTGTTGGCTGAACAGCTTCGAGACCAATTACCTCATCTTAGAATACTAAGTCATTGCGGTGGTGGCAGTCTAAAAAGCCAATTCAAGAAGGCCGATAAATCCAGGGCGCAACTTGCGCTTGTTTTAGCCGAAGATGAAATTGTGCAAAATCAGGCAACTATTAAGTTTCTACGGGCAGAGACCCCGCAAATTGTCATCAAATGGCCTGAAATAGCAGATTTTCTGCGCAATAACCTCTCGTTCTAAAGATATCTGCTAATTCACTCAAATAAGTGTCTCTTAACACTAAACAAACGTAAAACCCACGTTATAATGTGCGCCCTCTGCGCGTGGTAATACCACACTGAGCAATCAAGAACTCCCAGGAGATTTTAGAAGTGGACGTTTACAAGACAGAAGAAGAACAAGTTGAAGCCATAAAAAAATGGTGGCAGGAAAACGGTAAGTCGATTATTGCCGGTGTTGTTATTGGCATCACCGCTATTTTCGGTTGGCGCGCCTATGATAGCCATACTGCAGTACAAGCCGAACAGGCATCTGTACTGTATGAGCAGATGCTAGTTGCTGCACGTACGAACGACGAAGAGAATGCCCTCGTTTATGCCAACCGCATATTCGATGACTATAAGTCCAGCACCTATGCTGTGTTTGCATCGCTAATGCTAGCTAAAGTTGCCGCTGAAGCAGGTGAGCTTGAAGAAGCTGAAACGCATTTGCGCTGGGTAATGGGAAATAGCTCGCAAGCAGAATTTAAACATATCGCACGCTTACGTCTGGCACGAGTATTAATCGCCAACGATAAGCTAGAACTTGCAACTGAAACGCTAAATATAAGCAAACCTGGCGATTTCGTTGCTCGCTATGATGAATTGCGCGGCGACATCTATGCCAAGCAAGGTAAATCTGATGAAGCAATAAAAGCTTATGAAAAGTCGCTCGCAAACTCAAAAGGATCTGGAGATGCGCAATCGCTTTTGCAAATGAAGCTTAATGATTTAGGTAGAAGTTAATTTGTATTCACCTTTACGTGCCTTAGTACTACTCATTATATTCTCCACTTGCGTTGGCTGTGGTGCCAAGCAAGCTATGAAGGATATGTTCGCGAGTGATGACGATAATTCTGAACCACCATCGCCGTTGGTCGACATTGTTTCAACCGCAGATCTGAAGAAAACCTGGTCAAAGAATATTGGTAAAGGCACTGATGAATTATTCATCAAGCTTACCCCGGTGGTTATGGGTGAACATGTCTTTATCGCCGATACTCGTGGAGAGATCGTGGCTCTCTTTGCCGAAACAGGTAAAGAAGTCTGGGAAAACGACAGTGATCTTCCCATTACGGGCGGACCTGGCGCTGATGAAAACCTTGTCTTAGTCGGCACTAGCGAAGGTGATGTCCTTGCACTTCTGAGTGAATCAGGAGAAGAAGCCTGGCGCACTAAAGTCTCCAGTGAGATTTTGTCTCCACCACGAGAAGCCGATGGTGTGGTGGTCGTTAGGACTATCGATGGAAAAATATTCGCGCTTGATGCAGGCACTGGTGATCGACTGTGGATTTATGACCGCACTGTACCTAATCTAACCTTACGCGGCACCAGTACCCCGGTCATCGCGGGAGGCCTGGTCATTGCTGGATTTGATGGTGGCAGACTCACAGCACTTGAATTAAAGACCGGCAAATTAATCTGGGAAGCAAAGGTCGCCATTCCACGAGGCAGAAGTCAGCTTGAACGCATGGTCGATATTGATTCTCAACCCTTGATTTTAGACGATACAATCTATGTCACCACATTTCAGGCCAATGTCTCGGCATTATCATTAGATAGTGGACAGATACTTTGGCAACGAGACATCTCCTCTCACTCTGAGTTAAGCGCCGACTTTGAACACCTTTATGTAACCGATTATCTGGGAAACATCTGGGCTCTTGACCGTTTTTCAGGTAGCTCCATCTGGAAACAGGAGAAATTGATACACAGGAAAGTAACTGGCCCGGCGATTCTCGACGATAAGATCATTGTGGGAGACTTGGAAGGCTACTTACATTGGTTGGATAAAGAAACCGGCGATTTTGCAACTCGAATTGAAGTTGAAGAATCACCAATCTTGACCAAACCCATCGTTTCAAACGGTATGCTCTTCGCCTATTCAAGCGGGGGCAGACTGGCCGCTTATACTTATAAAAATAACGAAGTAACGGGTAGACCAAACAAACCTGTCATCGTAAAAGAAGAACCTGAAACCAAAGAAACAATACAGGCAGATGAGACGCCCACAGAAGATGCAGAGGAAGAAAGCTCTTTCTTTGGAAGCTTTCTGGACATATTCTCTGGTGATGACGAAGAAGAATAAGCTCAGCTTAAAAACTTCGACATTACTAATGAATAACTCAACCCCACAACCCTAGCAACAACTATGAAACCAGTTATCGCTATCGTTGGTCGACCCAATGTTGGCAAGTCTACTTTTTTCAATCGCCTGACATCAAGCCGTGATGCCTTGGTCGCCGATCGTCCAGGAGTCACTCGTGATCGTCAATACGGCGTAGCACATCATGATTCACGCTCATTCCTGATTATTGATACGGGCGGTATTGGCGAAGAAGATCATGATAGTCAGGAAGTTGCCGAACTGATGACAGAGCAATCGATGCTGGCAGCAAGTGAGGCAGCAGTATTAGTCTGGATCGTCGATGGTCGCGATGGATTAACCGCTGTTGATGAAATTCTATCTGCAGAATTTAGGAAGTTGGATAAACCGATATTTTTAGCCGTCAATAAAATTGAAGGTTATGAAAGCGAAGTCGCTATCAGTGATTTTTATCGCCTCGGTATTGATTCCGTATGGCCCATCTCATCCAAACGTGGCGATGGTATAACAGACCTACTCAATGCTGTCTCAGAAATCATCCCCGATACAATTGAAGATGAAACTGAGTCGTTAGAAGGCATAGCCATTTCCGTTTTAGGCCGGCCTAATGTTGGCAAATCTACATTAGTCAATCGCATGATTGGTGAAGACCGTGTACTTACCTTTGACCACCCCGGCACAACGCGCGACAGCATAAAGATACCGTTCGAAAAGAATGGGAAAGATTACATCTTAATCGACACCGCCGGGGTACGCAGAAAAAGCAAGGTGCACGACATGGTCGAAAAGTTCAGCATCTTAAAATCATTCGAAGCAATCGATGCAGCCAATATTATTGTTCTGGTCATCGATGCCAGTGAAGGTGTAACCGATCAAGACACTACCCTTTTAGGTATGATCGAAGACAGCGGCAAATCCCTCATTATCGTAGTCAATAAATGGGATGGCATGGAGACTTCGGATAAAGATCGCGTAAAGGACTTACTATCTCACAAGTTCAGTTTCATCGATTATGCTCAATACCATTTCACTTCAGCGTTACACGGTACCGGTGTCGGCAATATATTTAAAACCATAAACAAGATAGAAAAATCGCTCGATATCAATGTCTCAACATCTGACATGACCGACATACTAGAAGATGCCGTCGCAAAACACCCACCACATATGGTGCAAGGCCGTAGAATAAAATTACGCTACGCCCACCTCGGCGGAACAGATCCCATTCGCGTCATAATACATGGCAATCAAACTGACAAAGTCCCCGATGCCTATAAACGCTATCTAGCCAGTGTATTTCGCAAACGCTTAAAGTTGGTAGGAACAAACGTACTAGTCGACTTCAAACACGGTGACAATCCATTTAAAGACAAGAAAAATGTATTAACAGCAAGACAAGTTAATAAACGTAAACGTTTAATGAAATTTG
>CAXBLT010000016.1:0-71454 GCA_963976795.1 uncultured Gammaproteobacteria bacterium
CAGCCTTCTTTTTGTCTCCACACTTGCCTTCACCACATTTACCTTCAGCCTTCTTGTCACCACAAGAACCTTCTTCAGCAACCATATAACCACTACCCAGATCGGTCATGTTAAATGGATTATCAGCAGCATTAACAACGGGACTTGTTGACAATGAAATAGCAAATGTTGTTCCTAAAGCAATAGCCAATGGGTTAAGTTTGTTTTTATTTGACATCTTTAAATCTCCTGGAGGTTTAACAAAAAATAATTCCTGTAAGGAGGAATCATTGTATATAATTTAACAAATAATGATGTATAGCAAGTGCAGCCGTTCAGCCTAATTAAAGCTTCATCTCTACCACACAGTTATTTTGACTTCTTGCTATCTCAAAAGTTTCCTAAACAAAATATATTTACTCAAGATTTGTATTGTTATGATCCTGGACAACCTGCTGCTTATTAATCTTGGTAACTAATTGTATATAAAGATAATACTCATTAACGATGAAATTTTTCATAAAAAAGAACAGCACAAAAGTAGTGCGTTTGCGAGAAAATCCTTGTACTTTAAAAACTAAGCAATAGACATTATCAATGTATTTAAATGCCATTAAGGAGGGTATTAAGTAAACTGGAAAAAGCTAACTCATCCCATCTAACAGACCACTCAACCCGTTTTTTATAGCTCAGCTACTCAAGTTTTTAATTCTTTTATTAATTGTTTATCAAGAACTAATTTAAACTGTATTTAACTCTTTGGACGCATATGAGGAAAGAGAATCACGTCACGAATGCTAGGGGAATCAGTCAAAAACATTACTAGCCGATCTATGCCAATCCCTTCTCCCGCCGTTGGCGGCATACCGTACTCTAATGCAGTAATATAGTCATCGTCGAAATGCATAGCCTCAGCATCTCCTGCCTCTTTTTCTTCTACCTGCTGACGAAAACGTTCTGCTTGATCTTCTGAATCATTTAACTCTGAAAAACCATTAGCAATTTCTCGACCTCCAATAAAGAATTCAAACCTATCCGTTACAAAGGGATTATTATCATTTTTACGAGCAAGTGGTGACACTTCAGTCGGGTACTGGGTTATAAAGGTCGGCGCTAATAACTTTGTTTCAACAGTTTTTTCAAAGATTTCAATCTGGATTTTACCCAGACCATAATTATCCTCAAGAGGTATATCCAGTCGTTGAGCATGGATTGTAATTTTATCTAGTGATTGCAGATCATCAATTGTAATCGCATCATTAAATTTCAGAATTGATTCAATCACGGTCATACGTTCAAAGCTTTGACCCAAATCATAGGTGTCGCCCTGATAAGTAATTTCATTGCTACCAAAAATTTCTGTTGTTAGCTTACGTAGCATATCCTCAGTAAGATTCATCAGATCTTCATAATCAGAATAGGCCTGATAAAATTCAAGCATGGTAAACTCAGGGTTATGCCGAGGCGAAAGACCTTCATTGCGAAAACTACGATTGATTTCAAAAACTCTTTCAAACCCACCAACAACAAGTCGTTTTAAATATAATTCAGGTGCTATACGAAGAAAGAGTTCCATATCTAAACTATTATGATGCGTTTTAAATGGACGTGCTGTCGCACCTCCGGGAATGACATGCATCATTGGTGTCTCAACTTCCATATAGTTTTCATTATTCAAATAAGAACGTATAAACTCAACTACTTGTGATCGAATCCTGAATGTATTACGGGTTTCTTCATTCATTATTAGATCAACATAACGCTGACGATAACGCATTTCCTGATCAGTCAAACCATGAAACTTTTCTGGCAGGGGTTGTAACGATTTGGTTAATAATTTAATCGAATCGACATGAATACTTAATTCACCTTTATTAGTCTTCATGATCGTACCGGTTGCACCAATGATGTCACCAATATCCCATTTCTTGAATCCGGTGTTGTAGAGTCCTTCAGGTAGATCATCGCGCCTGACATATAATTGCACCTTGCCAGACATGTCTTGAATGTGAGCGAAGGAAGCCTTTCCCATTACACGCCGACTCATCATCCTTCCCGCTATTGCTACCTTAACACCTTCAGCTTCAAGCTCTTCTTTAGTTTTTTCTTCGTACTTAGCAAGCAAGTCCGCTGCTAATGAATCCCGCCTGAAGTCATTACTGAAGGCATTACCTGTTTCTCGTAATTCGTGTAATTGCTGACGCCGTTGTGCAATTAAATCATTTTCGTTTTCGTCGCTCATAAGCTATTCGTATAACTCTATGTATAGGTTCTTAATATTAATCGATAGACAGATACTAACAGATCTGCCTGATATTCCATGCTCAAATTCTTACAAGCCACTTTTCAGGCTAGCTTCAATAAACTGGTCAAGACCACCATCGAGAACCGCCTGTGTATTACCAGTTTCGACCCCTGTTCTGAGATCTTTAATACGAGACTGATCCAGCACATAGGAACGTATCTGACTACCCCACCCAATGTCTGCCTTAGAGTCCTCCAATGCCTGTTTTTCCGAGTTCAACTTTTGCATCTCATGTTCATACAGCTTTGCCCGAAGTATCTTCATCGCCTGATCTTTATTTTTGTGTTGTGAACGATCATTCTGGCATTGCGCAACAATACCAGTTGGCATGTGCGTCAATCTAACGGCTGAATCAGTTTTATTAACATGCTGGCCACCAGCACCACTGGCGCGATAGGTATCAGTCCGTAAGTCTGCTGGATTAATATCTATCTCAATATTGTCATCAATCTCCGGGGAGACAAAGACGGAAGCAAACGATGTATGCCGGCGATTACCAGAGTCAAAAGGTGATTTTCGAACCAGGCGATGAACTCCCGTTTCAGTGCGTAACCAACCAAAGGCATAATCGCCTGTATATTGGATCGTGGCACTTTTGATTCCAGCAACTTCGCCAGGAGAAACTTCGATTAACTCTGTCTTGAAACCATGCTGCTCACCCCAGCGCAAATACATTCGTAATAGCATATCTGCCCAATCCTGAGCTTCAGTGCCCCCTGAACCGGATTGAATATCGACAAAGGCATTATTAGGATCCATTTCACCGGAAAACATTCGACGAAATTCTAGTTTGGCAAGGTATTCTTCATTAGCGTCAAGGTCACTCAACACTGCCGTGAATGTATCCTCGTCACTTTCTTCTTCAGCAAGCTTTAATAAATCTACCGAATCTGCAAAAGACTCTTCCAAAGATTTTATTGTATTAACAACATTTTCAAGGTTGGCGCGTTCTTTACCCAGTGCTTGTGCTTGTTCAGGGTTCTCCCAAACATCAGGTTGCTCAAGTTCTCGTAAGACCTCTACGAGTCGTTCAGATTTCTGGTCGTATTCAAAGATACCCCCTTAGCGATAGAACACGCCCTTGCATATCAGAAATTCTGCTAAGAAGTGGGTTTATTTCAAACATTTAATTGAACCTGATGACAAAAAACGCGCATTCTACTATAGCTACAGCCGGCTTGATAGTCATGAAGCATGACAACGCTCAGAGCTACAGAACCTGATTTTTTACCAAATCAGGCGGATTGCACCAACTTTATAGTTGGTAACTCTGCTTTATTGTCAAAAAATTTCGTGAATTCATCAGCCGTGACAGGCTTACCCAGCAAATACCCCTGAGCTTCATTACAACCTTTCGTGGCTAAATAATTTAACTGCTCCCGTGTTTCCACGCCCTCAGCAATAACATTGAGTCGTAAACTTTTAGCCATTGCAATTATGGCCTCAACTATAGCAGCATCATCGGTATCTTCCATGATATCTCGAACAAATGATTGATCTATTTTCAAGGTGTTAATATGAAATTTCTTCAAATAACTTAAAGATGAATAACCCGTACCAAAATCATCAATAGAAATATGAATACCCCTATTTTTTAATTCCTTTAATATTTCATTGCTCTTTTTAACATCATCCATCAAAGCGCCCTCCGTTATTTCTAACTCAACGTATTTAGGTGCTAAATCAGAGCAAATAATCTGATTGAAGATTCTTCCGGCAATATTTTCCTGCGCGAATTGTCGTGGGGATATATTAATTGCCATTCGAATAGGAGCATAGCCTTCTTGTTGCCATTCGGAATTTTGCCGACATGCTTCTTTAATAACCCAATCTGTAATAACACTTATTAACCCGGATTCTTCAGCAAGTGGAATAAATACAGCCGGTGATATGACACTATCATCAGGACAATGCCAACGTATTAATGCCTCTGCACCGAGTAATGCTTGGGTATGTATATCAAATTTAGGTTGGTAATTTAGTACGAATTCTTGCCGTTCAATCGCGCGCCGTAATTTTGCTTCCATATTTAAATTGAGCAGTAACTGATTATTCATGTCCGTCGTATAAAAACGATAGCAATTACGGCCGCCCTCCTTGGCACTATACATGGCACTATCAGCATTTTTTAACAAGTGCCCGGAATCAGTATCATCTAAAGGGTACATAGAAATCCCTATGCTCGGACTAACGTAGATTTCTCGAGAAAAAATATCAAATCCGTTTTTCATATGATTCAAAACCTTGTCGACAATCTTCACCGTATCTTCAAATGCCTTCACATCTTCCATAATGATTGTAAACTCATCGCCTCCAAGTCGAGCAATGGTATCGCCTTCCCTTGTACATTGCTCAAGCCTACCAGCCACTTCAATAAGTAATTTATCTCCAGCATCATGCCCCAGGGTATCATTAATATTTTTAAATCTGTCAAGATCAATAACAAGCAATGCTACCAAGGTTTTATTTCTATCTGCACGAATAAGCGCTCGATCCAAACGCTCACGAAACAACAATCTGTTTGCCAGTCCTGTCAAACTATCGTAATTAGCTAAATAACTTAGACCTTGCTCATTACGTTTACGCTCTATTGAATACTCTATTGACCGACTAATTAAAAAACCATCACCTTGACCTTTTACCAGGTAATCTTGAGCACCTTTCTGCACTACTTGTAAAGCCAACTCTTCGCTATCCTGTCCACTTATAACAATAATAGGAACAGATGGTTCCTGCTCCTGAATACGAGAGATCGTGTTTACCCCATCGGCATCATCTAAATTTAAATCTGTTAGTACGACATCGAACTTATTAACTGCTAATTGCGCCAACCCACCTTTTAATGTTGCTGCAGTAGTTATTTCATATTTACCCTCACGAGCAAAATTCAATAAGTCACTTAAAAGACGAATATCAAATTCATTGCCTTCAATATGAAGAATATTAACTTTGGCTGGTTTCATCTATTAACCTACATTTAATTTGTATGAAGTTTTTGGATATTTCTGCTGTAAAAGAATATCTTCCATGGCATCAGCTGTAACTGGCCGGCTAAAATAATATCCCTGTATTTCATCAACTTTTTTATCTTGTAAAAACTCCAATTGAGCCAGGGTCTCAACCCCTTCTGCAACAACATTAATGCCGAGATCTTTGGATAAACCAATAATCGCCGTTGTTATGGCCGCCTCGGATCCTTTCTCAGTTACATGTTTAATAAACGATCGATCAATTTTTAATGTATCAATAAGAAATTTTTTTAAATAACCAAATGAATTATAACCCGTGCCAAAGTCATCAATAGCAATACTGATTCCCATCGATTTAAAAGCATTTAAGACAGACATAGTTGACTCTGTATCCTGAATCAACAATGTTTCGGTCAATTCTAATTCTAAAGACTCTGGGCTTATACCCGTATCTGATATGACACCGGCGACGGCATTACTAAAGTCGCGTTGCGCCAATTGCTTGCCAGAAAGGTTCACCGCAATTTTCCCAACGTCCAATCCAGACTCTTGCCATAACATATGTTGTTTGCACGCACTTTCCAGTACCCACCGCCCTACTTCGGATATCAATCCATTTTTTTCTAGCAACGGAATAAACATGCCGGGATAAATCATCCCTTGTTCCGGGTGATTCCATCTTAATAAAACCTCACTACCTGAAATGGCTCCACTAATACGGTCAAACTTGGGTTGATAATGCAGTACAAATTCGTTTTTACTAAAAGCATTTTTCAACTCAGAATCAATATTTAGCTGTTCCAAATATTGTTGATTCATCTCTTCTGCATAAAACTGATGCTGATTGCGTCCATTTTCTTTTGCTTTATACAAAGCTCTATCAGCACTATTGATAATTGCATCAACGTCTTCTCCACAATCCGGATAAAGGGCGATACCAATACTACATCCCACATGAAGGTCATGACCTTCTATATTGATTAATTGACTAATCTTTTCTATTATTTTTTCAGCAATAACAGCAACATTGTATGTCTGCGAAACATTCTCCAGGAGAATGGCAAACTCATCGCCACCTAATCTGGCAACAGTATCAATCTCTCTGACCGTTTCCAGAAACCGTGTAGCAACAACACTAAGTAATTTATCGCCAACAGCATGCCCTAATGAATCATTAATTGATTTAAAACGGTCAAGATCAATATAGAGAACGGCAACAGACTCATCTCTTCTTTCAGCACAACTAATCGCGTGCTCAAGTCTCATTCTGAAAAGAGCGCGATTGGCAAGTCCCGTTAACTGATCATGGTTCGCCAAATGCGTTATCTGTTCTTGAAGGCCTTTACGCTCTATTGAATAGTGCAATGCCCGGGATAATTGCAACTCGTCTATCTGCCCTTTCACCAGATAATCCTGTGCTCCCGCCTTAACTGCATTTATTGCAAATTCCTCATCTTTGCGTCCGGTCATAACAACTATGGGCAATGACGGAGAACGTGATTTTAAGAGTGTAATATTTTCTATCCCATCACCATCAGGTAGTGACATATCCAATAAGGCCACATCAAACCCATTATTGCTGATCTCATGAACTGCTTCAGACATAGTCTTGCAGCAAGTAAGCTGAAAACATGAACTCCCCGCCTGCTTGAGCATAATCTCTACCAACCGGACATCACCAGGATTGTCTTCAACCAGTAGGATTTTAGTTTCTTTTTGCCATGTCATAGCAACATCTTCCTTTATTTGATTGCACTATAGTAAAGGGTTAATTCCCATTATTACTATTAAATACAAAAGCTTATATAAGACTCATATTATCGACAAAACAAGCAAAAACTTTAGCTAAATATGGTTAATAAGCTCTTACATAAAGGTATTTAAAATAGACAGGAGAATGCCTAACTTGAAAAAACTAAAGCAACTTATTTGCATTTAGTTCCAGGATATTTTGCCGGGGAAATTACGTTCGGATTTAAGCAGGAGGCAACTTTACTATTGAGAACCAGAACTCATCAATTGTCTTGATCACATGTACAAAATCATCGAAATCGACAGGCTTGGAGATGTAACAATTTGCTTTTAGATTATAACTACGAACAATGTCTTCATCGCTTTGGGAAGTTGTTAGCACCACAACCGGTATATTGGCCAATTCGGGTATTGCCTTGAATTCTTCAAGCACTTCACGACCATCTTTTAGTGGAAGATTAAGATCCAGGAGTATAAGATCAGGACGCGGCACATCTACATACTGACCTTCCTGCTTCAGTGCTGCCATTGCCTGCACACCGTCTTCAACATGCGTCAGGTTAACATTAATCTTACCCTCTGATAACGCCTCCATTGTTAGGCGCGCATCTCCAGGGTTATCTTCAACCAACAAAACATTTACTAAACGCATTATCTTTCATCCATTTTTTATAGCGTTAATTTAAAATCAAATAATATTTATTATCACTTGGCTAATTTGCCAAAAGGTCATTAGAGATAATAGCAGATAATGTTCTCATTTTATAAATCTCCAGGTAACGTAAAGTAAAAACTTGAACCTTGACCAAGCTTAGATTCCAGACCAATGATGCCGCCATGAAGCTCTACTATCTTTTTGCATATCGATAACCCAATGCCCGAACCTGAGTATACTTCTTTGCCATGTAATCGTTTAAAAATAATAAATATTTTTTCAAAATACTCCTGTGCTATACCAATACCATTATCAGTAATGATAAACTTATAATTATCGTGTTCCAGGGCTACAGAGATATGAATTTTATTTTTACGCTTGGGATCGCTATATTTAATCGCGTTACTGATTAAATTCTGAAATAACTGCCTAATTTGAACTTCATCGCCTTTTATATGAGGCAACTCATCCTTACTGACAACCACATCATGTTCAGTAATACTTACGTTAAGATCATTAATCACATCTTGACATAATTTATCTGTATCAATTATCGAAAACTTACGTCCTTTCGTATTTAACCGAGAAAATGACAGTAGATCATTAATCAAGTTTTGCATTCGTTTTGCGCCATCTACGGCATAATTGATAAAATCATTGGCATCCTCATCCAGTTTATCTTTATAGCGCACTGCCAAAAGGCTCGTATAACTGGCAACCATCCTCAAGGGCTCTTGTAAATCATGCGAAGCGATGTAAGCAAACTGTTCCAGTTCTTCATTTGAACGTAGTAACAATTCGTTACTTACTCTAATTGATTCCTCCATGTTCTTCAGAGTAGTAATATCTTGCAGGACTTCAGCAACTGCCAACACGTTGCCCTCCCTATCATAAATCGGACCCGCGTCAAATGTCAGATAAACAGCGGGACGACCAGAGCGAGGGAAATCCACCCAATTCTGGGCGCGCTTACCCCCTGGCATTAGACTCTCTTCTATATCAACTGGATATATCAAATCGACAGGATAGGATTCAGGCCTATCAAAAGCACCGTCCAGCACTAAATCTGCAAAGACGAGTCGTTCATCTTTATAAATGACCTTTTGATGATTGGAGGTGCCTAATATTTCACTGGAACTTACACCTGTTAGAATTTCAATTGCTTTATTCCAAAGGATCACCTCATGTTCGGTATTTATAATAAATACCGGGACATTCAAATTTTCTAATATATTTTCATAATAGAATTTTTGATCTTCGATTTCCTTTTGTTTATTAACACTTTCTGAAATATCCCTAATAATAACGGTGAAACTATTGTGATCCCCACTCTTATTTTCACTAACTGCTAACTCCATGGGGAAAGTACTTCCATCTTTACACAAGCCAATTATTTCATGACCCGTACCAATAACTTTATTTCTGTCAACCTCAAGATAATTTGTAAAATAACTCTCATGCTCATCATGAGAAGAAGCCGGCATTAACACCTTCACATTCTGGCCAAGCATTTCTTCTTGACTATAACCAAACAATCGCTCTGTTGCAGGATTTACTGAAAGTATTTCACCCGTTTTGTTGATACTAATAATACCATTCACAGCATTGACTAATATCCCCTCTAAAAACTGACTGGTTTTTGCTAACTCGATAGAGGAGCGCTCTAGTTCCTGATTTGAACTCTCTAAGTCTGATTTTTTCTTATCTAATTCTGTAGCTATTTTTTTAGTCGCTTCATTTTTTTGTCGAAATATCTCAGCGGCTTTCGCCATCTCACCTATCTCATCTTTAAGCTCCAAACCGGGAATTGATGTGACCCCGCGGTCATTGGCCAAATCATCGAAAGTTTTCTTTAGTCGAAATAAAGGTCGGTTAATGCTGTTAGAAATAATAAATGAGAATAGTAAAGCCAGTATGATAAGAATAATTGTCGTAAATATAATAATACTGCGCGTTTTATATTTTTCATTTTGAAGATCCGTTCGAACAGTATCAAACTGAGATAAAATTATTTTATTAAACTGCCTCGAAATATACCTGACTTCTTGTGCTTCCGTGGGCACAACAACAGAAATAAGAAACAAAAAACCTCTGGTCGACTGAATGACTTCAATATATTTAGTTTTGTACTCGATAATTTTATTTTTCAACCACCCCGGCTCTAGAATCTTTATTTGTTTATCCAGAATGGCGATGACAGCATTGGTCTCTAGAATATCAGGGTCGTCTAAATACTTTAACAATACATTTTCAGCATGTATTATCGTCGACTTTGAAGATTCGGTAAGCGCCACATTGTTTATCAACTCTTCTTCAAGAAGAAATAACTCTTCGATAAGGCTTTCTCTTTTTACCCTTTCTTCAACAGCAAAACTAAAGCCTTGATGATAGCCTGCCAGATGTTTTTCAATTCTAGCTAAATAGTCTAATGCAGCTTTATTGTTCGAGAAGAAAGGCTTGATATCTCTTAAATAGATCTTTAGTTCACTCAGGTTTCGAAACGTGTGATCAGCAATCGCTTCATACCCGGTATAAATATAATCCTGTACACCCCTCGTCAAATTGGAAAAAGAATTATCAATATGCACGATATATTTTGATTGTTGGTTTATAGCATCATATTTTAAAAAACTATCATCGGTTTTTTTTATTCCTTGAAAGGAAATCAGACTTACTATTACGATAAAGCTCGTGAGTACCACAAAACCTGTGTATATTCTCGTTTTGATCAATATTCGCCAAGCTAGATCCATAATATATTTTCAATCCTAGGCTAGTATAAATTCTCGCCACTTGAGGAGGCTATACTCGTAAGTATCCATAACAGTATTCCAGACGGCAATATTGCTAAATCGTTTCTCGTAAGATCCCCCTGTTCTTAAACTACCTGCTTTAATGGAGACCTCACCTAAGGTATTACTCAGATCCGTCTTAGTCTTTTTCCCCTGATACCAATAATTCCACTCATCATCAGACAGGTAATATTCAGACAGTTGCGGTGTAGAAATATAATAACCCTGTCTTGCGATAAACGCGCCGGCCCATCCTGATAACCACCAGTTCATAAATTCATAGACGGCATCTTTTGTCGCACCATGCGTCTTACTCGAAAGACACATAACACCATGCCATGCCCGGTAACCTTCTTTTGGAGCGGCGTAAGTACAGGGGATACCTTTGCCATTCAAGGCAGCCACACCAGGAGAGAACATACTCTCAACAACCACACCATCTTTCTCCATAAAATCAATAGACTGGGGGACTGAAGACCACATGCCTCTAAAATGCCCCTGTTTTTTATACTCAAGCAAAATTTTAAATAGGCCGTCTAGCTCAAACCGCGTCAAGTTCCCTATATCATTAAATGTCATAAGGCCTTTAGCTTGGGCCGCTAGGACCAGATCAAATAGCCCGATAGTAGGCGCATTAATTATTGCCACCTTTCCTCTGTATTTTTCGTCCAGTAACCAGCCCCATGACTCTGTTTCATAAGGGATACCATCCGATATTACTGCTGAGTTGTAGCCTATAGAATCAGCATTGTGTACGTAAGGTAAAAAACTGATCTTATTTGTTGGATTAACACCTAAACTACCGTCTTTTTGCACCCACAAGATTCTATGAGGTGCATCGCCAGCACCAATGCCTGCGCTGTCAATCAGTCTGCCCGTTTTCGTTAGTGTATTGACATTATCCCAATACTTAATGCGCGAGGTTTCCAATGGCTGTATCGCACCTGCCTGCCAAAGAATATTTATACTGTTTGACCACTGCTCGTAGACATCAAATGTTTCTGGTCGTGTGGACGCTTTATGCAATACTTGAGCACTGCCGCCAGGTTCAAAAATGATATTAATACCTAAGTCGGCCATCGCTTTTTGGCGCAGTTCTTCTTGCAAAGTAACATGCGTACCAAGCACTCTTATAGTGTATTTATTTTTTGAATAAACCAGTGGCGATTTGTTTAACAGGCCAATTCCTATGCATGCTGAACCACTTTTTTTTAAAAAATCACGGCGTGAAATATAACTCTTTTTGCTCACTATATTATTCCCTTAACTTGTACCAAATCAGATGTATCATAAATAAAGATATCTTTACAAGAAGATACAAACACAATTTCTTTTACATACCCATTAAAACAACGAGCTGATATTCTGTCTCTTGCTATTACCATCTCAATTATAGCCTGTAAAAGCATCATCTTAATTGAGATATAAACACCCAGCTTTCTTCGGGCTCCTTTTTCAGTTTTCTGAATGACAAATCAATCATGTTTAATGTATTTATGAACCCTGAATCAGCGACCACATTAGCATAATTCAATAAATCCTTATTAAATTCATACCACCGTGAAAAACCTGTTTTAAATTGTTCTAATACTTTTTCATCACGGTCATCAATAATTTGTTCGAGTTGATGATAATGAATCAAATAGTCAGAAACCAGCCCGGATAATTTCCACAATTGACTTCTCACTTGTTTTTCATCACTTGCTTGCATTATTTGTAACTGTGAACGCGTTATAAATAGCATTTCATTATGCATTTGAGTAATTAAAGATGCTTTTTGCAAAGATGCCGTGTTAGTAGTTGTTATCTTATGCATTTGGTCATGATGAAATATCTTTAGACCTATAACACAAAAATAAAGACAAATAATAAATGCCGTCCACTTACTAAATGCTGTTAAAAAACCACCTTGTTTATATGCTGATTCCATTGCGTTAATTTGCTATTTATATGCTCTAAGTCATTTTCTAATGGAAGTTGCAAATTTAAGGCCAACTAGCAAAAAACAGAGACTAAAAACACCTGTGATATAGGTGTAAGGGTAAAAACAGCGGAAATTAGAGTGGATTTAGGTATTCAATAAACAATTGCAACTGACGGTTACCGCGAAAATCATTTATACCTAACCGGTACGTAGACAAGAGCTCCTTCGTCCCAGCAGGCCAATCTTCATCAGTCATATTAAACGCTATGGCATCCAGAATTTTATTATCAAGCTGAAGTTTGAGCTTGAGATGATTACCACCAACGATGCGCTTTTCCAGAACCTTAAACTTTCCTTCAAAGACAGGCTCAGGAAATGTCTGTCCCCAAGGGCCGGCAGACTGAATTTCCGTTGCAAGTTGTAAAGAATAATCCTCAGTAGATAATTCTCCATCAGTGATGCAGATATCCTGCATATCTTCTAAAGAAATATGTTGTTTGAGAACCTCATTAAAACACGTTGAGAACAGTTTGAATTGAGATTCTTTTATGGTTAAACCTGCTGCCATGGCATGACCGCCAAAGGTCAAGATTAACTCAGGGTATAGACGTGTAACATCTTCCAGACAATCACGAATATGCAGGCCATTGATAGACCTCGCTGACCCTTTAATAATCGTATCCCCTTCACCATCACTTTCTCTTGCGAAAGCGATAACAGGCCGATTAAATGTTTCTTTTACTTTCGCAGCAAGGATGCCAATCACGCCCTGATGCCACTCAGGATTAAACAGACAAATACCCTGTGCAATCTTGTCCGATGATTTTTCCAGATAATCGTTTAATTCAATAGTAGCCTGTTCTTGCATATCGGCTTGAATCAAGCGTCTCTCTTTATTCAACTTATCAAGTTGCTCAGCCATTTCTTTTGCTGCATGTGCATCATCTGTCAGTAAGCATTCAATACCTAAAGACATATCGGTTAAACGACCGGCAGCATTTAATCTTGGTGCGATAGAAAAACCTAAATCGCTTGCAGAAAGCATGGGTAATGATCTCCCTGCTAAGTTTAATATCGCTGTTATGCCTGCAATAGATTTATTTTTTTTGATTAGCTTCAATCCATGAGCAACCATAATCCGGTTATTTTTATCCAACGGCACAACATCAGCGACGGTTCCTAGCGCGACAATGTCGAGTAATTGTGCGAGATTCGGTATCGGCAAGTTAGCCTCATCAAACCAGCCTTGCTCCCTTAATGCTGCGCGTAACGCCAATAAGATATAAAACACGACACCGACACCCGCCAGATTTTTACTTGGGAACTGATCACCAGCAAGTTGGGGGTTCACAATTGCGTCGGCATCCGGCAAATCCTTTCCGGGTAAGTGATGATCGGTGATTAATACCTTGACACCATTTTCTCGAGCACGCTTCACTCCTTCAACACTTGAAATGCCATTATCAACGGTAATCAATAAGTCAGGATCATAATCTAATGCGACATCAACAATCTCAGGTGTTAGCCCATAACCATACTCAAAGCGGTTAGGCACAACATAAACGATGTCTTCACCACCCATCAGTGTTAATCCACGAATAGCCAGGGCACAGCTGGTAGCACCATCTGCATCAAAGTCAGCCACGATTAATATTCGTGATTTCTTTGTTATGGCTTCTTGCAACAATAACACTGCACCATCGATACCTGTCAACGTGTCGTATGGCAAAAGTGAAGCAAGTGAATAATCCAGATCATCTCCGGATTGTATATTTCTAGCGGCGTAAACTCGTTTTAATACAGGATGAATGGTGTCTGGCAGACTATGTTCATCAGGGATATCACGTCTAATTATCTTTTTGTATTTCACGAAAACTTATTGCTTAAATCCGTAAATATTTTTTTGTTTTTTCCAAAACTTATAACGAGAAACATTATCCAGTGTAATAGTATTTATATCAGTTTTTATATGTAACTGATCAATCTCTCTGAGCTTTAATGCATTCACTAAAGGAGAAAACCAGTTTTCTTCATAGCGCATCAACGATTCAAGCCAGCCTTCAAGATCATGGTAATGGCTAAATTTTTGAAATGAGTTTATAACTACCAGTCCACTGTAACTCGCATCCGAGTTTTTAATCTCTGTATAATTCTCAGGTAAATCAGAAAATGGCGTTGCAGCTACCATAGAGAGTCCCCTCGCCAACATCTCATCACTAACAATAAACGACCAGTGCCGATCAATGATCTTTGGTAACTCCCCACAACCCCAAAACCACAGGCTATTAATCGGCAGCATTTTTTCTTGTTCGCGTTTTTTATTGACATCTGAATCATGCAAAGTCATTTGTATATCATTCATTAACTGAATCAGGTTAATACGATCATCCCCGCTAGGCATAAAAGGTAGAATGTCACGTCCCACGATCGAATCTACTGGTGCTGTTCTTATCTTAAGGTCATCCTTCATTCTTAAGTACCATCGATATGGTGTAGGAACCTCAAGTTCAAGTTCATAGGGCTTTAAGATGATATTAATTTCAGCAGCAAGTGCCAGAGCATCATGCTGGCTAATAGAGAATTGATTATTATCGATCAGGATTAGGCCATCACGGTCGGCCATCACATGAACCGGATCAGCTCGCAACCAAATACCTTCTGGATGTTGGTTGTCATCAGTTAAACGCGATATTGCCGCAATGGGGAGATCGTTTTCTTCTGTCGAAGTTAATCCGAATAATTCACAGAGACTATAACTTGCTGATGATGATTTTAAGGGTTGATGATTGCCTTTGGAGAGTATCCAGTCTAATGAAGGTAAACTCGGCAAATCATCCGGGTGAATTGCGATATCAGGACCAAATAGACCTGGAATAAAGACAGTCAAACTACGCATTTATCGTCTCGCTCTTTGTGACACGATGATGAACTATTGATAAATGAGATGGCTATCCATCTCATTATTTTAATCAGCCATATTTTCGAGAATTGCAGACTTCACCTGATCTAATTTTGCAGCAACTGCAATGACCGGCGCCGTACTTTGTTTTATAGCTGTATCAGGATCCTTGAGACCATGTCCCGTTAAGGTACAAACCACACAACTATTCTCAGGGATTTTACCCGAATTGATATCACGCATTGCACCGGCTACTGATGTCGCTGAAGCCGGTTCACAAAAGACACCTTCTTTTTCAGCCAGTAGTTTTTGTGCCGCGAGGATTTCTTCATCATCACATTCATCAAACCAGCCACCAGATTCTTCCTTAACCTTCCAGGCATAGTCCCATGATTGCGGATGGCCTATTCTAATTGCGGTCGCCACTGTTTCAGGATTATCTACCATTTCACCACGCATAAAGGGCGCAGAACCGCTCGCCTGATATCCCACCATCTTTGGACGATTTTCCACAATCGAACCACCTGCATAAGGACAGATACCATTACAATGAGCACAAGCAGCCGTTGCTTGCTCACCTTTCTCACAAGCGTATTCACTATAACCTATCCAATGCGCAGTTATATTTCCGGCATTACCTACAGGCAAACAGTGAAAATCTGGTGCGCGCCCTAATTCTTCGACAATCTCAAACGCAGCTGTTTTCTGACCTTGTAAACGATATGGGTTGATTGAATTTACAATGGTTACAGGTGCTTCATCTGCAACTTCCTTCACTAAACGCATACCGTCATCAAAATTGCCTTTGACCTGAAGTACGACAGCACCTTCCATCATTGCTTGCGCCAGTTTCCCTTGGGCAATTTTGCCTTCAGGGATCAGTACAAAAGCCGTGATGCCGGCACGCGCTGCATAGGCTGCTGCTGAAGCTGAAGTATTACCAGTAGAGGCACAAATAATAGCCTTTGAACCGGCTTCTACTGCCTTGGTCACTGCCATAGTCATGCCCCGATCTTTAAATGAACCGGTCGGATTTAAACCTTCGTACTTAACATAAAGGTCAACCTTCTTATCCAGTAAATCAGGAATATTATTTAATTTAATTAAAGGTGTATTACCTTCACCAAGACTAATAATGCGTGTGTCATCACCAACCGGAAGTCGGTCACGGTAATTATCAATTAATCCAGTATATCGAGTTCTAAAAGTCATTTTATAAATTACCCTAAGGTTTCCATACGAATACGCATTACTTCACCACTGATCGCATCAAGTCGCTCTATCTTGGCGATAGCATCATTCATATTTTTTTCTTTTATTCGTTGTGTCAGAAATATAATAGGTACATGCGTCGCATCTGCCGCAGGTTCTTTTTGCAGTATAGCTTCGATACTAATGCCAGAGTCACCCAATATGCGCGTAACCTCAGCCAAGACACCAGGTTTATCTATCGCATGCAGCCGCAAATAATAAGCCGTTTCCGTTTCTTCCATCGGCAGTATATTAATATCCGACAAGGCATCAGGTTGAAATGCCAGATGAGGAACACGATTTTCCGGATCCGTTGTTAAGGCACGAACAACATCAACAACATCAGCAACCACAGCAGATGCCGTTGGTTCAGAACCCGCACCCGCACCATAATATAATGTTGGTCCGACGGCATCACTCATTACTAGTACAGCATTCATAACACCATCAACATTAGCAATTAAACGTCGCTCTGGAATTAAAGTCGGGTGTACACGTTGTTCTATCCCGGCAGGTGTTTTACGCGTTATGCCTAAATGTTTAATGCGATAGCCTAACTCACCCGCATACAATACATCCTGTTGCTCTATTTTCCCAATGCCTTCGGTATAAGTCTTGTTGAATTGTAATGGCATACCAAAGGCAATCGAACCCAAAATAGTTAATTTATGCGCGGCATCGATACCTTCTACATCAAAGGTTGGATCGGCTTCGGCATAACCTAATGCCTGTGCTTCTTTAAGGACATCATTGAAATCTCGCCCCTTATCACGCATCTCGGTAAGAATGTAATTACCCGTACCATTGATAATGCCGGCAATCCATTCGATCTGATTTGCAGCCAACCCTTCACGCACAGCCTTGATGATCGGAATGCCACCTGCAACTCCCGCTTCAAAAGCGACAGTAACGCCTTTTGCCTGGGCAGCAGCAAATATTTCGTTTCCGTGCAGGGCAATCAGCGCCTTGTTTGCAGTAACAACATGTTTGCCGTTTTCAATCGCCTTTAATACCAATTCTTTAGCCGGAGAATAGCCGCCTATCAATTCAATAATGATATCAACATCAGGGTCTTCAACAACAACAAATGCGTCATCGGATATTTTATCAATCTGGTCGATACCCTTTATCAAGTCAGGATTGTAATCTTTGGCTGCCGCATGGGTTATGCGAATACCACGTCCAGCGCGACGCGCGATCTCATCTGCATTGCGTGTGAGTACGCTGACAGTGCCGCCACCAACCGTGCCCAAACCAAGTAATCCTATTTTAACAGGCTCCATAATTACTATTTCTCACTATATTCTTAAAATTGATTTATTCTTAACCCACAACAGGTTGTGGGTCTTCTTCTCTTAGCATCGCTCGAATTGAACGAATTGCCTGACGCGTGCGATGCTCATTTTCGATTAATGCAAATCGCACAAACTGATCACCATAACTTCCAAAACCAATACCTGGTGATACCGCCACCTTGGCTTCTATCAATAATTTCTTTGAAAACTCAAGAGACCCCATCGCTTTAAATTGTTCAGGTATAGGTGCCCAGACAAACATCGTGCCCTTGGATTTTTCAACTTCCCACCCAATTGAGTTCAAGCCATCACACAAAACATCACGTCGATTGCAATACATGTCACGAATCTCGGCGACACATTGTTGTGATTCTTCCAACGCAGTGATCGCAGAAACCTGTATGGGCGTAAAGGTACCGTAGTCCAAGTAGGACTTGATTCGTGAAAGTGCTGCGACCAACGTGGGATTGCCCACCATAAAACCAACACGCCAACCGGGCATATTGTAACTCTTGGACATCGAAAAAAACTCAACGGCAATATCTTTAGCACCAGGCACTTGCAAGATTGATGGTGCGATATAACCATCAAAGACAATATCGGCATAGGCTAGATCCTGAATTACCCATATCTGATGTTCTTTAGCGATTTCGATGATCTTGCTAAAAAATTCCAGATCGACACATTGTGTTGTCGGATTACTTGGAAAATTAATGAGTAATGCCTTAGGTTTGGGCCAACAATCTCTTATCGATTTTTGCAATTCTTCAAAAAAATCTATGCCCGGACCAATTGGCACATGACGCACATCGGCTCCCGCTAATATAAAACCATAAGGATGAATCGGATAAGCCGGGTTCGGGACTAATACAGCATCACCTCTATCGACAATAGCCATTGCCAAATGCGCCAAACCTTCCTTCGAGCCTAAGGTGACTATTGCCTCCGTCTCAGGATCCAGGTCAACAGCATATCGCGTTTTGTACCAATTACAGATGGCTCGTCGCAAACGTGGGATCCCACGTGAAATGGAATAACCATGAGTATCATCGCGTTGTGATGCCTCTACTAATTTTTCAACAATGTGTTTTGGTGTAGGCTGATCAGGGTTTCCCATCCCAAAATCGATAATATCCTCGCCACGATGACGCGCTGCCATCTTCAGTTCATTAACGATATTGAAGACGTAGGGAGGTAATCGATTAATCCGTGCAAAATCTTCGTTCACTTTCTGACCCTAAAGCTATAAAAAAACTGGTGATTATACGGTATACAGTAAAAACGTTACAGGGCTGTTTGATCTGTTTGAATATTCAGGACTCCAGTATAATCAACTGATGATAAATGTTGCCGCTATACAGATGGTATCCACCGATGACGTTGATGAAAATCTGAGCCTCGCCGAAAAGCTCATTAATGAAGCAATTTCTAAAAACGCTAAATTTGTGACATTGCCAGAAAACTTTCCGTTGATGGGTAAAGAAGATACTGATCGCCTGTCGATTACTGAAGCATTTGGTACTGGACCTATTCAAACTTTTTTATCGTATCAATCAAAACAGCACCAGATCTGGTTATTAGGAGGCACTGTCCCTCTTAAGTCGGATATGCCAGACAAAGTGCTTGCCGCAAGCCTGCTTTACGACCCAAAAGGCGAGTGCATTGCTCATTACGATAAAATACATTTATTTGATGTACTGGTTGATGAATCCAGTGATGAGTCCTATAAAGAATCTAACACTTTTGAGCCGGGCAATAAGCTAGTTGTAGCACAAACCGAGATTGGAAACATCGGGCTATCAGTGTGTTATGACCTACGGTTTCCCGAATTGTACCGAAAGATGCATGAACATAATGTACAAATCATTACCGCGCCTTCCGCATTTACAGCAACTACAGGGGAAGCGCATTGGGAAGCATTACTAAAGACTCGCGCTTTTGAGAACTTGTGCTACGTTATTGCCTCCAATCAAGGTGGAACGCATGTAAATGAGCGAGAAACCTGGGGACATAGTATGATTGTCGACCCTTGGGGTACGATACTTGCGAGTGTTGATAAAGGTAATGGCGTAGCAATAGCCGCCGTAGATCTTGATAGACAAGCCAAACTTCGCAACAGCTTTCCAGCACTGTCCCATATAAAACTGATACATTAGATTTGCCTTACATAAAAACTGGATTATAAGATTAAATGACTAACGCATTAGACACTGCTGAAAACACTTTACTAACCCAACGCGGGCTTGAATTGAATGATGTTCAAAAGACGTTAGACCAATTGATACTACCGTCTATTGATCAGGCTGATCTTTATTTTCAATCGTCACATTCGGAATCATGGGTACTGGAAGACGGGATCGTCAGAGAAGGTTCCTACAATATTGATCAAGGCGTCGGCGTCCGAGCCATCAGCGGAGAAAAAACCGGCTTTGCCTATTCCGATGAAATTGTATTACCTGCATTAACTCAGGCAGCGACTGCTGCACGTTCTATTGCCAGTCATGGCGATAACGGTCAATTACAAGCATGGCACAAAACGAGTACACCAATTCTTTATGGTGATAAAGACCCACTTAATTCAGTCACAACTGAAGAAAAAATCAATTTATTGAAACAACTGGACCTAGCTGCGCGACAAAAAGATCCCCGTGTTAAACAGGTAATGATTGGTTTAACCGGTTCTCAAACGACAATATTAGTTGCCAATAGTGAAGGTATGCTAAGCGCTGATGTCAGACCTCTGATCCGTCTTAATATCAATGTCATAGTGGAAGAAGATGGTCGTATTGAAAAAGGTGGCTCTGGTGGTGGTGGCCGTTTTGGTTATGAATATTTTTTAAATGATGGGATGGCGATGTCATATGTTGATGAAGCCATTGAACAAGCATTGATCAATCTCAAAGCCGATGCTGCACCGGCAGGCATGATGCCAGTTGTACTCGGATCCGGTTGGCCTGGCATTTTATTACACGAGGCTATTGGTCATGGACTGGAAGGAGATTTTAATCGTAAAGAAACATCCGCATTCTCTGGAAGAATTGGCGAGCGCGTTGCATCATCTGAGGTTACTGTTGTTGATGATGGCACGATAGAAAATCGACGCGGTTCTTTGAATGTTGATGATGAAGGAACGCCGACTGCTTCGACGACCTTAATCGAACGCGGAATTTTAAAAGCTTATATGCAAGACAAACATAATGCTCGACTAATGGGAGTTACACCTACTGGTAATGGTCGTCGCGAATCTTATGCTCATTTACCAATGCCGAGGATGACAAATACCTATATGTTAGGCGGCGATCATGACCCGAAGGAGATCATCGCCTCTGTTGATAAAGGCATTTATGCAGTGCAGTTTGGTGGTGGACAGGTTGATATCACCAATGGCAAGTTCGTATTTAGTGCCAGTCAAGCATACAAAATTGAAAACGGGAAAGTGACAACACCAATTAAAGGCGCAACAATTATTGGTAATGGACCTGATGTCTTAACGCGTGTGACGATGGTAGGGAATGATATGGCGCTGGATTCCGGCATTGGGACATGTGGTAAAGATGGCCAGTCTGTTCCCGTTGGTGTTGGGCAACCTACGATAAGAATCGATGACATTACCGTCGGTGGCACCAACGTTTAATTACTTTCTCTATTTAAGCTAATTAATATCTGACAGGGTCTGTCGTGACCAACTCGTTGCTTCCTGATACATATCAGAAAGTCTTGTCAAACTGATACTGGGAAAACTTATACCTTCCCAGTCACATTTTTCGCAACTGATACTACAACTCAACGCCCGACCTCTTTCACCTTCGGACTCAAGTAAAGCCAGATTAATATGTTCATCGAGTGGCAACTGCTTCAAAATAATATCTAACGACTGGTCAAGTAATACATCAAGAATAGAGAATAAACCGACAACAAAATAAGAATCCTTATCGTCGACATCAGTTTCCTCTGCTATTAACTCACACATCTTTGCGCGCACAAGCCCCGTGTGAATTAATTCCGTCGGTTTATCTTGATTTCCTGTCAACGCCATCAGACTAACCCAGTCTTTCAAGCGTTGAATTCCAAAATAAACCACGATCTGTTTAATGGATGTTATCTCGGCTTTAACTGCGAAGGCAGCTGAATTGATATAACGGAATAATTTATAGCTTAGGGATATATTTTGTGAAATTAATTTTTCTATGTCTGTGATTTCCACATTAGGACTTTGTAACTCTGCAAGTAATCGCAGCAATGAAACATTATCCGATGACAACTCTTGAGCATTTAGAACAATCGGTTTGGAGAAAAAATATCCCTGAAAATAATCAAAGCCTTCATCTTTAAGCTCATCATATTCATCTTGAGTCTCAATTTTCTCAGCAAGCAGCTTTGCCTTACATCCCTTCAAATGTTCTAGTTGTTTCCTAACATCTTCGGTTGAATGCATCATGACATCTATCTTTATAATATGCGCTAACTCGATCAAAGGAATCCATTCATCTGAATATGTGAAATCGTCTAATGCGATTATATAACCTGCTGCAACGAGTTTTTTGATCCCGTCGATCAGCTCTTGATCAACACTCACCGTTTCTAATACTTCAAGCACCACTCTATCTTCAGGAAGCAACTCCGCAACGCCATTGACGAGCAAATCTTTAGTGAAATTAATATACGCAGGAACATCTCCCACGATTTCATCGAGACCAATTTCCATCAACGCATTATTAATAACTTGTGATGTTGCCGCATTACTATCTCTTCCATCAAAAGCATCCACAGTTCCGGAACGAAATAATAGCTCGTAACCGACAACCTTAAGCTTTGAATTGAAAATAGGCTGTCGTCCAATGAATATCTGTGGATTTTCTACCTCAATGTTTTTCTGTAATACCTGCATCAGATACCCTTTAAATCTACCTGTAAATTGATCATCAGTAAGGGTATCGGATAAAAACACGGTTTCTTTAAGAAAATGACAAACTAAAACAATACGTTATACAGCGCAGAGAAACTATATTCACTAATACCTATTATAAACAATGGATTAGTAATACTTGTCTGCCCGAAAGGAAGTAATTCTGGTTAGTTATCCTTCAATCCTGTCCAGGCAATGATGACAGCAAAAGCGCTTAACACTGCGGCAAACAAAAAAGTTTCTCTCGAACCAACAGAATCCCAGAGATAACCGCTAAGTAAACTGCCCAGCGCCAACCCAGCACCAAAACTGATACTACTGTAGAGCGCCTGACCTCGTCCCTGATGCGAACCTTTAAACTCACGATGAATATATTGAATTGCTACAGCGTGATAAATACCAAACGTTGCAGCGTGTAAACATTGAGCTGCAAGTAAGACAATGACGTTGTCTACAAAAAAAGCGATCAACAGCCAACGAATAGTTGCCGACATCACTGTCAGAATCATTAGCTTTCGTAATCCGAATCGACCTATTACCTTATGTATAAATACATAAATTATAACCTCGGCCAATACACCCAACGCCCAACAGGTACCGATAAAACTATTTGAATAACCATGTTCTTCCAGATAGATAGAAAAGAAAGTGTAATACGGACCATGCCCTGCCTGAATAAGAAAACAGACGGACATTATCGCGATAACATGTGGTTTAAATAATATTTCCTTGAATGTTGAGTCAGTGGACTTTTCATGAGGTGTTCGGATTTCAGGAATAAACAGACTATGAATCCAGACCAATGCCATAGAAAAAATGACAATGGGCAATAAATAATCTATGGGGTAATAATCAAAAAATTTACCCAATGCTAGTACAGCAATAATAAAACTGATCGAGCCCCATATTCTTACTACAGTATAACTATCACTTTCCTCTCCAAGATGGGATAAGGTTGTGGCCTCAACTTGAGGTAGCGCTGCGCTCCAGAAAATTGAGAACACAAATAAAATAATAAACAGCGACCAGAAATCCTGAAAAAACAAAACAAGAGAAAACGATAACATAGAGAAGAGTGAAGTATAACAAATTACCTGCATCCGCTTATTCGTATGATCGACAACCCAACCCCATATAAATGACGAAAAAATTTTCGTTACAACAACTATTGCAGACAGAATTCCAATCGCCTCTGCATTCATCCCCAGTGATTTCAGATATAGAGACCAATACGGCATGAAACCGCCGACGGTAAGAAAGAAAAGAAAGTAAAAACCGGACAGTCGCCAGTAAGGCAGGCCGTCGACTTTAATCATTATTTACTTGGGGGTACGACAGGTGTTTCTGATTGGACATCTGCATTTTGTGCACGATGTCGAAGCACATGATCCATTAATACTAACGCCAACATCGCTTCTGCTATCGGCGTTGCCCGAATACCAACGCAGGGGTCATGACGACCTTTGGTAACTACTTCAGTTGCTTGTCCTGTTTTATCAATTGTATCACCGGGCAAGCGAATACTGGATGTAGGTTTTAAAGCGATACTAACCAAGACATCTTGTCCTGACGAAATACCACCGAGTACACCACCAGCATTGTTGCCAACAAAACCTTCTGGTGTCATTTCATCACGATTTTGTGTGCCTTTCAGCTCAACCGATTCAAAACCAGCACCGATCTCCACACCTTTAACCGCATTGATACTCATCATCGCCTTGGCGATATCGGCATCGAGACGATCAAATATAGGTTCACCAAGTCCAACCGGGACATTTTCAGCAACGACATTGATGCGTGCACCAATAGACTCACCTTCTTTACGAAGCGCGTCCATATAATCATCTAATTCAGACACCCGTTCCGGATCAGGACAAAAGAACGCATTATTCTCCACTTCAGTCCAATCTTTGTGCTCAATCTTTAACGGTCCGATTTGCGCAAGATAACCACGAATCATGACACCAAATTTTTCTTTCAGGTATTTCTTCGCAATGCCACCTGCAGCGACACGCATACATGTCTCCCGAGCAGATGAACGACCTCCACCCCGATAGTCACGAATACCGTATTTTTGTTGATAGGTATAATCTGCATGTCCTGGACGAAACATGTCCTTAATATTGCCGTAATCTTTTGACTTCTGATCCTCGTTCTCAATCAATAGACCAATGGGAGTGCCCGTTGTCAAACCTTCAAACACGCCTGACATGATCTTGACTGTGTCCGATTCTTTACGCTGAGTAACGTGGCGTGATTTTCCAGGTTTACGCCGATCCAAATCATGCTGCAGATCTGCTTCAGATAAGCTCATTCCCGGAGGACAGCCGTCCACAATGCACATAAGACCCGGGCCGTGGCTCTCGCCGGCGCTGGTGATAGTAAATAATTTTCCGAATGTATTTCCTGACATGGCGCGCTATTGTATACGGGAACGCTTATGTCGTCATGTTGAACTCAAATGTTATTTACTATTCCAAATATATGACAGTTACCAGCTAAACTATATTGAACATGATACGATCTATCCTAATTGCGATTCTACTACTGGCATCACTATCAGCAAATGCCAATCCGCCTGATATGCGTCTGGTTAATATTTCCGGTATAGAAGAACCCTTAAGTAAGCACATCGGCAAAGGTCAATGGGTCGTAGTTAATATATGGAGTCCCACATGCAGTGCCTGCATCATTGAGTTACCACGCATTAAAAAATTTATAGCACGCAATCCGGAAGTACCAATGCTGGGCGTGACACTGGATTTCCCCAGCTTTGAATATGGCAAGATCGACATACTGCGAGATTTCGTAAAAAGAACTCCGCTCGACTACCCGTTATTCCTCGCCGATATCGATCTGGCATCCCAATTAATCGGGCATCGGTTGACGGGTGTGCCTTCAATAGCCATCTTTCATCCGGATGGACGGGCACTTGTTACTTGGCCCGGGGTAGTCGAAATCGATGAAATAGAAAAATATATTGCGAACTATAAAGAGGAAGATGACCCGTTATCAGAGGAGTTTGACTAGAACGCTTTCGTCATTCCCGTGCAGGCGGGAATCTAGTAAATTAAACATTTTATTCTTCTTAACTTTTGGTTTCGTCTGATGATGAGTCACTTTCTCTTGCGTGCTCAAGAAAAAGTAACTCGCTATCAAGCGAAACTTTAAAAAAAAGAAATAATGAAGTTTATTAATTAACTAGATTCCCGCCTGCGCGGGAATGACAAGAGAAAAGAGATTATTTATTCTTCTCTTTTTCATAAACATTTATAAATCCATCTTTATTTGGCATCTTAACCTTCGGTAAGGTCGATGCATCCATAACTTCATCCTCATCTATAAGGTTATTCAGGTATAAAAGGTAAGCAATCACCGCATAAGTTTCATTATCAGTTAATGATCCTGGGGCGGTCATTGGCATGGAACGGCGCACCATATCAAACACCGTTGTCGCATAGGGCCAGTAACTACCAATGGTCTTTTCCGGGTACTCACTGGTTAATCCCATTTGTGCCCCTGCAAGTTGATCCCCCGAAGCAGTACCCAATCCGTTTTCGCCATGACAGGCTATGCATTTTCCCTTATAGAGTTCTTCCCCATCTTTAACATTACCCTCGCCTTTGGGTAACCCTTCCCCATTAGGGAAAACACTGATATCCCAAGTAGCTATTTCTCCAGGCGAAACCACGTGGCCAAGACCTGGGCCTTTAGTTTCAACAGCGAGCACGAGATTAGTCCCAACCGCTATCAATACTGATATCAGAATCTGTCGTTTCATTTTCTTTTTTGTCATAGACATGTGAGACAAAACCATCGCTGTCGACATGCCAATTGGTGATCGCGTTGTAATGAAAAAAACCATGACGTCCGCGTTGTTTTACAAGCTCTGTTCGTTCAGGTTGTACGTAGCCTGTTTCGTCTATGGCACGACTCTTTAACACAGTCGGTTTGCCATTCCAGTGCCAGGGCAAACGGAACCGGGTAAAGGAGCGGTCGAGGACGGGCTCTTGTAATTCAGCTTCTGCCCATGTTTCACCAGCATCCGCAGAGACTTCAACCTTGCTAATTTTACCGCGTCCTGACCAGGCCAAACCTGTTATTTGATAAAGACTCGGTTCTTTTAAAACCATGTGTGCCGAGGGTGAAGTGATTAATGATTTTGCTTCCATAGGAAAGGTAAACATACGTGCCTTACCTGAAGGTTGTAGTTCGGTATAACGTGATGTTTCATTACGCGCCATTATCGGACGATTTGTTATCTTTAGGCGGCGTAGCCACTTTACATTTAACACGCCTTCCCATCCCGGTACGATCAAACGTAAGGGATAACCATTTTCTGGTCGAATGCGTTCACCATTTTGATACAAGGCAAGAAAGGCGTCATCCAATGCCTTTTCTATGGGGATAGACATCTGCATAGCAAAGGCATCCGCACCTTCTGCAACAAGCCATTTGGCTTTTTTTCTTAGACCCACTTCTTCTAATAAAACTGAAAGAGGAACACCGGTCCATTCACTACAGGATGCCATGCCGTTAAAGTAACCTGCTTCAGATTGGGAGGGTTGTTTATTCCAACCCGCATTGCTATTACCACCGCACTCTATAAAACAAATCTTTGATTGCATTGGATAACGCAGTAGATCATCGATACTAAATATTAAATCTTTCTTTACCAGCCCATGGATTAACAAACGGTGTTTTTTAGGGTCGATCTGCGGCACACCGTTGTGATGTCTTTCATAATGCAAACCATTAGGCGTTATTGTTCCTTCCATCAGATGTAACGGCGTCCATGAAACCCCATTGCCAGAAAGCATTTCGTTTTGTGTGGGAAAACGGACAACATCATCTTCAAATTCAGAAGGGTTACCATAAACAGAGAATGGTTTTCCCGGCACATGCATCCAGGGTGGATCTGCCGCCGCAGTTTTTGTTTCTGAATTTGTTGATGCCAGAGCAGTTGATGAAGCAAGCGTTGAGATAGCACCAAACTGTAGACCTTTTTTGAGGAAGAGTCGACGATCAAGTAAGCCATTACCGGCAACCTGATTTTCTTCAATACATTGATCGTTTATACGATCTTTTATCATCATATTCCCTCAACAATGATTTATATAGTACTTAAAAAAATGGGGGTGTAACCACCCCCATAATCAAGTTCCCATTATTATTGAATATCTCTTCGCTGCTTTCTAACCAGCCTTTACTTCATGAGTAGAACTGAATTTATTCTTTTTAGTATCCGTTCCTTTCACTGTCATTACACCATCTTTTTCTGGCACAAAGTAAAACCGCAGCGCTGGGTCCATACTAATTGAAAAAGTCAAAAAGGCTTTGACGATCAACTTCCCATTATAATCCACTTCGAAGGAGTCCATAAAAAAGGCTGGTGGAATGACACGAGAACCAATCTTCAACGGCGCCATACCAGTGATATTAGGATGACGCACTTTCACTTGCATCAGGTTAGGTTCGCCCATCTTCACCTCACCCACTACTTTCATCTTCATCTTACCAAGCAGTTTTCTAGAATCTTCCATACTCGCTGGTGGTGGGGCTGAACATGCGCCTTTAGCCCTGACAAAACTCTTGGTCATATACAATTCGCCGGTATTCAGTTCCGCAACAGCTCGGACATAACTAAAAGTATCGACACGAATTCGCATAGCCAAATCAGCCTTGCCACTATCAGGGGTAAATTCAAAAAAGCCCACCACTGGCATCGGGTTCATATCAACAAAGATAGACATCTTTTTGATATATCGTTCAGGGGTTTGTGGAATCTTGGTATGCACGGAGATAGGAACAACCGTTGCATCTTCCGCAGTATAGGGCGCTTTTAGTTCAAATATATCTTGCTCAACACCCTCAATGATTGTCCTTTCCTGAAAGTTTTGATTTCTTAAGTTATCTTCCCATGCCTTGTCCGATATATTATGACGATGATCTGCTGGTTGAACATCGGCTAATGTCATAGAAGAAAATTGCATTAGCAGTACACTAATAAAAATAAAGAATGTTTTATTGGTCGTTGAATATTTCATCGTTATTACCTCTTTAAATTCTCCATCATTTCGACATATCTACCATTGATACATTTCATAACATCTATGAGATGAGGCTCCAATATGGAATAGAAAACGGATCTTCCGCGGCGTTCTCTTGACAAAAGACCTTTTCCTTCCATCAACCTTAAATGACCGCTGGTTTGCGCCTGTGACAACTTACAGTACTTACTGATTTCATCGACTGTAAAGTCACCTTTCATTATGTACAGGATAATTTGCAGCCGCGCAGGATGAGCGATTGCCTTTAAACATTCTGCAGTAGCGCAAAGATAGTCAAACGGGACTTCATTCACCACTACCGATAGAAATTCATCATTTTTAATACTATTTTCCATAATCTTGCCAGCCGACTATTCATAAATATGTGACTTGTAATTTTATCTAGAGTTCTATATATATCAATATATAGATATAAAAACCCATCATTCTTTAGGAGTGCTTAGGTAATGCAACGATTTAATCAGACTATATGCTTGATATTCGGCATACTATTTTCCTCTAATTTGCTCGCTATCGATACCGATCGCAATATGACGGTTACTTTACAGACGAGTGATACCAAGGAATCAGTGGATATTGGTCAAATAATGTTCACTGCTAAAGATGGTGGTTATAGCTTCGAGTTTAAACTTAATGAAGATAAATTTGAAAAACAGTTTTTATCGATGCGCCCATTCGATTGCATGCAAAAACCAGAAATAATGATATGTCACCTTCCTTACCCTTATAAAAATAATCGATTTATAACTACAGATGATATGACCGATCTGGAATATGACATTTTGTTTCTGCATAAGTATCCAGGTGAATATGGCATTAACGCCTACAACGGTATCTATTACCAATTGAAAATGACCGATAAAGGTATTGAAGGACGATTGCATGATGTTGATATGAATGAGTTAAAAGTGCCTCCTGAAGCAGGCAATCTTCGCCCCATTACGCCAGATATGCTTTATGAAGCAAGCCCAACAAAACACTGGTTCATGAATGTATTAATTCATTAATACGTTGTGAATCGATGAATTAAACCGTCTATAATTTATTCATAATCGAAAGAAATGTAACGCTTACTTTTCCAGATCAGATTTATTGAGTAAGAAAACGCCATGTCCGCCTCCTTCAAATTCTAACCAGGTAAAGGGTACAGCAGGATATCGTTCAATTAAAAACTCCATACTATTACCAACCTCTACCACTAACACGCCGTTATCATTCAAATGATCCGAGGCTTGTTTTAATATTTTATCAACCAATTCCAGACCATTATCACTCGCTTCAAGCGCATGTCCAGGCTCATGCAAAAATTCTCGCGGTAATGATTGCATCTCCTTATTACCAACATAAGGTGGGTTACTTACTATCAAATCATATTTTTTGTCTTTAAGCTGTTCGAATAAGTCAGATTTAATAATGTGAACCCTTCCCCCAAGCTTATGAGACGAAACGTTTTTATTAGCCACCTCAATTGCATTCGCATCTACATCTACCCCATCGACCCGCGCATGTCGAAATGCATGCGCACAGGCACAGGCAATACAAGCACTCCCTGTACCGATATCAAGAATTGAATTCACATTATTAAAAGATAACCACGGCATAAATTGAGACGTGATTAATTCTGCAAGCGGAGAACGCGGAATTAATACGCGTTCATCGACATAATATTTTTGACCTGCGAACCAGGCTTCATTAACCAGATAGGCGACTGGTATTCGCTGGTTAATACGTAGTTCGATTAAACTTTCTATATGGTTCAATACATCTTGTTGAAGAGGCTCATCCAGTTTCTCTTCGGGACAATCAAAGTCCAGTCCTGCCGCTGCCATCACCAAATAAAATGATTCATCAAGTGCATTATCCGTACCATGACCAAAATAAAGATCAGCTAGTTCAAATTGTTTTTCAGTACGTTGAATTAATGCACGTACGCTGATAGGTTGATTCACAGGGTTTAATTGATAGTGGTGTAACCAGGAATATTATCGAAGTCGATCTCATCAATTTGATTCTTACCCAGGTATTGATTGGCATAATCGAGGTATATTTTTTCGTTTATAAAAACATCAAACAGATCAGCATCAACATGATTATCCAGTTTCATCTGCCCCAGTATTTTTAAAGACTGAGATAAGGGCATGGCTTTTTTATAAGGTCGGTCACTGGCAGTCAATGCCTCGAAGACATCAGCTATAGCTATCATCCTTGCTTGCACAGACATATCTTCCCGTTTTAACTTATTTGGATATCCACTACCGTCCATCTTCTCATGGTGACCGCCCGCGTATTCAGGTACTTTAGCCAGGTGTTTTGGGTAAGGTAATGACTCCAACATCTTAATCGTGACAGTGACATGGTTATTGATGATCTCTCTTTCTCTTATAGAAAGCGTACCACGCCCTATTTGAAGGTTTTGTATTTCTTCATCACTTAACAGATTAACTGTTTCTTGATCAGGGTTGCTGTATGTTCTTCTGCCAATTTCCTCTATACGCTTAAGGTCTAAGTCCGCTAGAGCTTCTCCGCCTATATTATAAGCGCGAATATCTTCTCTTTCTTTTGACAATCTTTTTAACTCTTCTTGCAGTGATGCATCGTTTTCTAATTCCCGATCAATATCACACGCAGCGTTATGTTCCTTAAGTTTCGCTTTCAACGCCGCAATAGCAGCATCTCTTTTCAGTATTTCAAAACGAATGTCCACAAGACTAATACGATCGAATATTGTTTCCAGTTTAGTCCCTTTATCGACAACATATTCTGGTGTGGTTATTTTTCCACAATCATGTAACCAGGCCGCAACCTCAAGTTCATACTTTTCATCATCCGTCATATTGAAGTCTTTTAGTGGCCCTCTATCAATCCTGTTTACAGCATCTGCTAGCATATTGGTCAACACTGGAACACGACGACAATGTCCTGCGGTATAAGGTGATTTTTCATCAATCGCATCGGCAATAAGCTGGATAAAAGAATCGAAAAGGTTTTTCTGGGCATCGATCAGTGCTTTATTAGTAATCGTCACTGCTGCTTGAGAAGAGAGTGATTCGACTAATTGCTGTTCCAACAATGAAAATGGAATGATCTTTTTTGAGTCGATATCCACAGCATTAATCAACTGCAATACACCTATATTCTCATTCTCATGGTTGGTCATAGGCACGGTCAGGAATGAAGTCGAACGATACCCCATTTTATTATCAAAACTACGCGTGCCGGAAAAATCAAACTCTTTGCTATCATAGGCATCTGGAATATTAACTGTTTTACCACTAATAACAGCGTTGGCAGCGACCATATGTGTATTAGGCTTACCTTCATCGTCATACAGCGCGATAGGATAAAAAGAAATATCTTCTCCACTGGTGCCGCCTTTATGTATATTCAAAGAACGGTTATGCAGGATTTCGAAATTTAATCGTTGATCATCGGTTCGAGTATATAAAGTCCCGCCATCTGCATTGGTGATCTCCATTGCTTTGACGAGTATCAGTTCAAGCAAACGATCGTGATCTTTTTCAGCTGAGAGGGCGATGCCAATCTCATTAAGCTCACGAAGAAGTCTCGAAATATTTTCCTGAGAATGTTCCATAACAACCAAATTTATAACGTTATCTCATTTTAGGGTATGCCAGCTTGAGAGTGAAACGAAAAATGGGGCATTACTGCCCCATTTAGACAATAGACTTAATTTCTGTTTATTTAGCCAGCGTCACTATCAAACTATTTAACTTACTAACAAAGGTAGCCGGGTCTTCCAATTGGCTTCCTTCGCTTAATAAAGCCTGATCAAACAGAATCTGTGACCAATCGGCAAAAAGATCTTCATCTGCTTCACCATCAATTTTCTTGAGTATTGGATGATCTGGGTTAATTTCAAGTATGGGTTTAGTTGCAGGTATACTTTGTCCTGATGCCTTGAGAATTTGCTCCATTTGTCGGCCCATGTCGTTTTCATCCGCAACGAGACAAGCCGGAGAAGTAGTCAAACGTGACGTGGCACGTACAGTCTTCACTTTTGCTTCTAAGACTTTTTGTATACGTCCTGCCAACTTTTCATTGTCCTCACTCTTCTTATCATCTTCCTTCTTTTCGTCTTCATCCTTTAAGTCTCCCAGGTCTAATTCACCCTTGGTGACTGACTGCAAAGGTTTATCCTGCACTTCCGCCCAATGCGTAGTCACCCACTCATCAACCGGATCAGACATTAGCAACACTTCGATACCTTTCTTTTTAAATATTTCCAGATGCGGACTGTTTTTAGCCATCGCATGAGTATTTGCAGAAACGTAATAAATAGCCTTTTGGCCTTCTTGCATGCGTCCTATGTAATCTTTAATGGATACTTTTTGATCTTCAGAATCATCATGTGTGCTACTAAAGCGAAACAGCTTAGATAGATCTTCTTTGTAATCATCTCCTTCAACCACACCTTCCTTAAGTACCTTGCCGAAGGTCTTCCAAAACTCCCCATATTTATCGGCTTCTTTTTCAGACATGGTTTTTAGCAAACCGATAACCTTCTTGGTACAACCAGAACGAATCGAATCTATAACCTTGTTATGTTGTAAGATTTCGCGTGAAACATTTAACGGAAGATCGTCTGAATCCACCACGCCGCGAACAAAACGCAACCATGACGGTATTAACTGTTCCGCATCATCCATAATGAAGATACGTTTCACATAGAGTTTTACACCGTGTCGTTGTTGCCTATCCCACATATCAAATGGGGCACGTTTGGGTATATATAGTAAGGAAGTGTATTCGAGCTTACCTTCTACTCGATTATGGATATGTGCCATCGGTTCTTCAAAGTCATGGCCCACATGTTTATAAAACTCGTTATACTCTTCGTCTGAAATATCTTTCTTGTTACGCGCCCATAGTGCGGTCGCACTATTGACCGTTTCTTCAGAAACAACTGTTTTATATTTCTTTTCTTTTGTTTCTTCGTCCTTGCCCTCTTCACTCTCAGTAGTAGCTTCATCTTCTATCTCTACCTGTTCTTCCTTGTCCATGATGATAGGTAACGAGATATGGTCAGAGTATTTAGTGATCACATTTCTCAATTGGTAATCATTCAAGAATTCTTCATTATCATCGCGCAGATGCAAGACCACCTTAGTGCCGCGTGCTTCGCGATCGATTGATTCTATTGAATAGTCATTTTCACCTTCAGACACCCAGCGTACACCTTCATCTTTACCTAAACCCGCACGACGAGTAATGACCTCAACTTTTTGGGCGATAATAAAACAGGAATAAAAACCGACACCGAATTGACCGATTAATTGCGAATCCTTGGATTGGTCGCCGGTAAGTGATTCAAAAAACTGCTTGGTTCCTGATTTTGCAATGGTACCAAGGTGTTCGATCACTTCGTCTCGTGACATACCGATACCATTATCAGAGACGGTAATCGTTTTGAGTTCCTTATCATATTCGACCTTTATCTTGAGGTCAGAATCACCTTCGTACAAACCATCATTCTTTAGTGCTTCAAAACGTAACTTATCTGCCGCATCCGAGGCATTTGATATCAATTCGCGTAAAAATATCTCTTTATTACTATATAAAGAGTGAATCATGAGTTGCAGTAATTGCTTGACCTCGGTTTGAAAACCTAATGTTTCCTGTTTTGCTTCTACAGACATGTTAAAAAAACCCCAATATTATTAATGAATTCATTGTGGTGACTTATATAAGGATTCTTTATGATAATTTCAAGTCTGCGGAATCAGACTCGAGACTGAGCACTTCCATATTGCCTTTAACGAGTTTAAGCGCAATAATCATATTAGGACTACAATAGTGGAACATATCCGTTGGAGGATAAAGAAATGAATCGTTTTATGAAGCAAATTGGTCAAGGCATGACCGAATACATCATCATCGTGGCCTTGATTGCTATCGCCGGTATTGGTGCTTTTACTTTCTTTAGTGATGGTATGAAAGATCAGATTGGAAACGTCACGGCCGAACTAACCGGTGGCACAGCTGCTAATACAGCCGTAACCGGTCAAGAAGCGGCATTAGGCAAAGGCCAAAATATGTCGACCTATCAAGGTCAGAATACCGCCGCGCCATAACTAAAATAATAGCTTTTAGATCAAGTGTTAAAAAATACGCCACTGATGTGGCGTATTTTATTTAGTTTTCAGACATTTACTGAATATTTCCCAATTCAGGTAGACGGTTTTTGAAAAAAACAAATTTATCCTTAAACAAACAGCGCGGGCAAGCCGCTGTTTTTGTTATCCTTTTTTCTGCTATTTTATTAGTTGCCGCCTTCTCACTCTTTAAAACGGGTAAAATCACCACCAACAAAATGCAGCTGCAAAATGCCGCTGACGCCGCTGCTTACAGTATGTCGGTCGTCGAGGCACGAGACCTGAATTTTGCCTCGTATATGAATCGCGCCATCGTCGCTAATGAAGTGGGTATTGCCCAATTTGTTGGTTTGGCTTCGTGGGCCTATCATTTCCAATCGTTTGCGTCCTATCTAGGTTTTTACAACAACTGCTGCTTCAGTCCTGCGACTTTAGGCTTATCAAACCCCATAATACAACCGATCGTAACGGGTTGGACGAGCGCCGGTAACATCGCTGTCAAAATCATGTCCAAGCTAGCTAGCGTCGCCACTGTTCTGTTGCATAATATCAATAAGATCTATGGGATTGCGGAGATCGGCTATCACACGGTGAGCATCCTGCTCGCAGTTGGAGTACTTGATGATGTCATCAAGGAAAACGGGCCTCCGGGGGCCAAGATTTCTGATTTTGGTATCATGTCATTACTCAGTCACATTGCAACGTATGGGGTATTGCCTGGGCTACCTGGCGATCAATTTGCCACGGGCTACAGACCAAACCAGAGGATTGATGCGGTTGACTTTGAACAGAGTGGTTATGCCAGACTCGCGGCGTTAATCCGTGACAGCAGAGACCCTTTCACCAGTGCCAGGGGCTGGGAACTACCACTGATACCGCCTATTCACATAACCACACCCGAAATACCACCGTTGTGGGTCGATTTAGGCGTTATTGCCTGGGAAGCTGGATTTCAATTTGATTTGGAGTTCGCCCTATCAAGAAAAGGCGGTAGTGAACTACGCATACTTTTGCCAAAGACTACTAAGGTAAGACCTGGCGAGGGGGCGAACTGGTCCAGCGCGGATACAACCGGTCTCGCCATGGATCTCTTTATCGGCGGTTACATGAGACTCTATGTTTTACCGGAGCCGTTCCGACAAAAGGTCTTCGACGGTAGATTGGCAGGCCAGCTCGGTGGCGGTAATTTAACAATATACGCTGATTTTACCGGTGCCGATCCGGTAGACCCTTCCGATTGTGAAGCTGCCAATGACGATATTACGGCAGATAATGATGCTGATGCAGATACATCTAACGATCTTCCTTTAAACGACTGTTCTGCCACTGCTCCACCGGGTAAAGAGCTTCTGAAAGTCCCCTTTCCCTCTGAGATCCCGTTTGCGAATGGGTTTGCCGAGGTCGCCAAAGGATCGGCCAACGATCTTAAAATGACCAAACACATGCTAATAGATCCGGCTGGTCCAGTAGAAGATGATGCCTATGGTAACGCGCCGGAAAACGTCATTGCCTGGATGTTTCCCGGAACCGGTGCTCCTGTTCCGGCACCCCCCACAGGTATCGCCTTCGGTTCCGATGTTCCTGCACAAACGTTAATGGGCAACAAAGTCAGTAACGCTTACGGTGGGCTGCCAATGTATGTCGATACCACCGACAATGCCCCTTTTCTGGGTGTCGGTGCGCCGTACGTACTGTTAGGCTTAGTTCAAGATGAAGCCGATTTCAACACCTATTATTTGGCTAAAACGAACCTAGCTGATGATTACACTACGGCTAATTCGAGTGAGCCGAGCGGTCGCCTGCAGGTGAATGAAGCGTTTGCCGATCAAGAACTGGCAGTGCTATCCAAATCTGAACTCTATTTCTCTCGTCCAACCGATGTCTTTGCAAGTCATTTCCATCGCGATGACGGTTTAACCGAGGTCGGCAGCGCCTTCAATCCCTACTGGCAGGCCAGACTGGTGGATACGAACTACCCTGAACGTTTACTTGCGCTGGGTATCCAGCAGAAAGAAGAGTATGTTGGTCTTGCGAGTACCACTGGTGCCTTGGGCGGCGTATTTGATTCGCTTATTAATTTCATCTCTGGCTTGATGCCCTCTACCCCCTAATTGATGATGACTAACATAACGCAGCAACAACTCGACAAAAAGACTGAGCAAGGTCAGGCCATGACGGAATTCTTGATCTCCGCGTCTTTCTTCCTGATACCCTTGTTTCTCGGAATGTCATTGATTGCTAAATATATTGATATCAAACAGACCAATGTGCAGGCTGCTCGTTACCAAGCCTGGGAATATACGGTTTGGTATGCGAATGACACTATCAGGCTTCCCCTTAGCAGCCCGGACGGTGAACTCATGAGTGGCTTCACTGCCGCAAACCAACCGATCAAATCCACCATAGAAACACGGAATGAGACGAAACAACGTTTTTATCGAAACCCTGGTGATGAAACCACCACCTTTCCGATCCTGGATGCTGATCAAGCCGCCCCTTGGGACACCAACAACGCCAATCCGCTTTGGCAAAACCATCGAGGCATGCCGCTTTATACTGGTGTAGATGGTAATTTGGCTAACTTGGCAAGTTCGGATGACACACCCACTATCCCTGTCGTCGGGAATATCGTTAACTTTTTAATGGACGGCATTGCGATGGCATACGGCTTAGTCGGCGAATTACTAACCGGGGCCGGCTCATCAGTGGGCTTTAATGCAATAAATACCAACGGATATGCCGTTGCCAGTGAGTCTATGCAAATTACGACTAACCCAACCTTTATCAGGATGGCGGGCTTGCCTGCCAATCGCGCCTTCAGTCTCGATGGTTCCGATATTGTTACTGTGGATGGTAATGCGATCATCAATAATATGAGCATTGTCACGACAGCATCGGTGCTGACAGATGCCTGGAGTGCTGGCGGCAACGAGCATGTCTTTCGACAAGCTGGCGGCACCGCACCCACCACCGCGCTAGCAGCATTACTTAATGAAATACCCGGCTTTAGTACTGTGTGGTCTGTCGCCGCTTTACTTGCACCGGAATTGGCACCCTGTGATCCAGCTGTCGTCATAAATTCAGCTCAACCCCATGGCAGTTTTTGGCTTGGCTATCTTGATATCGATGCTGTTCACCCCGATCGTTTAATACCCGACCCGGCTGATCCAGACACTCGAAACGGAACCCAATCCTGTAACGACGCTGGTATGTGTGATTTTAGCGGTCTGACTGTTGAACGTCCTGAAGTGGTGGACAGGGAGTGCGACCGGTTCTAATGGTTACCTCTCCAGTTTTATCTCGCATCCTTTTAGACAGTGTTAAGCTCGGTAGCCTGGCTAGCTTATTAGTGTTGTCCTGCTCTGTATTCGCGAAAGCGCCAGAATTCCCACCGCCACCTGACTCGGCGGTTGAATGGGTTGCGCAAGATATCGAGATGAATGGCAATAGAACGGCCATCCGTGCCTTTCATAGCAATGACTCCATAGAAAAAGTCGTGAAATTTTATCGTAAAGAATGGCGGAGACCATCTGAAAAAGGCAAACCTGGCTTTATGGAAACGATTGATGCGGCACCGTGGTACATCATTACACGCATTGAGGATGATTATCTACTAACCGTACAAGTACAGGTACAAAAAAATAATAAAAATGCCTCTTGGGGCTACCTGTCGGTCAGTCCACTACCAAAGAATCCTGACAAAAAACCTGCGGAGCTAGGTAGCACTACACCGAAGATGCCGGGCAGCCATGTATTAAATGAAATGAAGAGCAATGACCCCGGGAAAAAAGCCAATACATTAATCATTGCCAACGATCATTCTCTTGGTAGCAACGCGGCTTTTTATCGCAATCATTATCAAGGAAGGGGCTGGACCACGGAAACTGATCACAATGCACAAGATGTACAAACTTTGGTCTTTAAAACGAAACGCGAGCGGGTGACGATTATGTTGTTAAAAGATGGAAGTGAGACACGCGTAGTAGTAAACTCAGTCAAGAATTCTGTTTTTTAAATTAGAATAATAATCAATGAAACAGCATAAAAAAATAAACGTACAGGCTGGCCAAGGCATGGTGGAATACATCGTTGTCCTGGTGTTCGGCGTCATGGTGCTGACCGTTGGCCCCGGGGGGGATATATTACTCGATTTCCTCGGCGTCCTGAATGACAATTATCAAGGCTATTCCTATTCCGCATCGCTCTCAACCTTACCCGATCACGACAACTTTGCATTGTATGCAGTAGATACATTAGCAATAGAAAGCGAAATTGCGGCCTTAGGAAATATCTCAATAAATGGTGCGCTAGCGGATGCAGTCCCGGAGATACCAACAGCAAGTGATGTTATTGCAGAAGGCCTAAGTAACGTGCTTAGCTTTTAGCCTGTCTAAAAAAGACATGAGCATTGAGTTTTGCCTATGATAAATACATTAATTTAAACTTTTAATGCTCGGCTTGTTGCATAGCGATTCAAACCAATCCAGAACACTACTATCAATTAGAAGAATAACTTATGGCTAAAAAAGAACAAAAAAGTGTTGTACCGTTAATTGGTGGCGCTATTGGTCTCGGCATTGTCGCTGCATTGATGGCAATGCTCTATTTGAATGCGAAAGAAGCTCAACTGAAAGCCAAGTATGAGCAGGATCAATCAAGAACTATCACCGTCGTTGTTGCCAACAAAAACATCACCAAGGGGATGGAAATTACACTGGCTGATTTTAGCGCACGCGCGGTGCCTGGTGAATTTGTGCACGACGATGCTATTTACCCAAATGATTTTGATCGTTATGTCGGCCGCTCTATCATCGCAAATCTGGGGCAGGGAAAGACATTACTAAAAAGTTTTATTGATGAAGATTTTCCGCGCGACTTTTCTGACATTATTCCTCCGGGCAAACGTGCGATCACCGTCACGGTCGATGATATAAACTCGATTGGTGGCTACCTACGACCGGGTAATCGTGTTGATATATATGTCAATATTCCATTCTCAACGTCCGGTTTCCAACCTGCTCTGTTTACTGCTGCCAAAGAGGCAGGACTACTTGAGCTATTGCCAGAATCGATATTGGCTGAAATACCACCGGAGTTGATACAAGTGGCGTCTTCTATTGAAGACCCAACAGAACTGTTGGGCGCGTTAACACCATCCGATGTCATTATTCCGGTTTTACAAAACGTGAAAGTATTGGCAACAGGCAAAGACCCTTATAGAGAAACATTGGATGCATTAAGACAACCTCAGCGCCGCACAGAAAATCAGTTTTCAAACATCACGCTTGAAGTGGATGCAGAACAAGCCGCGTTAATAACGCTAGCGCAAGATAACGGCGAGATTGTCTCACTACTGCGTAACAGAAATGATCAAGGCGCATCCAGTTTTACCAGCGTGTCACCATTGGATCTGTTTGGCAATGCGGCCGAAATGGCCAGTGCAGAAAAGGAACGTGCCTCTCGTGTGACAACCCCCGCAGGTGTCGATGTTAATGGCAATCTGGTTGATGCCGATGGCAATAAATTACTTAGTAGAGAACAACTTGCCGCAGCGGGTTACAGTGTTAATGAGGATGGTCAAATTGTGGACAAAGACGGCAACATTATTGACCCCAATGATATCGTAATTGCCGCCGATGGTAGCGTCTTAAGTAAACAACAGCTTGCCGCTGCTGGACTCTCAGTTAACGCCAGTGGGCAGATTATTGATAAAGACGGCAACGTCATTGATGTGAATGATATTGTTATTGCAGCCGATGGCACGGTGGTGACTAAAAAGCAGCTTGCAAACGCAGGCCTCAGTGTCAATGGAAATGGGGAAATCGTTGATGCTAACGGTAAGGTTGTAGCTCCAGACGACATGGTTATTGCAGCAGATGGCACCATCATGACCAAAGACAAACTCGCTGCGCTTGAAGCGGCCGGTTACAGTGTCAATGAAAACGGAGAGATATTAGACAAGGACGGCAATGTTATCGACCCGAATAGCATCGTAATTGCATCTGATGGCAGTGTCATGACCACAGATCAGCTCGCTGCTGCCGGACTCAGCGTTAATGAGAATGGTGAGATTGTCGATGCCAACGGTAATGTGATCGATAAAAACGACCTGATCGTTTCAGCTAATGGGGAAGTACTCAGTAAGCAACAACTTGCCGCTGCGGGCCTGAGTGTTAATGCCAATGGTGAAGTTGTCGATGCTAACGGTGATGTAGTCTCAGCCAAGGCGTTATCCGAATTCGCACAAAATCAATCTATTACGGGTCAAATTAGAGAACCTGGAAACTACGAATTGATTATTGGCGGCAGCAGTAAAGAGGGCATTTCTAAAAAGAAAACCGTTACCTTACCATTAGAAAAAAATGATTAAGTGAATACGTTAAATGCTCAACAAAATGCTTCTTATTACTAGCCTACTGTTACCATATTTACTTATCGCCAAAGTAAATACGGTTCATGCAGAAGAAGCTAATAAATTAGAGGTGTCCGGTGAGGCCAATGAAGAACACCCCATCGTTGATATGGAAACTACGATAGAGGCGTCAGGAAAGCAGAACAATACAAATGGAAACGATAAAAGATCTATCAAAATGATTGTCGGTGGACAATCTAAAGATGGCGTAGCAAAAAGCATTAATCTGCCCGTTAGTACAAAATAATTTGTTACGTTTATAAATTTTAAGCTCGTTAATAGGATTGGGAATCAGGAAATACTACTCATGATAAAAAAAATATTTATCGCTTCTCTCTTACTGTCTTTTTCACTGGCTTGCTCAGCCGCTGAAAGAATAGAACTTTATGCTGGTGAAATTAAGGTATTAAAACTAACCAATGTAGAGCGTATCGCTGTTGGTAACCCTGATGTCGTCAGCAACTCCATGCTGAACAATGGCCAGTTAGTATTAATCGCCGAAGCAGACGGCACCACCAATATTCATATCTGGTTCAGTAACGGAACTGAAAAAGATTTGACAGTACATGTGATTGGCAGAACAAATAATATTGTAATTAGAAAAATCGAGGTCGAACAACTACTCAACGATATAGAAGGCCTTGAGATTGACTTGGTAGGCGATCGTATCGTTTTATCGGGCTTGGTCGACTTTGCGCATGAAGAAACAATCAAAGCTGTTGCTGGTGGTTACGAAGAAATCCTTATGAGTATCAATTATGCAGTTAAAACTACAGTCAGAAAAAAGCTGGAGATAGAGGATCTTTTATCCGATATTGATGGTCTACATGTCCGTATAGTTGGTAGTAACATTGTGCTTACTGGCTTGATTGATAATGGTTTTGAGAAATCGATCGAAACCGTTAAAACAGTATTTCCGGAACTCATGGATCTGACTACTCGTGGCAGTACTGATATGAGTATGCCCGATAATAAAATGGTGTTAATGAATATCAAGATTACCGAATTCAATAAAAACTATCTGGAAACTCTAGGCATCCAGTGGGACACCACTATTGCCGGGCCGGCTGCAGGATTGGCATTGAATGGTGCCACCAATAATTACTTTAGGGCCGCGGAACAACCAGCGACTTCATTCAGTGGTGATATAGGTCTTGGCAAAAGGCTGACAGGTAAAGGTTACTTTGGTCTGGTTACAGAAATCACTTCACGTATTAACTTTGGTGTAAATTCAGGTAATGCAATCATATTGGCCGAACCACGTTTGGCCGCTCGCAGTGGCGGTGAAGCCAACTTCTTATCCGGTGGTGAATTTCCTATTGAAATATCCAATATAAACGGCACAACTGTTGAGTTTAAAAAATTTGGTATTCAACTTACTGTAAAACCTGAGGTAGACAGGGACAATAACGTTAAAGCCAAGGTAACGACAGAGCTTAGCGCTATCAACAATGCCGTTGCTGTGAATGGTATACCCGGATTGAATACACGCAAGACGGAAGCCGATGTCATCTTAAGTTCTGGTGAAACGTTAGTAATGTCTGGTTTGATAAACCAGGAAGCCTCTAAAGATGAGCAGGGGATAAAATGGCTTAAAGATTTACCTATATTAGGCAGGCTTTTTAGCTCTGAAACCTTTCGTGATAATAAAAGTGAGTTAGTCATCTTTGTCACTCCTCAAGTTTTTGATGCCAGTTCCGACATTAATAAAAAGGCGAAAGAATATTTTAATCAGAAAACCAGAGATACCATCGATGCGATAGATGAGAGCTCTCTAGAAATCGTTTACTAAATCAGGAACTCCGTATGTTTGACGTTATCGTTAATAATAGTAAAGGTGAAAGACTGCAAAACTTTCACTGTCCAGTCAGTGAATGCACCATTGGTAAAGCACGAGATAATTTTGTTCAATTACGCGGTTGGAAAGTAGCTAATCATCACGCTGAAGTAACGCGCACATCAGAAGGTCTATTTATAGAAGATAAGACGGGTAAAAACAGTATTGAAGTCAATGGCGAAGATGTAAATCACCACGGCCCTATCCGTTCTGCTGACGTTATCATCATCGCTGGCTACCATATCAAGGCGGGAATGAGTGGCGATACTGGTGGTGATATCGATGAAGATGATGACGAAGCGTTTGATGATATGAAAACCGTTTTCGGCGTTCAGCATCACTCAGTCTTGGAAGAGTCGGATGAAATCAGTAAGACGCTGATCAATCTTCAACATGATGAAAAGTTCAAATGGCGCAATAGAGTTCATGAAGAATTATTAGCCGCAATGGATCTGCGCCGCACAGATATCAGCAGCATGGATGAAGATACACTGCGCAAACATGTAGAAAAACTAATAAACGAAATTATTACTGAGATGGGCCCTAAACTACCCAGCGATGTTGACAAAGTAATGTTAGCTGCAGATGTTTTAAATGAAGCCGTAGGACTCGGCCCATTGGAAAAATTACTCGCCGATGAGAATGTAACAGAAATCATGGTCAACAAGTTTGATGAAATATTTATTGAACAATCGGGGAAACTAACATTATCAGATATTACTTTTTCCAGTGACGACGCAGTGATGACATCTATTGAGCGCATCGTATCACCTCTAGGTAGACGCATTGATGAAAGTTCACCACTGGTGGATGCACGCTTGAAAGACGGTTCACGTGTTAATGCTATAATTCCGCCATTGGCATTGCGAGGTCCCTGCCTCACTATTCGAAAATTTGCCAAACAAAAACTACAGGCACAAGATCTGGTTAATTTTGGTGCGTTGAATCATGACATGGTCAAATTTTTAGAAACCGCTGTAAATAACCACATGAATATTCTTATTTCTGGCGGCACCGGCAGTGGTAAAACAACTTTGCTCAATGTACTGTCAAACTTTATTCCTCCTAGTGAGCGTATTATTACCGTTGAAGATGCAGCAGAATTAAAACTAACACAGCCTCACTTGGTCAGCCTCGAAGCGCGACCCGCAAATCTGGAAGGTAAAGGGGCCATTCCAATTCGCGATCTGGTTAAAAACTGTTTGCGTATGCGACCTGATAGAATTGTTGTCGGTGAGTGTCGTGGTGGTGAAACACTAGACATGTTACAAGCAATGAACACCGGACATGACGGTTCATTAACCACCGCTCACGCGAATACACCAAGAGATATGATCGCCAGACTAGAAGTCATGGTCATGATGTCTGGTCTAGACTTGCCTGTTTCAGCCATTAGAGAAATGGTAGCTTCCGCCGTTCATCTAATTGTGCAAATATCACGTTATTCAGATGGTAGTCGTCGCTTGACTAATATCACTGAAATTACTGGCGTAGAATCGGGTATAGTCTCTATGCAAGATATCTTCCGTTATCAACAAGAAGGTTTTGATGAAAATGGAAAAGTAAAAGGTCACTTTGAAGCAACTGGGGCGATACCACACTTTTATGAAGAAATGCGCCAGCGCGGACTACCTGTTGATATGTCTATATTTTCATAGCCCATTACTGTGAACTTTCTCCTCAACCTATCAGCAACAGCCAGTTTTTATTTGAGTCTGCTGTGTGTGTTTTTAATGGTCAGTTTGATTTGGTTTGTTTTGGCAAAAAAAATCCAGATTGCGATGGAAAACTACAAGCAAACATTTACTACGACGGCCTCAAGCAATATGTCAGACATGTTTATGTCTATTGATGCCGGTCAATTGTTTGTGATAAATCTCATCGCGATTGTTATCTTGCCGTCAATAACGTGGTTTGTTACCGGGGATATAGCGACAACAGTGACCGTGTTAGCCGTTATCGTACTGTTGCCGCCGTTTGTCTATCGTACGATGCGTAAGAAACGCTTAAAACGCTTTGAGGAGCAATTGCCGGATGGGCTTGCAATGATATCGGGAGCCATGCGCGCCGGAGCAAGCCTGAATATTGCGCTAGAAAGTCTGGTGAAAGAACAGCCCGCCCCTCTTTCTCAAGAATTTGAACTGTTTTTAAAGGAACAACGACTTGGCGTTGATTTTGAAGTCTCATTAAAGAGCATGTCAGAAAGAGTCCCGCTACAGGACTTTAATATGTTGGTGACAGCCTTGTTGATAAATAAAGAAGTCGGTGGCAATCTCGCCGAAACCATGGAAACCCTCGGTGATACGTTGCGCAAAAAAGCCATGATGGAAGGAAAAATTGACGGCTTAACTGCTCAGGGAAAATTACAAGGTATTGTGATGAGCGGTTTGCCTATATTTTTGGGTTTCGTGCTTAACTTTATAGAACCTGAAGCTATGAGCAAACTCTGGACTACCACATTAGGCTGGATTGTACTGACGCTAATTATTGTAATGGAAGCTATGGCTTATTTCACAATTAGCAAGATCACCAGCATTGACGTTTAAAGAGAAAACCAATGAATAACATTTATTATAGCGGGAGCATTCTGGCATATTTTGCAGCAGCAGCGTTGTTCGTTATATTCATTGCTGTTGTCTACGGCATGATCGATAAGGAAGATCGTACCTATATGGATCCCTTGTCCTGGAAGTTAAAACTACTGTGGCCGTTCATTCAGATTCTTGCCAACTTTTTCGTTGTTTTCCTGCCCTATGAAGTTCTAGAAAACACTGAAAAGAAAATCACACATTCCGGCGTCAGTTATCTCCTGACCGCTGAACAGTTTATCGCCCTGAGAATAATTTCCGCACTAATCGCCCCACTGTTTGCGTTATTCATTATGTTCTGCCTGAAAAACTTTCAACCTATCTGGCTCGTAATCACACCATTGCTCGGTTTTATGTTACCTAACATCTGGTTATCAGACGTTAGAAAGAAACGTGACAATGCAGTTATACGCACGCTACCAGTTTATCTGGACTTTATTACCATGTGTGTTGAAGGCGGACTAAATCTTCAGGGTGCATTAGGTCAAGCCATGGAAAAAGCTTCTCCGGGTCCTCTGCGAAATGAATTTGCTGTCGTGTTACGTGATTTGCGTTCTGGCTTGTCTCGCGCCGATTCACTTCGAAGAATGGCCGAACGCCTCGATATTCAGGAGATAACATCGTTTGTGAGTTCGATTGTGCAAGCGGAAAAAATGGGGGCTTCATTAGCTAATGTATTAAGGGTTCAATCTGAACAGCGCCGTGGCGAACGCTTTCAACGAGCAGAAAAACAGGCAATGGAAGCACCTGTTAAACTCGTTTTTCCGCTTGTTATGTTTATATTTCCTATCACTTTTATCATTTTATTATTTCCGATCGCGATGAAGTTCCTCGCTGAAGGGTTGTTATGATACATGGCTATCTATCAGACATAGACGACAATTGTTTATTTGAACAGGTTTCACGCACTACCCGTTTTCTAGAACGACTTTGTGGTTTGTTGTTCTCTCCCCGTTTAAAAAAAAATGAGGCTTTGTTGATTGAACCTTGTTCTTCAGTTCACACTGTTGGTATGCGATACGCGATCGATGTTGTGTTTATTGATAAAGACTGGCACGTAGTAAAAACAACAAAATCATTAAAGCCATGGCGGATAGCTGCTTCTAGCAAGGCCTACAGAGTGCTTGAGCTTGCCAGTGACGACCTCGAACTAATTAACCTCCCATCAGGACAACAACTAAAGTGGCATAGTCATGTTGATTAAATTTATTACGCGAGGATTTATTTTAATGGTCCTTTTATGCCTTGCCGCGTGCACACCCGCCAATACAAAAAATACAGAAGAAGAACCTAAACTTGATTTGATTGAAATTCTGGAGCAAGCAAATATCGCATATGAAAACGATGACCTTGTAACAAGTGAAAAAAACTACGGAATTTTAATCAATAAATTACCTGAAGAAGCAGAATATTGGTTCCGACTAGGGAATATCTATGTCCGGACGAATAGACCTTATGATGCAATGAGTTTATATCGGGAGGCAGTGTTACGTGATCCTCAGTTTGCCAAAGCCTGGTATAACCTGGGTATTGTACAACTAAAACAAACTGCGTTTAGCCTGAATGAAATGCTGATTTATACGGATAAACAAGACCCTCTTTATAGCAAAGCAGCCACAATGCTTGAACAGATCAAGTCCATAGTTGAAGAAAAATAGTCGGCTAAATTTATCTTCTAAAAATAATTGCACAATACGTTTTAGATTAAATATAAATGCGACAAGATAATTATTACATCGGTAAAAATAACCAAAATGCACAAGCCATGGTTGAGTTTGTCATCATAATACCAGTTCTGTTAATGCTGGTTCTGGGGATTATTCAGTTCGCATTGGTGTACAAAGCAAAAATTACTCTTAATTACGCTACATTTCAAACAGTCAGAGCAGGCACATTAAACAATGCCAGCCTGTCGGCAATGCAAACAGCATTCGCCAGTAATATGGCCCCGCTCTATGCAACGAGCTACTTTAATACTCCCCCGGTTGATCAAACAAAGTTATGTACCACAAGCTTTCTAACCACTGAGACTGCCCGCAATGCCAGAACTGGTGCGAACCGCATCATGGGTACGGGCCTACGCAATGTGTTAGATAACCCAGGCTCTGGCATGGACGATAAGTGGGGGTCTGATCAGGTATTTTGTGCCAGGAGAATTGTTCAGAGTCAAATAGATAGTGGCTTTGCCAACTTAACAGTCGTTAATCCGGCACAACCTTTCTCATTCGATAAATTTGGTATTGATGCTTATTATGCAGGCACCGACAGTATAGAAAGGATGATACCTAACGATAACCTGATGTATCGCGATGCGGACGTTATTGATGCCATCCATTCCGTACAAGATGCAAATTTATTAAAAGTACATGTCGGTTATTGTTATGAATTGTTTATCCCTTTTATAAACAGAATCGTCTGGGCTATGCAAACGAACAGCGCTGCAACAACACCTGGCGGATTTGGTCCTCCAACATCAGGGACATTTGCTGCCACCTGTCTTGCTGCGGGAGACTCAACAAATCTCGACAGAAGATTCGGCATACCTCTTTATGCCCAAGGTATTATGCGTATGCAATCACCCGCTGTGCTATGTGAAATTAATGATAATTGCTAAATGTATGTTAATTCAGCGCTGGTCAAGGTTTACATGCTTTATTACAATTAAGGCATGCCGGCCCTAACTCAGCAGTTACCCACCCATACTCCGGTGATGCAGCAGTATCTCGGCTTTAAAGCTGAACACCCTGATATGCTGCTATTCTTTCGCATGGGCGACTTCTACGAGTTGTTTTATGACGATGCCAAGAAAGCCGCACGTTTATTGAATATCACCCTGACCAAACGCGGTAAGTCTGCTGGCGAGGCAATCCCAATGGCGGGTGTACCCTATCATGCTGTAGATAACTATCTGGCAAAGCTGGTCAATCTCGGGGAATCGATCGTTATCTGTGAACAAGTAGGTGATCCCAGTCTTTCTAAAGGCCCGGTTGAGCGTAAAGTCGTACGCATCATTACACCGGGAACCATTACGGAAGATAGCTTATTAAATGAACGCGTTGCGAATGTACTACTATCGATCTATAAAACCAAACAACAATATGGTTTAGCTAGCGTCGAGCTCAGTAGCGGTCGAGTCACTATGCTTGAAGTTGATAACTCTCCCTGTCTAGAAGATATTATCGAACAATACCAGCCCGCAGAAATTTTGCTTAGTGAAGGGTTTGAAGATGGATGCCTGGATCACCTGAATAAAGCTATAACAAAACGCCCAGATTGGCATTTTAATAAGAAGACAGCCGAATCAATTATCAAACAACAATATAACATTAAAGATCTTAATGGCTTTGGCTGCCAACAAATGGACACCGCAACAAGTGCACTAGGATGTTTAATCCAATATCTCAGTGACACACAAAAAACACTGTTACCTCACTTACAAAATCCGAAAATACATACCGAAAATGGTGTTATACAGATCGATGCGATCTCACGTCGCAATCTAGAATTGGAAACGAGTCTGGCTGAAGGGAAATCTCATTCACTATTAGATGTGATCGATACCACATCAACCGTGATGGGTGGTCGTTTATTACGCCGTTGGTTACAACAGCCGATTCGTGATCATGCGCTCTTACAGCGCCGGCATGACGCCGTAGCAAAATTATTACATGATCGATTCCATAGTGACTTTCATGAAGCCATGCGTGGCATTTGTGACATTGAACGTATCATGTCGCGTGTTGCCTTAAAATCTGCAAGACCACGCGATCTAATACAACTGCGAGACAGTATTACTCTGCTCCCACAAATCAAAGATCGTCTAGCAAAAATTGATAGCCCTAGACTAAATGATTTATATCAAGATATTAGTTTGTTCCCTGAGTTACTGCAGACCTTAAATAAAGCACTAGTAGATGAACCACCGGTAATTATTCGTGACGGAGGTGTGATTGCTGGAGGTTATGACAAAGAGTTAGATCAATTAAGACAGCTCAGCAATGATGCAAGTCAGTTCTTAACTAATCTCGAAGCACAAGAAAAACAACGTACCGGTATTCAAGGTTTAAAAGTAGGCTATAACCGGGTACATGGCTATTACATAGAGATTAGCCGCCTCCATTCTGCCAATGTCCCGGACAATTATAATCGTCGTCAAACCTTAAAGGCAGTAGAACGTTTCATTACGCCAGAATTAAAAGATTTTGAAAATAAAATTCTGAGTGCAAAGGAAAAATCATTAGCACGCGAAAAACAATTGTACGATGAATTGCTAACTATCATTGCTAATCACTTATCTGAACTACAACACTGCGCGTCAGCGCTTGCTGAGTTTGATATCTACCTAAGTTTTGCGGAAGTGGCAGAAACTCTAAATTTTACTGCACCAGTGCTGACAAAAGAAAAAGGAATTCATATCGAAGCGGGACGGCACCCTGTTGTTGAACAGATTCAATCCGCACCATTCATAGCCAATGATTTGTTGCTCGATATCGACACGAGTATGCTCATCATTACTGGCCCCAATATGGGCGGTAAATCAACCTATATGCGACAGACAGCCTTGATTGTAATCCTCGCTCATATCGGCAGTTATGTCCCGGCAGCAAAGGCTATTATTGGGCCTATTGATCGCTTATTTACTCGTATAGGTGCTTCAGACGACCTCAGCAGCGGTCGTTCAACCTTTATGGTAGAAATGACAGAAACAGCTAATATCCTAAATAATGCAAGCGAGAACAGTCTTGTTTTGATGGATGAAATAGGTCGTGGTACAAGCACCTATGACGGCTTGGCATTGGCCTGGGCCTGTGCTTTGCATCTCGCAAAGATAACTCAGGCCTACACCCTGTTCGCTACACACTATTTTGAGCTGACAGCATTGCCCGAACATAACAATAATGTTGCAAATGTACACATGGACGTCGTTGAACACGGCGATGAGATAGTGTTATTGCATTCTGTTCAACAAGGCCCGGCAAATCAAAGTTATGGCATACAAGTCGCTGCTCTTGCAGGCATACCCAAAACCGTTATCACGGCTGCAAAAAATCGTTTACATGAAATTGAATCACACTCCCCCATAGCTAATACTGAAAAACCACAAACTGATTTATTTAATACCGATCCAATTTTAGAAAAAATAAAAATAATTGATCCAGATTCTACTAACCCGAAACAAGCACTAGCGCTATTGTATGAATTAAAAGCAATGCTGGATCGTTAATATCAAAACAAGCATTATAATAAATAATCAACGCTGTTCATGTTAAACCTATATCGCTTAAAAGAGCTGACGCTATTTAATTTCTATTCTTCCCTGAGCAGCTTGAAAAGTCTGGCGTTCATCATTCCCTATTTTTTATTTTGGTACCTAGTCTTCGATAACGTTATTTTACTCGCTGTTGAATGGCTACAAAGCACACAAGGTCTTATGTTTGTGAGTTGGATCACACAAGATCAAGAGCTTGCGTTGGAATTGTTTGTCGATCGTTCTGCAAGTTTGTCGATCTACTTGCTTGTATCAATAACACTGACACCATTATTTATTTTAATTGCGGCAAACAATCAATATTCCAGTGATATGTCCAGAGGGGCATTTCGCTTTTTATTGATGCGTGCAACACGCGCCGAAATTTATTTTTCACGATTTATTGCAGTAACATTGCTAGTCTTAATCTGCATCTCTATCACTTCAGTATGGGCTTCGGTACAAGCATTGTTAAATGAGGAAGATACCTTTGAAGCCATCACTGTATTTGGCCTACAAACCTTTATTCTCGTGTTTATCTATAGCCTACCTTTTATCGCCTTTATGTCGATGGTCTCATCCTTCGCGCGTTCTGCATTCGGCTCACTGTTTTTGGGGATGATGAGCTATGCCATTCTGGTAATCATCAGTTTTTGGTTTAAATCGGATATTAGTCATGCGATCTATTTGATACCTAGTGGTCTTAAATCTTATTTAATAGATATCAACACTGAAAATATTTTGACTTCTATTTCTGCACTCTTGGCATACACCCTGTTCTATTTCGTATGCGGATGGCATATCTTCAAACGCAGGGATATATAAATGGCCCGCCATATTAAATGTGAATCATTAACAAAACGTTTCCAAGGCATTAAAGCTCTTGATGGGTTTAACCTGGAATTAGAGGTAACACAACCCACTGGAATAGTGGGCCCAAATGGAGCAGGCAAATCAACTTTGTTTGCGATTCTGTGTGGTTTTATAAGTCCCACTTCTGGCAAGGTCCGCGTTTTGGAGCACACGCCTGATGCGAGTTATATAAAAGGCAGACTCTCGTTACTGCCTCAAGATACTTCAATGTTTAAAGGTGTTGATGTAATGACTCAGCTTAAACATTACGCAAGACTGCAAAACTTCAATCACAATGAAGCTAAAAAAGAAGTTGACCATGTACTATCACTGGTGCAAGCAACTGGTTTTTCAAATCAATATCCAGAAACATTAAGCTTTGGTCAACGCAAGCGAATCATGTTGGCTCAGTCCTTAATTGGCAAACCGGAATTAATATTGATGGATGAACCCACTTCAGGCCTTGATCCAGTTGCCGCAACAGAGGTAAGAAAATTACTACGTGATTTGGGCAATGAATACAGCGTCATCATTAGCTCACATAATTTATCCGAAATTGAAGATATCTGCAGCGATATCGCTATCTTGAACAAAGGCAAACTGGTAACCCATTCCAGTCTATCTGAGCTAAAACGAAGCGGCCAATGCTTTAGCCTTATATTGGAAACACCTTGTGATATCCATTTAAGCGAATTATTAAAAGAAATAAGTGGCATAAGCAAAATAGAAAATGATAACGAGGATATGAAATCATGGATTATTCACTATGAATCAGGCTCAGCAGAACAACTGCAGATAAAGATATTATCTAAGCTCGGAGAAACAGGAATCGCTATTTCTGAGCTCAAGAAGGGAAAAGCATTAGCTGACGAAGTATCTGAAATAATAAAAAGTAATAATTAAATAACCATTTAATTAATTGAATGGTCTTTTATGCAGGGCTAGGAACGAGTATGATCCGGTTCTTTTTAAAACTCGAATTTATAGGTAAATCTAATGCCATTTATTGTTACTGAAAGCTGCATTAAATGTAAATACACCGACTGCGTCGAAGTCTGCCCGGTCGATTGCTTCCACGAAGGGCCAAATATGCTGGTCATTGATCCGGATGAATGTATCGATTGCACTCTTTGTGAACCAGAATGCCCGGTCGAAGCGATTATGGCTGATGAAGATGTGCCTGAAGAAATGCAAAATTTTATTGAATTAAATGCTGAATTATCAAAGGATTGGCCCGTCATCAATGAAATGAAACCAGCGCCAGAAGATGCCGACTCCTGGAAAGACAAGACGGGCAAACTGGAATATCTGGAACGCTAGATCAGCCGTTACACCGGGGGTAGATTCCTTCTACCCCTCAAATTTTCTCAAGATTTACCCTAATCACCCGATAATCTCTATGTAGAGACGGCTTTCCTCCGTTATGAGGTTTAATCTGCTTATGCCGGTCTCTAAAAATCTCCTTACAGAAAATATAGAGGTACCATGGCAGATAAGTTATCAAGCTGGATTAAAACCTTTAATGGTTGTGAAATCCCTGTTTTATATGCCAGTAAGCTCAGAATTCACGAGTTACAAAGGGATAAACAGGACATAACTGTCACTGTTTTGACAGAAATTGCGCGACAAGATCCGGGCTTTTCAATTTCTCTATTACGTCATGCTGGACGTTCTACAAAAAAAGAAATCACGACCCTGTCCCACGCAATATTATTGATCAGCATTCCACTAGTTATAAAAATGTTGGTTGACTTGCCTGTACTTGAAAAAGTACTCGATAAAAATACAACTGCAAAAATATTTAACGTCTATGCCCATCAATATCAAATCGCTTTTATGGCTAAAGAATGGTCTGTTATCAGGAAAGAATCTGAAAACAACGAAGTTTTTACCGCCGCTTTAAACCGCGGCTTTTTCAGGTTCCTGCTTTATGCAATTGATCCTGTCAAAGCAGACAAACTAGAAAAAATATACCTTGCACCAAGTGAGGATCACAAAACAAAAGAAGAAGCGTTACTTGGATATCAGGTTGATGAAATAGCACAGGCCATTGCGAAAAACTGGCAACTACCTGAGCTAATACGCGAAAGCTACTCCGGCAAACACCATAACCCAAAGATAACCGGAGTCCGTCTCGCCACAGAGTTTATGCACCAAATAGTTTCACGTTCTTCAATACAGTACGCTGACGAACTCATCAATCGTGCAGCAGATTACATTCGTATACCAGCGAAGCAAACTCCTGGAAAAATAAATTCGATAATTATTCATTCAATTCGTAACAGTCAACAGTATTTACCCTATCAATCTTTATTGCAGTTGATGATGAGCTACTCATCACCAATAAAAAAAATATCAAAGCTGAACGAAGTTATCTCTCCACAAAAAAATAATGCACTACCTCACTACCTCAAGTTATTACGTTCTACTAATTCAAAAAGAACAACACGGGTACTAATAGAAACTGCTGTAAACGCCATGAAAGATGGTGTTGGGTTTTCACGTGTAGTATTTATGTCTTTTGATTCAAAAGAAAAGTGTTTAAAGACGTATCGTCAAAAAATCAATAACGACCTCCCCGGCCTCAAGCACCTTAGTATTCCTCTTGAACTGAATAAGCTTTTTAATCAACTCTTGAAAAAAGAACAGACATTATACATCAACTCGAAAAACCAACATAAATACAGCCACTTACTCCCCAAACCTTTGCGCCCAATACGAACAAACGCAACTATTATAATAAAATCATTTTATGTCGATAAAAAAATTGCCGGGTGTATGTTTGTGGATCATGGCCAAACAAATAAACAACTTACGTTAAATGAATTACAAGCATTTAAAACTATTTGCGCAGAATTAAAAACAGCAATAGAGTCTACAATGTTGAAAAGGAAGGCGGCTTAATCCTCTCTATTACACTCAAGGAAAAGTAAATATGCTTTGTAGATTTCTGTTTATTATTCTGTTTTCTTTCACGCCGCTACTCTACTCCAATACAGCATTTTCTGAAGTCTACAGATGGGTCGATGATGATGGAGAAACTGTCTACGGTGATAAGCCTGGCACGGACAATGCCGAAAAAATAAAAATCAATAATGCTCCAAAAAAAGATCAGTCACATCAGGAAAGATTAAAAAAACAACAAAAACTGCTTAACGCAATACAAGAAGAGCGTGACGAGAAAATTGCTTTAAAAAAAGAAGAAAAAGAAAATAAAGAACAGCAAAAATTAAAATGTATTGAAATCGTTAAAGAATTACAGGAAATAAAAGATGTCAATTTTTTGTATGAAAAAACAGGCGACACGAACAATCCAAAATTTCTATCTGATGAAGAACGAGAACATGAAGAAGAAAAGTATGAAAAATATATTCAAAAGAACTGCTGATGAAAATATTTCTATGCAATTATCTAGTGAAAACACCTTAAACGTAAGGGGAAGGATTGAGTTCTAATGCTTTTACGGCATTAATAATGTACTGCGATGTTAGCCGCTACACAAAAACTAATCTCTATTGGGATAACGCGTATTATACAATTTTCACTTGGCGTAATGTTGTCCTGGTTATTTTGCAAACCACCATCTTAATAAGGAGATTCTAAGATCGGATTAATGTTTGCATTGCAAATGATCTCCATCCTGAAATAATAGGGCTACGTAAAAGATTAAAACGAGATACTCCAGAAATTAGTGCAATAATAGGTAAGGTTTTTTGAGAAAACATCTCAAGGACTTTACTAAACGGGTACAGAACTGGCTAAAGCATTACGTAACTGTCTAAAAAATATAAAGAAAAATAAATAATGGATTTATCAACTAAACTTGAAATCGCAAATCAATCTGATGTTGGTTTGAAGCGACCACATAATGAAGACAGTACAATAACGGATGGTCGCAATGGTATAGTCATTTTGGCTGACGGAATGGGCGGATATAAGGCGGGGGAAGTCGCTAGCGCGCTTGCAGTCACCAATATCTTGTTTGGTATCACCAATGGACTAAAAAAACTTAAAGGTGATCGAATTGATGAATCCACCGGTTTTTGCAATGAATCTTTGCTAATCCGCGACGCTATAACTCATGCAAATTCAGTAATTTATAATACAGCCAAGGCAGATCCACAATGTCAAGGTATGGGAACTACCATCGTCGTCGGCCTCTTTCATAACAATATTTTATCCATTGCACATGTGGGTGATTCGCGACTTTATCGAATAAGAAACAATGAGTTACAACAAGTCACCAAAGACCATTCCTTAATTCAAGAGTTGATTGATCGGGGTCTCTATACCCCCGAAGAGGCGCATGCCAACACACCCAAGAATCTAGTCACTCGGGCAATGGGAATTGAAGCTGATGTTGACGTTGATGTGGTTGAAGAAGCCGTTTTACCAGGTGATATTTACCTGCTTTGTTCGGATGGATTAACAGATCTAGTAAAAGATGAAGAAATTCACTTAACCCTAAGTAAATATAGTGCTAATCTTGCACAAACAGCAGATGAATTAGTGAAATTTGCGAACAAAAGAGGGGGTAAGGATAACACCTCAATAATATTGGTGCGTATCCAAGAAGAGTTTTCTTCACCCAAGGGTTTTTTAACAAAAATTAAAAATCGATTTAATAAATGAAATACGGGGATAGGAATTAGCAATGGCGAAGTTAGTTCTGAGCATGAATGGCGTCGTTCAAGGCGAATACGAACTCAATCAGGAACGATTGACCATAGGGCGTAAGCCTGACAACGACATACCAATAGATAATCTAGCGGTTAGCGGTAAACATGCCTTGGTAATTACCATACTCGATGATTCCTTTTTGGAAGATCTTGGTAGTACTAATGGCAGTTATGTTAACGGAAAACTTGTTAAAAAACATGCGCTTAAAGACGGGGATGTTATCGCCATTGGAAAGCATGAGCTCAAATATGTAAACGAGCATGCAACTGCTGATGATGATGATTTTGAAAAAACCATGATCATCAAACCTGGCTCGGCCAGTGCTGCAGTTGCTGCCGCACAAGCTGCCGAAAAAGCCGTTGAATCAGCCGCACCAGCTGCTACTGCGCCACCAACTGGTGGAGGTATGCCATTAGGCCGCCTGACAGTCTTAAATGGCCCAATTGCAGGCAAAGAGCTGGAATTGACCAAGGCATTAATAACCTTAGGTAAACCAGGCACTCAAGTGGCTGTCATTTCACGTCGACCTCAGGGCTACTTCCTGACTCACATTGAGGGGAACAGTTTCCCCCTAGTCAATAGTGAAGAAATTGGTGCGAAGGCATATCAATTAAAAGATAGCGACTTGATTGAACTGGCGGGCATCAAGATGGAGTTTTCAACTGCATAACTAATTCAGAATTAATTACACTAACTACTTTTCACATTAGAGCGGGCTAATCACAGGATTAACCCGTTTTTTTATGTATTGATAATCTCAACGAAATCTACATAGAAAGCACTAAAGATTAAATCTACTGCCTCAGCAAATCCTTTAATTGCATTAGCAATATTGTGGGATGGTAATTCCACAATCTGGGCGTATTCTTTATGTAAGATTGGGGTATGCTCGGTATTAGAACTAACCTGAAGCAATAATTTCACATAAACACTTTCACTCCCTTTTTGTTGCAATCGTTCAAAGGCTTTAATTTGTCCCTTAATTATCAGCTCGCTATTCCCTTCAAATGTATTTAAAACTAAATTCGAGATGCCACTTAAGCGCAACCTTTCAGCCAAACGCTCTTGCAGTAATTTGTTCGGAGACTCAGACCAATGATGATAATGATATTGTTTTAGCTCTATCTCATCTTCGGCATAGAGGATTGCACGTTCCAGATATAAACCCTCAGCCTGAAAGGGAATAACGCTAATTGAGCCCACCCGTTTCTTATCAGAATTAACACCTTTTAATTCAGGCAGGCGATAATAATGATCGGTTGGCAAGGGTGCTTGACTAGAACAAGCCATCAAACTTAAAAGACAACACATTAAAAAACTACACCGAATGATCATCACTCAACCTCTTCAATTTGAGCCGAACCACGAATTAGCAAACCCGGGTTTTCTTTAATCTGACGCGTGAACTCATGCATATTTCTACTACTACCTTCAAGATGATGCGTAATTGCATCTACATGCGTAGACATGACCGACAAAGTCTTCTGTAGATCAGTAAGAGAAGCACTCATTTTGCCATCACTGTTTTCAAGCATGTAATTAACATCGCCAATTACATTATCAATATTGCTCAAGAGTAAATCCATTGATTTTCTCGTATCATCTATATTAGAGACTAGCTCATTCATTCCTGTTGAAGCTTTACTCATATTATTCAGGAAAGTCGTTAAGTTTTTCTGATTTTGGCTATTAAATACCTTTTGCAGGTCTTCTGATGTCTGATTCAGATTACTAATCAAAGTATCTACCTTACTCACCATATTAGTTTGTTTAACTTGGTTACTAAAACTCTCAAGTAGCGGCTTAATTGTATTCCTTGTTATATCGGTTAGTTCTGTTGACACAGACACAACCTGTTCATTTAAGTTATTCAATAGAGGTTTAATGCTACTTTGAGACAGGTCACGAAGATCTGATGCAACCTCATTTACCGTTGCAAAAATATTAGCCGCTTCTTTTCCTGTTATTTCTGAACCCGGTTCAAGCAAGATATCACTGCTTCCTTCTGCAATATCAATAGTCACAGCAGCGAGCAGCCCGGAAGCAATTATTTTGGCGATACTATCAACAGGAATAGGCCATTCTTTTTCTATTGACAACGTTAATCGGTAATTTGTTTTTCCCCCTTCTCGCATTGGCTCAATAACTTCAACCTGTCCAACTTGATAGCCTTCAAATGCCACAGGAGTCCCGTATTTAATACCTGTCACATTATTGTAGGTAACAAAATATTTTTCTACCGGACCGTTACTACCCATTATTTGATAAAGAAAGATAAAGAAGCTAAGCGTCACAAGCATGACAAAAGAGCCTACAACAAGGTAATTAATATTATCGCGTTTCATAATTTTTACTACATACCTGTTAATCGATTTAAATATTCATCTGCTTGTACTTCATCATTGCCAGGACGTCGGTTTAATAATGATTGTATTCGTTCGTTATCAGAGTTCTTAATGCTCTCTACTGTATCAGTCATCAGGATATTTCCTTGGTCAAGCACAGTAATTTTATCAGCAATTTTAAACGCACTCTCAAGTTCATGCGTTACAACGACTATTGTCATTTTCATCACATCCCTTAAGTTTAGAATCAGCTCATCCAATTTTGCTGAAACAACAGGATCTAGCCCTGCAGAAGGTTCATCAAAGAACATTAACTTGGGATCCATTACAATGGCGCGCGCAACAGCAGCACGTTTAATCATGCCCCCAGATAACTCTGCTGGCATTAATTTTTCAAACCCGCCAAGATTAACAACCTCAAGCTTCATCCTGGCCATAATCTCCATTGTTGTTTCATCCAGCTGTGTATGTTCGCGCAAGGGCAATTGAACATTCTCTCCAATTGTCATCGAACTCAATAAAGCCCCACCCTGAAAGGCAACCCCCATATTCTGTCTTAATTGATTCATTTCAAGATTGCTAATCCTGGTAATATCTTTTCCCAGTAATTTAATACTACCGCTGGTCGGAATACCAAGGCCTAGCAAATAACGAAGCAATGTACTTTTACCTGAACCACTGCCTCCCATGATGATCATTATCTCGCCTTCATTCACTGTCAGGTTAATGCCATGCAAGATCTCACGTGAACCGTAATGCGTTACTAAATCGATAACTTCAATAGCTGGGTTATTGTTATTTGTCATTTCTTACAGATTTAAAAAATAAGTAAACATCATGTCGGCAATAACAATATATGAAATAGAAAGCACGACCGAACGTGTTGTTGCCTTACCGACACCTTCAGCGCCCCCGGTAACCGAAAAACCATTGCTAACACCAACTAATGTGATAATTAATGCAAAGATAAGACTCTTGAATATACCTTGCATCACATCTGCGATCACCAAAGCTGATAATGTTCTGTCCATATAAGCATCGAAACTCAGTCCGATCTCAATACTGGTATATACCGCGCCACCTAAAAGAGCCGCCAGATCAGAAAAAAAAGTCAGCAAGGGAACCATAATCATCATGGCACACAAGGCGGGAGAAACCAGATATCTGACTGGATTGATCCCCATGACGCGTAATGCATCAATCTCTTGATTGACTTGCATCGTACCAATTTTTGCGGCTAATGATGAACCTGTTCTGCCGGCAATCAGAATGCCCGTTATTAAAGGACCAAACTCTCTGGTCACTGACAATGCTACTCCAACGACAACCTGAGACTCTGCACCAAATGTTTTCAGGTTATAGATCATTTGAATTGCTAACATGACGCCAATTGAAAATGACAAGACGAAGACAATCGGGCATGCCCCAATCCCCATTGTCATCATTTGCGAAAATATGGATGAAATTCGAACTGGCCGTTTTATAAATGGACCGGCCAATATCCAGAAAAGTGACTCAACTAGTAAAGCAGAGTAGTAACCCGCTTCTTCTATCAGTTTTACAGTTGAACGGCCTACGAGTTCTAATGAGCTTATTAATGGGTGAGTAGAGGATTCAGGCATCCTCTTTTTCGAACTCTGCCACAGTATCATGTATAGGAAAGACTTTATCCAACCGTGCTAGTTTTAAAACACTCATTGCAGCATCACTAACGCCAACCAGACCAAATTTTAAGGCCTGCTTTTTGGCTGTTTGATAACCTTCGACCAAACTAGCAACACCTGAGCTATCGATATAACTTACTTTTCCAAGGTCAATTAACAGATTATTGTTCGCTTGTAACACGTCAAGAATACTCTTGCGAGCATCGGGTGAGCAAGATAGGTCAACATCACCTTCCAGTCCAATAATCGTGTACTCTTCCTCTTCCAGTGTATTGATATTCATGCTTAATACTCACATTTTATTATTAACTTATTTTTTTTGTCATCTCAAGGTAGTTTCCATTTCCCTCCTCAAGATGTCCCCTGTCGCACTCATCCATAATTTCGTTGATGAAGTGCGTTCCCAGCCCGCCTGGTCGTAAATCATCAATATCTCTAGGCTTTACTGAATCTAAATCTATCGGGTTAGCGTAGTCCACTATCCTGAAATGAACCTTGCCATCATTATTGAGCATTTGCAGTACAATTTCACCCAATTCATTACCCTGATAGGCATGTTGAATAACATTCATACAGGCTTCATTCACTGCTATCACCAATTTATCTGATAAATCAGTACAACATCCGACGACTTCGGCTGTCCTTTTTACTAAAGCCCGCACTAGGCACAAACGTTCAGCTTTAGCGGGAAATCGAATCTCAAATAAGGTCTCTACGCTCATTTCAAACAACACTCTATAACCATCAAAGTAATATCGTCGTGCTGATGAACATTAGGATGCCTAATCTTTGCAACAATATCTTCCAGACGTTTAGACGCTGTCACTTCAGAATTATCTTCAATCAATTTTATCAAACCACCCACATCTAATAATTTCTGCTCCGCATCCAGACTTTCGGTTACACCATCTGTAAATATATATACTGAACCACCATCAAGTTTGATGGTAGACACAGGAAACTCCGTCCCTGGCAAAATACCAATAGGCGGCGCTCCAGCTTCAATTTCTTCAAACTCACCAGCGCAGTGATGAAACAGTGGTGGTTGATGCCCTGCATTTGCAAACTTAATGGTACAAGTGTTGGTGTCTATAAACCCAGATACAATAGTGATAAACATGCCATGAGACACGGTCTCACAGATTTCATCATTAACCCTGCTTAATAGCTCTCCCGGATCATCTATGCTTTTAGCAAGGTGATGCAGTAAGCTACTCGCCTTTGCCATTAACATAGCAGCATTCATTCCTTTGCCAGACACATCAGCCAGATTAAAATAAATCAAGCCATCATCACGTTTGAAAAAATCATAAAAATCACCAGACACTTCCAATGCCGGCACATTCATGCCATTGACAGGAAAATTTGTGACATCAGATATATCAGGCAAAAGGTCGAGTTGTATTTCTCGAGCCAATTCAAGTTCTTTACGCATACGTTCTTGTTCAACCAAGGCATCTGCCATACGGGCATTATTAATGGCTAAAGCCGCATAAGAAGCTAATGCCATAGAGAGATGTGTATCTTGATCACCAAATAGACCGTCATTCTTCTTATTCAATAATTCCAGTGCACCAATACATTCGTTATTAACAATTAATGGCACACAAAGAATCGAACGCGTCCGAAAACCAGAACCTATATCAACCTTTTTCGCAAAATCAGGATCGCTTTGCACGTCACGAATCATCTGACTACTACGCGTCGTGACTGTTTTACCAACAATACCTTGTGTTGCAGATAAGCGTAAACCAGTTATGTCCACTGGGCCGGCACACTCAGCGCAGACCAGTTCTTGAGAGTCAGCTTCTAATAAAAATATTGATGCCGCTTCAGCATTCATATACTCCATGAACTGTTCAATTGCATTATTTAAGGTTTGTGAAATATCCAGTGTACTGGAGAAACCTTGAGAGATTTCGGCCAACAACGCGAGTTGTTCTTCAAGCGAATGTGATTCACGTTTTTCGAACAGATTGTATACGTTACGTTTCACCATCAACAAACCTTACGCAAACATTCAAGGTATTCATTATCATCCGGCAAGGCGTTATTGCGTTGTGCTTCCCACAATATTCGCCCTAGACATTCCATCATTTTATGTTCTGCATCATGTGTAGAAATAGATTTGGCCATTATTTTTTTTAAAATATTCGTAATCCCTGCCGGTCTATCAGAGTTAACTTGCTCTTTTAATGCGATATGCATGCCCATATGCAAAAAAGGATTCGTTTCATTTTGCTCCGGACTGAAGTTATTTTCCATCGAGGATTCTTCCACTTCAAGATAATGATGGTATTCGGGATGTTCCATAATTACATCCGCTATTATCGCTTCAATCGGCTCCAATGGAAGTTTGTTTTTTTGCTTTTTCCACACCAGGTAAAAATAATTGCGTGCTTCATTTCGGTCTTGAACAAACATATTTTCAGTTATTAATAATATTAAGGAATATTGCTGTTGCCTGGTATTTTACGCTTGTTTATCAATGTTCTGCATGCTTTTCGCGATCTTTCCACTCACATTCGTCAAATATGACACAACTCCCACATCTCGGTTTACGTGCAATACAGGTATATCGCCCATGTAATATCAACCAATGATGCGCATCTTTTTTAAATTCATCAGGAACAAACTTCATTAAACGCTGCTCAACTTGGTTTACGTTTTTTCCTGGCGCGATACCCGTACGGTTAGATACCCGAAAGATATGTGTATCAACTGCGATAGTCGGTTGACCAAAAGCTGTATTCAGTATCACGTTCGCTGTCTTACGACCTACTCCCGGCAAGCTCTCTAATGAGTCACGATCTTGCGGGACTTCACTACTAAAATTTTCTGTTATTATTTTGCAAGTCTCAATGATGTTTTTTGCCTTATTATTATAAAGCCCAATGGTTTTGATATAAGACTTAAGCTTTTGTAAACCCAATGCATAAATTGCCTCTGGGGTATTAGCAACCGCATACAATTTACTGGTGGCTTTATTCACACCCACATCTGTCGCTTGAGCAGAAAGAATAACGGCAATCAATAACTCAAATGGTGTTTGGTAAACCAATTCTGTAGTAGGAGAAGGGTTTTGTTCTCGTAATATGCTAAAAATGCGGGTTCGTTTTTCTTTATTCAAAATTTTTATTCTTTTAATTTAGTCAGTCACTTTATTGCTTTTAAAAGAATTCATTGTCGCAAACAATAAACCCAATAAAATAAAGTTGCCCGCAGGTGATTTGATTATAGAAAACATATCAATCAAACCTTTCAGAAACCCAAAAAAAACAAAGAAGATTAAAAGAGATATTCCAATACCAAAAACGTAAATCGCAACAGATTTATAGCTCTGCCCAGAAAAAACATTTTCACCAAGAGATAAAGCCAGACTATTTATTAGTAATAATGGGAAAAATAAACCTATCGAATCAAAAGTCGAATAGGCACCAGCCTGTAGCAACATTCTACCTATTAAAATTAAAGAAACACTGAAGAGAAGAACGACTACAACGCTCTGTTGAGATGGAATGAAATCACGTAATAAGTAGATAACACTGGCAGGAACAAACATCAAACAAAATGCTATAAGACCAATACTCACTCCAGCTTTATATGAAGGGATGATTAAAAAGAAAGGCGCCATCGCCAGCAAGCCCGTCTGCATTTGAGTATTGAATAATTTTTGAATGACAAAGCTCATTAAATCAACACGTTTTAGGAAAAGCTTATTCTATGTGAATTACCTCCGCTACGCACCTGCAAAATGCAGGTGGCAAATTGACTCGACCTTTTTATAATCGACTTTCTACAGGTCTTACTTATGCTGCTTCAAAACGCGATTCAATCTTCGATGTTAGTTTTTGCATATCATCACTGACTACATTCTCTGCATTCAGGGCATGCACTGAACCATCAATTGTCGTTAGCTTCGATGATGTGATATCGGCCAGGCCTGAAACCTTCTCTATCTTTCCAAGACCGCGATCCCGGTCTATTATGATTTTCCATAAGTAGCCACGAGAATCGCCGATAGTTCTAACCTCGATACCTGTATCAGCGTCATTATTTAAATGATTCATATTTTTTCCTTAATTGATACTTTGTCGATATAGAGGCTAAGCATCAATAATGAACAAGCGATAAAATATTTGTTAAATATTTATGACACCCTATGGTTTTTACTTAACTAAACCGTCATAAAACTTCATCGTTTAGTCATTTTAATTAAACCTGTTTGTCACACAGAAGAATCATAGTATCGCGCACTTAATAATTCGAGAAAATAACTATGGACACTGTTTATTCTTCAAAAAAAGTAAAAGTGAAATCTGTATTTATCTCTGATGTACACCTTGGATTTCCCGGTTGTAGCGCAAACTTTCTTCTGGATTTTTTAAGAAATGTTGAATGTGAAAAGATTTATCTTGTTGGAGACATAATCGATCTTCTCTATATGCGTAAAAAGTTGTACTGGCCACAGGAACATAATGATGTCATCCGTACCCTATTAGGGAAGGCTAAACACGGTACAGAAGTGATCTATGTGCCAGGAAATCACGATGAACTACTTCGTAGTTACAATGACACTGTATTTGGCAATATCACCATCAAGGATGAAGTAATCCACACTACCGCTGATGGTAAACGTCTCTTGGTTTTACACGGAGATCAATTCGATAACGTAGTAAAAAACTCTCGTTTAATGGCGATACTAGGTAGTAATTTGTATAACGGCCTATTAAAAGCGAATAGATTTGTTAATTATGTTCGCTTCAAATTAGGGTTGCCGTACTGGTCTCTTGCCGCTGCGTTAAAGCATAAAGTTAAAGGAGCAGTAAATTATATTAGCAACTTTGAAACAGCCATTTCTCAGATGGCAAAACAAAAAAAAGTAGACGGGATGATCTGTGGCCATATCCATCGTCCAGAAATCAGGACAATAGAAAATGTGCTCTATTGCAATTGTGGTGATTGGGTCGAAAGCTGCACCTCTTTAATTGAAAACCAGGATGGCAGCCTTGAAATCCTACACTGGACTGAACAATACGAATCCATAAAACAACTTCCTGTTGCAGCATAATAAAATGAAAATAATCATTGCGACAGATGCATGGAAACCACAGATAAATGGTGTGGTAACGACCTTAGGCAAGATGGGAGATGAACTCAGCTTACTTGGTCATCAAGTCAAATACATAACACCAGAAAGCTTTAGCACATTGCCTTGCCCAAGTTACCCAAGCATCCGATTGGCTATTTGCCCAAAGAATAAAGTGTCCCGAATGCTGGATGAATTCAAACCAGATGCAGTACATATCGCAACCGAAGGGCCATTAGGCCAAGCAGCGCGAACATATTGTATTAAACTCAATATAAAATTCACTACCTCATACCATACACAATTTCCAGAATACCTTCGCTTACGCGCACCAATCCCTATTTCATGGACTTATGCATTTCTTCGTCGATTCCACGAAAAAGCAGTTTGCACAATGGTGCCGACACCATCACAACAACAGCGTCTTATCGACAGAGGCTTTTCGAATGTCGTTGTTTGGTCTCGTGGCGTAGATTTAGAGCTGTTTCGCCCCGGAACAAAAGAGATCATTGACGCCCCAAGACCTCTCTCAATGTATATGGGCAGAGTCGCTGTTGAAAAAAACATTGAAGCTTTCCTTAAACTAGAACTCCCCGGTACAAAAATCATCGTCGGTGATGGTCCAGACCTGGCAAGTCTAAGAAAAAAATACCCCAGCGTTATGTTCACTGGTTTTAAACAGGGTGAAGAACTAGCACAATTTCTGGCAGCCGCAGATGTATTTGTTTTTCCTAGTCTTACCGACACCTTCGGTCTGGTTATGTTGGAAGCAATGGCTTGTGGCGTACCTGTAGCCGCTTTTCCCGTTACCGGACCAATAGATGTTATCGTGCCTGGTAAGACTGGCGAGTTGGATAATGACCTGAAAAAAGCAACGCTTAAGGCCTTGGAGCTCAATCCCACTGACTGCATCGAATACGCCAGAAATAATTCCTGGCGAAATAGCGCTGAGACATTTTTTAATTATCTGGAACCTGTTTTTCCTCAAACTAAAATTGCCTGAATTTGAGGCCATTTTTCTGCGATAATGAGCAATTCTAATTCGCATTAAATGATTCATGAAATTAGCCTCATATAAACTCAATAACATAATTTCGATAGGCGCTATCACTAACGCCGGCATCTGTCCTGCATCATCTCACTATAACGGTGAAAATGGCCTAATGCGCTTTCTAGAAGATGGAGACGCCGCTCTATTGGAGCTAGGAAATAAAATTAACGCATCATCAAATTATCTCTCTCCAGATGATGTACAACTCCTTACACCGATAACAAAACCGAATAAGTTCTTTGGTGTTAGCCTGAACTATGCCGATCACATTGAAGAAACTGGATTAGATAGACCCGAATACCCAACTTTTTTTAATAAACAAAATAGCTGTGTCATAGGCCCGGGTGATGCCATTCATAGACCTAAGGTATCTGAAAAACTCGATTACGAAGCTGAACTAGGTATTGTCATCGGCAAACGTTGTCGTCATGTGAGTCGCGAACAAGCGGCATCCGTTATTGCGGCTTATACCATTGTTAACGACGTCAGCGTTCGTGACTGGCAGATGCGTTCTCATACATGGACCTTGGGAAAGTCTTTTGACACACATGGCCCCGTGGGTCCCTGCCTAGTCACAAGCGATGAAATAGGTAATCCACATAAACTTGCTATCAAGACTTGGGTTAATGAAGATCAACGACAGAATTTCAATACAGAAAACATGGTTTTTGATTGCTATTCCCTGGTTGAATACCTTTCTCAAGTGATGACTCTGGAACCAGGAGACATCATTGCGACTGGCACCAGTAGTGGTGTTGGTGTAAAAATGAAACCGCGTGGCTATATGAAGCCAGGAGACGAGGTGCGGATAGAGATTGAAAAAATAGGTGTTTTAAAAAATCCAGTTATAGAAGAGCCAGACTCATCCGGCTTTATCGCTTAGATTATTCAGCTTTGTGCGTACTCTCCTGAATCAATCTTTTCTAACAGTGCTTGCATATAATCGAAACGATTTAGTGCATTATCCATTTCCAGCAGCGATTGCTTGGCACTTATCTCAAACGGTAACAACTCGGCCAATCGATCACTGACCCAAGCCGCTTCTTCAAAGCGCTCTGGTTCATCCATCAACGGCAATTCATAACGATTGGCGATTTCCTTAAGTAAGTCAGAAAAACTCTGATAGCTGGCGGGTAGTTCCTCATCATCTTCATCCAAATAGGTGACATCGCCCATACACAGATTATCTTTTTGTATATCATAGCTCTCTACCTTGAAACGCCGTTCACCGATCACTTTAATCCCGAGCAAGCCATCATCCATCTGATCCCAATCACTAATCTTCACGTAAGTACCCATCGGGAAAAACTCTGCTAACTCCCCTGCTTCTTCCCCTTCACGTATCAAGCATATACCAAATCCGTTATTCGAACGTAAGCACTCACTTACCATGTCAAGGTAGCGTGGCTCAAATAGGCGTAGTTGTAATTCTCCTTCAGGGAATAAAACGGTATTCAATGGAAATAGCGGAATCTTCATACTCAATTACAAGACATCGACTAGCTTTTTGTGGATTCCACCGAAAGCCCCATTGCTCATGATGACAATATGATCACCCTGTTGATGTTCCTTACTTATCAGGCTAATCATCTCGTCGATATTGGTAAAGACTCGACAGCGATCACCCAGGTCGCTCATGTGTGCCGCAATGTCCCAATCGACATTGTTGGCCTGGAAAAGTAATACTAGATCCGCATCTATAAACGCATTGGCTAAAGTCTTTGCATGGACCCCCATACGCATCGTATTAGATCGTGGTTCCATTATGGCGATGAGCCGTCCCTTTCCTGCATGTTGACGCAACGCCTTGAGTGTCTTTGCGATAGCAGTGGGATGATGTGCAAAATCATCATAGACCCGAATTCCTTTGGCGTCGTAAATACACTCTAAACGACGCTTAACCGATTTAAAATCAGCTAGAGCAGCGCAAGCCTTATCTACCGATATACCAACATCATGGGCGGCGATAATAGCCGCTAAAGCATTATTAGCATTGTGCTCGCCAATCAATGACCAAGACGCCTTCCCCACGATCTCACCTTGTTTTGACACTGAAAAATGCTGATAATCGCGATCAGTGTCAGTGAGTGTCCACTCAGCATTCGAGCCAGAGAATCTCTCAACCGGGGTCCAGCAACCTGCCTCTATTACTTTTTCGACTTCGAAGTCATCTGATGGAACTATGAGCTTTGCATGTTGCGGTATAGTACGCAATAAATGATGAAATTCACGTCTTATAGCTGCAATATCATGAAAGATATCGGCATGATCGAACTCAATATTGTTTATAATCAAGGTCTTTGGGTGATAATGTAAAAATTTAGAGCGTTTGTCATTAAATGCCGTGTCGTATTCATCTGCTTCGATAACAAAATAATCTGAACCTGTATACCGTGCGGATAAGCCAAAGTTTTCTGCTACACCACCAATCAAAAACCCGGGGTTTAGGCCGGAATATTCGAGAATCCAGCTCAAGATCGTCGTTGTTGTCGTTTTACCATGTGTGCCGGACACCGCTAACACATGTTTGTCCTTTAAGACTGCTTGATATAACCACTCTGGGCCAGAGACATACGGGAGTTGCCGATTCAACACACTCTCGAGAGCGCGATTACCTCGTGAAAGCGTATTACCAACAATAACCAAGTCTGGGGTTGGGTCAAGATGTTCTGGCTCATAGCCATTCATGAGTCCAATACCTAAAGCACTGAGTTGGTCACTCATAGGAGGATAGACATTTTGATCAGACCCAGTGACCTGATGACCTAAGGAACTGGCGATTTGTGCCACCCCTCCCATGAATGTGCCACAAATACCGAGAATGTGAATATGCATTAAGTTGCTTCCATTGGCATGATAGCCGCGGTAAAACTGAATATGATCCAGATGTACGAAATAGCCAATATAATTGCTGAAAACATATTAAGGTCGAGGGCATGTCGCAAAATGTGCCCCATTATCGTGATATTCCAACAGGCTAATACCGCCAAGAGCAGCAAACCCAGTGCATGCACTCCGTCAGAAACTGTCGCATCACCGCCACCGACACCAATAAATAGATATAACGGTATCGCGATAATACTGACAATCGTCCCGGTGCCAGCCAAAGCTGTGACCATCTGCACCCAGCGTTCTGATTTGCCCCTGATTTGTAATAAGGCCAGGGAAAAGATCATTATCAAAGCAACTTCTAAAATGCCTGCAAAAACGGCTTTATCAATAGGCTGTGACAATACCGCGAGTTGTATCGACAATAAACCATACACGACCAGGCAAAGTGTTAACAAATTCCTTGATGCAGGTATGTCTTGTGGCCCTTTGTTCAAACGGCAGATTTCGAAAAATGCTAAAAATAGTACTTTGCCAGAAGAAAACATCGATTTTAAATACGTCCTTAAAAATAACAGGGGGATTATAATATCCTCTTTTTAACAATCGAAGTTAAAAACAGGTTAAACCGTTTCCAGTAATTCCTCGGATAAAATATCAATAACCGTTGTATAGTTAATAGTTGATCTCATTTAATTCAATTCAAGATGCGTTGAATATAATAGTTGCAATACTGGGATACAGGCTTACTTGGCGGAAGGAAAATTGGCCTCTCTTTTTTCACGAATAGCAGCAATACCTTCCTTGGCATCATCACCTAAAAAGTTACGCATCTCTTCCTCTAATGAACTCTCAAAGATAGGCGACGCCATTTGCATCCAGCCATTAAGTGTTTTCTTGGTTCCCTTAATTGCGATCTGACTTCCCTTTGCCAGTTTATCGGCAACGGCAAAAGCCTTGGTCATCAACTCATCATGTGGCACGCACAGGCTAACCATCCCCATACGTTCAGCCTCTTCGGCATTAATAAACTCAGCTGTCATCAAATAGTATTTTGCCTTAGCCATGCCACATAATAATGGCCAAATAATGGCGGCGTGGTCACCTGCAGAAACGCCCAACTTGACATGTCCATCGGTAAACCTGCCCTTTTCAGCTGAAATAATGCTGATATCTGCAAGCATGGCAACGACTAAACCAGCACCTACCGCAACACCATTGATAGCAGAAATAATTGGCTTGTCACAATTTAAAATATTATAAACAAGGTCTGATGCTTCTTTCTGAACACTCTCAATACTTTCAGGATTGCCCGCGATTTCACTCACCCAGTCAAGATCCCCTCCCGCAGAAAAGGCACGATCACCCGCTCCCGTGATGACAACAACCTTGGTCTTTTCATCCCCATCAACCACAGCCCATATTTTGGTCAGCTCCCAATGCAAGCGAGCGTTAGTCGCATTCATCACTTCCGGGCGATTAATCGTAATTAATAAAACACCATTCTCTTTATGCTCAAATAACAAGTGTTGAAAATCAGCATAATTCATAAAATTTCTCCAATTCATTTACCTGTTTAAAAAGATTTTGACAGCTTTTTGCCAGACTTAAATGATTATATCAACATAGATCCCAGTGCATATATCAATTAAGTCGCTAGAACTATTTTTAATAGAAAATCACGTTAACGAAGCAACTCATAGTATTTGATTTGGCCCTAGTTTAACGGAGAACTTTTTATTTAATCAAATAGGCTTTTTCCAATGAGAAACACATATCATTATTGGGGTAAGACCACGTCTTCGGTAACTGCTCCCGGCGTTACTCTATCTCCTGCATCCATTTGGAATAGGAGTAGGATTAACACGACCCCAAAGAGACAGTAGAACAGAAAATCAAAAGGGTCAGTGTCGATTGATATGATGAATAGATAAGAACTATAGGAAGA
>CAXBLT010000017.1:0-64718 GCA_963976795.1 uncultured Gammaproteobacteria bacterium
GGCGTTAGTACTACAAAGAAATAAAACAAATAAATCTTTAATCGCCTTTATGCCAAATAGAATTTCCTGGTTTAACTTCACCCTCAGTTTTCACGGCCTGTTCTTCTTTTGTCTCTGCTTTTTTTACGCGGATCTTACTGCTATCCACTTCTTTTCCGTTTAGGGCTTTCATAGCGGCCTTGGCCTCACCTTGTTTAGGCATCTCGACAAAACCAAAACCTTTGGAATCACCGGTCTCTTTGTCCATGATTAGATTACAAGATTGTACCCTTCCATATGTCTCGAACATATTCTGAATCGCTATTTCGGTTGTTGTCCGGGAAAGATTACGTATTAATAGTTTCATAGTTTGACGTAGTGTATTTGACTGACTTACGGGTTTGCATAAGATGAATAATGAGTTTATCGCATTTTGCCCGAAGTGTTTCAGGATTTTGACTCAATAGCATCACGAAGAATGTTTGACTGATTCAGGATATAGCATGATACTTTTTCTCTTTAGTGCGTTACCCCCAAGGTTTGATTTATACTAGGCGCAATCTCATCTGGACGCTATCTCAAATAAAATGAATCTATCAATTCGAGTTATACCTTTGTTTTTAAAGCGTATTATATTAGTAGCATCATTGTGCTGCTTAAGCGCATGCGAATCAGAAATCGAATCTACCGATAATAAATTCATCGTATCTAGTGCCACTGACAATGAAACGACGGTTTTGCAAAAAGAATTGCCTGTTATTGCCGCACCAGAAATTGAAAATAAAAGTTACTTGTTTGATATTACCAATCACAGTATTGAAGAACTTGAGGCCTTATTAGTCAGAGCAGAAGAAGTATCCCAAACACATCCCGATGATTTTGAAGACTTGGAAATCGTCATGATCATACATGGGCCCGATATCGATTTATTTACGAACCAGAATTATACCGAAAATAAACAACTCATTGATCTAGCTGCGCGTTTAGATGCCTATGATGTAATTGACATGCAGGTATGCGAAACAACCATGTCAATGCGTGGTGTGGACCGAGAGGATATCCCATCATTTATCGAATCAGTTCCCTATGCCCCGCTCGAAATCAACCAACGCCTGCAAGATGGCTATATAAACCTTTAATCTGCACAGAATCTTGTGTTGGAATTATTCATGAAAAGTCTCCACATGACAAAGAGGTGATATCAACTATGGTCAACCTTCAACACGACTTGACTAAGTTACTTCTACCTACGCTGCTCGGTTATGGTTTGTAAAATAAACGTTTCACTAAAAATGACGATAGGCATTAGCCTGAATATCATATGGCTCATCGTTATCATCCATTAGACTGAGTTCAGATTCTTGACTGGTGATTGTGCCAATACGATAGACAGGGCAAATGGATTCCAGTTCTTTTAAAACTGAATCAGGCACCCCTGATGGCAGCGTAAAGCACAATTCATAATCATCTCCACCGGTTAGTGCCAATTCGATAGCCATATCTTTATCCAGTTTTTTTAAACTATCTGAATAGGGTATTGTTGCCAGCTCTATATCAGCGCCAACCTTGCTCGATTTTAATATATGACCAAGATCGGCTAATAGACCATCCGAGATATCAATACAACTCGTTGCAACATTCCGTAAAGTAGCCCCTGTTTTTAGTCTGGCTTCAGGTCGGTGCAATCGTTGAACTTCTTCTTCGCTAGCTGATGGATATAGAACACTGTCTTCAATATTTTTAAGTGCGTACGCCGCTGCACCTAGTTTGCCGCTGACGTAGATCGCATCACCGGGATTGGCACCACTACGCCTCAATGATTTTCCTTTCGGATTAACACCATGTATTTGTACTGTTATTGATAATGGACCTTTAGTCAGATCTCCTCCTACTAATACAAGGGAATGTTTTATCGCCAATTCATTGAAGCTAGAGGAAAACGCTTCTAACCATACAAGGTCTTTTTCTGGCAACGTCAATGACAAGCTAATCCAATATGGCTTTGCACCCATTGCTGCAATATCACTTAAACTCACGGCAAGTGATTTAATCGCGATATCTTCGGCTAAGGCATTCTCAAAAAAATGAACCCCGGAAACGAGTGTATCCATTGATAAGACCAATTCAGAATCATCAGGGACATTAATGATAGCCGCATCATCACCAATACCTAAAGCAAGATCGCCTTTGCTGCTGGGGTAAGCATCTTTGAAAAAGCGTTCTATTATTTCAAATTCGTTCATGAAAAATTCGTGTAAGGATATTTCAGAAAATACCGATTTTACAGAATCACTTTAATAATACAGTTAAATATATTTAACTAGCGTTGCTGATTTCTGTAGATCGTAACTCTTTAGCGACCTTATCGAGAATACTATTGATATATTTATGTGATTGTTCTGCACCAAACATTTTGGCTAATTCGATTGATTCATTGACAACGATACGCCAGGGTATTTCAATATGATGTTCTAGTTCATAACATCCGATATGTAAGATAGCGCGTTCGATCGCATCAAGTTCATCTACAGGTCGATCGATAAGATTGGTAAGCCTGAAATCAAGTTCACTGCTATGTTTGATAGTCCCTCTTAATAAGAGTTTGAAATACTCAACGTCCGTTTTTGCCAGTGTCTGCTCGTCACTTTCAAACTCGGCAATGACATCACTGACATCTTTCCCAGTCATAAACCATTCGTATAATGCCTGAACAGTATTCCGTCTAGCCTTAATTCGCGCACGTTTACTAACCGCAGTCATATTACTGCTCATGATTTTATTTTTTCCAACACACCAATCATCTCTAATGCTGCTGCTGCGGCTTCTGATCCTTTATTACTCTCTTCATCACCAGCCCTATCCATAGCCTGTTCGGAATTATCTACCGTTAAGACACCGAAGATAACCGGGACACCTGAATCAATGGCTAATTGCCCTACACCACGCGTGCATTCATTTGAGATGAAATCGAAATGAGGCGTTTCACCTCTAATAATTGCCCCAAGTGTGATGATTGCATCAAATTCATTCTGATCGAGTAATGTTTGAACGGCTACAGGGATTTCAAATGCCCCCGGTACTTTAACTACAGTAATTGCTTCATTAGCCACTCCATTAGAATTAAGTGTCTTCACTGCCCCTTCATACAAACGGTCAACAATGAAACTGTTAAATCGACTGGCAACAATCGCAATTTTTACCGAACCAGTGTAGGTCTCTTTCTGCTCTATTAATGTTATCTCAGACATAGCTTATTTTGTTTATTAGTTTACGTATTCAATTACTTCCAGACCAAAACCTGACAAAGCATGTATGCGTTTTGGCGCACTAAGTACACGCATTTTTCGAACACCTAAATCAGAAAGAATCTGCGCACCCAATCCAATGGTTCGTAAATCTTTACTATTATTAGTATTGTTTGTTTCAACTTTTTGCGTATTAGTTTTATACGATTCGATCTGGTTGATCAATTCCACAGGTTCATATTGATTGCATAAAATAACAATGACACCTGATTCTTCTTTAGCAAGTCGTCGTAAGACATCATCGACTGGCCATCCGCGATCTTTGGCAAGGCTGCCGGTGAGGTCTGAAATGGGGTTCTCTAAATGAACTCGAACCAGTGTTGGGGTCTCAGGATCCAGCTTGCCTTTGACCAAGGCGAGATGCAGTTTCTTTTCTACTTTATCCTGATACGCATGTAATACAAACTCACCATATTCTGTCGGAAAAATAGTTTCCGTCATGTGCTCTACCGTTTTTTCATTCTCTATACGATAGCGGATCAGATCGGCAATAGTCCCAATTTTTACACCATGTTCTTTAGCGAATTTCTCCAGGTCTGGTCGCCTGGCCATAGTCCCATCATCATTTAAAATTTCAACGATAACCGCTGCTGATTCGAATCCAGCAAGCCTTGCCAGATCACAACCCGCCTCCGTATGACCTGCACGCGAGAGTACCCCTCCTGCTTGCGCCATCAATGGAAAAACATGGCCCGGTTGTACTAAATCGGTTGGCTTGGCATTTGGCGCCACTGCCTTTTGAATTGTAATAGCACGGTCTGCAGCAGAGATTCCTGTAGTCACACCTTCTGCAGCTTCGATTGATACCGTAAAATTTGTGCCAAAATTAGAATTTGAATTACTCGTCATTAATGGCAGATTCAACTTTTGGCAATGCTCTCCCGTTAATGTTAAACATATCAGGCCACGACCGAATCGTGCCATAAAATTGATATCTTCCGAGCGAACACAAGAGGCCGCGATGATTAAATCACCTTCATTCTCTCGATCTTCATCATCCATTAATATGACCATACGGCCATTACGGATTTCATCAATAATTTCTGACGTGGTATTAAGCGACATAATATTTCTTTAATTTTTCAAGCAACTAGTAACTATACATTATTATTTTACTATTAACTGATCTAGATATCTCGCTATCAGGTCAACCTCGATATTGACTCGACTCCCGGCTTCATATCCCGAAAATATTGTTTCAGATAATGTATGCGGAATAATATTGACACTAAAGGTATTTCTCTCAACAGTGTTAATGGTCAAACTGACCCCATCGACAGTCACAGATCCTTTTTTGGATAGATACCGACTTAATGTCGCAGGGATTTCAATCGTATAACGCACAGAACGCGCATCACCAGTCAAGTCTATAACCTGACCAATCCCATCTACGTGTCCGCTGACCATATGACCATTAAGGCGATCAGATAACTGCATTGCCTTTTCCAGATTGATACGAGAGCCAATACCCAGTTTCGAGAACGTCGTTAGTTTCAATGTTTCGTTAGATAAATCAGCTGCGAAAGAATCAGCGCCTTTATCGATTATTGTTAAGCACGCACCATTGACTGCGATGCTATCCCCCACTTTTAAATCCGTTAGATCCATATTGCCTGTATTGAAGACAAAGCGACTATCACTATCATGCGCATCGATAGCGCTAATCTCACCTGTGGTCTGAATAATACCTGTAAACATAAATTATAATTTAATCTTAAAGTGTTAATGTGAATCGCAGGTCTTTACCTACTTGCCTAACATCCACTATTTCCAGTCTTTTTGCGTCGTTGAGTTTTTCAAGTTGCTTTAACCTTACTAAAGGATTTGCATCATTACCAAGTAACACTGGTGCCATATACACCACTAGTTCGTCGACTAACTCTTGTTCAATCAATACACCTGAAAAAGTAGCACCTGCTTCAACCATGAGTTCGTTAATCTCAAATTCTTGAGCCAAGTGTAAAAATATATCCTTCAACCATAACGCTGACCATGGAAGATGGACAACTGCTGCACCGAGATTTTCTAATTCATTAATGCGTGCATCGTTATCACTCTCTGTGTAAATAATGACTTGACCAGGAATACTGAATATCTTCGCCTGCGCCGATATTTTAAGTGTCCTGTCCACAACGACACGAATTGCCGGCTTAAAATCAAAACCCAGACCTCGCGCATTTAATGAGGCGTCATCTTTTATGAGTGTTTCAACACTGGTTAGAACTGCGCTACTTGCTGCACGTAATCGATGCACGTCACGCCGCGACAGTTCGGAACTAATCCATTGACTCTCACCATTAGCCAATGCAGTACGCCCATCCAGACTCATTGCCATTTTGATTCGTGTGTAAGGTAAATGCTGTGTCATTCGTTTAATGAACCCAGGATTTAGCTTACGAGCCTCTGTTTCAAGTAAACCTTGTTTAACATTGATACCTGCATTTTCAAGTTTTTTTATACTTGAACCTGCAACAAGCGGATTAGGATCAGTCATGGCAATAATGACATCCGCCACCTTTGAATTGATTAACGCTTCAACACAAGGTGGTGTTCGTCCTTGATGAGTACAGGGTTCCAGCGTCACATAGACAGTAGCACCTGAGACATCATTACAATTATTAAGCGCATTTATCTCAGCATGTGCTTGACCCGTGACAGCGTGCCATCCTTCTGAGATAACTTGATTGTCTCTGCTAATAACACAGCCAACTCGTGGATTTGGATCGCAACTATAACGTCCACGTTTTGCCAGTTGAATGGCACGCGACATAAATTGAAAATCTTGTGCTGTCCACGTCAATTCTCATCACCATCAGTATCAGTATCAAGAAAATCAAGTTGACTCTTTTTTAATTCAGGTGGGAGTTCATGTTCGAGACGTTCTATTTCTTCTAAAAACGCGCGCACATCTTCAAAGCTTCTATAGACTGAGGCGAATCGAACATAGGCAACCTGATCCAGACTACGTAATTGTTCCATGACCCAATCACCAACCCGTATTGATTTAACCTCACGATCACCCGTTGCTCGTAATTTATGCATTATATTTGAGACAGCAAGCTCAACGCGTTCCATCTCAACTGGTCGTTTCTCAATAGCCCGTAAAATACCTCCACGTAATTTTTCTTCCTTGAATGGCTCGCGTCTACCGTCTGATTTTATGATACGAGGGAAATTGAGTTCAGCTGATTCGTAAGTTGTATAACGCTCTTTGCACTTTGTGCATTCACGGCGACGACGGATCTGATTACCTTCACCAACAAGTCGTGAATCGATAACGCGTGTATCAGGATCTGCACAAAAAGGGCAATGCATTTACTATCTACCTATTTCAGGTTCCAAAATAAACAAGGGATTGCCAGAAAAGTATATCAGGCAACCCCTTACACAAACAAACACTTACATAATGATTACTTCAAGTCATCATTAGATTCATATAATGGGCGGCTCTTACAAAGTGTTAAAACTTCACCTTTAACACGTTCGATTACAGAATCATCACCAACATTGTCCATAATGTCACAACACCAGTCTGCAACCTGTTTTGAATCTGCTTCATCAAAACCACGTGTTGTAATTGATGGTGTACCAATTCGTATGCCGCTAGTCACGAAAGGAGACTGTGGATCATTTGGCACGGCATTCTTATTTACCGTTATATTTGCACGACCCAATGCTGCATCAACCTCTTTACCTGTCAGGCCTTTCTCAACCATATCTACCAGGAATAAGTGATTATCTGTACCACCTGAAACAATCTTCAAACCACGTTCTACAAAGGTTTCTGCCATCGCACTGGCATTCTTCTTGACCTGCTGGATATAAGTTTTGAAACTTGGTTCCATACATTCTTTGAAAGCAACTGCTTTTGCAGCGATGGTATGCATATGCGGGCCACCTTGATAAGCTGGGAATACCATGAAGTTAATCTTCTTTTGAATATCTTCATTGGCTTTGCCCATGATAATACCTGAACGGGGACCACGTAAGGTCTTGTGTGTTGTCGATGTCGTGACATCTGCGAACGGCACTGGACTTGGATATTCGCCAGTAGCGACGAGTCCTGCAACATGGGCAATATCAGCAACGAGGATAGCCCCTACCTTATCAGAGATCTCACGGAAGCGTTCCCAATCTACAATACGTGAATAGGCAGAAAACCCGGTCATTATTAATTTTGGTTTATGTTCTAATGCCAGTTCTTCGGCTTGGTCATAATCGATATAACCCTTATCATCCAGGCCATACTGGACAGCATCATAGACGCGTCCTGATACGTTTACCGAAGCACCATGAGTTAAGTGGCCACCATGAGCCAAACTCATGCCCATGATTTTATCACCCGGATTGATTAGTGCCAGGTAGACAGCACCATTTGCTTGTGAGCCAGAGTGCGGTTGTACATTTGCCCAATCAGCGCCAAATAGTTCCATTGCTCGATCGATGGCCAGTTGTTCAGCAACATCAACATATTCGCAACCACCGTAGTAGCGTTTTCCTGGGTAACCTTCCGCATATTTATTGGTCAGCACCGAACCCTGGCACTCTAATACCCGTGGGCTGGTCATATTTTCTGACGCTATTAACTCAATATGTTCTTCCTGACGACGTCGCTCGCCTTCCATTGCAGCAAAGAGCTCATCATCATATCCTGCCACTTTACAGTCTTTAGTAAACATACGTTTCCCTCAATTATTAATTAAAAATGTTGAAATAGTGAATTGTGTTCGTAGTACTTGTCACTGTTTTCCTATTTATTATTGTCAGTGAATCACTCTAGTACAGTCTGGAAAAACTACGTTAAACCTAAATGTCGATAAGATGGTGCTTTATGCTAGCTATTTTTATTTAGCCACCAACGATATTATTGTTTTTGTCGTAATCGACTTACCCCTTATTACATCACCTCTTTTCAAGCAGAGGCGAATATTACCAAAACCTCTCAGCCAATGCATTGATGTGCTAAAGCAAATTTTCAATAGTGAAAGTTCCAGCAAAACTTATCGACCATTACCCTCTTATCTCATTGAATAATATAGGTTTTTATTATGTTTAATATGCGCATTTTTTATGAAGATATTTCGTAAGCTGCCGATAACTTAATTAGAGCCTCTGATCACAGGAGATGAGAAATGCGGACAACGAAAAATCATCCGAACTTCAGAAATAAATCATATAAAACAATGAGATAGAAAATGCCTGTCAACCCAGAACAAGACTTAAAACCTAGCCTTGGTAGCGTAGAAACCCACTTCCTTAAGATTAACCAACAGCGAATCGAACTCACCCGCCAGGGACTCAGTGAGCGCCAAGCCAAATTTATTGAGCTTTTGCCTCTCCTTTTTCATGAGAATAACCCAAGTCTGCCGGGTTATATTAACGATGCTACGCCAGCAGGTATATCCGAATACGCCCCAGAACAGTCAACGATAAAAATCGCCAAAGGTTTTTTTAAGGACTACAAAATAACTCGGCGTGCACGCCGGATTATGGATATACATGGTATATATTTTATGGGTAGCAGTGGCTCGATAGCTTATAACAGCAAAAGTGATTTTGATGTCTGGTTATTACATTCCTCATCATTGGATGCAGACGCCATAGACCTTGTTCAGAAAAAAGCCAGTGCCATTGAACAGTGGGCCGATCAAGAACTGCACCTCGAAGTGCACTTTTTTGTTTTCTCAGCAGAAGAATTTAAGCACGGAGTACAACAAGGACTGTCTTCAGAGAGTAGTGGTTCTGCTCAACATTATCTATTACTGGATGAATTTTATCGTTCCAGTTTATTAATCGCTGGAAAAATACCCACATGGTGGCTGGTGCCCCCAGAACACGAACAGCGTTATGATGTTTATATCGAAGAAATGGCCCAGAAAGGCAAGATTAAACCTACAGACAGTATTGATTTTGGTGCTGTTGCAGATATACCCGCATCAGAATTTTTTGGCGCAGCCGTATGGCAACTCTATAAAAGCATTCATTCACCCTATAAATCACTAATGAAACTTCTACTTATGGAAGTTTATGCGAGCGAATATCCTTCAATACCATTATTAAGCATGATGTTTAAAGAAGCCGTATATCAAGGTGTCGAAACGCTTGATGACCTTGATCCCTACTTAATGATGTATAAAAAGGTCGAAGAATACTTAATGGTTAGAAATCAGCGTGAACGTCTTGAGCTATTTCGACAATGTTTTTACGTAAAAATAAAAGAGCCGCTGAGTCACGAAGTTAAAAAGAAAAGTTGGCGCAGAGATCTATTCAAGCAAGTAGTACTGGATTGGGGCTGGACACAAGATCAATTCAAGACAATGGATACTAAGAATGAATGGCAAATCAATATGATTGCCCAGCAACGAAATCGCTTAATGAATGCTTTAACCGAAAGTTATCGTTTCCTCTCCGCATTTGCCAGAAAAAACACCGAAGTCTCTCGAGTTAGCCAGACGGAGTTGCATGTCCTGGGCCGTAAACTATATGTTGCATTTGAGCGTAAGGCTGGCAAGGTCGATATTATTAACCGTAATAATGACACCAACATAAACTATTCTAAAATCACGATTTACCAAAAGAAAAATCCGTCAGGAAAAGATAGCTGGCAAATGTATCAGGGCCATATAAATGTACAAGTTATCAATGATTACAAGCCTATCAAACGTGCGAACAGTGTCATCGAATTAGTTACATGGGCCTATTTTAATAAGATTATAGACTCTCACTCCGCTATATCGTTAACTAATAGTGATGAGTTAACCGTTAAAGAATTAAGACAAATCCTCATGTCTTTTGAAGAAGAATTTCCATCCCGGCAACTACCGGAAGCTGATTTTAATTCACTCAATCAGGCAGCGCAGGTACAGCATGCTTGTGTTTACATTAATGTAGGCTACATTCCGCAAGGCGGCACAAAAGATACTGTCCATCATGTCTCAAGTGTTAGAGACAATATACTCAGCTATGGTGGTCAGCATAGCAATCTTGCCTATAGCTTTGATTTACTAATATGCACCACTTGGGAAGAATTACTGACATTCAGATTTGAAGGAACCGATGCATTATTACAATGTATTTGTGAGTACTTGCGTTGGACAACACTTGGTGGCGCATCAAGGCCACCTGAGTTAAACGCCTTTAGTTACTCATCGAGCTATGGCTCAAGCATTACTCGGCGTATTGAAGAAATCATGCTTAATATCACTTCTGAATACTATGGAAAACAGCTACACGAAAACACACGTTATGTCATCGAGATTGAAGACTCTCATCACATTCTTTTCAATGAAGAAGGTCGTCTGCAATATAAATACATTGGTTCTGACACCCACTTGTTACGTAGTCTAGCCACTCCCAATAGTAAATTCAGCCCCGTTTTTTTCGATAATAAAACACATGGTAGCAACGTCATTCGGGACTTATTTAAATACAATAAACCTGAGTGCATACAACTATTTTATTCAACGAATAACAATATGGCCGACATCTACATTATTGATGAAAATGGTTCTTTATTTTTTCAGACCATACCGTTTCATGATAGTCAGGCATTGATCAATCATTTTGATCTTTTCTTCAAGGCGACAATTAATCGACGCACATTTCTCATACTAGATTCAGAATCAAACATTGATACTCTGGAGATTGAATTTTATTCAATCCATTATGACAAAACAGGAAAACTAAACATAAAGAAAATAGACACTAAAATCCGGGAAAACAATCGCCGTTTCTTCAATATACAGGTCATTGGTAGTCCGGACGACGAACATAACTCCTTATGTGTCTTCTGCGAAGATACAGAGTTTTCCTTTATAGAACATGGTAAAGACTTATTTAATGTAGTTGCCAATCACATCATAAAACAGCGTGCTAACGGTCAAAAGTATCCTATCTATATTACCGATATTGATATATCACGCGGTCTTATAAACCAGATTGAACCAAAAAGTCTACAAACCGTACATTATCTGAATTATAAAAAACGTATTGAAGACAAACTCAATCAAGCTATCGCAATAAGCTAATCGGTCAACATTCTGGAGAATATGACAGCAGACTAAAGTATAATCACACGTTGGTATTAATACTTTGGTGTCATCGTGTCAGAAACAGACAAATTAGTAAAACGGCTAGACTCATTACTTGATAAGATTGAACCCTTTATTCCGGACTTACCAAAGGGTATAAACAAGTTTAATGGTGGTGCATTCCGCTGGCAAAGCTATGGACATAGCGGTCTTTTTCATGAGATTAAACACGCAACGAAAATAAGACTCTCGGACTTACAATGCATAAATAGACAAAAAGAAAAGATCGACCTCAATACACGTCAATTTATGTCAAATCTTCCTGCAAACAATGTTCTACTCTGGGGGCCCAAAGGAACCGGAAAATCCTCCTTAATAAAAGCCCTGTTGAATGAATATAAAGCTGAGGGTTTAAACTTGATTGAGGTTGAAAAAAATAACCTGGGAGATCTAAGAATTATTATTGAACAACTGAGTGAGAAGGCAGCACATTTTGTTCTTTACTGCGATGACTTATCATTTGAAGCGGATGACCCCAGTTACAAGGCCATCAAGGTCGTATTAGATGGCTCCTTGAGTCAGACTCCTGATAATATATTGATCTACGCGACATCAAATCGTCGCCATTTATTACCCGAAATGATGAGTGAAAATGTTTCCAGCCAAAATATCCATGGCGAATTACATCTGAACGAAGCAATTGAAGAAAAATTATCCTTATCAGAACGGTTCGGCGTATGGTTAGCATTCCACCCTTTTAATCAGGATCAATATCTAGAGATTGTAGATTACTGGTTAAGCAAATTTGATTTTGTCAGTAAAGATATGGAAGCTGTCCGCAAGGCCTCACTAAAATGGGCGCTTGAACATGGTTCGCGTAGTGGTCGATCTGCCTGGCAATTTGCTAGAGATTGGGTCGGTCAAAACAAATTAAAAAACGGAATATGACGAAAGAATCTATTACTACTGAAAACGCGCAGGCTGTGTTACATGATGCTGAGCAACTCTATAGCGAAAATGATGTTGAACAAGCTATTGCTAACATCGCCATAGCCATTACGGAAAAACTATCTACTGATAATCCAATAGTTTTGCCGGTGATGAATGGGGGCTTGATACTAGGCGGGAAACTAATACCGCAACTCGATTTCCCCTTACAGGTCGATTATATACATGCAACGCGTTATCGCGGTGCGACTAGTGGTAGCGAGTTACACTGGTTAAAGAGAGCAGAAATACCCTTGCAGGACAGAACTATTTTATTAATCGATGACATTCTTGATCAAGGCATAACACTTGCCGCAATAATCGATGACTGTTACAAACGTGGTGCTAATAAAGTACTCACCGCAGTACTGGCAGAAAAGATAATAGAACAGGACAAACCACTCAAGACTGCAGATTTTACGGGCTTAAAACTACCTGACCGCTATGTCTTTGGAAGTGGAATGGATTATCATGAATACCATCGTAACTTAACGGGTATTTATGCCATATGAGTAAAATTGCAATCATAGGTGGCAGCGGTTTGACAGAGCTGCCGGGCTTACAAATCATTGATAAGATCGAAAGAGAAACTCCATGGGGAAAACCTTCTGCAACCATTACCATTGGCAAGGTAAATAATCTTGAAATTTTATTTCTACCGCGCCATGGCAACCCCCATACGATTCCACCACACAAAGTTAATTACCGCGCAAACCTTTGGGCGTTACATGAAAGCAGTGTCAGCAAGATAATTGCGGTTAATGCAGTTGGCGGTATTACGCAAAAAATGACACCCTGCCGTATAGTAATACCCGACCAACTCATCGACTATACTCATGGTCGTTCAGATAGCTTTTACGAAGAGAACCTGTCTGAGGTAAAACACATCGACTTTACAAACCCTTATTCAGAAATATTACGCCGGCAATTAATAAATGCCGCAACAGAAGCTAAAATCGATATTGTTAGCACAGGAACATATGCTGTAACCCAAGGACCCAGGTTGGAAACAGCTGCGGAAGTAGCTCGTCTGGAAAAAGACGGTAACAACATCGTGGGTATGACGAGTATGCCAGAAGCTAGTTTAGCCAGAGAATTGGACATAGAATACGCCTGTTGCGCATTGGTCGTTAACTGGGCAGCAGGTAAAACCGATGAAGTCATTACGATGGAAGTAATAGAACATAATTTAACTGAGGGGTTGGAGAAAGTACAAAACTTGATAGCAAACTTCATTAATAATGAATCAACTATCAAGTAAATTTATTGCTTGTCCCTATTGTGGTGAAAAAATAGAAATTGTCATTGATTGCAGTGTCTCTGAACAACACTATATAGAAGATTGCGAAGTGTGTTGTCGACCAATAACTTTATCAGTGTCGGTTGATGAAAATGAAGAAGTCGTTGTATATCCTAAACACGAAAATGAGTAATAAATATTTCTAATGATGGAAAATTAACTATGAAATATAGTCTACTAATATTATTTATTTTAAGCTTGATCGCATGTGAGCAAACAGAGCTTAGTTGGCATACTATCAACGCAGAGATACAGAAAAAGTTTCCGGAAATAGAACGCATCACGATCAATGAGCTAAATGCAAAAGATCATGCAAACATAATTCTCATTGATGTTAGAAAAAAAGAAGAATTTATGGTCAGCCATATTGCTGGCGCAATAAATCTGACAGATCCCTTTGACATTGCAGAAATAGCATCAGAATCAGAGAAAGATGTTGTCGTCTATTGTTCAGTCGGCTACCGCTCAGCAGCAGTCGTACATGAATTGAAAAATCTAGGCATTAGTAATGCGGTAAATCTAGAAGGGTCCATCTTTGCCTGGTCTAATGCAGGTCTGCCGCTTGTCAACAAAGCAGGCCGTACTCGTGACGTACATCCCTACGATGAATATTGGGGGCAACTACTGGATTAACAGTAAAAGCCTGCCTATAAACCTAATTACTAGACCTAAGTCTGCTCACTTGTAGAATCACACCAAACATTGGGTGATCAAAGTAGTGGATCTCATTAAGTTTAATCTTCCGGGTTTCTTTAAGTTTTATCACTGTTTTATTTGTAGTGCCTACGAACGACTCTTCACTGGTGCGAAGGATTTTATTCTCAGCGGGAAGGTCCTTGAAATATGAAAAATCAACATCAACATGTAAATAAAAACCACTTCTTATCCTGATTGATCCGTCAATAATTCTATTTAGTGGCATTAAATCATCTATAAATTCAGGCTCATCATCCAAGCCAGCTGATTCCGCAACAGGAATAGTCGAATTAGCATCCAGTTTCTGTAAATGAACGTAACGCGATTGCCTACGTTCCGTAGCTGGTTGTTGCCAGGATAGATGTATCAGTGGTCTGTATTGGCTAGAGAGTTTGAAAGCACGTTGCACACCATTTAAACGATTACGATCTTTAGGCAGAATCATATAGGGAAGCAGGCCATCGCTTGTCTCAGTTGCTTGCAGCTCAATCAAATTGTCTCTCATGGAAAACGTTTCATTTTGCCATTGTTCACCATCCAAATCAGGATTGATCCTATCAAAGACAACGACTTCAACCTGATACCAGGATGCGGCTGTTACAGTAGGTGGAAAAACAAAAAGTAAAACGAGGAGACTAAGTTTAAAATGATTCATATGCCTATTATGCCGCGATCTTTAGTGCAATTTCATTAAAAAGATATTCTAATATCTGTAACCTTGATTCGGCATCGGGTAAGTCTTTACTAATCCTGAGCTTATCCTGTCCATCAAGTTTGTAACTACTCGGATCGGATTGAATCAAATGGATAATACGTCCAGGGTCTATATTAGCATCTGGCAGGAAAAAGACCCGGCCACCCTTCAAGCCCATATCAATTTTACGAATACCCAGTGGACGTGCTAGTTGCTTGAGATTACTTACCGCAAATAGATTTTTAACCGCGTCTGGTAATAAACCGAATCTGTCGATCATTTCTTCCTTCAATTCATTAAGCTCCGAACTTAATTTTGCACTAGCAATGCGTTTATACATGATTAAACGCATATGAACATCAGGCAGGAAGTCTTCAGGGATCAAGGCGGGGATGTGCAAGTCAATCTCAGCACCATGATCAAGTGGTCGATCTAACTCAGGCTGCTTACCTTCTTTCATAGCATGCACCGCTCTGTCCAGGAGTTCCATGTACAGACCAAAACCTATTTCTTGTATATGTCCGCTTTGCCCCTCACCTAGTATTTCACCTGCACCTCTTATCTCAAGATCATGCGTAGCCAGAGTAAAACCAATACCTAATTCTTCCAAAGCTTCTATGGCTTCAAGGCGTTTCACAGCATCCGCAGTCATGGCTTTACGTGACGGGACAATGAGGTAAGCATAGGCGCGATGATGTGAACGACCTACTCGTCCACGTAATTGATACAACTGAGCCAAACCAAATTTATCAGCTCGGTTGATGATGATGGTATTCGCTGATGGGACATCGATGCCTGTTTCGATAATGGTTGTACAAACAAGAACATTAAAGCGACGGTGATAGAAATCCAACATGATCGATTCGAGTTGCTTCTCTGGCATTTGTCCATGCGCAAACTCAACTCGGGCTTCAGGTAAAAGTTTGCCTATTTCTTCTGCCGCCTTTTCTATGGTCTTGACTTCATTATGCAGATAAAAGACTTGACCTCCACGTTTGATTTCTCGCAACATGGCTTCTTTTAATAAGGTGTCACTGCGTTCGCGTACAAAGGTTTTTACCGCAAGTCGCCTCGCTGGTGGTGTCGCAATGATAGAAAGTTCTCGTAGATCTGACAGCGCCATATTTAATGTCCTGGGGATTGGCGTAGCCGTTAGCGTTAATACATCAATTTCTGCACGTAATGATTTGAATTTTTCTTTTTGCCGCACACCGAAACGATGTTCCTCATCAATAATAATCAAACCCAGGTTTTTAAAGTTAATATCAGCTTGTAATAGCTTATGCGTACCGATAACTATGTCGGCTTTACCATCCGCCATTGCAGATAAGGCAACGTCTTGTTCTTTTTTTGATCGGAAACGTGATAATAACTCAATGCGTACCGGCCATTCAGAAAATCGATCAACAAAATTTTGGTAGTGCTGTTGTGCTAACAAGGTCGTCGGCACCAATAAGGCAACTTGTTTTCCATTTTGTACGGCAATAAAGGCAGCACGCATTGCAACCTCTGTTTTACCAAATCCTGCGTCACCGCAAATTAATCTATCCATTGGTTTGTCACTGCGCATATCTTCTATCATGCTCTGAATGGCATCATATTGACCCGGTGTTTCTTCGAAAGGGAATTTTTGTGCGAAGACAAAGTACGCATCTTGGTCGAACTCGTAAGACTGCCCCTGTCTCGCCGCACGTCGCGCATGTAACTCTAATAGTTCTGCCGCAACATCATAGACCTTCTCTGCCGCTTTGCGTCGTGCCTTCTGCCATTGACCACTACCTAATTTATGTAACGGCGCATGTTCCGGATCAACGCCGGTATAACGTGAGATCAACTCTAATGCCGCAACAGGGACATAAAGCTTATCGCCTTCTGCATACTCAAGGTGAATAAATTCACCAGGTATACCGCCAGCGTCAATGGTAATCAGTCCACAATAGCGACCGACACCATGATCTTCATGGACAACAGGTGAACCTACACTCAATTCTGTCAGGTTACGAACAACCGCTTCTGCATCTTGTTGCTTGCGTTTACGCAACCGTCGTTGCATAACACGTTCACCAAACAATTGTGCTTCAGTTATGATAGCAATATCAGGTTCATGCATTATCAAGCCATTCTCAATGGGCATGATTGCAATAGCAAACTCAACATCACTCTGGAGGAAACTATCCCAATTTTCTATTTTAGCTGGTGCGCCACTGTGCTTGAATAATTCCATGATAGTCTCGCGACGACCTTGAGTTTCTGCTGCAATCAATACGCGACCATCGAACTCATTTAAAAAACGCCTGACTAATGCGAGAGGTTCTTTAGCTCGAGCATCTATTGAGAGGCTGGTTGGTAGTTCAGAGTTGAATTCAATATAAGCAGAACTGGATTCAGGCGATAGATTTACTATATGCACCTGTGGGTAAAGTTTAAAAGCCGTATAAAGGTCGTTAATATTCAGAAAAACTTCTCGTGGCGGTAATATGGGTCTTTCCACATCGTAACGTTCTTGCTCATACCGCGATTCAATATCTTCCCAGAATGTTTCAGCCGCTGCTTTAACGCCTTCATCTAATACGAGAATTGAATCTTCAGCGACATAATCAAATAAAATGCTGGTCTCTTCATAAAAGAGTGGCAAATAATACTCTATACCTGCTGGCGCGAGTGATTGGCTCACATCACGATAAACGGGGCATTGTGCCGGGTTACCTTCAAATCGCGCGCGCCAATTAGCACGAAAACGAGCGATTCCTTCATCCACCAATGCAACTTCTCTGGCGGGTAAAACACGTATCGATTCGACTTTATCAATCGAGCGTTGTGTCTCAATATCAAAAGTGCGAATACTATCAACCTCATCATCGAATAAATCGATACGAAAAGGATTTATAGCTCCCATCGGGAATATATCGAGTAAAGATCCTCGTTTTGAAACTTCACCATGTTCAGTAACCTGATCAACAAAACGATAACCTTGTTGATTCAACTGTTTTCTAAAATCTTCAAGCTTGATAAATTGGCCCACATCTAAAACCAGACTATTTGAAAACAAATAATCACAAGGAATTAGACGATGCATGATTGTGGTTATTGGGACAACCAAGATACCTTGTTTTGTATTGGGCAAATTAAACAGGGTTTGTAAACGGTCTGAAATGATATCCTGATAGGGAGAGAACAGATCATAAGGTAATGTCTCCCAATCAGGGAAAGTAATAACCGGAATTGAACTACTGTCTTTTATGTATACATTCAATTCATTAATAAGGTTAACTGCACTGATAGTATCGGCAGTAACTACAATGATTGGCTTTTTTGTTTGCATTGCCATATTGGCAATAGCAAGTGACCTTGCACTACCGTATAAACGAGACCAATTAATTCTTGATTGACCCGGCTCAGGCAACACTGGTGACAACACATTTTTTCGCACGAACTCAGACATTAAATTTGAAACTTAAACGGCTGAATTGATTTCGGCATTTATAGCGTTTAATGCTACAAGTGGATCATCTGCTTTGGTAATCGGACGCCCAATAACCAGATAATGACTACCGGCAACAATAGCTTCGGATGGTGTCATAATGCGTTTTTGATCATCATTACTTGAATTAGCTGGACGAATCCCAGGTGTTACCAGACAAAATTCTTTACCTAACTCAGTGCTTAGATGTTTAGCCTCTTTTGCTGAACAAACAACTCCATCTAAACCAGATGACTTTGCCAACTGTGCTAATAACATTACCTGCTTATCAACAGAATTAGCTACGGCAATCTCTCTGAGGTCATCATCCGCCATGCTGGTAAGGACGGTCACGGCAATGAGTAATGGTTTATGAGTGCTTTTGTCGAGAGCTTCACATGCTGTTTCCAACATAACCCGGCCACCTGATGCATGAACATTAAGCATCCAGACCCCTAAATCTGCAGCAGCACGACATGCACTGGCTACAGTATTCGGAATATCGTGGTATTTAAGATCGAGAAAAACATCAAACCCCATCTTAATAAAACGTTCAACTAAAACAGGACCTTCACGAGTAAAGAGTTCTTTACCAATTTTAAGCCTACAGGCTAATGGATCCAGATTTTGACAAAGGTTCAATGCTTGTTTTGCATCAGGAAAATCTAAAGAAACTACTACACGACTATTATTCACCAGCAACTCCAAAAACGGGTTTTACCGTATCCCAATTTTTACAACCGGGACATAACCAATGCAGTAGTTTTGCATCAAAACCACAACTACTGCATTTATACATCGCTCTACCTTCAATCAATTGTGCGGTCAGGTCTTTGATCGTCTTAAGATGTTCATGTGTTTCTCCTTCAGACTTAGACAAAGTGTATTCGATCAAACGGTCAACGCCTTTAACGGTAGGCCTACTCTTTAGTTCATCAGAGATAAAACGAATTGCGGCATTTTCCCCTTCTCGCTCAGCAATTAGTTCTGTCAACATTAATAAGGAACTAATGCTGCCATAGATATTAACCAGCATTCTCAAGTATTCAACAAACTCATCAACGCGATCTAATTTTCGATAACAATCGAACAAAGGAACAATAATTTCAGTTATATAATCGCTATCCTGTGATTCAACACGCTTATATGATTTGATAGCCAACTTATGCTTGCCAATTCTCTGATTCATTTTCGCTTCAATTAAACTGGCGCGCACACAATTGGGGTAAAAACCAATTGCTCGACGGATATTATCTTTAACAACACGCATATTTCCTTCTAGCAAAGCTGAATCGGCACGCTCGCAATAAAATTGGGCAATAACAGGGTTTAGTTCCTTGCCTGATATAAACTCTAGCTTTCTGGCAATATTTATCGCATTTTCCCAATCTTTTTCTTGCTGATATATTTCCAGCAATTCCGTATAAGCTTGATTTAAATGTAGATCAGACTCAACTAATTCGAGGAATAAACCTTCAGCCCGATCTAGTAAGCCCGAGCGCATATAGTCCATTCCTAACTCAAGTAAGGCATGTGCGCGCTGTTCTCGGTCTAACGTCGGCCGAGCAATCAGGTTTTGATGAATTCGAATCGCACGATCTACTTCCCCACGTCGACGAAATAGATTCCCAAGCGCAAGATGGGTTTCTACTGTCTCACTATCCACTTCAAGCATACGAATAAAGACTTCTATAGCCTTATCCGGCTGTTCATTCAGCACGAAATTCAAACCTTTGAAATATTCAGGGTAAATTGAATTTGAAGATTGGTTATTTTTTGAATTGCCTCGATACCGACCTAAGCACCAACCACTCAAGGCGGCAACGGGTAATAGTAACCAAAGCAGGTTCATTTCATTTAACATCAACACTAATCCCTGACTGGCATAACCCGAAGATTGTTAATCTCTTTTTCACTATTATTAATTTGTCTCTCAAGCATTATCTTGTCTCGTTTCAATTTGATAATAATGGGCAAGCTAGCTAATACACCGAGCATTGAGCCAATGAACAAAACGAGAACAACCAACCACGACATCGGTAAACTAACGACATCAACATAATAATTTAACTCTATTAGTTGATTGTTTTTAAGGTGAAAGGCCAACCCAAGCAGTAAAATAACAAAAATAAGAATTAATTTGGCAATACGGGACATATCATCTCCATCGTTAAAATCCAACTCAATTTAATAAACTCACAGTCAATAGACTATAAAATTAGTTATAGCACGTAATTAGATTATCGATTAGTCACAAAGAAAAGTATTTAGTTATTTGTCTTTGATCTTGAACAGTGCAGATATTAATACACACTGTACTGTCTGTCTGGATATAACAGGATTTACAAAAGAGGATTGTCTCAGGAGAACGAATTAAGATTACAGCACTTATATTTAGTCTGTTATCGGGCTGTGGCAGTTATTTACTCTTTCACGCATCTGTTTACCCGGTTTGAAATGAGGAACATGCTTAGCCGGTAATGAGACCGGTTCACCTGATTTAGGATTACGCCCAACTCTGGGTGGTCGATAATGTAGTGAGAAACTACCAAACCCACGAATCTCAATACGCTCTCCATTGGAGAGCGTAGAAGACATATGCTCAAGTATAGTTTTTACCGCCAACTCAACGTCCTTATAAGCCAGTTGAGACTGTCGTCTTGCCAATATTTCGATAAGTTCAGATTTCGTCATACTTTCCAATCTCGGTTAATGTGTTTTGATTTCTATTCAAAACACGTCCAAGCCATTGTTATTATTCCTAAATCCTATCAGAAGATGGGTCTGTTGCAACAGTAATTTTTAACTATTATCTAAATGTTCCTTTAAAAGGTCGCCTAATTTAGCGCCACCACCGGACTCAGGGGCATATTCCTTGACTGTTGCTTGTTCATCATCTGAATCTTTTGCCTTTATTGAGAGGTTAATTGTGCGTTTTTTACGGTCAATTGCAGTAATTTTTACTTCCAGCTCTTCACCTTCTTTAACAACAGAACGCGCATCATCGACAACTTTTTCCAGTGAAATCTCGCTCGCCTTCATGGTGCCTTCAACACCCTCACCCAAGCTAATATTGACATATTTCACATCAACATTTTGTGCAATACCCTTTACGATTGTTCCTTTTGGGTTTTCAGCAACGAAATTTGAGAATGGATCTTTTTCTAACTGTTTCACACCGAGAGAAATTCGTTCTCTTTCAGCGTCAACAGCCAGAACGACGGTTTCGACTTCTTCACCTTTACTAAAATTACGGATTGATTCATCTGCATTTTCAGCCCATGAAACATCGGATAAGTGAACCAAGCCATCAATACCACCATCAAGTCCGATGAAGATACCAAAATCTGTAATCGATTTGATAACACCAACAACGCGGTCACCCTTATTGTGTGTTGCTGCAAATTGCTCCCAAGGATTAGATTGACATTGTTTCATGCCAAGAGAAATACGACGACGTTCCTGATCGATATCGAGGATGATGACATCACATTCTTGCCCGATATGAACCAATTTTGAAGGATGCACATTCTTATTAGTCCAATCCATCTCTGAGACGTGAACCAGACCTTCAACGCCTTCTTCCAGCTCTACAAAACAACCATAATCAGCAAGATTGGTGACCTTACCATGTAAGCGAGCACCTTCTGGATAACGGCGGGTTAAATCTAACCAAGGATCTTCACCCATTTGCTTCAAGCCAAGGGATACGCGGTTTTTCTCGCGATCATATTTCAAGACCTTAACTTCTATTTCGTCACCAATGTTAACGATTTCGCTTGGGTTCTTAACACGTTTCCAAGCCATATCGGTAATATGTAACAGACCATCAATGCCGCCTAAATCAAGGAACGCACCATAATCAGTCAGGTTCTTAACAACACCTTTGACTAAGGCTCCTTCTTTCAATGATTCCAGTAATGCATCTCGTTCAGCGCTACTCTCGTTTTCGACGACTGCGCGACGCGAAACAACAACATTGTTTCGTTTTTGGTCAATTTTAATTACCTTGAATTCGAGTGGTTTGCCTTCCAGATAAGACGTATCACGAACAGGTCTTACATCCACTAATGAGCCCGGTAAAAAGGCACGGACTTTATCAACATCAACCGTGAAACCACCTTTAACACGTTCAGTAATAACACCAATAATGGTGGCATTATCTTCGTGCGCTTTTTCAAGCACAGTCCAGGCAATCTTACGTTTTGCTTTTTCACGGGAGAGGCGCGTAACACCATAACCATCTTCGATAGAATCCAACGCAACATCAACCGTATCGCCAAGGGCAACCTCGAGCTCACCGTGCTCGTCAAAAAATTGATCTATTGGGATGATTCCTTCGGACTTGAGACCAGCATTGACTATGATGGTATCGTTGTTGACGTCTACGACTACGGCACTGATTATCGCGCCGGGACGCATTTTTGATTCTATTTGGCTTTGTTCAAATAATTCCGCAAAACTCTCGCTCATGAAAGGTAATTCCTGAAACCCTGCTATGACTACGGCAGGATATATCTGTTAATGGACATCTCTAAAAATATACTATTTTTATAGTTATCCGACGTTAATTTTAAGTTAAGCACTCATCGCGAGTGATTAACCACCTATTTTTGCAATCCCGGAACTGTGTTGCGCACTAATTCTGAGATATTTTCCAAGACCGCATCAATATCAAGCTTACTCGTATCAATAACAATCGCATCTTCTGCTGGTTTTAATGGCGATGCTGCACGTGTACTATCACGCTCATCTCGCTCAGCTATAGCAGCGGAAAGGCCGCGGAGATTAGCATTAATACCCTTTTCCTTCAACTGTTTATAACGCCTTTTGGCCCGTTCCTCGGCGCTGGCTGTCAAATATATCTTCAATGTCGCATCGGGAAAGACGACCGTACCCATATCTCGACCATCAGCAATCAAACCGGGCGCTTTATGAAATGCCCTTTGCCTTGATAACAAAGCCTGGCGTACTTTTGCAATCGGTGCTATGACTGAGGCCGCATTACCACAAGTTTCAGTACGGATTTCATCAGTGACAGTGAGACTATCCAGTTCAACATCGACTAAAGAGCCCGCGCCTGCAACCTTAAATTCTACGTTTAAATTTTCCGCCAACGCTACAAGCGCCGCTTCGTTATCACTACTAATACCATGTTTTTCTGCTGCTAGTGCCAGCACTCGATACAAAGCACCACTATCCAAAAAGTGCCATTGCAACCAGTCAGCAAGATAACTACAAATAGTGCCTTTGCCGGTGCCACTTGGACCATCAACAGTAATAACAGGCACTTTAGTCGCTGGTACGCTAATCATAGGCGATATTCATACCCGCTGTTTGAGCCAATTCTACAAACCCGGGGAATGAGGTTGCTACATTTTCACAATCATTTATACGTATGGGTGCTTTCGACACCAGTCCCGCAACGGCAAAGGCCATAGCAATTCGGTGGTCGCCATGGCTATTAACTTCACCGCCATTATATTCTCCGCCCTGTATGATCATGCCATCTTCTGTGTCTTCTGCATGAACACCTATTGCGATAAAACCATCCAACATCGATTGAATTCGATCACTTTCCTTTACCCGCAATTCAGCCGCACCAGACAAACGAGTTTCTCCTCGGGCACAACTCGCAGCAACCATAATTACCGGGAACTCATCTATCGCGACGGGCACCAATTCTTCCGGGATATCGATCCCCTTTAAGTCGCTACTCTTTATATGTATATCTGCAACTGGTTCACCAGACTGTTCTCGCTTGTTCTCAAGCTCAATATCAGCACCCATTAATTGCATAATCTGCAGCATTGCGTCACGAGTAGGATTAATACCGACATTCTCAAGCACCAAATCCGAACCGGGGGCTATTGTTGCCGCCACGATAAAAAATGCGGCTGAAGAAAAATCCGCTGGTATACTGATGTCTGTCCCCATAAGTTTATCTGCCTTGCTTATGGATATTCGGTTTTGATTTCTTGTTATTGGATGAGAAAAAGCGCTGAGCATTCGTTCTGTGTGATCACGGGTAGCCTGATTTTCAATAATAGTGGTGATTCCCTCGGCATACAGGCCCGCCAACAATAAACAGGACTTTAATTGCGCGCTGGCAACGGGTAATTCATATTCAATCCCCTGTAACTGATTTTCACCTGTTATATATATCGGCAAAGTACCAGATTCCGCACAACTAATATCTGCTTTCATACTACGTAATGGTTTAATCACTCGCAGCATAGGTCTTGTCATTAATGACTTGTCGCCTATCAATTCAGAATCAAAGTTTTGGCCGGCTAATAAGCCTGTCATTAAACGAACAGATGTGCCTGAATTACCGAGGTCAATGGGGCTACTGCTCTCCTTTAAGCCCCTAAGGCCTACACCATTAATTCGCACAAGCTTACCGTCATTTTCTATCTCAACACCCATCTGTTGGAAGGCCTTTGCCGTCGCCAAGGTGTCTTCACCTTGCAGAAAACCGGTGATTGTTGTTTCACCTTCCGCTATAGCGCCTAACATCAAGGCTCGATGCGAAATAGATTTATCTCCAGGCACAGTGATTCGACCAGAGATGACACCTCCCGGCTTAACTTGAAAACTGGAACCGTTGTTTGAACTCATTTTGATTTATTATTCAGACTTTTTTCTGGATTTAGTGAATTGATCTCTGGCTTGTTTGGCGCGTTTAAAAATCGATAATAATTGTTCACTGTCAGAGTTTTCTATAGCACATTTTATTTCACTAATATGTTCAGAAAATAGTTCTAATGAATTTAATAATGCATCACGATTAGAAAAACAGATGTCATGCCACATCTCAGGGCTACTAGAGGCAATTCGTGTGAAATCGGCAAAACCACCTGCGGCATATTTAAAAATCTCTTCACGCTCTTGCATACCTGCCAGACAATCGACCAAGGCATAAGCTAGCATATGAGGTAAGTGACTCGTCGCCGCGAGTACGTCATCGTGATGTTTAACATCAAGATCAATTACATCAGCACCAACGGCTTGCCACATTTCAGTGACCAACTTATGTGCAGATACATCAGTAACATCCAAAGGCGTGAGTATTACTCGATGGTTGACAAACAACTCTGCAAACGATGCCTCTACACCACTTTGTTCTGTACCCGCAATAGGATGCCCCGGGACAAAGCGTGAAAACTTATCACCCATTACCTTTTGAGCGGCATCGACGACACTACCTTTAGCACTACCCACATCGGTTAGCACTGCATTTGGTTTTAAAGACGCAACAATTTCCGGAAGTATTTTTTCAGTGGTCGACAGCGGCGTACCGATAACAACCACATCAGCACCGGCGACGGCTTCATGTATATTTATAGCGTAATCATCGATGACATCAAGCTCAATCGCTTTCTTCAAAGTATCCTCATTACGATTACAGCCCGTAACACGATTAACAAGTTTTGCCTTACGCAAGGCACGAGCAAGCGAACCGCCAATAAGCCCAACACCAATAATAGAAAGATGATCAATTAACATATCTTACAAAGTCATTATTTTAGTTAATTCATTTATAAACCGTACATTTTCAGATTCCAAACCAATGCTGATGCGTAAATGATTCGGCATACCATAGTTTGCAACAGGCCGAACAATAACGCCTGCCTTCAATAAGGCTTGATAAATACCATCGGCAGGTTGTTTAAAGTCCACACAGATAAAGTTGCCTTTTGACGCAATAAACTCCAGGCCCAACTTATCAAATGCACCGATTAATGCCTGCATTCCCGATTGATTTACTGTAACACTGCGCTCTATATATTGTTCGTCTTGCAATGCCGTCTCCGCCGCAACTAGTGCCAGACTATTATTATTAAACGGTTGGCGTACACGGTTTAACAAGTTAGCTACATCTGGATGAGATAGCCCATAACCAACCCTAAGCCCTGCCAGACCATAAGCTTTAGAAAAGGTTCGCGTGACCACCAAATTGCTAAATTCGTCCAGCCATAAGCTACTGTCAGGATAATCCGCTTCAGAAGAAGCGTATTCAAAATAGGCTTCATCTACTAAAACAACAACATGTTCTGGTACCTTCTCAAGTAAACCCCTCAGACTTTCACTATTTATCCATGTACCGGTCGGATTATTAGGGTTAGCAATAAACATTAGGCGTGTTTTATCAGTAACTGCAGCCAACATAGCAGGCAAATCATGTCCCCACTCATTCGCAGGCACGACAACATGTTCTGCGCCCACTGCCTGAGTCACTATGGGATAAACTGCAAATGAATGCTGCGAGTAAATCACCTGATGTTCACTGTTAACAAAAGCGCGTGCTACCATTTCCAGAATATCATTTGAACCATTACCCAATGTAATGCGATCCATATTTATACTATGTTTATCGGCAAGGGCCTTTTTCAAATTGAAGCCATTACCATCTGGATAACGTGATAAATCTGTAGTAGACGCAATAGCATCTAACACCTTTTGACTAGGGCCTAACGGATTCTCATTAGACGCAAGCTTGATGATTTCATCTAGCCCTAGTTCGCGTTGTAACTCTTCAATAGGCTTGCCAGGATGATAAGGCTGAAGACCAGCGACACCCGGCGTAGCAAGCGAAAATAAATCACAGGACATACTATTTAATTCCTAAAAGCCGGTTAGTTTGTTTCAAGATGAGGCGTGACATTTTCGAGAAGCGAGCGGCTTGTATCTAAGTGACACGACGATGCATTGGGACAAAACAAGCATTTTTACAATACAGCTTTAGGGTAAGACCCTAGCAATTTTACCATCGCCGCATGTGCCTCCAACTCAAGTATCGCTTTCTTAACGGGCTGATCATCAGCATGTCCTTCAATATCAACGAAGAAAACATAACCCCACATCTCACGACGTGAAGGTCTGGATTCAATTCGTGTCATACTAACGCCGTTTTCAGCAAAGCAACTTAACATCTGGTGTAATGCACCTGGCTTATTTGGTGCGGAAAAAATCAAAGAGGTCTTGTCGTGACCACTAGCGCTACACTCTTCTTTACCAATAACCAAAAAGCGAGTCGTATTATCGGGCTGATCTTCAATATTGCTGGCAAGGTTATTTAGCTGATACAACTCACCTGCAGCACTACTTGCTATAGCAGCAACATGCTGTTCATCACTGGCAATACGCGCAGCCTCGGCATTACTACTGACGGCAATGCGTTCCGGCTTATTTAAATGTGCATCTAACCATGCCCTACATTGTGCTAGTGATTGTTGATGTGAATAAACGATTGTTATTTCATCAAACGATTCATCTTTACTTAACAGATGATGGTGTATACGTAACTCTACTTCACCACAGATAGTTAAACTGGAGTTATTCAGCATATCTAATGTGTGATTCACAACACCTTCAATTGAATTTTCAACGGGTACCACACCATAGTGTGATGCCCCTGATTCAACTTCGCGGAAGACTTGATCAATAGTACCGAAGGCCGTTGTATTAACAGAATGCCCAAAATGTTTTAGTGCAGCGGATTGGGTAAATGTCCCTTCCGGTCCCAGGTAGGCGATGTCCAGGAGTTGTTCCAATGCCAGACATGCCGACATAATCTCACGGAATAGACGTGCCATTTCTTCTTCAGAAAGTGGCCCTTTATTTTGTTCTATTACTTTTCTTAATATTTGAGCTTCGCGTTCAGGACGATAAAAACTTGTGGGTTCTGGTGATGCATTTTTCACCTCGGCAACGTCTTGTGCCAGACGCGCGCGATCACTGATTAGATCAATCAATTTATTGTCTAATGCATCTATATCAACACGCAACTGCGCTAATTTTTTATCATCGGGCATGGTCGAGCACCAGGTTATTTCTTATATAATTTTCCAAGTATGACAGGATACGGTAGAGACCAGTAGTTGTTAAGGAGTCGCTAATATATTTGCACTATTTTTTCACGAAACTGAACAATTGGAATGTCTTATTGTTAGCGATACATTCCAAAGACTTTGACAAATAGTAAATGTTGTCTCACAAGAAATCAGCTTTCTTGTTCTTGTTCCTCTTCCCCATATTCGATAATCCGTTCCAGACCGGCCAAGTGTTCTGTTTCATTCAAATTAACCAGTCTTACACCTTGGGTATTACGACCAAAGACAGAGATGTCTTTAACAGGTGTTCTTATCAGCGTGCCTTGATCACTGATCAACATAATCTCATCATCATTCTCAACTGACACAGCACCAACGACATTACCATTACGTTCTGATACTTGAATGGATATAACACCCACACCACCACGTGATTTCTGAGGATAATCCTCAACCGCAGTACGCTTGCCATAACCATTTTCTGTGGCTGTCAAAATCGTCACATCTTTGTTTTCAACAATAATTAATGAAATGACATTTTGGTCTTTACTCAAACGAATTCCACGTACACCTTTCGCAGTTCTACCTGTTGCACGGACATGCGACTCAGGAAAACGTACGACCTTACCGGTATTGCTAAACAGCATAATATCCTGTTCACCATCAGTAATCTCAACACCAATAAGTTTATTGCCATCGGCTAGCTCTATTGCACGTTTCCCACTTGGTCGCGCCCTCGAAAACTCGGCTAATGAAGTTTTCTTGACGGTGCCATCAGCTGTTGCCATGAAAATAAATTTATTCTCTTCATACTCACGTATAGGCAATATGGCATTGATCTGCTCACCATCTTCCAGAGGCAATAGATTAATGATCGGTTTACCACGCGCGCTACGGCTAGCTTGCGGTAAATCATAAACCTTAAGCCAATAGACTTTTCCTCGATTAGAAAAGCACAAGATTGTGTCATGGGTGCTAGCCATAAATAATTTATCAATAAAATCTTCGTCTTTGACTGAGGTTGCTGACTTACCGCGTCCACCACGTTTTTGCGAGCGGTAAGTATCCATTGGTTGTGATTTCGCATAACCCGCATGGGATAGTGTTACGACAACATCCTCTTCCGTTATAAGGTCTTCCATGCTCAGATCTTCTTGAGTATGAACAATCTCAGTTTTTCTTTCATCCCCATAACGATCCAGAATGTCCTTCAACTCATCGCGAATAACTTCCATTAAGCGCTCAGGTCGTGAGAGGATATCCAGTAAATCTGCAATGGCATCTAATAGCTCGCCATATTCTTTTAGAATCTTGTCTTTTTCAAGGCCAGTTAATTTTTGTAGCCGTAACTCAAGAATGGCCTGTGCCTGAACTGGAGAGAGTCGATAACCAGCCTCAGTAAGGCCATACTCTTTGGATAAATTGTCAGGTCTTGATGCATCGGCACCGGCGCTTTTTAACATTTCAACAACGGCACCAGATTCCCACGTCTCGGCCAATAAACTCTCCTTCGCATCGGCGGGACTCGCAGATTGCTTGATAAGCGCAATGACAGGGTCGATATTAGCCAAGGCAACCGCAAGCCCTTCTAATACATGGGCACGAGCTCTGGCCTTACGCAATTCAAAAAGGCTACGACGCGTGACTACTTCGCGACGATGACTAATAAACGCTTCGAGTAAATCCTTCAGGTTCATCAAGCGTGGTCGATTATCAGCTAATGCCACGATATTGATGCCGAATACAGATTGCATCTGAGTAAACTTATACAAATTATTCAGGATAACTTCTGCGACTTCACCACGACGTAATTCAATAACAACGCGCATCCCATCTTTATCAGATTCATCGCGCAATTCACGGATACCAGTTACCTTCTTGTCTTTCACCAGCTCGGCTATCTTTTCAACTAAGCGCGCTTTGTTAACCTGATAGGGAAGCTCGTGAATAATAATCTTGTTGCCCGAGTCATTTTCTTCAATTTCAGTACGTGCCCGGACATAGATACGACCACGTCCTGTTTCATAGGCTTCTCTGATACCCGATGAACCGTTAATAATGGCTGCGGTTGGAAAATCAGGTCCAGGAATGTATTCCATTAATTCCGGAATTGTTAATTCAGGGTTTTCAATCAAGGCCAAGCAGGCAGAAACGACTTCTGTCATGTTATGCGGTGGTATATTGGTCGCCATGCCCACAGCAATACCACTGGAACCGTTTACAAGTAGATTGGGGATACGGGTCGGCATGACCACGGGTTCATGCTCAGAACCATCGTAGTTCGGGGCAAAATCGACCGTTTCTTTATCGAGATCTTCTAAAATTTCATGCGCGATTCGCGACATACGTACTTCTGTGTATCGCATTGCGGCAGGAGAATCTCCATCAACTGAACCGAAGTTACCTTGCCCGTCGACCAATACATAGCGTAAGGAAAAAGGCTGGGCCATACGTACCATCGTGTCATAGACAGCGGTATCGCCATGTGGGTGGTACTTACCTATGACATCACCCACGACACGGGCTGATTTTTTATAGGGCTTGTTGTAGTCATTGCCCATTTCTTTCATCGCAAACAGAACGCGACGATGCACTGGCTTGAGTCCATCTCGGACATCAGGCAAGGCGCGACCAACGATAACGCTCATGGCATAGTCCATATAGGACTGCCGCATTTCGTCTTCTATATTGACGTGCGAAAGTGCACGAGCGAAATCAGAGTCTGACATAAATTATTGATGGAAAAGGGAGCAAAAAAAGCCTTAATTTCTAGTAATTTTTAAAGCCAAAATTTTAACATATTTCAGCCATTTACCCTACCAAAATTTTACTTTTAAATCGGGATTTTCAGGCCTAAATTATCCGAATAATGCAAGCATTTTTTCAGTGTCCGGATTATGCACAATTCCCTTTTCTGTGACGATGACATCAACCAATTTTGCCGGGGTAATATCAAACGCCGGATTAATGGCCTCGATGTCGTTTGGAGCAATTCGAGTGGCCTTAAAGTCCGTGATTTCTTCAGTTCCACGGTTTTCTATTGGTATATCTGCACCCGTTTCAATATCCATATCAATCGTCGATGAAGGTGCTACAACCATCACTTTTACCCCGTGATAATAAGCAGAGACCGCATGCGAATAGGTGCCAATCTTATTTGCGACATCACCATTTGCAGCAATTCGATCTGAACCGACTATCAGCCAGGCTATTTTGTTACTTTCCATCACGCTTGCAATTGCAGAATCTATCACTAACTTCACCGGGATCTGATCTTGTTGTAATTCCCAACTGGTCAAACGCGCTCCCTGAAACCAGGGACGGGTTTCAGAAGAAAATACATTTGTAATAGAACCCTTTTTAAATGCTGTTCTGATAACTCCCAAAGCCGTACCGTAACCACCTGTAGCCAATGCCCCCGCATTACAATGTGTGATTACCTGACTATTAGCTAGAATTAACTCAGCGCCTAAACGTCCCATTTCATGATTTGCGGCGATATCCTCTTTATGAATTTGCTTTGCCATTTCTAATAAAACAGGTTCTGGGTTGCCTTCAATCAGTGCAAAAGCCTGGCACATTTCAGCAATCGCCCAATGCAAATTAACCGCTGTGGGTCTTGCCGCAGCAAGTGTCTCAATATCCCCTGCTATTTTTTCTCTCCATAACTCCTCTGCATCCTGCCAAGCTGTCCGCGCTGCTAAAACAACGGCATAGGCCGCAGCAATCCCTATCGCCGGGGCTCCTCGAACCACCATGTCTTTAATTGCTATTGCGACGGCACTAGCTGAGTCATAATTAAGATAGTTTATTTCTCGTGGCAGTTTCCTTTGGTCTAATAAGCTCAACATTCCTGCATTCCATTTCACGGCAGAAAATGCTTCCGGTGGAAATTCTAATTTATCGTTGTCCAATTCGTTTTATCCTGTTAATGATTTATCATGATGAAAAAACCAAGGATACCTCTTTCAAGATGAATGTTGATACTTTAGTTCATGCCCGATGGATTATACCTGTAGAACCGGCAAATACCGTCTATGAAAATTATTCGATTGCGATCAAAGGCGACAAGATCGAAGGGATACTCCCGACAGATGATGCGAAGAAAAAATTTACTGCAATAGCCGAACACAATTTGGAAGACCATGTGCTTATCCCGGGCCTGATCAATGCACATACCCATGCAGCCATGACCTTGTTACGTGGTCTAGCTGATGACCTGCCTTTGATGGAATGGCTCAATGAGCATATCTGGCCGGCTGAACAAAAATGGGTTAATCCTGAATTCGTCAAAGACGGTACCGAAATCGCTGTAGCCGAAATGATCCGTGGCGGCACCACTTGCTTTAATGATATGTACTTCTTTCCCGATCAGACAGCAGAAGTTTGCGCCAATATTGGTATGCGTGTCGTCGTCGGTTTAATCCTAATCGATTTTCCCACTGCTTGGGCTAATGACGCTGATGAATATGTACTAAAAGGTGAACAAGTACACGACACCTACCGCCATAACCCTCTGATAAATACTGCCTTTGCGCCACACGCGCCCTACACTGTGTCGGACGAACCACTAAAACATATCGATGTGCTAGCAGAAGAACTCGATATCCCGATTCATATGCACATCCATGAAACAGCATTTGAAGTTGAACAAAGCATCGAACAACACGGCAAACGTCCGTTACAACGCCTAACAGAACTTGGTGTCATCAGCCCGCGGATGTTGGCCGTGCATATGACACAGCTGAAAAAAGACGAAATAGAAGAACTCGCGAAGCTCGGTGTTAGCGTCGCTCATTGCCCGGAATCGAACCTCAAACTTGCCAGTGGCTTTTGTCCCGTCGCAGAACTACATAAAGCGGGGGTTAATGTTTGTATCGGTACCGATGGTACCGCCAGTAATAATGATCTGGATATGATCGGCGAAATGCGCACCGCTGCCCTACTCGCCAAAGGTGTTGCCAACGACACCACAGTTCTTGATGCACACACTACTTTAAAGATGGCCACACTCAATGGCGCAAAGGCACTTGGACTGAATGAGTCGATTGGTTCATTAAAGAAAGGAAAGCAAGCCGACATCGTTGCAATCAACCTCAACCAACTCGAAACCGCTCCAAACTACGAACCACTATCGCAAATCATCTATGCCGGAAACCGTGAACAAGTCAGCGATGTCTGGATAGCAGGGAAGCAAGTTTTAAAGAACCGAGAATTAACAACAATGGAATACTCCAAACTGATGGAGAAGGCGAAAAGCTGGGAAAAGAAAATCAAGTCTAATTGATTTATACACAACGTTTATCTTAAATTTAAGGTAAGACCACAATGCTAGAAGATATTTTTAAAGGATTAAGCGCTGCCTCTGGAATAGAAACCATTACTGACTTTGGCGCAATCTACAATCGTGACCAAGGCCCAAACCTGGTAACGATAAAACTATCAATAGAACAATATAAATCCTACTTCTATCTTCGAATTTCTATTACCTACAGCCGTGGCATGAGTAAAAAAACACGCGTTATTAAATGGCCTTACAGTGAAACAGAAGCAAACGATTTAACCCTTGTTATTGAGGACATAAAAAAAGTAGTACAAGCCAAGGATCACCCGGAACTTAATTTAAGCGATAACCGAACGGGTATTGGCCGTTGGTTTGATTCGCTCACGGGAAGAAAATACTACGGCTATTTTGAATTCACTTCACCGGGAAGACTCACTGAAGACATCAGCGTCACTGCCGAAATCACTGATTCAGGAAAGGATACCCTTGTCTCACTCACAGAAAGGAAAAAAGGCCACAGCTTTATATTATCCCACCCACCGCATGATGCGTTTGAAGTCATTTTGTCCACACTAGAAAAATTCATGTCAGAAAACTAATCCCTGTACCTCAAAAATTAAAGCATCAAAAAAATTAACCGCTATTGTCTTTATGAATATATATTACCGAATACTTAAATAAAATGATTTTTGTCGAATCTCCGACCGGCTTTTTTATACCCGAATAAAAGCAAAACTCACATAAGAAGAAGTCGCCAAAACTCGAAACATAACGACACAAACAGTCAAACGCTGGGAAACCCGCAAAGGCGCGCCCAAAAGTAAAAAACTCATAATGGAATTAGATTAGCTCTATAATATTTCATATCCATGGTTATCATTTCATTACGGAAGCGAAGAATATGATTTTGAACAGGGATTTGAACTTGAGGATATTTGGCAAAGACTCGATAGAGAAAAACAAAAAATCACTATGATATATCTTCAAAAATTGATGATATAAGAAAATATAAAATTGAACCTATAGTATTAGTGTTGATTAGTTTTATTTTCCCTTATGACTTGCCGAAGGATTCTTCTATTTTAATGGTTGAGCAACATGGATGTTGCGAAAGCGTATTGACGACAGGGACATCGTCTATACGCGTGCCGTTGAAATGAAATAACCCCGAGGGTCTCCGTAGGACAAGTCATTGGGGTGCCCTTTTTTCTTGGTGTCTTCTTTTTTTGGGCAAGCAAAAAAGAAGTTACTCGCCGTAAAAGGCGAAACTAACGTAAAAAAGAATAATGAAGTTATTATTTGACTGGATTCCCATTTTCATGGGAATGACGGAGTTCTTAAAAAGAATACCGCTGATTATTCATCATCAACTCGAAACAACCCTGAATACTCATTCCACCGATTAACAATCTCACAAAACAGTAATGCAGTTTGTTCGGCGTCATAACGCGCAGAGTGCGCTTCCTTGGTATCCCACCTCAATCCGGCTTCTTCAGCAGCACGAGCTAATACAGTTTGTCCATAGGCTAAGCCTGCCATGGTTGCGGTATCAAAGGTGCTGAAGGGATGGAATGGGTTGCGTTTGATCTGCGTACGTTCAACAGCGGCATTTAGAAAGCCCAAATCAAAAGAGGCATTGTGTCCTACTAAAATGGCGCGACTGCAGCGATGCTCTTTTATTTTTTTTCTTACCGGTTTGAATACTTCTTGCAAGGCTTCTGTCTCACTGACCGCGATCTGTTTACGAAAAGGATGATTGGGATCGACACCGATAAAATCTAGCGACGCTTGATCGAGATTTGCACCTTCGAATGGATTGACATGTTTGGAGACAACTTCATCGATGCACCATTGTTTTTCTTCATTGACCGTTACCGTTACCGCTGCAATTTCTAACAAGGCATCGGTTGCTGCATTAAACCCTGCTGTTTCAACATCAATGATGACGGGTAAAAACCCACGAAATCGTTTTGCAACCGGCGATTTATTATTCGCCGTTGTTTCAGTTATTTCTTCAGTTGCCATGAACATGTCCCCCCGGCTCGAAAGGGAACAATCTCTTCATTACCAAAAGGGTGTGATTCAGGAATGGTTTGCTCTTCTCTAACTAATGTCATTTGTTCTGTATTTCGTGGTAAGTCGTAATAGTCTGCACCATAGTGACTGGCAAAGGCTTCGAGTTTATCGAGTTGTCCAGCAGCATCAAATGCTTCGGCGTATATCTCTAGTGCGTTAGGGGCTGAATAGATTCCGGCACAACCACAGCTGGTCTCTTTTGTATTTCGCGCATGCGGCGCGCTATCGGTGCCGAGGAAAAACTTCGAATTACCACTCATCGCCGCTGTCGATACCGCTTGGCGATCATCTTCTGCCTTTAATACAGGCAAGCAATAATGGTGCGGTTGCAAGCCACCTTTAAATAAATCATTTCTGTTTAAGAGTATGTGTTGCGGCGTAATCGTTGCAGCAAGCTTATCACTTGATTCCATCACAAAATCAGCGGCGGCGCGTGTCGTGATATGTTCAAAGACTATTTTAAGCTCAGGAAAATCTTTCACCAGTAGTGCTAGCACTGTATCGATAAACACGGCTTCGCGGTCAAACACATCGACATCGTCGCCTGTGACTTCGCCGTGTACCAAAAGTGGTAAGCCACTTTTCATCATGGCATCAAGGGCGGCATAGGTATTCTTTATATCTGTTACACCTTGGTCAGAATTGGTCGTCGCGCCTGCAGGATAATATTTTAATGCCTTAATAATCTTAGACTCTGCTGCGGTCTTTATCGTCTCGACTGAGGTGTTATCGGTTAGATATAAGGTCATCAGTGGTTCAAAATTATATTTTTTATCAACACACTGTAAGATACGCTCCCTGTAAGCCAGTGCCATTTCTGTATTAACCACGGGTGGTTTAAGATTAGGCATGACTATCGCGCGCGCGAATTGCACTGCGGAATGATTCACAACACTGGACAACGCAACGCCATCACGCAAGTGCAGATGGAAATCGTCAGGTTTTGTTATAGTTATCGTTTGCATAGTTGAATGAAATTATTACATATTAAAGATGAAAGGTATCTACACACTTTAATAAAGAGAGAACAAGATGGAATTCACAAAGTTAGGCAACACTGACATCAAAGTCAGCCGCATTTGTCTCGGAACGATGACCTGGGGCGAACAAAACACCCAAGTCGAAGCACACCAGCAATTAGATTATGCGGTGGACGCAGGTATTAATTTTATTGATACCGCTGAAATGTATCCGGTGCCGCCGACAGAAGAAACCCAGGGGCTGACCGAAACCTATATTGGTAGCTGGTTGGCAAAAAGACAGGATCGCGATAAATTGATTATTGCCAGTAAGGTTTGCGGTCAAAATCTTTTTGCGCCCTACTTACGCAATGGTCAAGCAAAGCTCGATAAAAAGAATATCCATCAGGCATTAGATGCTTCTTTAAAACGACTACAAACGGATTACATCGATCTCTATCAAACACATTGGCCGGATCGTGATACTAACTACTTTGGTCAATTGGGTTATTACCATGCTCCGGAAAAAGACGGCACAGCAATTGCCGAAACACTGGATGTGTTCGATGGATTGATAAAGGAAGGCAAGATTCGGATGATTGGTATTTCAAATGAAACCCCGTGGGGTTGCGCAGAATATCTCCGCGCCGCTAAGGAACTCAATTTACCAAGAATAGTGAGCATCCAGAACCCTTACAATCTACTCAACCGAACCTTTGAAATTGGTCTTTCAGAATTTTCCCATCGCGAACAAACAGGCTTGTTGGCCTACTCGCCGCTCGCTTTTGGTGTATTAAGTGGTAAATTTTTAAACGGTGCCAGACCCGCAGGTACTCGCCTCGTATTGTGGGATCGTTTCAGTCGATATTCAAACCCGCAGGCCGATGCGGCAACCGCAGACTATGTCAAACTGGCACAAGAAAATGGATTGGATCCAGCGCAAATGGCATTGGCTTTTGTGAATAGCCGCCCCTTTCTCACCAGTAATATTATTGGTGCGACATCCATGGAACAACTAAAAAACAATATCGAGAGTATCAATATCAAACTCTCGAAAAAAATTATCAAAGCAATCGAAACTATCCATGAAAAAATCCCAAACCCTTCTCCTTAATTTTTATCTCGCCTTAAGCTGTGTTTTGCTTTCTCCTTCAGCATTTGCATCGGAGACAGAGGAGATATGGTTATATGTCTTTTTAATTCCAGTTTATTTTGTATTGGCCCTGCAATCTCTCTTGGGATTGTTTATGTTGGCAATGAAACAATTTAATTCCAGAAAGTCGATTTTAGTTCTGATTATCCCGGCAGTTTTGTTGATGATAATTGGAATCTTAATCACGCTTTACTTTCAATCTCCAAATGAATTATGGGGGCTCCTCTCAATATATTTAGTATTTACTCCGTTCATCTTTGTACTGCCACCCATTCAATATCGCATTTTAAATAAACCCGGAGAGACTCCTGAAGAAGTTCTGAAGGAAGACCTTGAGGAATAAAGTCATCATCACACTCTATCGGTCTGTTTGAAACAGAATTAGTCTCTTAGAATTGGCTCAAACTAAGTGCTAATCCATGTATAATCTTGGGTCATAATCAATTAACAAGACGCCACTATGGAATTATCAGCATTAACCGCCATCTCGCCGATAGATGGCCGCTACCAAAACAAAACCGATTCATTAAGACCGATATTTAGTGAATACGGACTATTTCGATTTCGTGTACAAGTCGAAATAGAATGGCTAAAGACATTAGCAAGACATCCGGGGATAGTTGAAGTAGAAAACTTTTCAGCTGACACCATTGCCTTACTCGACAACATAAAAGACAACTTTAGCGTTGCCGATGCCGAGGCAATCAAGGAAATAGAAAAGACCACCAACCATGATGTGAAGGCAGTCGAATATTTCATTCGCGATAAGATTAAAGGCGACGCTTCCCTTGGAACTGCAAGTCAATTTATTCACTTTGCCTGTACCTCCGAAGACATCAACAACCTAAGTCATGCATTAATGCTAAAAGAAGCACGCGAAACTGTTTTAGCAGAAAAACTGCAAGGTCTTATATCTCACCTACAAACATTGGCACACGATCATGCGTCATTGCCGATGTTATGCAGGACGCATGGCCAGACAGCATCACCAACAACCTTGGGTAAAGAATTTGCTGTCTATGTACATCGTTTATCGCGTCAACAATCGCAGTTAGGAAAAATAGAAATATTGGGGAAAATGAACGGTGCTGTTGGTAATTTTAATGCGCATCTATCGGCCTATCCTGAGCTAGACTGGATGTCACTTTCAAAAGAATTTGTGGAAAGACTTGGGTTAGACTGGAACCCACATACCACCCAAATCGAATCTCATGATTATATGGCAGAATATTTTCATGTGCTGTCACGTATTAACACCATCCTGATAGATCTAAGCCGTGACATCTGGAGCTACATCTCGCTCGGATACTTCAAGCTGAAATTAAAAGAAGGTGAAATCGGTTCCTCCACCATGCCGCATAAGGTCAACCCTATCGATTTTGAAAATGCCGAAGGTAATCTCGGTCTGGCAAATGGCATCTTTGAGCATCTTGCACAAAAACTACCTATCTCCCGCTGGCAACGCGACCTGACGGATTCTACCGTATTAAGGAATATGGGGGTGGGTATTGCCCATAGTCTTATCGCATTTGATTCTTGTGCTAAAGGTTTGTCAAAGTTAGACGTTAATTCTGAAGCAATTAATGATGATCTGGAACAATCATGGGAAGTTCTGGCTGAACCAATACAAACGGTGATGCGTCGTTATGGCATTGATAATGCTTATGAACAATTAAAAGAATTAACTCGTGGGCAAAATATTAATCAGGTAACCCTGCACAAATTTATTGAACAACTTGAACTACCTAATGATATCAAATCACAATTACAACGACTTACTCCACAAAACTATACTGGTAATGCTGAAGACCAGGCGAAGCTGGCCTCTAAAAAATAATAAAGACTTCAGGACGGGAAGCAAACATGAATAACCTTGATGAATACATTCTGGGTGAGTCCACAGAAGACCCCATCAAAGTCGAGACGCGCCAGGATAATGCGGATGCGGCACTCGCACTGGTAAAACAATGCAAACTAAAACTCGCTATTATCTCCAAAGAGCTGGATCCTTTCGTCTACGATCAACCCGAGTTTGTCGAAGCAGTCCGGCAGTTGGCATTAAAAGGGAGAAATGTCGATATCCGTATTCTGGCCTTTGAACCCGAATTAATCGTTCGCAGAGGTCATAAGCTCGTTGATTTAGCAGGAAAAATCAGCAGTTATGTTGAAATACGTAAACCATCATCACAATATAGATCATTCAATGAAGCGGTGTTGATTGCCGATGAAGTAGGCTATCTGTTTCGAGAAAGCGCAGAACGATATGGAGGCAAAGTAAACTTCAACGGCCGCCGCGAGTCGAAGTATATGTTGGAGGTATTTAATAGTATGTGGGAGACATCTAAACCAGACCCCAACTTTAGAAGGATGCACATGTAAGTCTGGAAACCCCAATTGACCAACCTTAAATTTAAACTATGCAATACAACACGTACTTTCCTATCTTAGCATCACGCTTATTCTGTGAGCACGCCTACAGATTGAAAAAACTGACTCTACTTGCTCTATTATTTACTGCCGTTAACAGCACTGCTGTTATGGCGGAACCGATGAAGATCGAGACTATTCCCATGCAAAATAGACAAGTCGAAGATGTTATTCCCATTCTCAAACCATTAGTTGCTGAAGGCGGCACCGTTACCGGAATAAATAATAAGTTGATTGTTAAAACCACACCTTCAAACCTCAAACAAATTAAGCAAGTCCTGTCAGAAATCGATAATGCCCCACGCCGTTTAATGATCAGTGTCAAACAAGATGTCGATGGAAACCTCAATGTTGAGGAAAGTGGCGTTTCCGGACGCTATAGCACCGGAGAGGTCACAATAGAATCGCCCGACACGGGTCGTGGCGGCACTATCATTCAGGGCAAAGACAGTGATGGCAATGTCGTCCGCTACCGTCAATTGGAAACTCGATCACGGCTAGAAGATAGAAATGTCTTTCGCGTTCAAGCATTAGAGGGCAATCCAGCCTATATCAGTACAGGTCAATCTGTCCCTATACCAAATCAAACTGCATTCGTCACAGGCGGTGGCGTAGTCGTTCAGGATGGTGTCGAGTATCGAGACGTGGAATCCGGCTTTTATGTCCTACCCAGGATTCAGGGCGATAATGTCACGCTATTAATATCACCCAAACTATCCCGCGTCAGTCCAAATCAAGCCGCGACATTTGATATACAAAATGTCGAAACCACAGCGAGTGGTCGATTGGGAGAATGGATACCCATCGGTGGTGCCACACAGCATTACAATGATAGCTCGAAAAGAAACTTGATTAGCACAAAACGACGCGGGCAAGAACAGAGGAATGTATTAGTTAAAGTAGAAGAGATTAAATAACACCAGTCTGTCATTCCCGTGTAGACGGGAATGACAAAGAAAATACATATCGTTGTAAATCAGGTTAAATATCCAAAACTAATTCCAAACCCTCATTCAGTTCCAGTTTTTGATTCGGATTTAACTTCCCTGCTTTTTCAATTAAATAAGATTTATCTAGCGTGATAATCTGTGACAGGTTAATAACTGACTCTTTCTTTAAACCAATATTTTTGTTTACGCCCAATTTAATATTTCCAGGGGCTCTAGCTAATGCCAGGTTTGATGTAATTACTGCGACAACAATCGTTTTTATTTTACTTTTATTAAAATCATCTGATTGAACGATAACAATTGGTCTTCGGTAACCGGGTTCTGACCCCCTCGGCTCATCAAGATCTGCCCACCAGATCTCACCTTTTTTGTAGTCCATACCTCACCATTCATCCCTGTTTATTGACTTCATTTGAACTCGTTTGAAACCTTGTTCTAATCCCTGATTTTCTTCATCATCATATATATCATTGAGTAAATCGGTTACTTTTTGATTTTTATGCGCTTCGACATATCTTGAGATAGCCCGCACGTATAATTCACTCCTAGATAGTCCTAGTCTTTTTGCCAGTCTTTCAGCTGTATTAAAGACAGGATCAGGTATTGAAATAGCTGTTTTCATAACCAAAAGTATAACTATAGTTATACCTATGTCAATCTGTAAGTCATGCCATTAATACACATTAAAGATAAAAATAACTTTCGCCTGATACACCATAGACTGATAAAATGTCGTTCTTTAAATTCCTTCGCCTAATAAAGCCAATACATTGATGTTAATACTGCCCGGCGGTAACGCCCTTTCTGAATTTCGTGTTAATAAACTTTTATTTGCCTTGCAATCATGCATACCGGCAATTAGCTCGGTTGAGTCATATTATATTCATTTTGCTGAAACGAGTTCAGACCTCAATCAAAAAGAAACGACCCAACTTAATGCCCTGCTGAATTACGGTGCTGCGGTCAAACATGTTGCTGTCGATTCATTCAATCTTATTATTATTCCAAGACCCGGCACTATTTCTCCCTGGTCCAGTAAGGCAAGCGACATAGTGCATAACTCAGGTTTGAACAAGATCATGCGTCTTGAACGCGGTAGAGTTTATTCATTTACATTAAATGATGGCAACACACTAAATGAAAAACAAATAACGCTACTCAAGCCACATATACATGACCGTATGACAGAAATTCTCATAGATAATGAGAATGATGCCAGTGCTTTATTTACTATTACTGAGCCTGCTGAATTGACTCAGGTAGATATCATCAACGCGGGTATAGAGGCACTGGAAACTGCCAATACTGAAATGGGCCTGGCTTTATCAAATGACGAGATTAGTTACTTGTTCAGCTCGTTTAAAACGTTGGGGCGTAACCCAACAGATGTAGAATTGATGATGTTTGCACAAGCCAACTCTGAGCATTGCAGACACAAGATATTCAACGCTGAGTGGACTATCGATAACGTTAAACAAGAACATTCATTGTTTAAGATGATAAGACAAACCCATGAAGCCAATCCGGGGAATGTGCTTTCTGCCTATCACGATAATGCCGCCGTTATGGCCGGTTTTAATGGTGCACGATTTTTCACCGACCCAATTAATCATCACTATGGTTATCATGATGAAGATATCCATATCCTGATGAAGGTTGAGACGCACAACCATCCAACCGCGATATCACCTTACCCCGGCGCGGCAACTGGTTCAGGTGGAGAAATTCGCGATGAAGCAGCAACCGGGCGTGGTGCAAAACCAAAGGCTGGTCTAAGTGGTTTTGCCGTCTCAAACCTGAAGATACCTGGATTTGAACAAGCCTGGGAAACTGACAACGGCAAACCAGATCGAATTGTATCGGCTTTAGATATTATGCTTGAAGGACCAATTGGCGCAGCGGCCTATAATAATGAATTTGGTCGTCCGGCATTGTGTGGTTATTTCCGCACCTATGAACAACGTAAAGATGAAACCTTAATTTACGGTTATCACAAACCGATCATGCTTGCTGGCGGTTACGGTATGATTCGAGAACCAGATGTACATAAGCAAGATATTCCTACAGGGGCAAAGCTAATAGTATTGGGCGGCCCCGCAATGTTGATTGGACTCGGTGGTGGCGCGGCCTCATCAATGGCGTCAGGTTCAAGTGACGCTTCATTAGATTTCGCTTCAGTGCAACGCGATAACCCCGAGATGGAACGACGTTGTCAGGAAGTCATCGATCGATGTTGGGCATTAGGAGATAACAACCCCATTATTAGTATTCATGATGTTGGTGCTGGAGGTCTATCCAACGCCATGCCTGAACTTGTGAGCGCAAGTAATCGTGGTGCACAACTGGAACTACGCGAGATTCCGAATGATGAACCCGGCATGTCGCCTATGGGGGTTTGGTGTAATGAGTCTCAAGAACGCTACGTGCTTGCAATTGCAGAGGAACAACTTGATCGCTTTACGTCATTATGTGAACGAGAACGCGCACCTTACGCGGTACTCGGCGATGCAACTGCAAAAGAGCAACTCGTCTTGAACGATGCCCATTTCAGTAATCAAGCAATTGATATACCGATGTCAGTATTACTTGGCAAGATGCCAAACATACAGCGCGATGTGCAGAGTGAAACTACTCAGCACACTGAATTTGATACTTCAACATTAGATTTATATGAATCAATTGATCGGGTGCTACAACTGCCTACCGTTGCCAGTAAAAATTTCTTAATTACGATTGGTGATCGTTCAATCTCTGGTTTGGTTGTACGCGATCAGATGGTCGGCCCCTGGCAAGTACCCGTTGCAGATTGTGCTGTTACCAGTTCATCTTATTTTGATTACATAGGCGAAGCGATGGCTATTGGTGAACGTGCCCCACTTGCACTGATCAATGCAGCGGCTTCCGGACGCATGGCCATTGCCGAAGCCATTATGAATATATCTGCAGCACGTATCATCAAATTAGAAGATATTGCTCTTTCAGCAAACTGGATGGCGGCCTGTGGTGAGACGGGGCAAGACGCAAAACTTTATAGCGCCGTTGCTGCGGTTAGTGATCTTTGTAAAACACTAGGTATTGCAATACCTGTCGGCAAGGATTCTTTGTCGATGAATACGGTTTGGTCTAAAAACAATCAACAACAAAAAGTAACATCACCGTTGTCGTTAAATATCACGGCTTTTGCACGGGTTGCAGATGTTCGGCACTCACTGACACCACAATTACACCAAGATGATGATACCGTTCTACTTTATATTGATTTAGCCAAAGGTAAACAGCGCCTTGCTGGCTCTGCCCTATGCCAGGTGTATGAACAATTCGGTAATGAAACTCCTGATCTGGATGACCCAAATATACTCATTGTTTTTTTTCAAGCCTTACAGATCCTCAATGAATCAGATTATATTCTTGCATACCATGATCGGTCGGATGGGGGTCTGTTTGTCACACTGGCTGAAATGGCCTTCGCTGGACACACCGGGATTGATATTGAGCTTGCATACACCAATGACATCATCGCCAATTTATTTAATGAAGAACTCGGTGCCGTCATTCAAATAAAAAGAGCGCATGAACAAAGTGTAAAACAAACTTTTATAAATGCCGGCATAGAAGAACGGACACTTCATACTATCGGCACCATTAACAATGATTATACGTTTAGACTCGCGCAAGATGGGACGAACAATCTGGAATTACCGGTTAATGAGTTACATAAAAAATGGTCTGCTACCAGCTTTCAAATTCAATCCCTCCGCGATAACCCTGATTGTGCACGACAGGAATTTGATAACATAGGTGATCAAAATGATTCTGGCTTGTTTGTCGACACCACGTTTGAGCTCGAGAGTAATCCGCTTGTCTTTATCAACACCGATGTAAAACCAAAGATGGCGATACTGCGGGAGCAAGGCGTTAACGGACAATTAGAAATGGCGGCGGCATTTGATCGTGCTGGATTTGACTGCGTTGATGTTCACATGCAGGATTTAATTGACGGTCAAATCAAGCTTGATTCATTTAATGGTCTGGTTGCCTGTGGCGGGTTTTCTTATGGTGATGTCTTGGGCGCTGGTGGTGGCTGGGCAAAGTCTATTTTGTACAATGACAAGATCAGCAAGATGTTTGAAACATTTTTTAAGCGTACCGATACTTTTTCCCTTGGTGTCTGTAATGGCTGCCAAATGATGTCACAACTACGTGACTTGATCCCAGGCGCAACATCATGGCCTGATTTCATTCGTAATCAATCAGAACAATTTGAGGCGCGACTGGTCATGGTGGAGATAATGGAATCACCTTCTATTTTATTCAAAGACATGGTTGGGTCTAAAATGCCTGTCGTAGTTGCCCATGGTGAAGGTCGTGTCTCATATAAATCTACAGATTTAATATCAAATGCTGCTATGCGCTATATTGATAATACCGGTGTAGTGACAGAAAATTACCCTCATAACCCGAATGGTTCTATTAACGGATGTACCGGGTTCACAAATGATGACGGGCGCATCAATATCATGATGCCGCATCCAGAACGCGTCTTTTTGCGTAAGCAATTTTCATATTTACCTTCACAATGGGTCAATGAATATAGCCCATGGATAAAAATGTTCTTGAATGCACGAGATTGGTTAAATTAAACCTATAGTATTGTCAGCAATACATATAACCGCTACCGGCAGCTGATTGACGTTTTATCAGCGCTGACATGGATTTAGCCATGCGCTAAACTTCTGTTTAATGACAGGCTCTTATTTAACACCATGAAAAAATCTTCCGGTATTTCAGACGAAGACAGTGCGTTATTTCGTCAATCAGTTGGCGATGCCCGGCCATTAAAGCAAGATAGTTTTATTGCTGAGAAACCAAAACCCAAAGCTCACCCTGCGAAAACAGAAGCCGATAACCTTGCGGTCCTTGAGGAAATGAGTGTCGCAGACTTTGACTTCGCTCTTTTGGAGAGAGGAGATGAGCTTTTCTATACCAGTCCTGGACTACAAAATAATATATTAAAAAAATTACGCCGAGGTCATTATAAGATTGAAGCAGAATTGGATTTGCACGGCATGACGGTTGATAGTGCTAAGATTGCATTAACTGATTTCCTTAAGCAATGTACAGTACGCTCTCAACGCTGCGTTAGAATCATTCACGGAAAAGGGTTGGGTTCCGTCAACAAACAACCGGTTATAAAAAACAAACTTAATCAATGGCTACAAAAAATGGACATTGCACAAGCCTTCTGTTCGGCAAGACCTGCTGATGGCGGTACCGGTGCAATTTATTTGTTATTAAAACGTAAATGATGAGAAACAGAAGTATTAATAAATAAAAAAGTAGTATGACAGTAACCCGATAATGATTTAGCTTCGCTGTTTGTTACCTACACAAGAGCATCTAGTGTCAGGTAATATCAGGTTTAGATATCACTGAAGAATATCAAAATCAGGTTTCGAGCAAAAATTATCACTAATAACACACATATAGAACTTAATGACGGTTTATCTGTTCTAAAAACGTGCATCATTCACTATACTTGTATTATTATTCAATAATTAATAAGAATAGTAAGATTCAGGGATAAGATATGATGTTATCACGTCTGAGTAACGTTGCTGGAAGTAAAACTTCATCAATAATATATATTGTCGATGATGAACCTGTCAGCAGAATGTTACTGAGTAAAACTATTGAGAATATTAATTCTGAAATAACTGTAAAGTCATTTCAAAGTGCACCTGCAGCACTTGCCGCGCTTGAGACCTCCCCGCCCGACTTGATAATCACTGATTACAAAATGCCTATCATGAACGGTGTTGAATTCACCAAACGGATTAGAAGACTGCATAATTGTAAAGACATCCCGATCATCATGATAACGATTATTGATGATCGTTCTGTTCTATACGACGCATTAAAAAGCGGGGTTACAGAGTTTCTTAATAAGCCATTTGATAAAGTTGAATGCGAAGCACGGTGTAAGAATTTATTGGCTCTGGGAAAACGTCAAACAAAATTAAAACAACGTAGCTTTAAACTTGAAAAAAAGATCAGTGAAACTTCAGAGGAAATTCATGTCAGAGAAAAAGAAACATTAATACGTTTAACGAGGGCATGTGGATTTAAGGATTGCGTCACAGGTGAGCATCTCCTCAGAATTGGTCGAATAAGCAGGATTCTTGCACTGGAACTGGGCTTTGATGAAACATTCGCAGAAATACTGGAAACATCTTCCCCGTTACATGATATTGGGAAACTGGCTATACCAGACAATATTTTGATGAAAAAAGGTAAGCTGACTGAACAAGAGTTTGACATTATGAAGACACACACAACAATTGGTCATGAAATACTCAAAGACAGCCCATCACCTTATTTACAAACAGGCGCATTAATTGCTCTTAATCATCATGAAAAATATGATGGTAGCGGTTATCCAAATAAAATACCGGGAAAGGATATTCCTATAGAAGCCAGAATCGTTGCCGTTGCAGATGTATTTGACTCATTAAGCAACCATAGGCCCTATAAAAAAGCCTGGCCAATCAACAAAACTATTGATTATCTGGTAGAACAACAGGGGCAGCATCTTGATCCGGAGTGTGTGAAGGCATTATTGAGTAGAATTGATGATGTAGAACTACCGCCAAAAAAAACACAATAATGGTTTCATTGTGTAACCATGAAAAATAAATTAGTACACTTAGTTAAAACTCGTTTGCAAAACCGCGAAGATTCTGAGCACATACAAACCGTTGTCAGATTTGCCATGGGTGTTACCTGGCTGCTATATATATCGTGGTTAAATCGATTTACACACATTGATTCTGCTGCTGCAACGGCGACATCGTATTTGTATATTATTTGCTGTCTTCTAAATCTGGTTTGGATAGTGATTACTCCAAAACCGCTTCCCGTTCGTCGCTACGTTAGCATTTTTCTTGATATATCATTTGCATCGTTTGCATTTTATCTTATAGGAGAATATGGGGCACCCTTGATTGGCGCATATTTATTTTTAATATTTGGCTATGGATTTCGATACGGAAATAAGTATTTATACATAAGTACCGCCATCAGTATTGCTGGAGTTTCTTTGGTGATGATATACAGCTCTTATTGGCAAAAAGAGATCATGCATGGATACGGTGCCATTATTTCAATAACGATCCTATCTGCTTATGTCTCGACATTGATATCACTACTGCATAAATCAATTAATGAAGCCAACTCCGCAAATGAAGCGAAAAGTCAATTTCTGGCAAATATGAGTCATGAAATTCGTACACCGTTGAACGGTGTGGTCGGGATGAGTTCATTGCTTTCCACAACTGAACTCAATAGTAAGCAACAAGAGTATTCATCGACTATTAATGCTTCGGCCAAAACATTGTTGGCATTAATCAATGATATCCTCGATATTTCAAAAATAGAGGCAGGAAAGATAACGATAGAACAAGTAGATTTTGATCTGCATGCTCTTATTAACTCAACAAGTAAAATGCTCTCTCCACAAGCGGTAAATAAAGGACTGAAGTTTAACGTTCATATCTCACCTGAGGTTCCTTTTTTACTACGTGGTGATGAGCAACATTTAAGACAAGTACTGATTAATCTTATTAGTAATGCTATCAAATTCACACAAAATGGTTCTATTGAAATAGTTTTATCTTTAGTCTCAACAGCAGAAAATAAAGCCAGAATAATGTTTAAAGTCATCGATACGGGAATTGGTATCGCAAATGAATCAAAAGACAATATATTTGAAAAATTTACTCAGGCAGATGCTTCTACAACTCGTAATTTTGGCGGGACAGGACTTGGGATGGCCATTGCCAAACAATTAGTTAATGCAATGCACGGAGAAATAGATTTCACCAGTGTGTTAGGAGAAGGTTCAACGTTCTGGTTTAGTTTGGAATTTGAACAACAAACCGTATTGTCAGAAGAAAACCAGTCACTGGAACATTTCTCTGGTGCCCATATTTTAATCATCAACCCAATAAAAGAAAAACAACAGACTATCCAGGAACACCTCTCATTGTGGCCAATATCATATAAACAATCTGACCGTGCTCAAGATGCGATAGATATGATCATGTCTGCTAACGCTGAAAATAATTCGTTTAATGTCATCCTTGTTTTCAAGAAGTATCTTGACACAGACCCTGTTAATTTTATTAAGCAGGCTACAACAAAATCAAGCTTCAAAGACCATTCATTCATACTCATAAATGATAACGAATTACCTGAGTCCGGAAAAACAGATCTATTACAGGCAGGCTATGCCTCCATAATACGTAGTAATCTTGATAGAACAAAATTCTTCAGGACATTGCATGCCGTTATTTCTGGTGTCAGTGCCATATCACCTAATAATAACATTCGTGGTTTTGATAATAAGTCAGCTGATATAACTCAAGTAAAAAAACTAGAAATACTCGTTGGTGAAGATAACAAGACAAACCAACAAGTAATCAAAAGTATTCTGGAATATGCTAACCATCATGTAACACTAGCTAATAATGGAGAAGAAGTATTAGATATTTTGGAAGAAGATACATTTGATCTGATTATTCTTGATATGCAGATGCCTGTTATGGGCGGAATAGAGGCTGCAAAAATATATCGTCACATGTATCCGGAGAAACGCAGTATTCCAATATTGATGCTAACAGCTAATGCTACAAAGGAAGCTCATGATGCATGCAAGGAGGCAAAACTGGATGCTTATTTAACCAAACCCGTAGAACCGGATAAACTTGTCAAGGTTATCGCTTCGCTTGTCGGTGACGACCATGAGGAAACACCGGTTGCTAGCAATGAGGCATTAAAAGTTGTTGATATAAATAATCCTAATAATTCGCCATTAATAGACAAAGACTCTTTGGAGTCTTTGGCTTCTATGGCCAGCGACAAATCATTTATGAAAACCTTAATAGAAGGTTACTTACGTGACACTGCTAATTCTCTAAAACACATGTCCCAATTTTCCAGTGATGACGATTACAATAAATTATCAGAACTTGCTCATAGTGTCGATGGAAGTTCTCGTTCAATTGGTACTAAAAGATTATCAAGAATTGCCGACTTAATATATAAACAAGCCCAATCCAGACAACACAAACTAATTTTAAACAATCTGGATTTAATCAATAGCGTATTCGAAGAAACACAAACTGAATTAAAATCATTCCTTTCAAAGACTGCTTCATCAAATTCGCAACAAAATAGCTAAGTTAATACATCAAGTTTTATAATTAATGGGACATCCTTGTCTCATTAATAAAATGCTTATCTAATTTATAATTTAGTTATGCTGCTTTTGCATAACCCTTTTCTTCTATTAATACTGTTTTGTTACTAGTTGCATTTCCTGAAAAATCCATCCATAAATGATTATCATAATCATATAATTTGCATTTTCCCATCGTTGCAAAAAAGCTCACTAGTGAAAAGTCCATCGTAATTAAATCCTCTCCGTACAACTCACATAGAACTGTCTGTGCTTTTGATAAATTATAGAGAGGTATTCTCGGATCAACATGATGCGCCGTGTGCTCCATTGCATTGTGACTAATCAAATTATACCAATGCGGATATTTTATATGCACAGTTATATCTTCGAGAGTTGCGTATGCATTACATTCTTTTTGAGTCTTAAACCATGGAACAGTTTCGTGAGTATGATGTTGATACACAGTCACTCCTATCAAGAAATTACTTACAAGAAAAGGAAGCACTAGTCCTAACAATATTACTTCTAACGGACTTGTGTATGCGACGTGCATCCCCATATAAATAAGTACTGTTGTAAAAGCTGCCATATAACTAACTACTAGTACGAAATCCAGAAAATAAGCACCATTTTTCTGTTTGATAATTCGTTTGTATGGAAAAAACTTATCTTTCCACCAACGTTCAATCATGTAGTTGAAACAAATTCCTAGTGGAGAACGATATAAATGTTCTATCAGCTTTCGACTTGCAGACAAACCATCATATTCTTCTTTTGACAATGGCGACCATGAATTTATACCTTTAATGTTAGGAGATTGATGGTGTGAGCGATTATGTGCGATTAACCATAAACTGTAATTATGAAATGAAGGTAAAAAGGCTATGCGGCCTATTATAGAATTCCATACTCGGTTGGATGTAAAACTATCATGTCCCGCATCATGTGAAACCAGGAATAACGTCCCTATTCTCAGCCCTGCTATAACACTACATGTTATTCTTAACAGCAGGCTTTCAAACATGATTGTCCCGGCTATCGCCAATGCATAGATAGTGAGATCAGAAAAAAATATAAATAATGCAAGTTTATTTGATGGTTTTGCGTACTGTTTTATTGAGTGCCGTAACTCTTTTGTATTTAAATTATTCATTATAATCACCTGTTCCTAAGCTTGTTTAATTGTTTTACGTAATAATCAAGATACACTTACTTTTGAATATTCATGCTGGTATTCTGTCTCGTACCTTTTCTGACTACGCAACAAACGATTGATTGTCCTAATATCTTTATCAGAGATATCAAAAACTGTATCAACCCAAGAGTCACAGCAAATATCCATCAGCTCCTGTTGGTCATAGTGATTTAAATTTTGAACTATTTTTTGCATCGCCATATTTCCATTCCAGTTTTTATTATGGTTTTGGACATATGAATAAACGGCCTCTTCGCCGCAGTGATCATCCACAAGAACATCAATAATTCCCATGTCATATAATTCTTCTGCGCTATATAAATTACCGCTGGAAATCAGTTTATGAGCCTTGTTTAACCCTATTCTTGATGAGAGTGTCTGGAATGCCCCCATGCCAGGAAAACAATTAAACAATATTTCAGGAAAACCCATCATTGCTGAACGCTCTGCAATGATCACGTCACCTGATAATGCTATTTCAAAGCCACCACCAAGTGCATTTCCCCTAACCAAAGATATAGTGACAATGGGTAAATTAAAATTTGTCATTATCGGATAGATCGCTTTTATACAATTAGCTGCGTATTTCTCCAGAGCTATTCTGTCCTTGTTTTTAATACAATTTAAAAAATGATTGAGGTCACCACCTAAACTAAAGACTCCATTCGCGTGTGAATCAAGAATGTGATACTTAACCGTTTGCATTTCTCCATCAATGGGTAGCTGTCCATTATTAATTTCAATACATCGATGCAAAGTTCGAATATCATCAACTAATTGTGGCGTTACACACGGCTTTGGAAATGCATCCAGGTAAACCCAAACTATTCCATCATCAGCATCAAATTCATAATTAATGTGTTCAAGCTTATTGATCGTATTTTTCAAATTAAAATTTAACGTACTCATATGTAGTCTCCTGTTTATTTGACTTACTAATTTAGTTAATTGAAAACAGAGTCATTAAAACAAGCTTAACGCCAAAACACGAAATGACCCGGAATCGTTTAACGATGGATCAAATTTAAAAGACTAAAATGAAATTTAAAAGAAAAGAATTTTCAGAAAAATTATAGAGATGTTATTAAAACGACAGCATATACAGCAATGCCTTCGCCACGACCGATAAAACCCATTTTTTCAGTAGTCGTCGCCTTGATATTGACGTCAGTAGATTTTGCTTCAAGATCTGTAGAAAGATTTTTCTGCATTGAAGAAATATATCCTGCCATCTTTGGTGCTTGTGCCAAAATAGTTATGTCTGCATTACCCAACACAAATTTATTTTTTTTCATTAAATCATGAACTTGCCGCAACAAAATTCTACTATCAATATTCTTTAATTCTGGATCTGTATCGGGAAAATGTGAGCCAATATCACCCAAACACATGGCCCCAAGTATCGCATCACAAAGAGCGTGAATTACCGCATCTGCATCAGAATGGCCTTCTAAACCTTTCTCATAGGGGATTGTGACACCACCCAGAATCAAAGCTCGACCTTCGACAAGACGGTGGGCATCGTAACCATGTCCAATTCGCATTTTTTTATATCACCTTATCTAGGTATGTTTTAAGCAACTCAAGATCATCTTTATGGGTGAGTTTAATGTTTTCCTGATGCCCAGAGATCAACTTTGGTTTAAAACCCATTCTTTCAATGGCCATTGACTCATCTGTGACAACGGTTTCATTCTCAAGAGCGTCTTCAATAGCAGACAAAAGTTTATTATATTTAAACATCTGTGGTGTTTGTGCATGCCAGAGTGATTCTCGTTCTATCGTTTTTTCTATTTCTCCAGCGTCATTTGCACGTTTCATAGTATCCCGACAAGGCATTGCCAGAATGCCTCCTACCTCATGAATCCGTAATTCAATTATCAATCGATCAATTGCTGACTGTTTCAAACAAGGTCTAGCCGCATCATGGACCATAACCCAGTCATTATTTTCTGCTTTACCAGATAGTGCCTGTAAACAATTTAGCACTGATTGGTAACGCTCTACTCCACCTGGCGCTGTCATTATTTTATCATGATTTGATATTGCTAATGTTGGCCAGTATTCATCTTCCTTAGATATTGCCACAATAATTTTTTCTATATCTTCCCGGTGAATAAAACAATCAATTGTATACTCAAGAATTGTCTTATTATTGATCGAGATATACTGTTTTGGTTTACCTGCGCCCATCCGCGATCCTACACCGGCAGCAGGTATCACTACCCAATATTTTGAATTATCTGACATGAGCCTTAATTAGAATCAATTTGAGATCCTGAATAATCTACAATTTGATAAAATGTTTCATTGTATTTAATCATCCCCATCTCACTTCGTGCACGTTCTTCGATCGCATCATGGCCTTGTTTAAGATCATGAACTTCTGCGGCTAAAGATAAATTTCGTTCTTTAAGATTATTGTTCTCTTGCACGACATTACGGATCTGTTCCTGAAGATGATGCACCTCGGTCAAACTACCATTACCGAACCATAATCGATACTGTAATAGTATTAACAAGATGAGGAAGAAAGCCGTAGTCAGTTTCATTTATACTCTCAAGCTCGCAATAAGTTTCACATCATGAAATATTATAAAAAGCATCTCTTCCAGGGTAAACCGCGTTACTACCTAATTGATCTTCTATCTTCATCAGGCGGTTGTATTTTGCCACACGATCAGAACGTGACAATGAACCTGTCTTTATCTGCCCTGCTGATGTTGCGACAGCAAGATCAGCAATCGTTGTATCTTCAGTCTCACCCGACCGATGTGAGATCACTGCCGTATAACCTGCCTTCTTGGCCATATTGATCGCGGCGAGCGTTTCTGTAAGTGTTCCAATCTGGTTTACTTTAATCAATATTGAATTGGCAATATTTTTATCGATCCCTTCCTGAAGTATCGACGTGTTAGTTACAAAAAGATCATCTCCGACTAATTGAACATTTTTTCCCAGTTGATCTGTTAATAGTTTCCAGCCATCCCAGTCACCTTCATCCATACCATCTTCCATTGTGATAATAGGATACTTATCAAACCAGGGTAATAAGTAATCGAGAAACTCTTGGGCATTAAGTTTTTTATTTTCGGATTCAAGTGTGTAAATGCCATCATGATAAAACTCAGAACTAGCAACATCGAGACCCAATAAAATATCTTCGCCGGCTTTATAGCCCGCTTTATCGATGGCCTCGAGTATCACTTCTATCGCCTGCTCATTTGATGAAAGATTAGGCGCGAAACCACCTTCATCTCCAACAGTTGTACCAAGGCCTAGTTTTGATAACACCGATTTCAAGGAATGAAATACTTCAGTGCCGTAACGAACCGCCTCACGAATACTCGGCGCGCCTACGGGAAGAATCATAAACTCCTGTAAATCGACGCTGTTATCAGCATGTGCGCCGCCATTAATAATATTCATCATCGGCACGGGCATCTGAAAAGGCCCTTCACCACCAAGATATTCATAAAGCGGAACATTGTTTTCATTTGCTGCCGCATGTGCAGTCGCCATTGAAACAGCCAGTATTGCATTTGCCCCAAGGTTTTCTTTAGTAGATGTGCCATCCAGATCTAACATGGCTTGATCAATTTCGGCTTGTTCAGAAACTTCTTTTCCTGATAATACCGGCGCTATTTTTTCATGTATGTTAGCTATCGCGGTAAGTACTCCTTTTCCCAGGTAACGTGAATCATCCATATCACGTAACTCCAATGCTTCACGTACTCCGGTTGATGCGCCCGAAGGCACCATAGCACTACCTACTGCACCACTTTCAGTAGTGACTTCGGCTTCAATGGTAGGATTGCCCCTTGAATCGAGGACTTCACGGGCAATGATTTTACTTATAGTTGACACTTTTCAGTTCTCCAATACGTGTTACTTAAATATTTATGGTTTTGTTATTTCGTCGATAGATTTTAACGTCTCTAATAATGACTTCATCTTGTCCAATGGCCAGGAGTTTGGCCCATCGCTCAGCGCTTTTTCAGGGTCCGGGTGTGTTTCCATAAACAAGCCTGATATACCAACAGCCATTGCTGCGCGCGCTAACGCCGGGACAAACTCGCGTTGTCCACCAGACACCTTACCGCCTCCACCAGGCATCTGAACAGAATGCGTCGCGTCAAAGACAACCGGTGCACCCGTATCTTGCATTACGACTAATGAACGCATATCCGAGACAAGATAATTGTAACCAAATGAAGCGCCACGCTCACAGACCATAATTTTATCATTACCAACAGCACGCGCTTTTTCAACTACATGCGTCATATCCCATGGGGCAAGGAATTGTCCTTTTTTAATGTTAACCGGCAAACCAGTTCTCGCTACAGCTTGAATATAATTTGTTTGTCGACAAAGAAACGCCGGTGTTTGTAAGACATCAACAACACTAGCAACTTCCCCTAAGGGTGTGTCTTCGTGTATATCGGTTAATACAGGGACACCAATCTTTTCTTTCACATCTGCCAACACTTTTAAACCGGCTTCAATACCTGGTCCGCGAAAACTATCATGCGAACTACGATTAGCTTTGTCGAACGATGACTTATAAATAAAGGGTATCTGTAATTCAGTGGTCAGTTCTTTTAATTGACCTGCGGTGTCCATAGCCAACTGTTCACTTTCAATAACACAAGGTCCGGCAATTAAAAAGAAAGGCTTGGTAGGTCCAACCTCAAAATCACATAGTTGCATTTTTAACAGTTCCCAAGTTAGATTTTTTATATTCTCGTGCCGCTTTTATAAAACCCGTAAATAGTGGATGTCCATCTCTTGGTGTCGATGTAAATTCAGGATGGAACTGACAAGCTACAAACCAGGGATGCTCAGGCATTTCAATCATCTCAACTAATTCACCATCGGCCGAACGACCTGAGATACGCATTCCTGTAGCTTCAAGTTGTTTCAGGTAATTATTATTAAACTCATAACGGTGGCGATGGCGCTCAGTAATTTTATCTGACTGATATAATTCTTTCGCCAATGAACCTTCAAGCAAACTACATTCCTGACCACCTAAACGCATAGTGCCACCTAAATCGGAATCTTCACTACGCTGTTCAATCCGGCCTGTAGAATCCTGCCATTCAGTAATTAGCGCGATAACAGGATCATCTGTATTTTCATCAAACTCGGTGCTATTGGCGCTTTCTAACTTGGCCAGATCACGAGCAATTTCAATGACGGCGACCTGCATTCCCAAACAAATACCCAGATACGGCACCTTGTTTTCACGCGCATAACGAACCACAGCAATCTTGCCTTCGATGCCACGATTACCAAAACCACCCGGGACTAAAATCGCATCAATCCCAGTTAGACAATCAGCCCCATTATTTTCAATTTCCTCTGAATCAACATAAATAATATTGACCTGGGTTCGTGTTTGAACGCCTGCATGTGCCAATGCTTCTGAGAGTGATTTGTAGGAGTCGGCAAGATCCATGTATTTACCAACCATTGCGATATTGACACCATCTGTTGGGTTATCAATGGCATCAACTACATTTTCCCATTCATGTAAATCGGCTTGAGGAAGATTCAGATCAAACTTTTTATTCACGATTTCGTCAAGGCCCTGATCATAGAGCGCCTTCGGTACTTTATAAATATTATCCACATCAAGCGCAGAAATAATTGCAGACTCTTCGACATTGGTAAACAAGGCCATTTTCTTTTTTTCATTATCGGGGATCATGTGATCCGTACGACACACTAAACAGTCGGGTTGTATACCAATAGAACGTAGTTCTTTAACTGAGTGTTGCGTCGGTTTGGTCTTGATTTCACCTGCAGCAGCAATATAAGGCACCAGTGTTAAATGGATAAACAGCGTATTTCTCGCTCCCAATTCGATGCGCATTTGCCGTATCGCTTCAAGAAAAGGCTGTGATTCAATATCACCCACCGTTCCGCCAATTTCAACCATTGCAATATCAGCATCACCTGCACCTCTTTTTATGCAACGTTTTATTTCGTCAGTGATATGAGGAATTACTTGTACAGTGCCACCGAGATAGTCTCCCCGGCGTTCTCTTTGTATGACATTTAGGTAAATGCGGCCCGTAGTGTAGTTATTTCTTTTTCCCATCTTCGTCCGCACAAAGCGTTCGTAATGTCCTAAATCAAGATCAGTCTCGGCACCATCTTCAGTGACATACACCTCGCCATGCTGAAAAGGACTCATCGTCCCCGGATCAACATTAATATAAGGATCGAGTTTTATAAGTGTAATCTTTAATCCGCGCGCTTCAAGAATTGCCCCGAGAGAAGCAGAAGCGATGCCCTTCCCGAGTGACGAAACTACACCGCCAGTAGTAAATATATAACGCGTCATAAAATCATACCGATGTGAACAGAAAATTTAGAGAGAAGAATATTGCTCGGTTTAAATAAACCGATTTGTAGGATAAAAAATAGCCTAAATATCATCATATTCAGGGGAAATAATGCTAACAGAATCAAAGCTAAGACACCATCATAGAAATGCACTAATGGCTATTCAAACTGCTAAAATCAGTAAACCCGTGGTTCAGGTCAATGGCTAACAATTCGGTAATGTTTTTCAATATCTTCCTGAGTAATAATACCGTAAATTCGATCAGCTAATGGCCCTAACCTACGGGTCACATATAGTGCTTCGGCTTCCGAGTCATTTATTTGCTGCTGTGCGTGCTGCAAAGTAGATTCAAGACCAACCTTAGCCAATTGTCGACGCTTGGAAGGGATTTCCAGTAGTACAATTTCCTCATTATCTGTTTCTTCAAGGTAACGTGCCAAATCTGTTGCAGGCATCAACTGGTTCCCCTCTTCACGTCGAATTATTAACCAGTCTGGTGCCTCCTTTAAGTGACTCAATGCTACATTTCGCTGTATCACCGGCTCAGTCATGACATAAGCCTTATTCATCACCGATTCAACGCCAACTCGCCTTAATGACTGAGCTACCGGGTCATTACGATAATCCAGTCCAAAGCTCCTGAACTGCGATAAGAACATAGAATCACTTTTAAATAATTCACGAGCGCTAAGATTTGCGCTAACGACCGCAAGCATGGCAGGGAAAAGAATACTCTGATTCCCGGTCAATTCGAGTAAAGCTAATAAGGCCGCCAGCGGTGCTTGTAAGGTAGCACTCATCATCGCGCCCATGCCCAACAAGACATAAAAGGCCGCATCAGAGAACCCATTGGAAAACTGTTCGACTAACTCACCGACGACACCGCCTGCAATCGCACCCATAAAAATAGCAGGGCCAATCAATCCAGCGGGAATGCTAAACCCGACACACAACGACGTTGCGAGTAACTTGGCGACTAATATAAGCAGTAATGCAGAAATCCCTAACTGCCCTAAAATAACAACATCAACCGTGTCATAACCTATGCCCATTATCTCCGGACTGACTATACCAATGAGGCCGACCCCAATACCGGCGAGCGTCATGCGTAACCAGATATCAAACTTCAGCCCAAACTTGGTAATTATCTCCGTCAACCGAATAAAACCCGCAGCAATAGAGCCAATAAAAAGTCCCATTAAAATAATGATAGGTAATTCAAGAAATGAATGCAGATCGACAATATGAATTGAAATAAGTGGTTCTGTATCAAATACCAGTCGTGATACCACCGTCGCACTGACTGCCGATAGTATTACCGGGGTAAATCCAGTAATCGTATATTCCATTAAAATGACCTCCATTGCGAAGATCACACCTGCAAGCGGTGTATTGAAGGAAGCAGCAATCGCCGCCGCCGCACCACAACCGACTAGTGTTCGAATACTATTATTAGGTAGATGCAGGTATTGTCCCATCAAACTTGCGCTCGCTGCGCCTAAATGTACGCTGGGGCCCTCTCGACCTATAGATTGCCCCGAAGTGATCGCCACAATAGCGCCGATAAATTGCAATACTAGATTCCTCAAAGGTAAATTTCCTTCGTGATAGGACAATCGTTCTAGTACATGAATGACACCAACCCTTAGTGGCACCCGTGAAATAAAATGAAATAATAAGCCAAGGAGCAACCCACCCGCACTCGCTATCAATAAGCGGACCTGCCAATTTAAAGCTTCATAATTTTCAGGGTCCGCAGCGGGTAGAAATGACATTTGGGCGTATTCAGTACTATATCGAAAAAGGACAATCACCATCCCAGCAACGATACCCGTTACTAGACCAAGTAATGAGAGAGCGAACAGAGCTTGTTTCCCAGCCAACAAGACACGGGTACGTACCAGATATTCCAATAAGACGTTTATTTTCTTCTCCTCAAAAATGATAGCACTGTTATCTACTGGCAAGGTTTCACAAATAAACTAGTTAGTGAATCATGCTGTAACAGGATAAAATAGCCGAAAAGTTCACAGCTATGAAAATTATAATAATAAGTGAACATAGCGGTTTCATCACATCTTTAATATAACTTTTGTATTCTATATTTTTTGGGAGGGCGTAATGTCTGATATTGAAATTGCTCAAAAGGCAAAAATGAAGCGCATTGTTGATCTGGCAGCAGATCAATATGGGATAAAAAGTGAACACCTTGAGCCTTATGGCCACTATAAAGCAAAATTATCACTCAACTATATAGACAGCCTTAAAGGTAACAAAGACGGCAAACTCATCTTGGTGACGGCTGTCAGTCCTACCCCTGCTGGCGAAGGCAAAACAACAACCACTGTTGGTTTGGGTGATGCACTAAACCGCATCGGCAAAAAAGCCATTATGTGTCTCAGAGAGCCATCATTAGGGCCTTGTTTTGGTATGAAGGGCGGTGCGGCTGGTGGCGGTTATTCACAAGTCGTCCCAATGGAAGACATCAATCTACATTTCACTGGTGATTTTCACGCTATCGGTGTTGCCCATGCATTACTTTCTGCCATGATTGATAACCACATTAATCACGGTAATGAACTCGGTATCGACCCTCGACGAATCCAGTGGAAACGTGTTGTTGACATGAATGACCGAGCCTTACGCAAAATCACCGTTGGCCAAGGTGGTCCTGCAAATGGTTATCTGCGTGAAGATGGTTTTGACATTGTCGTTGCCTCTGAAATCATGGCTATTCTTTGCCTGGCGACTAGCCGTAAAGATTTAAAAGAACGTCTTGGACGCATTGTCATCGGTTATAAGAGTGATAATAAAACTGCGGTTTATGCTCGTGACCTGAACGCTCAAGGTTCTATGGCCGCACTGTTAAAAGATGCTATCAACCCAAACATGGTTCAGACCCTGGAAAACAATATCGCCATCATTCATGGTGGACCATTTGCAAATATCGCTCACGGTTGCAATACGGTTACCGCGACCAAGACGGGGCTAAAACTGGCTGATTATGTCGTAACTGAAGGTGGCTTTGGTGCTGACTTGGGCGCCGAAAAATTCATCGATATTAAATCGCGCATGGCCGGTCTAAAACCTGCGGCCATTGTATTGGTTGCAACTATCCGCGCGATGAAATATCACGGTGGTGTTGCCAAGACAGACTTGAATAATGAAAACCTCGAAGCCCTTGATAAGGGCATGGTGAATATGGAACGCCATATCAACAATATCAATGATGTCTATGGCTTACCTTGCGTCGTTTGTTTAAATCATTTCACGCTCGATACGGACGCAGAAGTTGATATGCTACTGAAACGTTGTGAATCGCTTGGCACAAAGGCCGTGGTATCCAAACACTGGGCAGATGGCGGCGCGGGCGCTGAAGATCTGGCGCATGCGGTAGTGGATATCGTTGATAACAATCCAGGCACACACAAATATGTTTATGAAGATAATGCATCATTGACGGAAAAAATCGAAGCAGTATCAACCAAGGTTTATGGTGCGGGTTCCGTTTCATATGATCCAAAAGTGAAAAAACAGTTAGAAGACTGGAATGAAGAATATGGTTCTTACCCGGTTTGTATGGCCAAGACTCAGATGTCATTCTCAACAGATCCAACGGTGATAGGTGCCCCAACAGGGCATAACCTTCATGTCAGTGAAGTACGTCTGGCGAATGGTGCTGGTTTCATTGTAGCCATCTGCGGCAATATGATGACCATGCCTGGACTACCTAAAGTACCCGCGGCTGAACGTATTGATATTGATGACAATGGTAATATCACTGGATTGTTTTAACTCTATATTTTACTAATAAATCTGCTTAACTTGTTAAGGGCGCTATGAGCCCTTAACTCATTATGACTATTACTATGACTAAAACTAACTGCAAAATATATCGTTGCTCTAAACAAGATGAAATGTATCTCTATGTACATGAAGACAAAACGATTGATGATTTGCCTGAAGAACTTATTAAGATCGTACAAGAACTAACTCATGTGATGGACCTCAAACTATCCCCTGAAAGAAAACTTGCTAGAGAAGATGTCTTGTTGGTGATGAAAAACATTAATGACAAAGGCTTTCACCTGCAAATGCCACCTGATCCACTAAAACCTATTCTACATTTCGGCGATTAGCTTGTTCTTAGCTTTCCTCTTGCGATTGAAAAATAAAGTCCAGGCACACACAGCATCGCTGCAATAGTAAACGTCAACCGAATAGCCTTCTCCAATGAATCATAAGTTGATGGTTCTATCTCAACAGTACCAATAACAATGACAAAGATTAACGTGACTAACACCATGCTACTCATTTGACCAATGATTCGCATCGTTGCCATGACACCATTCGCACTGCCATAAAAACGTTTCTCAACAGAACTCATAATCGCGTTAACATTTGGTGACGAGAACAGGCTAAACCCGAGTCCGGTTGTTACTAAAGCAAAGATTAAATAATTCAATGTTGATTCAATCTGTAAGTTTGAAAGCAATATCAATCCACAAGCACTAATAGCCATTCCCATTGTGGCAAGGTGTTTAGGTTCAAATCGATCAGACATCCTCCCCGCCAATGGCGAGAAAACGGCCATTGTTAACGGTTGACACATCATTACCATGCCGGCTGTTGTAGCAGACAATTCCTTTAAATATTGCAAATACAGGCTAACCTGCACCACATTAGCAAAGGTCGCGGTATACATTATTAATGAAGCAAGACAAGAGAATGTGAAGACACGATTTGTAAAAAACAAGCTCACATCAAATATCGGATGTTTATGTACACGTTCAAATAAAAAGAAGAATATAAACCCAAGCATAGCAACACCAAGAAAAATGAAACTGCTATAGGCAGGCAAAAAGGAGACACCAATACAAATCATTAATATCGATAAGGCGTATAAAAGCGCACCAAACAGATCAAAACTGCCTCGCTCCTCCGCCAACCAGTCACCTTTAACAAAAAACAACCCTACACATAAGACCATAACAGCTAATGGGATATGTACCATAAAACTCGCACGCCAACCAAAACTGTCAATGACATAGCCACCTATTAACGGTCCAATCGTTAACCCTAGGTAAATTGTTGAGACAGTCAGACCTATCGCTTGACCGCGTTTGGCTGGTGGAAATACTGATGAAACAATAGCGACTTGAGTCGCATATAACATGGCAGCGCTAACACCCTGTAAGAAACGCGCTGAAATTAACATTGTGCTATTAACCGCGTAGGCCGCGATTAAGGATGTAACAATAACGCTCGCCGTACCCAACAGAAATATTCTTTTACGACCGACCATATCGGCAATGCGACCAAAGATTAAAACAAACATCGCACTCGCCATCAGATAGGCCATCGGCACCCAACTTATCAATACCGCATTCATTGACAGATCAGTGGCAATAGCAGGCAGTGCCACATTAACGGCAGATAACATCAACGGTGTTGTAAATGCATTTAACAACACCATCACTAAGGTAATACGCTGTAAGGGGTTTTTAGACTGACCGTCTTGCATGTTTCTTAATAACTGTTATGAATTGAACTGAATTCTACAGTGTTTACAGCTATTAAAAAGCCCTACAGGGTCTACAGACATCAAAACAAAACAACTGCGCTTGAAGGACTAATTTTTTGTGAGATAATTATATCGCGTCCTTCCCTCGTAACAGAAACAAGAAGTATGATGTAAGAGTAAATATACTGGGTAAACTAAGGTCGTAAACTATTTTCAAAATTAGCCCAGAAAATTATTCGGGCTTCCTTATAATCAGACTGTTAAGTGTACTAAGGATAGTTATGGAATATATCTTCTACGGAGATGAATCAGGTCAAAACCTCAAAAACTATAAAGCTTATGGTATAGGAGCTTTTCTAATACCTAAAGCACAAGAAGAACGATACAACAGGGTCTTTAAAGAGTTAGCTGAGAAACATAAAATTAATAAAGAAATTGGTTGGAAAACCTTAAATAACAGCTATAACACAATCAATTTTGGCATGGATGTTTTACGAGTAATCTTAACAACGTCCGCTAGTTTTACTGCGATTATTGTTCACAAAGATCATTTTAGAAATTGGAGTAGTGGAAGGGTTTCTAAAGAAGATGCTTTCTATCAAACGTACACATTTTTACTCCTGCATATTGCTAAAGTATTGCAAGCCACTGTCACAGCAAAACTTGATCGAAAATCTGATAGCTATAATAAGCGTTGTGAAGTAGTTGAAGTTATTGCAAACAATACCCTTAAGGAATCAAGCGCAAAAATATCATCAGTAGAAAAAGTAGACTCTAAACACAATGTAGGCATCCAAATAGCAGATTTATTAACAGGGGCTATAACAGCTTCGAGAAGTATGTATCTAAATGAGAACTTCCAAATAAATGCTGCTAAAACATTATTTATATCTAAATTAAGCCAAATTCTTGGCTGGGAATCCTTACATTTCGATACTTACCCCGAGTCAAAATTTAATATATGGCACTTCCCAGAAGAGTGTAGAAATTCTCCCGAAACTAAAAAAGAATACCAACGTAATAGAATAGCGTATGTTACTAAAGCTGAATTTGATGTTTTCAAAGAAGGTTACGCGTAACGTACACTTAGCAAGTTGTTTAAACGGACAAAAAACAATTAGTTTTGCTCGTTTCTCGCAAATTTTAGTTAGCTATTTTTCGCCGCTTAGCAAGAAGTTGCTTCCGCTTTTGATCGAGAGCTGAAACTTTTATTAATACACTAATTCTCCAACCAGCCACCTACGGCTTGTATCGGTGTCATATCACTCTC
>CAXBLT010000018.1:0-52025 GCA_963976795.1 uncultured Gammaproteobacteria bacterium
AATTGTCCTATTTCCTTGATTGAACGTTCATCGATATCGATAATCACAACATGCCCAGTAGGCTCAATGGTGCCACGGTTGATAAAGAGCATGTCTCGCAGTTTGTTATCAAAGACTTCAAATTGTGATGGGATAAGGGCATATATGGAGATAACTATTGTGGCAACAACGAGGCTTAGTCCGAAGTAGGTAAAAAACTTTTTTACATTAGCCCCTATGTTTAAGACGGCGCTTGAGAAAGAAGAGCGTGCTTCTCTATGGCATGATTATTATTGCTGCTAGCCCACTGAGCCAGCAGGCATAAATTTATAATGGCTATTATGGATAAAATGCGCATTTAATTCCACTTACGTGGGATCTTTATCAAGCGTAGTGCGGAGAAATTGATGGTATTAATTAATCCGGAAAAACCTGGTCACTTAATAGGTCTGCAATGATCAGGTTTTAGTTTTCTAAATAATCAGTCCAGTCAAATTGTTTGTCTGCGATTACAAGGAACTCAGGGTTCAGCAAGGATTCTTTAGAATTGTATTCAAGTTGCTTATAATTTGTGTTGACTACAATCCCGCCTGCCTCTTCTACTATAGCTTGCGCTGCAGCTGTATCCCATTCTGATGTTGGTCCAAAACGAGGGTAGATATCGGCTTTCCCTTCGGCAACAAGACAAAACTTCAATGAGCTGCCAATAGATAGTATCTCAGGGTTGTTGAGCCTTTCTATGAATGCGCTTTGTTTAGCATTTCCGTGTGAACGACTACCGGCAACAGTAACATTATTTGAATCTGTCTTCCTCACTGAGATTTGAGAAGTGACACCATTATGTTCATGTTTATAGGCGCCATGATTAAGGGCGGCTGTATAGCTAACACCCGTTACAGGAATGTGGATCGCTCCCAAAATGGAGTGGCGACCTTCAATTAATGCAATATTTACTGAGAACTCGCCATTGCGTTTTATAAATTCGCGTGTGCCATCCAACGGATCTACGAGCCAATATTGATTCCAGTTTTGACGTTCACTAAAGCTTATGTGTGATGATTCTTCGGACAGTACAGGAATGGAAGGCGTTAATTTTGTTAATTGTTCGCAAATCGTATTATGTGCCGCCAGGTCTGCCGCAGTCAGAGGTGAGTTATCCTTTTTATTTTTTACTGAAAAGTCGGTCTCATAGATCTCAAGAATCTTGTCACCAGCTAGACAGGAAATTTTTAGAATTTCAGAAGTAAGTTCACATAGTTCTTGATGATTAATTTCATTCATGTGGTCTGCTTTGTTATCCTTATAACTTATGGAATCTATTCTACCTGTCTTGAGACAACATGAAAGCACACATTAACTGGAGTACTATAAAAACTGTATTGTTGGATATGGATGGCACCCTGCTGGATTTATATTTTGATAATTATTTTTGGCAAGAATACTTGCCTATGCACTGGGGCTCGCTGAACAACATGGATGCTGCAACTGCAAAGACACAACTTAAAGACTGGTATGCAAAAGAGGCGGGGACACTTTCCTGGTATTGTCTGGACTTTTGGACTGAGCGATTAAAGTTTAATGTATTAGATTTGAAGACTGATGTTGAGCATTTAATAAAGTATCGACCTCATGCAGAGACGTTTCTTCAGCGACTTGATGAATCAGACTACTCGGTAGTTATGGTGACTAATGCACATGAAGATCTTATCAAGATGAAAGCGGAAAAAACGCGTATCGATATTTTCTTTGACCAGATTATAAGTTCCCATGCAATCGGACATGCAAAAGAAGAACAGCTCTTCTGGGAGAAGTTGCAATTAGAGGTGCCATTTAACTGTGATGAGACACTATTGATAGATGATAATCTAACCGTACTCCGAGCAGCTAGAGAATTCGGAATTAAAAACTTGTTAACAATAGCAAAACCCGATAGCCAAAACCCTGAGCAGGAAACAGCTGAGTTTAATGTTATTCATTCATTTCAGGATCTGATCTTTTAGCGTTCTAGATTGAACCCATAACAAAAATCCCAAACTGTATGATTCAGTCTCAAGCCGCGAGCTTCATAACGGGTCTTGATGCGCCAGTTCGGTCTTGGTGAAGAATATAGTTTATTCCCCGATAAATTAATCAGAGCAGGGTCCGACTGGCATAGTTTCTGAATGTGTTTAGCATAATCTTGCCAGTCTGTTGCTATATGTAAACGCCCATGTGCGGTAATTTTCCTTTTTATTAGCGCGATCAATTGTTCATTAATAAGTCTTCGCTTTTGATGTTTTGTTTTAGGCCAAGGGTCAGCGAAAAAAAGAAACACCTGGCTTAATGAACGATCCGGTATTTGGTTTTGTAGTACATCAATGACGTCATTATTACTGATTTTTATATTTGTTAAGTTATTCAACTCTATGTTATTTAATAGTTGTCCAACCCCTGGGCGATGAACCTCGATCGCGAGGTAGTTGTTCTCCGGGTGTTTTAGGGCGTGACTAAATGTTGAATCTCCCGTGCCAACTCCGATGTCTAGAATGAGCGGTGCGCGGCGCTTGTATAAGGTTTGGAGGTTGAGATTATTAGAGTTGAAATCAATGCCATGTTTATCCCAATAGTTGTCTAACGCGTTTTGTTGAGAGCTAGTTAATCTTCCCTCACGTTTAACATAACTGCGAATGGTATTGCGTTTTGTTGACTTTTCTTTCAAGGAACAATGAGAGGTAGCGTGCAGAAAATTATTCTATATAAAAGAACTAAAAAAAGTGACCATCGATAGGTGATGACGCGCTGGCATAAGCCCGTCTGGGCATTCTACCGGCTAAATAAGCTTCACGGCCGGCCTCGATAGCTTTCCTCATTGCACTTGCCATTAATATCGGGTTCTTTGCTTCTGCTATGGCCGTATTCATTAAGACGCCATCACAGCCTAACTCCATTGCAATAGCAGCATCAGAGGCCGTGCCGACACCGGCATCGACCAGAATTGGGACACTGGCATTCTCAACAATGGTGCGAATGTTATATGGATTTCGGATACCTAAGCCGGAGCCAATCGGTGCCGCCAGAGGCATTACTGCAACGCAGCCCATTTCTTCAAACCGTTTAGCCATAATGGGATCGTCCGATGTGTAGACCATAACCTTGAAATTATCATCAATTAACTGTTTTGCTGCTTCAAGCGTTTGTGGAATATCCGGAAATAAGGTTTTTTTATCTCCAAGGACTTCAAGCTTTACCAAGTCATGACCGTCTAATAGCTCTCTTGCCAGCCTGCAAGTTCTAACGGCTGATTCGACATCGTAACAGCCGGCGGTGTTTGGCAAGATCGTATATTTGTCGGGTGATATAACTTCCAGGAGGTTAGGCTCATCCTTATTTTGACCAATATTGGATCTGCGAATGGCTACCGTAACAATTTGTGCTCCGCTAGTCTCTATGGCAAGTTTTGTTTCTTCCAGATCTTTATATTTACCCGTTCCAACTAATAGTCTGGAAGAATAATCAGTGCCTGCTATTGAGACTGTGTCCGTGTTCGTCATATAGAGTTATCCGCCACCAATGGCTTGAACTACTTCAATATTATCGCCTGGTTGCAATGGTCTTTTATGGTATTCGCTTCTTGGGATGATGTGCTGGTTTATTTCAACCGCAAACTTACCTTCCAGATTTAGTCTCGATACTAATTTTGCTATGGTGAGATCTTGATCAATTGTGCAAGGATCACCATTAATTGTAACTTTCATTGGGTGTGTTGGTATTAATCAGAAAAGCAGATCAAAAATTGACTAATCAAGATCTATTTCCAGGCCTTCTCTTGCGACTTTGCATACCAGAGGTGCGCCCCGCTCCTGAATAATGAGCTGACATTTTTCATATATCTTATCGATAGCATCATCATCATTATAAGGGTCATGATGGTAGAGATATAATTCTTTAACCTTCGCATCAATTGCATAGTTAACAACATCAACATAACACGAATGACCCCAGCCGCGTTTAGTTTCATAATCTTCAGGGGTGTATTGTGCATCATGAATAAGGATGTCAGCACCGTGTATTGTTTTTAATTCGTACTCGTATTCTTCACGGTTCATATCTTCGAACATTTGTTGTTCTTCTTCGCTGAATTCAGTCATCTTTTGCTTGATTGATTTATCAAGGAACTGACACTCATTATCAGAGACATAAATAATGGTTTTGTTGGCCGCTTTGATCTTGTAACCATAAGTTACGCCAGGATGGTGTACGCTGTAATAGCTGATATCAATTGGGCCCACACTCAATTTTGTTTCTCGTGGATTAACATAGTTAATCTTGGCCATCCAGGTTTCTGTTCCGACAGGGAAATAAGGTGCTTGCATTTGAGAATCAAGCTTTTGTTTCATTTCCTGAATGGATTCACCCGGGCCGAAAAAGTTGATGTTCCAGTCGGGGATAAAAGCAGGCACAAAGAAGGGTAAGCCGCAGATATGATCCCAGTGATAATGTGTCAAAAGAATTAGTAATTCCTTATTCTTCGCTTCTGCTACAAGTCTATTGCCGAGTGGGATTATACCTGTGCCCGCATCACAGATCAGGACATGATCATCTACATTTACCTCAACACACGAGGTATTACCGCCAACTTTTAGATGCGTTGGAAAGGGTGCGGCATACGAGCCTCGTACGCCCCAAAAACGGAGATAGGACTTTGCCATGCGTTATATTTTACTAATTGTAAGGATTTTCTTTATTAATATAATTGGTGATTATATCGCTAATTGCCCGCATTGGCATCGGTTTGGTGATAAATTCTAATGCCCCGAGTTCATTAGCAACCGTTCTATCCTGCGCATAGTCTTTTGAGGTGATCATTATCACAGCAGTGTCACGATGCAATGGTAATCTTCTTAATTCTGATAAGAAGGTTAAGCCATCCTTATCAGGCATGATGATGTCGAGGAATAACAAGTCCGGCTTATTCTCGCCAAGGTATTCCATGGCAGCTTCAGCTGAGCCAAAACTGATTAAGTCTAATTTCAGATTTTCTGTGCTACGCTCAAAAAGTGCTCGCACAGTAGCATTATCATCTACTACCACTACTGTTTGTTTAGAGTCACTCATTTTAAGATTTAGCCTATATTCCTTTTATATATTTAGAAGTAAACTTATATAGTTATACTAACTTATTGATTTTTATTATTTACATCTGTTTTCAGCTATTTCATCCATTTTAGCTGATATTCTTATTTCCAGAATTATCATTGGTTTAGCTCGTATTTTCAGTGTAAATAGTACACTAAAATACTAATTGAGCCACACACTTTAATAGTGTTTCTGTTAACGTATTAATTTCGGTCGGTTTGCGGGTGTAGTTCAATGGTAGAACATCAGCTTCCCAAGCTGAATACGTGGGTTCGATTCCCATCACCCGCTCCATAGGTTAAGTACTAGTTCTGATTACTGTCCTGAGTAAGAATAGAGGTTGTATCTGCAAGGCGACCAATTAGTGTTTTTACGAATACTTTCAAAAATCGAAGCTGGGTCTTTTCTGCTGCTCTGTCTAAAGTTGATGCATTGACTTGTATAAGAGAAACATCACTCTTCGCTACGACAGAAGCAGAACGTTTTGCTTTGGCTAAATATCCCATTTCACCAAAACAATTGCCTTCTTGTAGAGAATCAATTTGTTGCCCATTCTTTTCAACAGTAACGACGCCTGACAAGATAATATAGAAAGAGTGGTCTTCCTCACCTTCTCTAATAATATGACTATTACTTGGGTATTTATGCCAATCGCAAGCACGGATGAGTTCCCATATGTCGGCGTCGGAGAAGCCATCAAAAAAACCCAGATTTTGTATAGACTCAAACTTATCGCGTAATGAATCCTGATTTTCTACATCATCAAGATCTTCATATATTAAAGCTAAGTCTGCGGCGAGATCCAGACCCATGTTATAGCGTTTATCCGGGTTTTTTTTCAGCATGCGTTTTAAGGCATACTCCAGCCCTTCTGGTACGTCGTTGCGAAATTCACTTAATGGAGGTGTTTTCTCTGAAGTTATTTTTTTACTGATTGCGCTGAGGCTATTCGCTTTGAACGGGTGATGCCCGGTTAGCATCTCGTACATGATGATTCCTAATGAAAAAATATCGGTATTAGTTGATATTTGCCATTCATTGATTTGTTCCGGCGACATATAAAGTGGTGAGCCCAGAAAGCCATGAAATTGAGTCTCCAGAAAGTCCTCACGAATGATCATGGCGATACTAAAATCAGCGATTTTAATATCTGCCGTAGATGTTTGTAGAATGTTCTCTGGTTTTATATCTCGGTGAATAATGCCCTGCCTGTGTGCATAATCGAGTGCCTTGGCAACCTTGTAAACGATACCAACCACCTCCCTAACAGAGAGAAGAGTATCGGGTTTACAATAACCGCCTAATGTTTTGGCGTTATGTATATATTCCATGACTAGATAACAATTGTCTCCGTCAATATCAGCATCGAATATTTTCAGTATACTAGGATGGTTTAATACACCTGCGGCCTGTGCTTCGTTAAAGAAGAGTTTTTTGAACCGTTCCCCGGTCTCTTCTTCTTTTACATATTGAGGGTGGGCAAGTTTTATGGCGACTTTTCTATCTGCAAAGGGGTCGTGCGCTGAGTAGACTGCGCCCATATTGCCGCGGCCGATCTCTTCTATAATTCTATATTTTCCTATCTTTTCCAGGGGTGTTGACATGGCCGATGGTGTTCCCGCCTTCTAATCAATAGCTGTTAATTAAAAATAGAATAGTACGGTGAAAGATAGTTATGGCTTGCTATATATCTTCCATCTTGAGTTTTAATAACATGAAATCCAGATCATTGGCTAATAATCTATCACGAGCTTGTTGCAATTTATTAGTGTTTTTATATGGACCAATTCTAACGCGATGTCGCACATCTTGGCCATTTATGACGACACGCTGAATATCAGCGGTTACGCCCATCATTGCCAGCTTGGCTTTTATTTCATCAGCAGCGCCAAATTGTTTGAAGGAACCAACTTGTAAAACAAACATAACAGGCTGATCGTTTTGTTGTGTACTAGTCGTTTCTTCTTCGACTGACTCCCATTCAGAAATATTAACTTCTTTATCGGGCAGTATTTTATAGAAATCGAATTGGGGTTCAGGTAGTTGGGCGATGTCCTCATTGTTATCTTCCGAGATGTTCGAGTCATCTACAACAGGACTGTTTACAAGTAAGGGGTTGGTTTTTTCGATCGAGGCACTGTGCTCATGAAAGTAAACGATTACAGCAATAAATAAACCCAGACTTAGGCCTGTTAGAAAAGAAAGTGCGCCACTAAAACGTTGTGTAAGCGGAGCAGGTTTTTTCGGTTTAATATTTTTATAATCTCTTGACACTACATTGCCTCTGGTGCACTCACGCCTAAAAGAGCTAAACCATTTTTTATCACTTGTTTTGTCGCCTCTATCAAGGTGAGACGTGCATTTCTGATTGCATTATCTTCAACTATAAATTGGTTTGCGTTGTAGTATGTATGAAAATCAGTTGCCAGATCTTTAAGATAATATGCTAACTGGTGTGGTTCATAAGTAATTGCCGCATTTTCTATGACATCGGGATATCTGGCAAGTGTCGCAAGCAATTTGATTTCGTGTGGTTCATTAAGACTTGAAACATTATTTAAAGCTTCGGCTTGTTGATATTTAATGCCTTTTTCGGGTAGTTGTCTAAAAACACTACATATTCGAGCATGAGCATACTGTATGTAATAGACAGGGTTGTCATTTGATTGCGACTTTGCCAGTTCCAGATCAAAATCAAGGTGTTGTTCGCTTTTACGCATAATATAAAAAAAGCGAGCAGCGTCTTTACCCACTTCGTCTTGAAGTTCTTTCAGAGTGATAAATTCCCCTGAACGCGTAGACATCTGTAATTTTTCTTTGCCGCGATACAGTGTTGCAAATTGAACTAATAGTATCTCCAGCTTTTCAGGCGAGAGTTCGAGAGCCTGCATGGAGGCCTTTACTCTGGCGATGTACCCGTGATGGTCAGCACCCCAAACATCAATGATCTTTTCAAAGCCACGTTCTACCTTTGACAGATGATAGGCGATATCAGATGCAAAATAAGTGGCCTGCCCATTCTCTCTGATTAATACGCGATCTTTCTCATCGCCGAGCTTGCTGGAACGAAACCATTTGGCGCCCTCTTTTTCATAGACCCAGTCATTTTCAATTAATTTTTCAATACACTGATTAACGGTATTGTTTTCTACTAAAGAGCGTTCTGAGAACCAGTTATTAAACTCAACACCAAAACCAATAAGATCATCTTTAATTGTGATAAGTATTGAGTCGAGCCCTGCATCGAATAATAGACGATAATTTTCTTCGCCGAGCTTATCGATACAATATTTTATTAAGCCATCGATTTTTAATTCGGGATCTTCTTCCTTATACAGCGGCAGGATGTCCGTGGCGGGGAGAATGAACTTCTCGGCTTGTTCTTTATGCAACTTAACAGCGATGTCGATTATGTAATCACCCTGATAAGCATTTTCTGGAAAAGGGATCTCTATACCATTGTGTTGTAAGTAGCGTAGCCATACACTGACAGCGAGAATATCCATCTGTCTTCCAGCATCGTTTATATAGTACTCACAACTAACATCAAACCCTGTTTTTTTAAGCAGGCTTGCAACTGCCGCGCCATAAGCAGCACCACGGCCATGACCGATATGTAAAGGCCCGGTTGGATTTGCTGAAACGAATTCAATTAAGGTTGGGATGTTTGCACCAACTATAGAATCACCATAGTGGAACCCGGCTTTTAAAATTTCGAGGACGGTTGCCTGATGAGCATTTTGTTTTAGAAAAAAGTTAATGAAGCCCGGCCCTGCAATTTCAACCCGTTCTAATATGTCAGATTCAGGAAGCTGTTCGATTATGTTTTGTGCTAATTGGCGCGGATTAGTTTTGGCCGTTTTTGCTAAGGTCATTGCGATATTGGAAGCAAAATCGCCATGTTCTGAGCCACGAGAGTTTTCTATCTTAATTACAAGATCACTACTTGCAGGTATTATTTCTTTTGACTCTAGTACCGCTAAAGATTGGAGGAGTAATTCTTGAATTTGCTTTTTCAATTTAGGGCGTCTCAAAAAAGTCACACATTGTAGAGTGTTTAATAGCTTAGGAGAAGGCAGGACACGGTTTATTTGACGACAGTTAAGCCAAGACTCTCCCAGTTTTGCATGCCGCCGCGGTACCATTTTAATTTATTAGCAGGATAACCAAACCTCAATAAGGTCTTAATATTAGAAGGCGATTGTCCGCACCACTGTCCATTACAAAACAGAACAAGAGTCTTGGCATTGGAAAAATCCCATAGCCCTTCAATACTAATTGCGCCAAACCGGTTTTCTAATATGTCAGCTATTTGAAATGGATCGGCGCCAGCTTCTTGTTTTAACATGGTCCATGGAATGTTAGATGACCCTGGGATAGTGCCTTTTTTTACCCATCCTTCAGTACGAGAATCAATAACTAAAATAGAATCGTCACCATTTGATCTGCGCTGCAAATAATCCAGCATTTCTAGTTCACCAATGGTTTCGACACCTTCAGCAAGTTTTCCTGGCTGGATACAAAATGGTGGACATTTTCTGGATGTCTTGGCGTAGACTGGGTTGATAGTGTTTTCGGAAGTTTGATTTCTTTGTATTCTGATGATCTTGCCTTTATGACTAACATCTACAAAGTCTATTTCATTGCTGATTTTTACATCCAGCTCAGATGATGAAAACACTGGGCTGCATGCCAATGAAGTCAGAACGATGATAAGTAAATAATATTTTTTCATAAGATTTTGTTAAGCCATATCCTGGGGGTCTACGTCTAATGACCAGCGCACTTTTTTTGAGTGTTTACTCTTTTCCAGATTCTCCAGCCAGTTGTCTAGTTGAGCATGTAAAGACTTCCTGCTATCAGACTGGATAATTAATTGATAGCGGTAGCGGCCGCTACGTTTTTCAATCAGCGCAGGAATAGGTCCGAATAATAATAATTTGTTATTAGTAAGTTGGTTTAATTGCATTGTGGCATCATTAATAAATTGTTTTGCGTCATTGCTATTATGTGCTTCAGCTCTCAAGAAAACCATATATGAATATGGAGGTAACGACGAGTGATCTCTTTCTTGCAATAGAGAATTACAAAAATAGTTGTACCCGTGTTCAATGAGTTGTTGAAACAATGGGTGTTCAGGGTTATAGGTCTGTACAATCACAGTCCCTTCTTTAACGCCTCTGCCAGTTCGACCACTGACCTGCATAAAAAGTTGCGCTAATCTTTCGCTAGCTCGGAAGTCAGTTGAAAATAAGCCGCGGTCTGCATCGACTATGCCGGTAAGTGTGACATTTGGAAAATGATGACCTTTAGCAAGCATTTGTGTGCCTATCAGTATATCTATCTCGCCAGAGTGAATTTTTTCCAGATAATCATGCATAGCATTTTTCTTACGTGTTGTATCACGATCAATTCTGGAAATGGTTGCTTTGGGGAATAAGCTCGAGAGGACTTCTTCGATGCGTTCTGTTCCATGACCCATAAGTAATAAAGCTTCGTTGCAATCCGGGCATTGTTCAATGTGCCGTTTAGTTACACCACAATGATGACAAACAAGGCGATTTATATTTTTGTGATAGGTATAAGGTAAGTCACAACGTGTACATTCAGCTTTCCAGCCACAACTATGACAAAATAGATGTACGGCGTAACCCCTACGATTTAAAAACAATAGCACCTGATTCTTATTATTTAAATGTTTGGTAATTTCGTCTACCAAGGTTTGTGATATAGGGCCGTGCATTTTTTTACCACGAATATCCAGTAAACGATATTTGGGTGGTTTTGCATTTGCTGCTCTGGTCGATAATATTAAGTGTTTGTAACGATCCTTTTTAACGTTGTATAGAGTTTCTAATGAAGGCGTTGCTGAGCCAAGAATTACTGGCACCTTGTCGCGGGACGCACGTGTTATAAGCATATCTCTGGCTGAATAACGAAAGCCGTCTTGCTGTTTATAAGAGAGGTCGTGTTCTTCGTCGATAATATATAGACCAGGATTTGCAAGTTCCGTCCAAATAGCAGACCGTGTGCCTATTATAATCTTCGCTTTACCTGACCTTGCCGCTAACCAATGTTGGGTGCGCTCCGTATCAGACAGCCCTGAATGCTGGATGGCAATATTGACTTCAAAACGATCTTTAAATCGCTGTATCTGTTGAGGCGTTAATCCTATCTCAGGCAATAAAATCAGACATTGCTTGCCAGCTCTAATGACGTTCTCCATTAGCGTCATGTAGACTTCCGTCTTTCCACTCCCGGTTAAACCGTCCAGCAAAAATATAGAACCATTATCTATAGATTTTAGAATTTCATTTGTTGCAGATTTTTGATCTTTGTTTAGTTTGAAAGGACTTTTGTTTATTTTTAAAGCATTGTCAGAGTCACCGGCAGTCTTTTTTGTAACTAAACCTTTGTCCTTTAGAGAAAGGAGAGATTGTTTCGACCTTGGATAAATTGAGTATATTTCTTCCTCGGTAGCAGGTATTTTTCTTTCTTGTAAATATTTTAACAATTGTGATTGTTTAGGAGCCTGTTTCATGAGGCCAGCTTCAAAGGCAACCCCTTTTTTTGTTAGGCCCCAGAATTTCTCATCATATTTAGTTATGGGGTTATTTTTTCTCAGTGCTGAGGGCAAAGCTGAAAAAATGACTTCCCCTATAGGGTAATGGTAATAATTGCTTGCCCATTCAAGCAAACTCAAGTGCTTTGAACCAATTACAGAATGGCGATCAATAACATGATTGATTTTTTTTAATTTATTGTATGGGAAATCACTTTGATTACTTAGAGCTACTACAACGCCTGTTACATCTTTGCGTCGCCCAAATGAGACCGAGACACGGAGTCCAGGTTGTAGATTGTTTAAATTAGACGCATCGTCTGGCAAATAATCAAACAAACGTCTTAAAGGTGTCGCGATTGCAACTCGCAATATCAATGGGTGCGCTATCATAGATTTGTTGAATATTTACTGATCATCGATCAGCCTTTTTACATCGTTTAAAGTTGCGCGTTTCATCGGGCGTTGTGTGATTGGATCCAGGGGCGCGTTTCTCTGGAGTTTATACGGCAAAATTATAAGGATAATATTTATATTGCCAGCAATAAATTTCAATGCCGTGAAATAGATATGATTATTCTTTTCTATTTTCAATCGGCGCTCACAAAGTGATGTTGGAATGCCATTGTTTTCCAGATAAAGAGAAATGACTTCAGGTGCGTCAGAAAAAATATGAATAATAATTTCAGAGTTTTCATTAGCCGTGCCGCTTAATACAGAACCTGCAAGCAAAGGATTGTATTCAACGAGCAATAGCATTGTTCTGTATGCTGTTTTCCTGAACTCAAAAATTATCTGTTGTTGTTTTTCGTTTTGAAAAAGTGATTGATATTCAATCAGTGCAACTTCAATCTCACTATTACTGGGTAGTAACCGCTTATTATTAACGTTTAATTGTTGAGCGGCCTTTTTTTTTGCCAATAAAAAGTCTTCCAGCCCTTCTTGCGCGACCAGTTTGGCGGCTGCATGGGCAATACTTTTTCTTATGCGGTCGTCAGCGGTAAGACGCATTTTTATAACGGCGTAATTTAGAATAACTGTTCTGGGGTAGATGCCGCTTCATTATCTTGTATGAAGACATCGGGTTGTTTTGTTTCCGTTGTTGATTGTGGCGCATGTTCTAAGCGGAATACTTCGAAAATTGCATTTGGATTACTGGCATGTGCTAGTTGTCCGGTTTCAGGGTCTATGCGAACATTTACCAGGCCTTCTGGCCTCTCCATGATTGATTCGGGCATGCCTTCAAGCGCAACTCTCATGTATTCAATCCACATAGGCAGCGCTGCACTTGCTCCGGTTTCCCTGCTACCTAGAGGTTTAAATTTGTCGAAACCAACCCAGCAGATAGTGACAATATTTGAGTTAAAACCGGAGAACCAAGCATCATGTTGGTCGTTTGTTGTACCGGTCTTTCCTGAAAGGTCTGTGCGTTTTAATTGTAGTGCGCGTCGACCGGTGCCATTTTTTATAACGTTGCGTGTTATCGAGTTCATGATCCAGATATTCCGAGCATCTACTGTGCGTGGAGCATATGATTTTTCAGGGTCCAAGGTTTCTTCGGGTGCAGGAGCTATTATTTCTTCCTCTTCCGATAGTGTATCTGGTTCTGTTGTATCGATTAATGTGATTGATGCATCTTTAACGCACTCATTACAGACTACTAATGGTTCTGCCCGAAATATGACCTCATTATTGTAGTCTTTAATCTGGTTTATATAGTACGGATTAATTAAATGCCCGCCATTTGCAAAAACACTATAACCACGGGCTAGTTCCCATGGGGTTATTTCAGCGCTGCCTAGAGATAAAGACAGGTTGTGAGGTAGTTGGTTTATATCAAAGCCAAATTTTTGAATATGTTCAAGTGCAAATGGAACGCCTATAGCATGTAATAATCTTATCGACACAAGGTTTCGAGAATGCGTTAAAGCGACTTTTAGTCGGGTCGGGCCGTAACTTTTTCTACTGTAATTTTCAGGTCGCCAGTCATCTTCAATTCCAGGATCATCAAATACAATAGGCGCATCATTAATGATTGTTGCTGCGGTCATCCCTGCCTCGATCGCTGAGGAATATATGAATGGTTTGAAACCAGAGCCAGGTTGTCGTCTTGCCTGAGTGATGCGGTTAAATTTATTTTTATAAAAATCAAACCCTCCTACCAGTGCGAGCAGCGCTCCATCATTAGGCGAGAGTGAAACCAGTCCGCCTTCGACGTCAGGTATCTGTGAGAGCGCCCAATCACCAGTCTCAGTCTCAATTAGACGTATAACATCTCCTGGAGATAAAACCTCGGCTGCTGTTTTGAGAGCTCTGCCACGGCGATTTTCCGTAATATATTTTCGTGCCCACTCGAGACCGTCCCAGTTTATTTCAACCTGGCCTATCCCTGTGATATAGACGCTTACAGATAGCTCATTGACATGGGTAACCAGACCTGGATAGAGACTCCCCAGTGTTGGAAAACTTTTAAGTAAGGCTTCAATCTCTTCTTCAGTCTTGTTTTGTATATCTTCTATATGATGCTCTGGGCCACGATATCCATGACGTTTATCATATGCGAGCAAAGTATTTCTTAGCGCCAGGTTGGCAGCGTTTTGATTCTTGTCACGAATGGTCGTTGTTACTGTTAATCCATTGCTATAGGCCGCGTCACCTTGTTGATCAGTTAAATCAGCACGAACCATTTCTGCTATGTAAGGTGCTTCAAGATCTATCGATGCAGAGTGCAAAGAAGCACTAACAGGGGCATTTAACGCAAGCGTATATTCCTCTTCAGTAATATACGAAAGCAATAGCATTCTTTGTAAAACATAGTTTCTCCGTATTAATGCCCGTTCTGGATTACTTATCGGATTAGTTGTCGAAGGTGCTTTAGGTAGTCCGGCAATCATTGCGATTTGCGGCAAACTTAAAGAGTTGATATCGACCCCGTAATAGACTTGAGCCGCAGCGGCAACTCCATAAGCACGTTGTCCTAAATATATCTTGTTAAGATAGAGCTCTAGAATGTTATCTTTACTAAGCTCTTGTTCTATTTTGAACGCGAGGAATATTTCATTAAGTTTTCTTAAGTAGGTTTTTTCACGACTTAGGAAAAAGTTTCTGGCGACCTGCATTGTAATCGTGCTGCCGCCTTGCTTTTTTGAGCCCGTTTTCACTAATGAATAGACAGCTCGCGCAATGCCTTGCCAATCAACGCCGGGGTGAACATAAAAACGATCATCTTCCGCAGCAAGAAATGCTTGGGTCAACTTTGGTTGAACTTCAGTGATGTCTATTGGAGCACGCCTTTTTTCACCGAACTCAGCAATTAAAGATAAGTCCTCGCTATAAACTCGTAGAGGCACCTGTAGTTTTACATCCTTTAAAGTGTCTATATCTGGTAGGCCAGGCAGCACATACCAAGACACAATTACGACTGTAATTATGCCTAAAACCATTATTGAAAGGAGAAAATTAAAGAAAAAACGCAACATCTTGTGTAGATAATATCTCAATTGCGCAATATGTTCTGTTTTTTTCACAAAAATGTAAAATTGAATGCATTACGTTAAAAAACCCCAAAAACCTATTGTTTTTTAAATTTCTCTTGGCTATAGTAACCAAAGTAAGTTAATGTTGTATTACACATATGGCATATAACTAATGACTTCAAAAGGAAAAAATAGTGTTTTCGTTTAATAAAAAGTCAGTTCCAATATTAGGTGTCGACATAAGCGCAACTGCAATAAAGTTGCTTGAACTTAGCCGCAGCGGGAGTAAATACCGTGTGGAAAGTTATGCGGTTGAGGCACTTCCACCTAATTCAGTCTCAGATAAGACTATAAACGATATTGAGCAAGTCGGCGAGGCTGTAGCTCGTGCAGTCAAAAAGGCAGGCACGCGCACTAAACAGGCGGCAGTTTGTGTCGCAGGCTCATCGGTTATTACAAAAGTAATCAGTATGCCGGCAGGTTTATCTGACGATGAAATGGAAAATCAAATTCAAGTTGAGGCCGACCAATATATTCCGTTCCCCCTGGAAGAAGTAGCGATGGACTTTGAAGTGCTTGGTGGATCTCAAGAAGGAGCGGATAGAGTAGATGTCTTGCTCGCAGCGTCACGTAGTGAAATCGTAGATAATGTTGTCGCTTCAATTGAGTTAGGCGGTCTTTCTCCCAAGGTCGTTGATATAGAAGCCTTCGCTATCGAGAACACCATAGATTTAATGAGTAAAGATTTTCCAGCAGGCATTTCCAAGGATGCAATAGCTGTTGCTGATGTTGGCTCCGCTGTTACTACCTTCAGTGTTATGGAGGATATGAAAATTATCTATTCGCGAGAAGAGACTTTTGGTGGGGCACAACTAACCGAAGATATTCAAAGACGATACGGTTTGTCTTATGAAGAGGCGGGTTTAGCAAAAAGACAAGGTGGTCTACCTGATAATTATGAGCCTGAAGTTCTGGAGCCATTTAAAGAGAACATGGCTTCACAGATTGGGCGAGCATTACAGTTTTTTTATGCATCAAGCCAAATAAGTGATGTGGATGTCCTTATCCTGGCTGGTGGTTGTTCTTCCATTCCAGGCATAGCTGAATTAGTTGAGTCAAAGCTAGGCGTTAAAACAATGATAGCAAATCCATTTGCAAACATGGCTGTCGCATCAAAGATTCAGACAAAAAACCTTACAAATGATGCTCCGGCAATGATGATTGCTTGTGGTTTGGCTTTGAGAGGGGATGGCTAATGTCAACAATTAATTTACTCCCTTGGCGCGAGACACGACGCAAGGAATTACAGACGCAGTTTTTAATTGCCTTGATGGTTGTAGCTACAATAGGTTTAGCAGTATGGGGTGCCGGGCATTATTATCATGTGCAATTGATAGAGGTTCAGAATACTCGCATTGCATTCATAGAGAAAAACATAGCTGCAGTAGACAAGAAGATTGAAGAAATTAAGCAGCTTGAAAAAGAGAAAGAAAGATTACTGTCCCGTATGCGTGCTATTGAGCAATTACAGGGTAATCGGCCGTTGATAGTTCGACTTTTTGATGAAATAGTGGCGAGTCTGCCCGATGGCGTGACTGTTTCCGATATTTCACAAAAAGGTGGATCGGTTACGATAAATGGTTTGGCCCAATCTAATGCACGTGTTTCATCTTTCATGAGAAAACTAGAAAACTCTGATTGGTTAACAAACCCTAATTTAAAGGTTATTAGAGAGTCAGGTGCTGCAGGCGAAGCGAAGCAGATAAACAGCTTTACCCTTACCTTTTCACAAGTGGTACCTAAGGTGGAGGCTGAAGATTCATGAGTTTCGTAGATGATATCAATAATCTAGACCCCAATAATCCTGGTGTCTGGCCTATGCCTGTCAAGGCGGTTGTCTTTGCTGTTGTGTTCGCTGCAATAGTCTATGCAGGGTGGCATTTCGATATAACAGTACAGCGTGAAGCATTGTTTGCTCTGGAAAAGAAAGAGCACGACCAGTTAGAGATTTTGGATGTAAGGCAAAAAAAGGCTGCGAACCTCGACGCTTTGAAAGAACAAATGAAAGAAATGCAGCAAAACTTTGGTGACATGGTTCGACAGCTACCCAATAAAACTGAGGTGGCAGGCTTGCTAATAGATATTTCTCAAACAGGTTTAAGCGCCGGTCTAGAATTTAAATTGTTTGAGCCAAAAGGTGAAGCGCCTAGAGAATTCTATGCTGAGCTACCTATTAATATTTCAGTTGTTGGTGGTTATCACCAGTTTGGCGAGTTTGTCAGTGGAATAGCTTCTTTACCAAGAATTGTAACTACGCACAATATATCTATTGCTCCGGTTAAAGGTAAGACTGTTGACGGGGTGCCTCTGCTCGAAATGAAGGCAGTAGCAAAAACATATCGCGCACTTGAAGAAGAGAATTAATATGACATCTCGTATTCAAAAAAATGAATTCATAAAAACACTTTTGTGCTTATTGTCTATTGCAACACTATCTGGTTGTGTTTCGAAAGATATTAGCGACTTGGATAGTAAGGTTTCTGACATTATGGCAAGACCCGGCGGGCGGATAGAGCCACTCCCGGAAATAAAGCCTTATGAAGCTTATGCCTATCAATCCGGACAAGCGAATGGCCGCAATCCGTTTAAATTATTTTTTGTGCTAGATAAGCCAGAGATTGCAGAAGGTGCTGTCGATGATGGCTTGACAGAAGAAATGGAACGTGAAATTAGAAATCGAAACCGAGAGGAACTTGAGCAGTTTGAACTGGATAGTTTACGTATGGTTGGGACGCTTGATAACGATAATAATAATTGGGGAATAGTTCTTGATCCAGATGGCGTCGTTCACCGAGTTAGTGTTGGTAATTATCTTGGCGTAAACATCGGAAAGATTATTAATATTTATGAAGATCGAATAGAACTTAGAGAGATTGTTCAGGATAGCAGTGGTCGATGGGAAGAACGGGAAGCAGCACTTGCTCTAATCGAAGAGTAATCTGACTACGAGGTATTAAAAAATGGTTACCAGCAACAGCATTACATTTAATTTCAAAGGTTACAAAGCCATGATAACTAAATTAGAAAAATTCACGCGTATGATCTTGCTAGCGAGTTTAGGCTTGATGAGTGCGTCCGCTTATGCTCTCTCACTAGATAATGTGAGTTTCGCATCATTACCCGGGGAACGCGTACAGATTAAACTTATGTTATCGGAAGCGTTACCTGCTGATCCGTTAAATTTCACTATAGATAATCCCGCTAGAATCGCGATTGATTTTCCAAACACAACATTAAACCTTGCAGAGAAATCACAAACTATCGGGTTGGGAATGGCTAATAGCTTGAGTGCTGTTGAAGCCGCAGGAAGAACAAGAGTAGTCGTTAATTTAACGCGTTCTGTATCTTACAATGTAGCCGTCGAGGGTAATGCCGTTATATTAAACCTGGATAGTGGCATAAGCGACTCTACAACATCGACTTCAAATGGCTCAACTGTAGCTTCCACAGGAAGCCTGGAGGAGGTTGATTTTCGTCGAGGTGAAAATGGCGAAGGCAGGGTGATTGTTAAATTGTCAAACCCATCGATTCCTATAGATATGGGTGTCGAATCTGGAAAGGTAGTTATAAATTTTATCGATACACAACTACCGGCAAACCTTGATAGAAAACTTGATGTGGTTGATTTTGCTACGCCAGTAAAAGAAATAGATACCGTATCTAATGGTAATAACGTAAAGATGACAATTAGTGCTGTATCAGAGGATTATGACCATTTGGCATACCAATCTGAAGATCAATATACAGTTGAATTTAAATCGATTACCAAAGAAGAAAAAGAAGAACAAAAGAAGGATAAATTTGGCTATACGGGAGAACGTCTGTCGTTAAACTTCCAAAGCATTGAAGTCAGGGCAGTATTACAGTTGATAGCAGACTTTACAGGGCTAAACATGGTCACTAGCGATGCCGTCGGCGGCACTGTCACCTTAAGGCTAAAGAATGTGCCTTGGGATCAAGCGTTAGACATTATTCTTAAGTCTCGTGGCCTGGGTATGCGTAAAGCAGGTAACGTGATTATGGTAGCACCTTCAGAAGAACTCGCAGCGCGTGAGCGTCTCGAGCTTGAAGCAAACCGCCAGGTTGAAGAGTTAGCGCCGCTACGTACAGAGTTTGTTCAGATTAATTATGCAGATGCTGCAGATTTGATGGGGTTGATACAAGCATCTGAAAATAATTTACTCTCTGAGCGCGGCAATGTTTCAATTGATGCAAGAACAAATACACTCATTGTTCAGGATGTTGCAAGTAGCCTTGAAGCTATAAGAGGTTTGATAAAAGAACTCGATATAGCAATTAGGCAGGTTTTGATTGAGTCACGCATTGTGAATGCTGATGAGTCTTTTGCTAAAGATATTGGTGTGCGTTTTGGTTATAGCAAGCATACCAAACAGGGGACACAGGATAGAACAACTATTGGTGAGAATGGGCAAGGTGATGCCTTTGCAGCAATTGGTGGTGGTAATGCAGGTAACGTCGATTTTGGCGGGACAACCTCATTTAACGATGGCACCAATGAAAACTTGATAGTCGACCTTCCTGCAATACCTGGTGATGCCGCATCTTTGGCACTTGCAATAGGTAAAGTTGGTTCTTACTTATTGCAACTTGAGTTGTCAGCATTGATAGCTGAGGGTCGTGGTGAAGATATTGCCAGTCCACGTGTGATAACAGCAAATCAGAATGAAGCACTTATTGAATCTGGTGTGCAAATCCCTTATCAGGAAGCTTCTTCAAGTGGAGCGACAAGTACATCGTTCCAAGATGCCGTTTTAAGCTTACGCGTAACGCCGCAGATTACTCCAGATGATCGCATCATCATGGATTTAGAAGTTAACCAAGATACATTGAGCGGTACCGTTGTAAATGGTGTTCCGGCGATTAATACTCGAAGCGTTACGACGCAGGTATTGGTTCAAAATGGCGAAACAGTTGTACTCGGTGGCGTGTATAGTTCTTCAGAAAGAAAATCAGTTGATAGAACACCATTCTTTGGAGACCTTCCATATGTAGGGTTTCTGTTTAAAAGAACAGATGTGGACTCTACCAAGAGTGAATTGTTAATCTTCATTACGCCAAAAATACTGAAAGATAGTCTTACGATTTAATAACAATAATAATCGTTACACTATTAAAGGGATGTGCCCATAAGGGTATCATCCCTTTTTGTTTTTATATAACCTGTAAAACCTATTCATCAAAGCAAGCTGATTATTTTTAAATAAACTCAGTCGATCAAATATAGTGACTAATACAAATAACATTATACTGATTGGCCCTATGGGCGCAGGAAAGACTACCATTGGCCGACAATTAGCCAAAAAATTATCAGTTAGGTTTTTTGATTCTGATCATGAAATTGAAAAGCGCACTGGTGTAAAAATATCTCTAATATTTGAGATTGAAGGTGAAAAAGGATTTAGACGTCGAGAAACTCAGGTTTTACGTGAATTGTCTCTAATGAATAATATAGTCTTGTCTACTGGTGGGGGCGTTGTTTCACAGGCAGAGAACAGAGAAATACTTAAAGGAAATGGTTATATTATTTATTTAAAATCTAGTCCGGAGATGTTGCTTAAAAGGACAGCAGGCGATAAACGCAGGCCATTGTTACAAGGTGATAACCAACTAGAGCAAATAAAAAAAATTCTTAATGAAAGAGAGCCTGATTATATAGCTATTGCAGATGAAATAATTGATTCTGAAAAACTGAGTATCAAGCAAATAATTCAGAAAATACTAGAGCAGATAAAAAAAGATGACAATGATCGAAGTTGATTTGGGCGACCGCAAATATCCAATTTATATTGGAGATTCAGTCCTGTCCGAGCAGGAGTTAATTGATAAACATATTGTAAGCAACCAGGTTTTAATCGTAACAAATGAAAAAGTTGCTCCCTTATATTTAAAGTATATTGAAGAAAGATTATATGGCCTCAATCATGATGTGTTGATATTGCCCGATGGTGAGAGTACTAAGTCATTAGATAGCCTGAACCAAATCATCACGCGGTTAATGGAAAAGAAATATAGTCGTACATGTATATTAATTGCATTAGGTGGTGGGGTAATTGGAGACTTAACTGGTTTTGCAGCAGCGTGTTATCAACGCGGTGTAAAATTTATACAAATTCCTACAACACTTTTGGCACAGGTAGACTCCTCTGTTGGTGGTAAGACTGCTGTTAATCATCCGCTTGGTAAAAATATGATTGGTGCCTTTTACCAGCCATCTGCGGTTCTAATTGATACGAGTGTTCTGTCTACATTGCCTGAAAGAGAGTTTTCCGCAGGCCTGGCAGAAGTTATCAAGTATGGTTTGATTAGAGATAAGCCCTTTTATGAATGGCTTGAAGAAAATATCGAGTTAATCATGAACAGGGATAATAAAGCGCTCACCTATACCATAGAACGTTCATGTGCTAACAAGGCCGAAGTCGTTGCTGAAGATGAAAGAGAGTCAGGTGTCCGGGCGATATTGAATTTGGGGCACACATTCGGACACGCTATTGAAACAGCACTATCATATCAGGGCTGGTTGCATGGTGAAGCGGTTGGTTGTGGCATGTTGATGGCGGCGGATTTATCGATGCGCCTTGGTTTAATGGAACAAGAGCAAGTCGACAGAATTAAATCATTATTAGTTCGCGCTAAACTACCTACTAAAATTCAAAAAGGGATCAAGCTCAAGCAAATGCTTGAGAATATGAAAGTCGACAAAAAATCCAGAGACGGGGTTTTATATCTAATATTGCTGAACGATATAGGCGATGCAGTTATTACATCTGACTATACTGAGCAGGCATTGGCGGAAACGATTAATCATTTTTTAGAATGAGAGGTTAACGGTGGTAAATGACCTGGCCATTTATGCGGCACACTCGGAAAAATCGAAAGGGCGTATTCACAAGGATGATGAAACGGCATATCGAAATCAATATCAACGCGACCGCGATCGCATTATTCATTCCTCTGCTTTCCGGCGACTAGAGTATAAAACACAGGTCTTTGTAAACCATGAAGGCGATATGTTTCGTACACGTCTTACACATTCCATCGAAGTTGCTCAAATTGGCAGAACGATAGCACGGGCGTTGAACGTTAATGAAGATCTAACAGAAGCAATTTGTCTGGCCCATGATCTGGGTCATACACCGTTTGGACATGCCGGGCAAGATGCGTTAAATGCGTGTATGAGTGGGTATGGTGGTTTCGAACATAATCTACAATCAATTAGAATAGTTGATCATCTAGAGAAACGTTACGCAAGTTTTCCCGGGTTGAACCTAACGTTTGAAACACGAGAAGGGATATTAAAGCATTGTTCACGTAATAACGCCGCAACTCTTGGAGAACTGGGCGAAAGATTTATTAAAAATGAAAAGCCTGGAGTAGAAGCCCAAATAGCAAATATAGCTGACGAGATCGCCTATAACAACCATGATATAGATGATGGCTTGAGGGCAAAGCTACTTGACATAGACGCACTGCGAAATTGTGAATTATTTAATGATCACCATGAAAATGTTAAGAAAAAATGGCCTGATTTGACTGACAGCCGATTACGCCATGAAATCATAAGAAGAATGATAAATTATGTTGTGAGCGATCTGATCAAGGCCAGTGAAAGCATGATTAATACAATAAATCCTGAAGATATTGACCAGGTAAGAAAATGTGGTAAATCGCTAATTAAAATGAGTGACTCTACAGCTACGATGCATAAAGCCTTAAAAAAGTATCTGCGCTTAAATTTGTATCAACATGAACGTGTAATGAGCATGGCAAATAAAGCCAAAGAAACAGTCGGATTTTTGTTTAATGCTTATATGGAAGATACAGATTTACTAACAAACGAATTACAATCTTTAATAGTTAAGTCAAAAGACTTTGAAGATAAAAATGTAATGGCTAGAGTTGTTGCTGACTATATTGCAGGCATGACGGATCGGTTTGCATTTTCCGAAGCAGACAGGATAAAAGGTAGCGTGTAATAAAGAAAGTTACCTAAGTATTAATTTCATAAATGAAATAGTTTACCAGGCTTATGACAATACAAGATCAACAAAGAAACCTAAGCTTTATAACACCAGAGTTGACACATCGTGTTGAACTGATATTGCATTTACTTGAATACAGCAACCATCTTGTCATTGTTAAAGGGGATCATGAGTCTGGAAAGACAACACTCTATGAAGAACTGTCTCGGCAGCAAGAGACAAATTTAATCATCAAAAAACTCTCCGCTACTGCACATATAAATAGCAATGATATTTTCAAGGCAATTATTGAAAGTGATGATGAACTGCAAAAAAACAATTATGACCAAAGTGCATTAAATCAATGGTTAGAGCGATGTCAAAATAAACAGCAAATACCGGCTTTATTGATTGATAATGTTGATCTCTTTAGCGATGAATTAATTAATGAGTTATTTGAAATATTAGAAAATTCCAACTCTGTCGCTGTGCTTCATCTCTGTTTATTTTGCGATCCATCATTTTTAAATCAATTAGAAGAACTCGGGATCAATCAAGATGATGTTCGCAGTTTACATATAATAGAAATGCCAAGCCTGAGTGAGAAACAGACTGAGTTATATATACATTATAAATATCCTGAGGTTAATGCTACGCATTTAAATTTGTTTGATGAAAAAACTATAAAACAAATTCATCGAATCTCACATGGCATGCCTGGAAGAATTAATGCCTTATGTGAACAATATCTGGATGATCCGGCAAAGAAAGCCGTTGAAAGTGAAGTAAAGTCTTCTTTCAGCATTAAACTACTGCTATTAAAAAATAAATTGATACTGTCCACTGGCTTGTCCTTATTAATTCTATCTATAGGCATAACAACGTTATTACATAAAACAGATGATGGAAAAATTGAGTCTGAGACCATTAAATTAAATTTGCCTCATATCAATAATGAAAAAACTGATCAAACTGACGTAGCAAGTATAAAGGTGCTTTCAATTCCTGAGCCGAGCTCCGAAACAGAACCTGTGACTATTGAGGATCTATCTCCGCCTGTAATACCTGAACTGATTGATGATTTGAAACATGGTGGTGAAGTAACTGTTTATAACGCAGAAGGACAGATTGTTGCAAAAGAATCAGATCTAGCAATAGCAATTCCTGAACAAAAAACGGAACAAATAATCTCTAATAGCGAGATGCTTGCTCAAGTTGAAAAGGTCGAGGAGACTATTATTGAACCTGAACCTGAACCTGAACCTGAACCTGAACCTGAACCTGAACCTGAACCTGAACCGATTGAAGTAACAAAACCAGTTGCGGCCGTTGTTCATGATATCAACTGGCTAATAAAACAAGATGATAATAAATATGTGCTGCAGCTAATCGGGGCTTATGAAGAAGAAACAATAAATCTTTATCTAAAATCTTTTAAAAATGGTGACGACAAGATAATCCCATTCAATGCTTCAAATAAAGGTAAGGAATGGCATGTGTTAGTTTACGGTTTGTATGACAGCCGGGAAGATGCTGTCACAGCCATAGAAAAACTACCCACAAAAGCTAAACTCATGGCACCGTGGCCAAGAACCGTAGGAAGTATTAAAGATCTACTGAAATAGGAAATAAAAAGTACATTTGCCTGAGTCAGTGCATCCGTTTCTGAACTGAAAATAGGCCTAATTTCTACAAATAAGCCGTAAATGTTTATAAATGATGCTAACTTCTCTTAAAATTACTATATAATCTGATCTTCTAATATTTTATGTTGCACCGTGACATGAAGTAGGCGCTTTATTATAATTCGTTCCCCCTTACCATCAGGCTGGGGTGAGTTATAAGAGAATAATAATAATAAAGAATTTCAGGGATCTTCTTGATTACGATTCCCTAGTATCTCTAAATGACATCTATCTACTATGCGTAATATAGTGAATAGAAGACCAACTAATATAACAATTGAGTGATTTCAGTATGAAGCAAGCACCAAAGCAACAGGGTTTATACGACCCTTCTACAGAACACGATGCCTGCGGTCTCGGTTTTGTTGCGCATATGAAAGGTCGAAAGTCCCATAAGATTATCGACGACGCATTAACTATTCTCAGGAATTTAATTCATCGTGGTGCATGTGGTTGTGAAGAAAACACCGGTGACGGTGTTGGCATACTGATTCAAAAACCACATAAGTTTTTTCAACGAGTCTGTGCTGAAATCAACATCAACCTGCCTGATACCGACAGCTACGGTGCAGGTATGGTCTTTCTTCCTACCGACTCAGCTCAAGCAAAACAATGCGAGGAAGTATTCGAAAGAATTATTAAAGAAGAAGGTCAACAGTTTTTAGGCTGGCGCGAAGTCCCTATCGATGATTCTTCTTTAGGCCCAACAGCGGTAGAAGGCGAGCCTGCTTTCAAACAGATCTTTATCGCAAAGAGCGATGCATTAGATCCTGCTGCGTTTGATCGTAAACTTTATGTGATCCGTAAACGTGCCGAAAACGAAATCTGGAGTTCAGACTTATCTGAACAGAATTTATTTTATATACCCTCATTGTCTTATCGTACCTTTGTATATAAAGGTATGTTGACCGGTTCGCAAATAGAACCGATGTTTCCCGAATTATCTGACCCCGATGTTGAATCAGCTTTAGCATTAGTACACCAGCGTTTCTCAACCAATACCTTCCCGGCCTGGCGCCTGGCACACCCATTTAGATACGTTGCCCACAATGGCGAGATCAATACTGCCCGTGGCAATGCCAACTGGATGAGAGCTAGAGAATCTCTGTGTGAGTCGGAGCTGTTTGGTGATGATTTGAAAAAATTATTTCCAATCGTTGTTGAAGGCGGTAGTGACTCTGCCACCTTTGATAATGTCATGGAATTTCTGCACATGTCCGGTCGTCCATTACCTCTCGCAGTCTTGATGATGATTCCAGAAGCCTGGTCAGGACATGAAACCATGGATGATGAGCGTAAGGCGTTCTATGAATATCACGCGAATCTAATGGAGCCATGGGATGGTCCTGCGTCACTGTCATTTACCGATGGTGAAGTGATCGGTGCTGTACTGGATCGAAACGGTTTACGGCCATCACGCTATTATGTGACACACGATGATGTCGTTATCATGGCATCTGAAGTCGGGGTATTAGATGTCGCTCCTGAAAACGTAAAGATAAAAGACCGCTTGCATCCGGGGCGCATCTTTATGGTTGATACCAAACAAGGCCGTATCATCGATGACGAAGAATTAAAGAAACAATTTACCGGCGAGCACCCCTATGGCCAGTGGTTGAAAGAAAACTTACTGCCAATAGAAAATCTACCGAATCCGAAACAGATACACGGTTCGAATCCAGATACCTTATTACAACGTCAACAAGCCTTCGGTTATACACACGAAGATTTAAAGCTATTAATGACGCCGATGGCAGCAAAAGGTGTTGAACCAACAGGCTCAATGGGAACAGATGCTGCACTGGCGGTGTTATCAAACCGTTCTCGCTTGCTCTACGATTACTTCAAACAACTGTTCGCGCAAGTGACCAACCCACCATTAGATGGTATCCGTGAAAAATTAGTGACACAGGTTGCAACGACAATTGGACCAGAAGGAAACTTATTAGAACCAACGCCTGAAAGTTGTCGACGCATCAAGATCAATTCACCGGTGATCACGAATGAAGAATTGGCAAAGATACGTGATGTAAACCTCCCTGGCTTTAGAACCAAGGTGGTTGATATCTTATACCCAGTTGCCGAGGGTGGCGCGGGGATGGATAAGGCATTAGAAGCGGTCTATCTGGAAGTGGATCAAGCGGTAGAAGAAGGATATACCAACGTCATACTTTCTGACCGTGGTGTTGATGAAAGTAGAACGGCAATCCCGGCGTTATTGGCAACAGCTGGAGTGCATCATCACTTGATTCGCAACGGGAAGCGAACTCGGATTGGTTTGGTGCTTGAGTCAGGCGAGCCTAGAGAAGTGCACCACTTTGCAGTACTACTTGGTTACGGCGTAGGCGCAGTGAATCCTTACCTCGCTTTTGAATCATTAGGTGATTTAATCGGTAACGGCCGCTTACCTGATATGGAACATGCCGTCGCCGTGAAGAATTTCATCAAGGCGGTTAATAAAGGTTTGGTTAAGACCATGGCAAAGATGGGGATCTCTACTGTCCAGTCTTATTGTGGCGCGCAGGTCTTCGAAGCGATTGGTCTTAATAAAGAATTTGTTGATAAGTACTTTACACGAACCGCATCACGTATCGGCGGAATCGGTATAGATGTCGTCGCAGAGGAAATGAATCAACGTCATCATATTGCCTTCCCGGATCGTGATGTGAAAGAGCCCGATCTGGAATGGGGTGGCGAATATCAATGGCGACGTGACGGTGAGTATCATCTATTCAATCCTAATACTGTTTTCAAGCTACAACACGCCACCCGCTCAGGCCAATACAACATCTTCAAGGAATATACCGAACTCGTAAACGATCAAAGTGAAAACCTCGCAACCTTAAGAGGTCTGTTTGAGTTCAAGCAATCAAACAAGTCCATCCCACTAGACGAAGTCGAATCAATTGAAAACATCATGAAACGTTTTTCAACTGGTGCGATGTCTTATGGTTCGATCAGTAAAGAAGCACATGAAACGCTGGCGATAGCAATGAATCGTATCGGCGGTAAATCAAATACAGGCGAAGGCGGTGAAAACCCGGATCGGTTTACACCAGATGCCAACGGCGATCTAAGACGTAGTTCGATCAAGCAAGTTGCTTCAGGTCGCTTCGGGGTCACGAGTGAGTACCTTGCTAACGCAGATGATATCCAAATCAAGATGGCACAGGGTGCGAAGCCAGGCGAGGGCGGGCAGTTACCGGGTTCGAAGGTCTATCCCTGGATAGCAGAAGTTAGACACTCTACGCCTTGGGTAGAATTGATTTCACCACCACCGCATCACGATATTTATTCGATAGAAGATCTGGCGCAATTAATCCACGACTTAAAGAATGCCAATCCAAAAGCACGTATCCATGTGAAACTGGTTGCAGAAGTCGGGGTTGGAACGGTTGCTGCCGGTGTGGCTAAAGCGCACTCCGATGTTATTTTAGTCTCAGGCTATGATGGTGGCACAGGCGCTTCTCCGATGAGTTCACTCAAACATGCCGGCTTGCCTTGGGAGTTAGGCGTCGCTGAGACGCAACAAGTGTTGGTCATGAATGGCCTACGCGACCGTATCGTGTTGCAAACCGATGGTCAGTTAAAGACCGGACGAGATGTTGTCATTGCGGCCTTACTCGGTGCTGAAGAATTCGGTTTCTCAACCGCACCATTGGTAGTATCAGGTTGTATCATGATGCGTGTTTGTCATTTGAATACTTGCCCTGTCGGTGTTGCAACTCAAAACCCGGAGCTTACGAAAAAATTTAGCGGTAAGCCGGAGTTCGTAGAAAACTTTTTCAAATACATTGCAGAAGAAGTGCGCGAATATATGGCAGAACTTGGGTTTAGAACCGTTGATGAAATGATAGGTCAGGTAGACAGGTTAGAAACCAAGAAAGCAGTCGATCACTGGAAAGCAGCAGGCCTTGATTTCACCAATATACTGCATAAACCTACGCCACGACCGGGCGATGAAATCTATTGTGTGAATGGACAAGATCACGGTCTGGAAAAATCATTGGATATGACCAAGCTAGTGCCGCTAAGTAAAGACGCATTGGAAAGTAAACAGAAAGTCGACATCATCTTGCCGATCAAGAACACTGATAGAACGACAGGTACTATCCTCGGCTATAACATCACGACGCGATATGGCAGTGAAGGTTTGCCAGAAGACACAGTAAATATACATTTCAATGGATCAGCAGGCATGAGTTTTGGTGCCTTCGTCCCGAAAGGCGTCACCATGACCCTGGAAGGTGATTCAAACGATTATATCGGCAAGGGGCTGTCTGGTGGCAAGATCATTGTCTATCCGCCGCGTAAATCATCCTTTGTCCCGGAAGAAAATACCCTCGTTGGAAATGTTGTGCTCTACGGCGCAACCGATGGAGAGGCCTATTTCCGAGGTATTGCCGGCGAACGTTTCTGCGTACGCAATAGTGGTGTGAACACTGTTGTTGAAGGGGTTGGTGATCATGGTTGTGAATACATGACTGGTGGCCGTGTGATTATTATCGGGAAGACCGGTCGTAACTTCGCCGCAGGTATGTCTGGTGGTATTGCCTATGTGCTCGATGAAGAAGGCGATTTTGAAGTTCATTGTAATAAAGGCATGGTCAATCTAGAAGCGATTGAAACTAACGAAGATATCGAATTCGTCAAAGGCTTGCTAACAAAACATGTGCAATACACACAAAGTACCGTTGCTGAAAAGATATTAGGTAACTGGAACGAATATCAATCCAAATTTGTTAAGGTTATGCCTGTTCAATACAAGCGTGTACTCGAAGCCATCAAGCGTGGCAAAGAGAAAGGCCTGACCGAAGAAGAAGCCGTAATGGAGGCAGCCAATGGGTAAACCAACAGGGTTTATGGAGCATGGTAGGGCGAAACAACCGTACCGACCTGTAGCAGAACGCAAGCAAGATTGGAAACAGGTCATGCAACCCTGGCCAGTTGCGCCATTAAAAGAACAAGCCTCACGTTGTATGGATTGTGGTATTCCATTTTGTCATCAAGGTTGTCCTTTAGGTAACTTGATCCCTGATTGGAACGACCTGGTCTATCGCGATCAGTGGCAAGATGCGATAAAGCGTTTACATGCAACCAACAACTTCCCGGAATTCACCGGCACCCTATGTCCAGCACCGTGTGAAGGTGCCTGCGTACTCGGAATCAACGACGACCCTGTGACTATCAAAGCCGTTGAACTGTCTATCATAGACAAAGCATGGGAAAACGGTTGGATCAAACCGGAAATTCCAGAAAAGAAAACCGGCAAGAAGGTTGGTGTCATAGGATCAGGGCCAGCAGGCATGGCCGCTGCACAACAACTCGCGCGCGCCGGACATGACGTGACATTGTTTGAAAGAGATGATCGTATCGGTGGTTTAATGCGCTACGGTATCCCTGAATTCAAGATGGAAAAAAGTCGACTCGATCGTCGTATGGAACAGATGGCAGCGGAAGGTGTGACCTTCAAACCAAACAGTCATATCGGTATCGATATCGATGCGACAGAATTAAAAAAAGAATTTGATGCATTAGTGCTAAGTGGTGGCGCCAGTGCACGCCGTGACCTGCCAATCCCCGGTCGTAAGTTAAAAGGTATTTATCAAGCGATGGAATTTCTGCCACAAGCGAATCGACTTTGCATGGGCGACACGATTCCAGAAGAAGAATTGATCAATGTAAAAGACAAACATGTGATCATCATCGGCGGTGGCGATACCGGCGCAGATTGTATCGGCACCTCGCACAGACAAGGGGCAGCCTCAGTGACCTCATTAGAGATCATGCCGCGTCCACCAGCATCACGGGCGGAAGATAACCCCTGGCCACAGTGGCCGTTCATTTATCGTACTGCTTCGGCGCACGAAGAAGGTGGCGAACGCGTTTATTCAGTACAAACGAAAAAATTTCATGGCGATGCTGATGGTAACCTGACCGAGCTTGAACTTACTAAGGTAGAGTTGCAACGCGAAGCTGGCCGCATGCAATTTAACGATGTACCGAACAGCAAAGAAATGCTCAAAGCAGATTTCGTTTTCCTGGCAATGGGTTTCACCGGTGCGGAAAAAGAAGGTCTGGTAGAACAACTCGGTATTGATCTCAATGACCGCACCAATGTCTGGCAAGAAAACTGGCAGACGAATGTAGAAGGTGTGTTCGTAGCGGGCGATATGCAACATGGCCAGAGTTTGATTGTATGGGCGATTGCTGAGGGGAGATCAGCTGCTGCTGCTGTTGATAAATATCTTATGGGCGATACTGATTTACCGAGTCCGGTATGATTATCTAGGTGTCATTCCCGCGACATGCTGTCATTCCCATGAAGATGGGAATCTAGTTAGAAATAATAAACTCCCGCTAACGCGGGAGTTTTGCATTATAAAACTTCCTTTGTCATACCGGGCTTGAACCGGTATCCAGTTATTCAATTAATTTCTTTTAGCATTGCTTTCGCTACATCCATGTTGCTCAACCTTGAAATAAAAAAAATGATTCGGCAAGTTATAAGGGGATCAAACGACACTGAAACTTTTGATTCTTAACTTAGTTCATCGGACATGTCCGACTGAAGTCTAGAAAACTGTCTCTCGAATATTATGAGTGATGTGGTTATTTCTGGATCACCAATTCGAACTTCGGCCTCTTTCAATTTCGCTACAGCATCATCAAACGTATTTGGATCTTGTGTTTTTCTGTATATTTCTATGCCAACATCGCAGTACGTCTTTAATATATTCTTATTAGTTTTATAACGTTCTATTGCTTTAACAGATTTTACTCTAGCCATTTCTAATATGGCAATTCTATCTTCTTCAAGAATTCCGGGGGTTCGTTCTGCTCGTGCTAACAATAGTATAATCTTAAATCTTTCAACGGGCCCCTCTGTTTTAAAATCATTTTCAAACAATCGTATTTCTGTTTCCGCTTTTTCTAATTGATTTATATCAATCAGATAACGTATCAGTCGATGTCGAGGAATACGCTCTCCAGGGACTTTGGATATCATTTTCCTTAGCAACTTATTTCTCAGATGCTTATCTGAGAAACGACTGATTCCTGAATCGAATGAACAAAGTTGTTTGATTGTTCGAATCTCAATATCGTAAGTTGGAATTATATTATCAATAACTGTTTCAAAAAGTTGATAAAATTCCTTCTCGTCAGTCATTTTATATTTAGTAACTATATCTGTAATTACTGGATGTCGGCCTTTCCAACCGTATATGCCTTCACGTTCACTGACTGGATACTCATGAATTATATCTATTAAATATGTGAGTGAGGCAGATACTGCCTCCGCCGGAATTCCTAAAAGTCGAATCACCAATTGTCTATGAACATTTACACCTGCACTTTCCATTGCAGAAACTAATCTATAAATTTTTTGCAAATTCTCTTCTAACTCAGCATATTCTCTCAATACAATGTCATCAAATTGATCAGACGCAAAAATATTTTTTAGGCAAACAAATGTATCTGCCTCACACTTTGCAGTAAGCCTTCTTTTTCTTTCGGTTCTCGAGAAACCTGAAAAGCTATTTTCAATGAGGGGCTGCAAATCTGTATTAGTATCAACCAAAGACAACAGTCCCTCAATCTCTGCTTCATCCAGTTTACTCAGGAAGAATTCTTTCCCTTTATTAAAGATGTTTGGAGTCTTTATACGCGGATTCCAATGATTGCGTGAGGATGTAAGAATAATCTTTAAATTGAAAACATCATCTACTGATAATAAATCTATTAAACTATTGATTTCATGCAAATGATTATGGGCATCATCAATAAATAAAACTCCCATTTCATTTTTACGATTAAGGTACTTTGATACAGCTCTCCATTCTTCAAAAAGTAGTTTATGATTTGCCTTGTGCTCCCAGCAATGGAACCCGTCTTCACTAAACCTTAATACAGTTTTTCTTGCAGCCGTACTTTTTCCCATCCCGCTTGCACCAAGCAAACAGACACTCAAAATATCATTTTTATGGAGGTGAGATTCTAAGTCTTTGATGATGCTTCTCTCAAAGGTGAGTTGCCCTTGGATATCAGAATATGTAGCAGGCCAGCCTTGGAACATGGCACTTACATTCTTTTCAAAATTTTTAAGCTCATCATTAATATTTAGTGTTACTGCCTGTAAAATACTTTGGCTATCAAGTGGATCACCTGTTGATGTGTAAATCAAAGAATTGGGTGTGTTTTTCTTTTGAAACTCTACAAAAAAATCATCGACACTTCCAAATGCAACTTTTACCCCCCTGGTTTCAAACAGCAATGCTCTATTTTCATCCTCAGTATATAAAACTAAATTGATTGAGACAGGTGAATGAGATTTGTTGTTTATTGAAATTGCTCGGCTTACAATATCTTTGATATGATCATCAGCTAAAGAGTAGCCTATAATTACAATATTCCCGCCATTGAGATCATATTTAAATGCATCCCACAACGCTTCTCGGTAGTCAGAAGTATTGTCATAGTCAGACTCAGTTATGATTATTCTGCTTTGGTTCCCATCAGATATATCTTTATCTATACTTCCATGTAATTTATAGAGCTTGGTCACTTCTGGATATTTCTGCTCCTGGAAATCATAATTTGAAGTTAATACTGGCAAGACTTTTTCTTTCCTAGCATAAGCTTGTTCAATAAGTTCATCATAATTTGTGGTGTATATGTTTTTCCAGTTATATAGCGGCAAGTTCAATAATGAACCTGTAACGTGGATTTTATTAAACATAGATCTTATGCATTTAACTAAGTCAGACCGAGATTTTTTACGTTCAGCTAACATCGTAATTTCTTTTAACGAGTAGCCATCTGAATCGATCCCAAACTCTTTACTAACTGTATCAATTATTTTATCTACGCTTGGCGCGCCAGAAGGTATTGAAGAACCTGCGCCAAAAAATATGACCGTATTCACAGGATCTATTCCTTCAACCATTGAAGCAAGCGATATACTCATGTTTATCCTTTATGTTAATTGTTAAATGTTGAGATAAAATTACTTAGCCGAGGTCAGGCATTGAATCTTGAATCATTTTGTACATGATCAACCCATAAACTCTTTAAATTTCTGGCTTAGTTTCGGTTGGATTAGATAACCGTAACTTTTATGTGGGTTCTTATTGCCTTCGGTATTTTCAAACGGGTTGTAGAGTTTTGTGTAGTCTCTTAGTGCATCAGACCGATAGTCTTTAACGTATTTTTTCATACCGTCGAAGAAATCATCTTTCAGGGTTGAGTCGTGGCAGACGACGTCGCCGTAGGCGGAGAAGTTGTGCCATTTTTTTATGTTGAGTGGATACAGCCTTTGTTGTTCTTCGAGGTTGGTGGACTCGGCGGAGTTTTTCCAGCGTTCTATTAGCATGAAGTCTCTGAGTTTGTCATCGCCGAGTGGGCTGCCCATGGTGATGAAGTAGTCGACTTTGTTGTTTCTGTATTGGGTATATTTTTCTTCGCTACGGTGTGAGAACTTCCATAAGACATCGTAGGAGATAAACGTGCCCATCGAGTGACTGATGATGACGACTTTGTGATTTTTATCCCATGCTTTCGTCAAGATATCTTCGAGGGGTTGTCTGATTTGTTCGGCGATGAATTGGTCGTTTCTGTATAAACGGACTTCGCGCATGTATTTTTCGATGACGTTGTCTTTGATGGTTAAGGCGCTTCCGAGGGCATCGACTATGGATAAGCCAAATTTCTTTATATTCGCTTTTGCCCAGCCGTCTTTTTTTATGTGCATTTGGTTTTTGAGTCGGCGACGGATGCCGATGACTTTATTAACGTCTTTATTTAAACCGCTGACATAGTCTGTGGTGTCTTCAATATGATCGGGGATGGCATTCGCCCAATAGGCCGATTTAAAAATATCCGGGTTGGCTTCGAGTTCTTTGGCTAGAGATATTGAGTCGATGCGGATATTTTCAATGAATGCTTTTTTCCACAAGCGATGTAAATCTGTCATCGGTGGTTTTGCTGCGAGGCCGTGCACAAAGACGATGGTTAATTTTGCAGTATTGACCATGATTTCTCCTTTAATCAATGGTATTTAAATACAAGCTTCTGTGATTTGGTGTGATGTAGGTAAACTAATAACGACCTACTTCGTTGCTATGATGTATGAAGCCCATAGTAATACTTATTATAGACTAAGCAATCCTCTATATTGGGTAGGTGTAGTAACATGAACTCTGCTCAAATTAAGGTATATAAAGCGGCCTTTGGCCGTTATCATCAATAATCAGTGGATGCATGTGCATGAAAATCAAATGACCTTACTGTAGGCGTCTACCAGAGAACAACAATGTAGGTTAAATATAGGATGAGTATAGTAAATACAAAAGACAGTTATGGAATCGTCGCAATCCTGTTGCATTGGATTATGGCGATACTGATTGTAGGTTTGTTTGTATTGGGTGTGTACATGGTTGATCTGGATTACTACAGTAAGTGGTATAACTTGGCACCATGGTGGCATAAGTGTGTGGGGATGCTGGTTTTCTTTTTGTTAATAATCAGAATGATCTGGGTGATGATTAACCCGCGACCGGAGCCATTAGTGACTTACAAGCGTTGGGAGATTCTTGCCGCCAGATTTACCCATGCGTTGTTTTATATTCTATTGATATTGATCTGTATGAGTGGCTATTTTATTACCACAGCCAAGGGTGTCGGTATTGATCTATTTGGTTGGTTTAATATCCCGGCGTTAGGTTCTCTCGATAAAAACCAGGCCGAACTATCGGGAGAAGTTCATGAAATTGCTGCTTATGTGATGCTGTTATTATTTATGCTACATGTTTGTGCTACAGTAAAGCACCATTTTTTAGATAAAGATGCGACATTGGTTCGTATTCTTAAACCCATCAATAAAAAGGAGCGTTCTACGTGAAAGTATTTTCAGTTGCACTATTGGCATTAAGTCTTTTATCAACCCCGGTAATGGCAGATGAGTATGTGATAGATAAAAAAGGCATGCATGCGTCTATACAGTTCAGGATTATGCATCTTGGTTATAGTTGGCTCTGGGGTCGTTTTAACGACTTTGATGGTGAGTTTAGTTATGATAAAAACAATATCAGTGCTTCTAAAATAAACGTTACGATTAATACCAGTAGTATTGATACTAATCATGCAGAGAGAGACAAGCACCTACGCGCTGAAGAGTTTCTTGATGTTGAGCAATTTCCACAATCAAGCTTCGTCAGCACTTCGCTTACAATGAAAGATAACGGGTCGATTGAATTAAATGGCGATTTCACCTTACGTGGAGTCACCAAGCCGATTACTATCTATATGAGCTATTTGGGTGAAGGTAATGATCCCTGGGGCGGTTACCGTGCAGGCTTTGAAGGTACTACAGAACTCGTATTGGCTGATTACGGCATTCTTAAAGACTTAGGCCCCGCATCCAAAAAACTGGACTTGTTTTTGTCTATTGAAGGCATAAAGAAATAACTTACTGCACTAACCCATAAGTGGAGTCAGATATGGCTTCATTAATAATTTAGATGAAGAAGGGTGTGAACACAGCCGCGGCGATGATCATGAACGGCATGGCGTAAAATAGTATTTTGTTGAGGCCCGTCGTACCATTTAACGCAGAGGAAGTTCCAGTAATTATTTTGAAATAAAATAATCGACTTATAGTTTTGGCGCATCAAAAATAATGCAATTACACACGCTGTTGTCCAGATGACGATATAGCATAGAAAAATGGGTCCATCTAATTAATGGCGCTGGAGTCCATTCATTTAGCAACTAGTTTACTTTTTCCATTGCGACTTCAAACGCATCTTCAAAGTGGAAATAGAGTGGCACGCCCATGCTATACATTTTGACTAATAATCCCTGCTGAGTCTGGTACTTGATATCACCAATCGCCAGCGGCCCAATACCAACGGCATTGCTTTTGCTGCCTTTTAAGGCAGCGCCGTTGTCGTTTAAATTGATCCCGGCGATACCAGCTGGCGGGACGGCATTTAAATCGGCGGCAATCTTGAGTTTGCCCGCGGCTGCGACTTGTTGTTGGTTAAGGACTTGTACCCCCGCCTTGGCTGTTGCAAAGATCAGGTCGGCATCTTGTAGCAGGTCATCAAGATGATCATTGGCATCACCCTTGACGCCTTCAACGACGGTTCCATATCGAGTATTGCAAAATTCTGCGACGAGATTGGCTTTGTCTGCGGCACGTCCGAGTATGGTTACCTTGGCACCAAGTTTTGCTGCCAATACAGCGGCGGAAGCACCAACAGGGCCGGTACCTCCTAACACCAGTAGGTTTTGTCCTTTTAGGTCTTCGTTATGTCTTACCTTGAGTTGATGTGAAACAGTGGCGACCATCGCTGCGGAGGTGGTGAATGCACCACTGGGATCGGTGAGTATTGATATTTCAAATGGTGGCAGCATGGCTGTTTTCGCAGCATTGAACATATCCATAGCCAAATGCATGTCTCTACCACCGATAAATATCCCTGTGCGTTTTAGACTTTTAGGCCCTCTTGAGAATATGGTGTCTTGCACTATGGTGGCTACTTCGTCCAATTCAACGCCTAAATAAGGCATGGCATGCCAACCCGCGTCAAATGCCATGTTGACATCAAAGGCACTGAGGTTTTTTTCGGGGGTGATCATGTGTAAAAGGTATGGTTTTTCCATCATTATGACCCTTGAGTATTGTATGGGTGAAGGCAAACTCTAATAGCTTAGATAATACACTATTAAAGCTGTCGTATTTTAAGGTGGAAGTGATTAGAAATTTATTATTAATATTGGGTAGGTTAACATCATGAATTGTATTGATTACTGAGGAATATTTAGTTTAATGCTAATAGTTATATCTCCGGCCAAGACTCTGGATTTTGAGACTGCACCGATGACGACGGATCACACGCAGCCTGAATTTTTGAAAGATTCCAGGCAATTGGTATCTGAGTTAAAAAAGCTTGCCCCACATGAGGTTTCATCTTTGATGAAGCTCAGTGATAAGCTCGGCACGCTCAATTATATGCGGTTTAATGATTGGAAAACGCCATTTACCCTGGACAATGCTAAACAGGCATTGCTGGCTTTCAAGGGTGATGTCTATACCGGTATCGATGTAGATAGCTTTAGTAGCCGAGATCTCAAGTTTGCACAAGATCACCTAAGGATATTATCCGGGCTCTATGGCGTGCTTAGACCGCTAGATCTGATCCAGGCCTATAGATTGGAAATGGGGACTAAATTTGAAAATAAGAAGGGCAAGGATCTATACGAATTCTGGAATACAAAAATCACCGATCAAATCAATAAAGAACTTACGGCGAGTAAAAGCAAGGTATTAATCAATCTTGCATCGAACGAATACTTTAAGTCGATCCATGCTAATGATATCAAGGCAGAGATTATAGTCCCCGTATTCAAGGATTACAGTAAAGGCCAATATAAGATAATCAGCTTTTTTGCCAAGAAGGCGCGAGGTCTTATGAGCGCTTATATAATCAAGAACAGGTTAAAGGATCCGGAAGCGATTAAGACCTTTAACGTGGATGGCTATAAGTTTTATAAATCTGAGTCCAGTGAAACAAACTGGGTATTTCGGCGTAAAAAATAGTGAGTGAGATAACAGCCTAAGCCCATTTTTATACCCTATATGGGGTATATTTAAATAAAAATACCTGCCCCATATAGGGTATAAAAATAGATGGAGGTGCGTAGAAAGTAGTGGTAGGCTGAAATTATGCTTATCAAAGAACCTGATCATAATTCAATGATGACAATTGATGTAATCGGGCTCAATTCGCTTCAGGACTTTCGAAATCGCATCTGGATGATTCTGGGCTGGGCGGCAGTGCCCTTTCTATTGCCATTCTCGATCGAGCATTTCATACAGAATCGTTATTGGTCCGCACTAATAGGGTTAACAGTAATGTTGATACTTTCTGTTAATTCATTCTCACTCTTTAAACGGCATAAGCAGTTAGTGCCTTTTTGGTTGTTTTATCTCTTCTTGTTAATGTCATTGGTTTATATGATCCAGGCTATGGGGCCAATGATCTTGTTTTGGTGTTTCCCTACCTTATTTGTTATAGGTTTTGTCACCGAACGGATAATAGCCAGAACGATGACAGTAATTAGCCTGCTTATCTTAATTCCGTTCGCTTTTTACATTTCAAATGTTGAATTAGCGAGCCGCTTTGTTTTCACATTATGTATGATTTGTTTTTTCAGCGACATTCTTGTTGGCTACCTTATTAAATTACAAGAAAAATTATCCCTGCTTGCAATCCATGACCCATTGACTAATGCATTGAATCGCAGGCAATTAGATTCTTATCTATCAGAAGCAATAGAGGAAACAAAACGCGATTTTGGTCCCGCGAGTCTGGTACTACTTGATATTGATCACTTCAAAAATATTAATGATACGCTTGGTCATAAAGCAGGTGATGATGTTTTAAAAGACGTGGTTAATATACTTCATCATAGACAGCGAAGACTGGATCATGTTTTCCGTATTGGCGGAGAAGAGTTTTTAATTTTATTAAGAAATACCGAGCTTCAGCATGCAATCACAATGGCAGAAAGCCTGCGCAAGTACATGGAAGATAATGAGTTAGTTGCGGGGCAATCTATAACGATTAGTTTAGGCGTGGTTGAATACAACTCAGGCGAGAGTTCTAATGAGTGGCTTGCTCGTGTCGACAGTAATCTTTACGAAGCAAAAAACCTTGGTCGTAATCGTGTTTATCCTGAGCCTATTGCAATAGGCTAGTACCAGGGCTCCTCTATCGTATTTGGCATATAGATCAAAAACCGGGATTTCTAGTGAGACGAGAGAGGCTTCTATACGTAGCGAAAGTTCATTCCATTCAAGCCTAACCCTCTCTCTATCTTATGAATTTTTCTTAGTATTAAGCCGCTCTCAATTCGATGGTTTAGAATCATGTATTATTTGAAATTGTTTCAATTTACGTTATTCAATTCTAAGTGTATCGATAAGACTCGGTCAAAATTAAAAAATAGAAGACAGAGATAAATCTATGCTATAGATATTTATAACAACGACGAGGAAGATCTAATGAAAAATTTTAAAGAGGCTTATGGAGATTGGGCATTGGTAACGGGCGCTTCTTCCGGTATTGGCGAAGTCTTCAGTCGTAAGTTAGCGGCTGTAGGAATGAATGTTGTATTAGTAGCTCGTCGAAAGGATAGATTAAGTAAGATCGCGAAAGAATTGAATGATGCGCATCACATCCAGACCCGTATAGTTTGTGCAGACTTATCGAATGAGGAAGAAACCAAGGGTGTTGTTGCCGCGGTAGCTGATTTAGAGATAGGCCTATTAGTGAACAACGCAGGGATTCTAAATACGGGAAATTTTCTGGATAATAACCTGGAAGATGAAATCAGGCTGATCAACACAAATTGTAAATCATACATTATCTTGACGCATGGGCTAGGTAATAAGATGCGGGAGAGAAATCGAGGAGCATTAATATTTTTATCTTCTTTGACCGCTGTTTCTGCTATATCTCGTTGGGCTAATTATGCTGCTTCAAAAGGATTTGATTTACAGTTTGCCGAAGCAATAGATGCTGAATTGAAGGATTATAATATAGATGTCATGGCCTTGTGTCCGGGTTTGACACATACTGAATTGGTAAAAATATCAAAGTTTAATAATCCAATGACGATGAACGCTGATGTTGTTGTTGATATCGCTTTGAAAAAACTAGGTAAAACTAATTTGGTCGTGCCAGGCCTTATGAATAAAATTAATTTCTTTTCGACACGAATTAATCCACGCATGATTAATACCAGGATATTTTCATCCGTTGTAAAACCTACCCAAGAAGCAGATCTCAAAAAGTAAGCTGTTGAATTTAGAGTTGTTTTATCGTTTTAAAATAATTCTTGTAATTTAGTACCGTTCGGTCCAAAATAATGCGCATAAATTATGGTTGTTAAAACAGCCCTTTTTAAAATCTGAATTTATCCGAGGAATTAAAAATGAAATTTGAGTTGTATACAAAAGATAATGCGCCGGAAGAGAGCAAACCTTTATTGAAAGATTCACTAGAGCTTTTTGGTTTTGTGCCTAACTTGCATGGGGTCATGGCAGAAGTGCCAGGTATGCTGTCTACATATAAAGATCTGCATAATGCGTTTCAGGCAACAAGTTTTGATAAAGAAGAGTTAACAGTAGTTTGGCAAACGATAAATATTGAACATGAATGTCATTATTGTGTCCCCGCTCATACTGGTATCGCGCATATGATGAAGGTAGACACTGCGATTATTAATGCGCTTGTCAATAAAACAGAAATGCCTACGAAGAAATTACAGGCTCTACACGAAACAACTTTAGCCTTAGTACGTAATCGAGGTCATTTAAGTGATTCGGAATTAAATACATTTATTGAAGCAGGTTATGAAAAACGAAACTTATTAGAAATTATATTAGGGCTTTCGCAAAAAGTGATGAGTAATTATGTCAATCATTTAGCTGAAACACCGGTAGACGAACCATTTTTACCCTATGTTTAAGATGTTGTAATCCAAGAGTAAATTCTACGGCGATATTTTGAGATAACAGTGCATCCCGTGCACCGTTTAATAGCTGATTGCACCAAAAAAAACATAACAAGTTTAAGAGTAAAGTTATAGGAAAGTTTGAGTCGTTCTAAGTTGCTGTTTTAAATGCTTAATTTTAATTTCTCATGTAAACGAATGTTGGCATCTCATTTGCTCTATTTTTATATGAGAGTTTATTAGTGTAAAGATAGATGTTTTTTATTGATTAACATCTGAACTTCTCAATCATTTCTCTAACCCTTAATCTGGACGGAGGACCCTCTCCTCCGTCATTTTTTTGTGTGATAGTAGATAGTAGTCATTATGGTAAACTAGCGTTTCCAGTAACGAATATTTTTCTATTTATCATGTTCAACAAGTTCCCTCGCATAGTTTCTGCACTGCTGTTATTGATGTTCACTTGCTATAGTAATGCGGCATCATTAGAAACGTTACTTGACGGTTTAGACGGAAAGCAACATAGACTAAGTAATTATATCGGCAAAGGAAAATGGGTTGTTGTAAATGTATGGGGAACCGACTGTCCATATTGCAGAGCAGAATTGGATGCATTGATTGATTTCCATGATGAACATGAAGATAAAGACGCCATGGTTATTGGCCTCACTCTTGATTGGCCCACCTTTGATTTTCCAGATAAGGAAGAGCTGCAAGAGTTTGCTTTGGATTATTTTATTGAATACCCATTAATGCTGGTTGATGCCAAACTCGCAGCCGAGGTTGTTGGCAAGCAGGTTAATATGATTCCATTGACGTTTTTTTATAACCCTAAAGGTGATTTAGTGTTACGTTTAAATGGTGTTGTGACTAGCACACAACTGGAAAAAATAATTAAGAATGATAGCGTACGTTATGAAGTAGAGTGGGCTGATGACGTCCCGCCTGAATTCATACCAGAGAAATAAAGTTACGGGGTTGTTATTTAGCTTCCTTGTCAACAGTCTCGCCTTCGATTAGATTGCCTTTTTCTTCTTGTTTTCTTTCATGTTTCCAATTGGCAAGAATAATAGCTAATAGGCCCAGTATGATCTCATCAATTAAAGGGATGAAATCAGGTATAAAAAGATCGAGAATAAATAGACCGATGACAATCAGAAATAAGTTTTTAAACTTTAATTGATTGGCGTACGACAAAAATAGTGTGATCAGTGCGCGTGGGTTCATGGGTTTATTATAACAGCAAGATCCGGGTGGGTTGAGCTGGTTTCTCATGATAGATTCTTTATATGATTTATAAACCGACTGATTATAGGCAAATGGCGGAGGTTATTAATTACCTGAGTCAGCACTATGCAGATCAGCCTTCATTAGAAAAAATGGCTTCTGTTGCTGGTTTAAGTCCGCATCATTTTCAGCGTAAGTTTACGACCTGGGTCGGTGTAACACCAAAATCCTTTATACAATATCTGACCTTTGATAACGCTAAAGAGATGCTGGCTCAAGGTAAAAGTATTTTGGATGTGACCTATAAAACCGGTTTATCGAGTCCGTCACGCTTACACGATCTTTGCCTCAAGATTGAAGCCGCATCTCCAGGAGAAATAAAGTGTGGTGGCGAGGGGCTTGTTATCGATTATGGTTTCGGTTTCAGCCCATTTGGAGAATGTCTGATTGCCAGTTCACCACGAGGCATTGTTAAACTGGCGTTTGTAACAGCTGGGAATAGAACACAAGTTACCAATGAATTGCTGGGCGACTGGCCAAAAGCAAGCGTGAGATATAATGAGCAGGCTGCAATCGCATTAATAGACAGAATATTTAGTTATGAAAATGATCAAGCATTACCTTTAAGTGCGTATGTTAAAGGGACGCAATTTCAATTGAAGGTATGGAGTGCGCTATTAAAAATAGCGCCAGGTGAGTTGATAAGTTATGGACAGCTAGCTAAGAGTATAGGTCAGGCTGCAGCCTCAAGAGCTGTTGGTGCAGCAGTAGGAGGTAATCCACTAGGTTTTCTAATACCATGCCATCGTGTCATTCGTGGAACCGGAATAATTGGCCAGTATCGTTGGGGTTCGGGGTTAAAGCGAGTTCTGATCGCCTATGAATCTATTCTGAAATAATAATATCTGAACAGCATAATTACTTTATTTTAGAAAAATAGAGGCTAGACTAACCTTTGCGGCTTTAATTAGTGAGGTGTTTATTATGCCTTGGAATCGTGTGACATTTACCATCGATCAGATAGAAGAAGAAGGTGCTCTTAATGATATGGAAGACCGATTTGAAGCTGTTTTCATGGAAGCAGAAGGACCGCCTGATATGGCTATCTTCTCAGACAATGATTATACAGACGGAACAATCTCTTTTTATTTTACACCGGGTTGTGAACTGGATTGTGAAAATATAATATTATTTTACGATGCTGAAGAATGTGAGCCACCCGACATCGATGATGTATTTCTGTTTTCTGGTAATGATGATGCGCTGGATTTATTGGCTTAGTTCAAGCTTATTTTAATAATATCGTCCTTGAATTTATTTGATTAACCCTCACATACAAGATATGAACATTGAACCTACAATTCCTTGTCCTGTGTGTCATGCTCCGATCTTTGTCAGGCAGGTTAATTTTCCCTCTGGCGATAGCGCGCGTTTTTATGCAGAACCGCTATCACTCTCAGGTGAAGTTATTTCATTTCATCAGCATCAAATAGGTGACATAGAAATTTCATCGATGCATTAGAAATAACCGTGTATAACAAGAACAATGGCTGGGTGGCAGAATATCTTATGCAGTGGTGTGCAAAGCCGCGTATGTTGGTTCGAATCCAACCCCAGCCTCCAATCTTCGTTTAATAAGATTATTACTTCGCGCTATTTGAGATTCAGCTTTAGTTAATTAAACTTACAAGGTAAAGATTAAAATAACCGATAAGAAACAAGGTTGGTGTGTCCCACGTATGCGGTGACCATGCCTCTGTCAATGTCATTACAATAGGTATTGTAAGTAAAGCGACGATAAATCCAGTATCAGTAAATGAAGATTGGAAAACCATAATTGTTATTATGCTTGTTATCAGAACACACATGCTTCCTTCGATTGAACGTTCATATTTTATTTTTGAGAAAAGGGCATGAGTCTTGTATTTATGTTTTCCGAACCTTATTCCTACGGGTTCCGCTAGTCCATCTCCGATACCTGCAATTAGAATAGGGATTAATAGCAGACTCGCAATACCCTTAGATTCAAAAAGTATAATTGCTGGAATGATAATGAGGTAGCCCGCAGCAATTTGAGTTGAGAGCCACAAAAGGGTGTTCGGCCTGTCTTCAGGCCTATCAAAAGAAAGAAACATTCTTGCGAATATTGGCACTCTGGATCTCGATGGTGCAATGTAGATTAATAAACACAACATGATGATGATAGACTTTAATAGAAGCCCTTTAATACTTTGTTCGTATGGAATTACGGTTTCTAAATAAATAGGAATAAAAAAAAGACAAAAATGGTTTATCTTTCTTGTATAACCAACCTTGACGTTTTTATAGAAAACCAGATTGCCGGTTAAGTATTGGATTACCCATAAAGATAATATTTGAACCGCAAGGTTTGTCACAAAAGAAATATCAATCATTCTCTATTAGATTTATGTCGGGTACGGTGAGCCTATATGATGTGCGCCCTGTGTGCGTGAAAAAGGATCTGTGTTTTTAGCCTGGTTCATTCTGCTACTCCCATCAGCATGAATTCTTCCTCGGTATAACGCGGTGTAATATGTTGTGGGCAGTTTCGGTCCCATGCTTCGATATGAACCAGGAATGCACGTTCAATATTCGCTTTGTATTCATCGACCGCAAGCTGCCTTATTAAAGTCTCATTTGTTTCTGTGGCTTCCGATGTGCCCCAGAGTTTAATGCGTGTGCGGTTTGGGTAATCCATTAGAAACAAGCAGACTTTATTATTATCTTGTAAATTACCGTATGAGATGTACTGACGATTACCACTGAAATCAGCAAAACCCAGTGTTTTATTATCTATGACTTTTAGAAAGCCCTTTGGGCCACCACGATGTTGAATGTATGGCTGTCCTTCGGCATTGACCGTCGCCATATAGAATGAGTCGCGTTGAGCTATAAAATTGGCTAAAAATTCTGTAACTGTACTTTCCCAACTACCGCGTTGCTCTATATTCGCGTAGATACTACGAGATTCTTTTTCCTTTTGAATTTTCTTTACTGTATCTGTAAAGGCTATATCACTTACATACTCTCTCATAGGATTTCTCCATAGTTAGTTTTAACGCACAGTCAATATCACGGAACACAATATTACTTAATATATTATAATGAATTTTAGTTTAATGCCGTGGATTTTAGATCGTAGGAGAATAAGTTATGGGTAAAATGCTTGTTTCAATTTATGGTGTATTAAACTACTTTATTTTTTTATGTCCTTTATCTGTCCCACCGGATTCGTTGGCAATCTTTTAGTTCCGAAAACCATAGATTCCGGGGACGCAGCTGTAGTCATTTCGTCACTAATCGGTAAAGTTCTGTTGCCTGGAATATAGAGTCATCGCTTGGTGTTTTGCTTTTAAATAGTTTATTCTGATTTGGCTGGTCTGTGATAGGTATATATCAGTTTTAAAGGGCAGGTGTATAGCCATTTAGAGTTTAAAATGGTCGGGGTGTATAAATTATGTCGCCACCCACTTATGTCGGGTTTCATAACCGGATTCTGGTCAACGCCGATAATGATTATCGGGCACCTGTTGTTTTTGCGATGTCTACAAAATTATCATAAAAAGGTACTAATGGTATTCTCATTCAAGTGGTAATGAGCAGCATGTAAATAGTTACATGTTTTGAAATGATACATCGTGCATATGATGCTGTGTTAATCACTATATAATAGCTAAAATGTCCTCAGAATTACTTGATCTATTTAATGCGCATAATGGCGTTGTCTGTTGCGTTGGTGCAGGCGGTAAAAAAACTACGATGTTTCAATTAGCAAAGGCTCATGCTGGTCGAGTGGGTATCACCGCAACTGCGCATATTGAATATTTCCCCAAGACATTAGAGGCGACGAATTATATTGGTGCAGAAGTCGATGTAATAGAAGCCATACGCAATGACGTTTCTTCTAAGGCAATTGCCTTTGCTAAACCATCAGAGAGGTTTGGTCGGCGTGCTGGTATTAGTATGGAGTTATTACAGACGATCACGAATGAAAACCATTTTGAATTGATTGTGGTCAAGGCAGATGGTGCGCGTGGACGTTTGGTGAAAGGTCCAGCAAAGCACGAGCCAGTCATTCCGGTATTTGCTGACACCGTTATCCCGGTTGTCTCTGTTAAAGTAATCGGTAAGAAGCTAACGGATAAGGTTTCGCATCGGGTTGATCAAGTTTCCAGGATCACGGGATTAAACGAGTATGATGAAATAAAGCCGGAACATATCGCGCGTTTGCTTTCATCAAACGATGGTGCACTAAAAAATACAGGGGCAGCGAAAGTAATCCCGTTAATCAATATGGTTGACTATAGTGAACAAGAAGTATCTGCGAGAGAGGCTGCGCAATTGGCCTTAACGATGACAGACCGATTTGATTATATTGTGTTAGCAGCCATGAATCAAAACGATCCTATTATTGATGTAATCGGATAAATATACATTTGAGAGATAAAATGTATAACAGGAAAAAAAGATGAAGACTGATATAAGAAGTTTTGGAATATTATTTCAATCAATAGGCATTAACGTTGTTGTCCTTTTATCGTTTATGTTTTTTTGCTACATAGCTCTTTATTCTTTGTTTGAATACGATACATGGATTGAGTGTCAAGAGTTCGAGCGTTATCAGGAGCTTATTGATGCTTTTCGAGAAGCATTTTTAGCAGGGAAATATTATCCGCGTTGGCTCCCTGAATTTTATGGAGGGTACGGGTACCCCACGTTTGTTTATTATCAGCCCGGTTACTTTTTTCTGTGTTTGCCACTTTCATTAATATTCGAGAACACAGCATTTGCAATGAAATTGAGTGTCTTAATATTGCTCATGTTTTCCGGGTTTGGTACTTATTTATTTGCAAAAGAGATCGTGGATAAGAAAACGGCAGTATTTCTGGGTTTTTGTTTCATTTTAACGCCCTATATTTCGGTAGAAATATTTGTTAGAGGTGCTCTTAGTGAACTAACAGGAATGTTATTAACACCGTGGCCACTGTATTTTCTTGTCCGTATGCACCGAGAAACTAATTCAAATTTAAAATGGCGGTTTTCCTTCTTCGGGCTCACGTTGTCATTATTTTTTATCGTCATCAGTCATCCCATCGTAGCAATGTTTTACTATCCGGCATTTGTGCTATGTGCTGTATATTTTTTCTTTAACTCGAAAGAGAGGACTACTTTAGGGGTGGGCGTGGTTCTTGCTCTGTTTACTGGAACAATTGTATCTTCACCTTACTGGTATGGTGTATTGCATATGAAGCCGTTTGTAAATTTTGATGCGCTTGTCGATGGGTATTACCAGTCTCAAAATCATACAGTATTTGTTAGGCAACTCTTTTCTCGTGTATTTGAGTTTGGTGATTCAATTCCATTATCTTCAGCCGACACGATGTCTTTTCAGCTTGGCGCACCATTTTTTATATTAGCGGTATTAGGATTTATATTAAATAGGAAAAATAATTTTCAAAAACTTGTGTTCGGAATATATATGACTTTAATTTTTCTTATGTTGAATGCGGCGAAGCCTTTTTGGAGTCTTGATATGATGACGCGATTTGTGCAGTTTCCATGGAGGTTGTTAGCGATAATAGGCATATTCCAGATTATTTCTATGTCTGGTTTATCTGTTTTGTCCAAACATAATGTTGTAAAAAAATACTATACGGTGTTTCTAGTTGTTCTCTTTTTTGGGGCGTATGCATGGCATAGTAACCAGTTTCATGTGGCGGGTTATTTGAGTGAATACTCTAAAGAAGCAGTAAGAAACAATTTTTTAACATATGCATTTAACGACGAATTTAAACCGAAAACTTCTAAAGAACGCCCTCTCTTACCCCGTGTGGAGAATATTATGATGCGTGCTACTAATGATGTATCAATAGAACCTCTTGCTGAGAATAACCCTCATAAGATTGCATATCGTGTATTTACTGGAGCTGAGAAGACGGAGGTGACGATACAACAATTATACTTTCCTGGTTGGGAGGTATTTGTGAATGGCAAGCATGTGTCTGACGAGCAATTAGTAAAAAACCTTGATGATAGCGGGTTAATTAGACTCGGTCTCCCTCCTAATGCTAAGTATGAAATTAATGCAAGTTACGTAGGTGTGCCTGGTCTCATGTCTATGAATGTCATAGTTGGGATATGGTTATTGTTTATCATTGTATTTCTATTGAAATTTGAATATTTTAATAAACGAATATATCGTTGATTATAAATTAATGGCGATAGAAAGGAGGGCGTAAATTCAAGGAGAGATTAAAAGATGGCAATCATCCTGCCCATCTAAAATTTAAATACAGCTTCTATTAGTTTGTCGTGGTGCGAGTTATATTTTATTTAAGTAATGTGTCTATAATATTCATGTTTTCAGGCAAATTATTTATATCAATATCCCAGGCTACCGGGAGATAAAGCATTACAAACAGAGTAATCAATACTGCTCCAACCAGGTTAACCCATATTCCCGTTCTTGCCATTTGACGAATGGTGACGTAACGACTACTAAATACAATAGCATTTGGAGGTGTTGCAACAGGTAACATAAAGGCAAAGGAAGCGGCTAGTGCTACTGCGATCATCAAGCTATAAGGGTGTATCTGCATTGATATTGCCAGTGCAGCAATGATAGGCAGTATCATTGAAGCTGTCGCCGTGTTTGATGTTATTTCAGTTAATATAATGACAACCGTCGTTATGACAGCAATAATTAAAAACAGGTTGCTTCCTTGTAGTATGCTAAGTTGGTTAGCAATAATCTGTGTCAGCCCACTATCATTAAACCCCTTGGCTAGTGCGAGTCCGCCACCAAAGAGTATGAGAATATCCCAGGGGATTTTAATAGCCGTTTGCCAATCGAGCAGGAACTCATGTTTTTTAAAACTGGATGGAGTGATGAAAAGCAATAGTGCCCCTCCCATCGCTATTGTAGAATCTTTTACCATCTTGAATTGATCTGTATCTAACAAGCCTCTAACCATCCAGAGTACTGCGACACTACAAAAAATAAATAGAACAGTCTTTTCTTGCGAAGACATCGGCCCAAGTTCTGTCAGTTCACGACGTATGGTTTCCTTGCCACCAGGCAAGTGGTCTATCTCAGTAGGGTAGGCGATGTGTGTTAAATAATACCAGGTAAATATCAACATGCTGACTGATAAAGGGAGTGCAAACTTCATCCAGTCCAGAAAGCTGATGCTTTGCCCAAGTTGAGTTTCAATTATGCCTGCGAGAATAGCATTCGGCGGGGTGCCTATTAATGTAGCAATGCCACCGATGGAGGCAGCATAGGCAATGCCTAGCATCAACGCTATACCAAAATGGAAATGCTCAGGATCGGTATTTATTTTGATATTAGGATCCGAATGAATTCCGCCTATGACCTGTTTTAGGACAGCAATACCAATCGTGAGCATCATCATGGTTGCAGCAGTATTACTAATCCACATCGATAACCCGGCTGAGGCGATCATAAAACCAAGAATTATTCTATTGGGTGTAACGCCGACCAGCTGGATTGTATGTAAGGCGATCCTACGGTGTAGGTTCCATTTCTCGATGGTAACGCCAATTAAAAAACCACCAAGAAAGAGATAGATGAGATGGTGTGCATATGGTTGCGTCACTTCACTACCATTCATAACGCCCAGAATTGGAAAAAGTAATATCGGTAACAAGGCAGTAGCCGGTATCGGAATGGCTTCGGTAATCCACCAAGTCGCCATTAGTAGCGCAACTGCCAGCACATGCATTGCTTCCGGCCTTACACTACCAGGGACAGGGGCTAACAGGACAAGGACAAACAAAAGTATGCCGATTCCAAGCCCGGTGGCTTTACATTTCAACATCGCATCGCATTATTCAAGTGCTTTTAAATAGAAGGTCATTATAATCGTTCCATATGGAGATCATTATTATTTTTACTAATATGAATTCTTTAGAATTAATTTGAACAATATAATATTATGGTACTTTAAAATTTCATTGATCTAAAACAAGATTTATTATGCGTTTTTAAAGATTAAAAGTGAATGCGCTACACGGCTTAGCGTTGAGGGCAATCGTTTTAATTAACAAGAAACTAAAGAGATATGTTAAAAGATTTTTTTAAACTAGAAGCAGCCAGTGGAATTATTTTGTTCTTTGCTGCGGTGTTGGCGATGGTTATTGCAAATACCCCGCTGAGCGTTTTTTACGACTTATTATTAGAACTCCCTGTTGAAATCAGAGTTGGTCCTTTATTAATCGCTAAGCCGTTATTGCTATGGATTAATGATGGACTTATGGCTGTATTTTTTTTCCTGATTGGGTTGGAATTAAAACGTGAAATTATGGAAGGCGAGTTATCAAGCCCGAGCAGTATTATTTTGCCAGCGATGGGAGCCTTGGGCGGCATGCTAGTGCCGGCGATAATTTATTCATGGATAAACTGGGGGAATGAAATTGCCATAAAAGGTTGGGCAATCCCAGCAGCGACTGATATCGCATTTGCGCTTGGTATTCTATTGTTACTTGGGAACCGTATTTCTACCAGCCTTAAGGTTTTTCTTGTTTCTATTGCGATTATTGATGATATAGGTGCAATTGTGATAATCGCTCTATTTTACACCAGTGATTTATCCGTAAATGCATTATGTATTGCATTATCGTTGATTCCCGTACTGTATATTTTAAATCGTAAAAACGTTACGAGTGTTATGCCCTACATTTTTATCGGACTTATTATGTGGACAGCAGTTCTTAAGTCCGGGGTCCATGCAACTTTGGCGGGCGTTTTAGTTGCATTTTTTATCCCAATAAAATCTATAGAGAATCCGGAACGATCTCCCCTTAAAGAGCTTGAGCATGATTTACACACGGTCGTTGCCTATGGCGTATTGCCCGTTTTCGCTTTTGCAAATGCGGGTATTTCTCTAGAAGGTGTAGGCATTAATTATATATTACACCCAGTACCATTAGGGATTGCTGCAGGATTGTTTTTGGGTAAACAACTTGGAGTGTTCGGGTTTTGTTGGATAGGCTTGAAGTTCGGATTAGCCTTCTTGCCTAAAGGCATAGATTTAGTACATTTGTATGGCGTTTCATTATTGTGTGGTGTCGGTTTCACCATGAGTCTTTTTGTAGGCTCACTCGCTTTTGAAGAAACCAATGTCAATCTACTCTTTGATGAAAGATTAGGTATTATTATTGGTTCAGTGCTTTCTGGCGTGTTGGGTTATCTTGTTTTGCATTGGCGAAGCAAGAAACGTGATTCAGTCTAGGAATATTTTATCGACATAAACTTAAGCCATGTCTTTAACGGGCTATATCGGTACAGGAGTTAATACAGAGTTTTTCTTTATACTTCATATTCCAAAGTTTGAAAATACAGCTTTGTTCCAGATGTTGATTGCAGACGAAATGG
>CAXBLT010000019.1:0-37123 GCA_963976795.1 uncultured Gammaproteobacteria bacterium
GCATGGAATAAGCTATATGAACTACAACAGTGAAATTTGTGGGGATCGCTCAGGGACAGAGTACTTGAGACAAATTAAAGGAGTCAGAGCTCTTAATAATCTGAGGGTTATATAGAGATATAAACATGAGTAGACTATTATTTTTTATCTTTATCTTCTTTGCGAAGGTCTATTACGTTTCTGCTGCTTCGGCAGTTGGAAGTCTTTGCTTCTTTGGTGAGAAAGTTGTCTTTTCATGTGGTTCATCAAGCGGAAAAACTATTTCCTTATGTTCTTCTTCTGTGCTTACGGAGTCTGACGGTTACTTGCAATATCGTTATGGTGTTATTGGTGAAATTCCTGAGCTTATTTATCCGAAAAGACAAGAACATCCGAAAGAGCATTTTATATCAGGAACGGTTCCTTATTCAGGTGGCGGCGCTTCGTATCTGAAATTTAGCAAAGGTAAATACTCCTATACGGTGTTTACAGGTATTGGTAAAGGTTGGGAAAAAGAAGGTGTTGTTGTAAAAAAATCGGGTAAACAAATTGCGTATGTCGCATGTGATGGTCCGTTAATATCTGAACTTGGCCCAGCTTTATTCGAAAATGTAGGGTTACAGAAAGATTCGCTTGAGTTCGATTTTGATGTTCCTTAATAAATTGCGGGATCAGGGACGCTTCCCTTTAATCATTCTAATATAAAGACAGTCACTATTTATTAACTTAAAAAATATGAAAAGAAATATTATTGCCATTGGTGGCGGAAAGATAATGGTGCCTACCAATCGTGAGGCACAAACCTTATCGATTGATCAAAGTATTGTTCAACAGGTCAATAGAAAATCACCCGAGGTGTTATTTATCCCTACTGCGAGTGAAGACAATGTGGATTATTGTGAAGCCTTTCGCAAACAGTATGAAGAACGCTTAGGCTGTTCTGTGCAGGAGTTGTTGTTGTATCGGAATCGACCTTCTAACAGAAAAATACAAATGCTTATTGCACAAAGCGATATTATTTATGTCGGCGGTGGTAATACGCTGCGTATGATGAATCTATGGCGACAGTTAGGTGTTGATAAGGCGTTAGACAAAGCCAGAAAACGTGGTGCTATCTTATGCGGCTTGAGTGCGGGTGCGATTTGTTGGTTTCGACAAGGCAATAGTGATTCGCGCAAGTTCAAAGACGCAAGTAATAAGACCTTAATAAAAGTCACCGGTTTGAATTATGCTGATGTGTTGATGTGTCCGCATTATGATGTTGAAAAACATCGTCAGCCTGCTTTGAAAACGATGATGAAAACAACGCAGGGTGTCGCTGTTGCTTTAGATAATCGTGCTGCTTTACACATTAAAAATGATCAATATCGAATTCTCGCATCAAAGCAATATAAAAAAGCGTACCTGATTTATTGGCATCATGGAGAATATGTGAAACAGGTCTTAAAGCCCTCTGACAATTTTCAACCTCTAAAAGAATTATCAAAAGAGAATTAATTTGTGCATCCGTGCAGCTTGCTTTGAATTACAAGCCCCCGGATCAGATGCGTTATAACGATTTTGTGATGTGCGTCATAATTTAACATGATCTTTCTCAAGGATTTGTTGAAATGGCAGCTAAATCCTTTATCACTCTAAACACGGTTAATTAATATGATCCCTGCGTTATCTCAATCTGCCGTTACTGGTATCCAGCGCGGTTTGCAGCAGACAACAAATGCTGCGAATAATATTGCCACTGCAAATGGAAACATTGATCCGACTGATTTAGCCATGAACATTGCTGATTTAAAATTGGGTCAGCTTCAGGTGGAGGCCTCTGCCAAGGCCTTGCAGGTTGAGGATCAACTCAAGGGAAGTTTGATCGATATTCGAGTATGACAAGTTCACATTAAAAGGCTTAGATACCTTATTATAAGCAAGCCTCTGCCAATCTTGAGCGGGTTACAGGAGTCACCTTGCAGCGTTTTGGGCCCTCCCGCGGGCAACTTGAGTATCTTGAATCGAAATATCAAACTGTCCCAGCCCCATTAAACGATATAAAATGTCGACAATAGTGATTGAAAATAAGGTAATATAGCCATTACAATCTACTTTCATAGGCAATATGTCGACAATATGACCGCTTGCTTATGAACACAGAAATGCCTGAAAATGTTCACCCCACCAGCTCAGCGATTGTAGAGCAGGTGCTTGAAAGTAGTAAAAACCCCAAAATTGAGAGTAAACAATATGAATACCAATTATCGTAAAGCCTTGCCTGATTCTGATCTGGATTATTTTGATACCCGTGAAGCGGTTGAAGCGATCAAGCCCGGTGCGTATGCAACGTTACCTTATACTTCCCGTGTATTGGCGGAACAACTCGTACGTCGTTGCGACCCGGAGACGCTGACGGATTCTCTGAAGCAGATTATTGAACGTAAGCAAGATCTCGATTTTCCATGGTATCCAGCGCGTGTGGTTTGCCATGACATTTTGGGACAGACTGCGCTGGTTGATCTGGCAGGTCTGCGTGATGCCATTGCAGATCAAGGTGGTGACCCGGCCAAGGTTAACCCTGTGGTACCTACACAGTTGATCGTTGATCACTCTCTAGCCGTTGAACATGGTGGTTTCGAAGCAGATGCATTTGAAAAAAACCGCGCTATTGAAGATCGCCGTAACGAAGATCGTTTTCATTTTATTGAATGGACCAAGACGGCGTTTGATAACGTCGACGTCATACCCGCCGGTAATGGCATCATGCATCAGATCAATCTGGAAAAGATGTCTCCGGTGATACAGGCGAGAGGTGGTGTTGCCTATCCGGATACCTGCGTCGGTACTGATAGTCATACCCCTCATGTAGATGCTTTAGGTGTCATCGCCATCGGTGTTGGGGGACTTGAAGCCGAAACCGTCATGCTGGGGCGCCCAACGATGATGCGTCTACCGGAGATCATTGGCGTTAATATAAAAGGTAAACGTCAGCCAGGTATCACGGCGACGGATATCGTGTTGGCAATAACTGAATTTTTGCGTAATGAGAAGGTGGTTTCCGCCTACCTTGAATTCTTTGGTGAAGGTGTTGCAGGATTGACTATTGGTGACCGTGCCACTATCTCTAATATGACACCGGAATACGGTGCTTCTGCGGGTATGTTTTATATCGACGAACAGACCATCGACTATTTAAAACTGACGGGTCGAGAACCAGAACAAGTCGCTTTGGTAGAAAACTATGCCAAAGTAACTGGGCTGTGGGCAGATGATCTTAAACAAGCTGAATATGGTCGTGTACTGACCTTTGACCTGTCATCGGTATGCCGCAATATGGCAGGACCTTCAAACCCGCATCGACGTTTACCAACCTCGGATCTGGAGTCACGCGGTATCGCGGTTGATCTCGACAAGGCAAATGCGGAAGAGGCAGATGGCAAGATGCCAGATGGCGCTGTGATCATAGCGGCAATTACTTCTTGTACGAATACCAGCAACCCACGGAATATGGTTGCCGCAGGTCTAATAGCGCGTAAGGCTAATGAACTGGGTTTAATTCGTAAGCCATGGGTTAAGTCTTCTTTTGCGCCGGGTTCTAAAGTGGTCCAACTATATCTGGAAGAATCAGGATTGTTACCCGAATTAGAAAAGCTTGGTTTTGGCATCGTGGCTTTTGCCTGTACTACATGTAATGGCATGAGTGGCGCACTCGACCCTGAGATTCAGAAAGAAGTCATCGACCGTGACCTGTATGCGACTGCCGTATTGTCAGGTAACCGGAATTTTGATGGTCGTATTCATCCTTATGCAAAACAGGCCTTCCTTGCCTCACCTCCGTTGGTGGTGGCTTACGCGATTGCTGGTACCATTCGTTTCGATATCGAGCAGGATGCACTGGGTACAGATAAAGCAGGCAATCCAATTACGCTAAAAGATATCTGGCCTAGCGATGAAGAGATCGATGCGATAGTGAAAGCAAGCGTCAAGCCTGAACAGTTTAATAAGATCTATCAGCCGATGTTCAATCTGGTTAAAGGTGCCGCGGCCGAAAGTCCATTGTACGACTGGCGTCCGCAGAGTACCTATATCCGTCGTCCACCTTATTGGGAAGGTGCATTGGCGGGAGAGCGCACGATGAAAGGTATGCGTCCACTGGCTGTACTCGGTGACAATATTACTACCGATCATTTGTCGCCTTCGAATGCAATTATGTTGGAGAGTGCCGCCGGTGCTTATCTGGATAAGATGGGGCTACCGGAAGAAGACTTTAATTCGTATGCGACGCATCGTGGTGATCACCTTACTGCGCAACGTGCGACCTTCGCTAACCCTAAATTGTTAAACGAGATGTGTCGTGACGAGAACGGGGAGGTGAAGCAAGGTTCGCTGGCACGTATCGAGCCGGAAGGTCAAGAGAGCCGTATGTGGGAAGCCATAGAAACCTACATGGAACGTAAGCAACCGTTGATCATTATTGCCGGTGCCGATTATGGACAGGGGTCTTCGCGCGACTGGGCGGCTAAAGGCGTGCGCCTGGCCGGTGTGGAAGTGATTGTCGCCGAAGGTTTTGAACGTATACACCGTACTAACCTGGTTGGTATGGGCGTCTTACCATTAGAGTTTAAAGACGGTGAAAACCGTAACACCTACGCGATCGATGGGACTGAGACTTATGATGTAAGCGGTGAGGTTTCTCCACGAGCAGATCTAACGGTCGTAATGACGCGTGCCAACGGTGAGACCGTTGAAATTCCTGTCACCTGTCGTCTCGATACGGCTGAAGAGGTACATGTGTATGCCGCAGGCGGTGTCCTGCAACGTTTCGCACAAGACTTTCTTCAATCTAACGCGGCTTAAGCAGGAGAAAAATATGAGCCATGTACCCCAGATCAAGATTCCCGCTACCTATATCCGCGGTGGTACCAGCAAGGGCGTGTTCTTTAGTCTTGAAGACCTGCCCGAATCAGCACAGGTTCCAGGTGCTGCGCGCGATAGCTTATTATTACGCGTGATTGGTAGCCCTGATCCCTATGGTAAGCATACGGATGGTATGGGGGGAGCGACTTCCAGTACCAGTAAGACAGTGATTTTGTCGAAAAGTACACAGCCGGATCATGATGTTGATTACCTGTTTGGACAGGTCTCCATTGATAAGGCCTTCGTCGATTGGAGTGGTAATTGCGGTAACCTGACTGCGGCGGTAGGTTCCTTTGCGATCAGTAATGGTCTGGTTGGTGCTGATCGTGTTCCGGATAACGGAATAGCTATCGTGCGAATCTGGCAGGCCAATATCAAAAAGACCATCATCGCCCATGTCCCTATTACTAATGGTGAAGTACAAGAAACCGGTGACTTCGAGCTCGACGGGGTGACATTCCCCGCTGCGGAAGTGCAGGTGGAATTCATGGACCCTGCTGACGGTGAAGGTGCGATGCTTCCTACGGGTAATCTGGTGGATGATTTGGAGGTGCCGGGCATTGGCACATTCAAAGCGACGATGATCAATGCAGGCATCCCGACTATCTTCCTCAATGCTGAAGACATTGGCTATACAGGTACAGAATTGCAGGAAGCGATTAATGGCGATGACAAGGCACTTGCCATGTTCGAAACCATTCGCGCCTATGGAGCAGTGCGCATGGGCCTGATCGAAAATATCGAAGAAGCCGCAGCTCGACAACATACGCCTAAGGTTGCTTTTGTGGCCAAGGCGACAAACTATGTTGCTTCCAGTGGCAAACAGATTAGTGCCGCAGATATCGACTTGAATGTTCGGGCATTATCAATGGGGAAGTTACACCATGCCATGATGGGTACTGCCGCAGTAGCTATTGGTACAGCCGCAGCCATTCCCGGGACGCTGGTGAACCTTGCCGCTGGTGGTGGTGAACGTAGCGCGGTTACCTTTGGGCACCCTTCGGGCACCTTGAGAGTAGGAGCAGAGGCAATTCAAAAGGACGGTGAATGGACGGCCACTAAAGTGATCATGAGTCGTAGTGCCCGAATTATTATGGAAGGTTGGGTGCGTATACCCGGAGATATTATTTGAGTGACGCGAAGCAAAAGATCTGCCTCTATTATAGTGTAATGTTGTTTACAATATCAGGTGTGTAGAGGGCGTTATCTCGTAGCATTTTGAGTTGGTCAATGGAACAAATAATATAATTAAAGAATTTTTAAGATACCGGTTTCATTTATAAGACGTGAGATACCCGTTCTGATTTTGCCCATATTCTTTATAGATAGATCTATTTTTTATCGGTTTTTATCTTTCAGGTAATTGAAACTTCAATGTAATTCTAATGAAATTTATTACGTCACCCGAAAATAAACTGATTAATATAAAAAATATTAGTGTTTTTAGGTGATTGGCTCGAATCTTGTTAGTATACTTAACAAGTTATAAATTCACTTTATTTAAAGATCTCTGGAATAAACAAATGTTGGCGAATTATTTTCCCATCCTTATTTTTACCTGCGTCGGTTTAGTCATGGGTATAGTATTGATTGCGTTGGGTTTAGGGTTGGGTAAATTACTGGGGCATGCTCGTGCCGATTCAGAAAAGCAGTCTCCTTATGAATGTGGTTTTGAGGCATTTGAAGATGCCCGCATGAAATTTGATGTCCGTTATTATCTCGTTGCCATTCTATTTATTATCTTTGATCTTGAAATCGCCTTTCTGTTTCCCTGGGCTGTCGCGTTGGATGGTATTGGCATGGCAGGATTTTGGGCGATGATGATATTCCTTGGTGTACTCGTAGTTGGTTTTATCTATGAATGGCGTAAAGGCGCGCTTGATTGGGAGTAATATTAAGATGGGTGCTGAGGAAAAGATTCACGAAACGGGTATTGTTACGACAAGCGTAGATAACCTAATTAACTGGGCCAGAACGGGTTCGATGTGGCCGATGACATTTGGCCTCGCGTGTTGTGCAGTTGAAATGATGCAAGCAGGTGCTTCGCGATATGATTTAGATCGATTTGGTATTGTCTTTAGACCTAGTCCCAGACAGTCTGATGTAATGATTGTTGCAGGAACATTAGTGAATAAAATGGCACCAGCGTTACGCAAGGTTTATGACCAGATGGCGGAACCACGTTGGGTTATTTCTATGGGCTCATGTGCGAATGGCGGTGGTTATTACCATTATTCTTATGCGGTCGTAAGAGGATGTGATCGTATAGTCCCTGTTGATGTTTACGTTCCAGGGTGTCCTCCAACTGCAGAAGCCTTGTTATTCGGAATAATACAATTACAAAAAAAGATAAAACGAACTAATACAATAGCTCGATAACACCACTAAATATTTTATAAGCATGACGGATTCTACCGCTAACCTTGCGGCAAAACTTGAAGAACGATTCAGCAATGAGTTGATTCATTGCATTACTGATCGTGATCAAGTCACACTAATATTATCTGCAGAAGATTTATTGTCAGTATGCAAAGTTTTACGTGATGATGAAGAGTTCGCTTTTTCGCAACTGTCTGATCTGTGCGGTGTCGACTACTCAACGTATGGGCAAGTCGATTGGTCTACTCACGAAACAAGTTCAACTGGTTTTAGTCGAGGACGTAAGGGAAATGATCAGGAAAATAGTAATAACACCAATGAGCGTTATGCTGTTGTCTACCATCTATTATCAATAAAACACAATATTCGCTTGCGACTTCGCTGTTATGTGTCTGACGAATATCCTCGTATTGCTTCAGTCTCCGATGTCTGGAGTTCAGCGGATTGGTTTGAACGAGAGGCGTTTGATCTCTTTGGTATCTTGTTTGAGGGACACCCGGATCTGCGCCGTATACTGACAGACTATGGATTTATAGGTCATCCTTTTCGTAAAGATTTTCCTTTGGAAGGTAATGTTGAAGTTCGCTACGACCCGGATAAAAAACGCGTGGTCTATGAACCTGTCACCATCACGAACAGGGTATTGGTGCCACGGGTAATTCGCGAAGACAATCGCTTTGCCACGCCAACAGAGGAGCAAAACGATGCCTGAGATTCGTAATATGACTATGAATTTTGGCCCACAGCATCCTGCCGCTCATGGGGTGCTTAGACTTATTCTTGAGATGGATGGAGAAGTTATAGAACGGGCCGATCCACATATTGGTTTACTGCATCGAGGAACTGAAAAGTTAGCAGAGAGTAAACCGTTTAATCAAAGCATTGGTTACATGGATAGACTCGATTACGTTTCCATGATGTGTAACGAACATGCCTATGTTATGGCTATCGAAAAGTTACTGGGCGTTGCTCCACCAATACGTGCGCAATATATTCGCGTCATGTTTGATGAGATCACGCGTGTTTTAAACCATCTTATGTGGTTAGGAACACACGGGTTGGATATCGGTGCCATGACTATGTTTCTCTATTGTTTTCGTGAACGCGAAGATTTAATGGATTGCTATGAAGCTGTGTCGGGAACGCGTATGCATGCGACTTATTATCGTCCCGGCGGTGTTTATCGTGATTTACCTTCAATGATGCCAAAATATGAAGCTTCCAAGTGGCATAAGCAAGAAGAAGTAGATCGTCTTAATGAGAATAGACAAGGTTCATTACTAGATTTTATTGAATCGTTTACTGAACGTTTCCCGGGTTGTATAGATGAATATGAAACTTTATTAACGGATAATCGAATCTGGAAACAACGTACGGTTGGGATTGCTGAAGTCAGCCCTGAACGCGCATTACAACTAGGTTTTACCGGGCCGATGTTACGTGGTTCAGGCATCGAATGGGATCTGCGGAAGAAGCAACCATATGAAATATACGACCAGTTGGATTTTGATATCCCGGTGGGTACTAATGGTGATTGTTATGATCGCTACCTGGTTCGTGTTGAAGAAATGCGACAATCAAATCGAATCATAAAACAATGTGTCGATTGGCTCAGACAAAATCCAGGGCCGGTTGCGATTGATGATCATAAACTGGTTCCGCCTAAACGCGAAGAAATGAAAGAAGATATGGAATCATTAATCCATCATTTCAAGTTGTTCACAGAAGGCTACTGTGTACCGGAAGGGGAAGTGTATTCAGCAGTAGAACATCCTAAGGGTGAGTTTGGAATTTACTTGATTTCGGATGGTGCTAATAAACCTTATCGTTTAAAGGTTCGCGCCCCTGGTTTTGCTCACCTATCTTCTATGAACGAGATGGTAAAAGGCCACATGTTGTCCGATGTTGTTGCAGTTATTGGCACCCAAGACATCGTTTTTGGTGAGATCGACAGGTAAAAGAATGACTGATACAAAAACAACGATACTTTCAGAGCATACTCGATCAGAGATTGATATGTGGCTGGAAAAGTATCCTGAAGACAGAAAACAATCTGCTGTGTTAGCGGCTTTACGTGAGGCACAACATCAAAATAATGGGTATTTAACGACAGAATTAATGGATGCTGTTGCTGATTATCTTGGTATGTCGAAAATCGCAGTTTATGAAGTTGCTTCTTTTTATTCCATGTTTGAAACACAAGCAGTAGGGCGACACAGTATTTCAGTGTGTACAAATATTTCATGTTTGCTCATGGGATCTGATGGCATCGTTAATCATATTGAGAAGAAGTTAGGTATTAAAACTGGCGAATCAACTGATGATGGAAAGTTTTATATCAAGAGCGAAGAAGAATGTTTGGCTGCCTGTTGTGGTGGGCCAATGATGATGATCGACCATAAATACTATGAGAATCTGACACCAGAGAAGGTCGACGAGATTCTGGATAGCCTGGATTAATATTATGGAAATGAACAGCGTTTGTTTTGCCACGCTCAAGTTTGATGAGCCCTGGACCCTGGAAAATTATCTGAAGGTAGGCGGCTATGAAGCGTTAAAGAAAATTATCAACGATAAAATTCCACCAGAGGATGTTATCGAAGAAGTTAAGTCTTCCGGTCTTCGAGGTAGAGGCGGGGCAGGTTTCCCGACTGGTTTGAAATGGAGTTTTATGCCACGCAATTTCGAAGGTCAAAAGTACATTGTGTGTAATTCTGATGAGAGTGAGCCAGGCACCTGTAAAGATAGGGATATTCTTCGTTACAATCCTCATTCAATCGTTGAAGGGATGGCTATTGCTTGTTATGCGACGGGCTCAAGTGTTGGTTATAACTATATCCGTGGCGAGTTTATGGACGAACCCTTTCCGCGTTTTGATAATGCTCTGAAAGAGGCGCGTCGTGAAGGATTATTGGGTGACAATATTTTAGGCAGTGATATCAGTATTGATATACACGCAAGTTTGGGTGCGGGAGCTTATATCTGTGGTGAAGAGACGGCCTTGCTTGAGTCTTTGGAAGGTAAAAAAGGCCAACCAAGATTTAAACCGCCATTCCCCGCAAACTTTGGTTTATATGGTAAGCCAACAACGATCAATAATACTGAGAGCTTTGCTTCAGTACCTAACATCATACGTAATGGCGGTAACTGGTTTGCCGAAAAAGGTGTGACTAATAGTGGCGGTGTTAAATGTTTTTCTGTTAGTGGACACGTTAATAACCCGGGTAATTTTGAAATTCCATTGGGTACTCCGTTTTCCAAGTTATTAGAGATGGCTGGAGGCGTACGTGATGGCCGTGGACTAAAAGCAGTGATACCAGGTGGTTGTTCTATGCCCGTAGTGCATGGGAATCTCATGCTTGAAACTAATATGGATTACGATGCAATCGCCAAGTCTGGTTCTATGCTGGGTTCTGGAGCCGTGATAGTGATGGATGACACGACTTGTATGGTTAAGGCATTGGAACGACTGTCGCGTTTTTATTTTTCTGAGTCATGTGGACAATGCACACCCTGCCGCGAAGGTACCGGTTGGTTATATCGTGTTGTGAAACGCATCGAAGATGGAAAAGGTGAACAAGGTGATTTGGATAAACTCGATGATGTTGCGAGCAAGATTGAAGGCCGTACTATTTGCGCCTTTGGAGATGCGGCCGCATGGCCGGTGAGAAGTTTTATTAAACAATTTCGCGATGAATTCCAGTATCACATCGATCATAAACGTTGCATGGTAGGTTCAGGGCATGCCGACGACTCAGAGGCCGCATAACAAATAGTATTAAATAGTATGTCAGACGATCAAATAACAATTGAAGTAGATGGCAAGTCCTTAAAGGCGCAAAAAGGACAAATGCTCATTGAGGTAACGGATGCCAATGACGTCTATGTGCCACGATTTTGCTATCACAAGAAATTAACTGTCGCTGCAAATTGTAGAATGTGTCTGGTTGAAGTTGAAAAAGCCCCGAAACCATTACCCGCATGCGCCACTCCGGTTATGGATGGCATGATAGTGAAAACGCAATCAAAAGTAGCGATTGATGCGCAAAAATCAATAATGGAGTTTTTGTTAATTAATCATCCGTTGGATTGCCCTATTTGTGATCAGGGCGGTGAATGTGAATTACAAGATTTGGCTATGGGTTATGGCGGTGACGTTTCTCGGTATCAAGAGAAGAAACGCGTCGTAAAAGACAAGAATATTGGACCGTTAATTCAAACTGATCTTACGCGTTGTATTCATTGCACGCGCTGTGTTCGTTTTGGTGAAGAGGTTGCTGGCTTACGTGAAATGGGTGCCACTGGACGCGGTGAAAATATGGAGATTGGTACTTACATAGAAAAAAGTGTTAGCTCTGAATTATCCGGAAACATTATCGATCTATGTCCTGTTGGCGCATTAACTTCAAAACCATTTCGCTATTCTGCCAGGACCTGGGAACTGGTACAAAAAGACGGTATCGCTCCACATGATTCAGTAGGATCAAATATCCATTTTCACGTAAAAGGAGATCGTGTTAAACGGGTGGCGCCTGCTGAAAATGAATCAATCAATGAAGTCTGGCTTTCCGACCGGGATCGATTTAGTTATGAAGGCGTCTACAGTGATGATCGCTTGCAATCACCAATGGTTAAAGAAGATGGTTCCTGGAAAGTAGTCGACTGGGAGACTGCGCTGGATGTTGTTAGGGAAAAACTTAATAGCGTCATTGATGCGCATAGTACTGAGCAAATAGGTGTGTTGGCATCTCCATCTTCAACGTTGGAAGAGCTTTATCTATTACAAAAGTTTACAAGTGGTCTTGGTATTAACAATATTGATAGCCGTTTAAGACAGGCTGATTTTTCAGATCAGACTGTTGTGTCACAGTTCCCTTATTTGGGGCAAGCTGTGTCAGAATTTGAAACCTTGCAATCAGCGCTCTTGATAGGCAGTAATGTTAGAAAAGAGCAGCCGATCATTAATCATCGATTACGTAAGGCGGCACTGAATGGCGCTGCAGTTATGATGTTGAACCCGGTTGATTATGATTTCAATTATCCGCTGGCAGCGAAGAGTATTGTTGCTCCAGATCAATTGCCGGTTGAATTGACTGCTATATTAAAGGCACTTATTGAATCTAGCGATGGCTCCGTTGACGCTCAAGTAAAACAGTGTGTCGAAAATGTAAATGTTACAGATGCGCACCGAACAATAGCCAGCAAACTTATTGATTCGGAAAACGCAATCGTTTTACTGGGTAATATTGCAACTGCGCACCCGCAGTTTTCATTATTACGTACACTTGCAGGCTTAATTGCCAAGCTAAGTAACTCTAAGTTAGGTTATTTATCTGAGGCGGCAAATAGTTCTGGGGCATGGTTAGCGGGTGCAGTTCCCCATCGTCATGCTGGTGGCAAAGAATGTACTAGCGCTGGACTTAACAGCAATGAAATGCTGCAAGCAAAATTAAAAGCCTATTTGCTCCTGGGCGTTGAACCAGAACTGGATTGCTGGGACAGTCGTGCCGCACGCACAGCAATGCATGATGCAGAACTCGTCATTTCATTGACCGCATACCGAAGTGATGAAATAGAAAACTATGCTGATGTCATGTTGCCTGTTTCTGCGTTTGTCGAGACCTCTGGTACCTATATAAATAATGAAGGTGTTAGCCAAGGCTTTACCGGGGCAGTTCCGCCGCTTGGCGAGGCAAGGCCGGCCTGGAAACTGTTAAGAGTGCTAGGAAATATTTTTAACCTTGATGGTTTTGAATATCAATCTTCATCAGATGTACATAATGACGTGATGCAAATAATAGGTGATATCAAGGCTGATAATATGGATCACTGGCGCTCACCTGTCGCTGCTGAAAAAAATACTACAGATTTACAACGAATTACTGAAACACCGATGAATATGATCGACTCAATTTGTCGACGTGCCGTTTCATTACAGCAAACCGATAATGTTTCTGATGGTGCAATTCACATCAATACAGCATTGGCAGATAAAAATAATTTAAACGATTCTGATACTGCGAAAGTTGAACAAGACGATAGCGTCGTTAATTTGAAAGTAATTATTGATGATAGAGTTCCTGACGATTGTGTCCTGATTCAATCAGCTCATCCGGCACAGATTGATTTGGGTGCATCTTTCGGTTCAATCAGGATCGGAAAGGCTTGATGCCATGTTAGAAATAATCTATCACTTTATAAGTCAAAATGTGTTGTCACCGATAACAACGCTACTTTTACCTGTCGATTATCAAGCTCAGGCGCTGACTGTTTTACAGACGGTCGTAAAAATTCTCTCTATATTAGTGCCCGTGTTAATCACAGTTGCTTACTTCACTTATTTTGAACGAAAGGTCATTGGTTTTATTCAAGGTCGTATTGGTCCGAACCGAGTGGGTTTCTTTGGTTTTAGTTTATGGGGACTGGGTCAGCCTATCGCTGATGCGGTCAAACTAATCGTCAAGGAAATTATAGTGCCTACCGGCTCTAACCGTGCCTTGTTTGTTATGGCACCGATACTTTCCTTAGCTCCATCATTAGCAGCATGGGCTGTTATCCCATTTGACGACACGAAGGTATTAGCAAACATAAACGCTGGATTATTGTATGTCTTGGCACTGACATCATTGGCAGTATACGGTGTTATTATTGCTGGTTGGGCCTCGAATTCCAAGTATGCGTTTCTGGGCGCGATGCGTTCAGCGGCACAAATTGTGGCGTATGAGATCGCGATGGGGTTTGCGCTTGTTGGTGTATTGGTTGCCGCAGGAAGTTTAAACCTCGGTGATATAGTTAATTCTCAGGCAGGAAGTATAATACATTGGTTCTGGATTCCCCTGTTTCCATTATTTGTAATCTATTTTATCTCTGGCTTGGCAGAAACAAACCGCGCACCATTTGATGTAGCAGAAGGCGAGTCTGAAATTGTAGCTGGTTTTCATGTTGAATATGGTGGCATGGCATTCTCTGTCTTTTTTATGGCCGAATATGCCAATATGATTTTAATCTCCGTGCTCTCCGCGATTATGTTTTGCGGCGGTTGGCTCTCGCCTTTTCAGGGGATTCCTGGTCTAGAAGACATTTTTACCTGGGTACCGCCAATGTTTTGGTTGTTAGCCAAGACTTCTTTCTTTATGTTTTTGTTTCTATGGTTCAGGGCTACCTTTCCACGCTATCGCTATGATCAAATTATGCGCTTGGGCTGGAAAGTATTTATTCCATTAACAATAGTCTGGTTAGTAGTTGTTTCGGCATTAGTCGTTACCAATACCCCACCTTGGTTTAATTAATCATAATGGCAAATAAAATTAAAAATTACGTTACCAGTTTATTCCTTTGGGAATTACTGAAAGGCTTACGTCTTACAGGAAAGTATTTGTTTAAGCGTAAGATAACGGTGCAATACCCGGAAGAAAAAACACCGCAATCACATCGGTTTCGTGGTTTGCACGCATTGCGCCGCTATCCAAATGGTGAAGAGCGTTGTATAGCGTGCAAATTATGTGAAGCCGTATGTCCGGCAGTGGCGATAACGATTGAATCAGAACCGCGTGATGACGGAAGTCGACGTACCACTAGATACGATATCGATCTGACTAAATGTATATTTTGTGGTTTTTGTGAAGAATCGTGTCCAGTAGATTCTATTGTAGAAACACGAATTTTCGAATACCACGGCGAGAAACGCGGCGATTTATTGATGACTAAACCAAGGTTGTTAGAAATTGGTGATATGGTCGAGAAACAACTGGCAGAAGATCGGGCAAAAGATGCCTTGTATCGTTAATAACAACATATAAATAAGATAAGAATAAATGATAGAACAAATAGTCTTTTATCTTTTTAGCGGAATACTACTGCTGTCTGCATCGATGGTTGTGGTTATGCGTAACCCGATACACTCAGCTTTGTTTCTCGTGCTATCTTTTTTTGCGTCCGCTGCAATCTGGTTGTTGTTGCAGGCAGAATTTTTGGCTATTGCGCTGGTACTAGTATATGTCGGTGCCGTTATGGTGTTATTCCTGTTCGTTGTCATGATGCTGGATATTAATCTGGTCACAGTCCGTGAAGGGTTTGCACGATTTTTACCTGTAGGCATTACTGTCGCAGTTTTGATGGTTGCAGCGATGGGTCTTGTTGTTGGTTCTGATTACTTTTTGTCTGATACCTATATGGCAATTAGATCTGTTGGGGCCGATTACAGTAACACCAAAGAGTTAGGTATGACCTTATATACCGAATACCTTTATCAATTTGAAATAGCGGGTGCAATATTATTAGTCGCTATTATTGCTGCAATCTCTCTCAGTATGAGTAAGTCGAAAGTGAATAAGTCGATAAGTCCTGAGTCTCAGGTATTTGTCAAAAAAGCAGATCGATTACGAGTCGTTAAGATGCAGTCAGAGAACAATAGCAAAAGTGGGGGATCTGAAGCGTGATTACCTTACCCGAAGTTTTATCATTAGCAGCACTACTATTTTGTATTAGTGTTGCCGGTATTTTTTTAAATAGAAAGAACGTTATTATTCTTTTGATGTGTATTGAATTGATGTTGTTATCGGTGAACATGAACTTTATTGCTTTTTCTCATTTTCTTGGTGATATACATGGACAGATTTTTGTTTTCTTCATATTGACTGTTGCGGCTGCTGAAGCAGCAATTGGCTTAGCGATTTTGGTTGTTATGTTTCGTAGTAAGGATTCGATTAATGTTGATGATCTGGATAGCATGAAAGGATAGTCAATGATGAATAATATGGAACAAATATACCTTGCTATTGTACTGGCCCCATTAACCGGCTCATTGATTGCTGGTCTGTTTGGTAAGTTTATTGGAAGGAGCGGTGCGCATTGGGTAACTATAATTGGTGTTGCCACATCCAGCATTCTTTCCATGGTAGCTTATAAATATCATATGTTTGATGGCGGTGAAATTTATAATCAAACTTTATATACCTGGCTGAGTAGTGGTGGCATAGATTTCAAGATTGGGTTTCTAATTGACCCACTCTCGGTCACCATGATGGTCGTTGTTACTTTTGTTTCATGGATGATTCATATCTACACCATAGGCTACATGCATGATGACCCGGGTTATCAGCGTTTCTTTAGTTACATCTCCTTATTTACTTTTGCCATGCTGATGCTAGTTATGTCGAATAACTTCCTGCAATTATTCTTTGGTTGGGAAGCAGTTGGCCTGGTTTCTTATTTATTGATTGGTTTTTGGTATAAAAAAGAAACCGCGATTTTTGCAAACATGAAAGCATTTTTAGTAAACCGGGTAGGTGACTTTGGTTTCCTATTAGGTATCGCTGCAATACTCATGACCTTTAATTCACTTGATTATGCCGAAATCTTTAGCAATGTAGGTCAGTATGCGGATGCAACGATAACGATATGGGGTGATGAGTCCTGGTCGTTAATGACCGTGATCTGTATTTGTTTATTCATTGGTGCAATGGGTAAATCTGCACAAGTCCCTCTACATGTTTGGTTGCCTGACTCTATGGAAGGTCCAACACCCATCTCGGCATTGATACACGCTGCAACGATGGTGACTGCCGGTATCTTTATGGTATCTAGAATGTCGCCATTGTTTGAATTATCAGAAACGGCACTGAGTTTTATATTGGTGATCGGTTCCATTACCGCTTTATTCATGGGTCTATTGGGGTTAGTGCAAAACGATATTAAACGTGTGGTAGCTTACTCGACACTATCTCAGTTAGGTTATATGACTGTTGCACTTGGTGCTTCGGCCTATGCAGCAGCCATGTTTCATTTAGTAACACATGCCTTTTTCAAAGCATTACTATTCCTTGGTGCTGGTGCGGTGATTATTGTCATGCATCATGAGCAAGATATGAGGAAGATGGGCGGCTTATATAAAGTAATGCCGATCACCTGGATTACTTGTTTATTTGGGACACTTGCATTGATTGGTTTTCCTGGTACTTCGGGCTTCTTTTCTAAAGATGCTATCATTGAGGCTGTACACCATTCTAATATAGCAGGGTCTGGTTTCGCTTACTTCTCTGTCATGGCAGGTGTGTTTATTACGGCCTTGTACAGTTTCCGTTTATTTTTCATGACCTTTCATGGAAAACAAAGAATGGATATGGAAACCTGGAAACATCTACACGAAGCACCGGCTGTTGTGACTGTGCCATTAATCGTTCTGGCTATCCCTTCATTAATATTAGGCGCCTTTTTGATTGGGCCAATGTTATTCGGAGAATATTTTGGCGACGCAATTTATGTTTCGAGTAGCGGTGGACATGATGTGCTCGCTCAGATGGGAGAAGGTTATCATGGCATTACTGGCTTTTTATGGCACTCCATTCAACATCCACTAGTCCTTATCTTGATGTCTTCAGGTATTTTTGTTGCCTGGTTGTGTTATATCAAGTGCCCTGATTTTCCTGGAAAACTCGTTAGTAAAATTGGACCTATACATAAATTATTAGTTAATAAATATGGATTTGATGATTTTAATCAACTCATATTTGCAAAAGGCTCAACAGGTATTGGCCAATTACTATGGCGGATAGGGGACATTAATATTATTGATGGTTTTTTCGTCAATGGTACAGCGAAAGGTGTACGTGTTTTCTCAAGTATTGTTCGTCATGTACAGTCTGGCTACCTTTATCATTATGCCTTTTCCATTATCATCGGCTTACTCGTGTTACTTGCTGTGTTTGTACATGGTGTTCTGGATTGAACTAAAAAAGCATGAATAAAAAATAGAAGAACTAAAGAAAAATAAATTTAAACAATGACATTAAATAGTTTACCCATACTAAGCATTCTTATCTGGACTCCGGTTATCGGTGGTATCTGGGCATTGATTGCGGGCGATAGGCAGGAGCAAACAGTCAAGTATTTTTCTTTGGCTGTTTCCGTTCTTACCTTTATATTTTCTGTCATTCTGTATTGCCAGTTTGATCCGACCTATGCCGGGATGCAGTTTATTGAAGAAACTGACTGGATAGCGGCCTTTGATATTAAATATCACTTAGGTGTTGATGGGATTGCCCTGCCATTAATATTGTTGACCAGCTTTACGACGATTCTGGTTATTTTGGCAGCCTGGGAAGTGATTGAAAAACACATCTCCTATTATATGTGCGCATTCCTGATATTGACTGGCTTAATGAATGGTGTCTTTGTCGCACTAGATGCCATTTTGTTTTATGTTTTCTGGGAAGCAATGTTAATACCGATGTTCCTGATTATTGGTATTTGGGGTGGGCCGAACAGGGTCTATGCAACGATCAAGTTTTTCCTTTATACCTTCCTCGGTTCGGTATTTATGTTAGTTGCTTTTCTCTATCTATATTCTCAAGCAAATAGTTTTAATATCGAAGCCTTACATGATGTGCCACTAACGTTAACGGCACAGAAGTTTATTTTCGTGGCATTCTTTTTAGCCTTCGCAGTAAAGATTCCAATGTGGCCAGTTCATACATGGTTACCAGATGCGCACGTAGAAGCACCAACTGGCGGTTCTGTTATTTTAGCAGCGATTATGTTGAAGATGGGTGGTTACGGTTTTCTGCGATTTAGTTTGCCTATCACTCCGGATGCAAGCTTATTCTTTGATGATGTAATGATTGTGCTTTCACTCATAGCCATAGTCTATATCGGTTTTGTTGCACTGGTTCAGGAAGACATGAAAAAGCTGATTGCTTATTCATCTATATCACATATGGGTTTTGTGACACTCGGATTTTTTATCCCCTTCAGTATTGTTGCCGCTACCGGGTCATCATCAGGTGCGATCATGGGCATGGAAGGCGCAATGATGCAGATGATCTCTCATGGTTTTATCTCGGCGGCCATGTTTTTGTGTGTCGGTGTTATGTATGACCGCATGCATAGTCGTATGATTAAAGATTACGGCGGCGTGGTGAATAGTATGCCGTACTTTGCTGCCTTTATGATGTTGTTCGCGATGGCTAATGCTGGCTTGCCAGGCACCTCGGGTTTTGTAGGCGAGTTTCTGGTTATCCTGAGTAGCTTCAAAGCAAGTTTTTGGATCGCATTTACGGCAGCAATAACATTAATCTTAGGTGCGGCTTATACTTTATGGATGTATAAAAGAGTTGTCTTTGGTGAAGTTACCAAGGAGTCTGTTGCAGAATTAAAAGATATCAACGGGCGGGAAGCTTTAATTCTTTTTCTATTGGCCGTTGTTGTTTTAACATTTGGTATTTGGCCAGCACCGATATTTGAAATCATGCATGTGTCAGTTGAACAGCTCATCGAGCATGTATTACAACCAAAGATTTTATAGATGGTGAATTATGAATGCTGACTTAATCATTGTATTACCAGAAATAACACTCCTGGCGTTGGCGTGTCTGGTATTGATAGTGGACGCATTTAACAAAGATCCATTACATTTGTTGACGTATTGGACTACTCAAGCAAGCTTGCTGGTCGTTCTAGCGTTAGTATTATATTATTTTCCGGATAATGCACAGATAGGCTTTCATGGCAGTTTTGTCAGTGACTCCATGAGTGCGATCCTTAAAGCATTTATGTGTGGCATCACCTATGTAGTATTTCTTTATTCGTATGAATATCTAAAAGAACACAAATCTCTGAAAGGTGAGTATTTCGTACTTGGCTTGTTCGCAGTACTCGGCATGATGATTATGGCATCAGCCTATAGCTTGTTATCTGTTTACCTAGGACTTGAACTGTTATCGCTTTCTCTCTACGCCATGGTTGCCATGCAACGTGATTCAAAAACTGCTCCAGAAGCGGCGATGAAATACTTTGTCCTGGGTGCAATCGCGTCGGGTATGTTGCTCTATGGTATTTCAATGATCTATGGGTTAACCGGCTCTCTGGATTTACTTAGCATCGCTGAAAGAATCAATGTTGATGATGCAAATCATATGTATCTGGTTTACGGCATGATATTTTTGATCATAGGAATTGCATTCAAATTGGGTGCAGCACCGTTTCATATGTGGGTACCAGACGTTTATCAGGGGGCTCCTATATCAGTAACCTTGTTTATTAGTACAGCACCTAAATTGGCTGCATTTGCTATGGCGATGCGAGTACTGGTTGATGGTTTAATGCCTTTAGTTAGCGATTGGCAATCAATCCTGATGATTCTGGCAGTATTGTCAATGGCCACTGGAAACATCATTGCTATCGCACAAACCAATATGAAACGCATGTTGGCTTATTCAACAATTGCTCATGTTGGCTTCTTGTTTCTGGGTTTGATCGCTGGAACAACGTCGGGTTTCTCTGGCTCAATGTTTTATATCATTAGTTATGCATTAATGAGTATGGCTGCATTTGGTATGATTATCTTGCTTGGACGAAATGGTTTCGAAGCAGATATGCTTGATGATTTTAAAGGTTTGTCAGAAAGATCTCCCTGGTTTGCCTTTGTTATGCTCTGCATCATGTTTTCTATGGCTGGTGTTCCGCCGTTTCTGGGTTTTTGGTCAAAATGGTTTGTGTTAAAAGAACTCGTTGCATCAGGCTTTGTTGAACTGGCAGCTATCGCCGTTTTATTCTCGATAATCGGTGCTTATTATTATCTTCGAATCATTAAACTAATGTATTTTGACAAACCAGATTCAATGACGGCGATTAAGTCATCAAAACAAATGCGGTTTGTATTGAGTGTGAACGGGGTATTGATTTTGGGACTGGGGCTTGCGCCTAATATGCTAATGAGCTTGTGTTTAGTGGCATTAGCTGGATAGTTTCTTTTGCGTCATTCCTGTGCGACACCGGGGTAAAGTTTCATAACAAAGAGGATGCCCAAGAAATTCTCATCTTATTCCAGTCAAAAATATCTCCGAGGTAATGCTTTATATACCCCTTCAAATTAGCCAGCCTGTTTTCAGAATTGAACTGCTTCGACAACTATCCACATTTACCATATGAGTTCAGTGAAGATGCTAATATATCGTTATCAACTTATAGTGGCATGTTGAAATGGATAATGAAATAAGCAAACTGAGCCATAATACTTAAATAGGTTTCGGAGTATGTCTTGTCAAAATCAAACATAAGCCCTCATTCACAAAGTTATAGAATCATCTTATGGATAACCGCGTTTATGATCATAAGCTTCGGCATTTATCTCTCATTGATTCAATTCATGAACAACGAATGGCTTAGCAGGGCAGGGTGCATGGTCGTCATGTTGGGAATATGGTCAGGTGTAGGAGGGATTTTTCAGGAACGCCTTCTCGTTAGCCGTACAAAATGGCGTCGAAGGAATGCGATAACAGCGGCTAAAGCACGCTTGAGAGAAAAAAGAGAAGATGATGAACAGAGCGAAAAAGAACTAAGAGAGATAAATGATGCCTTTGACAATCAAATAGAGGAGGCAACACAAAACCTTAGAATGTCGATAGGCATTCTCGAAGTGTCGCTACTTTTGACTGGAACTTTTCTCTGGGGTTTTGGCGATCTTCTCGTGAGGTAATGAATTGAGGCAGCCCACGGTTTTCAAATGCTACTGTTATTGTTTACTGCGTGACTGTATGACTTCGGCGGGTATGCTGAGCTGAGTTATTAGATAGTCTTTAAAGTCTGCTGCGTAAGCTTGTTCATCGATACTTTCTTTCATGCAGCTTAGCCATTGGTCACGTTCATCTGTACTAATGGCTAAATGTTGGTGTACAGCAGGGATACTGATAGGGCCGTATTTTTCTTGATATCGTTTAGGGCCACCCAACCAACCACATAGAAATCTTGCAAGTTTGTCTATTGATGTTGCTATATCATCAGGATGCATATTATAAATTGTGCTGAACCTTGCATCGTTGCCCATGCGTTCATAGAATTTATTCACTAGCTGTTTAATGCCTGCTTCACCCCCTGCTGCCTGAAAAGAGCTATCCCCTGTGCCATAGCTGATACTGTATTCTTTAATCATTTTCAGTTACCAGCTTTTCCTATTTCTTGTCCGACTTCTATAGCATCATTGGCACTATACTTTGCTAACCAATTTAAACTTTCTTTTTCAAATACAAGTATGACTGTTGACCCCATATTGAAGTGACCGAATTCCTGTCCTTGCTCAAGGATCACAGGGTTATCTTTGTATTCTCTACTAATTATTTGGTGTGTATAAGGCGGTGTTATCTGTCCTAACCATACGGTTTCCATGCTGCCGACGAAGATAGCGCCGACCATGATTTGAGCCATCAGACCAAAGTCTGTTTCAAATAGACTTATAAATCGTTCGTTGCGCGCAAAAAGATTGTCTACCTTTCTGACAGTAGCGTTATTCACAGCAAACAAATCACCCGGGACATAGATTGATTTTATCAATTTGCCTCTCACTGGCATGTGTATACGGTGATAGTCTCTGGGTGATAGATATAGAGTTGTAAACAAGCCGCCCTTTAGTCTGGCGATTGACTCTGTATCATTGGCCAAGAGAGTATCAAGGCTGTAGTTTTTGCCCTTGGCTTGTATTATGTTGTTGTTTTCCAGTTTTCCAATTTGACTAATGGCACCATCTACGGGACTAAGGATACTGCTTTTATTCAAGTTCCAGCTTCTTGCGGATTGTTTAAGATGGCGTGTGAAGAAATCATTAAATGAAATATAGTCATCTGCAGATGTTCTTTCTGCTTGATTAAGCTCAACATTGTATAGATTGACAACTTGATTGATTAACAAGTTTTTCCAGGGTTTAAATTGAATTCTTGTTAGCCAATACATTAACCTTGATAAACTATGTTGTGGAATAAGGTATTGAGGCCAGACCTTGATATAGTCCATAAAGCTTGAACCAGTTGTTGGTGTTTCAGACATATTTAATGATGATGGTGCTGTGAATGATCTTCACTACTTCGACGTTCTACTTTTGCTTCTACAGTTTGACTGTGACCACCAGAGAATGAGAACACCAGTAACGCTGTATCGCCGACGCGTAATGGCTTTTCTGGATCAAATAACATCAGGTGTAAATCACCGGGTGATAGCTTGATAGTATTTTTTGCGGGGATTGCTAGTGATTCCTGTTTTTCCATCGAAACCATGTCATCGTTTAACACGCTACGATGGATTTCGATTTTAGAAAAGTCTGAGCTAGTAACGTTTAGCAGTATTATTGGTTTATCTGACGCATTGTGAATGTTTGCATATCCTGCAAGCGTAGACACCGTTGGCGGTGCTTCACTAATCCATGCCCCTGAAATATCAACAGTCATACTTTCATTGGCAAAGGTTGAATTGAAAAAAATCTGCTGGAAGAGAAATGTAGTCAGTAGAAATAAATTAGCTTTGTTCATTTATGAAATTTTTTATATTAGTAAATTGTTGAATGATCTTATCTTTCTCGTGAGGAGGAGATAGTTTACCCACCAAGCGTCCAAAGGGGTCGATTAAAAATATTGAAGCCGAATGATCCACCAGATAGCCTTCGGTTTGATCTTCATTATTAAGATAATAAGCCACACCTATTTGACCAGTCAGGCTCTTTATCATTTCATCACTGCCACCAAGACCAATGAAATCGGGATGAAAGTAATTGACGTATTGGGATAGTTTTTCTGTTGTATCACGTTCCGGATCGACCGAGGCAAATATGACTTGTAGATCACTATTGTCAGCGGCAAGCTCTTTATAGGCATCTGCCATTATCGCCATGGTTACTGGGCAAACATCCGGACAATGACTATAGCCGAAAAAGATGAAAGACCATTTCCCACGCATTTGCTCTAAACCAAAAATTTTTCCATCGTGATCAAGAACAGAGAACTCATTTATTTGTTTTGGGTTTGGCCAAAATAAGCCCTCTATATTAGGAGTTTCTAGTTGAGACTGTTGAGCTTGTTTTAGTGAGATATAAAACCCGGCGCTGATTGCGAATATGGCGAGAATAGCCATTGCCGGGATTAAAAACTTACTATTGCTTAGATTTTTTAACATTGCGGCATTATACCTGAACTAGGCCGATGATTTGCGTGCTTAAATGATCACTTTAGATGTGAATTACTCGGAATATTTTAAAGAAAATGGAAAAGACCCCGTTATATTCACTATGAACTCATGGTGGTTAAGCTAGAAGATGTCAATTTACGAATGATCGACTCATTTTACGTTTAAATTTTGACCACATAATGGTCATGATCCGTTCAATTTTAAAATTTGTGAATATACTGCTAAATCAATGATATATTTAGCTATTGTGTTTAATAAATAGCGGTAAATGTGGCAGTATTAGTATTCTGAAGTAGCCCAGATGATTTATGGGCACCCATAATTAAGAGGTGAGGCAATGAGACTTAGCAGGTACATAATTTCAATTTTAGCAGTGTTTTTATTCTTACCTAATAGTGTTTTGGCAGCAGGAGACGCACATTTGCAAGATTTTACTGCTCATTGGGCTGGCATAGTTTGTCTTGTCGTTTTTGTCCTCGCCTACACACTGGTTGTTTTTGAAGATCAGCTTCATATGCGAAAGTCTAAACCGGTCATGGTTGCTGCAGGTATTATCTGGATGTTTGTCGCCATTGTATATTCACAAAGCGGCGACCAGCATACGGCAGAAATCATGATTCGTCATAACCTGCTTGAATTCGGTGAGTTATTTTTATTTTTACTCGCTGCGATGACCTACATCAATACTATGGCGGAACGAAATGTATTTGATGCCTTACGTGCCTGGCTGGTATCTCAAGGGTTTTCATTAAGAACTATTTTTTGGATTACGGGTGTTATCTCTTTTCTCTTATCTCCAATAGCTGACAATCTTACAACGGCATTATTGATGTCCACAGTGGCGATGGCGGTAGGCGGTACGAATACTAAATTTATTGCACTTGCCTGTATTAATATTGTAGTGGCTGCTAATGCGGGTGGCGCATTTAGCCCGTTCGGCGATATCACTACTTTAATGGTTTGGCAAAAAGGTGTAGTTCCTTTTGCAACGTTCTTTGCCTTAATCATTCCTTCCGTGGTTAACTGGTTAATCCCCGCCGTAATCATGTCAATGTTTGTGGCTAAAGAAAAACCCGATGCGATCAATGAGAAAGTCGAATTAAAAGAGGGTGCTTTTATTGTTGTTGGCATGTTTATCTTGACTATCAGCATGGCGGTTAGTGCACATAATTTCCTACATTTGCCACCAGTCATTGGCATGATGACTGGTTTAGGCTTCCTGAAATTGTTTGGTTATTACCTGAAGGTGAAGAATATGCGTGCTCTGAAACAGAAAAAACAAGAGTATGAATACAAGCCAGGTGCCGGTGCTTTAGATGCAGAGTCGATCAGTGCAAGTGATCACAAAGATGAAGAGACCTATGACATCTTTGGTATCTTGGCAAAGGCCGAGTGGGATACATTGATGTTTTTCTATGGTGTCATTTTGTGTGTTGGTGGCCTAGGTACTATGGGTTATCTTGCTGCACTATCTCAATTTATGTATATCGACTTGGGCCCGACAACAGCGAATATATTGGTCGGTATCGTGTCAGCCATCATTGATAATATTCCGGTAATGTTTGCGGTATTAACGATGATGCCACATATGGACGAAGCGCAATGGTTATTGGTGACATTAACTGCTGGCGTGGGTGGTTCTTTACTCTCGGTTGGTTCTGCTGCTGGTGTTGCAGTTATGGGACAGGCCAGAGGTATATATACATTTTTTGCACACCTTAAATGGACTTGGGCTATCGCTTTAGGTTATGCCGCTAGCATTTGGGTTCACTTCCTGGTCAATAGCCGTTTTATAGGTGTGGCTGTTTAAGACTTAACAGGGTTTATTAATAAAATAAAAGTCGGATGCCTTTAGGCATTCGACTTTTTTTATGTCTGGAATAAATATTCTAATTAGCTTACTTATTAGAGAGTAGTTAACAACGATAAAAAAATCCCCGATTAAGGTAATAGACCTATCTTGGGTACATGTTTATATTATAGGTACATCACGGATGTTGTTTATGATTAAAGTCGGATTTTTAATCACTAGCACTTAAAGGATGCTGTCATGGAAGAGTCTGCGCTATGGACGGCGCAACCAATAATAAAATTTATACTGCAAATTTATTCTATTGGTAGTTCTCGGCATTAAACCATTTTATGGCATCATCGAGACCTTCAATACCAGGTCTTGATTGATAGCCTAACTTCTCTTTTGCTTTATCGCTGCAAAAAAACATAATTTTTTTAGACATTTTGACGCTCTCTACAGTGGCTCTGGGTTCTTTATGCGTAACGTTGGCAATGCGTTCCATTATCCATGCAATAGGTAGGACTAAATTATGAGGCAAGCGAATAGATGGTGGCGTCATTCCTTGATTGATACAAATGTATTCTAATATCTGCGCCAAAGACATATTGTCGCCACCAAGGATATACCGTTCGCCGATATTCCCTTTTTCTAACGCAAGAAAATGTCCATTCGCAACATCATCAACATGGACTATATTTAGTCCCGTTTCAACATAGGCCGGCATGCGATTACGAATCGTGTCCAGGACGATCCTTCCAGTAGGTGTCGGTTTTATGTCGCGCGGCCCAACTGGAGTAGAAGGGTTAACTATGACAACCGGGCTAGCCATTTCTTTAACGAGTTTATGTACTTCTTGTTCAGCCAGATATTTTGAACGTTTATAATGTCCAATCATATCTTCAAGTGTTACCGGTGTTGTTTCATCAGAGGCCATACCCTTTTTATCGATACCTAATGTAGCGACGCTACTGGTATAGACAATTTTTTCAACACCAGCTTTAGTGGCAGCAATAATTAAGTCGCGTGTTCCGTCTACATTTGTTGCATACATTGGTGCAGGCTCAGGGAGCCATAAGCGGTAATCTGCGGCAATATGAAACAAGGTATTACAACCAGTGACAGCACGTTCTAGTGAATGCGAGTCTCTCAAGTCTCCTTCTATAACTTCAAGGTCAATGCCTTCAAGGTTACGTCTTTCTGATCCGGGTCTGACTAAAACTCGTACTTCATGACCCTTATTGATTAGAAGACGTAATACGGCTGAGCCGACAAACCCATTGGCGCCTGTTATTAATGTTTTCATGTGAAAAAATTATTTAGTTCAATCACGGTGAAATAATCCAGAACTTAATGAATCTTGCCATATTAAAAATGCGGGAAGTATTATCATAGTAGAGATCATCATTGAGGCAAGACCCAAAGACAAGAGTAAACCCATGCTCGCCATGCCTTGATGAGATGCGAACGCCAGATTTCCGATGCTACAGATCGTTGTCAATGAACTAACGATAACGCCACGAGAAGAACTGGTCATAAAGATATTTCTCTGAGATTGCTGTTCCTGACGAAAGCGGTCAGCAATATGAATGCCGCTATCTACTCCGATACCTAGTAATAGTGGCAGACCAATAATATTGGCAAAATTGAGTGGAATATTAAATAACAACATAAAACCAAAGGTAAAAGTGCCTCCAATAAACACAGATAACAATATAATTAATGCATCAATTTTTATTTTCATTAGCAGGACTAACAATATTGCGATTGAGATAAATGCATAAGTAAATGCAGATTTAAATGCGGTGATGACAGCTTCTCCTGCTTCAATACTAATAACGGGAGAGCCTATGACATTGTTATCATATAATTGTAGTTCTTTTACAAATCGTTTCATTGCTGCGTTATCATTAAGATTCTCAACAGGCAGTATTTGCATTTTGTAATAACTATCACTGACCCAGCGCTGATGAATCTCGGCAGGAATGTTGTTTGATTCAACTTCTTTCGCATTGAGCGCATCAGATAAAGAACGCATTCTGCCAGGAAAGCTGTTTAATAATTGTTGTTCCAAGCGCTCAATCTTCTCGCCATTTTCAGGGTTCTTTAATATTAATAATAAATTATTCAGGTTATTTTTTAATGACTTTAATTCTTCATCCATCTTTTCTATGGGCATAACATTAAGCTTGTTGATCAAGTTATGGATGGTGTTTAGTCGTTCTTCATTGTTGATTTCTGACTTTGACCCAGACGGAGTTAGTACGCCTAATAATAAATTCATGTCATCAATAATAAATAATTTATCTTCTTGTTCCTCAGGAATAAAATTATTCAGAGAAACAACATGGTCAACTAATGCAAGTGATTCAATATTGATTTTTGTTGATTGAATATCAGTTGTGTTCTTTTTAAGTAAAACACCGCTCCATGGGGATGTTTTGCTATCTTTTAATAAATCACGGTAGGTTTGTACAGATTCATTCTCAGGGTCTTGAAGGTTTAACGTGTTTGTATCGAAGCTTATTTCATTGAATTGAAAACTCAGGCTGAGAATAATTATTAACGTGAATAGAAGTATTTTTTTTGTATGTTTATATGGCAGGTTGATTATTGCTTCTAACACACGGTGCTTCTTCTTGTCCTTGATTTCCACCCTTGGTTTTGAATGAACAAAGGTTAATAGTGCGGGTAATAATGTGAATGTAAATATTAGGCTGATGAACATACCGCTGCCGGCAATCCAGCCTAATTCTGCAACACCCAGATAGTCGGTTGGTATAAAAGAATAAAAACCAATTGCCGTAGTGATTGCACAAAGGATTAATGACTTGAAAATATGCGTTATTGCCATTTGTAAAGCATGACTGCTATCGGCTATAGCAAATTTTTCTTCTCGGAAACGCAATAATAGATGGATAGCGAAGTCAATTCCGAGGCCGATATACAGAACCGCAAATGCGACTGATATCAGGTTTAACTCTCCAATCGTTGCAGTTGCAAAAGCAGTAGTTGCGATCAAACCAAATAGTAAAGTAACCAGACATGCCGATACTAACAGTACTGAACCCAGTCCTATTGAAAGAATAATCGCGACCAGAATTAAGGAGATGATAATGGCCTGAATATTCGCTTTAGAAACACTCTTTAATTCTTCGTAGGAAAGCACAGTGCCGCCTGTTAAGCGGACTTGAATCGCAGTATTATCAGCAAGTTTTAATGATTCTATGGTTGCGCGTACTTGTTCTATTATGTCCTCATCAGGTAACAATGACGTACTATTGTCTTTAGTTTGCAATACAATGAATTCACGGTAGACATCTTCAATATCATCATCAGGATTCATCAGACGTTGCCAGGAGACTTGATGGTTTTCATCATCAAGAGCGTGGTTAATCTCAAGTAACAATGGTTTAATATCTATGTCTTCGTCGTCTTGCTTTGCCTGAATTGCATCGCTCAACATATTAAACAAACCACGTAGATTCTGATCGTCTATCAACGTCCCTAGAAAAGGTTGGATGGTCGCTAATCGATCAGCAAGGTCTTGCAGTTCATCAAGTTCGAGAAACAAAAAAGCAGATTGACGAAAGTAAGGTAATAGCGAGGGGTAGTAAATATCATTAAAGAAGTCTGAGTTATCCTCAAACCTTGAATATAACAACGCTGCTGTATCACTTGCTTGATCAGGCGTCGCTGCCTCTACAACAACCAGGATGTTATCGTTGAATTGTGGAAATAATCTTTCGTATTCGATATCAAGTTTTCGCCAGTGGAGATCCTTTGACAGCATATCAGTGGTACTGGTACTCATATCAAGGTTGTCTTTGATATAAAATACAGCGGCAACAGTTAGCGCAACAATGCCAATGATTATCGGGATCCGAAATCGCTCAATGAATTTCAACCAGGACAGTATCATACGTTCGGATACCGATGAATGGGTTTGGCTCATTATTTTTTATCCAGTTTTGGCAAGCTAATCGGTGCTTGTTTGCTAACCGCTAGACTCTAAACACGTATTCTTTCTCTGCATCCCGTTCAATATCAGGAGGGTAACTAAGACGTTTATCATCATAATACTGTCTTCGGTGATCGCCTTCTGCTGCTGCATTGTATGTGACGTAAAGTACTCTTCGCTGTTCATCCGTCATGTTCGGTTTTGATCGATGCGGAGCAAAGGAATCAAAAAATACGGCATCACCGGGATTGGTTGTAACCGATATATAATCGAGGGCATCTTCATCAAGCGGCTTCCATGCTTCGCCGATTAAGCCTTTATCGTGAGAACCACTAGCCATTTCCAGACAGCCATTTTCAATGGTAGATGCATCGACACTGACCAGAGCGGTAATATGTAGCTTAGCATATCGATCCCAACCAGCCTGTACGTCTTGATGCGCCTTAAAACCATCACCACCCGGCATTTTAAAATTGATTTTATCCTTGAACAAGATTGCTTCATCATCGAATAGTTGCGATGTGATTTGTTGTATCTCGCCGCGTACGAAAAGATCGCTGAAGCCTTGATGGAAGGGTTCTATGTCTTCCATGCGTGACAATATCCGTTCTCCCGATGCTAGTTTGCTTTTTTCAAAATACATCATGTATTTGCCGGGGACTTCAGGATAATTTGTGACTTCTTCTGTCCAATCAATTATTTCCTGCATCCGTTCCGTATTATATAAATTCCGTATAACAAGAAATCCGGTGTTTCTGAATTCTTCAATTTGTTCGTTACTTATTTTCATGATTGATGATGTTTTATATTAATAATGTCGCTCTTATAAACCAGTTAGTAATTTATGACAAGTGACTGGATCAATTAACTGGCGGAATAGAAAAAATGACTGTCTTTCAAGGCTTGAGAAATACTGGATAATGATGCCAGTCCTTTTTTATAACCCGTTGCCAAAGAAGCTATTTCGGGAATTTGACCAGGTTTTAAAATACAGGAACGCATAAAATTAAAAATCCTGGGTTGTCCCAGATTGTTGGTGTGTTTTAAGACAGCCTCTGGAATAGCGGTATCTGCATTATCAGAGATTGCTCGTATCACAAGTAAATCAAGATTATTTATCGCTGCAATTTCTGCAATAGCAGCGCTTTCCATGTCAACTGCCAAGGCCCCGGTTTTTTGTAATAGATGCTGCTTGTCGGCAATGGACGCACACATGTTCTTACTCGATGTAATATCAGCAGTAGCAAATAGAGAAGCTGATTGAAGCTGGCCTGATACACGATTTAACCAACCCTTCGATACTGAATAACGATTGTTCTCATTGATGATGGTATTAGCGAGGACAATGTCACCTGAGTTTACAGATCTATCAATCGCTCCAGCAACTCCCCAACTTACCAAGGCACCTACCTTTAATGAACTTAGCTTTTTTGCAGCAAGGAGGGCGGATTCATAACCGATACCCGACAGACATAAAAAAACGTCTTGCTGTATCTCGACAGGTAGGCCAACTTTTAACTTTTTGCGATGAAGACATTTTGCCTCTGCGGGCAAAGCTGCAATGATGCCAATTCTACTCAAGACTGAGCTTTTAAAATATTGCGGTAACGAGACAATGCCCAAAGCGGAAAATACTTCGTATAGCCATGGTATTTCAAATAAAACACCCGTGGAAATCCCGGTGCCGTGTAACTGTCATCATACCAATGACCATCAGCAGATTGGTTTGCTACTAGATAATTAATACCACGTTTTACAGCATCTGTTTCAGCCTCACCTACTGCCAATAATGAAAGTAAGGCCCATGCCGTTTGGAATGCTGTGCTTTGGTACGGGCGGTAATGTCGAGGAGGGTAATAACTATCATTACTTTCACCCCAACCGCCATCTTCGTTTTGTATTTCTTTCAAATATGAGACGGCTCTTCTGATGTAATCTTGTTGCGGGTCTTCATCGGCAAGTTCAAGCGCTGTTAATACAGACCAGGTACCGTAGATATAATTTGTTCCCCAACGACCAAACCAGGAACCGTCTTCTTCCTGGTCCGACTTTAGAAACTGAATAGCTTCAGCAATGGTTGTTGCATATTTTTCTTTATCAGCGAGTGATAACAATGCGATTACTCGACCGGTAACATCAGCCGTGGGTGGGTCGAGCAGGGCGCCATGATCTGCAAATGGAATAGCATTGAGATAATACTGGGTATTATTGACTTCAAATGATCCAAAGCCGCCACCGTTGGATCGCATACCCGCCACCCAAACGGCTGCTCGTTCAATGGCTTCTGCATATTTCTCGTTGCCGGTACGATGCATTGCCCAGGCCACCATGGAAGTATCATCCAGATCAGGATAAAAATAATTACTGTATTGAAACGCCCAGCCGCCGCCAGCAAGTTGTGGTCTTGGTATACGCCAATCACCCGGTTCATCGCTTAGTTGTCGGTCCTTAAGCCAGTCGAGGGCATGTTCAATTTCAGGCGTAATGTTTGATTCTGTTTCCGTTTCGATCATTGCTTGCGCTGCAAGACAAGTATCCCAGACCGGTGATAAGCAGGGCTGGCAATACATTGAATTACCACGTTTAGTGAGTAATGAATCAATAGCCTGTCGTGCCAACTTACGTGAAGGATGTTCTTTCGAGTAACCAAGAATAACTAATGATTCATAAACATTTACCATTGCTGGAAAAATACCACCAATGCCATGTTCTTCATTCATACGCGCCAGAAACCATTGTTCACATTTACGGATGGAGTATTGACGTATAAATTTGGGAACCAGTTTTTCTGCCAGACGACCAATATTGTCAAGCAACAGAAACGCCCTGCTAAGTGGTGTCGTCACCTTGAAATAATTTTGTTCATCCTCTGGCGGCGTAATAAATAATTCTCTTATGTCTATGCCGCGCGAATTCACTGCCAAGGGTTTCATTGTGCATAAAACAAACAGGGGTACCATTACTGTACGTGACCAGTAAGATACTTTGTCGATATGAAACGGGAACCACTTAGGCAAAATAATAACTTCTGCTGGAATGAAGGGGACTGCTCGCCATGGTACTTGACCAAACAATGCCATGGTAATTCGGGTGAATACATTGGCATGTGATGCACCGCCATGATTCAGAATCATATTCTTTGCACGAATCATGTGTTCTTCATGAGGATCATCGCCAGTAATCTTTAATGCATAGTAGGCCTTGACTGAGCAGCTAATATCAAAATCACCTCCAGTATAAAGTGACCAACCACCTTCTTCATTTTGCTGGTCACGTAAGTACTGGGCAATCTTCTGTTCGGTTTCATCATCGATTTCACCGACGAAATGGTTCATTAAGATATATTCAGCAGGGATAGTGCAATCGGCCTCGAGTTCATATATCCAATGACCGTCATCGTGCTGTTGTTCGAGTAACTTATCTTTGGCAGATAGGATGACCCCATCCAGATCAGCATTGATCTTAGACGGGTGAGTTTCATCCAATGGATGATTGGTGATGTTTTCGTTTCGTGTTTCGAGGTTCATTACTATCTTTTGACAATACGCAGAAATGTTAAATTAGGGTACATAGCTACAAACATTAATAATAAAAAATTATTAATGTTTGTAGCCATTCTCATCCCCTCAATTTTAATCAGCGGTTGTAATGCAACGCGCTGATATCATCAGAGTTTCTCATGAATATCAGCCATAGGCAAACGCCGGCCACTGAACCGAAAAAGTGAATTTAAAGCCCAATCATTGCCAACAAAGAGACTGGTGAAAAATATCGTCGCTTTGACGCTTCGACGGCTTATCTTCACCTCTTGCCCAGTTGTGAAGTCAGGTTTTTGTCGAATTTTTTCCAAGGTTAAAACCGCCATCCCTAATGCCCATAAACAAAAACGACGCAAACCCTTTTCTTTGGCTGGTATTTTCAGCGTATAAAGTAATGCATTGTGAATATGGGCATGAGCAACACCGAGTAATTCAAGCAAGGCCTCTTCAAAACCGACATCATTCTTTCCGAGAACCTTGTGCCGTATATCAACGCCATGTTTGCTGAAGACATCCCGCGGCAACCAGCAAGCCCCACGTTCATGGTCTTCCCAGATATCCTTCAAGATATTAGTCATCTGCAATCCTTGACCAAATGACACGCCTAATTGCATCATTTCTTCTCGCTGCGAATCAATTGCAGGAGAATAATCGCAAAATAGTTCGGTTAGCATCTCGCCAACAACACCGGCAACGAAATAGCAATATTGGTCCATGTCTTTCAGATCAGCGACGCCATCCAACGTTTCGGCATTTTGATAACGAATCATGCCCTCGGCCATGATCGAGACGCATCTCTCAAGTGCAGCGCGCTGGCGTTCATTAAAGCTATGTGTAATACGTATTACGGGGGTCGTATTGGCAATCAGATCATGCTCCGCCTCAGTTGCCGTGGGCGAGAGTAACGGAAACAGGCTTTCAGAAAAGGTTTCAGCGCCAGCAGTGCCTTTTACTACAGCAATAAATTGTTCAGCGTATTCGCGTTTCTGGTCAGCCGTCATCAATTTATCATCTTCGATCGTGTCGGCTATACGACATAAGAGATAGGCATTACCCACGACCTGACAGAGTGACTCTGGTAATTGTGGAATTGTTAGCGCAAATGTGCGGGACACATGCTGTAATATCTCATTTTGGTAGGCGATATCATCCAGTGTGGTCGTAAATTCGGTTTTAGACTTCATGCTTTACAATAATCTTATAAATATCAATATTTTATGTAAAATTTTACTATTATAAACCCCATCTGAAAGCCTCTTCCCCGAATCATCAGAAATCATGATGTTACAGGGTATAATTTCAGAAAAATGATACAATTCAACAATTAGGGCGATTCGGTGCTGCACATTACAGCCTGAATTATACGGATGCAAATAATCAATTCTGAATCCCCAACACTAATTTTAATGAATGGAATTTAAATGTCTGATAATTTTCCGGCATTTCACACACCTTATATATAGAGAGTAAAAGAGTGAGTTCAGTTTCTGACATCATCCCGTCGGCAGGTATTGCTGACGCTGAGGTTCAACCAGGCCAAGTTCATTGGCACGCAGGTCCAAATGGACAATTATTTGAGCTAGCAACACTACCAGAACGACTTTGCTCGCTTGATGTTCCATTTTCATTGGTATCAGAACAATCCCAAATCAAATTAGCGTGTGGCGGCTCAATCCATCTTGATGCCAACACTGTGGATGAAAGTGCCCACCAACACTTGGCTTTTGTGCCAAAGCAATCAATCCAGGCATTGGGCAATAAGCAGTTTTGTCAGGATTACGGGCTTAAGTATCCTTACATGACGGGGTCCATGGCAAATGGCATCGCCTCTGTCGAGCTGGTTGAGGTCATCGCCAAGGCGGATATGTTGGCTTCATTTGGCGCAGCAGGTTTATCGTTGGCAGAAGTTGAAAAAGCAATTCAGCGTTTACAAGCCGCTATTCCAGATAAACCGTTTTGTTTTAATCTTATTTATAGTCCGAATGAAAAGGGTCACGAAGATGCCATCGTTGATCTGTATCTTCGCTATGGTGTTGATCTGGTAGAAACTTCGGCCTATATGAAACTGACATTGCCGGTAGTTCGCTATCGCGTGAAAGGTATACACAAAGATGCGCAAGGGAATATGGTTGTGCCGAATAGAATCATTGCCAAGGCATCGCGTGTTGAATTAGCCAGTAAATGGTTTAGTCCTCCACCAGAAAAGTTATTGAACGAATTACTAGCCCAAGGCGCAATTACCAATGAAGAAGCCGAACTAGCGAAAGAAATACCGATGGCACAGGATCTGACTGTCGAAGCTGATTCCGGTGGACATACAGATAATCGTCCAGCAATAACACTATTGCCAACGATGTTGGCCCTACGAGATCAAATACAAGCAGAATATAATTATGTGCATGAATTACGTGTTGGTGCGGCAGGTGGTATTGCCACACCTGCTTCTGCCTTAGGCGCCTTTGCGATGGGTGCGGCTTATATTGTGACGGGGACGGTCAATCAAGCCTGTAAAGAATCAGGTTCATCAAACATCGTCAGAAACATGTTAGCCAATACCGGACAAGCCGATGTCACTATGGCTCCCGCAGTGGATATGTTTGAAATGGGTGTAAAGTTACAGGTCTTAAAACGCGGTTCTATGTTTGCCATGCGCGGCAACAAACTTTATGAGATTTATAAAACATACGCGTCGATAGAAGAGATACCGGCAACGGATAAAGCCAATTTAGAAAAAACAATTTTTAAAATGTCTTTGGAAGACGTTTGGCAAAAGACATATGAGTTTTTTAGTGAACGCGACCCGTCCCAGGTAGAAAAGGCAAATCAAGATCCGAAACATAAAATGGCATTGATCTTTCGCTGGTATCTAGGTCTTTCTTCGCGCTGGGCCAATGCTGGTGTAGAAGACCGCCAGGTCGATTATCAAGTTTGGTGTGGACCTGCCATGGGTGCATTTAATGAATGGACAAAGGGCACGTTTTTAGCCACGCCAGATCAACGCGATGCGGTAACCGTTGCCATGAATATTATGTATGGTGCGGCAATCCTAAGTCGTGCTAATGGGATCTTAAAACAAGGTGTAGCGCTTGCTGGTGATTTAATCCAGTTCCAACCGATGCAGCTTGATGCAATAGAAAAATATTTATCAGAATGATGGGTATGAAATTAAGCTACAAAGAACACAGAATAAAACGTACTTCGCCACTCCTATGTAGTCGGGAGTCCAGTGCTTCGTCACTCTCAAGGAGTCGGGTGTCCAGCACTACGTCACTCCCGAGGAGACAGGAGTCCAGTACAGCGTCACTCCCGTGTAAACGGGAGTCCAGAGATTATATTATTGACTAGATTCCCGCTTGCGCGGGAATGACATATTAGAGACACGAAGTGCTAAGGTAAAACTGAAGGAGCGATGTATAAAGTGAGAATAAATAACAAAAAGCATTCGTCACTTCCTGGTAATCGGGTGTCCAGTACTGCGTCACTTCCTGGTAGTCGGGTGTCCAGTACTGCGTCACTCCCGAGGAGACAGGAGTCCAGCACTGCGTCACTCCCGAGGAGACAGGAGTCCAGTACAGCGTCACTCCCGAGGAGACAGGAGTCCAGTACAGCGTCACTCCCGTGTAAACGGGA
>CAXBLT010000020.1:0-34747 GCA_963976795.1 uncultured Gammaproteobacteria bacterium
GGAAAATTATGAAAAGCTATGTGCATAAAGTGTCCACAAAAGTGGTGCTAGATCAGCGCCGGTTATTGAGGCGTTAAACATCAAGGAAAGAACTAAATACCAATGAACAAAGATAATTTCAGTTTTAGAAAAGGAGCGACTTTCCATTTCGAAGAGGAAGGGCATATCATAAATTCTTGGTTTAGTGCCTTTAGTGGACTTGAAAAAGTATTCATTGATGGAGTTTTAGTTTCGGCGCAACGAAATCTCTCAATGAAAAGTGATCAGATATTTGAACTTGGTGATAATGTATACAAAACTGAATTTAGCACAAAAAATATTTTTAAGGGGCCGTTTGTATGCACGTTATATAAAAATAATAACCCCTATAGAATAAAGAAGTTGATATTGCACGACGAGAATATTAAAACTCCATTTTTCATGAAATTATGGTTCATTATGATCGTAGGTTTTGGGTATGGTGTCACAAGTTCAGTTCTTGATTTTCCTAATTGGGCTTTTGTGGTTTTCATATTAGCTATATTTTTGACTACTTACACCTATTCAAAATTACACCAAAAAGAAATAAAAATAATTGAAGAGAATGTTTAACAAGGCGCTAAACCAGATTGCAGAAAGCGTCACTCCTTTTGCTAAAAAACGCAAAAATAGTGCCACATTCTGCAACTGGTTAGCTTGGCGTTATACGTAAAATGAATAAAACATACCTCACATACAAAATTATCTTAATACTGGCAGTACCAGCAGCATTCTGGACGTCATTCGAAATGTATGGTCTTACTATGCTTGGTTCTCAAAGGCTCTTTTATTCAATTTCACATGCGTACCCAGTAATTTATTCTATAGTTTTACTCTCATTGCCATTCTTTTTTGTTACAGCACTATTTAATAGTGTTCTTACATTACTGTCATTATTTAAAGAAAATATAATAATGCCAATGAATATAGTTGCCTCTATATTATTATTTCAACTCCTTCATGCTTTAGCACTCGTAACATATGAACATTGGGCACCATCAGGCTTCAGAGTGCTCATATGTATTATTAGTTTAGTATCATTGTTTTCGGTTATCGTTATTTGTTATAAAGAATTTGTAACGTATAACAAGCAAATCAAGCGGACGCAATAAATCGCGCTTATTAGGACGTTAGAGCTCTATCATCATGAAGAATGGAACCCTGATCAAACCGCTTAGAGAATGCACTAAAGAAATTCCAATCTTAGTAAATTTCTTTATTCAAGAGTGGCCGAGTCATTATGGAGAACGTGGGCCCGGAAATGCTCGAATAGATATTGAAAGTTACGCAAACGAATCATCGCTGCCAATCGGGCTAGTTGCTTACAGAGGCAATCTCCCCTGCGGCCTTATGGCTCTGAAGACTGATTCAATATCCACGCATTCGCATCTAGGACCATGGGTTGCCGCAGGCTTTGTTGCCCCTGAATCTCGCAATCAAGGAATAGGCTCCATTCTCTTATCTGGAATTGAAAAATTGGCCAATGATATGCATTTTACAAAGCTATATTCCGGCACTGCCAGAGCTCATGGGCTGTTACTACGTTCTGGCTGGCACAAAAAAGAAACCGTAGTATATGGTGGAGAAAATGTTTCTATTTATAGCAAGCAGCTCTAACAAGCGCATCAAAAATCGCCCTAGGGGCTGGACGTCGCTAACGCTGCGCTCGCTCCCTGCAAAGCGCGGCGTTATGTGCGCAGCTACCGGAGAGATAAATGTTCAGTCATGTAATGCTAGGTACAAATAACCTCTCTGAATCCATGGCGTTTTATGATCAGGTAATGCCAATATTGGGCTATTCTAGAGAATCTACCGGTGAGGCATTTGCTGGCTATGGGAGCAAATGCGATATATCCACAGGTATTAATTGTCTTTGGATAGGAAGCCCTTTTAATGGAGAAGCAGCAAGTCCTGGAAACGGTATTAATGTCGCTTTACTTGCAACAACAAGAGAACAAGTCAATAAATTTCACGAAGTGGCTCTAAAGTTTGGAGGTGCTGACGAAGGTGCCCCAGGAATCAGAGAAGAAGCTCATTCAAATTTCTACGCTGCTTATGTTCGTGATCCCACGGGGAATAAAGTAGTTGTCGTTTGTCATGCAGATTGATAGAGAAGCGAGCCGAGTGGGTGTAACTCGTCAATCTATTATTAAACTTTGGCTTGTTGAGAGTCTTGAAGAAAAAGCTGCTAACAAATAGCTCAAGCGAATATAAAAATATATATCGATTAGCAAGACGTAGATAAGCGTTTGTTGCTAACTAACCAAACTGTTTAATGCTTTTAAAGCAGGCTATTTCAAGTCCCCATCACCACCGGTTTGGGTGTAAACTGGAAACGGCATGACATTTCCGTCTTTTGATGAGCCTTCGGTGATTTTTGCGGTACCTTGTTTTTTCACTTCATCGATACGAATGATCGAATGCATGGGTACAAAGCTTCTTTCAACGCCTTCAAATTCATTTTTCAGGTTTTCTTCGGTTGGATCGACAACGACAGTGGTTTTTTCGCCAAAGACGAATTCTTCAATCTCAATAAAGCCAAACATGGCATCGTGGTGTACGCTTTTGGCATAGACCTCGTAGATCTTGCCTTGGTTATGGAAAATGACCTTGTAGATATTATTTTCTGACATTTCTGATATATAAGCCTATTTTAGGTGAACGCCTGATTTGAAAGCGGGCGCATCATAGCATAATTCATGGGTTTCACTAGAATTTATAGAATAGGTCGCCGCCGGGACCTAGCGGCAACCCGGTATTGATCCATACGACCAGCAATATCAGCCAGACGATCAAAAATGCAATGGTGTAGGGCAACATCATTGCCACTACCGTACCGAGTCCGGAACCGCGTACATACTTGCGTACCTCGATAATGATAATAATCATATAGGGGTTCATCGGAGTAATAACATTACTGACGGAATCTCCCACACGATAGGCCGCTTGAGTGAGTTCAGGGCTGATGCCAATCTGCATTAACATCGGCACAAACACCGGGGCGAAAAAGGCGTATTTCGCTGATGAAGAACCTATAACAAGATTGATCACTACGACCATTAATACAAAACAGCTGAGTAATAGTGCATCTTGTACCATTAATTGACGCAAGAACTGACCGCCAGCGATAGCCAACATTTGGCCTAAGCCGGATTGGTTAAATGCGGCTATAAATTGAGCGGCAAAAAACGCCAGTACGATATAGGGCCCTAATCGAGCCATAACTTCACCCAGCATGTTGGCAACGTCACGATCGTTTTTAACCGTGCCTGCCAAGGCGCCGTAGATTAAACCGGGGACAAAGAACAGGATAAATAGCAGTGGAACGGTTGCTTCAATCCAGCGGTCGAAACGCTTGCCTTCTCCATATAGAGGGGCATTCGTTAGTGTGATGGCAAAAAATAAGGTAATTAATAATATAAATACTGACGACACTGAATAGAGTAGGGCACGTTTTTCTGCATTATTAAGCGCACTGTAATTATCATCGAGATTTTGATCGGCAACGCCTTCTATCGCGGGTTCTATAAAGCGTTCGGTCACGAACCAACCAACGAAAGTCAGAATGATAGTTGAGACAATCATGAACCACCAATTCCCGGTAACAGCTACCTGGTAGTCTGCATCAATGATCTGAGCACCAGCTTGTGTAAACCCTGCTAATAAAGGATCCAGTGCTGTTATAAACAGGTTCGCACTAAAACCTGCGGAAACACCCGCGAACGAAACAGCGATACCAGTTAACGGAGAACGTCCCGCTGCAATGTAAAGTGCGGCGGCTATTGGGATGAGCACGACATAACCCGCGTCTAATGCAATCGAGGAGATGATGCCGAGAAACATCGTTGCGGGGGTTAATAACCGTGCATGAACATGTGTAATTGAAAAGTGTAATAGGGCAGGGAGGAAGCCGGTTTTTTCTGCGAGGCCAATTCCCAGCATGCCTACAAGCACAATGCCGAGGGGTGGAAAACTGATAAAGTTTTTTACCATTGTTGATAACAACCACCAAATACCATCAGATGAAGTGAGATCAAAGGCGACAATCGCATTACCTTTGGGATCAATAACACTCCAGCCTAGATTGGCAATCATCGCTGAAAGAATAAAAATAGTAAGGGTGCCGACGACAAATAAAGTCGCTGGGTCAGGTAGCTTGTTACCCGTTTTTTCAATGAATGTTAGCAATTTCATTGTTGAACAATAGCCGTTATGAATCTGCCAAGTCCATCGATATATTGTTCGCCGCTGATCAAGAAACCTTCGTTATGGCCTCCAGTGATGTCTAGAAATGATTTTGGCGTTGTCGTTTCTTTTAGCGCTTCGTTAAATAATTGTTTGCCATATTTGTAAGAGATAACTTCATCTTGTTGACTATGAATAAACAAGGTGGGTGATTTTATATTAGCTACTCTATCTATAGATGGATATTTAATGCGGGCCAATAAACTGGTGGGCAGATAGGGATAGTAATGTTTTCCCATGTCTGCAATGGATGTAAAACTTGATTCTACTATTAAGCCTGCTGGGGTATATTGTTCAGCCAACCATGTAGCCACACCACCACCTAAGGAACGACCAAAGATAATAATCTTGTCTTTTTCAATTTTCTTTTCCTGAGTCAAATAGCGCCATGCCGTTTCTGCATCGATATAGGTCCCTTGTTCTGATGGTTCACCGGTGCTTTTTCCATAGCCGCGATAATCAATAATTAAAACCGATAAACCTAGTTGGTGAAAAATATTGATGCTATCAAGGCGGTGCGCAATATTACCCGCATTTCCATGTAAAAAGATCAGCGTTGCTTTTGCCTCTGAGTGGGGAATCCACCATGCGTTTAATACTTCGTCGTCAGTTGTGCTTAAGCTTAAGTCTTCATACTGCAAAGAGATTAATGCGGGTGTCGCTTCAAGTTCATTCTGTGGAAAAAATATTAATTTAGGTTGGAAGAAATAAATCAATATCGCCAGTAAAACCCATGTAGAGATGATTATGAAGGTGATGGACTTAAAGGTTCGTTTAATAATCGACTTTAAGTTTATTTGAAAACGCATTGTGGCTTAGTAAATTGAAATTATATTAAATGACGTGATTCTCCAGATTGTCCTCTAATAGTTTTAAGTTGCGTCTTGCATCCAGCATCCATGGATGGACATCAAGGGCGGCCTTAAACTCGATTAATGCCGATTGCCAGCGGCGTTGTTTTAGATAGCATAGACCACGACCTGAAATTGAACCAAAGTGTCGTGGTTCTAGCTTAAGTGTTTCTTTTATATTCTTTAAAGAGGCATCGATATCTCCCATCATATAATTGACCGTAGCCAGTTTATTCCAGCCTTCTGCAAACTTTGGAGAACGTTTGGTGATTTCTTCAAAGATATCGCGCCCACGAGATAAATTACCGCTGTCTACTGCATTCATACCTTGCATGAGCAGGTCATCAATAGTCTGGTCTTCTGCTTCTAACCAGATGGCCCATATTTGTTGCGCTATTGGTTGCGCGACTTCGAAGCTTTGAGCATTTTTTAGATCATTGAACAAACCATCTAATTGAGTGTTTGTTTGATCAGCAAAGGCAGGACGTATAGCTAAAAGGGCAAAAAGAAAAACAAATGTCGGTATGGGGGTATTCATTGCATAGTCTATCCATAAATACTGAATAGACATTGTTAAATATTAGATGTTCCATCACAAGTCAAAATGGGAAAGGAAGCCCGGATTAAACCGAGCTTCCCTTGCAAATGCAACTTGCCCTGTAAGTTACTCCAATCCGTCTAGATAGGCCTCAGCATCTAATGCGGCCATACAACCGCTGCCAGCAGAGGTGATTGCCTGGCGATAGACATGGTCGGCAACATCACCCGCGGCAAATACCCCCGGGATAGTGGTCGAGGTGGCTTGTCCTTCAATACCGCTTTTTATCTTGATATAGCCGTTATTCATATCCAGTTGACCATCAAATATCTGGGTATTCGGTTTATGACCTATCGCGATAAACACACCTTTTAGTTCGATGTCTTTAGTCTCATCACTTTTAGTACTCTTGATACGCATACCCGTAACACCACTATCATCGCCCAAGACCTCATCGAGGGTATGATCCCATTCGATTTTTACATTCCCATTTTTTTCTTTTTCCATGAGTCGATCGGACAATATCTTTTCTGATCGAAACTTGTCACGGCGATGAACAACTGTAACGCTATTTGCAATATTGGATAGATAAAGTGCTTCCTCAACAGCGGTGTTCCCTCCACCGATGACGGCAACATCTGCTCCTCGGTAGAAAAAACCGTCACAAGTTGCACAGGCAGAGACGCCTTTCCCTTGAAAGGCCTCTTCAGAAGGTAGACCCAGGTACTGCGCTGAGGCTCCGGTGGCGATAATTAATGCATCACAAGTATATGTGCCGCTATCACCGGTTAGTTTAAAGGGGCGCTCTGTCAGTTCTGCGGTATGGATGTGATCAAATATTAATTCAGTATCGAAGCGTTCGACGTGTTTCAACATCCGATCCATTAATTCCGGGCCTTGTAAGCCTTCTACATCGCCAGGCCAGTTATCGACATCGGTGGTTGTTGTGAGTTGGCCACCTTGTTCTATACCTGTGATCAATACAGGAGAAAGATTCGCCCGGGCTGCGTATAATGCGGCGGTATATCCGGCTGGACCGGAACCAAGGATTAATAATTTTGAGTGTCGAGTCTCGCTCATGAATAACTGCTCCAACCTAGTTTAGTGCTGCTTAAAAGTGCGCTATGGTACGTTAAAGCAGTATGATCAGCAAAAATAATCAGATAACAGAAAAATCGATTTATCTCAATTTTATAGTTTAAATAGTCCCTTTATAAACATATAATTAGAGATATTATCTAGTAAAAAGGATTAATGTGTCGCAGGCATCACGTAAACAAAAAGAAAGCAAACCCATCTCAGATCATGTGGTTACCAATGTAAGAGAAGTATTGGTTTTTGCTTCTTTAATAATTGCAATTTTTCTATTCCTCGCATTATTCAGCTACCATCCCGACGATCCAGGTTGGTCGCACTCGGTTACGGCAAATGACGTTCATAATAGTGTCGGTGCTGTAGGTGCCTGGATCGCGGATATCATGCTCTATGTCTTTGGTTATTTTGGTTATCTCTTTCCCGTTATGATATTGGTCAGTGGTTGGCGTTTATTTCAATCAAGACGTAAACAAGAACCCATTAATCAACTTTTACTTTCCATTCGTGCTATTGGCATAGTTTTTGGCCTGATGGGTGGTTGCGGGATCGCGTGGATGCATTTTTATGCGGGAAATGCACTTCCTTACGAAGTGAGAGGTGCAGGCGGCATATTAGGAGATGCGATTGGCACCATCTTGTTATCTGCAACTGGTGAAATAGGAAGCACCTTGTTGATGTTGGCCATGTTAATGATTGGCTTAACCTTATACACCGGCTTATCCTGGGTACGTCTAATGGATTCAACAGGACATTTTACCTTAATTTCTATAGCTGCATTACGAACAAGGGTAGCTTCGTTTAAAGATGAAGCTGAAGGACGTCGTGTCAAAAAAGATCGTGAGCATATATTTAAGCAGGAACAGGAGATAGTTGAGCAAAGGATTCCCCCGAAAATCGAACCTGTCAGGCATGAGATTCAGCCGGGTATTCGTGCCGTGAAGGAAAAGCAGGAAAACTTGTTCGAACCACCTGCTGAAACAGCGCTACCGCCATTAAGTTTACTTGATGAACCTCCACCGAAGAAAACCCAATATTCAAAGGAAGCATTAGAAGCGATATCAAGACAAGTCGAATTAAAGTTAAAAGATTTTGGTGTAACAGTAGAAGTTGTCGCTGTGCATCCTGGCCCGGTTATTACTCGCTTTGAATTAGACCCTGCGCCCGGTGTAAAGGGCAGTCAGATAATTAATCTTTCTAAAGATTTGGCACGATCTTTAGCGGTTATCAGTGTTCGTGTTGTCGATGTCATACCCGGAAAACCCTATATCGGGCTGGAGATTCCAAACGAAAACCGTGAACTCGTCACCTTGGGTGAAATATTAAACACCAAGGAATATGAGTCAGTTAAGTCTCCAATGGTACTGGCATTAGGTAAAGATATCAGTGGTAAACCGATCGTGACAGACTTGGGTAAGATGCCGCATTTATTAGTTGCAGGGACAACAGGATCCGGAAAATCGGTTGCCTTGAATGCCATGATCCTGAGTTTGCTCTATAAAGCAACGGCAATGGAAGTTCGCTTGATAATGATCGACCCGAAGATGCTTGAGCTATCAGTATACGAGGGCATTCCAAATCTACTCGCGCCTGTCGTAACCGATATGAAAGAAGCAGCGAACGCTTTGCGTTGGTGTGTTGCTGAAATGGAACGACGTTACAAATTAATGTCTGCACTTGGCGTTAGAAATATTACTGGATATAACAAAAAAGTCAGTGATGCGATTGCCAGTGGCAAGCCTATTCCTGATCCAACTTATAAGCCTATCAGTGAAGATGATGAAATACGTTATTTAGAAAAACTACCATTTATTATCGTTATCATTGATGAATTGGCTGACATGATGATGACAGTCGGTAAAAAGGTAGAAGAACTAATTGCCAGACTTGCACAAAAGGCGAGGGCGGCTGGTGTACATTTAATATTAGCTACGCAAAGACCCTCGGTAGATGTTATCACTGGTTTGATTAAAGCAAATGTTCCTACCCGAATAGCCTTTCAGGTTTCTTCAAAGATTGATTCAAGAACGATTCTGGATCAAATGGGCGCTGAGCAGTTACTAGGACACGGCGACATGTTGTATTTACCACCAGGCACAAGTTTACCTGAACGAGTTCATGGTGCATTTGTCTCAGATGAAGAAGTTCATAAAGTGGTTGATGACCTCAAGTCCAGAGGAACACCTGAATACATTGATGATATTTTACGTGGACCTTCTGAAGGTGGCGCAGACGCTATACCGGGACTTGATGCACCAAGAGAAGACATGGACCCTCTTTATGACGAAGCAGTACGTATTGTTACCGAGACACGTAAGGCTTCAATTTCATATATACAAAGGAGGCTAAAAGTGGGTTATAACCGCGCAGCAAGAATTGTTGAAGAAATGGAAAACAGCGGTCTGGTTGGACCTCTAGAATCGAATGGTAGCCGAGAAATATTGGCTGCTCCGCCACCACCTATTGATTAAGTGCTCATATGTTTAATTACAAAATACTTTTCTTTATTATTTTTTACATTTCAAGTTGTACTTTTGTCTATGCTGAGGAGCGAGTTGATCCGTTAAAAGTATTTCTTAAAGAGTTTGAAACCTTGCAAGCTGATTTTACCCAAACATTATTAAATGAGAATGGAGAACAACTCGAAAAAACGACAGGGACTTTATACTTACAACAACCTGGCAAGTTTAATTGGCACTATAAAGAACCCTATATTCAAAAAATAATAACAAATGGTGATGTGTTGTGGATTTATGATGAAGATCTGGAGCAGCTTACTATCAGAAGGTTTGACAGCGAAATGATTGAAAAGACACCAGCTGCAATTATCCTGGGCAATTCAAGATTGGAACAACATTTTGTTCAGGTAGACCTGGGTAATATAGAAGGTTTTAACTGGGTGGAATTAACACCGCGTGATTTAGAAGCGCAATATAAAAGTATTCGTATTGGTTTTGACGTAAAGCGTCTTGGCATGATGATTATTGCTGATAATCTGGGGCAAACAACGCGTATTGATTTTAATAATGCAAATAAAAATACAAAATTAACACCCGAACTTTTTAATTTTGAAACTCCGGAAGGTGTTGATGTAATAGATGAAAGGTTGATAAATAATAATTAATTCAACTTTAATTATGAATTGATATTTGAATGGACAACTCGTGACATGTTCTGTTTATCTTCTTTTCAGCGGTCTTAATGATTAAAAAGCCCTGAAATCACAGTATGTGGTTTAAATGATATACTGCGCGTTTTAGCATAAACACGATTTAACTTACCTGTATAAAAGACTCCCATTAGGTCATGATAAACGACACAGATTACCGGCCTCTTGCTGACCGTATGCGACCCGCAACGATCGAAGCCTATATTGGCCAGGAGCATATCTTAGGTGAAAACAAACCGTTACGATTAGCAATAGAACAAGGACGACTGCATTCGATGGTCTTTTGGGGTCCTCCAGGAACAGGTAAAACCACTCTTGCGCGATTAATTACTAAATCATGCGACGCTCAATTCCTGTCTGTTTCTGCTGTTTTAAGTGGCGTAAAAGATATCCGTGCTGCTATCGAACAAGCAAAACAATACCGAGAGGTTTATCATAAGGAAACCGTGCTTTTTGTCGACGAAGTACATCGGTTTAATAAATCGCAGCAAGATGCCTTTTTACCCTATGTCGAAGACGGCACCATTACCTTCATAGGTGCGACCACTGAGAACCCCTCATTTGAATTAAATAACGCATTGTTGTCACGCGTCCGTGTTTATGTCTTAAAGTCACTAGCCACAGAGAGCATTAAAAATATTTTACAATCAGCATTAGTTGATAATGAGATAGGCCTTGGTCATTTGGGCCTAACGCTTGATGATGATGCCACTAGTAAACTGGCAGAAGTTGCCGATGGTGATGCCAGACGTGCGCTAAATCTTCTTGAAATTGCCTCTGATCTGGCAGAAGAAAAGATGATCACAGAAACCTTATTAAATGAAGTATTGGTCGATGGTTCCTTACGACGTTTTGATAAAGGTGGCGAAGCTTTTTATGACCAGATCTCTGCTTTACATAAATCCGTACGCGGTTCTAATCCAGATGCTGCACTCTATTGGTTTGTCAGAATGATCGATGGTGGTTGCGACCCTTTCTATGTTGCGCGTCGTGTGGTCAGAATGGCGTCAGAAGATATTGGCAATGCGGATCCCCGTGGTTTGAGGTTAGCCTTAGACGCATGGGAAACGCAAGAACGGCTGGGTTCCCCAGAAGGTGAATTAGCAATAGCGCAAGCCATTATTTATCTTGCATGCGCGGCGAAGAGTAATGCTGTTTATACAGCGTTTAATACCGCGATGCAGGATGTCAAACAATCTGATTCTAAAGAGGTTCCTTTACATCTACGTAATGCACCGACGAAACTAATGAAGTCTCTTGATTACGGTAAAGACTATCGCTATGCACATAATGAGATTGATGCTTATGTCGCAGGCGAACAATATTTTCCTGAGGATATGGAAGAAAAAACGTATTATCATCCGGTTAGTCGAGGTTTAGAAATCAAGATTTCTGAAAAATTATCGATGCTGAGAGAACAAGATAAAACGGCAAGAAAAAATAAATCATGATGCATTTAATATCAATCGCAGCGGGTGGTGCACTAGGTGCTTTGCTGCGCTACGGTTTTTCGACCAGCACACATTATTTCCTTGGCAAAGGCTTCCCTTATGGTACTTTGCTTGTCAATGTACTGGGATCATTTATTCTTGGCATTGTTTTCGTCTTCATGGTTGAACGAGGGGAGTTGTCAGAGGAATGGCGCGCATTTTTAGTGATAGGTTTATTAGGTGCGTTTACTACTTTCTCAACGTTTTCTTTCGAAACAATAAGTTTAGTTGAAACCGGTGAGACACTTAAAGCAGGATTAAATATCATAGTCTCAGTAGTCTTATGCCTATGTGTTTGTTGGCTTGGAATATTGCTTGCCAGACAAACAAGTCTTTGAACATCAGTTGCAGGAAAACTTTTTATTATGTTAGACCCACAATTATTACGTAATGATCTTGATAATGTTGCTATTGCATTAAAAAAACGCAATATGACTCTAGATGTCCAAGTGATAAGGAATCTTGAAGAAAAACGTAAATCAATTCAGGTTAAAACCGAAGAACTTCAAGCCTTACGTAATTCAAAATCAAAAGAGATCGGACAATTAAAATCAAAAGGAAACGATGCTCAAACAGTCATGGATGAGGTTGCGAACATCAAACAACAATTAGATGAAAGTACAGTCGCATTAGATGTGGTTCAAGAAAATCTAAATGAAATTATTACAGGCATCCCCAATATCCCTCATGAGTCAGTGCCAACTGGTTCAACAGAAGATGACAATGAAGAAGTAAGGCAGTGGGGTACTCCAAGGACGTTTGATTTCGACCCCAAAGATCATGTTGATTTAGGTGAGACATTAGGATTAATTGATTTTGAAACGGCGACAAAGATTACCAGTTCCCGTTTTGTGGTAATGCATCGTGGCATAGCAAAACTACATAGAGCGATTATTCAATTAATGCTGGACACACATAGTGATGAACATGGATATGATGAAATCAACGTTCCTTATTTGGTTAATGCCGATAGTTGTCGAGGCACAGGCCAGTTACCCAAATTTGAAGAAGACTTATTTCACATTAAAGAGCACGGACTGTATCTCATCCCGACAGCAGAAGTTCCGGTAACCAATATTGCTCGCGAAGAAATAATCAGCAGTGACGACCTACCTAAGAAGTATGTTTGTCATTCACCTTGTTTCAGGAGTGAAGCTGGATCTTATGGAAAAGATACAAGAGGCATGATTCGTCAGCACCAGTTTGAAAAAGTGGAGATGGTGCAGTTGGTGAGACCAGAGACCTCATATGCTGTATTAGAAGAATTAACCGGACATGCAGAAAACATCTTGCAAAAGCTGGAGTTACCTTATCGTGTGGTCACTTTATGTGGTGGTGATTTAGGGTTCTCTGCGGCAAAGACCTATGACATCGAAGTCTGGTTGCCTGGGCAGAATAAATACAGAGAGATATCATCTTGTAGTAATTTCGAAGCCTTTCAAGCGCGGCGCATGAAAGCACGTTGGCGCAATCCTGACACAAATAAACCAGAATTGTTACATACTTTAAATGCTTCTGGTTTGGCTGTGGGGAGAACTTTGATAGCCGTAATGGAAAATTATCAAGATAAGGACGGAAACATCATGATTCCGGAAGTACTGCGTCCTTATATGAATAATAAGGCAGTTATTAGTAAGTAACGCCTGCTTGCAGCATTGATTTATTCATGCCGCTGGTTGAATCCATTGCCCGATACCAAGGGCATTCATGACGAGTTCTACAGACAGCGCGGCCAAAATCATACCCATCACTCGAGTCAGTATAGAAGCGCCTGCTGTCCCGATAATTTTAATTATTCTCTCGGAAAGTAAAAGCAGTATGAGCGTGACTGCAAGCACGAGGAGCATTATTAGTGCGGTGGCAATCTGCACAGTTACCGGGTGGATGTGGTTATCGGTGAGAAGAATCACCGCCAGTATCGCCCCCGGCGTGGCAGTTGCCGGAATAGCTAACGGGAAAACCGCCATGTCGTGTTCAGGCTCTTTTTTTGTCTGCGGAGAATCGGAACTGAAAATCATTTGCAGCCCGAAAAGAAATAGAATGATTCCCCCAGCAAGTTGGAAGGAAACTAAACGAATGCCCATCGCGCTTAGTAGAATCTGGCCTATCAGGATTGACCCAATTAAGATCACGGCAGCATATGCAATGGCTTTAAATGCTGTGCGCCTACGATCGGCAGGAGACAAACCTGCTGTTAAGGCTGCAAACAGCGCCATGGTTCCGATAGGATCAATCGTCGCCCAGATGATGAGAGTATCCTGGGTAAGTTTTTCAATCATGCTATTCCTCTGGCAATGAGCCTTATCTAGATGCTATGGAGCTCACTTTGTTCGTTAATCTGTTATAGGAAATATGATGAGAACATCATTGTTTTCACTAAAGTAGACTAGTGATATAAACAATAGTTATTATTTATTTTGGCTATTTGAAGTAAAAATAGAAATACCACAAGTCTATAGATGTAAAAGTGAAAAAAAACGCCCGAGTAGGGCGTTTTTATTTTCATACCCTAAAAAGAAAAACTTATTCTATATTGGCACCAACAACAGCCGCCATTTGCATCATGTCGATAGTTTCGCCTTCTTTCAGTTGCGTCAGGTCTGTTAACTTGCCTGATTTACTGGTTGATTTTGTATTCTTGAATACAGGAAGTAAATTAGCGTCAGCCACTATAAATTTACCTGCATTTTCTGCTTTACCATTCGCCGTCTTTGTTTGAAGCTTGTTTGCTTTAATATAATCCCACAATTTTTTAGTAATTTCAGTTCTAGGAAGCTCCGTTTCCCCAAGCAAGCCTGCTAGATCGCTTTTTAACTTCACTGGTTTACTCAAACCTTTTGCTTCTGCCATATTTTACTCCTTTATTTAGTAATAATTTGTTATCAACTAACAAGCGCCCAACAAAGGGCCTCTTGATTAATTGCTATAAAAGCATGAGAACAGCACCAAACTATTCAGATTTAATTGCTTTTAATACGGCATCCAGACTTTCTTTCGCATCGCCAAAATACATACGTGTATTTTCCTTAAAGAAAAGTGGGTTCTGGACACCAGCGTAACCTGTCGCCATACCGCGTTTTAAGACAATAGTCGTTGCCCCTTTCCAGCATTCCAATACAGGCATGCCTGCGATAGGACTGTTTGGATCATCCAGAGCAGATGGGTTCACGATATCATTTGCACCGATAATGACAGAAACATCTATATCCGGAAAGTCATCGTTTATCTCGTCCATCTCAAACACGATGTCATATGGTACTTTTGCTTCGGCAAGCAACACGTTCATGTGTCCAGGCATACGACCTGCAACGGGGTGAATGCCAAAACGGACATTGATTTTTTTGTCACGCAGCGCCTTGGTAATTTCATTCACCGTGTGCTGAGCTTGCGCAACGGCCATACCGTAGCCAGGAATAATCATGACTTCTTTAGCATCTAGTAACAGATCAGTGACTTCATCGGTTTCTATTGCGACAACTTCGCCTTGTTCTTCATCAGAACCTGAAGATGCTGCTCCTGAAGTTGTGCCAAAGCCACCTGCGATTACGGAAATGAAGTTTCGGTTCATTGCACGACACATGATGTAACTTAGAATGGCGCCACTACTACCGACCAGTGCACCAACGACGATTAGCAAATCGTTCGATAACATAAATCCGGTTGCTGATGCTGCCCAGCCTGAATAACTGTTCAACATAGAAACGACTACGGGCATATCTGCGCCACCAATAGCCATAACCATGTGTACACCAAAGGCGAGGGCGATCAGGGTCATAATCAACAATGGAAGGGTTCCGCCACCTGTTTCTGCCTGATGGACAAAGACTGTGCATAACCAAATCGTGGCAATCAATAAACCCAAGTTTAAGAAATGCCGTGCGGGTAATAATAGTGGGTTACCACCGATCTTACCGCTGAGTTTACCAAAGGCAATAATTGAACCTGAAAACGTTATTGCTCCAATCAAGATGCCGACATAAATTTCGACTTCATGTATGACTTTTTCAGCGCCAACTAGAGATATGGTTTCATCCATGAAGTTGACGTAACCGACCAGTACCGCAGCTAAACCAACAAGACTGTGTAGAATGGCCACCAGTTCAGGCATCTGCGTCATTTCGACCTTTCTAGCCAATGTAATACCGACTGCTCCACCAACACCCATCATTACCGCAATGAGGATATAACTCATAGTGCCGCTGACTTCCGGACCAAAAACGGTGGCGACGATAGCTAACGTCATACCAATGATGCCGTAGAGATTGCCTCGACGTGCTGTTTCTTGATGACTTAATCCACCCAAGGTCAGGATGAATAAAATAGTCGCTCCGATATATGATACTGTTACTAAACCTTCTGACATGATATACCCCTTATTTTCTGAACATCTGTAACATGCGATGAGTAACAGCAAAGCCACCCGCGATGTTGATGCTAGTTATGAGGATGCCAAAGGCAGCGAGACCGACCAACAGTATCCCTGATGAAGATACTTGAATCAGCGCGCCGATAACGATAATACTACTGACCGCATTGGTCACACTCATTAAAGGTGTATGCAATGAAGCGGAAACATTCCAGATCACCATATAGCCGACAAAACAGGCTAGAACAAAGACTGTAAAGTGCGCCATAAATGAAGCTGGAGCCACTGAGCCAAGGCCATATAGAATCAGTGCACCGATAACAACGGGTATCATCTGTTTAATAGGCCCCGCTTTCTTCGTCTCAGGTTTTTCTACCACCACGGGTGCTTCGACAGGTTTTGCTGGTGCAGCAGAGAGTTTTGGTGCAGGCGGTGGCCAAGTGATCTCGCCGGCATTAATCACTGTTGCGCCTCGAACAGCTTCATCTTCCATATTAATCACCATCTGACCATCCTTTTCAGGCGTCATGTCGGTTAATAAATGGCGTAGGTTAGTCGCGTAGAGTTGGCTTGATTGAGTCGGCAACCGGCTTGGTAAGTCACTGTAACCGATAATAGTCACACCATTATCAGTGACTGTAAGTTCATGTGGTACGGTTAATTCGCAGTTACCGCCTTGTTCAGCAGCTAAATCGACAATGACACTACCATTTTTCATGGATTTGACCATTTCCGTCGTAATTAACTTCGGTGCTGGTCTTCCTGGAATCAGGGCAGTGGTTACAATAATGTCTACTTCTTTGGCTTGTTCGGCAAAAAGTGCCATTTCTGCAGCGATAAATTCATCACTCATGGTCTTGGCATAACCACCTTCACCACTACCGTCTTCTTCAAACTCAAGCAACAAGAAGTCAGCCCCCATACTTTCAACTTGTTCTTTTACTTCAGGGCGGGTATCAAATGAACGAACTATCGCTCCTAGGCTATTTGCTGCTCCGATAGCGGCTAACCCAGCCACACCGGCGCCAATAACCAATACTTTAGCTGGTGGGACTTTGCCGGCAGCGGTTATCTGACCGGTAAAAAATCGTCCAAAATTGTGAGATGCTTCAACAATGGCACGGTAGCCGGCAATATTTGCCATGGAGCTAAGTGCGTCCATTTTTTGAGCTCTTGAGATACGTGGTACGCTGTCCATCGCAAGGATATTCACCTTTTTGGCAGAAAGCTTTTCCATCAAGGCTTCATTTTGTGCGGGCCAGATAAAACTAATTAAAGTTTGCCCGTCATGTAATAGCTCAATTTCATTATCATCAGGCGCTCTGACTTTGAATATGATATCTGAAGCGTCCCAAAGTGTTTTGGCATCTGCCGCTATCTCAGCGCCAGCCTCGCTATAGGCTTCATTTGAAAAATTGGCCGCTGCGCCAGCGTCAGCTTCTACTGTGACGCTGTACCCCAATTTTTGTAACCAACTTACAACTTCAGGTGTTGTAGCGACACGCTTTTCACCTGCATAAGTTTCCTTAGGCACCCCGATTTTCATCGTTTGATCACCTCTCGTATGGATTTATATGGATATATAGTGATTAATAATGATTTGTTATTAAAAAACGCGAGTGATGCTATCACGATTATTAATTTAAGTCATAGCTTGGCATATACACCATTATAGTTTGTCTCAGTTCGGTTTTGATAGCTGTATCGAGCGAGTGTCTGAGGTATATTCGGACTATGTACTTTGGCTCTATGTAAATAAAAAAAACCGGCATTTAGCCGGTTTTTCGTGCTTTAAACTCGATTAATACTTAATCATCGCCTCCAAATGCACCCAGCAAATGTAAAAGGTTCATGAAGATGAGGTATATATCAAGGAATAGTGTGACCGTTGCCATGACATAGTTGGTTTCACCACCGTGAATAATTTTGCTGGTGTCATACAAGATGTACCCTGAAAACAATAGAATAGACATCGCTGATAATGCCAGTTGAATAGCCGCAACTTGAAAGAAGAGATTGGCGAGCGATGCGAGGACTATCACAATCAGGCCGATAAACAGAAATCCACCCATAAAGCTGAAGTCTTTGCGTGTAGTGAGCGCATAGCCAGATAAGCCAAGAAAAATAACCCCTGTACCACCGGCAGCAGTCATCACTAATTCAGCGCCATTACTGAAAAAACTGAGGTATGCATTGATAGTTGGGCCTGCGGTTAGTCCCATAAAGCCTGTAAATGCAAACACGCACACCAAACCAAGGGCACTGTTTTTAAAGACATTCGTCAGCATTAATAAACCAAACATACCACCAAGCTGGATAATCCAGTGCATCGGTGGGAAGTTCATGTAGATGGAGAGTCCTGCCATTGCAGCACTAAATATCAATGTCATGGACAGGAGCAGGTATGTGTTTTTCAATACTTTATTCGTGGCAAGTATTGATTCTACTGGTCTAGCAACAGCAAATTGACTTTCGCTCATTAATTTTCACCTCGTTTGTAAAACAATATCTATTATGTAATGGTTTGGAGGAAAAATATCAAGCTTTGTTTCATTAAATTTTCTTTAAATTCAATTATCTTATACGGCTTTTCCCACGTCGAATGATCATGTATCCTCTCGCTCCTTAGATCGCACGACACTGGAGAGGTGGCAGAGTGGTCGAATGCACTGGTCTTGAAAACCAGCGGTCCTTTATCGGTCCCGTGGGTTCGAATCCCACCCTCTCCGCCATTTAAATCATGTCTTTTTAAGTTTCTATGCTGAAAAACATTTCATAAATTGGGTTAAAAAATCACAGATCAACTCTTCTATAGAATACGATTGATTCGTTAGAGTGTTTTTCCCCTTGTAGAAAAGATTCATTTTGATAGGAAAGCCACGATTGTTTTTTCTCGCTGAAAAATAACACATTCTCGATTTGATAATTTTCCCGAGTATATTCTTTTATGAAATGCTCAATTTTTAATTCTGCCTTGCCGTCATAGAGTAGGGAAGCCGGTAGTAACACACTCATAATATATTTTGGCCGAGCTTTTTTTATTTCATTGATTACTCTTTCCTGGAAGGTTATGTGTTGGGGAAATTGGCTGCTCAACAATGGGTAAACAACATAAAAGGCCGTTGCAGACGGACGTTCTGCCAATAATAATACCTGAGGTTCCGATCCATATATAAAGATTTTGTCCTCAGGTGTTGTGTTCTTATTTAAAAAATTGGCTATCGAAATAGATTCGGGAAATGGATTCATCCCGAAAAAATAACGGCTGAATTTTTCACGCTCAAACGATAAGTGATAGTTGCTATTGGGTAAAATAGCTAACAAGACTGTTGCCGTCAGCACGGTGCCCGTAACAATATATTTTGTTTTGATATGAGGTGTCTTTTTTAAGATAGTGTTACATGAAACCCCTGCAAGGAGCACAATGCCGGGAACGATCTGTGCATAATAGTGTGGGTATGCAAAGCCTATACTTGCACCTAATAAGGACAAAATAAAAAAAATCAGTAGTATGGGCACTCTTAAAACGAGTTTGTCGTGCTTTAGAAAGACTGCGGATAACCCAAGAATAAATATCAATGGCGAATTAAAAACAACGCGCAATAAACCATGCCAGGCCATTAGGGCTCTATCTGAAAGGGATAACCCAGTGCTATAGATGAGACTGTGTTGAAAACCCCAATAAATGAGCTCGTCCAAGATTCCATGCATATTGAAATATGTGATTATTAATAAAGATGTACTGATACCGCCCATCAACCATATGATTATTGCTTTGATGATGTTTTGAATTCGAGTCTCTACGGCGTGTTGTTGCCAGATTCGATAGCTAATAATGATTAGCGCAAAAAGCACACTAAAAACGGCAGGCTGTTTACACCAGCAGGCTAGTGCACCAAAGACACCACTTAGAGCCAGATAAAAAACATGAAGCTTACTATTTTCAGTTGCACTCGTAGCGCACCATAAACTCAACATGATCGGCAACAACATAAACATTTCAGTTGATGCTGTGAATCCTTGAACAAAGGGGTTTATCGAAAGAATTGCATAGAAGAAAGCTACCCAATATGCCGTATCGACACTGGCTATTCGTTTAGTAAAAAGAAAAAGAACGGTTAGAGTAACTAGATTATAGATATGAAGAAAGGCATGTATGCCAAATGCAGTGGGGGGGAATATTGATAATATTACTGCGTAAATATAAAAAACCAATGGCGGTTTGTGATCTATACCATCCTGGTAGGGTAGGGCGCCCTCTATTATGGTTCTTCCAATAAGGCCAAACACACCCTCATCGCGATCCAATGGAATTCCTATAGGTTGAATCCGTAACAATATATATACGAATATGATCCCAACCCAAAACAAGCGGTGATAAAGAGCCTTGTCTATTTGCAATTTAAATATACACCGAAACTGATAATGATTAGCAAAATAGCATAGACAGTTAGCTCAAGTTTGAGCACTGAAAACGTTAAGGTATTTTGCATGTGACTGGGTTATACATCACTACATAAGTGTTATGTGTATGCGTTCTTATTGAGGCTATTTCTTCATGGTTTGGATCGGCAAGCTCACGAATTGGCGTTATATAGTTAGTCGTGCATCCAGAAAGGACGATAATAGCGCTAAACAGTATAGCTGTAGTTAAATTTTTACTCACGTTATGAATACCCAATATAGTATCGAGTGGAGTTTAGTCTAAAATAGTTCCTTATGTTACTCCGATTTTATGAACTCATCTGTAATCGATATACATTGTGTACTTGATAGTACATTAAAGCATAAAGAAACTTGAGAAGAAGGCTAGCTCAGTTCTCTCTGGAATTTATTGTTCGATGAGCTTAGTCATTTAATACTCGATTTTGACTCCGAATCGTTAATTAAATATATGAAAACTTTATAAAATGACAAGACCAACAATGCTTTGTGAGCTCCACGATTATCTCGAAATTGCGTGTACATTTCGTTTACCGATTGAGCTTTCTCTGACGACTGGTAAAGAGCTAATAGGAATCGCCGTCGATACGTTGGTTAAATCTGATAAGACTGAACACTTAATGTTTATTGAAGAAGGTACTGAACAAGCAATAGCAATGCCTATGAGTGAGCTTGTTCAAATGAAAGCAATCATAAAGAATGTGCATTTTGGAACAATCAATTTCAAATAGAATTATACCCATATGCACTTTTTGAAAATAGCTTTTATCTTGTTGTTCTTTAGTTAGTGCTTTTTTTTGCTCATCATTTTAGTCCGTTTAAAACACAATACTTTAGAAAATAATCCTATAGATTGGAACCTCATAATATTAAGTTATATGCACAATCTTGTTCTATTCAGGAAAATGAATCAAATAGATGAAAATAAAGGTCTTGATTTCTTGCACATAGTAATGAGCGATGAATACGCAGACGGAGAAGGTTGTTTTAATTTTATGGTGCAATTGCAGGATCCCAATCAATATATGCCAATTGAAGCCACAGGTATTGAATGCTGCGAAACTGATTCACCACTCATGCCGCTAGCTAAAGTCAGAATTCCCAGTCAGGCGTTTAATAGCCCAGAGCAGTATGATTTCTATGAGAGCCTATCCTTTCCTACATGGAATAGTCTGAATGAGCAAAGAGCAATAGGTGAATTAAATAGAATAAGAAAAGAAGGGTATCAGGCAAGTCCAGATTATCGGTATAAAAAAATAAGGCGGAGATACCGACAAACCTGGATTGGTAACGTAATATTCACGGCATGTCAGGAAATTCATCTGTGTTCGATCTAAATTGTACTGCTTGCCCGAGGTTAAGCGACTTTCTTGCGGAAGTTCGCGAGAAATTTAGCCACTATCACGCACGCCCAGTACCTCCTTTTGGTGTTAAAAACCCAAAATTACTTATCGTAGGACTAGCACCTGGTTTACATGGGGCAAATGCTACGGGAAGACCTTTTACTGGTGATCATGCCGGTATTATTCTTTATGAAATGCTTTATAAGCATGGATTCAGCAATAAAAAGATCTCCACTGATTTGAAAGATGGCCTTAAACTAAAACAGTGTCGAATTACCAATGCAGTGAAATGCTTGCCACCGCAAAATAAACCTATAGGCGCAGAAATTAATACCTGTAATCGCTATTTAATCGAAGAATTGAAGACGATCGATAAAAAAGCTGTGATTCTAAGTTTAGGGCTGGTTTCTCATAAAGCAGTGATTAAAGCATTAGGCCTTAAGCAATCAGACTACCCATTCATACATGGCAAAATCCATAAGCTCAATGATGGACGAAGCATCATCGATTCTTATCATTGCAGTAGATATAACACTAATACAAAAAGGTTGACTGAAAAAATGTTTAGTGAAATTTTTGTTCAGATTAAGACACAACTCAACAGCTAGTCTCTATGCCGTTCGATCCAAAGACATATCTCAAAACTCTAACCAGTCTTCCTGGTGTTTATTGTATGCAAGATGGGCAGGGGCAGGTGATCTATGTCGGAAAAGCAAAAAACCTGAAGAAACGAGTTTCAAGTTATTTTAATCGGAGCCAGTCTGATTCCTCCAAAACCCAGGTCATGGTCAAGCAGGTTGAGAACATAGAAGTAACGGTTACTCATACTGAAAATGAGGCCTTGATTCTGGAAAATAATTTAATAAAAAGTTATAAGCCGCGTTACAACATCTTATTCCGTGACGATAAAAGTTACCCTTATCTTTATTTATCAACCGATCATGATTATCCCCATTTTAAATATCATCGCGGTGCTTTGAGGGGGAAGGGGAAATACTTTGGACCATACCCAGGCGCGGGTTCTGTCAGACGCACATTAAATTTATTGCAAAAGCTGTTTATGATTAGATCTTGTGAGGACAGTGTCTTTGCAAATCGTTCTCGGCCTTGTTTACAATATCAAATCAAACGCTGTTCAGCACCGTGTGTTGATATCGTTTCAAAAGCTGACTACCAGCGTGATATTCAACATGCAACATTATTTCTTGAAGGAAAAAATGATGAAGTCATAAAGGCCTTGAACGAACCTATGCAAAGGGCATCAGATGCATTGGAATTTGAAGTTGCAGCGAGATTACGAGATCAAATTCGATCATTACGCGATGTACAGGAAAAACAGCATATCAGCACGGATGCTGGCGATCTTGATATTATTGCTTGCGCTATAAATGGCAACCACGCCTGTATACAGTTAACGATTATCCGATCTGGATTAAACTTGGGTAGTCGTAGTTATTATCCACAAAATATTGCGGAGCAATCAGAAACAGAATTAGTCAATGCATTTTTAAGTCAGTTTTATTTAAATCCAAATTCACAACAAAAAATACCATCTGAAATATTAATCAGTCACAATATTGATGCTATTAGATTGGTCGAAGAAGTTATTTCTGAAAAAGCGAAGAAAAAAATTAAACTTAAATCCAAGGTTAGGGGCGAGCGTGCAAAGTGGCTTGGCATGACACAAGAAAATGCTGACCTGACATTAAAGCATAAGCTAGCGAGCAATAAGAGTCAGTATAAACGTTTTGATGCATTAAAAGAGCTGCTTTCATTTAAAGAGCCCATTGAGCGTATGGAGTGCTTTGATATTAGTCATACTCAGGGCGAATCAACCGTTGGGTCGTGTGTTGTCTTTGGGCCAGATGGGCCAATGAATTCACAATACCGCCAATTTAATATAAAAAATATTACTAAGGGCGATGATTATGCGGCTATGGGGCAGGTTATCAGGCGACGCTACACACGACTCGTAAAAGAAGATGCAAAATTACCCGATCTTATTTTGATTGATGGTGGTAAAGGTCAAATTGGCGTGGCTAAAAAAGAACTCGATGAGTTGCAAATAAGACATATTCCAATATTAGGCGTGGCTAAAGGTCCATCAAGAAAACCTGGCCTTGAAAACTTGATTCTCGCACTTGAAAATAAAACCATAGACTGTGATAGTGCATCTCCGGCGTTACATCTAATCCAGCATATTCGAGATGAAGCACATCGTTTTGCAATCACAGCGCATCGTCAACGAAGAAAAAAGACTCGCAATCGCTCAACGCTTGAAGATATAGAAGGAATAGGGAACAAGCGCCGACAAAATCTGATAAAACATTTTGGTGGATTGCAAGGCGTAGCCAAAGCTGGCATAGATGATTTGTCCAATGTGCCAGGAATCGATAAAAACCTTGCTCAGAAGATATATGAAACATTCCATAATAATTTATGAACATACCTAATCAACTAACCTTACTTCGCATATTATTAATCCCCGTTTTTGTATTGGTATTTTATTTACCAATCAGTTGGAGTAATTATTTTGCGTGCCTTATCTTTACAATAGCGGCAGTAACCGATGTCTTAGATGGTTACTTAGCAAGAAAATTGAATCAGACTTCATCTTTAGGTGCATTTTTAGACCCTGTCGCAGATAAATTAATGGTTGCGGTTGCCCTGGTTTTATTAGTGCAGCAAAACCCGGTGATTTACTTGGCGTTGCCTGCAATAATTATCATTGGTCGCGAGATTACTGTCTCGGCATTACGTGAATGGATGGCCGAAATTGGTGCACGTAATATGGTCGCTGTTTCCGTCCTGGGTAAAATAAAAACATTAGCCCAAATGGTCGCACTAGGCCTGCTTATCTTCAGAAAACCTGTCTACGATGTACCTGTATATGAAATAGGCCTAGTGCTACTTTATATCGCGGCGATTTTAACTTTGGCATCAATGATTCAATATTTATTGGCGGCGTGGCCACAATTAAAAGAATAATTTGGTAATTTGATTGACACATTAAAAGCCGAAGCTACAATATGCGTCCTTTGCGGGAATAGCTCAGTGGTAGAGCACCTCGTTGCCAACGAGGATGTCGCGAGTTCGAATCTCGTTTCCCGCTCCAAATTATGGAAACCCCGGTATTTCCGGGGTTTTGTATTTTGCAGGCGAAGAAATTAGTTAAATAGTAACTCTGGCTGAGTGGCAGAGTGGTTATGCAGCGGTTTGCAAAACCGTGTACCTCGGTTCAATTCCGGGCTCAGCCTCCAAATTACTATATCAAGTGTCTAGCCCGGGTGGCGGAATTGGTAGACGCAAGGGACTTAAAATCCCTCGTCCTTACGGACGTGCCGGTTCGATTCCGGCCCCGGGCACCATCATTTTGACAACAAAATCAGAGTCGCAGCCGAAGCCGTATATCTCTTTATGCTTCTTTGTGGATTTCTAAATTCAGTGCCTGAGCTAAATATTTACATTATTGTCACAGGCTGAACATCAATATGTTCAAAATTTCCTTTCACAGTAGTAATTATGAGAAAAAATTAGGTAGAAAAATTGATTAATGCGTTACAATACGCATCCGTATTAAACCCAAAATTTAACCTGATAATATAAAGGGAGCGCTCATGGCCACGAAAAAACTATCATCTGTCAAAGATAGAATGACGAAAGCACAAATTATTGCTGAAATAGCAGATGCTACGGAAGTATCAAAAAAAGATGTAAAGGCAGTATTAGCGTCTTTGTCAGAACAAGCGCAACGCCACCTAAAAGCGCGCGGCTGCGGTGAATTCATGGTGCCAGAATTAGGAGTTAAACTAAAGCGTGTTAAAAAGCCTGCGACAAAAGCTCGCAAAGGTATCAACCCGTTTACTGGCGAACCAATGATGTTTAAAGCTAAGAAAGCATCAACAAGTGTACGCGCAGTTGCATTGAAAGCTTGTAAAGACATGGCATCTAGTTAAGTTGTTATATTGCTAGAGCTTAAATCTATTTTGATTTAAGTCTGTTCTCACAATCTCAATAAGCATTAATCAAACTGCTGCATCAATACACATTGATGCAGCAGTTTATTAGATAACTCTCCTGCGGATTGAATAAAAAACCGCATCACCCAACTGCATTTACAGCCAAAATATTTTCTAAACCAGGTAACTATTGACTTTCTCCATGTCCATATGGAGACAATTATGGACTCGTAAATGCCAATGCGTTTTACGACATTCCGTCTGCCGCTTTATTGACTGATACTGAGATAGTAAAAAACAAACAAAATACGCTAAAGGTTCACAGCTTCGTGACGTTATATTTGGTAATTAACGATTTAAGTGTCTATTTATAAGCGCTTGTGTCTCAGAATGAAAATGTGGTTTTGAATTCTCAAGTTCGCCGAGATTATAGGGAGTGTTAAGTGTGAATTTTTTAAAAAGTTTGTTAGTTCTTATATGTTTTATGTCTAACATATGTGTCGCTGAGAGTATTGAGGTTGCATTGCATGAGCCCTTGGTATTGCGAGAGGATGACTCAGAAAGTCGAGTTGCACCTAAACTGGCATCTGGCTCACACATCAAAGTTTCTATCCCAAGTCTTCCCTATGCATATACTTCACACGCTATCAGTTCTGGACTAATACGCCCTGCCAACAATGAAGAAGGTTGGGAATATGATGTGGCAGTCAGTCATCAGCAAATCGACGAGACCACATATGAATTTAAATTAAGGGAAGGCGTTAGGTTTCAGGACGGCAGTTCGTTTGATGCTGATTCAATCGTAATGAATATGGAATTTTTTAAGAAAAAACCGTTTGTTTTTACCAATATTCATAACGTTTTCGATTATGTAGAAAAAATTGATCAATATACCGTGCGGTTTCATTTAACAGAGAAGTATGGACAATTTTTTAATGACACTATCTGGATACATTTTTATACGCCAGAGTATCTGAATAAACATGGATGGAATGGTAAAGCTACATGCCCAAATCTGGCAGAGCCTGGCCCTTATAGTTTAGGACCCTATATTCTTACAGAAGGTTATGTAGAAGGAGATAGGAGTGCCGATGAAGTTAAATTAAAAGCGAATCCATACTATTGGGATAAACGTTATCCAAAGGTCGAAAATATTACTGTTTACCCGAAGATGAGTGCCGGCGATGCGATGCAGTCTGTAAAAAATAGCGAAGGAGAGATCGATATCGCTACAATCCCATTCTCTAGTAAGGTTGAAACAATCTTGTCGCCTTATGCAAAGGTAGTTAAATCACCCTCTAACAATAATTTTTCTATTCAGATTAATTTAATCAATGGAAATCCAAAATTGCAGGACAAAAAAGTTAGAGTTGCTTTAAACCGTGCCATTAGCCAAAAAAACTTGCTTAATTTCGTTTATGACGGAGAAGGGGTGGTCCATCCTACAACAGTAGCAGCAAGCTTTCCTGGTGTGAGAGATATAGTAAAAAATTTGCGGCCTTATTCAGAGCTAGAAGACCCGAATGATCCCAGTGTGCGAAAAGAATTGAAATCGATATTAGATGGTTTAACACTTAAGTTTTATGCGCAAGACAGATTTAAATGGTTAATCAAGGGTATCGAATACCAATTAAATAAAGTCGGCGTCATATTAGATGTTGAATATACAAACAGTGAAACTGATGTGTTTGGACAACTGTTAACGACAAATGCGGGGAACAACACAAAACAATGGGACTTAATCGTCTGGGGCTTAGATGATTGGTATTATAATCATCCGTGGACAGTATTTCTTCTCTATAGAACTCATAATATTTGGAGCACAATCTTTCCAGACAGCATGCTGGATAGTTATATAGAAAAGCTGTTTGCCACTTCGGTAGGAACAGCGGAGTTTGTAAATGTCAGTGAACAAATTATGCGCCATGTATATAAAAATGGTTATATGCTTTTTGCTCCCGGGCCTAACAAAGTTCTTGCTACAAACAAAGAAGTTATTTTTACGCCATATAAAGTCGCCAGTATGCCGTTATGGGAAATCGAAATAACAAATGATCACTGGTCGCTAAGAAAAGGCCCGTACCCTGAAGAATTCAAGAAACCAGTAAAAGTAATTGAAAAGAATTTTCAAATGCCTATTCAAATAACAGCAAATTAAGGACTATGCCATGAAAAACTTAACGATTAAAAATAAATTAATAATTATGGCTGCAACTATTGTTTTGGCTGTTATCTTTATTGGCGTATATAGCGTGTATTCTAATTATAAAAATCTCAATAGTATTGATAGCGTCTATCGGTCAGGGCAAAAAGTTTCTTTTCTGGCAGACAAACTTCTTCAACCTATAAATAGTTTAAGAGAAACATCGCTTTCTATTGTCATGGCTCCTGATGACACTATTCGTCATAGTGTTGGCGAGGGTTTTGATAGAAAAATTAAATTAATAGATGTAGCGGTAGAAGATCTAAAAAATCACGTAGATGAATATCAGTCTCTTGAAAAGATGTGGGGAAATTATAATGCTCTGGTTAAATATACCAAGCAACAAAGTTACGATGGATATCGCGAAAGTGCCTTTATTAATGCAACAGGACCAGAAAGAAAACAGTTTGATGCATTAATAGATAATATTACTAAAATGAAAAATGAAGCTCTGCAAGTAGCAAATACTACTTCAGATGAAGCAAAAGCATTTGCAGGTATGGCAGTAAGCATCAATATTGCAATGATAATAATAATTTCTATCATTTCTAGCGCATTGATTTACTTTCTTGGCCGCACAATTATTGTGGCACTAATAAATGTTGCGGAAACAATGGAAGATATCGCTGATGGGGAGGGTGATTTGGTTAGTCGTCTAGAGGAAGTTGGCGATGATGAGGTCACTGATGTGGCCAGGGCATTTAATAAATTTGTATCGAAAATTCATGCCACTATAAATAACACGAAAAATGCAACATCACTGCTAGTAGATGAAGCAGCGGAATTATCTCAAATTGCTTATTCAACTAGTATAGATATTGAGCAACAGAGCAGTGAAACAGAACTTGTTGCTGCAGCAATTACTGAAATGTCAGCGGCTTCAAAACAAGTGGTTGAACTTACAGCCAACGCAATGACTGCCGTTCAGGAAGCACAGATGGATACAGTTAACGGCAAAAAATCCGTGGATGAATCTCAAGAAATAATCAACGTGTTAGCGAGTGGTATAGAGGACGCTGCTGAAAGTATTAATAAACTAAGGGAAAATAGCGAAGATATTGGCTCAGTACTTGATGTTATCAATAATATTGCTGCACAGACAAATTTACTTGCTTTGAATGCAGCAATTGAAGCGGCGCGTGCTGGTGAACAAGGAAGAGGGTTTGCGGTTGTTGCAGATGAAGTTAGAACTCTGGCAACTCGAACACATGAGTCTATACAGGAAATCCATGATACTGTTGAAGAATTACAAATGCTATCAAAAACTGCCTCTGAGCAGATGAATGATAGCTGTAAAAAAGCTATGGTCAGTGTACAACAAGCCGCAAATACCAGTAACGCACTGCGCAAAATTGAAGATAGTGTTTCTATTATTACTGATATGAATATCCAGGTTGCGACATCATCGGAAGAGCAGTCTCGTGTTACTGACGAATTAGATAAAAGCATTGTCAATATTAATGATGTTGGGAAGAAAACTGCTGAAGGCGCGACCAAGACTCAGAAGATTGGGACGCATATTGAAGCTAAATTTAATGAGCTTGATAGTCTGATAGGGCACTTTAAAGTATAATCACGCCTCTGCTGTCCTTTATACGCTAAATCAAAATGCGAGGGCTTTACTAGTTCCTGTCGTTTGATTTAATCTGTTTGTTATGCCATTTGAGAAAAATATTACTGTTAAATTATCAGACAATGCCCACTGCCGAATAGATGAAACGCCGGATGATAAGTTTTATAAGATACCTCGGTTTGTAACACATATAGATGCTGGCGCTATTGCCGCAGTTAAAGCGCTTTATAGACAACAGCTCCCCGTTAAAACTAGCATTCTGGATTTAATGAGTAGTTGGACAAGCCATTATCCAGAGGATGTAAGTTATCAACGTGTCGTTGGTTTAGGTATGAATGCAAGGGAGCTTGCAAGAAATAAACAGCTTGATGAGTGGCTGGTACATGACTTAAATATATATCCAGAATTACCCTTTAAAGCAAATGAGTTTGATGTGTGTACTATCTGCGTGTCTTTTGATTATTTAATTCATCCTGTCAATGTGCTTAAAGAAATCGCCAGAGTATTAAAAAAAGATGGTTCTCTCATTATTACTTATTCCAACCGTGTTTTTGACACAAAGGCAACCGCAGCATGGCTTTCTCTTTCAGAGCATGATCGAAAGTATTTACTAAGAACATATTTACTAGAATCAGGAGGGTTTGACAATATTGAATTTATGGATTGCAGTCCCGTTACTGGTGATCCGCTTTATGTAGTTATGGCTAGTGTCGCTAAAGATTGATGGCATACATTACTGGTATTTGTTTTGGTATACTAAATCATTAATAATTAAACCGTCTGAAACGCACACTTTAATGCTTACTACCACTGACCACAGTCGCGATAAGGCTGGTCTGACCTATGTATACCCCGTTCTTTCCCGTCGTGCTGGTGGGTTATCAATTGGTATCAATCTGAATATTAACAATGCCTGTAATTGGCGTTGCATCTATTGCCAGGTGCCAGATTTAATTCGGGGGAGTGCTCCTGCTGTTAATCTAGACAAATTGGGGCATGAATTGCGTAATTTTCTGGCTGATGTTGTACATGGGGGGTTCTATGACAGGGAAGAAGTCCCAGATGAATATCGGGTAATCAAAGATATCGCGATATCTGGAAACGGCGAACCGACAACAGCCAACGAGTTTGATCAGGTTGTTAACCTGATTGAATTAATACTAAAAGAATATGGTTTGTTGAATGCTATTAAATGTGTACTGATTACTAATGGGAGTATGGTAAATCGGGCTCCAGTTAACAAGGGGCTGAAGAAACTCTCCAAAATGAATGGAGAAGTTTGGTTCAAGATTGACAGTGCTACACCAACAGGCATCGCCACGATAAACCAAATTAAAGGATCAAATATGTCTACACTCAAACGATTGAAGACATCGGTGGAGCTTTGTCCAACCTGGATCCAGACTTGCGTATTCATTTATAAAAATAAATCTCCCAGTAAATCAGAAACAGAGGCCTATCTTAATTTACTTAAGGCAACAGTGAGTCGAAGTATCCCTGTGAAAGGTGTATTGCTTTACGGCGTCGAGCGCCCATCGTTGCAGCCTGAAGTCAAAGCAATCAAGAAACTTCCAGAATCATGGATGCAAGATTTTGCAGCACGTATAAAAGAGCTATCTTTAGAAGTTACGGTTACGCCTTAGATTTAAAACAGGTTCTTAAGCTTATCTCCTACTACACTTGCGGCATCTTTAACTGTGTCAGCGGTCTTCTCTACAGTGTTTTTTTCTGTTGCTGGTTTTTTAGCTGGTGTCTTCGGTACTTTTCCTAGTGCAATATCACAAGGGTTCGCGTCATCACCAGAGCCACTGTCTAATAACTCTCCAGCAAGTAAAGAGAGGCCGCCTGTGGCAACCGCCGCTCCTGCAGATAAACCTTTCTTTAATGCAGCCTTGGTATCTGTTTTCGGAGTAGGGCTCGCGAGAGTACCGCCAAGTCGTACCAGTGCCGCAAGTTGAGCAACATTAAGCCCAACACCTTCTTTTTCTTTTGGCGTTATACCAATATCCAGTGTTTCTGTTTTTAAATTGATGTTGCCGCCACCAATAATATTTATCTGGTTTGTAGACATGGCGATTCCATTGTCAGCAGTAGCAATACCATTCGTAATGCCAAAATTAATTACAGCACATTCAAGCAGGCTACCATCGCTTCCTTTTGCCATTGGGTTGATCATAGAAAGGGTGCTCATAAGTGCGTCTGCACTTGCGAGTTCCATTACTTTGCTGGATATTTTTCCTGCGCCTACGGTAATTAATAATTTTCCATTCAAGCTCGCCATTATTGCACTTACACTCGCACCTGAACCATTCGTTTTAATCGTTATATTTGACTTGCCACCAGTCAAGATTTCTTTTTCTTTAATCGCGGGCAGTTGACCAAGCTCAATTTGTTTTAATTCGATATTATTACTAAGTGTAGCTGACTTGGCATTGCTGCCGTCCAGGCTTATATCTACTGAAATCGTGCCACCAACGGCCTTCGAGTTTTGTGTTATCTGCAACTTGCCATTGTTCAATGTCAAAGCCAGGTTCACGTCATCGATTGTTAAATCTTTTGTGATAAGTTTTTTTGCTTTAAATTTTAGATCAACATCAGCAGACTTAAGTCCATCCAAGGGTAGCGGGTCTGATGGGAATAATTTTTCTTTTTTAGGGGTTCCTTCTTCTGGCGCGCCTTGGAAAGGACTTACATCGAGGCTGTCTGTTGACAGGGAGGCCATTAATTTTGGGCGTGCTCCACTAAGTGCAATCTCTATGTCACCATTCACTTTATATTCCATTACTTGAGCAGACATTGATTTAACAGAATAACCTGACTTAGTGTCAGACAGTTTCCCGCTTAAGAGAATAGGGCCAGCTTCTGGCAGTTCTGCACCTGCGAGTTTGTTGAGGCTGCTCAATTCTTTTATATCTAATGATGCAAGTAAGTCGATACCTTTGGCATTCATGGGTTGCCCCAATTTGCCTTCTATGGAGATTTTAGCGCCAGCTATATCAGCATTTATATTGATTGAGTAATCTTTATTATCAAGCAAGCTGTTTATCGAGCCTAAGCTTCCTGTCAGTTCTAGCGGTGATTCGTTTACTTCGGCTTTTACAAAAAGCTTCATCGGGTCGGAAAAACTCTCTGAATTAACGGACACTTCGTCAATATGTAATTCAGTAGTCTCACCGGTTTTGCCGTCCTTGTAACTGATGATTGCATCTTTAATGTGTACTTCATTTACAGCCAGACCTGGCAATGATGCTGGTGCTGTTTCTGCTATGGACTCTTTTTCTTTAGGGGCAGGGGTGGCTAATACCCAATTGCCTTCTCCTTTACTGTTCGTTTCAAGGTGAATGCTCGGTTCAATCAAGATAAATTTAATGACTTGTATGTTTTTTTTCAATAACGGCATCAGCGCAATCTGGGCTTCAAATTTTGACACGCTCAGCATATTTTTTTCTTTTGCCCAGCTAGCATTGCCCAACGAAACGCCTTCAACAGCAATTGTAGGTATCAATGATGGCGCTAATTTCAGGTCACCACTTATTTCAAAATCTCGTCCTGTATTGTCTTTGACTACTTGAACAATTTGGTCTTTATATTGATTGATATCAGTAGTGAAAATGATGCCTGCTAACGCAACGACAACGACTAACCCCAGAACGACTAAAATCTTGATGGTTTTTCCCATAGCGTTATCCTTATTGTATATATATTTTGAGAGTAAGCTTATTACATAAATAGACAGAATACATAGTGATGCAATCGAGATATTTATCACGTATTGAAGATATATTCATATTATTTAACGATTCTCCAGATACGCCACATGCTAGTGCGTGAAGTCCAGTTATTAATATTTATTTTTAAAATCCAGTTTGGTAATGCCTGGCAAATAAGTTGGTGCGAAATATTCTCTGCGTCTAATTGCTTGCTTCGATTACGTTTGCGCGAAGCATATAGCACCTGCTTATTCGGATGCTGACCTATAATCAGTTTAATCTCACTCTCATCTTTGACTGGGATGATCGGGAGCTTGTTCGAGTTATAAAAATCCATGTTCAGCTCTGCCGGGTCAGAATATGAACCGTCCTGATCCAAAACTAATAACACAGATGACTTTTCAAGCGCTAAGGGGGATAAACAATTGCGCCACAGTGCGACTTCTTTGCTGGCCGGTAAAGACAAGGTAAGGATGACAAGTATGGCATTTACAATAATAGAAGCACCTAAGACTGCCTGCCACGAATACCGAATGAATTTAAAATCCATTAATCTAAATCGTTGATTTAAGTGTATGCAGAGCAAGGCAAACATGACTGGCGCAAAAGGCAATAGCGGGAATAAATAACGCATTTCCTTATGACCAAAATAGGTATGAAAAAAGACAAATGGAATAGTCAGCCAGGTAATCGGATGGAGTGGAAAGAATATCCAAAAGACGACGACTACAATAGGCAGTAGTAAAGTGATCGGCGGAATTAACTGTAATGCTGCGTATTGCATATAAAACCACCATGGTTCATATACTGCAGTACTGATGCCACCTGAATTAGATGTTAAACCGTCATAATGCCATTTAAAGTATTGCCAGGAACTAACAGTGGGTTCGCCATACAGCCACCAATCAAACCCTGCGCCGAGGACTAATGAGAATAAACCGCCAATCAGGATATGGAATAAGTTGATTGGTTTTATTCGCTGGATAAATAACATCCACAAACCAAGGCCTAATAGCATGAAGCCAACTTGATATCTGGCGAGGAACGCCAACCCTAGAAAGAATCCTATTGCTAAATGCCGTTGAAGGCTGGCAGGTTCTGATTGCAGGAGCAGTCCAAATCCAAGAATAAAGAATGAAGTGGCCCAACCTTCAGAAGAAAAACGTACATTAATAAATAGCAGAATCCACGAAAAGAATAGAAAAAACACAGTCCATTTAAATGCAGTCTTTGAGTTTATTTCTTTAGCGATTGCCTTTATGAACACAACCGTAGCAGCAAGAGAAAGAATGGCACTTATGAGTCGATAGATGAAGGCAAGGATATGTGGTGATTCTATGCCGACAAAAGCGGTTGCTTTTGATAGTAAAAAAGCAATAAAGGGCTGAAATCCACTTCGAACACCTGCCTCAAATTCCCACATAAGCTCACTTTGCATATCAACACCAATCTTTGATGTCGCAAAATTGAGGATCTGAGCGTATTCGTCATCATGATAATGACCCAGACTAAACCAGGCGACTAACAGGTGGATGACTATGGCTATGGCGAGCCAATGTTTTGTTATCGAATTCATATAATAAATGGGATTTTTGAACGATTAAAATAAGTTGTAGTAGGGATATGTCTTAGCAGGAGGTGATATCCATTAGGGGCTATATAGTAAATGAAAGATTAGTAATCGGTTGTTTATATAAGACTTGAATCGGCATTTTATTAATTTAACATAATATACATTATGCGCAGT
>CAXBLT010000021.1:0-26047 GCA_963976795.1 uncultured Gammaproteobacteria bacterium
GCGTCACTCCCGTGTAAACGGGAGTCCAGAGATTATATTATTGACTAGATTCCCGTTTTTACGGGAATGACATATTAAAAGCACAAGGTGCTAACGTAAATTTTAAGTGAACAATGCCTAAAAAAGAAAACAAACAACAAATGAAACCACTCGCCATAGTTGGTATAGGTTGCCTTTTCCCTAAAGCAAATAACGCCGAAGAATATTGGGCTAATATTCGAGAAGGTGTTGATGCGATAACGGATATTCCAGAGACACATTGGAAGCCATCTGATTATTTCAACGAAGATAAATCCGAACCGGATATGACTTATGGTAAGCGTGGTGGATTTATAAATGCGGTTGATTTCAATCCATTGTTGTATGGAATGAGTCCAAACAATATCGAGGCAACTGACACGACTCAACTGCTCGGCATGATGGTGGCGCGACAGGCCTTATTGGATGCCGGTTACTCAACCGGTAAAGACGCGGGTGACGGGCGAGAATTCGATCGTGATCGTACCAGCGTGATCCTCGGTGTTACCGGAACATTAGAATTAGTGATACCGCTAGGTGCAAGATTAGGTCATCCCATTTGGCGTAAGGCACTTGCCGATGCTGGTGTTGATTCAGAAACAACAGAAGATGTTGTCCAACGTATTGCTGATGGTTATGTCCCTTGGCAAGAAAATTCATTTCCTGGCCTATTGGGTAATGTCGCTGCGGGCCGTATCGCAAACCGTTTTGATCTTGGCGGTACTAACTGCGTCGTTGATGCAGCTTGTGCCAGTTCTTTAAGCGCAGTGCATCTTGCCGCATTAGAACTTAGTGCCGGTCGGGTTGATATGGCGATTACGGGTGGCATGGATACCTTCAACGATATCTTTATGTATATGTGTTTTAGTAAAACACCTGCTTTATCTCCTACGGGGAATAGTCGTCCGTTTGCAAAGGAAGGTGATGGCACGATACTTGGCGAAGGCTTGGGTGCTGTTATATTAAAGCGTCTTGAAGATGCTGAACGTGATGGTGATAAGGTTTATGCCGTGTTACGTGGTATGGGCTCATCATCTGATGGCAAAGGTAATGCTATCTATGCCCCTAGTTCAGCTGGCCAAACCAAAGCGCTATGGAATGCCTACCGGGAAGCGGATGTCACACCACGAAGTATAGAGTTAGTCGAGGCGCACGGCACGGGTACTTCGGTAGGTGATGCTGTTGAAGCGAAGGCCTTGTCCGGTGTTTATAGTCAAGATAATGAAGATGAGACATGGTGTGCCGTTGGTTCAGTCAAGTCTATGATAGGGCATACGAAAGCAGCAGCGGGTATCGCCGGGCTTATTAAAACGGCAATGGCATTAAAACATAAAGTTTTACCACCCAGTATCAAGGTAGATGAACCGTTAGAGATTATTAACCCTGGCACAGCACCGATATATCTCAATTCAATTAAACGTCCGTGGCTAAAAACACAAGCAACGCCCAGACGAGCTGCATTAAGTGCCTTTGGTTTTGGTGGTAGCAATTTTCATTGCGTACTCGAAGAAGCAGAAGCGACGAAGACAGCGATCGAATGGGACGGGCAAGTATTAATCATCGCACTTAGTGCCGATTCTAAATCAGGCTTAATAGATCAATTGCCGGATGCTGCCGTATTAACATCAGCAGAGCGGCTTCGCTTCTTTGCCTATGACTCATGCCAGACCTTTAAAGCAGATGCCGAGCATCGCTTAACCATTGTTGTTGATAAAACAAATACAGAACTAGAAAAAGTAGTGACAGACGTTAAGCAACAGCTTAATGATGCCGCGGAGACATCCTGGCAAAGACCAAACGGTGTGAGCTATAGTTCAGGTAAAGAGGATAATAAAGTTGTTTTTGTCTTTCCGGGACAAGGTTCTCAGTACGTCGGTATGTGCCGTGACCTGGCATGTCAGTTCCCTCAGTTTTCAACTGCGCTCGAAGAAGCGAACCAACTATTTATTGAAGCGACAGGGAAACAAAGTCTGGCAGATGTCTTGTACCCCATTCCTGTCTTTTCCAAGGTAGATGAAAAAGAACAGGAGAATACATTACGTCAGACACAGAATGCACAACCCGCAATCGGTGCGGTGAGTGTTGGTGCTTTAAATGTATTAAATCATTTTGCAGTTAAACCAACGGCGGCGATTGGACATAGCTATGGAGAACTTACCGCGCTTTCTGCGGCGGGAGTTTATAGTACGGCTACCTTGCAGCGTTTATCTCGTGTCCGTGGTGAACTTATGGCCACAGGTGAGGGCGATCGAGGATCCATGCTGGCGGTAGTAGCACCCTATACACAAGTTGAATCCTTGCTCAAAGAAAATAATATAGATTTAATTATCGCAAACCATAATTCACCAAACCAGGTCGTGTTGTCCGGTGCGACAGATCAAGTCGATAGTTTTGCCAAGCTGGCAAAGGCAGAAAAAATACGAGCAGTTAAGTTACCTGTTGCGGCTGCGTTCCATAGTTCATTTGTTGCTGATGCAGCAAAACCGTTCTATGAGGCACTAGCGCCATTTGAATTTTCGGCGAATAGTTTTCAAGTGCTCTCAAATACGACAACAGACGCTTATCCAACAGAGGCAGAAGCAGCGAAACAATTATTGGCGAACCAGTTAGCGGCACCGGTTAGGTTTGTTGAACAAGTGGAAAAACTATATGCAGAAGGATTTAATACCTTTGTCGAAGTAGGACCAGGCAAGACCCTGACTGGGCTCGTTAGTGCAATCCTGGATGATAAAGAGTTTACTGCCATTGCAGTAGACGCGTCTGTAGGCAAAAAACAGGGGCAATATGATCTGGCATCAGCATTGGCCAGCCTTGTAACAAAGGGAGTTAATGTGGATCTAAAAAAATGGGATGCACGTTGTTCAGAGCTTGAAAGACCCCCGGCAGAGAACGACAAAAATACGAAACGTGCTATGACAGTATCGATTAGTGGTGCCAATGTCATGTTACCGCGTGAACCCAGGCCACCAAGCAAACCTCGGCCACCCAGTAAACCAAAGAAGACCATTATCAATATGACTGATGAAGTAAAACAATCACCACAGACGACTAATGCCGTTGTTCCACAACAAACCAATGGTTTATTGCAGGCGACTCAGGAAAGTATTCTCGCACTACAAAAAATGCAGGAACAAACAGCCCGCTTACACCAGCAATATCTTGAAGGACAAGAAACGGCACAAAAATCGATTCAATCTTTACTGGAACAACAGCAACGCTTAATGTCGGGACAAGCATTAGCGCCAGTAACACAACAAATTGCGTCACAACCTGCGCAACAGAAAATCAAGTTAAATGTACCTGTACAGGAAAATACAATCACACCGGCAGTAGTAGAAAAACCAGTCGTTAAAGAGATTGAAGAAACCAAACTCGCTGTAGAGGTAAATGATGCGCAGTCTGATGTTGATATCAATAACCTGTTATTAAATGTCGTTTCCGAAAAAACCGGTTACCCATTAGAGATGCTAAGTCTCGATATGAGTTTGGATACAGACCTTGGTATTGATTCGATTAAGCGTGTTGAGATCCTCTCTGCATTGCAAGAAAAGTTACCTTGGTCTGCCGCAGTTAACCCAGAAGAATTAGGTACCTTTCAATTCTTGCAACACATTGTTGAGTTTATCGTTGCAGGTAGACCTGCTCTTGCGACAGCGGTAGCAACTGAAGTTAAACAGAGTGCAGCAACAGATAATAACTTTGAAAAAGTGTTATTGAACATTGTCGCTGAAAAAACCGGTTACCCGATCGAGATGTTAGATCTGGAAATGAACCTTGACAGTGATCTGGGAATTGATTCAATTAAACGTGTTGAAATCTTGTCGGCATTGCAAGAAGCCATGCCCGAATTACCCACGGTCAGTCCTGATGAGCTGGGGCAATTACAAACCCTGCGCTCAATAACAGAATTGTTTATAGCAGAACAAACTGAAAAAACAGCAATAGCAACACCTCCAGTGACCCAAGTAAACAATACTGATAATGGTTTTGCAGATACTTTATTGGAAGTAGTCGCAGATAAAACAGGCTACCCAACTGAGATGTTAAGTCTCGATATGAACTTGGACAGTGATCTGGGTATTGATTCTATTAAGCGAGTAGAAATATTGTCTGCAATTCAGGAGCGCATTCCTGAGCTACCTGCTGTAAGTCCGGATGACATGGCGGCTTTGCAAACACTGCAATCTATCGTTGATGTATTTAATATCGCTGACGTTGTCGTAGCGAGCACACCGCAACAAACTGACTCAGACCTTTCAGAAATTTTACTTAAGGTTGTTGCCGACAAAACGGGTTATCCAGCCGAGATGTTAAATCTGGAAATGCACCTGGATAGTGACCTGGGTATCGATTCTATCAAACGGGTCGAAATTTTATCGGCGTTACAAGATAAGTTACCAGACTTGCCTGTTGTTGCCGCGGATGATCTTGCCGCCTTACAAACCCTGCAACAAATCATAGACTATATGAACGCGCAAACGGGCGCGATAGCGTCAACGCCTGTTCAAGAGCAACAGTTAGAAAAAAGCGTGATCGGTAATGAGGAACAGTCAAGATTGATCCGCAGTGTTGTACATGCGGTTCCTTTTCAAAATGCAGATAAAAGAAACGCGATTGCATTTAATCCAACTAAAGAGATTTGGCTAAACAAAAGTGGTGGTGAGTTAGCAAAGCAATTAGCAGAGGAATTAAACAGCAATGGTTATAAGACACGGCTTGTAGCCAGGAATGTAAAATCCAATGACAAACTGGCTGCTCTAATTCTTATAGCGGACAATAAAACAGATAAACAAGGACTGTTGGATGCTTTTACATTAATGCAAACAGGTAGCGCATCGCTTAAGAAATCAAAAGGACTTCTGGTTTCGATTACGACACTAGGTGGCCGTTTTGGTTTTGATGGCAATATTAAAGGTAGTGTTGAGCAGTCTGGTCTGTGTGGGTTGATAAAAACAGCAGATAAGGAATGGGACGACGTTAGCTGTAAATCAATCGACATTGATTCGAGTCCCCAGTCTACTTCCTTGCTCCATGAAGAGATCTTTCTTGAAGGGCCGTTAGAAACAGGACTGGTTGATGGAGAGCTTCTCCAATTAACATTAAATGAAGAAGCGATAGATGAACCTCAATCACAACCCACCTTACTCAATGACGAAGATTTAATCGTCATATCAGGAGGCGCACGAGGTGTGACGGCAGAGGTGGCAATAAAACTTGCAGAGACATATCGGTGCAATCTTTTATTGTTAGGTCGTAGCCCGGAGCCGGAAGCTGAACCAGAATGGTTAACGGCATTAGCTGAGCCTGCAACGGTTAAGAAAGCAATCCTCGATAATTCAAATGAAAAACTTAAGCCCGCAGAACTGGAAAAACGTTATCAATCTGTTTTAGCCAACCGTGAGATAAGCAGAACCTTACAACGAATCGAAGAAACGGGTACACAAGCACAATATGCCTCAGTCGATGTAAACGATAACGATGCTGTTGCCAATGTAATCAATATGGCGCGTATTGAGTTAGGTAATGTGACGGGAATCATCCATGCCGCAGGTGTATTAGCTGATCGTATAATCGAAGACAAGACAGAAGAACAATTCGGCGCTGTTTATTCAACCAAAGTAGACGGACTAAAAAGTTTATTGTCAGCAACGCGTGATGATAACTTGAAACTAATGGTTCTATTTTCATCAACAACAGCACGTCTAGGTCGAAAAGGACAAGTGGATTATGCTGCTGCAAATGAAGTTTTGAATAAATTTGCAGAATTAGAAAATCAAAAAAGACCAGAGTGCAAAGTGTTGTCAGTCAACTGGGGGCCATGGGATGGCGGTATGGTGACTCCTGGACTGAAGAAGCTCTTTGCAGAAGAGGGAGTCGGCGTCATTGGTTTAAGCGTTGGTGCAGATTATCTGATAGAAGAAATAGAATCAGACGGTCCTGTTGAAACAGTTGTTCTCGGTGAAACGGATAACATACTAAAAACTGTACCGCTAACTAACGCTCTACCCTTAGCTGAACGTGGTGATTTGGCGATCGCATTTGAACGTGACCTATCTGTTAGCTCAAATGACTTTCTCAATTCGCACGTCATGAACGGACAGGCAGTCTTACCGGTCGCGGTTATTATCGAATGGTTTGCGCATGGCGCACTACATTTGAATCCAGGCATGCAGTTTCATGGCTTTGATGAGTTTCGTGTACTAAAAGGAATTACATTAAAGGAAAATGAAAATATAAATTTAAAAATAATGGCAGGCGTTATGTTTCAACAAGGCAATTTATCACTTGTCCCGGTTGAATTACGCTCAGGTGAAATATTGCATGCCAGTGCGGTGATGGTCCTGGTTGATGCTTATGAAAAAAATGTCCTGCCAAAGTTACAAGCTGTTAAAGGCGCTTACCAGTATCAACAAGGTGAGTATTATCAAAACGGGCAGCTATTTCACGGACAGCATCTACATGGTATACGCGAAGTAACCCATTGCAGTGAAAAAGGGATTGTTGCTAATGTTGATTCGGCACCGCCTCCCACGGCATGGATGAAGCAACCGATACGTTCAAGTTGGTTAACTGATCCCTTAATCCTCGACTCAGCATTTCAGATGATGATCCTGTGGAGTTTTGAACAACAGGGGATAGGGTCATTGCCAACGGCAATAGCACATTATCGGCAGTATCATCGAAGCTATCCGAAAGCCGGCGCTAAAGTGATCGCCGATGTGATTGAGCATACCGATCATCGTGCAAATGCCTCAATTGAATTCATTGGTGATAATGGGCAATTAATTGCATTAATGGAAGGTTATGAATGCGTACGCGATAGTTCGCTGCAAACGGCATTTCATAAAAATGAACTAGGCAAAAAAGAAAACGTTTAGCTTTAATAACATTAAAGTTAAACGCTATTAATATTGCAGAATTTAGTAGTTGCTAAAGTGAGAAATGCGTCACATCAGCCAGAGCTAAATAAATTAAGCCTATACACGTGAGCTAAAATATGAAAAACGCATAATATGTGTATATTACATACAATAATCATATAGTTGAGCAACGTTTATTAATGAAAGGAATTATTCTTGCCGGGGGCTCCGGCACGCGCTTATATCCCCTTACACTTTCGGTAAGTAAGCAGTTAATGCCGGTGTACGACAAGCCGATGATTTATTATCCCTTATCGATCCTCATGATGGCCGGGATAAGAGAGATCCTCATAATTACAACCCCGGATGATCAGAGCGCATTTAGATTATTATTGGGAGATGGAAATCAATGGGGTATAGAGATAAGTTATGCGGTTCAGCCCAATCCTGATGGACTTGCTCAGGCATTTATTCTTGGAGAACAATTTATAGGTGATGATAGCGTCAGTCTTATTTTAGGGGATAATATTTTCTTTGGTCATGGGCTCGCAAAATCATTACAACAGATCGCTAAAAAGAACACAGGTGCGACAATCTTTGGCTACTATGTAAAAGATCCTGAACGATATGGCGTTGCCTCATTCGATGTAGATGGCAAGGTTGTAGACTTGGTAGAAAAACCAGAACAACCTAAAAGTAATTACGCAGTTACTGGTCTCTATTTTTATGATAATAAAGTTGTTGATATCGCAAAACAGATTCAACCTTCCGAGAGAGGTGAATTGGAAATCACAGATGTGAACAAAATCTATATGGAAAGAGGTGAGCTTAGTGCTGAGATTATGGGACGAGGCATTGCCTGGTTAGATACAGGCACACATGATTCTTTACTCGCCGCTTCAAACTTCATTCAAATTGTGGAAGAAAGACAAAGCCTCAAGATTGGTTGTCCAGAAGAGATTGCACATCGCATGAAGTATATCAATGATGGACAGTTAAAAGCGTTGGCCGATACATTTGGCAAGAATGAATATGGGCAGTATCTGCTGAATATTATAAGACGCGGAAAAGATGAATGAAGTTTAATGAAACCAATTTGGTCGGTGTTGTTGTTATAGAAACAAATGTGTTGAATGATGCAAGAGGTTTTTTTCATGAAACCTACCGCGAAAAAGAATTCAGAGAAGCTGGAATTCCTGATAAATTTGTACAGCACAATCATTCCCGATCAACTAAGGGAACGCTACGTGGTTTACACTATCAACTCACGCAACCCCAGGGGAAATTAGTCCGCGTCTCTCATGGCGAGGTGTTTGATGTTGCGGTTGATGTTAGAAAAGACTCCCCCAGCTTTGGTGAATGGCACGGTGCTATCCTTAGTGGTGAGAATTTGAGAATGATGTATATCCCGGCAGGTTTTGCTCATGGTTTTGTTGTGCTGTCTGAAGTAGCTGACTTTCTCTATATGTGTACGGATTACTATCACCCTCAATCCGAACAGGGGATATTATGGAACGATCCTGAAATTGGTATTGAATGGCCAGCATCAAATGTAACATTGTCGGACAAAGATAAAAATAATCCCACCCTTGCTGAACAACGGACAAATAAATTGCCCACATATTAGAGTTATTGGTCGGAGTAGTTATGGAACAGATACTGGTAACAGGTTCAGAAGGACAAGTAGGCGTTGAATTAAAACGCCTAGCTGAGCAACGAGGGATAAATTCAATCTATGCAAACAAGGAAGAACTGGATATTACGCAACTGGCCAGGTTAGAACGTGTCGTTGAGGAAAAACAACCTTCAATAATCATTAATGCTGCTGCCTATACAGCAGTCGACAAAGCAGAAGGTGAAGTTGATACTGCCATTTCAGTTAATAAAGAGGGATCTGCCAATTTAGCAAAAGTATGTAAATCTGCGAATATCCCATTACTGCATATCTCTACAGATTACGTCTATGATGGAAAGAAAGATTCACCTTATTTTGAATCAGACCGTCCAAATCCAGAAAGTATTTATGGTAAAAGCAAGTGGGAAGGTGAAGAGGCAATACAAAAAGAATTACAAGAACATATAATTCTACGTACAAGTTGGGTATTTAATTCCAGTGGACAAAGCTTTCCCAAGACCATGCTGCAATTAGCCAACGAACGAGACACACTAAACATAGTGGACGACCAATTTGGTTCACCGACATGGGCAGGGGATATAGCAGGCGTGTTACTTGATATTGCAATCAGGCATATACAAAAACAGGATATTAATTGGGGCTTGTATCATTATACAGGGGCGCCTGTTACAACTTGGTTTGGATTTGCAAAAACGATCATTGAACAGGCAAGTCAACAAGGCATACTAAAACAGATGCCAACTTTAAACGCTATCTCAAGCAATGATTATCCAACAGCGGCAAAGCGACCAAAAAATTCTGTTTTAAATTGTCAAAAGATTAGTAGAGAACTGGGAGTCATGCAGACTGACTGGCATGTTGGACTTGAAAAAATATTAACAGAGTGGAAGTTGCAATGAGATTTACGCCAAAAAATATTTTGGTAACCGGTGGCGCAGGATTTATTGGTTGTAACTATGTTCGTTATATGCTCAATACATATACTGATGTGCATATAATTAATCTGGATAAACTGACCTATGCAGGTTCCATGGAAAACATGGCTGATTATATTGGTGATGATCGTCATCAATTTATTAAAGGCGATATATGTGAGCAGAGTTTAGTTGCTAAGCTACTAAGAAAAAATGAGATAGATACCATTGTCCATTTTGCCGCAGAAAGTCATGTTGATAATTCGATTTCGGACCCTGGAGCATTTATCCAGACTAACGTCATTGGCTCCTATACTTTACTAGAAGCAGCACGCCAATATTGGCTTGAGGATAAAGGTTTAGATAAAGAAGGCGTGCGGTTTCACCATATCTCAACTGATGAAGTGTACGGTTCTTTATCAAAAGATGCCCCCGCTTTTACCGAAGAAACAGCTTATGCACCGAATTCACCCTATTCAGCGAGCAAGGCTGGTTCAGATCATTTAGTTCGGACCTATTTCCATACTTATGGATTACCAGTGACGACAACAAACTGCTCTAACAACTACGGTCCATATCAGCATAGAGAAAAATTCATACCAACGATTATTCAATCTTGTATCGAACAAAAACCTATCCCGGTGTACGGCAATGGCAGTAATATCAGAGACTGGTTATATGTTGATGATCATTGCAGAGGAATAGATGCAGTAATCAGAAGAGGTGCCGTTGGTGAAGTCTATAATATCGGTGGCAATAATGAATGGAGGAATATTGATATTGTTCACCTGATATGTAAATTAATGGATCAAGTTAAATCAGAAAACGCATCGCATGAAAAACTCATTACTTTTGTAACAGATAGACAGGGACATGATTGGCGCTATGCTATTGATACAAAAAAAATGTTTGAAAAGATAAATTGGGAATCTGTAGAAACATTTGAAACTGGCATTAGAGAAACTATGGAATGGTATTTAGATAGAAGAGGCCGTTAGACTTTAAAATAATCGAAATAAGATAATCAATAATTCTATAACTAGTATAAATAGGTGATTAGCTACTAAGCGTCATTCCCGCCTGCGCGGGAATCCAGTAATATAACAAGGTTCACGCTTTTGCAGTGGCGACGATAGCTGTCTCGCCAGCTTACTATGAGATCGTTTGTACGACATTAAGAAGGAAACTATAAAACAACATGAAAAAATGTGCACTTATTACGGGAATAACTGGCCAAGATGGCTCCTACCTTGCCGAGTTCTTATTGAATAAAGGCTACATCGTACATGGTATAAAACGCCGCAGCTCCTTGATTAATACCGACCGTATTGATCATTTATACCAAGACCCTCATATCTCAGATAGAAACTTCATCTTACACTATGGTGATATGACGGATTCCAGTAGCCTGACACGCATCATTCAGGAATCACAGCCGGATGAGATCTATAATTTAGCGGCACAAAGTCACGTTGCAGTATCGTTTGAAGAACCGGAGTACACAGCTAATTCAGATGCCTTAGGTCCATTGAGAATACTCGAAGCGATACGGATATTAAATTTAGAAAATAAAACACGTTTTTATCAGGCCTCTACCTCTGAACTCTATGGCCTTGTACAGGAAGTGCCCCAGAAAGAGACCACCCCGTTTTATCCTCGATCACCTTATGGTGTCGCAAAGCTTTATGCCTATTGGATAACCGTTAACTACAGGGAGGCCTATGGACTCTATGCCTGTAACGGTATTTTGTTTAACCACGAATCACCCGTCCGTGGGGAAACGTTTGTTACCAGAAAAATAACAATCGCTTTAAGTCGAATTAAACACGGACTACAGGATAAGTTGTATATCGGTAATCTGGATGCGAAGCGCGACTGGGGTCACGCACGTGATTATGTTGAGATTCAATGGCTGATGTTACAACAGGATGAACCGGAAGACTTTGTTGTCGCCACAGGGGTGCAATATACCGTGCGAGAATTTATCGAGTTCGCAGCCAAGGCCATCGACCTTAATATCACATGGAAGGGCAAGGGGGTTGAGGAAAAAGGCTACGATGAAAATGGCAACTGTATTATCGAAGTTGATCCAAATTATTTCCGCCCTTCAGAAGTAGAAAGCCTGCTCGGTGATCCATCAAAGGCAAAAGAAAAACTGGGCTGGACACCAAAAACATCATTACATGAAATGATAACAGAGATGATGCAAGCGGATATGAAAGCTGCTGAAAATGAATTGCTCTTAAAAAATAAGAAATAACTTTTAAGTTATTTTTCTGTCATTCCCAGAAGGGAAGCTAGAATTCAAACTGGATACCGGGTCTAAGCCCGGTATGACAACGCAACGTCATTCCCGCGGACGCCTACATGGATGTAGGTGGTAGAGTCGAGTCAGGAATAGAGGCCGAAGCGGGAATCCAGAAATAGACTAGATGCCGTATCAATGTACGGCATGACAAAAGGGGGGGTACGACGACAGGACGTCATTCCCGCGAACGCCTACATGGATGTAGGTGGTAGAGTCGAGTCAGGAATAGAGACCGAGGCGGGAATCCAGTAATAAGCTAGATGCCGTACCAATGTACAACATGACAAAAGAGATGTACGAGAATAGGACGTCATTCCCGCGAACGCCTACATGGGTGTAGGTGGTAGAGTCGAGTCAGGAATAGAGACTAAGGCGGGAGCCCAGAAATTAATTATGGAGATTAGACGATGGAACGTCAGCCCTGCGTTTATATGCTTGCAAGTAAAAGGAACGGAACATTATATGTTGGTGTGACTTCTGATTTGCGTAAACGCATATGGCAGCACAAAAACAATCTTGTAGAAGGATTTACCAGGAAATATAAAGTACATACATTAGTATGGTATGAATTACATACCAGTATGGAGTCAGCAATAAGCCGAGAAAAAGTAATCAAGAAATGGCGCAGGCAATGGAAATTAGACGCCATTGAATCATTCAATCTTGATTGGAAAGATTTATACGAAGGGTTAAATTAACTGGGTACCGGGTCTCAGCCCGGTACGACAACACAGCGTCATTCCCGCCTATGCGGGAATCCAGAAGTAAACTAGATGCCGTGTCAATGTGCGGCATGACAAAAGAGGGGTACGACGACAGGACGTCATTCCCGCGAAGGCGGGAATCCAGTAATAAGCTAGATGCCGTACCAATGTACAACATGACAAAAGGGGTGTACGGGAATAGAACGTCATTCCCGTATACGCGGGAATCCAGAAGTAAACTAGATGCCGTGTCAATGTGCGGCATGACAAAAGGGGTGTACGGGAACACAGCGTCATTCCCGCATACGCGGGAATCTAGTAATAAACAAGGTTTCGTGTTTAAGTCTGACATGACAGATATGACCATGAATTATTTATAACCAAATATTAAACAATGCAAAGTAACTCAAAAATATATGTGGCGGGACACAGCGGCCTGGTCGGTAGTGCAATTTGTCGTAAATTAAAGTCTGATGGTTATACCAACCTGTTAACGCGAACACATAAAGAACTGGATTTATGTAATCAAGTCGCCGTTAATGAGTTTTTTACAGAGACACAGCCAGAATATGTCTTCCTGGCCGCAGCAGTAGTCGGCGGTATCCATGCCAATGATAATCAACCAGTTGAATTCCTAAGAGACAATCTATTAATCCAGACCAACATTGTCGATGCCGCCTATAGAAGTGGCGTTAAGAAATTGGCGTTTCTAGGTTCGACTTGCATTTACCCGCGCGATTGTCCGCAGCCCATTAAAGAAGAGTATCTATTAACCGGCCCATTAGAAGAAACCAACCAATGGTATGCAATTGCCAAGATCGCTGGTATCAAACTCTGCCAGGCCTATCGCAGACAACATGGGTTCAATGCCATTTCTTTAATGCCTACAAACCTCTATGGGCCAGGTGATAATTTTGACCTTATGAATTCACATGTTCTTCCAGCCCTAATCAGAAAGTTTCATGAAGGCAAGACCAATAATTCAAAACAGGTAGAAGTCTGGGGATCAGGAAAACCCTTCAGAGAGTTTTTGTATGTAGATGATATGGCAGAAGCGTGTTGTTATTTAATGCAACATTATGAGGATGAATCGATTATTAATATTGGAACAGGGCAAGACGTTAGTATTAACGCATTAGCTGAAATAATAAAAGACACTGTGGGCTATCAGGGCAATATCGTATTTGATTCATCCAAACCAGATGGCACACCGAAGAAAGTCACTGATGTGACTAAACTAAACAGTCTCGGTTGGCAGAGCAAGACCTCTTTACGTGACGGTATAGAAATGACTTACGATGGGTACCTGAATAACGTTTCGTAACACTAAAAGCTAATACCCACTTTAATTGACGCTCTACACCCCCAATCATATCTCTAAATATAGTTAATGTGAGGAAGTGATATTCAAAAATAGACAATCGCCAGATTAAAGTCTTATGTAAAGCGTGATCGGATCAAGCTTGCTATTCAATAAAATAGTTAATATAGTGACTAATTATATAAAAAAATGACATAAATGGTTAATATATTGTCTATTAAAGAGTTAGGGGAAAACCTGACTTCTGCACGTAAAAAGCAATTTCCCCAAGATACGGCTGCCGCTTTTGCTGCTCGTTGTGAGATTGGATTGTCTACCTACAAAAAAATGGAAAAAGGTGAGCTTTCAGTAGGTTTGCACAATTACTATAAAGCGGGCCAAGTGCTAGGTTTGGAACCACGGTTTCATGAACTCTTCAAATTAGAAGAGGACTGGTTTAATGAGTAAGCGAGCAGCGCAGTATCAAGTCACCCTAAATACCCCTGCAACTGGAAAGATACACTGTGGCACGCTTATCATAAAAGAATCTGATGGTAATACTGACGGTGTCGGTTTTAAATATTCGGCAGAGTACTTAACTCACCCCAATGCTTTTTCTATTGACCCGGTTGCACTTCAACTCTCCTCCAGGGCTTACCAGTATCGAGTGAATCAAAGTTTACCCGGCTTTTTAGACGACTATTTACCAGACCAATGGGGCCGCAGGGTTATTGCTCGTGCAGCTTCAGTAGCAAAGAAGACTGATTTCAATGCCAATAGCGTTATCGACATACTCTCTTTGGTAAGCAAAAGTAATATCGGTGCTTTAGCAATCCAACCCGAAAATGAAGGGCCCACTTATGATTTGGGTCTGGAATATGAGGATCTAATTCACGCTGAAAATGCAGCATTACTGATTAATGAACCTGATAACAACATTACACTTGAAACAGCGAAGCTAATCCATCTTTGGCGCGAAGGGTCAGGAGGCGCCGGGGGTGCCAGACCCAAAAGTCTAGTTCATAAAGGTAAGAATGCTTATCTTGCAAAATTTAACACAAGACAAGATGAGTTCAATTTTGCCAAAGTAGAATTAGCCTGCTTACGCATGGCAAAGAAAGCGGGCATTAAAATAAATGATGGCTTTGTAGAAGAAAATATAAATGGTAGAGACGTGCTGCTGTTAAAGCGATTTGATGTCGTTAACAATGATAGTCGTCTACATGTGGTAACGATAAATGCCTTATTAAAAAATGCTGCATCTTTTGCAGATTACGGCATGATGTTTAGATACAATGATATACATAATTTGCTTAAATCATATTCCACTAATATCCAGGAAGATTTAAAACAATTGCTACGTTTGATGCTATTTAATAGAGCGTTTAATAATTCGGACGATCACGAAAGAAATTTTAGTTTGTGTACAGATGGAACGGGTTACAAACTTGCCCCAGCATACGATTTAGTGCCATCTCTAAGTCGGGGCCAGTTTCACGCGGCGGGATACAGCTATTCGAATTACCCACTGCGTCCCTCGGAAGTTGATGGGAAACAACGTATTTTCGGTGTTCCTAAAAAGGAAGCAAAAGCCTGCGCAGAAGAGGTGGCCGCAGCAGTAGAAAAATGGCCGGTATTTGCTGATGAGGCTGGGGTTTGCGAACAGGATTCGGAAAAAATAAACGATGTATTCAACTTATAAAGTTGAAACAACTGGGAAAGCTGATAATAGAACTTAATCATGGATAATTAAGTTATTTTCGCGAATATTAGTGGCAACACTGATTCCCGTTTCATTGTACATGATTTATATTGCAGGCAGTTGGGGGCTTGCTGATATTTATTACAGACCGGCGAAAATTGAACTTAAAAACTGGCGTTCAGGAAAAATAGAATTAGCAGATAAGGATTGGGATAGGTTACGGCTTAATTTATCTAAAGCATTAGAATTAGATGCAGATAATCCAGAAATACATGAGATGTTGGCGCTAGCAACGGAAGGGCGCTTTTTAAATCTCGCTTCTAAAGATGCCGGTGCACAATCATCACGACAACTAGCTTTAGAGCATTATAGAAAATCTGTTTTACTTCGGCCGGTATGGCCTTATGCCTGGGCGGGTTTGATATCTGTAAAATATCGATTGGGACAGTTTGACGAAGATTTTTTTGAAGCATTACATAATGTTGTAAAACTTGGTCCATGGGAACCGGGCTTGCAACGGTTGGTAATTGAAATAGGACTGAATGAATGGAACGTGTTCCCTATAGAAGAGAAAAAATTTGTTCTGGAAGTTGTCGCCCGTGCTTTGGAAAAACAACCGGGTAAAATATTACCTTTGATTAAAGAAAAAGGGTTTTTAGATTTAATTTGTTTCATAAATCAAGGTAAAACAAATGTTGTTGAATACTGTGAAAAACATAAAAAAGTGAAAGCGGAATAATATTTTGAAATCAACATCTAAAATTGCGATTGTCGGTCTTGGCGGGGTATTCCCCGGTGCGAGAGATCTGGAAGAGTTTTGGCAGAATATTCTATCTGCTAAAGATACCGCTATTGATGTAGGCGCTGATCGCTGGCGATTAGATCCTAACGATTTGTATTCCCCCAACCTTGAAGATGACAAGGTCAATTCTCGGCGGGCCTGTCTGGTACAGGACTTTAAATTTAACCCTGATGGTTTCAATATTGATGCAGACTTATTAAAACGACTAGATCCACTGTATCAAATTCTGTTGCATGCCGGACGTGATGCGTGGGCAGATGCAAAGACAGAAAAAATCAAGAAAGAACGTGTAGGCATTATCATTGGTAATATTGTTTTACCTACAGAATCATCATCGCAGTTTAGTGATGAGCAATTCAAAGCCTTATTCGAAACACAATTAAACACGACGACTAATTATAATGAAAAGACAGAGTCATTAAATCGCTATGTTGCCGGCTTGCCGGGTGGTTTATTAGCAAAGGCACTGGGTTTGGGTGCCGGTGCGTATACCTTGGATGCGGCGTGTGCATCATCACTATACTCTTTGAAATATGCGGCAGATGAATTAATCGCTGGCCGGTCTGATGCGATGTTAGCCGGAGGTGTATCTAGACCTGATAGCCTTTATACGCAGATGGGGTTTTCTCAACTCAATGCGATATCAAAGTCAGGTCGTTGTTCGCCGTTTGATAGCAAGGCGGATGGTCTTGTTGTCGGTGAAGGCGCCGGTATCTTTGTCTTGAAACGATTGGATGATGCAATAGCTCACAACGATCATATTTATGCGACGATAGCAGGTATCGGTCTCTCGAATGATATCGAAGGCAATATCATGTCTCCGGACACAGAAGGGCAGAGTCGTGCTATGCAATCGGCTTATACCAAGGCTGGTTGGCTACCCAATCAAGTGCAACATATTGAATGTCATGGCACCGGAACACCTGTGGGTGATGGTGTTGAGTTCAACTCGTTAAACAATCTTTGGCAACAGCATAATGTCGAAGGCGAGTGTGTGATTGGTTCGGTAAAAAGTAACGTGGGACATTTATTAACGGCGGCCGGTGCTGCTGCATTAATGAAAACATTATTGGCAATGAAACACGGCGTATTACCACCCACGGCAAATTTTGAATCGCCGTCAAATAAAATTGATTTAAATAAAAGTCCTTTCAAGGTATTAACCAAAGCTAAACCATGGCAAGTAGAGACTAACACGCCTCGTCGAGCAGCGATTAGCGGTTTCGGTTTTGGCGGTATTAATGCGCATGTCCTTCTTGAGCAGTTTGATAAATACGCAGTCGATGCCAACATAGTATCAACGATAGAAACGGATAAAGATGATGTTGCGATAGTGGGCATGGAATCTCGTCTTGGTCCATGGAATGACCAGGCTGAGTTTGATTCTGCGGTCTTGTTTGGTGTTGATAGAAAAGAAACTCATCCGACTAATTGGTGGGGATCTGGAACGAACGCATGCAAGGGGCATTTAATAAAAGAAGTCAATGTTCCGCTTGGACGTTATCGAATACCTCCAGCCGAATTAAAAGAGATGTTGCCGCAACAATTGTTAATGTTGGAAGTGGCTGCTAATGCATTGGATGATACCGGACTTTCAGCACTGACAGCTGAGCAACAATGCCGAACAGGCGTGTTCATTGGTATTGCACTTGATTTAAATACGACAAACTTTCACTTCCGTTGGATGCAAAAAAAGTATGCGCGCGACTGGCTACAAGGTTTAGGTATTCAGCTTGGTGAAGAAGAATTAAATGAATGGATAGCGAAACTTCGCGAAGCTTGTGGCCCAGCGTTAAGTGCAAACCGTACCATGGGTGCGCTTGGTGGGATTGTTGCTAGTCGAATCGCACGAACATTTCGCATAGGCGGGCCATCATTTACCGTCTCAGCAGAAGAAACCTCAGGATTGTGCGCATTAAAATCTGGTCTACGGGCCTTACAGAAAAATGAATTAGACCAGGTTATTGTCGGGTCGGTTGAACTCGCTAGTGATCTAAGAGCAGCTAAAGGACATATAGAACACTACGGGAAGACGACTATTGCAGATGGTGCTACAGCGTTTATCTTAAAGCGTTATAAAGACGCACTTCGTGATGGAGATAAGGTTTATTCAATTATAAAAGGGATTGGATCCGCTACCGCAGGCGGTGGTGATATAAAAGCTATCGACCCTGGTGTTCAAATAAACTCGATTCAGAATGCCTGTGCTGATGCGCAATGTCATTTAGATGAAATAGATCAGATTGTTTATTCGACTCAGGACGAAGTTTTAACAGATAGCCCGATCCTAAAAAATGCACGAATCAATACCTTTCCATTAGGTCATTCTGGTGCTGCAAGCGGGTTAATGACGGTTGCCAGTGCTATTACTGGTTTATATCACCGCTTACTTCCAACAGATAAAGCGTCAAACACTCAATACTGGTTGAAAGATCGGGTTAATGGCTCGAGGAAGAGTTTAGTCAATGCGACAAGTCTTGATGGCAATGCTGTTAGTGTACTTCTTGCAGAGGGTACAGCGAAGCCAACGGCTAAAGCAGGTACAGAAAAATTATTTGTTGCCACCGCTAATAGTACGCAGGACTTAGTAAATAAAATTAAAAATTTATCGTTTTCTGATGCGCTTCAATATGCTGATAACGAAGATAAATTACGGGTCGCTATTGTTGCTAATGACGATAATGAGTTTAATCTTGCTCGCGATGAAGTTGTTAGTGCTATTGAGAATAATGAATCGATAGATAATGGTCGTTGTTTTTATGCTGTTAATCCTTTAGCACCTCAAGGTAAGCTTGCCTTTGTCTACCCTGGTTCCGGGAATCATTTTTGGGGTATGGGGCAAGAGTTAGGTATCGCATATCCTCATGTATTAGAGAAGTTAAACTCAGAAAATGATTCATTGGCATCGCAATTTGCCAAAGGACGTTTTTGGCAAGATCAAAGTAGTCTGATTAATAGGGACAAAGAATTAAGTCATGAAGAGGTTATCTTTGGGCAGGTCTGGTTAGGGACGTTTGTGAGTGATGTTGTGTCTGATTTTGCGATAACACCTGATGCTGTCATTGGATACAGTCTTGGTGAGACAGCCGGGTTTTTCTCCACGCGCACCTGGACCGCACGTGATGAGATGTTGCGCCGTATACAACAAAGCACCTTGTTTACCGAAGAACTTGCGGGGCCATGTAAGTCAGTTCAAAAGGCATGGGGTTCAACTGACGCAGTTGATTGGGCCTTAGGTGTGATTAATACCAGCGCGGATAAAGTCAAAGCAGTATTAGATAATTATAAACGCGTCTATTTATTGATTATTAATACACCCAGTGAATGTGTGATTGGTGGCGACCGTACAGAATTAAACAAGGCAGTCAAAGAATTGGCTGTGCAATACCATCCGCTCTCGGGTGTGACGACGGTGCATTGCGAAGTGGCGAAGCCAGTCGAAAAGGCTTATCGAGATCTACATATCTTTGAAACAACACCACCCGACGATATCACTTTCTATAGTGGCATTCGTGGTGGTGCTTATGAGGTTACACAAGACTCCGCTGCAGATTCTATTTTGGATCAGGCCTTGGCACCTTTCGATTACACCAGGGTTATTAATAGTGCCTATGATGATGGTGTCCGTTTTTTTATCGAGATGGGGCCAGGTGGGTCTTGTACCCGAATGATTGATCAGATACTCGATGGTAAACCACATTTTGCCAAAGCAATATGTGTAAAAGGACAAGACAGCATTAAAAACGTCATAACTTTACTAGCACGACTTTATGCGGAGGGCGTCTCTGTAGATTTATCGCAGCTTGATAGCCCAAAAGAATCAATTAAAACAGAATATAAGAATCATATTAGCGTTAAGACGGGAGGCGAACCCTTTAAAGTACCTTTGCCGCCAAAGGAAAAAGTAGATGAGTCCACCTCGGAAGTCTTGGCGTTAAAGCAAAATCAAACAAGGGGAAAAGTTATACAGCGAGAGCAACAACAAAATATTAGCTCTTTGCCTATGGTCGCGAACGGGGGACTGCAACCGATTATCGAACAGATGCAACTTGCAGAACAAGCACGAGCGGGAGCGCAGGAAACATTCTTGCGCGTTAGTCAGGGTATGACACAGACACTTGAGCAGGCTATTAATATGCAAATGCAATTAATGGAAGGTGGTTCAGTGCAGGGGCCTCTAACTTCATCTCTTCCCGAACAACGCGCGCCAATTCAAGAAATAGAATGCCAATTCGATAGAGCGGCTTGCATGGAGTTCGCTATTGGTTCAATTGGAAACATGCTAGGTAAACGTTTTGCGGACATCGACCTACATCCTTCGCGGGTACGATTACCCGATGAACCTTTGATGCTGGTTGATCGTATTCTGGAAGTGAATGGCGAAGCTGATGCCTTAATGTATGACTTGAGTAAGCCTGATGTTATCACCAAAGGTAGCGTCGTAACTGAACATGATGTGTTACCCGGGGCCTGGTATCTGGATTTAGGTCGAATCCCAACCTGTATCGCTGTGGAAGCGGGACAAGCTGATTTATTTTTATCAGGTTATCTTGGTATTGACCATATTACCAAAGGGCTTGCTGTCTATCGTTTGCTCGATGCACGCATCACCTTTCATGGACCACTACCCACAGCAGGAAAAACAATTCATTACGATATTCATATCGAACATTTCTTTAGTCAGGGCGATACACGCTTATTCCGTTTTAACTTTGAAGGGAGTGTTGATGGTCAACCGCTATTAACCATGACACATGGTTGTGCAGGGTTTTTTACCCAACAAGAATTAGAAGCGGGACAGGGTATTGTGTTGACTAGCATGGAGAAACAACAAGCACAGGGTAAATTAACTGACGAATGGCAACAACTTGTGCCACTGCAAGTTGAAAGCTTTAGTGACGATCAATTGAATGCGCTACGCGAAGGCGATCTTGTTTCATGTTTTGGGAATGATTTTGCCAATTCAGGTTTAGTAAACCCTGTTGGCTTGCCTAGTGGGCGTATGACACTGGTGCATAGAATACTTAAGCTAGATCCACATGGGGGTCGATTTGGTATCGGTCAAATAACGGGCGAAGCTGATATCCGTCCAGACGATTGGTTTCTAACATGTCACTTTGTCGATGATCGAGTGATGCCCGGTACTTTAATGTACGAGTGCTGTTTGCATACCTTGCGTGTTTATTTGTTACGGATGGGCTGGATCGGTGAGATGGATGAGTTCGTCTATGAACCGATTATCGGTGAAGTGAGCCAGTTGAAGTGTCGCGGACAGGTCACAGAAGAAACTAAAGCGGTTCAATATGAGATCACGCTTAAAGAAATTGGCTATAAAGCAGACGGTACGCCTTATGTATTAGCTGATGCATTAATGTATGGTGATCACCGCGCTATTGTGCAGATGAAAAACATGTCGGTGCAACTCAGTGGTTTGAAACGTGATCGACTGGAACTGCTTTGGTCAAATCAAAACAGTGCACCAACTAAACAAGTCTTGTTTGATAACGAATCTATACTCGCCTTTGCGATTGGCAAACCATCAGCGGCATTTGGTGATCGTTATAAGGTCTTCGATAACGAACGCAAGATTGCTCGGTTACCGGGACCACCCTATAAATTTCTCGATCGAATTACTTCCATCAAAGATTGTGAACAATGGGTGTTGAAAGCCGGTGGTATTATCGAAGCTGAATACGATGTACCTGCCGATGAATGGTATTTCAGTGAAGACAATCAGCCCTATATGCCGTTTGCGGTATTGCTCGAAGTCGCGTTGCAACCTTGCGGTTGGCTGGCCGCCTATTTAGGTTCTGCCTTGACCAGCGAGACTGATATTTCATTCAGGAATCTGGGTGGTAAGGCGACACAATTCATCAAGGTTTCTCCGGAAATCGGCACCGTAACGACTAAAGTTAAGATCACCAATGTCTCACAATCAGGCGGCATGATAATTCAGAATTTTGACTATGAAATGCAATCTGCGCAGGGGCTTGTCTATAAAGGTAATACTTATTTTGGTTTCTTCTCACACGAGGCCCTGGCAGAGCAGGTAGGTATTAGGGACGCTGTACCGTATAAGGCAAGTAAGGAAGAACTTGCTAGAGGAAAGTCGTTTATCTACCCTTCTCAGGCTCCGATGCCAGCAGATATGATGCGCATGGTCGATGAGATAACGCTATACGACCCCGATGGTGGGCCAAATGGCTTAGGGTTTATTGAAGGCATAGCGAATGTAAAGGAAGAGGCCTGGTTCTTTAAGGCGCATTTCTATGAAGATCCGGTTTGGCCTGGCTCATTAGGACTCGAATCCTTCATGCAATTATTGAAGGTATTCGCATGGGAGCGTTGGCAAAATGAGCTGGAAATTGGTGAATTCGCCTTTGAAAGTATGGCTCTTAAGCAACTCCATGAATGGGTTTACCGAGGCCAGATACTGCCCGTGGACGAAAAAGTCACGGTACAGGCAGTGATAACCGAGATAGATGATCAGAGCAGAAACCTCAAAGCAGATGGCTTTTTGACCGTAGATGGCAGAATTATCTATCAGATGAAAGATTTTGCGCTCCGAATCACTTAGAATACGCCCATGAAATATTCTCGCGTACATATGGAATCCATCGGTTACGAATTGCCTCCCGTAGTCATCACTTCCGAGGACCTGGAGCAACGACTAATGCCCATGTATGACGCGCTACATATAGCGCCAGGGCAGTTAGAAGCCTTGACGGGGATTCACGAACGTCGTTGGTGGGAAGAAGGACATGTTTTGTCTGATGGAGCTGCAAATGCGGCCCGAAAAGCACTAGAGCAGTCAAATGTTGAGGCAAAAGATGTCGAAGCACTGGTTTATACAGGGGTGTGTCGTGAGAATTTTGAACCTGCAACGGCATGTGCTGTAGCCGCGCAATTGGGTATTAGCGACGATGCCAATATCTATGATATCTCCAATGCCTGTCTGGGTGTCATGAATGGCATTATCGATATCGCCAATCGCATTGAGCTAAAGCAGATTCGGGCCGGCATGGTTGTCTCTTGCGAGACCTCGCGAGAAATCGTTGAGATTATGATCGAACGCATGTTGAAAGATAAAACAATTGATATGTTTTCCAGTTCTCTGGCGACGCTAACCGGTGGTTCGGGAGCTGCTGCAGTCTTACTGACTGATGGCACATTTGACAACAAAGAAACACATCGCTTGGTGGGTGGTGCCAATCAATCTGCACCAGAACATCATAAACTTTGTCGTTGGGGCGTTTCAATATCACCAGTTGCCATCGGTGAGTTTGTCTTTTCTCCGGATAAATTATTGGCCGCGATTGATCAGGTAATGGAACCCGATGTTATTCCTTCAGTCGTTAAAGAAGTAATGTCCAGTGATAAATTGCCTCCTGCTTTATCGAACATGTTGCCTAAAGAAAAACTACCTGCGGCTTTATCTGAATTTATGTCGACCGACTCTGTTTCCGTTTTAAAACATGGTGCTATCTTGGGTGTAAAAACCTGGGGTTCATTTTTAACGAAAATGGGTTGGGCCAGAGATCAGGTTGATAAAGTAATTTGTCATCAGGTTGGCGAAGGTCATCGCGATACAATTTTAAGAGAACTTGGCATTGCGCCTGAAAAGGATTTTAGTACTTATAAGTATCTGGGTAATATCGGAACAGTCTCAGTGCCATTAACTGCTGCAATTGCTGATCAAAGACAGTTTTTAAAGAAGGGCGACCGTGTTAGCTTTCTTGGTATAGGCAGTGGTTTGAATTGTTTAATGCTTGGTTGGGAATGGTAATAGGTTTAAAGGTTTTTACATTTCTTTCTTGAATGTATTTCTTTATTTGTAAGCTAATTACAAAAAATAAATGAAAATCCTGGATTCGATACATCAATTAGCAGAATCAAACAATCTTGAGTTTGTATTAATTGGTGGACATGCTATTAATGCTATAGGCGACCGACGCCAAACTCGGGATGTAGATTTACTTGTGTGTGAAGCCGACAAAGAGATATGGAAAAAACTATTGTTGGATATGGACTATGAACTATTTAATGATAGTACAGCGTTTATGCAGTTTAATCCCGGTAAGCTAGAAGAGTGGCCTCTAGACATTTTATTAGTCAATGAAAGAACCTTTAATGAACTCAAATCAAGTGCTAGTAGTATAAATATTGGCGGCAAAGAAAATGTTCTTGTGCCTTCAAAAGAGCATTTAATAGCAATGAAGCTGCATACATTGAAGCAAGGAGATCAAATACGCCGATTAAAAGATCTGTTGGATATAATTACACTCGTCCGTCATGGAAACATAGATATCGCAGGCGACCATTTTAAAAAAATGTGTCAAGATTTCGCAAGCATTCAAGTATATGAAGAGATTGTTAAATTATATGAACAATAATCAAGATAAACTTACATTTCCTGATCCGGAGACATTTAAAATAGAAACACCACCGGTTAGTCTCGAAGAGATCACCCGTTTATCTGAAAAGATGCTGCCTTTTGAAAACAAAAAAAGGAAAAAATCCAGCGCAACATCATTTACCCCTTTTGTGCTCGACTAATTATTTAATATAACAATTTTTGTATTCTAAACACTAAGTGAATACGGAAAGCCCCGAAGAAAATCCAGTACAACGCAAAATCATCCATGTCGATATGGATGCCTTCTATGCCTCTGTTGAGCAACGCGATAACCCGGAGTATCGAGGCAAGCCAGTAGTTGTCGGTGGTACACCAGAGCAGCGCGGTGTTGTTGCTGCCTGTAGTTATGAAGCACGAAAGTTTGGTATCCATTCGGCAATGTCAGCAACACAAGCGCATCAACGCTGCCCCCATGCTGTATTTTTAAAACCACGTTTTGATGTTTACCGAGAAGTATCGGCGGTGGTTCAAGCCGTGTTTCGTCAGTTTACTGATCTGGTTGAACCCTTATCTTTAGATGAAGCTTATCTCGATGTTACTCACAATCTTGACTACTCAGGTTCAGCAACGTTAATAGCAAAGGAGATTAAACGCTTAATAAAAGAAAAAACGGATCTGAATGCCTCAGCCGGGGTGTCTTACAATAAGTTTCTCGCGAAGATTGCCTCAGATATGGATAAGCCAGATGGCTTATATCTCATCACACCAGAGCAAGGCCCCGAGTTTATTAAGAGACTACCAGTAAGACAGTTTCACGGTATTGGTAAAGCAACTGAGAAACGAATGAAAGAATTTGGTATTCATACGGGGGAAGATCTTTTGCAGCGAGACCTGAATGAACTCGTTGAGAATTTCGGCAAAGCGGGTCATTTTTATTATTCAATTTCGCGCGGTGTCGATCTGCGACCGGTGAAAAGCCATCGTGAACGAAAGTCCATCGGCAAGGAGACAACATTTAGTAAAGATAAAGGCGATATCGATGAAATGTTCTCTATTTTAGAAGAACTCTCGAATAGTGTATCAAGATCTTTGTTTGAAAAAGAAATGAAAGCCCAGACTATTACCTTAAAAGTAAAATATGCTGATTTTGAATTGATTACCCGTAGTCGAACAATAGAGAAACCAACGTTGGCTGCTAAAAAAATTAGTGAAATTGTAAAAATATTGTTAACAAATACAGAAGCCGGCAAACGCAAAGTACGACTATTAGGCGTGAGTACCTCCAAGTTACATAAAAAAGGAACTGAACAGGCTGACAAAACAGAACAGATGGATTTACTTTAGCAGCTTTATATTTTTGAAAAAAAGGGACAGATTAAAAAAAGGGACAGATTGGAGTGTACTGAGTTTAACGGACACCGTAAAAGAGGGACAATACCTCTGGAGG
>CAXBLT010000022.1:0-20452 GCA_963976795.1 uncultured Gammaproteobacteria bacterium
ACAAACTAATCGAATTGCTGTTCTGATACCCCACCATCGGAATGATTGTTAAACTTTACCCATTCGTTGTTAACAACGCCATTGTGTTCTGATACCCCACCATCGGAATGATTGTTAAACTAACGAACGGCAGCATTATTTCTGATGAATTGTTCTGATACCCCACCATCGGAATGATTGTTAAACTTCAGGGCAGGGAACACGATCATTAGCCATCGGTTCTGATACCCCACCATCGGAATGATTGTTAAACTTTTCTAACATGCTGAACAAAGTCCGATATAGTTCTGATACCCCACCATCGGAATGATTGTTAAACTAGAACGATACATGGACAAAAACGGAAGCACGGTTCTGATACCCCACCATCGGAATGATTGTTAAACTATGCACCACTGAAACATGGGACAAAATATGGTTCTGATACCCCACCATCGGAATGATTGTTAAACTACCATGTATCCAATGTCACAGCGACCGACAGTTCTGATACCCCACCATCGGAATGATTGTTAAACTATCAGCATACATATTGTTAGTGCCAGCGTTGTTCTGATACCCCACCATCGGAATGATTGTTAAACTAGCCTATGCAGACAAACTAATCGAATTGCTGTTCTGATACCCCACCATCGGAATGATTGTTAAACTAACGAACGGCAGCATTATTTCTGATGAATTGTTCTGATACCCCACCATCGGAATGATTGTTAAACTTCAGGGCAGGGAACACGATCATTAGCCATCGGTTCTGATACCCCACCATCGGAATGATTGTTAAACTTTTCTAACATGCTGAACAAAGTCCGATATAGTTCTGATACCCCACCATCGGAATGATTGTTAAACTTCATATCCACTGGGTTAACGGCTACTGATAGTTCTGATACCCCACCATCGGAATGATTGTTAAACTATCTTGATCATGAAATATTCCAACTTTATAGTTCTGATACCCCACCATCGGAATGATTGTTAAACTTCCCCGCCATGAAACTAGGTGCCGCTGTAAGTTCTGATACCCCACCATCGGAATGATTGTTAAACTCAACCGGGTCTGGTCCATACGCCGGCCGGTGTTCTGATACCCCACCATCGGAATGATTGTTAAACTGCGATAAAAGTGCATCACATCGTGATCACCGTTCTGATACCCCACCATCGGAATGATTGTTAAACTTGTCGATGGTAAAATTGTTAATTGGAGAAAGTTCTGATACCCCACCATCGGAATGATTGTTAAACTGGTTGTTATTTGTACCATATTTGGAACTATGTTCTGATACCCCACCATCGGAATGATTGTTAAACTTGATCCGGTAACGCAAACCTGGGCCGCTTAGTTCTGATACCCCACCATCGGAATGATTGTTAAACTAGTCATAACATCTATTAGTTGTAAAATTTAGTTCTGATACCCCACCATCGGAATGATTGTTAAACTGATAAGCAGCAAATATATTGCCATCCATCAGTTCTGATACCCCACCATCGGAATGATTGTTAAACTCTATATTGCGGCAACAATTCACCTTTCTTTGTTCTGATACCCCACCATCGGAATGATTGTTAAACTTCAAAAACAATCGTTACACAGGCTTAGAGCGTTCTGATACCCCACCATCGGAATGATTGTTAAACTATTTAGTCGGGTACATGAACCGCTATTGGTGTTCTGATACCCCACCATCGGAATGATTGTTAAACTAAAACTCTATTAAGTTGGTGGCAGCGTAATGTTCTGATACCCCACCATCGGAATGATTGTTAAACTTATGCCATGCGCAAGATGGTCTATGCATGTGTTCTGATACCCCACCATCGGAATGATTGTTAAACTAGCTAACAGCAGAATATTGCTCCCTTCGTGGTTCTGATACCCCACCATCGGAATGATTGTTAAACTAAGAACTATCACCATATTCGCCACACATAAGTTCTGATACCCCACCATCGGAATGATTGTTAAACTGAACAATAAAAATATCACAGGTAACGCCAGGTTCTGATACCCCACCATCGGAATGATTGTTAAACTCCAGTAATGACCGACATCAATTACTACGCAGTTCTGATACCCCACCATCGGAATGATTGTTAAACTTTATACGGGGATCGATATGCACTTATTACCGTTCTGATACCCCACCATCGGAATGATTGTTAAACTACAGGGGCTTTAAGCCCCTGTTTTACCTGGTTTTATTGCCTTCTCTGACTGTTTTCGCATTAAAATAACTCTACTTGTTTGGGTGCTTCAGCACTTAAATCTCTACGTTTAGGGCCAAAGAATTCTCTCGACATGGAATACTGTTTATCTGTTACAAGAAAAAAAGACGTTTTTGCTCCTTCCGGGATCCCATTTTTCAATCGATGAACAGCTCCCTCTGCTAATTCTTTAGTCGGATAATGCCGCACATACAGAGAGTTTTGCAACTGATAAAAGTTTTCTTTTAACAATGATTTACGAAACAGAGTATAATCTTGCCTAGCCTCTACCGTTGTCATAGGGCAATCATACACTGCAATTATCCACATAATTCTCCATCCGTTGGCTATCATACATAGTTACTCGAGTTTAAATGTCGGTAATACCAACTTTCGTTTTTCTTGTTTAAGAACGCGCACAAAGCTATCGATGGTTTCTTGTACCGCTGTCGTAAAACGATATTTTTTATCAGAAATGGTTACCGTTTCAGTGACAATGCCTGCCAGTAATAATTTAGTTTTAGCATTGAGTTCGTTGTCGATTAAATGATTCATAACACATAGTTCTACAAGATAACGATAAGGTTCAATAAAGTCATCTATCAAATTATAACCATTCTCGGTACTGTAGTGATGTATACCCAGTGCCGGATTTAAACCCGCCGTTACTACAGCTCGAGCAATACATGAACGTAAAATAGCGTAACCATAATTTAGACAGGCATTAATATGATCTTCAGCATTTTGTTTCTGGCGTTTATGGGGCTTACCCAACCAATGTTTCCAAAAATGACGCGCACCCTGACTCTCCTTGTTTTCACTATCTCCCGGACTTACATTTTTAGCGAGTCGTATTAGCAGCTTAACATCAGTACATTGTTGCTGTTGTAATAAAAAAGCCTGGCTATTTAAACGTGCAGAAACCAATTGACTCCATAGTTCATCAGGAAGCTCCGTCTCTCGTAGTTTAATCTGTGCTTCTAATCGTGCTACCAATTGTACATTGGCATTCAGCGGGATTTGCATGGCAGAAGGCATATGTTTCTGATCCGTAGATAACACAACCGCGCCATTTTGTGCTAATTGATTCAGCACAGCATGTGTTAAAGAAATACCATGATGGTGTAACACTAGTACGGCTATATCATTAAGCGCAACATAAACAACTTCTTGCCCTGTACGTTCAATGCATAAACGACTTAAATTAATAGAAAGATGCGCCGGGTTTTCAATCAATAATATACGATGTTCCGACATGCTTACTTTAGTAAGTATTCAGGTTTATAGTTAGCCATATTTTTTATTCCGACAGTAAAAGCAATGTGTTTATCACTTGAGCCTTTAGCACTAATCTTATCCCAGTTTCGTGTTTCTGTTAGCGGTGAAAGAAAAATATAGCGGCTAGTATCGTTTTTAAATTTACAGATCACGAACCGCTCTTTGGTCTTAACATTCATAACCGTATCACCTTTATAATAACGCCATTCATTCGGGTGCGGGACATCAATATTCCTAACAATTCTTCTCGCATGGTCTGCTAAGGAAACTAAATGGCTGTTACCGGAATCAATATGCCCATCATCAGTAAAAAACAATTTAAAATAAGCAAACAGATCAGGGATTAAATATTTGGTTTCCTCCCCATAATCTGAGAAATAGGGAACAGGATCAGCTTTTTCTGCACCTCGGTCATAATACGTACTTACTGAAAGAATAGGGGTTTCCTTGCCGTACCATTTCTGAATTACAGGAACTGAAAACGCTTCTTCAGGTTTTTTTCCCGAATTGATACGTTCCTGAAAAACAGAAATAACATGATCACGTACACTAGGTTTAACAATGCTATTGAGCTTCTTCAAAGTTTTATCATAATTTCCTATAACAACTAACTCACTTATACGTTTGCGGATAATAAGACGAAATTTTTCGGTTTCTTCATCAAATATTTTTTGATACGCGGCATCCTGATAAAACTTTCCAGCAAGATTATGATCTGGTCGATGAGTAATATGCGCATTCTGTAAAAAAATAAGTGCTTTCTCTCGCGCTTTAAACGATTGTAAGTTATGCCCTATTGCTTTACGCATTTTTTCGCGTATGACTCGACCATCAATTCTTACTCCTGACTTATCTGCTTTTTCACAATAAGACTGATGTAATCGGCTCGCACGGAGAACAAATTTACGATCACTTAGTGCAATAATGAATGCATCAACCAAGTGATGACGATGATCAATCCTTTTATCCAGTTCAGGGGGCAAACTTTCTACTTTCCCTTGCCACCTGTGACCATGATAAAAACTCTTGTATTGTTCAAAGTCTTCTTCGTTTAATGACACATTCTCCTTAGTGAGGACACTTTTTCCTTCTTGGTAACGTAATTCAGGTATTACTGTATCTAATCCTAAATGCCGGCGCATATAAGCTGTTAATCCGCCTTTCGTAATGCTCACTTGTGAAGTTTTTTCGACTAGACAACCCAGCCACTGTGCAGCTAATTTTGCAATCCAGGAGTTATCATGAAGCTGCCAGTCCGAGAAACTTGAAACACTCTCATCCTCCAGCAAGCCTTCCTCATCATCCAGACGCAGTAATAACGCTTTACGTAATATACCAGGCATCCTCTGACGCTTGCCTTTTTTCTCTAATAATTCCGCCATATTTTTAATCGCCAAGATACTTTGCTCGTCATTGATAAATTCAGGAACCAATAACGGTAAACGGTTGCCTTTAATATCGTTACAGCGTCTATGCGCTAAAATAATCTCGCTACGTTTACGACCAACTTTACTTTTACTCCGTGGAATAATATGTTCAAAATTGGTTTTGCTGCCATCAAGCACTTCATTCGCACCAATCAAATAATTACAATAGGGACAATGATGCTCCTGTTCAGTCCATAATTCATATTTTAAGATATTATCGGGTGTTGCTGCGGCATGGAAATTTTCGGTTATATCGACTGCTGCTTTTTTACGTGCTGCTTCGCGTCTCCGGTTTTGATTATCGATTTCATTTCGAGCAGTGACACCATTTTTAATATCCCGGCTCATCTCAACAATAATTTCTTTAGGCGGACAACCTAGATTATCAATGCAATCATTAATAACTTTTTGCAATTGACGAAGCGCAACGTCGACAACAGCATTGCCTGTTGGGACAGGAGCTGAAAGCTTCTCAATACGTTTATTTTCTATTTTATTCAGCTGAGGATAACAACCCTGTAATTTACCTTCTGTGTTACCATGAATCGCATCGTATTCATTACAATGATGTGCTTGCATATATTCCGTTAAGTGCTTCAGAGCTTTAATGGAATAGGCGCTACGACCACTTTCAAAATGATTCATCTTTGACAAACGGTCGAACTTTTCATGCCTCCTGAGCTTATCGATAAAATTCTTGAAAGACTCAGAGAATACCCTAATCTTTCGTTTATCTGGGTTTTTATTCCAAGTTAAAAACTTCTCGTACCAACGATCATCAAACAATTGATCCGGCGAACCGAGTTCATTCCAAAAATTAATAATTTGTACTTGAGTAAGATCATCCAGTGCTAACCAATCATCGAGTAGTTTTAAACTTTTAAACCCAGCTAAAGTGGTGTTGCCCTTCAAGCTTTCTCGTTTTGCATATTCAATAGAAAATCGTTTTCCTTTTGATAAAGGACAATTAGCTTTTTCCAACGCTTTATAAATTGTTTCGAACCCGAGCTCAGCTTGCTTGTTCAATAAATCACGTATTACGTTTTTTTGAACCTGTGAAAGTGGTTTGGCTGTCTTTTTTCCTTGCCCCACCATAAGATCCCCAAGTATTTTTTCAATGCGAAATGCTTGGGCAACCATCTGTGCTTTCGGTGCACGAGGCAGATTAGGCTCCAATTCACACAAACCAATCTTGTCGTTGAAAGGTTTTAATGGCCGTTGATCAAAGATTGCAATCTTAAAGATTTTTTTTAGAGGCAATAACTCTGCATAATATTTCCCGGGAACAGGACAAACAGCTTTTCTATTTAATATCGCGTGGTATTGTTGTTGTGTTTTCCAAATTGTTTCAAACTCTGTTTCTAAATGCTCGCGCAAGGCATAGAGATCCGACTCGTCCTTATAAATTTGACTTATCTTTAACCGGGTCGGTTTACCTTCTAAAAGGCGCTCAAATAAAAACTGTCCCAACGTTTTATTTTGTAATGTTTCTTTGAGTAAATCAGCACCTGTTTCAACAGCGCCTTTTTTCTCTTTTTCACTCTTGGTCTTAAAACCGCCGCTATACCCACGGCGTTTTGTTAGTCGAGAAAAAACTCGTATTAAATCATCCAGTTCAATTTTCTTTTCCGCGGCCTTTGCCCGTATGTAGGCTAGATAAGGTATTTTAGTTCCGTCTTCAAGGCTAATATGTTCGTTCTTCTGTAGGATGCCATCCTTGTTTAAATCCAGCAACGATGCCAATTGGTAAATTTTTTTAATGCGGCGTGCGCGACGTTGCAATTGTCGACGCTTTTGCCTAGCCTCTCGCCGTTCCGCCGTTTTAGGAACGAGCCCCGTCTGGGTATTGTTCAATGGCTCACTAAAGATATGCCCACGATGCCAAATAACATCAACGGGTTGCAGCTGTTTTTGTTCAGTATTGTATTCCAGCGACAGGGCGACAGCCCCGATAGAATGAGTGCCAAGATCAAGTCCAATACGATATTCCATTTTCCCTCTCCCTGTGTTCATATGGATCATCAGCCTATAAGGCTGGGAAGCGTTCGATTATTTGTATAAAGATAATCAATTTTTCCTTATCCAACAAGTAGATAGCAATAACTATTAGGATTACTAAAAGGGCAGGTAGGTTTCACCTGGAGGTAAACGCGCCCTTACTCACAACAAAACCATCGCTTGTTGACTTGGAAGATAATTTTATTATGCCAATTTACTTTACGTAAAGAAATTTCAATCTTTTGAAAATATTTAATTGTGCCCCGATACCTTTTTAACCCGGGTGTTTGTTTTCTCGAATATTTCGATCTATGATGTTCTTGGTTAACAATCATTCCGATGGTGGGGACTATCGGTAACAAGTCGAAGCACTTAAGTGCTGACGACGACAAATACCAAGGCGCACTTCGGTGCGCCTTATTTATTTCTACTTGTCCTATTTGCAAAAAGATAATTATTTTTTATATCTTCAATGTTCATACCGACAACTCTTAGTAGTATCGACTTTTTCTTCTTTTAAATATAAGCAAATAACAAACTACTTTATTGCAACTTGCACAAAACCCGATTTTCACCTACTTTTATTAAACTAATTAAAATAAAACACTACAAACGGAAAAAACATGGCAACCGGTTGGGCTAAAGAAGGCGCCGTTCAAGAACAAATTGATGCAAGCATCAAAGACGCGATCAAACAGGCGCGTAGCGAGATGCCAGTAGGCGAGAGCCTAGCGCATTGCGAAGAATGTGATGCTGCAATACCGCAAGCACGTCGAGAAGCCATCATGGGTGTTCGTTTCTGTGTTAATTGCCAATCTGAATTCGATAAGAAAAAAGTCACATTCACCGGTATCAATCGCCGCGGTAGCAAAGATAGTCAATTAAGATAAGTTCCGGTTTAATCAGACTATTTTTATAGTAAAACCCTGCTCTCTGGTTTAATGTCTCTGATTTTTAGACCTATTCTAAATACATTGAATCTCTGTAATAATACACCTCGTACTTTAGCCTGAGATTGTATTTAAAAGCTTACTTTTAAAATCGTTTCTCTATTCTGAACAATAAAAACATATAAACACCTTTAAGGAGTATTTTTTATGTCTGTATTAGTTGGTCGCGAAGCACCTGATTTCACTGCCCCTGCTGTATTAGCTGATGGCACTATCATTGATGCATTTAATCTGAAAGAACAAATCAAAGGCAAGAATGCTGTTATCTTCTTTTATCCTTTGGATTTCACCTTTGTTTGCCCATCTGAATTAATCGCATTTAGTAAACGTATCCCTGAATTCGAAAAACGTAATACTCAGGTTATTGGTGTTTCTATTGACTCACACTTCACCCACAACGCATGGCGTAATACTCCCGTTAATAACGGCGGTATTGGTGCTGTTGCTTATCCACTGGTTGCTGATCTGACACATGGTATCTGTAAAGATTATGACGTAGAAACTCCAGACGGTGCTGTCTCGTATCGTGGTTCATTCCTGATTGACACCAATGGTGTCGTCAGACATCAAGTCGTTAATGATCTGCCTTTAGGTCGTAACGTTGATGAAATGATTCGTATGGTAGATGCTTTGTTGTTCCATGAAGAACATGGCGAAGTTTGCCCTGCTGGCTGGAACAAAGGCGATAAAGGCATGCAGGCAAGTCCTGAAGGTGTCGCTGCTTATCTTTCTGAAAACGAAGGTAGCCTATAAACTGTTGCTAAGCATAAACACTATCAAGACTAAATGGCACTTACCTAAAGTCTATCAATAGTATTTTTTGCGTTTGTCATCCCCGGTCAGGCGGGGATCCAGTGAATATAATAAAACTTGTTTAACTGGATTCCCCCCTGACCGGGAAAGACGGACTTAAGCATATGACATTCTTATCAAGCTCGGTTTATCCGGGCTTTTTTATCTCCATGGGAGGAGTGTATGTCGCGAGAGGACAGGATCTCCGGTGCGACGATCATTATATTAAGCCGAAAACGTAATCTCATAGGTTACCCCGTCTTTAGACCGACCCGTTTTCCCTCGCTGTGAAGAAAAATACAGGCGTTTACCATCTGGCGAAAAAGCAGGTCCAGTAATTTCGGATCGGTCTTGTCCATGCACATCAACAAGTACATGCGGTTCGTAGTTACGATCCAAAGCAATGATCTGCATGTTGCCACCGTCTTCTGCAATTAAAAGTTCGCCGGATGGTGAGACTTCAATATTATCAACACCAGTGAGTAAGGGTAGTTGATAGTCACTTGCACTATAAACCCTGGTGATCAAATACGTCTGTGTATGATATGACCAAACGATGTTATCAATCTTTGTTGTGAAAAAGATTTGTTTATTATGATAAACAATACCTTCACCGCCTTTAAAACGCGCGGCATCCATTACTTGATAGCGTGTCGGTTTTATTTTTGCTAAAGGATCGTCTATTTTTTTCCAGGACAATACATTTTTGTTTGGAACGGCCACTTCAAGAGCACCTTCAGACAAATTATTTTTAATATGTGGCTTGAAACGATAGAAACAGCCGTCTCTTAAATCTTCGGTTAGATAAACATAACCGCTATCGGGATCTACTGCTGCTGCTTCATGATTAAAACTTCCCATTGCTGGCCTAACAATTGCCGTTTGTTTCCCCGCAGGGTCACATTCATAGATCTGTCCATGGTCACCTGATTCTTCACAGGATAACCATGTATTCCATGGTGTCTTCCCTCCCGCACAATTACGTGATGTTTTATCTAATATTGGATAGGCATCAACAATGAGACCTTTGTTATTAAACCTGATTGCGCCAACACCGCCTTTCTTCTTTTTCATTTCACAGTTAGATACATAGATCCAACCGTTGTCTTCTGTCGCGAAGCAAGCCCCGCCGTCAGGCGCGCTATGCCAAAGAAACTTTTTATTATTAATAACCGGTAGGCTGGATTGTGCTATTTGTCGAATGACACTGCCTTTAGGTATTTCAATATTGAGATCTTTATCAAGCCAGGTTTCTTTGATTAAATTGATAGCAGAGCGTTTGCCTGCCTTCACCATATTGGGAATTGCCATACTGCTTAAGCCAAGCATGGCGTATTGTAAAAACTGTCGTCGTGATTTTATCCCTCTCATAGAGTTAGTCTATATAAACTTTTTGAAATTGATATTACAACTTACTGCGATTAATAGTCAGGTTCATACATATAATTCTTAATCCTTTCTTGCAGGTCATTCGGCCTTTCTGTCTTTACAACTTTTGTTTCATAAACATTTTCAGCTACAGCTAACGCAATATTGTATGAAACCTCGCGAATAGTATTTAGAGGTGGGTAGATCATGCCTTTATCAAGATCCTCCTGGCTCACCTGATTTGCTAAAGTTCGTGCTGCGACCAAAAACATGTCTTCGGTAATAACAGGAGCGTTGCTGACTATCGTGCCCAAACCAACCCCTGGAAAAATATAGACATTATTACCCTGTCCCGGTGTGTAGTGCTTGCCTTCATAGTCGAGAGGGGGAAACGGACTACCGCTAGCAAAGATAACTTTGCCCTGACTCCATTCATAAGCTTCTAGTGCCGTACATTCAGCCCGCGAGGTGGGATTGGAAAGCGCAAAAATCGTTGGCCGTTCGTTAACACTAGTCATTGCTTCAATAACACTACGCGTAAATGTATTCGGAGCACCTGTTGCACCTATCAATACATTGGGTTTAATGTCATTTATCGCATCGATAAAGCCAAGCTGTTCATGTTCATGCATATAAGGCTCATTGTGCGACATTAATCCTTTACGTCCTTTTACGACGAGACCTTCTACATCAACAAACCATAATCTTTTTCGTGCCTCACTTTCTGTCAAACCCTCTTGTTGCAAGGCATAACATAACAAGTCAGCTATGCCAGTTGCCGCCGAACCTGCACCAAGAAACATAATCTTCATGTCTTTGAAATTCAACCCTGAGATGCGGGTACTGGCATAAACCCCAGCTAAGGCAACACCGGCAGTACCTTGAATATCATCATTAAAACACAGCACTTCATCGCGATATTTATTTAACAGGGTATAGGCATTTGGCGTTAGAAAATCTTCAAACTGGATCAAGGCTTTGGGAAATAATTCTTTTACGCCCTGGATAAATTCATCGACGATATCATTATACGCATTACCTGTTATTCGGCTTTGAGACAAACCAAGATAGAACTCATCATGTAGATATTCGACGTTGTTAGTGCCAACATCGAGCATAATGGGCAAGCATTGGTGTGGAGGTATGCCTGCACAAGCAACATACAATGCCAACTTGCCAATCGGTATCCCAATACCATTTGCACCCAGGTCGCCTAAACCAAGTATACGTTCACCATCAGTAACAACAATGACCTTGATGTCCTTATAAGGCCAGTTCTCAAGAACCCCTTTAATATCACCTTTATCATTTGCGGTTATATACATACCTCTTGGTCTACGATACAAATGCGCATATTCCTTGCACGCCTGCCCAACAGTCGGCGTGTAAATTAAAGGCATAATTTCTTCGATATGATTGATTACTAATTTATAAAACAGACGCTCATTGCGTGACTGCAATGCGGTTAAAAAAATATATTTTTCTATATCACCAGGGGTGCGACGTAGATTCTTGAGCGTTCTTTCTAATTGAGTTTCGGACGATACAACCTTTGGCGGCAAGAGGCCGCGCAAGTTATATCGTTCACGTTCTTCTTCAGTAAAGGCTGTCCCTTTATTTAACGAAGCACTATTGAGCACCTGAAATCCTGTTAGTGGGATATCTTTTTTCTTATCCATAAGAATATTATTTATGTCCCTGGGAAATCATCCGCATATCTTTCAATCCATTCTCTTGCAGCTTCCTCGCTGTCAATTGCTCTACTCTCATTCTTCAAAACTTCATTTCGATAATGTTCTATATGGCAGATCTGTTCGATCATCCGTAGATGAAACACTTGATCCTTACTTACAATAAATTCTATTCCAATTTCATATAGATCATTTTTTAAACGACACCAGACAGCTTTGCCGGTTATTTCAAAACTCGGGTTAACACATTCAATTCTCATTTTGACCATCTTGCCTTTTTCAATAGGTTGAGAACATAAACAAGCAACACCACCAAAGCTAACATTATTCAAAGTGTTTATGCCGTACTTGACCTCACCATCCAACTCATCGAGTTGGAAAGGCACAGACGTAGGATGACGAATAAATTCTCTCAATGAAGGCTCCAAAGCCTTTAATTAATATGACTATTTTTTATCGGCAATTTTTACAGCATTATTAATGCAAAAAGGAGCCATAGGCTCCTTTAAATTTAAAAATAATTTTTATCTTTGTTAACCAAAACTAATTTTATTCTCAAGGTTGGTTCTGGAATCAGCATTATTCAGCGCCTCTTCCAGTTCGATACGACCTTCTTTATATAAATTAAATAATGCGGTATCAAAGGTTTGCATGCCTCTTTGTCCGCTCTCCGCCATAGCAACCTTGAGTTCATCGATATCACCCTTTAGGATCAATTCCTGAATATGTGGCGTGTTAACAAGAATCTCAATTGCCGCCGTACGTTTACCATCAATACCTAATACCAGCCGTTGTGAAACAACCGCACGAATATTCAAAGAAAGATCCATAAACAATTGTTTATGCATGTCTTGCGGAAACATATTAATCACTCGTTCCATAGCCTGGTTGGCATTATTTGCATGCAAAGTAGATATCGCTAAGTGACCAGTATTCGCAAGTTCGAGCGCAGCTTCCATGGTTGTTCTATCTCGTATTTCACCGATTAGAATTACATCTGGTGCTTCACGTAAAGAGGCCTTTAGCGCGTTGGCATAGGATTGAGTATCAACTCCGACTTCACGTTGATTAACTATCGCCTTAAGATTAGGGTGACTAAATTCAACCGGGTCTTCGATAGTCAGAATATGACCCGCCATGTTTTCATTACGATGATTAATCATTGCCGCCAGCGTAGTCGACTTACCGGAACCAGTTGCGCCTACCATCAAGATGAGGCCACGCTTGTTCATGATCATCTCTGATAAAATCTCAGGCACACCAAGTTGGGCTATGGTCGGGATTTCATTAGGAATACGGCGCAACACCATACCCACCTCACCGCGCTGGCGAAAAACATTTACTCGAAAACGTGCTTGATCGGCCAACGGGATAGCAAAGTCACACTCCAGTCGATCTTCAAACTCCGCGATCTGCTTTTCATTCATGATGCCATAAGCAGCAGCCTTGGTTAACTCACCCGTGAGAATTGTTTTACCTACAGAAGTCGCCTTACCCTCCATCTTTACTTTGACAGGAGAATCGGTTGTGAGAAAAAGATCAGAAGCATCTTTTTCAACCATTAATTTTAAATAAGGTGTGATATCCATGCCGTATTAACGCTACCTGTTTAATTATTTATTGATTTAATATCTTGCCGAAATTAACGCATCATTCCCGATTCGTCATCAGTTTCTTCGAGGCTGAGATGATCCAACCCTTCCAATGCATCTCCTCCTTTTGCTGCTTTTCCTTCCAACTTAATTCGTAGACGTAACTCATTCATTGAGTCTGCGGAGCGCAAGGCATCTTCAAGTTTAATTTTATCTGCTTCATATAGGTCAAACAGAGCCTGATCAAAGGTCTTCATGCCTAGCTCGTTTGATTTAGCCATGATTGCCTTAATCTCATGTACTTCACCTTTCAGAATCAAATCCGAGATCAAAGGTGAATTGAGCAAGATTTCAATTGCGGCAGCACGACCGTTACCATCGACTGTTTTTAATAGGCGTTGAGATATAACCGCTTTCAAATTGAGGGATAAATCCATCAGCAATTGCATTTTACGTTCTTCCGGGAAAAAGTTAATAATACGATCTAATGCCTGGTTAGAACTATTCGCATGCAGGGTCGCCATAGCCAAGTGACCTGTTTCGGCAAAGGCGATACCAAATTCCATAGTATCCTTGTCTCGTATTTCACCAAGAAGAATGACATCCGGAGCCTGACGCAGGGTATTTTTTAACGCTATTTCCCAATCGTCACAATCCACACCCACTTCACGCTGCATAATGATGCAGTTTTTATGAGGGTGGACGTACTCGATCGGATCCTCGATCGTAATAATATGCCCATAGGTATTGGCATTACGATAATCAAGCATAGCCGCTAATGATGTCGACTTACCAGAACCGGTACCGCCGACCATAATAACTAAACCATTCTTGGTCATGACAACATCTTTCAAAACTTCGGGCAAACCCAGCTTGTCCAGGTTTGGCACATCCGTTTCAATAACACGCATGACCAGACCACAAAAACTCTGTTGGATAAAAGCATTGGCGCGGAACCGCCCAATGCCCACCGGCGCAACGGCAAAGTTACATTCCTTGGTTGCCTCATATTCCTTCAGTTGCTTGTCATTCATGACTGCGTAGGCAAGTGCTTTGGTATTTTCAGGCGTCAGTTCGGTTTTTGAAACCGGGGTCATCTTGCCATGAATCTTCATGGCGGGAGGAAACCCAACTGTGATAAATAAATCGGAGCCTCCCTTCTCAATCATCAGCTTGAGAAGATCGCGCATAAATTTTATCGCCTGTTCTCTTTCCATTCGCCCTCTCCTGAATCAGGAATTAGTTAATAGCTATATTTAGAAATTATCTTTATTTGCGCATTTCGATATGGCTTCTTGTCGTGTCACCACATTCTTCTGCACCAGTTGTTGCAAGTTTTGATCAAGCGTCTGCATACCAAAGGCTTGACCCGTTTGAATCGCGGAATACATCTGCGCGATTTTGTTTTCGCGAATCAGGTTACGAATAGCTGGGGTTCCCATCATAATCTCGTGTGCAGCTACTCGACCACCGCCTTGCTTTTTCAGTAATGTTTGCGAAATAACAGACTTCAATGATTCTGATAGCATCGCCCTGATCATATCTTTTTCTGCTGCCGGAAAGACATCAACAACACGGTCAATGGTCTTTGCAGCAGAACTGGTGTGCAGAGTACCGAATACCAAGTGACCTGTTTCAGCAGCTGATAAAGCCAAACGAATTGTTTCCAAATCTCGCATTTCACCGACCAGAATAACATCTGGATCTTCACGTAATGCTGAGCGTAAGGCCTCATTAAACCCAAGGGTGTCGCGATGTACTTCGCGTTGATTGATCAGACATTTTTTACTGACGTGTACAAATTCGATAGGATCTTCAACTGTTAGAATATGTCCATATTCGGTTTCATTCTTATGATTCACCATAGCTGCCAACGTGGTAGATTTACCTGATCCTGTTGGTCCCGTCACCAGAACAACACCTCGAGGTGTATCCGCGATCTGCTCGAAGATCTTCGGGGCATTAAGTTGCTCTAGAGATAAAATTTCTGAAGGAATGGTACGAAATACAGCACCTGAACCACGGTTCTGATTGAAGGCATTGACACGAAAGCGAGCCAAGCCCGGAATTTCAAATGAAAAGTCACATTCCAGAAACTCTTCATAATCCTTCCGCTGTTTATCGTTCATGATGTCATAAACCATGTCATGTACATCTTTATGATCCATGGTTGGAACGTTGATGCGACGCATATCACCATCAACACGTATCATCGGGGGTTCTCCTGCCGATAAATGCAGATCCGAACTACCATTTTTTACACCGAAGGCTAAGAGCTCACCGATATCCATTTATACCTCCCACTAGGTAATGACATAATTGACCAAGCATGTTGCAATATTATTCTTAGTTATTACACGCATGGCGGGCGAAACCAAAAAACTATGACTACTATTATTGTTCTACCCTACGTACATTATCAATCTTACTGATATTTTAAATTATAGACTACCGTAATAGCCTCTTTTTTATGAAAATTATCGATAATCTTGACCATATACGCAATGAGATAAGCGTAGCAGAAAAACAATTTCACCGTAGTGCGTCATCTGTATGCCTGTTGGCCGTGAGCAAAACGCGAAACGTTAATGAGATTGTGGAAGCTATAAATGGAGGACAACGCCATTTCGGGGAGAATTATTGTCAGGAAGCCATCGAAAAGATTACCACAATTGACCGCGACGACCTGATCTGGCATTTCATCGGTCCGATTCAGTCAAATAAAACCAGACAAATAGCCAGTCATTTTGATTGGGTGCATACCGTTGATCGAATCAAGGTCGCACGGCGCCTGAACGAACTGCGACCTGAGACGCTGACACCATTAAACATCTGTATTCAAATTAATATCAGTGGTGAAGCTAGTAAGTCAGGCATCTCACTGGATAATGTTGATAGTTTTTTAGAAGAGCTTGAGCAATTTAAGCGATTAAAAGTGCGGGGTTTGATGTCATTACCTGCCCCTGCAAACAACTTTGATGAGCAAAGAATTCCTTTTTCTATTTTGAATCAAAAGCTACAACAACTAAGTACATCCAGACCCGAGCTTGATACCCTTTCTATCGGGACAACTCAGGATATGACCGCGGCAATCGCAGAAGGCGCGACGATAGTCCGCATTGGTACCGCGATATTTGGTCCGCGCAATGCAACAAAACAAACAAATTGATAAACTGGCATAATAAAAAATCAATATGCATAAAAAATTTAGCTAAATGGAAAATTGCAACATCACATTCATTGGCTGCGGCAACATGTCTCGCAGTCTGATTGGCGGATTGATTAACAATGGTGTCAAGACAGAACGCCTATTGGCGACTGACCCAGATGCGGGACAACGTCAAAACATAAATCAACAGTTTGGTATTACCACTTTAGAAAGTAACGAAGAGGCCGTAGCAAACGCTGATGTCATTGTCCTGGCGGTGAAACCACAGGTGCTGCACCAGGTGGTCAGTAGTCTCGCCAATGCGGTCAAAGGCAGCTCAAAGTTGCTAATCTCTATCGCTGCCGGGGTAAATCTCAATTCCCTCGCTGAATGGCTAGAAGAACCAACAGCGGTTATTCGAGTTATGCCCAATACACCTGCCTTGATCCAGGCAGGTGCCGCCGCTTTATTCGCCAATGAGCATGCGACAGATACGCAGAAGAATATTGCTGAAGCCATGATGCGCTCAGTTGGTACTGCAATCTGGTTAGAAACCGAGGACTTGATAGATACGGTAACCGCTTTATCCGGCAGTGGCCCTGCGTATTTCTTCTATTTTATGGAAGCTATGGAAAAGGCGGCAATAAAAATGGGACTTAATGATGAACACGCACGATTATTAACCATAGAGACGGCACTAGGCGCAGCCAAGATGGCATTATTGTCTGCTTCTGACCTTGCAGAACTTCGAAGACAGGTGACCTCTCCCGGCGGCACAACAGAGCAGGCCTTGAATACCTTCCAACAAGGCAAACTGGAAGAATTGGTTCACGAAGCTATGAGTGCAGCCAAGCAACGTTCTATTGAATTATCACAAGTATTAGGTGAATGAGCATGGGCGGAAACTACTTTGCACAAGCTGCTCTTTACCTTATCGAAATCGTTTTTGGCCTTTATATTCTGGCGGTATTATTACGCTACTTGTTAGCCAGGGTCAGGGCTGATTTTTATAATCCTTTATCTCAATTTCTAGTCAAAATAACCAACCCGCCTATAAAACCATTGCGCCGTTTTATCCCAGGTTATCTCGGTATTGATTGGCCATCGATTATATTACTGTTCTTCCTGCAAGGATTAGAGTTAATCTTGATTACACTGGTCAGCACTGGCCATATCCCGGCACCGCCCGGACTATTTGTCTTGATTGTCGCTAACTTATTAAAAACCGTCATCTACGTTCACATGTTTATCATCATCATCCAGATTGTGATCAGTTGGGTAAATCCGGGCGCTTATAACCCGATTACTGTCATCATGTACCAACTAAGCGAACCCGTGTTAAAACCAGCACGACGATTGATTCCTCCAGCCGGTGGCTTTGATTTTTCTCCAATGCTTGTCATCATCATTATGCAACTGATGATCATATTATTGGTCTCTCCATTAATGGACTTGGGCGCGAGATTGTCCTACTAACAGTGTGAATTTTTATTGTTGGCGCGGGAAAGATCTAATACTTAACATCCATGTTCAAACCCGAGCAAAAGAAAATGCCATAACGGGACTCCATGGTGACAGACTAAAATTAAGGATCAATGCTCCACCTGTCGACAACAAGGCTAATCAACACATCATTAATTACCTTGCTAACGAATTTAACGTTAAACAAGCTAACATAGAAATCAAAAGCGGCCTGAAACATAGAGACAAACAATTGATAATCAAACAACCCGCGCGACTACCCGGCTGGTTTAATGATTTATCAGATAGCACCTGATCAAATTTAGCTCTAATATGTCGCTTATACTATGTAATCTATTTTAATAACGTTCCATTGAACAATAATCATAAGTAACACACATGCGAGAAAGCACAAGACCTGTCGATGATGTTGGTTTGGTTGAACCGAAAACAGCGCATTTTAGCGAAACGCTGGCACTCGCCTCGGGCAGTGAATTGAACAGCTTTGATATTGTTTATGAGACCTATGGAGAATTAAACGCGGACCGTTCTAATGCCATATTGATCTGTCACGCACTCAGCGGCGATCATCACGTTGCCGGTTACCATACACCGCAGGATAAAAAGCCAGGTTGGTGGGATAACGCCATAGGACCCAACAAGGCAATAGACACCAATCGCTTTTTTGTTGTTAGTCCGAATAATATTGGCGGCTGTAGTGGCTCAACCGGGCCGCTCACCACAAACCCCGGTACCAACAAACCCTATGGCCCCGACTTTCCACTGGTGACGGTAAAAGATTGGGTTAAAACTCAGGCCATGCTTGCCGACCAACTTGGCATTGATGTCTGGGCCGTTATCATTGGTGGCAGTCTTGGTGGAATGCAATGTCTGGAATGGTCGATTGCCTACCCAGAACGACTCAAACATACCTTCGTCATCGCCGCGGCTCCTAAACTATCGACACAAAACATCGCGTTTAATGAAGTTGCTCGTCAGGCAATTCGATCTGATCAAAATTTTAATGGTGGTCATTATTATGAAAATGACAATAAACCAGAACTTGGCTTAATGCTGGCGAGAATGCTCGGGCACATAACCTATTTATCAGATGATGCCCTTGATGAAAAATTTGGCCGTGAACTTCGTGATGGCAAGTTAAAATTTGGTTACGATGCTGAGTTTCAAATTGAAAGTTACTTACGACATCAGGGCCGATCATTCGTTGGCCGATTCGATGCAAATAGCTATCTACTGTTGACCAAGGTGCTTGATTATTTTGACCCTGCTAGTGATGCAGGGGGCAGCTTGGCGAAAGCTATGGCACCCGCTACCGCAGAGTTTCTGGTGATCTCTTTTAGCAGTGATTGGCGCTTTTCACCCGAACGTTCACAAGAGATCGTGAGTGCTTTGCTTGATGCGGATAAGTGTGTCAGTTATATCGAGATCCAGTCAAAACAGGGACACGATTCATTTTTAATGCCTATCCCGCGTTACCATCAAGTTTTAAGGACAGCGCTTGATCGCATTGCAGAAGGACTTGGTATCGCATGAGTTTAAGAACTGATCAGGCCTTGATTGCCGAATGGATCAAACCCGGTTCACGTGTCCTTGATTTGGGTTGTGGTGATGGCACTTTAATGGCCCATCTACAACAACAGCAAGGAGTGAAAGGCTATGGCCTTGAGATAGACGAAGAAAATATTGTGCAATGTATAGATAAAGGTGTCGACGTCATACAAACCGATTTGGATAAAGGCTTGTCTGAATTCAAAAAAGACACGTTTGACTACGTCATCATGACACAAACGCTGCAAGCAATTTACTATCCCGACAAACTATTAAAAGAAATGACGCGCGTTGGGCGTGAAGCCATTGTCACCTTCCCCAACATGGGTCATTGGAAAAACCGTTTGCAACTGGCATTAGCCGGACATATGCCAAAATCTAAAACACTGCCCTATGAATGGTATAACACACCCAATATTCATCTGTGCACGCTAACCGATTTTGAAAACTTATGTGCTGCCAATAATATTGAAATATTGGATCGCGCAACGGTTGATCATGAACACCAAAGTAGCCTTGGAATGAAGTTGTTTCCTAATTTATTAGGTGAGATTGCGATTTATCGTTTTCGTCAAAACGATTAAAAGTTTACCTTTTTAGTTTTTAACTTAACGTTGCTTTTCGCCTTCATGGCGAGTCACTTTTGCAAACGCAAAAGTAACCAAAAAGTCTTTTCCCTAATGCTTTGGCCTAGCGGCTCCCCTCGTCGGCGTACTGTTATTCGGGTCGCGCATACATTCGTCCCTGAATGAATGCGCTCAATTGTGCGTCCTGCACAATTGCCCCGATAACAGCCCACCTCCTCGGCAAAGCAAAACGGGAGATAAAAACCTACCTCATTTGAAGTAGGCTAGGAGAACTTAAAGATCATCTTTTATGCTGAATTGCATCAATTCCAATTGATATTAACAACCTCTGCTTTTTGTGATTAGTTAAAATGTTAATATGGTGCAACCGACCCAAAGCGGAC
>CAXBLT010000023.1:0-20154 GCA_963976795.1 uncultured Gammaproteobacteria bacterium
AATCAAAACAATGGAGAGAAGAACATGCAATCAATCGACACTGACCCTTTTGATTTCTTTTGATTTTGGAGGAGACAGGAAAAGTGAAACATTCAAACAAACACAGCAATGACGAGAACCAGACCATTTATTTCAAGTACTCTGACCCCTTGATTTTAATAATGTATAGACTTGTATTATTAGCATTGGTTATATCTATCAGTGGATGTGGCAGCACTCCTTCTGCAATCTATCAGTTGTCGAAACGCGAAGTGGCCAAGAATCGTCCTGCTTATAAACAGTTTCAGGAATTGTGTGCTTCTCCAGACAGATCACAGATTTATAAAACCGTTAACGTTGATGGATATTTGTTCGCGGCTACAAGTGGAGCTAGATGTAAAGGTGGATGGGATGTGCTGGCTAAACAAGGTTATAAGTACTATGAATGTTCTTCAATAAAAGTAAAAGATCGAAGTTCTATAAAGTTTGATGGGGAAATATACCGACTTGAAACTGGTGAAGAAGGTGATGGCCGTTGTGTTTCATGGGATGTCGTAGAAGATGATCTCTCATATCACGATAAAGTGGAAGAGTTTCAAACGGCGATTGAAGGCAAATGTTTCATAAAATCTGAAGTAACTGAACCCAAGAGTCGATATGTAACACTGCTTGAATTTGGTCGTGTAGATAACAATGGAAATCATATTTTGGAGTTTCCAAATGATAGTAATCAAAAGGATTTGATTAGTTTTTATGGAGGCCATGTGATTGATCTTGAGTCTGGAGAAAGTTTATCCATTGATCGTTACTATAAATACTGGCCTGAAGGTATTAAAAACAAAGCGGTTGGGAAATTTGAATGTAATAGAGAAAAGCCTATCAATGATTCACGGGCATTAACTCCAAAACCATAAATGTAGTTGTAAATAAAAATGTTTGAATTACGGAGAAACTAAAATGGCGGAATCAATAGAAGTTTTATATCAGAATGCCTTGTTAGCAGATGCTGCATATCTTGATTGGGAAAGATTGCCAACTGATATCAATGATGATGTGTTCAAACTAAGAATGTCAGGACTGTTAGTTAGTGAGAGAATATTCACTCAAGAACAAGCACAAGAATTTGTAGATAGATATGATGATCTAGGTTTTCAAGAGAACACACCTGATGGTTTTTCTGCTATAAATAAGTAGGGTCAGGTACACATTAATCAATCACCAGAAAAAAGTGCCAAAGTCTGAAAGATCCGCACGAGTTTATTCGATAGATTGAAATTCGATATTCTCATGTAACAACGCCAAGGTTTACTTGAAATGAAGATGATGCCAACGAATACCCCTCCGTTTCAAACACTGCAAGCCAAGAAAGGATATCGATAAGACACGTTTATCTTTGACGGTATTTGTTTGAAAAAGAGAGTGTTGTTTTTGTTGTTCTGCCAATAGCCCCATCAACAATAAATTAGTTAATCGATTCAAAGAGCGTGAATGGTAACAAGACATTATCTTCTTAGATGAATATGCCTCAGCAGATAACGATGTCACAATCAACCAAGGCAAGGACTCTCATAAGGCATTGGCATGACTGATTTTACGTTGTGACCGTTTACCCGCCAGTATACGTTTATGTCGACCTCTGGGTGCTTTGTGATAAAGGTGGAGGTGACAGGGCACGACCACCAACAGGAATAGAAGCACGCAGGAATATCCAGGCTCTATCATAGGTATAATCTGAGCAATCCATCGCCACCATGAGTGATAGCTCGGTAGAAATGAACACGCTCAGTTTCCAAATGCGTATTACCCACCAATCGGTCACTTTGTTTTATAGTGTGTTTCGCACTTGTAAGGCGCTGTGAATGTCTACCTAAGGCGGTGACCGTTAATGTTTGACCTTCTAATAATGCTTCAATATTTACCATGAGTGCGACCAATCGTGTTTTATGAACTGTAGTGCAGCGGTGGTTAAGAATTTACGTTAATCTATCGATAGCTTGGATGGTGAGCCTCCAGTGTGGATTGAGTTTCAACACCTTTAAAATAAAATTACAGAAAAAGGGAACTGAACAGGCTGACAAAACAGAACAGATGGATTTACTCTAATCACAATAAATATTATTAGCCGGTTAAGCTTGGTGTATAAGCTAATATTCAGTAAACTAAGCGGCCTTGTAATTATATTTTTCACATAAAAACCAATAGCTTATGCAATATCCCGATTACCCCTTAGAGTCTTCCCGTCACGCCTCGATAAATAACAGACAAATGCACTATCTTGAAGGTGGGAAGGAGAATGCTGAAACGATTGTGATGATTCACGGCAACCCAAGTTGGTCTTTTTATTATCGACATCTTTTTACTGCGTTAATCGATAAATACCACTGCATCGTACCCGACCATATTGGTATGGGTTTGTCAGATAAGCCAGCTAACGGTGGGTATGACTTTACATTAAAACAGCGGGTTGATGATCTTGATGCGCTGTTATCCTCTCTTGGTGTAGATAACAATCTAACGCTAATTGTGCATGATTGGGGCGGTATGATCGGTATGGCTTATGCCACGCGCTATCCGAAAAAGATAAAACGGTTGGTGATATCAAATACGGCGGGCTTTCATATTCCACCAGGTAAACAAATACCCTGGCAATTAAAACTGAGCCGCACCCCGTTAATTGGTGCGCTATTAATACAAGGTTTAAATGCATTTTGTCGGGGAGGTGTCATGCAGTGTGTTACACGAAAACCGATGATGAGTGATATTAAGAAGGCGTATTTAGCACCGTATGATAATTGGGCGAACCGTTTATCGGTATTACGTTTTGTAGAAGATATCCCGCTTGATAAAAATCATGTCACATATGACCTTGTGGACAATGTCGATAAAAATCTGGATCAGTTTTCAACATTACCGCTGTTGGTCTGTTGGGGCCTGAATGATTTTGTTTTTGATATTCACTATCTTGATGAATGGAAACGGCGTTTACCCAATGCCGAGTATCATGAATTTGATGCAGGGCATTATCTACTTGAAGATGCGGGTGAGGAAGTAATCCCTCTAATACAAGCCTTTCTAGAAAAAAGTACAGGGAGATAGACTTAAAAGCAGGTCGAAAACTAAACAACGTCACTCCCGCGAAAGCGGGAGTCTAGTCAGTTAACTGGATCCCCGCCTACGCGGGAATGACAAGATGCTTCATATTAGTCTTTAAATATTTAATGATTACAGCAAACATAGCCTCTCACTTGCCAGTTATGGCTCAACGACAGCCGGATACCCATGCTGTGGTTGTTCAATCAACCAACGCTAGTGAAAAGTCTGAATCGATTCTTTATAAAAAGTCATACACCTATAAGGAACTCGATGAAGTCAGTAATATTATTGCTAATGGATTAAAAGTACATGGCATAGGCAAAAGGACACGCACAGTATTAATGGTTAAACCGGGTCTTGATTTCTTTGCACTAGTATTTGCTTTATTCAAACTTGAAGCTGTGCTCGTCGCTGTCGATCCGGGAATGGGTATAAAAAATCTGGGTAAGTGTCTGGCAGAGGCAGAGCCGGAAGCATTTATTGGTATCAGTACGGCACATATTGCACGTCTAACACTAGGCTGGTCAAAGAAGACGATTAGTAAAACTGTACTGGTTGGCAATAATCCATTTTTAGCTTGCTTTATCTCTAGTCTTGGCAAGATAAAAGCTAGCGTAAAAGCAACGTATTTTGAAATGAATAAAACCGTAGCAGAGGATATTGCTGCGGTCCTATTTACCAGTGGTAGCACGGGTGTTCCAAAAGGTGTTGTCTATACACATGCTAATTTTACCGCACAGCATGAGGCATTAAAAAAACTCTATGACATTCAACCAGGCGAGATAGATTTAGCGACGTTTCCTTTATTTGCATTATTTGCCCCTGCACTGGGAATGACTTCTGTGATTCCAAAGATGGATTTTACTCGCCCGGGACATGTCGATCCGAAAACGATTATTGATGCGGTTAATGATTATCAGTGTACAACCATGTTTGGATCGCCGGCCCTGTTAAATCGTGTGAGTAAATGGGGTGAAGCAAACTCAAGTAAATTACCCACATTAAAACGTGTGTTATCAGCGGGTGCTCCAGTAGCACCTGCCGTACTTAAAAGATTCAAATTATTACTCGATAACGAAGTACAGATATTTACACCCTATGGCGCAACGGAGTCACTCCCTGTAAGTTCTGTTGGCAGTAATGTTATTTTAAATGAGACTGCGATAGCTACGTCCGAAGGCAAGGGCGTTTGTGTTGGGAAACCGGTTGCCGGTCTAGATGTCAGGATTATTAAAATCACGGATGACATTATTTCTACTTGGGATAAGAGTTTAGCGTTATCAGCCAATCAGATCGGCGAAATTTGTGTTAAAGGACGACAGGTAACACAGTCTTATTTCAATCGCGATAGTGCAACGAGTCTGGCCAAGATACAGGCTAGTGATGGTTTTTATCATCGTATGGGAGATATTGGTTATATTGATGATGATGGCCGAATTTGGTTTTGTGGCCGTAAGAGCCAGCGTGTCATTACGGAAGCTGAAACTTTATATACTATATGTTGCGAAGGTGTATTTAATAAGCATGAATCCGTTTTTCGTACTGCGTTGGTTGGTGCTAATTTAACAAATAAAATTACACCGGTTATTTGTGTTGAATTGGAATCAGATCAGAAACGTGTTGATAAAAAACAATTGACCAAAGCATTATTGGAGTTGGCTCGTTTTCATTCTATGACAAAAAATATAAAACATATCTTGTTTCATTCAGGCTTTCCCGTTGATATTCGACATAATGCCAAGATTGGTCGTGAGAAATTAGCAAAATGGGCTGAAGGAAAACTATCATGAAGGCATTGGTAACAGGTGGCGGCGGGTTTCTTGGTGGCGCAATTGTCAGAGCCTTATTGGACAGGGGCGATACTGTCAGGTCCATTCAACGAGGTCACTATCCCGAGCTTCTCGAATTAGGTGTCGATGTGATGCAAGGTGATTTATGTAAGGTTGATGATATAGATGCAGCAGCGAAAGGTTGCGATATTGTTTACCACGTTGCAGCATTGGCAGGCGTGTGGGGTGATTATGAAAAGTATTACCAGGCTAATGTGCTTGCAACAAGAAATGTTATTGATGCGTGTAAAAAACATAATATTAATTATCTTGTCTATACCAGCACCCCAAGTGTGGTTTTTGATGGCACTGACGAAGAAGGAATTAATGAATCAACACCCTATGCAGAAACATTTTTTAATGCATACCAAGAAACCAAGGCAGAGGCTGAGAAACTAGTATTAAATTCGAATGACGCAAAACTTAAGACAGTTGCCTTACGACCACATTTAATTTGGGGGCCAGGTGACCGGCATCTTGCACCTCGTGTCATTAACCGTGGGCGGGCAGGTCGATTAAGACTGGTTGGGGTTAAAGAGAATAAAGTGGATTCATGTTATATCGATAATGCGGTTAATGCTCATCTACTTGCTGGAGATAGTTTACAGAATGAAGCAAAGTGTGCCGGCAAAGCCTATTTCATTAGTAACGATGAACCCATAGCAATGTCGGGTTTGATCAATAAAATCTTAGCGACTGTTGATGTGCCACCGATAAGCAAACGAATTAATCAATATCTGGCTTATTATCTAGGAGCACTATTAGAATTTGTTTATTCTGTTTTCAGGATTGAGCAAGAACCATTAATGACGCGATTTGTTGCTAAACAATTATCGACATCACATTGGTTTGATCTGACTGCTGCAAAAAGAGATTTATCATATGAGCCGACCATCAGTATTGATGAAGGCATGAGATATCTTAAGGCATCCTTTAATACTGAAAAATAGCAATGAATATTCTTGAAAAGATATTGCAAGAAAGATTAGAACTGTCAGATGATAAAATTCATGTTTATTTAATTCAATTCAATTTATTTGATAGTGAAAACTGCATTCAGTATTTGTCTGAAGTCGAACGCCATCGAGCCGAAAGATTAAAAATAGATGAAAAAAAGAACCAGTTTGTCATAACACGAAGTGTATTAAGGTTTCTGCTATCCAGTGCTATTAGTAAGACATGTCAAGAAATTGAGTTCTTTTATGGAGAACATGGTAAACCGGGAATTAATGACTGCTTAAATGATAAACCAATAGAGTTTAATATCTCACATTCGGGGAATTACGCGCTGATAGCTATTACGTTGAGTAATAAATTGGGTGTTGATATAGAAGAGATCAATCCTGATATAGATCACCATTCATTATCGAAACGATTTTTTAGTAAACAAGAAAACCTTGAGCTACAAGGTGTTTCTGTAGAGCAACGACGCGATATTTTTTATCGGGTTTGGACTCGGAAGGAATCATTTATAAAGGCAACAGGAAAGGGGGTTACCTTCGGACTAGAACGGTTTTCTGTTTCACTGAATGAAGGAAGTGAGGCTGGTTTGGAAGTCAAAACATCTGTTCAGTTAGACAACGAATACTTTACATATAATCTTATGGACGTTGAAGGTTATAAAACAGCGTTAACGACATCAGCGAGAAATAGTGAGATAGTTATCCATACATAAAAATATAATTATTTTTTTCCGGTTAACAATTCTGCAAGTCGTTTTGTCGTATGCCTCAATCGTGTGGTTAAGATTTTAGCAAGCTTCCATAACAACTTATTACCAAGTGTTATATGTTGTTTGACGATATCCTCAAAATCTTCTCGCGAAATCAATAAAACAATCGAGTCTTTAGATGCGATTGCAGAGGCCGAGAAAGGCTCGCCATCGATAATCCCCATTTCACCAATTGACTCACCTGCGACTACCTCAGCAATCTTTAAATGCTCGTCTGGTAACTTTTTAAAGATATTGATCTCGCCTTTGATGATAATACAAAGGCAATTACTTTTATCACCCTCATTTAATACCACACAGCCGGTATCTGCTGAATAGGCCCTGGTCCAACGAGAAAGAACCTCTATCTCATCATCGCCAAAATCGATAAAAAAATCAGACTCTTTTATATATTGATAAGCAGACCTTCTGAATGAATCTCCATCATCAAGTAATTGCAGCTCCTTCAAAACAAGATCCCTCCATTTATTAATATGAATAATGAGTTAAAGTATTAGCAAATTATAGGGCTTAATATAATTAAATATAGTGAAAATAATCGATTAATTTAAGTAATAATACTGTAATGAACTGGTATAACTTGCCAACGTATTATGATGTTTCTTTCTCTCATGAAATGAGAGAGGAATTATTGTTTTTACAGAATATCTTCAAGACGTATTTTAAGTCTGATCGACCTAAGCTTATTGAACCTGCCTGTGGTACGGGCCGGTTGATTATACCACTGACGCGTGGCGGTTTTGATTGCACAGGATTCGACTTAAATGTGAATGCACTGTCGTATTTAAAGGATAAGCTCAATCGTAACCGATTAAAGGCGGCTATATTTAACGCAGATATGGCCAGTTTTGATGTTAGAAGAAAACATTTTGATGCTGCCTATTGTACTGTTGATACCTTCCGTCATCTGTTAACTGAACAGCAAGCAGCACAGCACCTGTTACAGGTAGCAAAGTCATTAAGAAAAAATGGCGTGTATGTACTTGGTCTGCATTTAATACCGGAGCAAGGAACGTCAGATAAAATAACACGCTGGACAGCAAAGAGGGGTAGGTTAACAGTCAAGACAACAATGGAGATGTTGGCGTTAAACAAAAATGACAGAACAGAAACCTTAAGAGTGGTATTAAATCCAAAAACAAAATATAGAAACGAAAAACATGAATCTATATATAAACTTCGTACCTATACGTTAAAGCAATTCCGTAAACTCATTTCAACGACAGGTGTTTTTGATGTAGACAGCATTTATGATCATTTCTATGATCTATCTAAGCCAATAACGCTTAATGAAAGATCAGATTATGGTGTATTTGTACTAAGAAAAACAAACTAACAAGTCGTCTGGATCAGTGAGGGTCTCACCGATCCAGACAGGGGAATACCAAGATGGCAGAACTTACTTGGTAAAATTGATTAAACTAGAATGAGTAAACATATAATCATTATCTGGCATGGGTAAATGACAGCTAGCACAATCTAACTTGTTGTCTTTAACGGTTCCATCCGTTTTGTATATCGCAAAGCCCCAATCTCCAGCACGTTCTTTCGCATCAAAACTGGCGTCCCAGTTAGATCGTTTCTCCATTACTGCGATAGCGGCGAATTTTCCCTTCTTAAAAAGCCCGTTTTCACCTACGGTTGGCTTTCCATCTTCACCGGGTACAGTTTTATAAACTTCCATTATGATCTTTGCACCATCACCCATATTCCCGCTGGCCGCGGTATCAGTAGCAATCTTGTTTGCATAGAAGACGCCTACCTGCTTACCATTAGCTCTATTACGCGTATCATATTTTGTGAATTCAGCTTGATATCCTTCTGGAAACTTAACATGGTCGGGGTTTCCGCCAGCGTAAACAATGAAACTAAGTGATAATGAAAAGGCAGCCAATACGATTTTTTTCATTTTATATCTCCAATTGAGCTGAATTAGTAGTAAGATAGTTAGTACACGAAATAGTATAATTATGAGTATAGATAAGATAAGGTATTAACGCAAGTATTTAGTGTACGAAATAAAAAAACGAATGAATATAGATAGTCATGAGTGGTCCTAAATTAAATGAACAGGTTTGTTACGCCTTATATTCCACCTCAAGAGAAATAACGAAGGCTTATAAAGGCCTGTTGGAGCCACTAAAATTAACCTATCCACAGTATGTGGTGATGATGGCTTTGTGGGATAAAGAGGCCGTGATGATCAGTGACATCGCTGATACAACAGGACTCAGTAATGCTACATTAAGCCCATTGCTCAAGCGGCTAGAAATTAACGGATATATAGAAAGGCGCTTGACTCAAACGGATGAACGCCAGAAGCAGCTAGTCTTAACTAAGGTGGGAAAAGCACTGGGCAAGAAAGCCAAGAAAGCCAGTGAGTTGGCATTATGTGCTACAGGATTAAGTGAAAAAGACGCAAAAAAATTAATGTTACTTTGCGAATCTATAAAAAAGCGCCTTGAGGTGTTGTAAAGCAATATTATTATTTTATTTCTAAACTCGATATTTTGCTCAAAACCTACCCTTTTTAGGTTATTAAAACTTCAATCTAACCTCCTTGATCTAGACGATTTCATATTCAGTGCATTCTGATAAAGTCATCTAAAAACGACACCTTTATAAAAGGGACAACGTTTAGGGGAAATGGATTGGATCAAGAAGACAACAATCAAGTTGATTCAGGCTTGGCGTGTCTTGTCATGTTATCAAGATTACATGGTATGCCTGCCGATCCCGGCCAGCTCAAACATCATTACGGTGATTCAGAAAAGCAATTTTCAGAATCTGAAATATTACGTGGCGCAAAATCGCTGGGTTTAAAAGCCAGAGCAATTGCGAGCAGCATTGATCGGCTTACCAAAACGCAACTTCCAGCTATAGCACAACACCAAGATGGTCATTATTTCGTGCTTGCGCAAGCAGCGGAAGACAAGGTTTTAATTCAAGATCCATTAGCACAAGGCCCAGAAAATCTTGATCTGGAAGAATTACAGGCAAGGTGGAATGGTCGATTTATCCTCATCACTACACGCGCAGGATTATTTGGAGAAATCAAAAAGTTTGATTTCTCCTGGTTTATCCCGGGAATACTGAAATATAAAAAACTTCTGATTGAAGTCTTAATCGCATCATTCTTTATACAAATCTTCGCATTGATAACGCCTTTATTCTTTCAAGTCGTCATTGACAAGGTGTTAGTGCATCGCGGTTTAACCACACTCGATGTGCTTGCGTTTGGACTACTCGTGGTTTCTTTATTCGATGTCATTCTCAATGGACTACGGACTTATGTCTTTTCGCATACCACCAGTCGTATTGATGTGACACTCGGTGCAGATTTGTTCCGGCATTTATTACGACTCCCAATTAGTTATTTTGAAGCACGTCGTGTGGGTGATACCGTCGCTCGTGTTAGAGAATTGGATAGCATTCGAAACTTCATTACTGGTTCATCACTAACACTTGTGATCGATTTGTTTTTTACTGTGGTCTTCTTTGCTGTGATGTATCTTTATAGTCCAACGTTGACCTACGTGGTATTAGGCGCGATCCCGTTTTATATCATTCTCGCTATTTTTGTGACCCCTATCTTACGTGCACGTCTGCATGACAAGTTTAATCGTGGGGCAGAAAACCAGGCGTTTCTGGTGGAGACAGTTAATGGTGTTGAAACGATAAAAGCCAGTGCGGTAGAACCGCAAAGCCAGCGACGCTGGGAAGAACAAGTCTCTGGCTATGTAAAAGCCAGTTTCAAGGCGACTAACCTTGGCAATATTGCAGGACAAGTAGCGTCATTCATTAATAAGGTCACCGTACTCCTTATATTATGGGTCGGTGCACGCTTGGTTATTAATGGTGAATTGTCGGTCGGACAACTTGTAGCCTTCAATATGTTAGCGGGTCGCGTCAGTGGGCCTATCTTAAGACTTGTACAATTGTGGAATGAATTTCAACAAGCGGGGATATCAGTTCAACGTCTGGGTGATATATTAAACGCACAACCCGAACCGGCGTATAGTCCTGGCCGTGCATCATTACCTGATCTGGAAGGGCGCGTTACATTTGAAGGCGTGACCTTTCGCTATCGACCCGATGGCCCGGAGATATTACGCAATGTGTCTCTTCATGTGCCTGCCGGAAAAGTGATTGGCATAGTTGGCCGATCCGGTTCCGGAAAAAGTACTTTAACTAAACTCATTCAACGATTATATGTACCACAAAGTGGGCGTGTACTCGTTGATGGTGTTGACTTAGCCATGGTGGATACGGTGTGGTTACGACGCAATATCGGTGTCGTTTTACAAGAAAACTTTCTTTTCAATCGCACCATTCGAGAAAACATTGCCTTAAGTGATCCCGCCATGCCGATGGAACGCGTGGTGCAAGCCGCCAAGATGGCTGGTGCACATGAATTTATACTTGAGCTTCCCGAAGGTTATGACAACGAAGTAGGCGAACACGGTTGTAACCTTTCGGGTGGTCAACGCCAACGCATTGCCATAGCCCGTGCATTGATCACCAATCCCAAAATCTTAATTTTTGATGAAGCGACGAGTGCTTTGGACTATGAATCCGAACACATTATTCATCAAAACATGCGTTATATCTGCAAAGGACGCACGGTCTTTATCATTGCACATCGTTTAAGTGCGGTTAGAGAAGCCGATAATATTGTTGTCGTAGAGAAAGGCCAAATTGTCGAAGGCGGTACACATGCAGAACTAATGGAAAAACAAGGTTATTACGCAAAATTACATTCACACCAAACGGGCATGGCGGTACCGAATTGATTATGACATTTAGTTATTTAACGACTTTGACGTGCGACATACTCGTCCAAAAGATTACGGATCATTTTTTGGTATTGCGTGTGATGTTTTTTCGCTTCTTTTTTAAAGAACTCAACACTGGAACGGCTTAAGGCAATGGTGACTTTCGTATTATTTTCTTTAAAGACTAGCTCTTCCGGTGGGGGAAGAAAATCTTCAATAATCTCAATTTCACCCATAGGCTCGTCTGTATATTCAATTTTTTTCTTCATAAACTTTTTTACCTTTGCGCCAGCGTCCTGCACCGTAGATTCGAACTTTATGTCCTCGAAATGTAAATCGTACTGTCAGAATAGATTCGTTAACTTTCCCAATACAATAAAACCTGTTTTCATTCAGGCTGTGCGTTTTGTCTGGTGCAATTATTCGAAGTTGATCCTGAAAAGCCAATTGAGCTTCTTCAAACGAAACGCCGTGTTTCATTTGGTTTTCGATATCCTTTTCCGGATCCCACTCAAAGCTTTCCATGCTCATCGATTAAGTCTAGTTATAAGCCATATAAATAGCAATATAAAAAACCATATAAATAGCCATATTATATGAAAAATAAAAACCGTGATGATGAATTAGAGTTCTTGCCAGCTGCGCTGGAGATACAACAGACGCCACCGCTACCGATGGCGCGTTATATTGTTTGGGCGATTGTGACGTTTTTTACCATTGGTGTGGTTTGGGCATGCATCGGTCATATTGATATTGTCAGTGTCGCGATGGGTAAGATTGTACCGAGTAGTCGCGTGAAGATTATTCAACCATTAGAGACAGGTGTAGTAAGAACTATATATGTTAAAGAAGGTGATAGTGTTCAAGCAGGGGATGTTTTAGTCGAACTTGATCCGACGTTGACTGATGCAGATCAAATACAAACGAAAGACCAACAGCTCGCATTAAAACTAGACCGCGCACGACTACAAACTATTCTTGATAAAGTCGATGGTAAAGAAGAAAAAGATGCATTCTCAGAATTGTCCGATGCCACTCCTTCACAAATAAAACTTCAACAAGACAGAATCGAAAAACAACTGCATGAGTATTATTCACTGCTTGAAGCCTTAAAAGATGAAAAGAAACAACGCCAAGCAGAACAAGGCGGGATAAGCGAACGTATTAAACAACTCGACTCAACCATCCCATTAATTACAGAAAGATCAAAGTCACTCGAAGACTTATTAAAAGACAATATGGTGCCACGAGTACAGTGGTTAGAGTTAGAGCAAGAAAGAATAGAACAAGTACAAGAACGTAATGTACAAAAAAATAATTCACGCATGGTGGATTCAGCCATTGCGAACATAAATCAACGATTATCAGCACAAAAAGCCGAGTTTGAAAAAACACTATTAACTGAATTAACCGATGTAGAAAATAGAATCACAGCATTTGATCAGGAAATGGTTAAAGCAGACAATCGCGTTACCTTACGAAATTTAAAATCTCCGGTAACCGGGACAGTCCACCAGTTAGCTATTCATACCATCGGCGGTGTTGTCACACCAGCACAAGAATTAATGCATATCATACCGCATGACGATCCCGTTGAAGTAGAAGCATGGTTGCCCAATAAAGACATTGGTTTTGTTCAAAAAGGGCAAGAAGCCGCAATCAAAGTTGAAACCTTTCCGTTTACAAAATATGGGCTGGTTGATGCAGAAATATTAAATGTATCCAACGATGCCACGCCGGATGAAAACTTAGGCTTAGTTTATGCCATGCGCGTAAAGATGTTTCAAACCACAATGAACGTGAAAGAAAAAATTGTAAATCTATCACCCGGCATGGCAGTAACGGTGGAAGTTAATCTTGGTAAGCGAAGATTAATAGAATATTTATTAAGTCCATTGCTGCGATATAAAGATGAGAGCGTGAGAGAGCGATAATGATAGCTAAGAAAAAGAAAAGCAGCTCAAGTAAGTTGATTCCGTTGCAAAGTATTACTAACAGTATTTTATTTATACATGGTCAAAAGGTAATTCTAGATACTGATTTAGCAAATCTGTATGAAGTTGAAACAAAAATATTGACAAGAGCAGTTCGAAGGAATATTGAGCGTTTTCCTGAAGATTTTATGTTTCAGCTTAGTAAAGATGAATTTGATAACTTGAGGTTCCATTTTGGCACCTCAAGTCAATGGGGCGGACGGCGTTATCCTCCTTATGCCTTTACGGAACAAGGTGTGTCAATGCTATCCAGTGTGCTACGAAGTGAGCGTGCAGTTCAGGTAAATATCGAAATCATGCGAACCTTTGTAAAACTAAGGGAAATGCTTTCAAGTAATAAAGGTTTGGCAGGAAAGCTGAATAAACTTGAAAAGAAATATGATGACCAGTTTAAGATCGTTTTTGATGCAATACGACAATTGATGAGTGCTGACGATAACAAAAAGAAGAGGCCGATAGGGTTTGCCCCGTGGTCGGATAATAAAAAATAAAACAATAGAAGACTCAATACGAAATCAATAGACACTGTCCCTGTTGAAATAGGGTAGGCCAAATAAATTAAAAACAAGAGAAACGAATCATGTTAAATAATAAATTAGTCCACTTTTTAGGATACATTTGAAAATGAATACTTATATAAAAATTCCGTTCTTTATTTTTTTATTGCTGTATTTTTGTAGATCATCAGCGGCTGTCGATTTGGATATTGATATAAGAGCAAGTTCGTGGAAAGGAAAAAGTCAGGCTGATACTGTTATTATTTTTAGTGATGTTGAGGGTGAAACAGCCTACACAGCACCGGCAGACGAAAATAATTCCAAGAAATTCCTTGTTGATTCAGGAAAGTATAAAGTTTTAGGTGGTAATTCGATTCAAATTACATGGAGTGCTGGAACAAAGACTATTGCATTATTCGAATTAGATAATAAACAAGTAATGATATTGGCTAACTCACCTTTCGAAGAAACTATGTTTTCATTAATAAAAAAAGGGAAATCAAGAAGCAGTAATACTAGCAAAGATATAGATACTAAATCGGCAAAAAACTTAACAAAAATAATTAATAAAGTTCAAGCCGCTTATTATGGCTTTATTGATAAGTATCGACAGATCCCTGGAGATTGGGATAAAGATAAAGCTGCAGCAGCTATACCTGGAATTAATACTGGGGGAAATGGCGATGGAAAAATAAATGATAGTAGTGGCCCGTGGACAGAACCATTAGCGGCATGGGAGCACCTTTCTAAATCTGGGTTTATTGAAGGTGCTTATGTTGGAGGTAACAAACCACTGACTAAGAAAGATGCTAATAAAGCACCGCGAAACCCTTTTGGAGGTTATATGTTGCTACTAAGAAGTTCAGATTATTATGCTCAATCAAATGCATCAAAAGAAAGAATGTTGTTTTTAATAGGGAATGGTATTCCTGTTAATGTTCTTGCTGAATTGGACCGGATTACGGACGATGGTTTACCTCAATCTGGTGTAATGCGTATATCAATAACCTCTAGCAGTAATTTAGGCTCTATTATTGAATCAAACCCTGACTGTATTAGCTCTAAAGGTGATCTTCCAATTTATAATATTAAAAAACCTGAAGTGATGTGTAACAGTGTGTTCATATATTAATTTAACCTTTAAAAGAGCAATCAAAATCCTAAAGGAACAATCATGAAAAATAAAAAAGTTATTTTTTATTTATATTTAATTGGCTTACTGACAACATCTTTTTCATACGCTGAGTTAAATGAAGAAGAGTTTGGAAAATTAAAAATGGCCGTAATTATGGCAGATATTGAAGTAGTAAAAGAACTGGTTCCTAATCTTGATTCAAATGAAATAAATTATGAAGCAGAACGTCGTGGCATGACGTTACTTCATTTGTCTATCAATACTAAGGCTGTGAGAGTGCCTTCTGACGATCCCGAAAAAAAATATAAAATACAATATTCTGATAATTATCCCGTTGTCGAATATTTATTAAAACAAAAAGCTGATCCAAACATAAAAGATCAATCAGGCCGTACTGCAATGCATCTGCTTTTTTCTAATCAGAAGAAAGACAATGCAAATGATTATGCCTTGCTTGATTTATTATTAAAAAATGGAGCTGATATTAACGAAGTCGATTACAACGATAACAATATGTTTCATATCGTTCTTCCTCGTATAAAGAAGAATGATTTGATAAAAGGACTAAAAGAGAAAGGGCTAAATATTAATGCTAAAAATAAAGATGGTAATACAGCACTCCATATCATATTAACGCGAAATCCCAATTATTTTACGATTAAAGCATTAATTGTTGCCGGGGCAAAAATCAATATGCGCAACAATAATGGTCTTACGCCTTTACATTTGGCCGCAAAGAACGCAGATCAAAAAACTGTAGATTATTTATTGAAAAATGGTGCTGAAATTGAAGTCTTGGATGGAAATAATTTGTCACCATTATCATATGCAGTAACAGCGAGAAAATGGCGTATTGCACGGTCTTTGATTAGTAAAGGCGCAGACATTAATGTCAAGGCAGGTCGTAATGAGACAGTAGCATCTATTATTATTTCAAATCCTAACAGCGGACTATCAGAACTTATTAAACAACAAGGATATGATCCCAATTACATTGCTGAAGGCCAGGTTTGGTCACTATTCAATGCGATAAGAAAACTGGATTTAAAAAAGATAAATGCGCTTATTGCCAGTGGTGTCGATATCAATTTGAAAAATGGTAGTAAATATGCAGCGATACCTGCATTGGCAAAGTCATACAGAAAAAACAGGGATAATTCCAAAAGGTTTGAGTTGTTAGAACTATTCATTGCATCGGGCGCCGATATTAATGCTAAAGATAACTATGGTCATAATGCATTACATTATTCAGCACAAAAAGATGATAAAAAATTTGCAGAGTTATTACTTAATAAGGGTATCGAAGTAAATAATATTGGTTCAAAGGATCGAAGCGCGTTTACCGAAGCCATCCTCTCTTTAAGTTTTAAAACCGCAAAGTTATTGTTGGAGAGAGGAGCAGATCCAATAGATTGGAGTATAGGTTATCCTAATTTTGCATCTGTTATAACGAGGTATAGACCAAACAATCGTGCTAAATCTACTCCTGAATATAGGATAGAAATGGATGAAATAGTTCTAGAAATGCTTAAAGCCGATTTTTCTTTTAACCTTGATGATCATGGCAGTAGAAATACGTATGAAATGTTGGGCAAAGTAGATAATGATGAAATTCAACTACAACTTAAGAAAATTAAGATTAGTTACGACCCTCGAGGATCGTATGCCAAAAGCATACAACATAGAGGAGCTTCGCAACACGCTCAAAACATAAAAAATAAAAAAAACTCCAAATCAAGTGTAAATTCAATTGACTCATATGAGGCACCGGAATACTTACAAGAAGCATTAGCTGGCTTACCTGCAGAACAAAGAGAGCAACTTCTTTCATTAATCAATAAAAATAGTGCAGTGAATAATGAACAACCTGTCAGTAGTTGTAGTTTTAGAAATCTTCCAAAAGACTATGAAGTTCACGCTGTAGGAACATATAAAGGACTAGGGCTGGTTAATGTCACATTTGAAAGCACTAGTCGAAATATTCGTGAAGCAGAAGTCGTTGTAAACAGACCCGGCAAATCAACCTTGCTCGTCTTGATGGCATATGACCCTGTTGTCTGGAAAGTGAAACGAACTAGTGGAAGCAAAGTAATAGGCGTAATAGCAGGTGGTTATTATGCTCAGCAGGTCATAGGTTTAGGAAATACTACGCCTATATTACATGCAAACCACAAAATTAAGACAGATTGCCCATCTATTTATGCCTACAAAGCAGGAAGAAAACTTGATAAAGCCGAAAAAAATATAGAAAAAATCTTAGGTAAAAAAATAACAAAATTTATCACGAAGCCTAAAGATGAAATATTCATCGTTGGAGAAGGTGAACAGTTCAAAGAAAATCAGTTAGTTTATAAAGTTGAGGTTAAAGATAGCCAATATGACATACCGTCTATTCCAAAAGGTATGGCTGGATTAAGATTATTAGAAAAACAAGGGAAACTTAAAATGGCAACGCCTGAGGATATTGATGCATGGGTAGAAGCTGCGAGCAAGAAATATAAGAGCAAGGGAAAAGATTTGAAAGTTGGACATTACATGCATGTAGGCTCTACATACGTAATTAAGAAAGAATTGTTTCTTCCTGATGATTTACACGGAGGAAATTCAGTTTCATTCATCATTCCAAAAGGAATCCCAAAGCCACACGGACCTCCAGGACATAATAAGTTTTATTTTATGGATGGTGGTTTTTGTACTCTTGCATTTATTACTGAATGCCCCGGCACATGAAAATTCACCTGATAAAATCGAGAGTAAAAAATATCAATGAGTATGAAACTATAAATACCTATGACTTATAAAACCAAGATTACAATTAGTCTAGCTCTTATAGCGGCAATAGTTTCAGCTACTTTTGTCATTATAAAAATTAATTCAAAAGAGACTATTTACCGAATCAATCAAAAAAAAGCATTCGGTATAGTAAGTACTTTTGTTGGATTAAATGGGAAGTTTGTTGGCAAAGTGCCTTTACCTTCAGCTAACTGTGTTATGGAAGAGATAAAGGGAAGACAAATAGTATATCAATATACAGATAAACAACTTGTGCAACAAATATTAGTTATACCATTAACTGGAATAGACGAACATAAAATGAAAGTTAAAGGCTTTCAATTTAAAGTAACAGGTGATGACATCCCCGGCTATCGATCTATTTCAGAAATGAAAGAGAAGATTAAAAGCACGCTGCAGAATAAATCTGTAATTATTAAAAATGTAAAATCAGGGACGTATGAAGATTATGGGCATAGTGATAAAAGTATATTAGAAAAAAAGGCTTCATTGACCGACTTGAATAAGATTATAGAACTAGGTAATGAATGCATTATATCAGGAAATACTATTTCAGAATTTACTGATAAAGCGATTAATGAACCAATGTTGACTGGATCTGGACCTGTTCATGTTTCAAGGCCTGAGGTGGACGGCACCTTTAAAACGGCCAGAAAACTAGATGAGTATTTTTACAATATCAATTTTCTAGATGGAGGAGATGATAAAGATGCTTCTTTCCTTTTAAGAAAAAAAATATATGAGCAGATAATAGAGAAATATAAGGCTGAAATAGAGATGTCCAATTTTGAAGAGGATATAAATAATTATAAAAGATATTTAAATAAGAACTCACGAAGGATAGCAGCAGATTCTTCAAGTATTCATGATTTAATTAACTGGCTCTCAAAGAGAACAGTGTCAATATGGTATGTACATAAACAAATTTATGAGCAATACGGTGGTGCTGTATCTATTAAAGAAGGTTGGTTACCGATCGATGGCTATTTAAAAGTTGTGGTTGATTATGAAAAGAGAGGATTAATAACTTTTCCTAATAAGAAAGCGAAAAAAGAGTTTTACGCTTATTATAAAAATAACAATAACAATAGTAATACGGTAATGGATAAAATTTATTATGAAACTCCGTGGTGGAAAATGGAAAAAGAAGTTAGGGCACTATTTTATGTGGAAAAATTAATTGATATTTCAAAATAAAGCTCGAATATCCGAATCAAGGAGCGAATCAAAGTAAACAAATGGTGTCAGGTCTTGAATCTTGAATTTGAGGACATGGAATAAAGTAGAATGAATGGAAATCTAAATATTAATAACGTAGTCTATACGCATCACAACTGCATACAAGGAAGTATGTCTATGTCACGACCCTTGCGTATAGAATATTCAGGAGCTGTCTATCATCTTACGTCGCGTGGTAATGCGCGTTCAAATATTTATCTTACTGATACAGACCGTATCGAATTTTTAAAACTCCTTTCTCATACCTGCGAACGATATAACTGGCACGCCTATGCCTTTTGTTTAATGGGGAATCATTACCATCTTGTCATTGAAACTGCAGAAGCCAATTTGTCTCGCGGCATGCGACATTTAAACGGTGTTTATACGCAAACCTTTAACAGAGCGCATCAACGCGTTGGCCATCTCTTTCAAGGACGATATAAGGCTATACTCGTTGAAAAAGAAAGTTATCTATTGGAAGTCATTCGTTATGTCTTGTTAAATCCGGTTCGTGCCAACATGACTAAGACAGCAGGACAATATCAATGGAGCAGCTATCGGGCAATGATAGACAAAGCGATAACACCCGGCTGGTTAGCTAAAGACTGGGTGTTAGGCCACTATGGTAAACGATTATCAGCGGCACAGGAAAACTTCATTCAGTTTGTTCGAGAAGGAAAGAAACAATCCCCACTATGGGAAAATCTAAGGCAACAACTTTATCTCGGTGACGAACAATTTGTTTATAGTCTGCAATCCAAGCAAGCATTAGACAAAGACCTATCAGAAGTATCTAAAGTGCAACGGAAGAGAAGTAGTAAACCGCTTAGTTACTATGAAAACAAACACAACTATCGTAATGATGCCATTTATGCCGCTTATAAAAATGGAACGTATTCTCAAAAAGAGATAGCGGTCTATTTTGAAATGCATTACAGCACGATAAGTAAAATAATTAAAAAGCATGAAAAGGAGACAGCATGAGTAAAATCAAGAATCACGACTGCATGGATGCAGGAGGTAGAGTAACGCCGGGAGCAGTTACCGAAGATCTGAAGTGTACTGAGAAAAACGGACATTGAAATTAAGCAACATACTGCATTCTC
>CAXBLT010000024.1:0-20130 GCA_963976795.1 uncultured Gammaproteobacteria bacterium
GGGTCGGTTGCTGCATATTAACATTTAAACCAACAACGAAAAGCGGACATCACTTTATTCAGCCCGGGTTGCATCAATCTACTAAATAAAGATGATGTTTATATCCTTAATAAGTGCTCCTTATGAGGTATGTTTAACCTATCTCCTTATGACTTGCCGAAGCATTCCTCTATTCCTTTGGTTGCGCAACATGAGCCTCGGGGCCCCTTTAAGGGATGTGTTGCGAAAGCGCGTCAAGACATGACTGCATGAATGCAGGAGGTAGAACGAATCAGGAGACAGCGTCGAGGATTCTGTATGCGTATACTATTAAAGAAGAATGTTGAGGGTATCGCGTAGCGACAAAATATTGGGATGCCCTTAGCCGCTTCGGACTCCTGTCCTCTCGCGACACTAATGCCTCCATGTATGTCGTCTTTGGTTACTTATCTCTTGGACATGCAAAAATGTTTTGCACATGGATGCGAAAGAGAAGCGAACTCGCCATAAAGGCAAAATAGATAAAAAAATATTTAACTACTGCTCACGAAACTGTACTTGATGCAGCCTCGCATAATGACTTTGTAGTTTTAATAAATCATCGTGTGTGCCTTGTTCAACGATATGCCCTTTATCTAATACGATAATATGATCTGCGTTCTCAATTGTAGATAAGCGATGCGCAATGATTAATGATGTACGGCCTTTCTTAACATTCTCTAGTGCAGATTGAATATGTCGTTCTGAACGTGTATCTAGTGAAGAAGTTGCTTCATCTAAAATCAATAGCCTGGCATCTTTCAATAAGGCTCTAGCAATAGCCAAGCGCTGACGTTGTCCTCCCGACAAACGCGTACCATCTTCACCAATAATAGTATCCATCTTCTCAGGGAGTTCATTGATAAACTCTGTTGCACAAGCCGTTTCTGCCGCCGCCCAAATCGCATCATCCGACGCATCACTTAGATCACCATAGGCAATATTATTTCTTACACTATCATTAAACAGAACGACATCCTGACTAACATAGGCGATATTTTTTCGTAGTGATAATAATGACCACTCTCTTATATCAATATCATCATAGAGTATTGTCCCTGCGGTCAACTCATAAAACCTCGGGATTAGATTAGCCAGTGTGGTCTTACCACTGCCTGATTCGCCAACCAGTGCGACAGTTTCACCCGGCTTGATAATCAAGCTTATAGAATCAAGAGCCTCAGTTTCTGCTTCGGGATAGCGGTATGAAACATTCTTGAATTCCAGTTTGCCCTTTACATCCACTAGATTCTTATCGCCCGATTGTGACTCGATATCTGTATCCAGCAATTTAAATACACTTTCACAAGCAGCTAAACCTTTTTGTATATGTTCATTAACGCCTGCCAAGCGTTTCAACGGACCTAAGATCATTGCGATCGCGGCAAAGAATGAGACAAAGTCGCCAACAAGCAAACTATCTGAATTTGCCTGTTGGGTGGCGACATAAATAATAATGGCGAGAAGAAAAGCGGTAAATATTTGTATTGCGGGGCCAGTTGCTACTGAAGCACTGACAAATTTCATGGCAAAACGGCGATGTGCGTTGATCGTATTGAAGAAACGTTTTTTCTCAACGTCCTGACCACCATACAACTTGATCACCTTTTGCGCATCGAAACACTCTGCTAGTACGTGATGGATATCGCCCATCGCATCCTGTACCTTGCGACTCATCTTACGCAAACGACGCTTAATGATGGTTACTATAATGGCAATAATCGGCGCACCCAATAAGCATATTAAAGCCAAGGTCCAATCGATATAAAACATCCAGCCGAGTAAACCCATCACAGACAATGAATCTCTGACTATCGTTGAAATTGCATTGGTTGATGCTTCTTTTATCTGAGTTACATCATAGGTAAAACGCGACATTAAATTACCAGAACGATTGCCATCATAGAAGCTGGTGGGATAATCTATCAAACGTGCAAACATCGCCTGCCGTAAATCCATGATCACCTTGTGGGCGACCCAATCTAGAGATAAACCGCTGACATAAGCCGCCACTCCACGAACTGCAAATAAGCCGACAAACAAAAAGGGCATGCGAGCAATCGTATTGGGATCCTTGTCGATAAAGGCACCATTCAAAAGCGGCTGCATCAAGGCTGGAATAGCGGGATCGGTTGCTGCAAGCACGATCATGCTGATGATAGATAATAAAAATACGCGCCAATAGGGAACAACATGGCTTAACAGCCTACGATATAAGATAATATCTGTATTCATTGACGAGCCCAAACTATTCCCCTTGTAAATCAGCGTGTTATATGGCTTATAATGCCCGTGAGATTGAAATTGTGCAATGCATTACGATAGAAGGCGCATCATAGCGCTGAGACTACGCTGTTAGACAAAATACGAAAATAAATCATAGAAGCAGCATTCTTCTGAGGATAATCTAAACACCATGTCACACAAACATCCAATAATTGCCGTCACAGGTTCATCCGGGGCCGGTACCAGTATTGCCAGAGACGCATTTGAAACCATGTTTCGCAAGATCGGCATCCATCCCGCTTACATCGAGGGAGATTGTTTTCATCGATATGACAGGGCTGAAATGGAAAAACTGAGCGCAGAAGCAGAAGCGAAAGGAGAAAACCTGACCCATTTTGGACCTGAAGGTAATCTTTTTAGTGAGTTAGAGGCTTTATTCGAAGAATATGGTAAAAAGGGTAGCGGTAAACGTCGTTTTTATATCCATGATGTCAAGGAAGCATCTCAACATGGCTTGCCTCCCGGCTCAATAACCCCTTGGGAGCCTATTGAAGAGAATTCTGATTTACTTTTTTATGAAGGGCTACATGGTGGCTTGGTCACCGATGACGTTAATGTATGTCAACATGTTGATCTGTTAATAGGGTTCACTCCCATTATTAATCTTGAGTGGATGCAAAAGATCCATAGAGACCGTGCACTCAGGGGCTATTCAACAGAAGACGCAACCAAATTGATTCTGGATCGAATGCACGACTATATGCATTACATTACCCCCCAGTTCTCCCGTACAGATATAAACTTTCAACGCGTGCCGACGATAGATACATCGAACCCGTTCGCTGCTGACTATATACCCAATAATGATGAGAGCTTCAGTGTCATTCATATAAGAAACCAGGAAAAAATCGAGGTTGATTTTCGTTACCTGTTGGAGATGCTTGAAGGCTCGATGATGTCCAGCCCGGAGACAATTGTTGTCCCTGCAGGAAAAATGATATTTGCCATGCAACTGATACTGACGCCCTTGATAACCAAGCTATACAACCAAAAAGGCACCTTCATATAAGATAAATGTTCATTTACAATCATTTGATAACAATGTTTTAATAGGCTTATGCGCACCATACTGGTTCTAAACCCAAAAGGCGGAAGTGGCAAGAGTACACTGGCAACCAATATCGCCGCCTATTTTTCTATTAGTGGCAAAAAGGTAACACTGGCAGATTGCGACCCTCAAGGTTCTAGTCAGGATTGGCTAAATGCACGATCAGATAAGCAAAGTCCGATTAATAACGCCGTATTAGCAAAAGGTAGTTTGCAGATCCCGCAAGATACAGACATCCTGCTCATGGATACACCTGCTGGCGTGACCGATAAAAGACTCAGCAAATTTCTCAGTCAGGCACAGACTATGGTAATGCCAGTCATTGCTTCGCCAATCGATATTCGTGCAGCTGAACGGTTTCTTGATGAGCTGTTTGCACTAAAGGGCTCCATTAATAATAAAATCAAAATTGCAACGGTTGCAAACCGTGTAAGAGAAGACACCTTGATAGCTGCAAAACTTGAATACTACCTGGATAAGTTAAAACTGCCTGATGGTAAACGTTTGCCCTTTATGACGATGCTACGACAAAGCCAAAATTATATTCATGCGGCTGAACGTGGTTTAAGTATATTTGAATTACCCCCATCAAAAACATACTATGACCGCGAACAATGGGAGCCTTTGCTCCGTTGGTTAAACAGTAGTAAAAGTCAGCCAAATAATTAATCTCACCGCGTTACAGCATTACCTGTTGTTATCATAAAATTTGTTATGTCATATAAAGCCAAAATTTCAGATCAAGATATTCTTTTCGATATTGAAGAACATGAAACTATACTAGAAGCCGCCTTGCGCCAAGGACATGGTTTACCCTATGGTTGTCGCAATGGTGTTTGTGGTTCATGTAAAGCCGAAATAGTTTCCGGTGATGTTTCTTACCCTGACGGGGCACCTGATGGGCTCACAGAAAAGGATATCAAACAAGGCTCTGCTTTCCTGTGCAAGGCGAAGGCAAATAGTAATCTCATTATCAAGGCACGTACAATCGAGTCTGCCAGCGACATAAAAATCCGTCAGTTTCCCTGTCGAGTCACCAAGTGCGAAAAACTAAATGATGATGTTATGCGCTTGATACTCAATCTGCCAAAAACAGAACGGCTACAATTTCTTGCAGGTCAGTACATCGACATCCTTATGCAAGATGGCAAGCGCCGTTCATTTTCGTTGGCTAACGCGCCTGACCAAGACCAAATTCTGGAGTTACATATTCGTCATTATAATGGCGGCTTGTTTTCTGAGTACGCCTTTAAAGATCTGACTGAAAAAACACTCTTGCGCATAGAAGGGCCGTTAGGCCAATTTACGCTACACGAATCAGACAGACCTATTATAATGATTGCCGGTGGCACTGGATTTGCTCCCGTTAAAAGCCTGATCGAGTATTCCCTTAAAAACGATCTCAACCGACCTATTCAGTTTTATTGGGGTGCACGCACAGTTGCCGATTTATACCTTAATGATATGGCTGAAGCATGGGCAAATAATTATGAACATGTTCAATATCATCCCGTATTATCTGAAACTGATAAACTGAATAGTTGGACGGGTAAAACAGGTTTTGTGCATGAGGCTGTACTAAAAGATCATGCCGACTTATCAGGTTATGATATTTATGCTTGCGGACCACCACCAATGGTCAATGCAATTGTAGAATCATTCCCGACTAATGGTTTAAACAGAGACCAACTATTTTCAGATTCATTTGAATTTGCTGCTAATTAATTTACGTTAGACATTCCTGTTGCCAACGTCAAACCTTTTTCATAGCATTCAGCGGCGGCTTCACGGTCGCCCTCCTGCTCATGTAATCGTGCAAATTCATAATAGGCTTCCGGGTTAGCCTGAACATCTATACTCTCTCTCAAATAATCTCTGGCCTTACCCCACAATTGGTTGCGCATACAGATGCGTCCAAGTGTTAGTAATAAAACTGCATCTCGCGAATGATTATTCAGCCATGATTCAGCCGTTGCCTGTTGTTTCGTCAAATCAGACCCGACCACAAGCCCATATAACCGGACTAACAGATTATCCCATTGACGTTTGAGTGCAGACTTCAATAGCACTTCGCAATCTGTTGTATCGGCAAACTTGAGTCGTTCCGAAACATACACTTCTATCAAATAAAAATGTTGTTTTAATTTCCGCGGTATATTAGTCCATATTGTATTTAGAGTTTGTTGATCCTTTCTAGTGCCGGCTTCCTTTAACAAGCCGGCATAAGCATCAAGTTGTTTTGCCTGAATCTGCTCACGTGGATAGAGACTGGTTTTTTCAATTGATGGGATGATATTCAATACTGATTGCCAATCATTGAGATCAGTATAAGTTTCTAATAATAATTGTTTAACCTGAGTTTGGTTTGGTTCTTTATTTTGCAGGTGCTCTAAAGTTGCCAGTGCTTGCTCCGTTTGTAGTTCACTTAGCTGTAGTTCTGCTTGTGTGATGCCTACAGCAAGGCTGGCATCGGGATTATTGTGATAGGCCAGACGCAAATATTCATCACGACGATCAACGGCATGTAATTCCTGTGCCGCTCGTGCCGCGCAAAGATAATTAACATAAGGTGCTCGACTGTATGGTGCAGCTTTACAAAAGTCACGTTCGGCCTGTTTCCAACGGCCCTCCGTCATATTAATTAAACCTTGCGTTAGATATTTTTCGGCACGTCTTTGATGTCGATGCTGACGCCAGGTTTTTATTTCCTTTGGTATTTCAAAAAATCGCACCAAACTGCGCACTGTAAAATAAGTTGTCAGAAAGGCCAAAAATAAAACAATCACAAACAAGGTTGCTGTAGTTTGTATCGTCCAACCCGAGATGGTCATCATGACGTACCCGGTATCAGAACCGGCCAATGACCCAATTACAATAGCCAACAATAAGGCCAGTAGACTTAACAATAAGAATTTCATTGTATTGGTTCTAACTCATCATTATTAATGACGCGACTAGTCTCATCTTGAGAACGGATAAGTGCACGAACCGATTCAAGTGATGAGCTAATATCCATGTGCGGAAACCCAAGTTCCAGATCTTTCATCTTGTTTAAAGAATCATAAATATTTTGAACGGCAGCATCAGACAAATCAAAATAATCATTTAACCAAGTCTCTATATGACCTATTGAGGCATGTAAATTATTTGTATCACGATTAAAGACAGCAAACCGGGCATTGGCTAATTCGAGTTTTAGGTTCGCCCGTAGAAAATATATTTCATCTGGCAATAAGCGAGCCTTATTAACTTCTGTATCACGCGTTATTACAACCAGGCTTTTTAACTCTTCCCAAACCAGCACAAGAAAATGTTTTATTCCTGCTAATTCTACTTCGTTTTTCTGTGTCACTATTTCCTGCTTTTCAACAACAATATTCTCTTTGAGAGGAAGCTGGTCGACACGATTTATCAGATCCGATAAAAACAGACCTAAACCACTCAGGTCCGCCTGATTTATAGTTTTAAGTTCATTCATATCCGCGATTAATTGTTCGCGCACACTCAACACCACAGGATCACGCAGACCTGTTAATCTCGCATCTGCTGCTTCCATCGCTGATAACGCAGTTGCTACATCGTGATCGAGCTGAAGATTGTAACTGGCTATAATTAATAGGTGCTCAACTTCTGCAAGCGCATAATCTTCATTGATATGAATCTGTTGTTCGACAGGTTGGTTAACAGCCTCTGTCAACATTTCCTGATTTATAGCCAACTCGTCCAGTTTTTTTCTAAGCTCAAGGAAAGTTGAACTTGACTGCCTAATACGATTATCGACGTCAGCAAGAACACGCGTTTCAATAGAGCTTGTTGCCGCCAACTTTTCTCCAAGCATTACGATTTGTTGATAGCCGTAATAAAATGCGCCAGAAAAAATAAAAATAAAAAGTAACAGTAAAATTAAATAAGTTTTATTACCGCTGTTTTTAGTTTCAACTTCTTCAGTCATTTCAGGCTCATTATTTTCTTCCAATGCCTTGCCTTCTGTTTCTTCGCTCATTAATTCCTATTCTCCTACAAGATCCAAAAGTGCAGATAAAAGACCTTCGTCACTCTTATTTATGGCAATACTCGTATCTGAGACAAAGCCGGATTCTTTCGCAAGACTATCACTTCGAGCCGACATTAAAACTAGCGGCGTATTAAATAATTGCGACTGATCCGTCTCTAGCGTTAGCCGCAGAAGATTAGTAAGACCATCATTACTGGTGATAACAATCGCATCAGGCTTTATATCTTGCCATATTTTATGACTATCCTTAACATCATATTCAGGTAAACAACGTTCATACACCTCAGCATAATCAACAGATGCTCCTCGTTTTCTTAGATTATCCGCTAAATATTCACGTCCACCAACACCCCGTATAATCAGCGCTTTTTTACCATCCAGCGTTTCTTTCTGCATTTCTGGCAAATTTAGCAATGCTTCGCTATCGGCATGCACGCCAGCATGAATTACACCCTTAATATTCAGGCCAGACAGAACTTCTGCCGTCCCGGCACCAATAGCAAAAACCTTTACATGAGTTGGCAATCCAACCGGATTCAAATAATGATTAAAAGTCATGTTTACAGCATTACGACTGACGAACACAATCAGGTCGTATCCGGAAATCGCATTACGTCTTATAAGTATATTCTCAGGATCTTTTACCGGCTGAATCTCGATTGTTGGGAAAACAATAACTTCTCCCCCATTAGCGGCAATTAAGTCACATAAATGACCTGCCTGAAGCTTTGGTCTGGTTACCAATATTCGTTTTTTATCTAATGTTACGCTCACGACTAATGTATAAGTGCTTTTAATATCTCATCGGCACCACGTTCTAATAAATGTTCTGCTAACGTCGCACCGATCTCATCACGTTTTTCTATGCCACCGCTAAGCTCGGACTTGATTACTTCACTACCATCTATTTTTGCAACTAGCCCAACCATGTTTATATCACTCCCCTTTATTGCGGCCTGTCCTGCAATGGGTAATTGGCAACCACCGAAAAGACGGCGACTGAACGCACGTTCTGTTTCAACGCAAAGCGATGTTTCACGATCATTAAGTGCTGCAATCAGGTCATGAACCTCCGTATCCCCGGCACGACATTCAATGCCAATAGCACCCTGTCCAATGGCAGGCAACAATATTGATTCCGGTATTAATTCAGTTATGCGTTCCTTTAATCCAAGCCGTATGATGCCAGCAGCAGCGAGAATAATGGCATCATATTCACCGGCATCCAGTTTACGCAAGCGCGTACCTACATTTCCCCTCAGGTCTTTTAACGTTATGTCGGGACGGGACGCTTTAACTTGAGATTGGCGCCGCAGGCTTGAAGTACCTAAAACAGCACCTTCGGGAAGATCTTCGATATGCTTATAATTGTTAGAAATAAATACATCCCTGACGTCTTCCCGTTTCAAAATCACGGGAATAGCCAGCTCATCAGGTAAGTCGATGGTCACATCCTTCATTGAATGCACTGCGATATCAGCTTCCCCACATAATAATGCCTGCTCGAGTTCCTTTATAAACAACCCTTTTCCACCAACAGCAACCAGCGGCGCATCAAGAAATCGATCCCCTTCTGTAGTCATACTCACCAGCTCAACATTCAAATCTGGGTGCAGGTTTATTAACTGTTGTTTGACATGTTCAGCCTGCCATAAGGCAAGAGGACTGTTACGTGTTGCTATTTTTAATGTATTCACTGTGTCCGTATATTAAATAGTATGTTATATGATTTTAAGGAAACATTGATTTAACCAGCACTTCCTTAGTACAGAAAAGCACCAACATTTTTTAATCAGATATCTGATTGAAAAATGGAGAGAAACAAAAGACATATTTTTTGTTTTTCGACGCTGGGTAAGTCAAGAATGACTCATTCGGCGATTCCTTATTATCATACACTTTGGATATTTTTCAGAAAGCAATTTATAGTTGCTTCATTTAACAGAAATAATATCCAATGAAACTCGGAATCATCATGGATCCCATTAGCGGGATCAACATTAAAAAAGACAGCTCATTCTCCATGTTACTAGCCGCACAAAAACGTGGTTGGGACATCCATTATATGGAGCAAAAGGATCTGTTTATTAATAATGATGTGCCAATGGCAAATTTGCAATCACTCGAAGTCGATGAAAACCCTGAGCAGTGGTTTACCTTATCCGACTCAAGAACTCAGAAACTGTCTAGCTTAGACATAATATTAATGCGTAAGGATCCACCGTTTGATCTCGAATACATCTATTCCACCTACATTTTGGAACACGCCGAACGGCTTGGCACCCTAATCGTCAATAGCCCGGCCGCACTGAGAAACGTTAATGAAAAATTTTTTATTACTCACTTCGCCAATTGTATCGCACCCACACAGGTTAGTCGTAACATTGCTACCTTGCTTGATTTTGTTGCACTACATGAAAATACGGTTGTAAAACCATTGGATGGAATGGGCGGACAAGGCATTTTTAGGGTGAGTGCCTTAGATCCAAACACCAAGGTCATTTTGGAAACTATCACCAACAACGAAACGAGTTACGTCATGGCACAAAAATATCTGCCTGAAATCTCGGCGGGCGATAAACGAATATTGCTTATCAACGGCGAACCTATACCTTACGCGCTAGCAAGAATACCCGCTGATGGTGAGTTCAGGGGAAACCTCGCCCGTGGTGGCAGTGGTAAGGGCATTGAGTTATCAGAGCGAGATCGCTGGATATGTCAGCAAGTTGGCCCAAAACTCCGTGAAATGGGCCTATTCTTCGTCGGATTGGACGTGATTGGCGATTATTTAACAGAGATCAATGTCACCAGTCCGACCTGTATTCGTGAATTGGATAGACTGTATAATATCGATATCAGCGGACAGCTAATGGACGCTTTGGAAAAATACAAACAGGCGTATTAACATTGTTAATTGAAACATCACCTATCGGTAAGCAACTTTAAACGTGACAACAGCACAATCCGTTGGCCCCATAATTACTCCGCTAGATCGATTTGGCTTGACCTTGAGTCTCGCTATTTTAATCCATGCTTTGATTATTCTCGGTATTACTTTTATTGAGGAGGATCGGTCGCGCGCACGTTACAATGCAATGGAGATCGTGCTGGTTCAACAAAAGAGCGTTGAACCCAAAGATGCAGATATGTTGGCCCAAGCCAATCTTGAGGGTGGGGGTGACGTTGAAGAAGTGATGAACCCGGCAGCACCAATGCCAGCACCTTTTCCGGACCCCAAACCCGAGATAACACCGCCACCGCCGATTGATGCACAACCGCCACAACCGCCTGAGCCTGCAAGCGCGGAGGCAGAAGTTCCGGATCCTGCCCCGGTTAAAAAAGATGTCGTTGAAAAGATCGCCGTTGAAGACAGCAACAGTCCGGATTCGCTAGTTGAAAAAGTAGACACGCCCAGTAAAGAAAAACAAATCGCTGAAACACAAGATATAAAAACAACCGAGACACAAAACACACCCGAACAAGAAAAAACACGCGTCAAAAAAACAATCAAAAAACCCAAAACACCCTCTGCCACAGAATTATTAACCAATAGTTTCAAAATAGCGTCTTTGAGTGCGGAGATTCGACGCAAAATGGAGGCAAAAGCAAAACGCCCACGACGCAAATTTATCTCTGCAACAACAAAAGAATACAAATATGCAGCCTATATGGAAGCCTGGCGCTCAAAAGTGGAGCGCGTGGGGAACATTAACTATCCGGAGCAAGCACGTAAGAAAGGCTTATCGGGTAGTCTGGTATTGGATGTTGCCTTGAACCCGAATGGCTCCATCAATGAAATTACCATTCGTCGCTCTTCGGGCGAAAAAGTACTAGATGATGCCGCAATTAGAATTGTAGAACTCGCTGCTCCTTATGGCGCTTTTCCTCAACACATTAAGGACGAAACTGATATTTTACATATTATGCGCACTTGGCAATTTATAAATAATAAAGGGTTTAGATAAGACAATACTTGTGGAAATATGGATAACTGCTAATACTATTTAATATGCAGCAAACTAATCTAACCAGCCATTTTTTAATCGCAATGCCCAGCCTCAAAGACCCCAACTTTGAAAAATCTGTAACCTATATCTGTGCCCATAATGAAGAGGGCGCCATGGGAATAGTGATTAATAAACCCTTAGATATCGATCTTGGTGAAATCTTTGAACAAATGGATATTCTCACCAAGAATCATGAAATCAGAAACAAGACTATTTTTCACGGCGGCCCTGTCCATACTGACAGGGGTTTTATATTGCACCAAGCTAACAACGAATGGGATTCATCAATCATTGTCTCTGATGAAATCTGCGTAACTACCTCGAAGGATATTCTTGAAGCGATAGCTGCTGGAGATGGCCCTACAGAATCACTAATCGCTTTAGGCTATGCAGGCTGGGCCGAGGGACAACTCGAACAGGAAATCATGGAAAATGCCTGGCTATCTGGCCCAGCAGATAATGAAATTATATTCAAAACCCCGTTCGAGCAATGCTGGAATACCGCCGTTGACCACATGGGTATTGATATTGAAAAACTCTCTCACGATATTGGTCACGCGTGAAAAATCAAACGCTGCTCTGCTTTGATTATGGTGAAAAACGAATAGGTTCAGCGGTCGGCCAAACGATTACCGCAACAGCTACTGCGCTTGAAATTATCAAGGTGGTTAATAAAAAACCAAATTGGGAGAAAATCGAACACCTTATCGAAGAGTGGCGTCCAGACAAACTAATTGTCGGACACCCATTTACGCTAGAAGGAGATAGACAAGAGATGACAGGTGCCGCAGAGAAATTTGGCCGACAATTGACAGGTCGTTTTAAGCTCCCGGTAGAATTGATTGAAGAACAACTTTCCTCCTATGAAGCCAGACGCGAACTAAAGTCCACTCGCGATTTGGATGCCGTCGCTGCCAGACTTATTCTAGAAACTTGGCTCAGCGAAAATACCAGCCAGGAACACTGATGAAAGAGACATGTCCGCTTATCTCAACACTGGAACAAGCTAGAAGTTGAAAAACAATCTATTCATTGTAAATCATATATTCTACAAAATAGTTGAAACCTGCTGCCGACAATGTTCTCATGCAAACCTTATGTGTACTTATGTAATAAACGAGTTATCGCACCATGCCAGATGAGACCGATGTTAAGCAGCTATTAATCGAGATGGCGACAGCCATCGAAACGCATACACATTCAAATAGCTATGATGCCCCCTTGATGATTGGTATTAAAACGGGTGGCGCATGGGTAGCCAATCATTTACACCAGCAACTTGAATACAAAGATCCACTGGGAGTATTAAACATCGCATTTTATCGTGATGACTTCAGTACCTTGGGTATGCATCCGGAAGTGAGTCCCAGCCAATTACCTGTAGATGTGAACGATCGGCATATTATTCTCGTTGATGACGTGCTCTATACAGGGCGCACTATCAGGGCGGCTATGAACGAGATTTTTGATTATGGTCGACCTGCGAGCATAACGCTGGTGGTATTAGTGGATCGCAGTAACACCAGAGAACTACCGATACAGGCCGATATAATTGGAAAAACTATTACTCTGAATAAGGGAGAACATGTTAAGCTCCTTGGCCCAGAGCCCCTGATGTTATCCGTAGATAATATTAGAAGTACTGGAACACAAAAAACGGGATGACTGGAAACAAAATTCAACTCGACAAAAACGGCAACCTGAAGCATTTTCTGACTACAGAAGGTCTTAGCCAATCATTACTCCAAAGTATTCTTGATCACGCCGAATCGTTTGCTAATGTCGGCGAAAGAGCAGTAAAAAAAGTCCCATTATTACGCGGCAAGACCATCGCCAATTTATTTTTTGAACCAAGTACACGTACACGCACCACCTTTGAACTTGCAGCAAAAAGACTCTCTGCTGATATTCTTAACCTAAATATCTCTACCTCGGCGACGAGCAAGGGTGAGACACTGAGCGATACCTTACATACGCTTGAAGCCATGCATTGCGACATGTTTGTTGTGCGCCATGCTAATAGTGGCGCTGCTCACTATATCGCCACCCAGGTCGCGCCTCATATCAGCGTTATCAATGCCGGTGACGGTCGCCATGCCCACCCAACACAAGCAATGCTGGACATGTTTACCATACGCCGCCATAAAAAAAGCTTTGAAAACCTCCGCGTTGCCATAGTGGGAGATATCCTGCATTCACGCGTTGCACGCTCCGAGATACATGCCTTAAGCACATTAGGTGTGCTTGAAACACGCATTATTGCACCACAGACACTAATCCCTAAAGATGTTACGAATCTGGGTGTACAGGTTTTTCATGACATGGATGAAGGATTGAACGGGGTAGATGTAGTAATGATGTTACGTCTGCAAAAAGAACGTATGCGTGGTGCCTTATTGCCGAGTGAGTATGAATATTTTCAACGTTACGGCCTCACTAGCAAACGTCTGGAAAAAGCAAAACCAGATGCCATCGTTATGCATCCAGGTCCTATTAATCGCGGCGTCGAAATAGCATCCGATGTCGCCGATGGGGCGCGCTCTGTCATCCTGCAACAAGTCAGTCATGGCATAGCGGTTCGTATGGCAGTCATGGCAATGACCATGGGGCGTAGCCCGGAAAATGTGGAGACTCCTGATTGATGGGTATTTATAAAAATAATGATTCTTGCGCAACAGGTTTTTGCTTCTGCAAAACCGGTATACAGCGCATACCCAGGGGTGCCTATGCGTATTGTTATTGAAAACGGCAGAGTACTCGACCCGGCGAACAAACTTGACGAAAAACAAGACCTCTTTATCGCCAATGGAAAAATTGTCGGTCTCAAAAAGAAGCCCGATGGTTTTAATAGTGACCTGCAAATCGATGCAAAAGACAAGGCTGTCTTACCTGGGCTGATTGACCTCTGTGCTCGTTTACGTGAGCCGGGCTATGGACATAAAGCGACATTTCAGTCTGAATGCCAAGCGGCTAATAGCAGCGGCATCACCTCTATCTGCTGTCCACCCGATACTAAACCGGTTATAGACACGACGGCCGTTGTCGACCTGATTCATCAACGTACCCGAGATGCCAATCGAGCCAACGTCTACCCTTTAGCAGCGCTGACGCTTGGCTTGAAGGGTGAGCATCTGGCAGAAATGGATACGTTAAGACGCGCCGGCTGCATAGGTGTTAGTAATGGTCTTGCACCGATTCAAAGCACGGAAGTATTGCGGCGCGCATTCGAATATGCACACAGTTGTGGATTAACTGTTTTCTTTTTTGCGGAAGACCACTCATTAAAAAATAATGGTGTTGCACATGAAGGGCCTGTAAGTACTCGATTAGGCCTGCCTGCCATACCTGAAACTGCAGAGACGGTTGCCCTCAGTCGTGCCTTGTTATTAGTTGAACAAACCCAAGTAAAAGCACACTTCTGTAGGCTATCAAGCGCACGAAGTGTTGCTATGATTGCAACAGCACAAGAACAAGGCCTGCCTGTAACTGCTGATGTTTCGATTTGTCACCTTCATCTAACAGAAATGGATATCGCCGATTACAATAGCGATTGTCACTTACAACCGCCGCTTCGCAACGAACGCGATCGACAAGGCTTAATCGAAGGCATCAATAAAGGTGCTATCACAGCCGTCTGTTCTGATCACCAGCCACATGATGCTGATGCAAAAGCAGCACCGTTTAGCCAAACCGAAGCAGGGGCCTCAACAATCGAGCATTTATTGCCACTAATGTTGCATCTGGTTAATCGTAAAGAAATAAAACTCGAATCGGCGATTTCCGTATTAAGCTCGCAACCGGCAAATATACTTGGCATTGATAAAGGTACACTGGCAGTTGGCAGTGACGCAGACATATGCATACTCGATCTCGATTCAAGCAATAGTGTTGATACAGCCTCACTACTCAGTGCGGGAAAAAATACACCGTTCAAAGGCTGGGAATTACCAGGACAGGTTACCCATACTTTATATAATGGTAATGTCGTATTTAATAAAAACTAAAAAAACTTTTAATGACACATCCCGCAACACGTAACACACTCTATGTAGAACAAGCAGAGCTCTTGTCGCAAGACGAATATGCCGACGCACAATATCATATGCGTCTTCAGGCACCAGAGACAGCAGCACATGCCAAGCCAGGTCATTTCATCCATATGCAATGCGATCCGGCCTTATACATGCGCCGGCCAATGTCGATCATGCGCAGCAATCCTAAAAGCAAAACTATCGATGTACTCTATAAAGTACATGGCCAAGGCACTGACTTATTATCAAAACGCAAGGTTGGCGACAAGATTGATTTGATAGGCCCTATTGGCCAATCATTTAAAATGGACGGTTACAAAAAACGACCTCTGTTAATTGGTGGTGGGGTTGGTATTCCACCTATGGTGTTTCTTGCAGAACATATGAAGAACACTGCCAAAAATATTAGCCCATTGGTTATTATGGGTTCCGAGATTCCTTTTCCGTTTAAAAGTCGTCCTTCGCAAATCATGGTAAACGAGATGCCATCTGATGTGATTGCATCGATGCCACTATTGGATGATTGGGGCATACCTTCTCGCTTAACCAGTTTACAAGACTATCCCGGTTGCTTTAACGGTTATGTCACAGACTTAACACGTCATTGGCTAGATAAGCTTGATGAAGATGAACGCAAAGAAGTCGAAATATTTACCTGCGGCCCAACACCGATGTTAAAAGCAGTCGCACAACTGGCAAAAGAATATAACTTATCTTGTCAGGTCTCTTTAGAGGAATACATGGCTTGCGCTGTTGGCGGGTGTGCCGGTTGTACCGTACTAGTAGAAACAGAGAAAGGCCCGGCAATGAAACGTGTCTGTGTCGATGGTCCAGTTTTCGAAGCAGAGACCGTCATTCAATTCCAGTAACGATGACCACGCTTAATGACCATTAAGTCAAGGATCATTACCAGTAACCAATCGGGTGTTCATAAAGATCTTGAAAGCAGTTTAAAGAAACACCTCGCCAACCCTTTCAGAAAACCTTACCGGCCTTTTAGTGCAGAAATTTTTCATAGAGTGAATGAAATAATAAATAATTTAAACCTGCCAATAATACTCGACTCTGGCTGTGGCACAGGTGAAAGCAGTTATCTTTTATCAAAACAAAATACTGATGTATTAATAGTTGGTATCGACAAATCAGAAAAACGCCTTGATAAATTCATATCAAATGAAAATTTTTATGATAAAGATAATTTGATATTAATAAGAGCCGATGTCATTGATATCTGGCGAATGATTAAACAATCAAACTGGAATATTAAAAAACACTATCTACTTTACCCGAACCCGTGGCCCAAAAAAGACCAACTAAAACGTCGCTGGCATGGCCACCCTGTTTTTCCGGAAATGATCAGCCTATGCGATCAACTTGAATTAAGAACCAATTGGCAGATTTACGCGGAAGAGTTCAAACAGGCATTGGAGATAGCAACAGATAAAAAGGCATTACTAGATAATATTGATGTAACAGGTTTCATTAGTCCGTTTGAAAAAAAGTATTATGATAGCGGACATCAACTATATCGAGTCATTAATTCAAATGAAGAAGTAATTTTATGAACGAAGTAATCAATTTATTGCGGTCACGTAGTTCAGTACGTAAATTCACTAATCAAAACATCCCACAAGACACACTTGATGAACTAATTAAATGCGGCCAGGCAGCAGCAACGTCCAGTTTTATCCAGGCCTGTACCGTGATCCAGCTTGAAGATTCCGATAAACGTAATCTATTAGCCGACTTAGCCGGCGGACAACCTTATGTCGCCAGTGCATCTAGATTTCTGGTGTTTTGTGCTGATATGAATCGTCATCAATTAGTCTGTGATATGCACAACAGTGAAATGATATCTGGTTACACAGAACAATTTATAACGGCAACTGTAGACGTCGCATTGTTTGCGCAAAATGTCATGACTGCTGCGCAATCTCTGGGTATAGAAGGTGTTTATATCGGTGGCATCCGCAATAACATTGCAGAAGTCTCCAACTTACTTGAACTGCCCACATTGGTTTACCCGGTATTTGGTATTTGGCATGTGCCTCGGTTACCCTGCACAAGAACCAGAAACCAAACCGAGACTACCCTTATCAGTCGTCTTAAAAACAGACCGCTATCAAGACGACAACGATACAAAAACCATTTCCGAATACGATGGACAAGTACGGGAATATTATCGAAGCCGAACCGGCGGCACAAAAGAAACAACATGGAGCGAACAAATTGCAAGCATGTTAGTTAAAGAAGCCAGGCCGCACATGAAGACATACCTGGAAGATCGCGGGTTTATTTTGAAATAAACATTTTTTAATGGTTCAATGACAATGAAGACAATAATTACTATTGATTCGAATAAGGTTCGACAGTCAAGGAGGCACAATTTAGATGGGGCAATTGCTTGATAATATGAGCGTCGATGCTCTGTTGTTAATTTTCTATGTACTGTTGGCATTAATCGTTTCGTTTCTCTGCTCAGTAGCAGAAGCCGTGCTTCTCAGCATGACACCTTCATATATCGAAAATCAAAAACAAACGCGGCCGGAATACGCAGCTCTTTTAAAACAACTGAGACAAAGCGGCATAGATCGATCACTTGCAGCTATCTTGACGCTCAATACTATCGCACATACAGTCGGCGCAATTGGAGCAGGAGCAAAAGCAACAATCGTATTTGGCAACGCATGGTTTGGCTTATTTTCAGCAGTCATGACGCTGATGATTCTTTTTATATCAGAAATCATTCCTAAAACTATAGGTGCCATTTACTGGAAAAAACTTGCGCTCTTTACTACCTATTTTGTAAAAGGGCTGATCGTGGTTTTGTATCCGATTGTATGGATAGCAGAAGGTGTGACGAAATTTATTTCTCACGGGAAGACCATACATATTTTTAATCGAGATGAGTTTGTTGCAATGACGCGGGTTGGTGAAAAAACCGGACATATCAGTAATAACGAGGTTCGCATTATAAGAAATCTTTTTCGATTCGATTCCTTGAAGGTAACGGATATCATGACACCACGCATCGTGATTGGGTCTCTTCCCGAAGACACAACCGTAACAGAAGCTTCAGAGTATGCAGAACGAGTTCGCTTTTCGCGCTTACCGATTCACAAAGGCGACCCCGATACTGTAACCGGGTATGTACTCCGAGACGAGATATTTTTAAGCAAGGCAAAAGGAGAGGGAGCTGAAACACTCAAAACTTTTAGACATGATCTGCTTGCCGTTCCAGAAACGTTATCGCTAACACGGTTACTTGAACAGTTTCTCGAAAACCGCCAGTATATTGCCATCGTTATCGATGAGTATGGTGGCACGGCTGGACTAGTTACTCTCGAAGATCTTGTAGAAACATTGGTAGGCATCGAGATCATGGATGAAACGGATGAGATCGCAAACCTTCGATCACTCGCGCGGGAAAAATGGAAGGAACGTGCAAAAGAATTCGTCATCAATGTTGATAGCTCAGAACCCGTTACAGTCGAACAAGACACTCCCCCAGATACCGACAAATCACATCACTAAACTCTAAAACAATAATCAAAAAGGCTAGTATTTGAACGATCCACACAAATTTCATTATTGTAGTTCATATAATTTATTCCGTGCTAAATTAATGCCATAACAACACAGAGTGATACGTGTGTTATTGATCAATAAATACCCCTTTGTTCTGATACTCCACCATCGGAATGATTGTTAAACTTGAAGCACTAACGATAACTGATGTATCCCCTGTTCTGATACCCCACCATCGGAATGATTGTTAAACTTGATGAGCTGGACAAAATTGAAGCTGCAGAGTTCTGATACCCCACCATCGGAATGATTGTTAAACTGCTGTATCGAATGTACATTCGCCTATTAGGGTTCTGATACCCCACCATCGGAATGATTGTTAAACTATGATTACTTGAAATGCATCATCTATTTGGGTTCTGATACCCCACCATCGGAATGATTGTTAAACTAACAACGACTATATAATCGCCGTAGTTCTTGTTCTGATACCCCACCATCGGAATGATTGTTAAACTAACGAAGCATTTCGTGCAACGCTCAACTGGGTTCTGATACCCCACCATCGGAATGATTGTTAAACTTCTGAATACATTCGATATTGCTCTCAATGGGGTTCTGATACCCCACCATCGGAATGATTGTTAAACTGAACTTGTTGAATACGCAACAGGCGACTGGGTTCTGATACCCCACCATCGGAATGATTGTTAAACTAATTATTCAGGTAAGAGTCAGCTCGAAACGGTTCTGATACCCCACCATCGGAATGATTGTTAAACTATAGTGGTCCGGTTGATGATCCGGTTGCATGTTCTGATACCCCACCATCGGAATGATTGTTAAACTATGATGCTCGCCGGTGTTGTTCTCTCTGATGTTCTGATACCCCACCATCGGAATGATTGTTAAACTGGGCGGCAGCAGGTCTAGCACCAGTCAAGCGTTCTGATACCCCACCATCGGAATGATTGTTAAACTTACCCACTATTACACCGCCTACATTCAACGGTTCTGATACCCCACCATCGGAATGATTGTTAAACTCTTCAAGGAAGAATGGTTGAAGTATTACAAGTTCTGATACCCCACCATCGGAATGATTGTTAAACTTAACCGCGAAAGTATTCGGCCCAAGGCTGAGTTCTGATACCCCACCATCGGAATGATTGTTAAACTATCAGCATACATATTGTT
>CAXBLT010000025.1:0-2919 GCA_963976795.1 uncultured Gammaproteobacteria bacterium
ACTCTTTAAGAAATAGAGCGACCTGACCTAATTTATTTTGACCTTCTAACGCCGCAATTTGCGCGACGGAGTGAGATGGCGGCTTGTTTGCGTGTTTTTGCAAACAAGGTGACAGCTCACGGAGTTCCGCAAGATTGCCTTGTTATAACTATTTTCCACATGTAAATACATGGTTCAATGTACCGGTTAATGCATTAACTACCTTCATGTTAGCACTGGAATAAACCGATGAAAAAACAACTTTGGCAGCTAAATCAATGAATATGGTTTGACCTGAACTCTTTAAACCATATTCATCCGGTTTTTGTATCGCATATATAGCTTGATCATCACGCGATACAATATGAAATTTGTTTACTGTGCTATCGAACTCGACACCACTATTAGGGTTTGCATATTCATTTACAATTACCGATTTTTTCTGAATGCTTACATCCCATAATAAACTCGAATCAGGATAATCAACGGTAGTTTTAGTCTCTTGGTTTCCATTAATGACTTTAACTGTAGAAGTCGAGCCGCCAGAATATTTGCACCCTTTTAGCTCATCTCCAAAACTGATGACTGATACAGCCAAAAGCCCAACTAGTAGTAATATTCGCATAATCTCTCACTGGTTATAACGACCAAGCTCACCGGAAAAATAAAGATGCAAAGCGAAGCGGCGCAGCTTTATTTTGTCCGAGTGCAGCGCCTTGTTATGCCTTGTCCTTCTTTGCAATCACAGCCTTAAGAGCTGCTGACGTTTTTGTTTCTTATAATCAGATAACAATTGGCCATTAAAATACGATGCCTAGAACATAACGCAATCTGTCATGAAGAATGATTACAGACTCTTCACTTCCACAATTACTCATTTAAAACTTGCTTCGATATAAAAAAGTTAACACTGATCATATTTGCATTCTTTAATCTCAAACTCGAGTGTTGAATGCCCGATGGAGAATTTTTGTGCAAGCGCTGTTTTTAATTCACCCTTCACTTTATCCAGTTGTGAATAATCAGAAAGTAGAACATGAGCTTCTAATGCATTCTGATGCTCGTCAAGTTGCCAGATATGTACGTGATGAACATTGATAACATTTGTTACCTGCTGCATGGCTGTGATGACATCATCAATAACAATGCCCTCCGGTGTTCCCTGCATCAGGATATGAATGGTTTTTGGTAACATCGTGGCTGCCTGGTACAAAACATACGCGGCTATCAATAATGTTATTAAGGTGTCACTCCAGTACCACTCATAAAGAAGGATCAGTGTGCCGGCAACAATAACACCCAGTGAAGCCAGTGCATCCGATACATTGTGCAAAAAAGCGGCACGGATATTCATACTGTGCTTAGACATGGTGAAGGTAAGAAACGCGGTTGCCAGATCAATCACAAGTGCTATCGCCGCCACAATCACAACCATCCAGCCTTCAATAATCTGTGGTTCATAGATTCGCCATAGCGCTTCATAGGCCAGGTACAGCCCAACCAGGACAAGCGTGACTAAATTAATCAATGTGGCGATAACTTCAGCGCGTTTATAACCAAAGGTTCTGAAATGATCCGCCGGTTGACGCCCGATCTTTCTGGCGACCCAGGCAATGAGCAGTGAGGCGGCATCACTGAAATTATGCAGCGCATCAGCAATAAGTGAAAGGCTGCCCGATAGAATACCACCGACGACCTGTGCTAATGTCAAGAGCATATTGATAGCGATGGCGAACCCCAGGCGGCGATCACCTATTGATTCAGTGTCGTGGTTATGCGAATGCGTATTCATTGTGTACCTATAAAGAAAAAGATTTTGTTGTTCGACTGGAAAGATAGGCATGTGCTTCCCGCGCATCCAGCTCTCGTGTACTATTACCTGTGCGTACCATAAGCCGTGCTACGCTGTCCTCATGATAATAAACAGGTTCAACAGCGCTCTCGACAATGACGCGGCAGATGGTTTTATTTTCAATATCGTGGAACCGGCAATGAAGTAATGCGCAAGCGTTTCCTCCTAGACTGGTTTTAACCGTATCCATCAGTGCGCGTTCGAAGCCGTCTCTATTTTTGTGTTTCAATGTCTGGAAGTCAGAGTCGATTCCAATGATATTGCCGTTGTCCTCAACACCGATTAGCAGTGTACCGCCTTCGCGATTTAAAAAACCGGCGATGGTTTTGATGACAATCGACTCAAGTGCGCGATTCGTTCGCTGTTGTCTTACATCCCAACGATACGTGGATTTGAATTCAAGATGCTCACTTTCGCCTCTGGCAATCAATAAGGGTAATTCTTCAGCAAGCTCGTGTTCCAGAGAGCGGACAAGATTTTTTTGGCCAGACAGTCTTATATGGTACAGACCGAACAATAGACCAACAATACCGCCAAGCAGTGCAAACACAAAGCTCATAGGCATTAATTCAAACTTGAATTCAGTAATTAAACGCTGAATCAAAAACTCTATCGGGCTGTTACCCGGAAATTCGATTAAGCCCTTGTATTCGTACCAGAATACCATTGTCGTCAACGGATGTAATAGAAGCACGCCTATTATTGCACCAATAATAAAATGAAAAAGTAAGATCCATTTTTTTTGATTAATTAAACTACCTGATGAGTATGTCATCTTTCTTTAACCACCTGTTTGGTTGATTATTCTCTTGATCTGGAAATCCAGTGCATTGATTCATCGTGGCTTGTGCCTCACCCCGGTGCATGGACACTTCCGCAACTGCAAAAACAGCTCTTGCATAGGCTTTACAGTCTTTGCCTAAATCCTCGAATGCGCTCGCCGTGTTTGTAAGAACCACCCCAATTCCAAAGGTTCCAACGATAGCCGCTGATTTTAACTTTTTATATTCGATCCTTCTTGAGGGTTAATGGGGTATAACGTTGCCTTAAACGGTGTAGTGATGTTGGCGGTTTTGCTGCGTATTTTT